>JAZKJF010000019.1:0-64328 GCA_040384465.1 Pseudomonadota bacterium | reverse complement strand
CTCAAACTCTCTTCTTTCCACCCCTTGCACATCTCGTCACAAGGGCGCGCATTATAAGTTTAATTTCTTCTCTTGCAAGCCATCTATTAGAAAATTAATTGAAAATCTCTTAGATAAACTACGAAAAAATTAACCCTTGCCAGCCTTTACTAAAAAATACTGCCTCGACCGACCGCCTTCACGAAAAGCGTATATGCGGTACAGCAAAAGCGGGAGCAAGATAATACCATAAAATACAGCTTCTGAAAGATCTGATCTCAAAATCCAAAACAAGTGTAACAATCCTAGTATGTTTGCAACGTAGACAAGACTATGTAGCTGCTTCCAACGACGCCCCATTCGCCTGATGCTTGCCTTATTGGAAGTGAGACCGAGCGCCACAAGAATTATATAGGCGGCAAACCCTACTGTTATGTAAGGCCTTTCAAGAATATCGCCTGCTATTTCAGACCACCGAAACTGGAGAAGAAACACTACGTAGGTGGCCAGATGCAGAGATGCGTAAAAAAGAGCAAATAATCCAAATGATCGCCTGAATACAAGTAGCTTGGACCACCCACTTATGTTTTTTAGTGGTGTTATCGACATCGAAAGCAATAAAAACCGCAGAGTCCACAGTCCAGTCTGAATGGCCAGCTCATCAGCAGGATCAGGCCCCAAGGTATTGCGGATAACAGCAATCACTATGCTGATAAAAGGTATAAGGCACGCAAGGAAAACCAACCATCTCAGCGACGTGAACATCAATGCACCGTATTACTATCGATTTCAGTAAAGCTTGGACAGATCCATTCCTGAATACATAGATGCCACCTGCTCTGCATATCCATTAAACAACTGTGTTGGCATCCGTGAACTACTCAAAAGAGTTTGCGGCAACCTTGTCTCCATATCTTGACGCCAGCGCGGGTGGTGCACCTCAGGATTCACATTTGCATAAAAACCATACTCTTGCGGTGCAAGCATGTTCCAGCTGGTGGCAGGTTCAGTTTCAGTGAAGCGTATTTTGACTATGGATTTGATGCTTTTGAAACCATATTTCCATGGCACAACAAGCCTGATGGGAGCTCCATTCTGGGGAGGGAGATAATTCCCATATATGCCAACCGCAAGTAAGGTCAACGGATTCATGGCTTCATCTATCCTCAATCCCTCTCTATAAGGCCAATCGATGGTAGTAAAACGAGAGCGCTGGCCTGGCATGTTCTGTGGATCTTGCAATGTTAGAAATTCCACATACTTTGCTTTGGATGTCGGTTGAAAGCGCTTGATCAAATCAGCGAGTGGGAATCCCACCCACGGCACGACCATCGACCATCTTTCAACACAGCGCAATCGGTAGATACGCTCTTCCAGATCGTGCGGCCTCAAAATGTCTTCGAGCGTATAAACTCCCGGCTTTTCAATCTCACCCTCAATAGCCACAGACCATGGATCGGCTTTGAAAGCCCCGGAATTGGCTATCGGGTCTCCTTTATCGGTTCCAAACTCATAAAAATTGTTATAGGAAATAACGTCCTTGTATGGCGTAAGCGGCTCCTCTGTATAAAAACTGCCGTCAACATCAACAGGCTTTATTGAGTTAAATTTCGGCCCCCACCATGCTGCGGGAGCAGTCCTGACCATATCACTAGGAGCTGTCGCTCTTAGGCCATCTCCTGCTGCCGCAACGCTTTCCTGCGGCAACAGTCCAGCAGCAACACTTCCTACTGCTACCCCTAGACTGGTGGTGATGAACTGGCGACGATTAAGATACACACTCTCGGGTGTAATTTCGGAGGGACGAATATCAGATCGCGACTTGATCAACATGCTGTCTACCTTTATTGAAGAACCACAGTTATGGGAATTTTATCTATCGAACATCTTCCAATACCCTACGAGCACCACCTAGTCAAAACTCTCACTCACGCAGCTGGACCAGATCCAGACTTTCGTAGCTTCGTAGCAGGCATCTTGTAAAGCCAGATAGCCGGACCGGTGGCCGCATAGAGGACGCACATCGTCAGTAAAACTTCATGGGGATTCTGGGCGATCACCACCAACAACACGACTGCCATCAAAAACACTACATATGGAACAGTACCTTTAACGTGTATTTCTTTGAAACTAAAGTATCGGAAATTGGAAATCATCAAGATGCCGGTAAAAGCTGTAAGTACAGCGGTAGCAAAAGCAATTGTCGGTGTAATCTCGACGCCATATTTGTAACCGGCCCAGGCGACAAATGTCACCAATCCTGCCGCCACCGGACTCTGAAGCCCAACAAAAAAACGCTTGTCTACCGTCCCCATTTGCACATTGAATCGAGCCAATCGCAGAGCTGCACAGGAGATGTAAATGAAGCTTGCAGCCCAACCAGCTTCTCCCAAAGAAGACAAGGCCCAACTGAAAATAATAAGCGCAGGGGCAACTCCAAAAGACACCATATCCGAAAGACTATCGAACTGCGCTCCGAACGCGCTTTGTGTATTTGTCAGCCGGGCAACTCGACCATCAAGACCATCCAGCACGGCAGCAATCAGGATTGCCCAGCCCGCCTCATTGAAATTCCCTCCCATCCCCGCAATGATTGCGTAAAAACCAGCAAATAAAGCCCCCAACGTAAGCAAATTCGGCAACAGATAAATACCGCGCCGACGAATTCTTTTACCATCCTCGGATACAACCTCCTCATGCTCATCGATCGGAATGAGACTATGTTCTTGATCTTTATCGTTCTCAGTATCCATAGTGCAGGTGTTTCCTCGGGAGGTTGAGCTACAGGCAAATCAGCAATAACGGAGTTCAGTGCAGCGTGATTATACACATCCTGATTTCGAAAAGGATTGTGGTGGCTCGACCTCTCTTCCCATATGCTCTTGAGAAAGATCCCAAAACGCTTTAATGAGTGGGCTGTGCAGTTTGCGTCGCAGTGTACACAGACCAATAGAGAACGGCTCCAGCTGGGGTTCGACTTTCAGAGTTTCGACTTTTCCTCCAAGCAAGCTGTTCTCAACGACCAGCAGAGGCACTACTCCCACTCCAAATCCAAGACTGACCATACTCACGATAGCCTCGTTGCCACTGACCTGAGCGTATATATTCGGGCGAATCTGTCGCTCACGAAACCAAAGATTCACCCTGGTCCTTGCCAGACCAGATTCTGACAGCACCAGAGGAATGCGCTCCCACGGTAGGCCGCTCTTGGTCTGCAAGCTCTCGTCGAGCATGTCTCGGAGAGGGCTGCTGGCCAAAGGAGCTATAAAAACCAACGGCGATTGCCGTATGGCACGAAAACAGAGTTTATCAGGCAGCGTGTCGGGACGTGCGGCGATGCCAACATCTTCCTCTTCGTCAAGAATGCGCTGAATTGTCGCCGCCGTATCGCCAGTCCGTAATTGAATCTCGACTGCAGGATATCTGGCTCGGAATTGATCGAGTAATTCGTGCAAAAAACTGTAGCTGGCCGTGACCGAGCAAAATATGCTCAACTTTCCTGATAGCTGATCAGATTGTTGCTGCAACTCGCGCTTCAGCGCAGACCAGTTGTCGAGAGCTTGAGTGGCATATTCACGAAATCTAACCCCCGCTGCAGTCAGAGTCACAGTCCGATTGTCTCTATCAAAAAGACTCTGACCGACTTCGTGCTCGAGCTTCTGCACCACTCTGGTTAGCCTGGAAGGGCTGACATGCAGCTCCCGGCTGGTCTTGCCGAAATGCAGACTCTTGCATAGATGCAGATACAATTGCAGTTCTCTGATCTCCATATAAACCTCAGCAGCACTATGGCATTCAATACATTTCATAATTCGAAACATATTGTTGCAGACATATCGTTTTACGCAACTATAAGAATCGCCTATTATTCGCGCCACTCTTCCGAGAACCCTGCGAGCGCATGCGAGTGATGTGCAGGAGAATCGGTAAAGCCAATTCAACTCGATCTGACACTGACACCGGAGAACCACCATGAATTACTTCAACACTCTGCCATTGCGGCTGCAGCTGCAACAACTGGGCAAATGCCGCTTTATGGACCGAAGCGAATTTGCTGACGGCGTTAACTGCTTACTAGGCAAGAAGATTGTCATCATCGGCTGCGGAGCCCAAGGCCTGAATCAGGGTCTGAACATGCGTGACAGCGGTTTGGATATCTCCTACACGCTGCGCGCGGCAGCCATTGCCGAAAAGCGTCAATCCTGGAAAAACGCTACTGAAAACGGTTTCAAAGTCGGCACCTATGAAGAACTCATCCCCACGGCAGACCTCGTTCTCAACTTGACACCAGACAAGCAGCACACACCAGTCATTAAAGAAATCATGCCTTTGATGAAGAGAGATTCCTGCCTGGCCTACTCGCACGGTTTCAACATCGTCGAAGAAGGCATGCAGATCCGCAAAGACCTGACTGTAGTCATGGTGGCGCCTAAATGCCCAGGTACAGAGGTACGTGAAGAGTACAAGCGTGGTTTCGGTGTTCCCACACTGATTGCTGTACATGCTGAAAATGACCCCCGAGGCGACGGACTGCAGATCGCCAAAGCCTACGCCGCCGCAACCGGTGGTCACCGTGCTGGAGTGCTCCAGTCCTCCTTCATTGCAGAAGTGAAATCCGATCTCATGGGCGAACAGACCATTCTGTGTGGCATGCTGCAGACTGGCACCATCCTTTGTTACAACAAGATGGTTGAGAAAGGCATTGACCCTGCCTATGCATCCAAACTGATGCAACATGGCTGGGAAGTCGTTTCCGAGGGGCTGAAGCACGGTGGCATCACCAACATGATGGATCGTTTGTCCAACCCGGCAAAGCTGGTTGCCAACTCACTTGCAGCCGAACTCAAAGAAATCATGGCGCCTCTGTACCAGAAGCACATGGACGACATCATCAGCGGCGCGTTCTCCAGCGGCATGATGGAAGACTGGGCCAACGACGACGAGAAACTGCTGACTTGGCGTGCCGCCACTGCCGAGACCGCATTCGAAAAATCGACTGCAGGTACGATGGCCATCAGCGAACAGGAATACTACGACAACGGCATTCTCATGGTTGCCATGCTGAAAGCTGGTGTTGAACTCGCTTTCGAAACCATGACTGACAGCGGCATCATCGAAGAGTCAGCATATTACGAGTCTCTGCACGAGACCCCGCTGATCGCCAACCTGATCGGCCGCAAGAAGCTCTACGAAATGAACAAGGTGATTTCCGATACCGCTGAATACGGTTGCTACCTGTTCTCTCACGCCTGCGTTCCCTTGCTGAAGGATTTCATGGCGAAGATCGATATTGATGTGATTGGTAAAGGCTTGAGCCTGAAAGACAACAATGTCGAAAACTCTGAGCTGATTGCCGTGAATCAAGACATCCGCAATCACCCGATCGAGGCCATCGGCAAGAAACTGCGCTCTTATATGACAGCAATGAAAAAAGTCATCTGATCGCCGCTTCCTGTAAATGCCGGAAATAAAAAAGGGCCAAACGGCCCTTTTTTATTTGCTCAGATTCAGCAACGTTCAAGCACTCAAGATTTTCTCGCCTCTGGAGATTCCAGACACTCCCGTTCTTGCTACTTCAAGTACAGTGGTGCCACTTATCGCCGCCAGAAAACCATCGAGTTTTTCAGAGGTTCCCACCAGCTGAATGCTGTAAATCGTATTGGTGACATCCACAATCTGGCCACGGAAAATATCTGTTGTGCGTTTGATCTCATCACGCTGCACACCTGTTGCCTTCACTTTGATGAGCATCAGCTCGCGCTCAATATGCGCCCCCTCAGTAAGATCAACCAGTTTCACCACATCAATAAGCTTGTTCAAATGTTTGGTGATCTGCTCAATCTTGCGGTCATCGCCAATGGTCGTGATTGTCAAGCGTGACAACGTATGATCATCGGTAGGTGCCACAGTCAGTGACTCAATGTTGTAATTGCGCTGAGAAAACAGACCGACCACTCGTGACAAGGCGCCAGGTTGATTCTCCAGCAGTATGGAAATAATGTGCCTCATCTCAGGTTCTCTCCGTCTTGCTCAGATACATATCTTTCATCGCACCACCCGCGATCGCCATCGGATACACGTGCTCCATCGGGTCAACCAGAACATCGATGAATACCAGTCTATCCTTGAGTGCAAACGCCTCGGTCATCTTCTCTTTGAGGTCCGACAATTTCGTAATTCGAATACCGACGTGACCATAGGCCTCTGCCAGTTTGACAAAATCGGGCAGCGACTCGGAATACGTACTGTGCGAATACCGTCCGCCGTACTGCATATCCTGCCACTGCTTCACCATGCCCAAGGCCTCGTTGTTCAGGCAGACAATCTTCACTGGCAGTCGATACTGCATGCAGGTTGCCAGCTCCTGCAGATTCATCTGAAAGCTGCCTTCTCCAGTCACGCAGACGGACACCGCATCCGGGAATGCCAGCTGTACACCCATAGCAGCGGGGAATCCGAAGCCCATGGTGCCCAGACCGCCGGAGTTGATCCAGCGGCGCGGCTCGTCAAACTTGTAATACTGTGCCGCAAACATCTGATGCTGACCAACGTCAGAGGACACATACGCCTCGCCGTTAGTGATCTCATACAGACACTGAATGACCTGCTGCGGCTTGATGACATCGTTGTCAGCAGGCGTGACTTTCAGGCAGTCTTTCGCGCGCCACCCCTCGATCTGTTGCCACCACAAGTCCAAGGACTGGGTATCGACGCGAGAGTCGGACTGCTTGATCAGCTCCAGCATTTCTTCAAGCACACTGGTCACTGAGCCGACGATAGGAACATCGGCCGACACAGTTTTCGAAATGGCAGCGGGGTCAATATCCACGTGCAGAATCTTGGCCCCAGGACAAAACTTGGAGATATTGTTGGTGACACGATCATCAAACCGGGCGCCGATACCCAATACGACATCGCTGAAATGCATGGCCATGTTGGCTTCATAAGTACCATGCATGCCGAGCATGCCAAGGAACTGTCGATCAGTCGCCGGATAAGCCCCGAGACCCATCAGCGTATTGGTTACAGGATAGTTGAGCAGACGTGCCAACTCCTTCAACAAATCGCTGCCATTGCCTTGCACCACACCACCACCGGTGTAGATCATGGGCCGTTTGGCGGCCAGCAGTATCTCCACGGCCTTCTTGATCTGCCCGGTGTGCCCCTTACTGGGCACCGAGTAGGAGCGCAGCTTGACCGACTCTGGATAGTGGTACTTGAACTTCTTGGTCGGATCCGTCGCGTCCTTCGGAATATCGATGACAACAGGCCCAGGTCTGCCAGTCGTGGCGATGTAAAAGGCCTTCTTAACGATCATGGGGATATCTTCCGGGTTCTGCACCATAAAGCTGTGCTTCACGATCGGACGGGAGATACCGACCATGTCAGTCTCCTGGAAACCATCGGAACCGATGAGCGAACTATGGACCTGGCCAGAGATAACGATCATGGGGATTGAATCCATGAACGCTGTGGCGATACCGGTGATCGCATTGGTAGCACCTGGGCCCGAAGTCACCAGCACCACACCAGGCTTGCCGGTCGCACGCGCATAGCCATCAGCAGCGTGAGTCGCCGCCTGCTCATGACGTACAAGAATGTGCTCGACCTTGTCCTGTTTGAACAGGGCATCATAAATGTGCAACACGGCACCACCAGGGTAACCGTAAATCATGTCAACGCCTTCGTCGTGCAACGCCCGAATGAGCATTTCACCGCCGGATAATAATTCCACTTTGAATAAACCTCTGTGCTGTCATGTCGATTGTTGAGCCATCAACGCGCGCTGCAATAGCAATGAAATCGCCTGCGCGAGGCAACGATGGCAATACTGACTGATAATAGATTCTGGGAGACACCAACCAGTTGCCGAGCAAAAACGTGACTCGACTGAATTCTGGTTGACTCCGGGCGGCTCTCTACGCGGTAACGTGCGGAGCCTAAGGTGGACGTTGTTTGACACCTAGGGTAGTCATGGTGTCCGGTATTTTTTTGCCGGACAACCACTGAAGCAGATCGGGTGGGGGATTGATCTGATCAGTCTGTAAACCAAAAACGCTGCTAATTTTCCCACCAATCGTGGCAATGTCAAGCGTTTATATGGTCTACAGACTGACTGCAGAGTCCGTGTCTCTTACTTTTTACTGAAACGGAATTGCTCATCGTCAACATCGATGAAGATACAATCGCCAGGTTCGTAGTCACCCTTGATCACTTTTTGCGCCAGCGAGTTTTCAATACGGTTCTGAATCACTCGCTTCAAGGGGCGGGCACCGTAAACCGGGTCGTATCCCAGATCCGCAATTTTCTCCAATACCGCATCGCTGACCTCCAGGCGCAGATCATTGTCCTGCAAGCGCTTGTTGAGCAATTCGATCTGAATGTCGGCGATCCCACGAATTTGAGACTTCAGCAGCGGATGGAAGACCACTGTCTCATCAATTCTGTTCACAAATTCGGGCGAAAAATGTCGGACCACCACCGAGAGCACTTCGGTTTTAACGCGCTCGTAGGTTCGCTCATCGGGCACGCCTTCACTCATCATTTCCTGAATTCGATCAGAACCGAGATTCGACGTCATGACGATGACCGTGTTGCGGAAATCCACCGTGCGACCGTGACCATCTGTCAGACGCCCGTCATCCATCACCTGCAACAAAATATTGAAGACATCCGGGTGCGCTTTCTCCACTTCATCCAGTAGCAGGACGGAATAAGGACGACGACGCACAGCCTCCGTCAGATACCCGCCTTCTTCATACCCGACATAGCCGGGTGGCGCACCGATCAGGCGGGCCACAGAGTGCTGCTCCATGAATTCGGACATGTCGATCCGCACCATTGCCTCTTCCGTATCAAAGAGGAACTCCGCCAGTGCTTTGCACAATTCGGTCTTGCCCACCCCTGTCGGACCAAGAAACAGGAAGGAACCATTGGGACGATTCGGATCGGACAAACCCGACCGCGAACGTCGCACCGCATTGGCCACCGCCGATACCGCTTCGTGCTGACCAATGACGCGCTTATGTAATGCGTCCTCCATCGCCAGCAATTTCTGCTTGTCGCCCTGCAACATTTTGGAAACGGGGATGCCAGTCCAGCGCGAGACCACCTCGGCGATCTCTTCTTCTGTCACACGGCTGCGCAACAGACGCATGTCCATCATCTCGGCCTGGGCCGACATGTCCAAGGTCTTCTCCAGATTCGGAATGATGCCGTATTGCAGTTCAGACATGCGCGCCAGATCGCCCGCACGACGTGCCAGCTCCAGCTCATTACGCGCACGCTCCAGATTGCTCTTGATGGACTGGGCTCCCTGCACCGACGCTTTCTCGGCTTTCCATATCTCTTCGAGGTCAGAAAATTCCAGTTCCAACTTCTTGATCTCGTCTGCGAGCTTCTCTTTGCGCTTACGCGAGGCCTCATCTTCCTCCTTCTTGAGAGCCTCACGTTCGATCTTCAGTTGAATCAGGCGGCGCTCCAGCCGATCCATCTCCTCAGGCTTGGAATCGATCTCCATGCGGATCAGACTGCCAGCTTCGTCGATCAAGTCGATAGCCTTGTCGGGGAGTTGGCGGTCTGGAATGTAACGCATAGACAAACGGGCAGCAGCAATGATGGCGGCATCAGAAATCTGCACGCCGTGGTGAACTTCATAGCGCTCCTTGAGACCACGCAAAATGGCGATGGTATCTTCCTCATTTGGCTCATCGACCAGTACTTTCTGGAAGCGGCGCTCTAACGCGGCATCCTTCTCGATGTACTTACGATATTCGTCGAGCGTCGTAGCGCCCACGCAGTGCAACTCACCACGAGCCAGTGCGGGCTTCAGCATGTTGCCTGCATCCATCGCACCCTCAGCTTTGCCCGCGCCGACCATGGTGTGCAGCTCGTCAATAAAGAGGATGACCGATCCCTCCTGTTTGGAGAGTTCATTCAGCACGCCTTTCAGACGTTCCTCGAATTCACCCCGATACTTGGCGCCAGCGATCAGTGAGCCCATGTCCAGCGCCAGAATTTTCTTGTCCTTCAAACCCTCCGGCACCTCGCCATTGACGATGCGTTGCGCCAACCCTTCGAGAATGGCGGTCTTGCCGACGCCGGGCTCACCAATCAATACGGGGTTGTTCTTGGTGCGCCGTTGCAGCACCTGGATGGTACGGCGAATCTCGCTGTCGCGACCAATCACAGGATCAAGTTCACCTTTGGCGGCACGCTCGGTGAGATCCACGCAAAAACGTGAGAGTGCCTGCCAGGAATCCTCAGCGCCTGCATCAGTGACCTTGTCACCACCACGCAGATTGGCAATGGCATTCTCCAAAGCCTTCTCGCTCACACCGTAGGAATTCAGCAGTTTGCCCAGTTCGCCCTTGTCACCCATAGCCACCAGCACGATGGACTCGCTGGAAATAAACTTGTCGCCACCTTTCTGTGCCAGCTTGTCAGCCTGATTCATCAGACGTCCGAGTTCATTCGAGAGGCTGATATCCCCGGCGTTACCCTGCACTTTCGGCAGCCGATCAATCAGCTGCTGCAGGCGGGTTCGCAGATCGGCAATGTTAAAGCCGGTTTGCGACAATAAGGGACGTACCGAACCGCCTTTCTGATCGAGTAACGCGGCAATCAAGTGGACAGGTTCGATAAAATTGTTGTCGTGACCGACGGCCAACGATTGAGCTTCGGAGAGAGCGGCCTGCAGCTTGCTGGTCAATTGATCCATGCGCATGTGTTCACCTCAAGGGAAATAAGCATGAGCACTTAATGTGGGTAATGGCCTACAAATTCAAGGGAATCAACGGAAGGAATAGAAGTAGATATCTCGGGTAGAAATCAAAAACCGGGACGTAACCCGATCACACTGGCCATACGGCCGGTGACTCCCTCGCGCCGGTAAGAGTAAAAGCGCGAAGCATCACAGTGGGTACACCAACCACCCCCGCTGACAGACGCCACACCGGCAGCAAGCAGTTTGAGCCTGGCAAGCGCATAGAGATCCGCCAGGTATTTGTCTGCACTCTCCGCCAAGCGAAACCCTTCTGCACATAGACGCTCTCGCAACAGCGGATCAGCCGTGGAATTGAGGAAGATTTCCCGAACCTCGGCGCCGACTTCAAAATGACAAGGCCCGATGGCGGGACCGAGCCAGGCAATGACCTCACTGGCAGGAACTGCAAAACAGGATAGCGTACGCTCCAGAATACCGTCCGCCAAACCACGCCAACCGGCATGGGCAACAGCCACACTGCGACCATCGCGGGCAGCCAGAAACACTGGCAGGCAATCGGCCGTCATCACGACGCCAGCCAGTCCCGGGGTATCGACAAAGACCGCGTCGCCACAACGCTCACCTGCCCCCGCTTCAGCATGCACGATTTGCGTGCCATGCACCTGCTCAAGCCATTGCAAATGCAACGGCGCTCCCAGCAGTTCCTGCAGGAGCGCACGATTGGAGGTGACATCCACCGGGTTATCCTTGACGTGCAGGGCGAGATTGAAGGTATTGAACGGGGACTTGCTGACACCTCCAAGACGGGTAGTCACCAGCGCCACGACAGAAGCGGGTGCCGCCCATGACGGCTGGATCAGCACTGGTGCAACAGTTGACGTATTCGCTGTCGTCATAGCCAGCTCCGCTTTTGGTCAATGATATTGACGACCGGTCACATGTCAGCCTGCATGGCCGCCAACAACGTCTGCATATCCTCAGGCAGTTCTGATTCCCAGCTGCATAGCTCGCCAGTCCGCGGATGAATGAAGCCGAGTCGACGCGCATGCAACGCTTGTCGACCGAAACTCTTCAGAACCTTGGCCAGCGCCCCGCTGCAACCTTTGGGTATCTGCAGTCGTCCACCGTAGAGCGGGTCCCCCACCAGCGGGTAGCGGATATGGCTCATGTGGACCCTGATCTGATGGGTTCTGCCGGTCTCCAGTTTGACCCGGATGTGAGTATGGGAGCGAAAGCGGCTGAGCACGCGGTAGTGCGTCACCGACTCCTTGCCATTCTCGATCACCGCCCGTTTCTGACGGTGTACGGGATGTCGGCCCAGTGGAACATCAACGGTTCCTCCTGCCGTCATCACGCCTATGACGATGGCCTCGTACTCTCGTTCGACTTCGCGGCGTTGCAGTTGCTTGACCAGAATACGGTGTGCCTGCAGATTTTTGGCGACCACCATCAATCCGGAGGTGTCCTTGTCCAAGCGATGCACAATCCCCGCACGCGGAATTTCACTCAGTTGTGGACAATAATGCAGCAAACCATTCAGCAGAGTGCCCGAGCGATTCCCGGCAGCAGGGTGCACGACTGTGTTGACGGGTTTGTAGAGCACCAGTACGTCGTCGTCTTCGTAGACGATGTTCAACTCTGTCGGCTCTGCCACCCAGGTTTCATCGGCCGCCAATTCGGTTTCCAGCGACAGCTTGTCCCCCGCATAGATCCTGTCCTTGGAGCGCAAGACCTTGCCGTTGACCTGCATGTGCCCTTCTTTGATCCAGTTCTGCAGACGTCCACGTGAATATTCCGGGAACACGCCAGCGGCAACCTGATCCAGCCGTTGCCCCGAGAGGGAATCTGGCACTTGTGCCTGCAATGAAATCTTGGTACTCAAATTTTTGTACTCTTCTTTGCATTCTAAATAGAAAGAACACAGCATAACTTTGGTTTAAGAGGAATGCTGTGGTTAAATACGCCTTCGCTCGGACAGGCTCAAAATGAGCCGCTCCTGACACAAAGCGGGCGCATTATAGCTGCTAATTTCCAGTTGAATTCATTATTTTCCTGTTATCCCGAGCTGACAGACAGGTATCGAAGAGGTTGTGGTCGCGTGAGAATTCTGATCCTGATAACGCTTTGTCTGGCCTGTGTCTCCTGCTCCATTTTTGATGGCGAGGAACGCGACGAGTTCGAAGGACTGACGACCGAAGAACAATTCTACGTCACTGCACAGCGCCAACTGAACTCCCGCAACTACCGCGCCGCAATCAGCACCTACCAGGCATTGGAGTCCCGTTTTCCCTTCGGTCGCTATGCAGCACAAGGCCAGCTTGAACTGATCTTTGCCTATTTCAACAACCTCGATCTGGAAGCGGCGCGAACAGCCGCCGACCGTTTCATCCGCCTGAACCCGGACAATCCCGGGGTGGACTACGCCTACTACATGAAAGGCATGGCATCGTTTGCCGAGGACTCCGGCTTCATGAGCCGCTTCCTGCCCACCGATCCAGCACGACGTGATCCGGGCCGTGCTCGTGACGCATTCGCCGAGTTCTCCATGCTGCTGGCCTTGTATCCGGACAGCGACTACGCCGCCGATGCCCGTGCCCGCATGATCTATCTGCGCAATCTGCTGGCTACTTATGAAATCCACGTCGGGACCTATTATCTGGAGCGTCGCGCCTATGTCGCCGCGCTGAATCGTGGTCGTTACGTGGTGGAAAATTTCCAGGGCAGCCCACTGGTGTCAGATGGCATGGCCATCATGATAGAGGCCTATCTGCGCATGGGCCTGGACGATCTGGCCGGGACCTCACTCGCTCTGCTCAAACAGAATTTCCCGGATCATCCTTCGTTGGACGACAACGGCAATTTCATTGTGCGCAGCGATGTCACCAATCCGTCACTGCTCTATACAGTGTCCTTCGGCCTACTGGGAGATAACGTCGACAACACGCCGCTGGCGCCAACCACTCGGCCATTCCAACCAGCAAATCCCGTCATGGACGAGCCACCACCCGCTGAGCGATCGCTGCTCAATATCCTGACCTTCGGGATTTTTGGTTAAGCTGCGTCGTTCTGTTGGTCGTACTGTCAGTAGTTCTCCGGGCAGAACTCGCGCTCGATCAGTTCGATCAGGATATGGATGATCTTGATGTGAACTTCCTGCACACGATCAGCAAACGCGCTCTTCCCTGCACTGATATCTACCGTGGCCAGCGCTCCCAGCGCTGAGCCTGCCGCTCCCGTCAGACTGATCACTGGCATGCCGTTGGCCCGCGCAAACTCGGCTGCTTTGATGACATTGCGGCTGGTACCACTGGTGCTGATGGCCAGCAGACAATCTCCCTTGCGACCACGAGCTTCCAGATAACGGGAAAAGATGTATTCGTAGCCGAAATCATTCGCTACACAACTGATATGCCCCGCGTCACTGATCGCGGTCGCCGCCAACCCGCGCCGATTCTGACGATAGCGTCCTGTCAACTCTTCGGCAAAATGCATCGCATCGCTCATGGAGCCACCATTACCACAACTGTAAATGGCACTGCCTGCCCGCAGCGCTGCGATCAGAACACTGGCTGCGGCCTCGATACTCGCAATGTTGGAGTCTGCAGCCATGAAGCGCTGCAGGTAGTCGTGGGAGTCGTTTAGTGTCGCGATGATATGTTGTTTCAAGATTCACCTGCCTGTCTGTTTGTTTGTCTATCTCTCGTGCAATCGGGGCGCTCAGAGCAATCCTTTCAATCCCCCAGCTCCCAGCCGGAAGTAATAGGGTAACGTCGATCCCGGCCAAAACCGCGCTGAGTGAGCCGAACGCCGATGGGGCCCTGACGACGCTTGTATTCATTGAGATCTACCAGACGCAACACACGCCGGACGGTCGCTTCCGCATAGCCTCTGGCGATGATGTCGGTAGCGCTGCAATCCTGCTCCACATACAACTCCAGTATGGCATCCAGCTCGTCGTATGGGGGCAAGTTGTCCTGATCCACCTGACCCGGCGCCAGCTCGGCGGAAGGAGGCCGATCGATGACGGCTTGCGGTATGACAGGGTGTGCCAGTGCATCAGCCTGGGCGTTGCGGTATTCACACAACCGGTAGACCAGCGTTTTAGGGACATCTTTCAAGACATCGAAACCACCGGCCATGTCGCCATACAGCGTGCAATAACCCACCGCGATCTCGCTCTTGTTACCCGTGGTCAGCACCAGTGCTCCCTTCTTGTTGGAAATTGCCATCAGCAACACGCCACGACAGCGCGCCTGGATATTCTGCTCCGTGACGTCGACAGGCAAGCCCGCAAATTCTTCTGCAAGCGCGGCGGTGAAGCTCTGGTAGGCGCTGTTGATCGGAATCACGCTGTAGTGGATATCCAGCCGCTCAGCCTGAGCACGCGCCTGATCGAGACTGAGCTGCGAAGTATAGGTAAACGGCATCATCACCGCCTGGACGCGGTCGGCGCCCAGCGCATCGGCCGCAATCACCAGAGTCAGGGCTGAATCGATACCCCCTGAAAGCCCTAGCACCACCCCTTTGAAACGATTCTTGTGAACGTAATCGCGCACCCCCAGCACCAGCGCTTTGTACAAACCAGCTTCGATACTGTCCGGTGTAATCGTCGGCCCTGCCGCCACGCTCAGACGGACACACTTGGCATCGCCCGAAGCCATATCAAGGTGCACAGGAAACAGTCCTTCCTGGAAAGATGGCGCCTGCACGAGGCATTCTCCCTCGGCATTGACCGCCATCGAGGAACCATCAAATACCAGCTCATCCTGTCCCCCCACGAGATTGACATAGACAATGGGAATCCCTGCTTGTCGTGCCCGTGTGCGCAACAATGCCAAACGCTCCGCCCCCTTGTTGCGATGGAAGGGAGACGCATTGATATTGATGAGCAGCGCCGCACCAACCTCCGCAGCCTGTCGTGTGGGCCCCTCTTCCCACATGTCTTCGCAGATCGTCATCGCCACCGCGATGCCCTTGATGTTCACTACACAGGGCGCATGCCCGGGAGAGAAATACCGACGCTCGTCAAATACCTGATAGTTCGGCAGGCACTGCTTGCGATAGGCGGCGAGAATTTTCGTTCCCTTGATGAGAGAGACGGCGTTGTAGAGATGACCGTCCTCGTGGAGTGGATAGCCAACCAACATATGCACAGGCAAATCGGCAGACAGTATCCTTTGCAAGGCTTTGTCGATGCGCGTCTGCAGACTTGGTCGCAACAGCAGGTCTTCAGGGGAATAGCTGGTCAGGGTCAATTCGGGAAAGGCGACGATGTCGGCTTCATGCTCGGCAATGGCCTGTTGCGCGGCGGCAATCACCCGCTCCGTGTTGCCTTTGATGTCCCCCACCAGCAGATTCAGCTGGGCCATAACAACGGTTAAACGCCCTGGCATACACTCCCCAATTGCCCTAAAGGCACTTATGGCTATTGTCAAACAAGTGCGATATTGTCCGACAAACAAACCGCTTAAGCAAAACGCAAATCACCTCGGACCGAACTCTTTCCGGTCTGCAACAGGCCGAATAAACCCGAACGCCATGGATGCCAGCACCCTCCCAGACCAGAACCTGCGCATTCTGCAGATCTACAATATCTACAGAGTCATACTCGCTCTGGTGTTGTTGATTACGTTCGTCACCAGCCCCAACACCACCCAGCTTGGCAGTCATGATCCTGACCTGTTTCAGGACATGCTGATGACTTACGGGATTTTCAGTCTGCTGGTGATCGCGCTGATCCGGCCGGTGCAAGACATCAGAGCCCGGCAAAGCCTGCTCAGCTCTGTATTCATCGCCGATATTCTGGCCGTCTCTCTGATTGCCTACAGTTGCGGGGGTATGGTCAGTGGCCTCGGGCTGCTGCACCTGGTGACCATCGCCGCTGGCAGCATCCTGATTATCGGACGGATGAGCACTTTCCTGGCCGCGATTGCCAGTATTGCCACCATCTATGCCGAGGTTTATCTCAGCTTCAGCACCGACATGGTCGCCAACCAGTACATGCAGGCGGGCCTGCTTGGCATCCTGCTGTTCGCCACGTCGTTATACCTGCAATTCCTGAGCGAGAAAATGCGGCACAGCGCTCTGCTCGCGGCAGAGCAGGCCACCAGCATCGTCAATCTGGAGCAACTGAATCAACTGGTTATCCAGCGCATGCGCACGGGTATCGTCGTGGTGGACGTCAATGGCAGTATCCTGACGGCCAACGACGCCGCTGTGCAGATGCTGGGGCTGACAGGCATGGAGGGCGGCAGGATCAACGACAGCAGCTCTGCCAGGCGACAAGGGTTGCCGCCCATTCTGCAGGAGCATCTGCTGTCCTGGCGCAGCAAACCGAGCCGCCGCGTACCGACTTTCGCCACCAGCAACGCCGCTCCGCAATTGCAGGCGAACTTTGCTTACCTGAACCCTGCTTCCGACTCCAACATCCTGATCTTTCTGGAAGACAGCACACAGATTATTCAGCGTGTCCGACAAATGAAGCTGGCCTCTCTGGGGCGCTTAACGGCCAGCATCGCGCACGAAATCCGCAACCCGCTTGGCGCGATCAGTCACGCCAGTCAACTGCTGCAGGAGGCTGAAGGATTACAGGCCGCAGACCGTCGTCTGCTGGAGATCATTCTCAACCACTGCGGCAGAGTCAACCTGATCATCGAAGATGTGCTGCATATGTCGCGGCACAAGCAGGACAGCAGCGAAAGGATCAATCTGTTTGACTGGCTGACCCGTTTCGTCAATTCCTACTGCGACACTCAGCAGCTCCATGGCAAGGTCTCAGTCGACATCTCCCCTCGTAGCACTGAGGTGCGGGTGATTGTCAGTCAGCTGGAACAGATACTCACCAATCTCATGGAAAACGGACTGCGTTACAGCGAACAGGCTACCGGTCAGGCCACGCTGCAACTCAAGGGCGGACTTGGCCGCAACGGCGAGTTATCGACGCCTGTGCTGCATGTCATCGATACCGGTCCCGGGGTGTCAGCGGAAACCGAAGAGCATCTCTTTGAACCCTTCTACACGACCGATCCCAAGGGCACCGGCCTGGGACTTTATATCTCCAAGGAACTGTGCGAAGCTAATCAGGCACAGCTTTCCTACCGCAGGACGAGCAAAGGCAAGAGCTGCTTCAGTATCCATTTCTCGCATCCCGACAGAAACATGGATTGAATAAATTCCCGCGTCATTTTCCTTGCCCGGAGTCACTATGACTGGCAGTGTCCTGATTGTTGATGATGAGCCTGACATTCGCGAACTGCTCGAAATCACACTGGGCCGCATGTCTCTCATTACCGAAAGTGCCAGCAATCTGGCCACTGCCAACGAACTTCTGCAGAGGAAAAAATTCAGCCTGTGCCTCACTGACATGCGGCTTCCGGATGGTGATGGCATCACCCTTGTAGAGCATATCCAGCGTCAGTACAGTACCATGCCAGTAGCCGTGATTACTGCACATGGCAATACGGAGACCGCGATTCGCGCTTTGAAAGCAGGCGCTTTCGATTTCGTCTCCAAACCCGTCGATCTGCAGAAATTGCGGGATCTGGTGAACTCGGCGTTGAAGCTGGCACTGCATTCGCAGACCCCACAGGTCACGAACAAAACAGCCAGAGAAGTCAATATAACTGGCAATTCCACAACCATTCGCAACCTGCGCCAGCAGATCGCACGCCTCTCACGCAGTCAGGCGCCTGTGTTCATCTACGGAGAATCAGGCAGTGGCAAGGAGCTGGCCGCGCGCTCCATCCACAACCAGAGTTCGCGTGCGGATGGCCCTTTTGTGGCGGTGAACTGCGGGGCAATTCCGGCAGAGCTGATGGAGAGTGAATTATTCGGGCATGTCAAAGGCAGCTTCACAGGCGCCGACAAAGACAAGACCGGATTGTTTCAGGCGGCCAGAGGCGGCTCGTTGTTTCTCGATGAAGTCGCTGATCTGCCTTTGCACATGCAGGTGAAACTGCTGCGCGTCATTCAGGAAAAATCCGTGCGCCCGGTGGGTTCACAAACGGAGATCCCCACCGATGTCCGTATTCTGAGCGCCAGTCACAAGAACCTTGCGGAAGAAGTCAGTCGCCGCAATTTCCGGCAGGATCTTTACTATCGCATCAATGTGATTGAACTGGACGTTCCCGCCCTGCGGCAACGCCAGGACGACATTGCCGAATTAAGTGCAGAAATTCTGCTGCGCATTGCCGAAGACAACCACATCAGTCCCGTGCCCGGTTTGAGCACCAACGCATTGCGAGCGCTTCACGAATATCCTTTCCCGGGCAATATCCGCGAGCTGGAAAATATCCTGCAACGTGCCGTGACCTTGTGTGAAAACAACATTGTCTCCGAGCACAACCTGGATCTGCACCACAGCAGCGCTGTGCAATCTGTCCCGGTCAGCCCAACTTATACCGAACCTCTCGCGCTCAGTGACGACACCTCATTCACTCTGCCCCGGGGAGAATTTTCGCTAGAGAAACACCTGGAAGGGATTGAGCGCAGGGCCATTGAACAGGCACTCGAAGAGACCCGCTGGAACAAGACGGCAGCGGCACAACGCCTTGGCATGAGCTTTCGATCACTGCGCTATCGGATGAAAAAGCTTGAGATGGAATAAGGAAGTATTTCCCGTCTAGCGAACACCGGGATCATAGGGTGCAGGATCAATCGACGGCTCTCGCCCTAGCAGAATATCCGCCAGCAGCTGTGCAGACGCTGGCGCCAGCACCAGACCATTGCGATAGTGCCCGGCGTTGACATAGAGATTATCGATAGTGGGCACTCTGCCAATAAATGGCACTCCTTCTGGAGCGCCTGGTCGTAGTCCCGCCCACTGCCGCTCTACCCGACAGTTCGCCAGTGCAGGCAACAAGGCCTCCGCGCTGCGCCGCAGACTGAGCAAAGCCTCTTCCGTCGTGGATTTGTCGAAATCGCTATGCTCCAGCGTGCTGCCCACCAGCAGATGATTGTCACGACGGGGAATCAGATAGCGTCCATCGGTCATCACAATCGTGTTCAGCAAACGCTGCGACGGCCTATACAGCAGCATTTGTCCCTTGACGGGCACCACCGGCAGCGTCACTCCCAAAGCGGCGAGAAGCCCACCTGACCACGCGCCTGCGGTGATGATGACACGCTCTGCAGTTAGCGTTGCGATTGCCCCCTGCTGCATGACCTGCACCTGAGAGACCTTGTGCTGCTGCGTCTGCAACGACAGCACTTGCGTTTGCTCGCGAATCTGCACACGCGGGTTCCGGCGCAAACTGCTCTCCAGTGCCTGCCCCAGACGCGGGTTGCGGATGTTGGCGATGTCAGGCATCCACAGTCCATGACTGAAGCCGGGCGCCAATCCTGCTTCCCGTGCGTAGAGGAATGCTGGCTCTACCGGATATAACGCCTTCCCGTGCTCGCTTGCCCACCGCAACGCCTCTCCTGCATCCTTTGCATCCAGCATCAGCAAACCGGTTCGTTCCAATTCGGGATCAATACCGGTCTCATCGAGCAGCTGCGCCGCCAACAGCGGATAGGCACGCTGCGCGTGAAACGCCAGGGCAGTCACCGCGGCCGAATAACGCCAGGGGTAGAGTGGCGAGACGATGCCACCCCCTGCCCAGGAAGCCTCCTGACAGCAGCGGCCCTGCTCGACAACGGTGACCTCGGCGCCTGCGGATGCCAGCTCACGAGCCATCAACAGCCCGATGACTCCACCTCCGATAATCAAAAACTCACTCATGCCTTGCTGTCTCTTGCGGTGATTTTTACTGCGACTTGCAACGACCCCCACACGGAAAAATCACCAGTCATGGTCTAGACTTGCGGTGGGCAACTGTATCACAAGGAGGTGTCAGTCATGTCTCGCCACACGCGCTATTCCCGTGCTTTTCATCCCCCGTATCAAACCGGTTTCACGCTCCCGGAACTCATCACGACTCTTGCCATAGTCGGCATCCTGTCGAGCCTCGCGACTCCCGGCCTGCAGGCACTGACAGAACAAAAACAGGGAGACACAACGCTGCGCGCGCTCGCAGATCATCTGGCACTGGCGCGCTCCAGTGCCGCGAGTTATGGGCAGACTGTCACCTTCTGCCGCTCCGCCGACGGGCTGACCTGCTCAGGCAGCTGGAGCGATGGCAGCATCGTGTTTACCGACAGGAATGCCGACCGCCAGATCAATCAGGACGATCTGTTGCTACGGAGTCAGCTCACCGTGCAACTGCAGGGCAACATCGAATGGCGGGCTTTTCAGAACCGGCAGTATCTGCAGATCGAGGCAACCGGATTCATGCGTTACCAGAGCGGTAATTTCACCTATTGCCCGCAGGATGGCGATGCACGGAATGCCCGACAGCTGATCGTCAACAGCACAGGTCGCGCGCGTTACGCCGAGGACAGCAACGGCGATGGTATTCGGGAAGACAGCAGTGGCAATGCGTTAGCCTGTCCTCTGTAAGCAGAGCGTAGGCAGCCAGCGCGGTGGATCAGCGCCAGCACTCCTCTGCCGTGCCTCCCGTCGCTCCTTTACGCCCAGTCTGGGTAACGGTCAGTGTCTGACAGGTGTCGGCAAGCTGCCGCCCTGTCGGCGTTGCAGTGGCGATAAAGCAGTGCTGTATCCCACCGTCTGGGCAGCTGGCGACGCTGACCCGATAGAGACCGCTCTCCGAATTGAGAACCACCACTGCCGGGCTGACGAGAGGGTCAGCGTTGCCGGAATAGGTATGATGGTCTGAGTAGTAACGCTCCTGATTCGCCGCCACCTGCAAAAGCAGCGCGCGCCCTTCCGAGCGACCACCGATCAGCACGCTCTGCTGATAACCGGGCAGCGCGACAGTGGCCAGCAAGCCGACAATCGTGATCACGATCAGCAGCTCCAGCAAAGTGAAACCAGCCGTGCGTCCGTGCATATTCTGCATCCTCATTCCTCCTTGTCAGCGTGCCGAAGGTCACTCATCCGGGTAGGTTTTGACGACGATTGTCTGCAGCAACACCGGTACCGAATCTGCATGGCCAGTGCCACGTGCGGTGATCCTGTAACTCACCACCTGCTCATCGTCGCTTGCAGAGTCCGTGAAGACACCGAACTCCTCGATCAGCCAATGGGGGCCATTTGCCAGAAGCTGAAAGTCGCTGGCCTCTCGCGCATACCTCTGCCACCAGGCCGAGTTCAAACAATCCACCTCTTCCCACCAAGGCACAGCATTCGCACCCACCGGGTCAGGATTGTCACGCCACCAGACCCCCGAGCTGCCGTCAGTGCTGGGGAGAGGTCGCAGAGGCTGAGTGGCTAGCCATTCTTGCGCCTCCGTCAAAGCCGCTGCGGCGGCATGGAATGCGCTGGCATGACTGACCAGATTACCCGCCATACGCTCCTGCAAGACGGCCGACTGCATGCCTGTCATGCCCATCATGGACAGCACCAGCAGAAAGATCAGGCAGAAGATGAGAATGACACCTTGCTGAGCTTGTATCAGGCGACCTCGCTTCACGGGTCAGACTCCTGTGTCAAACGTGCTCTCAGAGTCACAGTAGTCGTGAAAGCGCGCCGCAACCGGGTGTCTGCAGGCAAACTGCCGTTACCCGGCTTGCCGTCGTAGGTCACGCCATCAAAGCGATAGGCTTGAGGCGCTGGCAAGAGGTGGTCTTCCAGAGATTGCACGAGCAGGCTGATGCGGACACTGATCACACGCCGCCAGTCAGGCACCTGATCAGCAGTCACGTACGCATCTACATTTCCCGAGCCAACGACGCCACTACCGTCCAGATCGACCCCATACCGCACCTGCAGGCTGGCAATGCCTTCGACAAGTTCTTCGGCTACCCCTGCTACCGCCGTCCGCTGCAGTTGACGCCGGAACAAGGCCGGAGGGTTGGTCGCCAGATTGCCGCGTTTGCCGATGTAAAAGAGACTGCTCTGCAGACGTAGAACCTCTCCACCGGCCAGGCTTTGCACGAAACTGGAAGGATTATTGCCCGGGGAACAAACAGCAGGGTTCTGCGAATTGACGAGCATCTGTGGTGTGCCGCTCTGCACATGGCAGGCCTGCACCCAATCGGCCTGCGTGCAATCGCTCAGCAACAGGACATCTCCCTCGGCAAGCACCGGCACTCCCGAGCCGCGCAGCGTCAAAACACTCGCAGGAGAGATGGCATCCAGGCTCGCGCCCGTGCTTGCTCCATACCAGACGCGCAGAATATCGGATCCTGGCACACCCCGTGTCTCCTCCAAAGCACCGCCAGCAGTGCTGCGCCAATGACTGGTGGCGGAAGTGCTGATCACCTCTACCTCTTGCTCCGCCGGAGCAGAAGACGATGCCTCCCAACCCTGAATACCCAAGGCTGGCTGCAAGGTGGCGGGGGTGTTTTGCAGAGTGCTGTGGATATTGGCAGCAGCCAGGGTCGGCAGGCAGCCCAGAGCCCCGGCAAGCCGCAACTCCTCCGTCAGCAAATGGATGGCAAGACGGCCATTCTCCTGCATTCGCGCGCGTGCCTCCTGATCCCGCTCCAGAGTTGTGCTGCTCAGGTATATCTCCATAACACCGTTCGCGAGCAGCAACGCCATGACCATGGAGACCAGCAGTTCGATCAGGGAGAAGCCCCTCATCATGGCCGAAAGCTCAATGTGATACGCCGCTCGGCCACCGCGTCGCGATCGTCATCCCACCAGACCTTGACGGCATACGCAGAGGCTGTACCTCCTCCTGGCTCATCACACTCGTTCGCCTGCGGGGTGCCATCTTCTGGCGTGGCATCGACACACACCACACCCGCCCCTTCTGGCAAATCCTGTTGCAGAGCGCTCTGCCACTCAGCAATGTCGTTGCCGGCCATTACCGCCGCATCGCAGCCCGATGGCGTAGTGCAGGATGAACTGAGCGCACCCGTCTGCCCCTCATAAGCACCGAGAACGACACCATGTTGATTCGCCAATACCCGCTCCAGCATGTCACTGGCAAGCACAGTGGCCTGACTGCGCAGATAGGCGCTCTGGGAATAACGCAAGCTGGCGGTCTGCAGGCTCACGATGCCTAGCAGGCCAATCGCAACAATGAGCAACGAGATGAGAATTTCAAGCAAGGTCGTCCCGCGCAGCAACGCGGGGAGACTGTGTGGTGGTGAAAGAGAATCCTGCCGTATCCTTGGCATGTAGCGTACCCTCGCGACATTTGTGTTATCCCCGTCATTATTTATAGCAGATGATTGCAAATCCGTTTGCTACACTGCTTCTATGGAATATAACACCCCCTTACTCTTCGTTTTGGCCGCAATGGGTTTTCTGGCCGGCGGCATCAATACCATTGCGGGGGGAGGTTCGAACCTGACACTTCCCGTCCTGATGTTGCTGGGACTTCCCGCCGATGTCGCCAACGGCACCAACCGCGTGGCCGTGGCTCTGCAGTGTGTGGTGGGCATTCGCGGCTTCAAGAATCATGATCGTCTGGATGTTCCGGCCATCATGCCAATTCTGGTACCGACACTGATCGGAGGGGTCGCAGGCTCGCTGGCCGCCGCTGTAATCCCGGCAGCCGCACTCAAACCACTGTTGCTGGGCACCATCATTCTGATGTCCGTGATTATTCTCGTACGGCCGAACTTCATTGCCCCTCCTGAAGGGACCCCAGTGATCTCGGTAAAAGAGAGCAGAGGAGCCTGGTGGACATTATTGCTGGCAGGGGTTTACGGAGGTTTTGTTCAGGCAGGCGTAGGATTCATCCTGCTGGCGGCACTTGCGGGTGGGTTGCGCTATGACCTGGTGCGCGCCAATGCCTTGAAGATGGTGTGCTCGCTCGGATTTACATTGATCGCGCTAGTGGTGTTTATCTATTTCGACCAGGTGCGCTGGATGCCGGGGCTGGTTCTGGCCGCCGGAACGATGGTGGGTGCCTGGTTGAGCGTGAAGTTTGCGGTGCGGGCGCAACAGAGCACCATCAAATGGTTTCTGTTCGGGATGACACTGTGTTCCTGCGTCGCTGCGCTGATCTTTTGAACCCTCTGAAAACGTTTACGGCCCGATACGATCTTCACCAGCCAGCTGGAAGTTGCTGAAAACCACCTGGATGCGAGCCCCTCCAAGCGTGCTACTGCCAACCTCAATCTGCCCGCCATAGCTGGTCACGATATCCGTCACCACCGCCAGACCAATCCCTTGCCCATGAGCGAGGGTGTCGAGTCTGGCACCGCGCTGCAGTACCCAGCCCTGATGTTCTGTCGAGATTCCGGGGCCATCGTCTTCTACCACAATGCTCAGTTGCCGTGACGGAACCAGAGAAGTGGTGGCCGTGATAGCAAGCCACGAGCCTCCGTACTTGAACGCATTGTCGAGGACATTACCAAGCACCTCCATCAGGTCCCGCTCATCGCCCAGAAAGACAATGCCAGCATCGATATGCGATTCCGAGCGCATGCCCTTGTCGGCATAGACCTTGTGCAAGGCACGCAGCACTTTGCCTGCCGCGTCCGCAACCACTACTCTGCGTGCCAGCGCTGTCGTGCCATTGGATTTGACCGCACGTTGCAGCTGATACCCCACGATCTGATTCATGTGCTCCAACTGCTCATCGACTGTGCGAATCTGTTCCTGCACATCGCCCTTGATTTCTCCGACAAGACCCTCCTGCCGTGCGTCACGCAATGCTTGCATCACCCCAGCCACCACGGCCAACGGGGTCTTGAGACTGTGTGCCAGATCGCCCAGCGTCTCGCGGTAGCGTTGCTGCTGTTTGCGTTCGCTCTTGATCAGCAGATTGAGGTTGTCCGTGACCGCCCGCAGCTCGCGTGGATAGCGCTCTTTCAGCTCCTCGCTCTCGCCACTCTCAATGCGTTTTAAGTCAATGGCAAGACGGCGCAAGGGTGACAATCCCCAGCGCAACAGCAGCAGCTGAAGAACCAACAACAACACCGCGACACCACCAAGCCAGGACCACAGACTGGTGCGAAACTTGTTAACCTCGGCGAGGTAAGTGCTCGTGGATTCCAGCACGGAGAAGTTGTACTGATCCTCGCCGTTCTCCCACACCACGCCATAAGTCGAAACAAAATACTCCTGGCCCTGCGTAGTCGCGACGCGAGTGAAGAAGCTCTCACCACGGCCCAGGTTCTGCCACAGTTCAGCGAACGCTGAGAACTCGATTTCCAGCGCCGAGGGTGTCCGCAGCACTTCGCCAGTCAAGGGACTGCTCACCAACCCATAAAGTCCGGAATTGAGTTGCGAAAAACGCGGCTCGCGCAGATCCTGCAAAAAGTAGAACTGGCCCCGTTCCTCCTCCACCGCTGAGAGCAGCACATAGATCTGCACCTGCAATTGCTCTGCGACGCCAGCCTCCACACTGCTGCGAAAGGCACGATCAAGCACAACACCGGTGAGGCCGAGAAAGATAAACAGGAGAATGCTGACAGCCGTCAGCAGGCGGGTCTGGAGAGAATAGTCGGAGCCAGAGGGATCAGGAGTCATCTCTAATCAGGTGTAGTCATCATAACTCGCCCCGAAATCGATACCCCTGACCACGGATAGTCTCGATCGGCTTCAAGGTGTCCTCGGGGTCGAGCTTCTGGCGCACGCGCCGCACGAACACCTCCAGAACGTTGCTGTCACGGTCATAGTCCTGCGCATACAGGTGCTCAGTCAATTCAGTTTTGGAAATCACCTGCCCGGGGTGCAGCATCAGGTACTCGATCATCTTGTATTCGTAGGCGGTGAGATCAACATTATTGCCATTCAGAGTCACGCGCTTGCTGCTGGTATCCAGCGCTACCGGACCAAATTCGATCAGCGGTTTGGAGAAACCTGCCGCCCGGCGCAGCAATGCATTCAGGCGCGCGAGAATTTCTTCCAACTGAAACGGTTTCACCACGTAGTCGTCGGCACCGGCATCCAGACCACCGACTTTGTCCTGCCAATCACCACGGGCTGTCAGAATCAGGATGGGAAAGGTCTTGCCTTGCGCGCGAATCTGCCGAATAAGCGATATGCCATCCAGCAAGGGCAAACCCAGATCGATGATGGCGGCGTCATAAGCGTACTCTGTCGCGAAATAGAGCCCGGCCTTGCCGTCCGCCGCATCATCCACGACATAGCCGTGTTTGCTCAGACCTTGGCTAAGCTGTTGACGCAACAGACTCTGATCTTCGACCACCAGGAGACGCATGCTTACTGTTCTCTGGTGATGGCGCCGCTGACCGCGTCGACGTAGAGCGTGTAGATGTTGCCATCGTTATCCATGCGCACACGATAGAACAGCCCGCCGCCCTGCTCTACCTCGTTGATGCTGATGACATTGCCAGGATAACTGGCGCGCACCAGCTCAAGCGCCTGGCGCTGGGAAATTGCAGCCGGTTGCGCGTTCTGCCCGCGCCGATCTTGACTCGGAGCATCCCCCTGCTGTGGCAACAGGCCTTGCTGGGCGTGTGCGTCCGGCACGTCGAACAGCCCACCTGTCAGCATCAGCACAGTGGCGATACCGAGCATCTGCCTGCCCTGCCTCAAGAACCGGCGCAACAGGCATGTCAGTGAATTTGACTTCAACACAGACCCTCTCCAAATAAGCTGCGGGGGACAGCCTGCCAGTCAAACGAGCCGTCACTGACTCTTGTGTTGACTTCAGAACACAGGCTGTACGTTGACCCGGATGCGGACTTGCGAGCCAGGCTCCTCGTCCATCTGCACCGAGTACTCTTCATTGTTGTAACGGTAACGAACGTCGTAACCGATCAGACGCTCTTCTTCACGATACTCGTAAACAGTCTCGCACTGACGCACAGTCTCGTAGTGAGTACTGCGATCGCGACCATCACCGGCGGTGACTATATCACGTCCTATGGAGTGCCCCAACACCGCGCCGACAACGGTTCCGACCCGTCGATTCGACTTCCCGTGTCCCACCGCATTACCCAGTGCACCCCCTATGATGGTACCGAGAATGGCCGGGGTACTGCTCTCCGAACGGTCACGACGATGCACGACCACTTCCTCATTCCAACACTCTTCCCGAGGAGATGAAATTTCCACGATCTGATAGATCGGACGCGAGTCGATCACGGTCGCGTATTCGTAAGTGGTCCTTTCACCGGAGGAAGCAAGCGCGGGGGTTGTCAACAAGATGAGCGCAAGACCTGCACACCCCAATACTGATTTGCTCACCATAATCGGCGTTTTCTGCGAGTTTTTTTGCGTCTGGTTTCTCATAGGCTCCTGACCTCACTTTTGAAAAAACCCTGCAAATGTTGTCGGTGAAGAAGCCCACCAGTGGATTGCAGCAGGGTGATGTTGTGAATTCGTTGCCGCTGACTCAACGAACTCTTGCGCTCATAGTGAAGGCTGCAAGCTGAATACTCGCTGAATCATCGATAAAGCAATCTCTCGACATACAGCGTCACAATTGGAGCCATGGTATGGGTTTGATTTATGAACAAACCTCGTTAGAATTGCCCTCCTGAAGCAGACGAGACTCCCGCTCACGCGGAGAGAATCGCTGACTTCGGTGAATAATAATTATAAGCAGCCAAGAGAATCTCCATGTCCAATTTCAACAAACCGCTAAGCATTGCTACAATCACCACCGCTATTATTGCCTTGCCCGTTTACCTTCTTGATATTCAATTTTCCAGTGCCTCTGCTCTCGTTACCATTTTCATCGTCAGCCTCAGTTCTGCCACGTGGGCAACTCGCAGCAGCAAGCCACGCGCCAAACGCCAGGTTGAAGAAAACCGTACCCCCTACAACCAGTCCAAACGCGAAAGCGGCAGTGTGAAATGGTTCAACGCCAGCAAAGGCTTTGGCTTTATCACCCGCGACAGTGGGGATGACATATTCGTGCATTTTCGTTCGATTCGCGGAGAAGGCCATCGCGTTCTCCACGATGGCCAGCGTGTAGAGTTCGCGATCAGCGAAGGAGACAAAGGGCTGCAGGCAGAGGACGTGGCTGCCGCCAAATAAGCGGCAACAATCGGAGCGCAGAATCAGAAGCGCATGATCAATAGTGCGGAGGCCTCTCATCCATAGGGGCGTTCGCATTGTTTTTGTCTGGCAGATTATCCATCACGTGCGTGATGCGATCCCTGTGCAGAAGGACTTCTCTCTGCAGCGCATCGATCTGTGTCTGCTGACGTGCCACGACATCATTAAGCTCGCGCAGCAGGTCTTCCTGAAAGGCGAATTGCGATTGCAGATCGAAGAGCTGCTCCAGCAACTGTTCCTGACTTGTTTCCTTGCTCATTCTTTATCCGTCGCCGTACGTGAAAAGGGTGCCAATTAAAACAGATCGGCTGTTCACCTGACCATAGCGCTTTTTTTTGTTTCGACAATCATGCAATAATTTCGCGCGTCGCGCTGTCCATATGCCTGCGCTGAGTGTTTTCCCTGCTGTTCGTGCGCCGACAGCAGTATGCAGAATTCAACAGAGTTCAATTTTTTCGGGTCGGCGCCGACAGTTTTCTCATCAGCCAGAGCAGGAATTGCCAACATGCAGAAACCGCCCGTAAACTGGACCAATACTCTCCTGTTTACTCTGACCCCCTTATTTGCCGTGACCCTGGTGCCTTGGTACGGCTTTACCCATGGTTACGATCTCTACGAATGGATCGTGTTCGTCCTGCTCATGGGGTTTTGCGGCATGTCCATCACCGCAGGCTACCATCGACTCTGGTCACACAAGGCCTACAATGCCCATCCGGCACTGCGCGTGCTGTTCGCGCTCGGTGGGGCATGTGCCTTGCAGAACGACGTTCTGCACTGGGCATCGGATCATCGTCGTCATCATGCGCACGTCGACAATGATGACAAAGACCCTTACTCGGCAGGCCGGGGCTTCTGGTTCTCGCACATCGGCTGGATTCTGCGTAACTACGAAAGCGGCAAGGAAGACTTTTCCAACGTCAAGGATCTGCAGCGGGACCCGATTGTGGCCTGGCAGTACAAGCACTACCTGAGTCTGGTGTTGCTGATGAACATCGGCCTGCCGGTGTTGCTGGGTTTCCTGAATGGCGACATCCTCGGCTGCCTGTTGCTCGGAGGACTATTGCGCCTGGTCATGAGTCAGCACGTGACCTGGCTGATCAACTCCATCGCGCACATGTGGGGCCGTCAGCCGTACAGCGACGCAAGCTCGGCACGCGACAACGGTCTGCTGGCGCTGGTGACCTACGGCGAGGGCTATCACAATTACCACCACACCTTCCAATGGGATTACCGTAACGGCATCAAGTGGTGGCATTACGACCCGACCAAATGGTTCATCCGTGGCTGTTCATTTCTGGGGCTGACCAGTGACCTCAAGCGTATCTCTCCGGTGGTGATCGAGACCGCCCGGCTGGACATGCAGTTCCGCCGTGCCGCTGCGCGCTGTGAATCGCTGAGCAATGCCGACAAATGGCAGCAGCGTCTGGAACAGGAATACGAGCAGATGAAGTCCACACTGCAACTCTGGGCCCAGCACCAGCAAGCCTGGTACGAGACCAAGACCACCGAGCTGCATGAAAAATGGAGCCACTGGGAGCGTCTGCAAATCCGTGACAGTTACCGCGAGGTAGGCTTCCGCTTGAAGATTCAGCGCCAGCGCTGGCATCAGCTCATTCAAAGCTTCCCGGCCATGCACGCGGCGTCACCAGCCTGACGCCTGGCACAGAACAGCAAGACCGTCAGACCGCCATCGACAATAGAGGCAACACTATGAGCCACACGACTAACAGCATCTGGAAACTGCACGAGCTGTTACTTGCCTGCACGCTGACCTTCAGTGCATTTTCCGCCCCTGCCGTCATGGCGCTGGAACAGGGCGAGCAGGCTCCTGACTTTACACTACCGGACATTCAGGAAGGCAAAGCCGATATCACTCTCTCCTCGCTGCGCGGCAAGACCGTGTATGTGGATTTCTGGGCGTCCTGGTGTACGCCTTGCCTGCGCTCGATGCCGCTCATCAATGAACTCTATGCGAAGTACCGCGAACGCGGCTTCGAGGTTGTCGCCATCAATGTCGATGATCCTGTCGACGATGGCCGCGAGTTTCTGCTGGACACCCCGCTCGATTACCTGATCGCCGCCGATACGGAAAGCAGCGTGCTGGAGCAGTACGGCGTCATCGGCATGCCCACGTCCTACCTCATCGATCCGCAGGGAGTGGTGCGTCTGGTGCACATGGGCTTCAAAGACAAGGATATCGAGATTATCGAGAAGGAACTCACTCAGGTACTGGACGAAGCTCAGCCCTGAGCCCGCCCCTGCAAACTTCAGTACGGTCTTTAGTACAGCAAACGTAACGGCGGCTCGTCCAAAGCCGCCATCTGCTCCCGCAGCTCCAGAATGTGTTCAGCCCAGTAGCGCTCGGTGTTGAACCACGGAAAGCTCTTCGGAAACGCCGGATCTTCCCAGCGCCGCGCCAGCCACGCGCTGTAATGCATGATCCGCAACGTGCGCAGGGCTTCGATCAGGTCCAGCTCGCGGGGATTGAAATCGTTGAATTCGTTGTAACCCTCGATCAACTCCAGCAACTGCCCCTGCCGCTGATCCCGTTCACCTGACATCAACATCCACAGATCCTGGATAGCCGGGCCGGTCATGGTGTCATCGAAGTCCACGAAATGCGGGGCATCGGTGCGCCACAAGACATTTCCCGGATGGCAGTCGCCATGAATGCGCTGCAGTCGGGTGCCTTTGTTGCGGTCAAACACGGCCTTGAGCCGGACGATCAGATCGTGACTGAGCGTGTCGTAGGCACGGATCAGTGAGTCCGGGATGAAGTGATTGCCCAGCAGATACTCCCGGCTCTCGATCGCCAAGCGCTCGACCGTCAGTCCACCACGATGCTTGAAAGGGCGCGTCGCCCCTACCAGATGCACACGACCGATGAAGCGACCCAGCACCACCAAATTATCGGGATCATCCAGATCGGGCGCACGACCAGCAAGGCGTTCGAATACGGCGAAGGAAAAACCATCGAAATCGTATAAGGTCTCTTTGCCGTCAAGCGGCAGCGGCGGCACCACCGGAATTTCCAGATCGGCCAGCTCGGTAGCGAAGGCGTGCTCTTCGAGAATCTGCTCGCGAGTCCAGCGCTGCGGGCGATAGAACTTCACGATGACCGGCGGGCCATCCTCGACACCCACCTGATACACCCGATTCTCGTAACTGTTGAGTGCGAGGATGCGGGCGTCCGTGCGGATGCCCACGCTCTCGACGGCGTCGAGCACACATTCGGGGGTGAGCCGCTGATAGGGGTGTACGGAAAGTGATGGGGGCTGAGAGTCTGACGCCGATTCGCTGAGCGAATCATCCTGAGTGTGAGGCATGTAAAGTCCTGATCGAGTTTGCGCCGAGTATACTGTAAAATCCGCGCCGCTTGTTCGCGGCCACCGGCATCTCAGGTGAGACCACCCGTTTAATTCAGCAGCGCTGTGACAGCGCCGTCATTGAGGAGCGATTCTTGAACCACCAGCAACTGCAAGCCAGACAACAGGAATTACGAGCACAGTACCAGAACGTCAGCGCCCAGAAACTGAATCTGGACTTGACGCGCGGCAAGCCTTCGACGGAACAGCTGAACCTCAGCGATGAACTCGACGGCATCCTCGCTGGCAATTACCTGTGTCAGGACGGTTCCGACAGCCGTAACTACGGTGGCATCATGGGCATCCCCGAAGCCAGAAAGCTGGCTGCGGAATACCTGGAGACGACGCCTGCGCGCACCATGGTCGGAGGCAACAGCAGCCTGCAGTTCATGTATCAACTGGTGACCAGCGCTCTGTACCAAGGCGTTCGTGGCGCAGACTCGGCTTGGTTGAAAGAAGCCGCAGCGACTGGCGGGACGGTCAAATTCCTGTGCCCCTCACCCGGCTATGATCGTCACTTCGCCATCTGTGAGGCACTCGGCATCGCCATGATCCCGGTCGCCATGAATGCGGAAGGCCCGGACATGGACCAGATCGAAGCACTGGTGAAGGCCGACCCGTTGATCAAAGGCATCTGGTGTGTGCCCAAATATGCCAATCCCGATGGCGTGGTTTACTCTGACGCTGTCGTGGGCAGAATGGCACAACTTGGCAAGATCGCCGGTGCCAATTTCCGCATCCTGTGGGACAACGCCTATGCCGAGCACCATCTGGTGGACAATCCTCCCGTGCTGGCCAACATCATCGCACTAAGCGAAGTTGCCGGTACTCTGGACAACGTATTGGTCATCGGCTCCACCTCCAAGATCACCCAGGCAGGTGCAGGCATATCCTTTATCGCCACCTCCGAAGCCAACCTTGCCAGCTTCGCCGAGCAACTCGGCATCGCCACCATCGGCCCGGACAAGATCAACCAGTTACGCCACGTGAAATTCCTCAAGGACATGCCCACGCTGCGCGCCTTGATGCAGCGTCACCGCGCGATTCTGGAGCCGAAGTTCAAGGTCCTGCTGGAGCAGTTGGACAAAGGGTTGCAAGGCAAAGTCATCAATGGCAAAAGTCTGGGCGACTGGACGACACCGCAGGGTGGCTACTTCGTGCTGTTCAACACCCAGCCCGGACTGGCTGACAAGGTAGTGAAGCTGACGGCTGGAGCCGGCGTGAAGTTGACTCCTGCGGGCTCCACCTATCCCTACCGCAAGGATCCGGCCAATACCAACATTCGCCTGGCGCCCTCGTTCCCGAGCCTGAAGGAAATTGAAGCAGCCATGCAGGTATTCGTGCTGTGTGTGGAACTGGCGACTATCGAAAGAGAGCTGGGGCTGTAAAGATTGCAGGAGGCGTAGATTCAACCGTGTCGGCGACAACTCTTCTGGGGTTGCCGCCGACACGGGCGCATTCGAATTGATTACTCGGACTTCTGGTTGTCAGTATTGCGAGAAGCCATGAAAGGCACAGGGAATGGCGTGATGTTGTCGCCATTGAAAATCTTGCTGACTCCGCCCTTCTCGACCTCATCGATGCGAACAATGGCCTGAATCGGAATGAAGCTGCGCTTGACCCCGTGGAATTCGGCCTTCAATTTCTCTTCGCTCGGATCTACAACCACCTGACTGCGCTCATCAAAGATGTAGTCTTCGACTTCGATGAAGCCATACAGCTCGCTCTGATATACCTGTTTGGCAAAGACTTCGTAGACTTTGCCCTTGTTGAGGAACGTGATTCTGTAGATTTCGGAAGGAATAGCCATTAATGCAATCTCGTGAACGTTGACGCTCCTCTATATCAGGGCGAATTCGCGCAATGCAAGCGCAATTCTTTCGGACCGGACGGAGCTGGCTGGCATTTTACAGCAATTGTCTCCCGGCCACCCGACAATCTTTCGTGGCCCGTATGCTGGTTTTTTGCTGACCGCTAAGCTGCTACAATCCGCGCTCTGTAAAAAACCGCCACTTTTGCTCAGCCCGTTTCGCAATGCCCCTCCGGGGTGGAATCCGCCTTGCCATGATGAACAAAGACTCTCTCACCAGCCCAGCAATCAAAAAAGTATTCATCAAGACCCACGGCTGCCAGATGAATGAGTATGACTCGTCACGCATGCTCGACATGCTGCGGGAATCCCATGGCGCCGAACTGGTTGATACCCCCGAGCAGGCCGATCTGCTGCTGCTCAACACCTGCTCGATCCGCGAAAAGGCGCAGGAAAAAGTCTTCCACCAGTTGGGCCGCTGGAAAGCACTGAAAAAAGCCAATCCGAATCTCAAGATTGCCGTCGGTGGTTGCGTGGCAAGTCAGGAAGGCGCGGCGATTGGCAAGCGCGCCCCGTATGTCGATGTCGTGTTCGGACCGCAGACGCTGCACAAGTTGCCGCAGATGCTGAAAAGCGCTGACGGCACCAATACCGTCGTGGACATCAGCTTTCCTGAAATCGAGAAATTTGACCGGCTTCCCGAACCTAAAGTGGACGGCTGCGAGGCCTTCCTGACGGTGATGGAAGGCTGCAGCAAGTACTGCTCCTTCTGCGTGGTGCCCTATACACGTGGCGAAGAAGTCAGCCGACCGCTGGACGACGTGCTGGCGGAAGCCGTGCATCTGGCAGGACAAGGCGTGCGGGAGATCAACCTGCTGGGCCAGAATGTGAATGCCTATCGCGGTTTAAACCATGAAGGCCAGGTTACGGATCTCGCCACGCTGATCCAGTACGTCTCCACTATCGACGGCATAGGCCGGATTCGCTTCACCACCTCACACCCGACTGAATTCAGCAGCCGACTGATTGAGACTTATCGCCAAGTGCCTGCGTTGGTGGACCATCTGCATCTGCCAGTACAAAGCGGTTCGGACCGCATTCTGGCAGCGATGAAACGCGGCCACACGGTGCTGGAATACAAGTCCATCATTCGCAAGCTGAAGGCGATACGCCCCAACATCAGCCTGTCATCGGACTTCATCGTCGGCTTCCCCGGCGAGACTCACAAAGATTTCGAAGACACGATGAACCTGATCATGGAGATCGGTTACGACACCTCCTTCAGTTTCATTTACAGCGCCCGGCCCGGTACTCCTGCGTCTGATCTGCCAGACACAACCTCCGAGCAGGAGAAGAAACATCGTCTGAGCATCCTGCAGGCCCAGATCATTCAACAAGCGGCCAAAATCAGTGAAAACATGATTGGCACGACCCAGCGCATCCTGGTCACCGGCCTTTCCCGCAAGGACCCGGGCGACCTGCAGGGCCGCACCGAGAACAACCGCGTAGTGAATTTCCGTTGCGATGACAGCCGTCTGATCGGGCAGTTTGCGGACGTCAAGATCACCAAGGCCTACCCCAATTCGCTGGTGGGAACGCTGTAATCCTCCTCTGTTAAAACTGCTTACAAGCAGCGATAGATTGGTATACTACGGCCGCACCCGACCAATATCCGTGTGCATTTCGACCAACCGCTGGAGGTTTGTAAGCTGTCTTAATGGCAACCCAGAAATTCACTCAAAGGCTCGTTCTCGAGCCTGACAACACACATCGCCTGGCCAATTTATGCGGCCATCTCAATGAACACCTGCAACAAATTGAGAAGTCGCTGGCCGTCAAGATTCAACAGCGCGGCAATGTCTTCAATCTTTCCGGCTCCAAGAGCGCCGTGGAAAGCGGCAGACACCTGCTGGACAGGCTCTATACGGCAACCGGCGATGGCGAAGGTGTCAATCCGGATCTTGTGCACCTCGCGCTGAAAGAAGTGCAGAACACGCTACCAGCCACGGCGGACAAAACGGCCCCGGCTGGCTACGATGTCGACAAACCCTTGATCCTCAAGACCCCCAATACCTCGGTGAAGCCACGCGGCCCACATCAACGCGACTACGTGGAATCGATTCAACGCTTCGACATCAATTTCGGCATCGGCCCTGCTGGTACGGGCAAGACCTATCTGGCGGTCGCATGTGCCGTCGAAGCCCTGATGCAAGAGCGCGTGCAGCGCTTGTTGTTAGTGCGGCCTGCGGTAGAAGCGGGCGAAAAACTGGGCTTCCTCCCAGGCGACCTCACCCAGAAGATCGACCCTTATCTGCGCCCCCTTTACGATGCGCTGTACGAGATGCTCGGTGTCGAGCGTGTCGGCCGACTCATCGAAAAAAATGTCATTGAGATCGCCCCGCTCGCCTACATGCGTGGACGCACGCTGAATAACTCCTTCATCATCCTCGACGAGAGTCAGAACACCACCACCTCGCAAATGAAGATGTTCCTGACCCGTCTCGGTTTCGGCTCTACCGCAGTCATCACCGGCGATGTCACCCAGATTGACCTGCCCAAGGGTACAAAATCCGGTTTGATTGAAGTGACCCGGGTGCTCAAGAACGTCGAAGGCATCGCCTTCACGTGGTTCGATTCCAAGGACGTGGTGCGGCACACGCTAGTACAGCGCATCGTGGAAGCCTACGACCGCTACGACCAGAAGAATATCGGCACACTGAACAGCCAGGATAGCGCACAGGAAAAGGGCCATGATCGCGACGCTTGATTTCGAAAATGCCAGCACTGGAGTCGCCGTGCCTGCCGAAGCAGATTTCTTGCGCTGGATCGAGTGCGCGCAGCAACATACACACGGCGCCGACAAGCCCGTGAATGTCGGTATCCGCATCATCGACGCCAAAGAATCCGCTGCGCTGAACAACGACTACCGTGGCAAAGACTATGCAACCAATGTGCTGTCCTTTGGCAGCGATATCCCGGACGCCATCGTGGCAGAATTGGAAGAAATTCCATTGGGAGACCTCGCCATCTGTGCAGAAGTGGTCGCACGCGAGGCCGTCGAACAGGGCAAACCTGCCGCTGCACACTGGGCGCACATGGTGGTACACGGCATGCTGCATCTGCATGGCTACGACCATGAAGATGATCAGGACGCAGAAGAAATGGAAAACCTGGAACGCCGCATACTCGCCACACTGGGGATCGATGATCCCTATCGCAACGATGAACACTGATACAGGCTCTTAATCTCCAATACCTTCTCCACACCAAACGAGGAAAAAAGATCAGCAAATGGCAGACGACCAATCGAGTATCGATCCAAGACCCCGGTCCTGGATCGAACGGATAGCGCAGGTTTTCTCGGATGAACCCACCGACACCAAGAGCCTCCTGGAGCTGCTGCGCAATGCGGAGCAGGACCATGTGCTGGATGCCGATGCACTGGCTATCATCGAAGGCGCCCTGCAGGTCTCCAACATGCAGGTTCGCGAGATCATGATTCCACGCGCCCAGGTCATCACCGTCGACGCCACGGACGCTTTTGAAGATATCCTCGACATTGCAGTGACCGCTTCCCATTCGCGCTTCCCCGTGATCGCTGAAAATTCTGACTCCGTGATTGGCATTCTGCTGGCCAAAGATCTGCTGCAATATATTCGCAGTGGCGATCGCAGCAGCTTCGATGTGCGCAGCATCATGCGTCCGGCGACTTTTGTGCCGGAAAGCAAGCGCCTGAATGTATTGCTCAAGGAGTTCCGGGAGACCCGCCACCATATGGCAGTGGTCATCGATGAGTACGGCAGTTCCTGTGGCATTGTCACCATCGAAGATGTGCTGGAACAGATCGTCGGCGAGATCGAGGACGAATACGACGTCAACGATGAAAGCTTCATCAAGAAGATCGACACGCGCAATTACATCGTGAAAGCACTGACGCCGATTGCGGAGTTCAACGAATATTTCAGCAGCGAATTCAGTGACCAGGAAGTCGACACCATTGGCGGCCTTGTGCTGCAGCACCTGAACCACATTCCGGAGCGTGACGAAAGTATTGATGTAGAGGATTTCCGCTTTACTGTCCTGAATGCCGACAGCCGTCAGATCAGACTGTTGAAGGTGACAACCAGCAGTCCGCGTGCAAGTCTGAGCCTGGCGACGCCAGTCAAGTCATCCTGAGGCGCTGCGAAAATCGGTACCGATTCACTCAAGCTCAACGAGTAACCAACATGCGATATACGATTACCCGCCCCACACTCCTTCTTGGCCTCACGCTTGTGCTGTCAGCCTGTGGCTTCGCGCTACGCGGCGCGCCACAGGGCGCCCTGCCCTTCACCAGCGTGCAGTTGCAGGCGGCACAAGCCAACAGCGCCTTTCTGCAGCAACTGCGCACCGCATTGACCGCCAATCAGATCAGCACTATCAATGGCCAGTCACCTTATACCTTGCGCGTCGGAGCGGAACAGTCCGACACCCGGACCGCCTCAGTCAACGGCCGCGCCAGGGCCGCGCAGTACGATCTGCAACTGGCTGTGGAAGTCAGTCTTGAGCATGACGGTGTTGCTTTATTTGGCCCGCAGATACTGTCGGCACAGCGCAGCTACTTCGAAGACATTGCCAATATCGCAGGCAGCACAGAAGAAATGGAAATGCTGCGTGTCGAAATGCGCCAGGATCTGGTGCAGCAACTTCTCAGCAGGCTGCGCGTAATCGGGAATCGCTGAATGCGCATCAACTCCGACCAGCTCGCTCCACAGCTGCAAAAGCAACTGTTGCCGATGTACTGGATCGCGGGTGACGAGACTCTGGTAGTTCAGGAAACGCTGGATAAACTGCGGGCGCGCTGCCGCCAGCAGGGCTTCAGCGAATGGGAACTGTTCTTCGTGGATCGCAGTTTCAACTGGCAGACCATGCTGCAGTCAGGCAACAGCCTGTCTTTGTTCTCCGACAAGAAAATCATCGAGCTGCGACTCTATTCCGCCAAACTGGAAGATGAGGGACGCGAAGCCCTCCAGCAATATCTCGCCGACCCCAATCCTGACAACGTCCTCATCATCGTCAGCCCGCGCCTGGAGACCAGCGCTTTCAACACCAAGTGGTTCAAGGTCATAGAGACTGCCGGCGTCTTCGTGCAGGTCTGGCCGGTGGACGGCAAGGAATTACCACGCTGGATCAGCACGCGTATGGCGCAGTACGGGATGAGCGCAGACGCGGAGGCTATTGCGATACTGAGCGACCGCCTGGAGGGCAACCTGCTGGCCGCCAGCCAGGAGATCGAAAAATTGCGCGTTCTCACAGGCGCAACTCCCGAAAACAAAATACTGATCGACAGAAAACAGATCATGAATCTGGTCGCTGACAATTCCCGTTACAACACTTTCAATCTGATGGATGCAGCCTTGCTGGGCAACGCACGTCACTGCCTCAAGATACTCAACGGCCTGCGTGCAGAAGGCAGCGAAGTGCTGGCACTGCTGGGTATGTTGACGCGCGAGCTGCGGATTCTGCATGCCGTTGCTACACGTATGTCGACAGGCCAGAGCGTCAGCAGTGCGATGCAGAACGAAGGGGTCAGGAAGAATCACGAGGGACCGGTCAGCGCAGCGCTGGAACGGCATAGCGTGAAAACGCTGGAAGGTTTTCTGCAACAGTCCCGCCGTGTGGATCTGGCCGTGAAAGGACTTCATAAAAGCGATCCATGGACAGAACTCACCACCGTGCTGCTCGGACTCTGTGGCGTTCAGTTGTGTATCGCACAAGCATTCTCTGGTGATCTGTAATCTATAACCGCTGGCTGATTGAAACGGAGCACTCAGTATGTCAACCATCATGCAATCTCTGCTCGTCCTCGCGGTGATCTGGGTGCTGGCCTATCGCCGTGCCCGCATGGGCAACATCCTGGCGGGCATCGCCATCACACTGATCGCGCTGACCTGGTACGGCGGTTTCGCATGGTTGCCGTGGCTTTTGCTGCTGCTCGTTGGCCTGTTCTACTTCGAAGACAACCTGCGCCGCGACAAACTGACACGCCCGGTTTACCAATTCTTCAAACGCGTCCTGCCACCGATGAGTGAAACGGAGCAGGAGGCACTCGAAGCTGGTGACACCTGGTGGGAAGCCGACCTGTTCAGAGGTGCACCGGACTGGCAAAAATGGCTGGCCATTCCCTATCCGACGCTCAGCAAGCAAGAAGAAGAATTTCTCGCGCACCAGACCGAGACACTGTGCGGAATGATCAGTGACTGGGATATCGTGCACAAAGACAAGGATCTGCCGAGCACTGCCTGGGAGTACCTGAAGAAGGAGAAGTTCTTCGGCATGATCATCCCGGAGCAATACGGCGGGCTGGGGTTCTCGGCGCTGGCGCATTCCACCGTCGTCACCAAGATTGCCACGCGCAGTTGCAGCGCGGCTGTGACCGCCATGGTGCCCAATTCGCTGGGTCCAGCCGAGCTGCTGATGAAGTATGGCACCGAAGAACAGCGTCAGCACTATTTGCCACGTCTGGCCTGTGGAGAGGAAATTCCGTGCTTTGCGCTGACCGGTCCGGAAGCAGGCAGTGATGCTGGCGCGATGACAGACACGGGTATCGTCTGCATGGGCGAATATGAAGGTAAGCCGTGTGTTGGTCTCTCGCTGACCTGGAACAAACGCTATATCACATTGGCGCCCGTAGCGACTGTCTTGGGCCTCGCATTCAAAATGCACGACCCGGAGCACCTGCTCAGCGACGTCGTCGATCGCGGCATCACCGTGGCTCTCATCCCCACTACACACCCCGGCGTGGAGATCGGGCATCGTCACTTCCCGATGGGCATGACCTTCATGAACGGGCCGACGCGCGGAGAGAATGTCTTCATTCCCCTGGAGTGGATCATCGGTGGCGTCGAGCGTGCAGGCCAAGGCTGGCGCATGCTGGTCGAATGTCTCTCGGAAGGTCGAGCGATTTCTCTCCCCGCTCTGGCCACGGCGACCGGCAAACTGTGCTACCGGATGACGGGCGCTTACGCCAGAATTCGCACGCAGTTCAATCTGGCCATTGGCAATTTCGAAGGTGTTGAAGAGGCACTGGCCAGAATCGCAGGCAACACCTACCTGCTCGAAGCGGCGAGAATCGTCACTGCAGGAGCGGTGGACGCCCACATCAAACCAGCAGTGGTATCGGCCATCGCCAAGTACCACATGACTGAAAAATCGCGGTCCGTCATTGCCGACGCCATGGACATCCACGCAGGGCGTGGGCTGATCCTCGGGCCATCGAACTATCTGGCTCACGCCTATATGAGCATGCCGATTGGCATTACCGTCGAAGGCGCCAATATTCTCACTCGCAATCTGATGATTTTTGGTCAAGGTGCCGTGCGCTGCCACCCCTTTATTGCCCGCGAAATGCTGGCCGCCAAGAATCCGGATACAGACGCCGGATTGCGCGAATTCGACAGCCTGATCTTTCGCCACATCGGTTACGGCATCAGCAATTTCGTACGCACACTGTCATTGGGGCTGAGTGCTGGCAGAATCGCTGCCAGCCCCACACAGGACGCAAGCAAAGGTTTCTATCAGCAACTCACCCGCATGAGTTCGGCATTGGCATTGGTCGCGGATATTTCCATGCTCATGTTCGGAGGAGAGTTGAAACGCAAAGAAAGACTCTCGGCACGACTCGGCGATGTCCTCAGCCAGCTTTACCTAGCCTCTGCGGTACTTCGCTATTACGAAGGCAATGACCGCAAGGCGGCAGACCTGCCTTATGTGCGCTGGAACGTAGAGCTGGCTCTCTACGAATCTCAGTGCGCCTTCAATGATTTTTTCGACAATCTGCCCAGCCGCATGGCGGCAGTGTTGCTCAAGCGCGTGGTATTTCCCTGGGGCGACGCCTACCATCAACCGACCGACAAACTCGACCACGACCTCGTGCAGACAATGTGGACTGATACCGAACTGCGAGAGCGTCTCACTCGCTATACCTATATTGGCAGCAGTGATGCTGATTCCACTTACATCATCGAAAATGCGTTCAGAAAGATTATTGCGACCAAAGCGATTCGGGACACAATAAAAACTGCCATCAGGCAGGGAGAGTTATCAGGCAACACAACAAGCGATGCATTGGCTGCCGAAGCCGTCAATCGAAAAATCTGCAGTCCGGCTGAGGCTGAAGCTTATGTCGACGCAGAACAGGCGCGTAACTACGCCATTCAGGTCGATGAACACGCATCACTCACGTTTCACGCGAATTAACAGGTGTCCGTCAGATACCGATACGCCCCAGACTGTCGATCAATTCTCGGATCACCCGCTCGGCGACCGGATGGTTCGCCGCAAAGCGTGCTTCCAGTGCGATAGCATCATCCAGTACAGGGCTGTTCACGTCTTCCGCCGAGGCAATGAAGGCGCTGATTTCCTTATCCAGCTTCTTGGCCATCGCCAGCGTTTCATCGTCCACCGCACCACCTTCCGCCAGTGCCTGCTGCAACTGAATTAACAAATTTTTTACATTATTTTCACTCAAGTATTCTCTCCTTGCGCCGATAAACATTACAGATTCGCTGTTTGTTCGTTAACGACGACTCTCCAGCAGTTTGACCCAATGCAGAAACCCTCGCAAGTGCCCTGAAAGGCACTCAGAAGTACAGAGGAAAAACTGCAGACAAAGAATTTCCACGCGGCATAAAACGCCACCCGATCAAACGCTCCCTGATTCAACCGGGCAGCATCAGCGCGTGCTCTTGTATTCTTATTCTACCCGTAGCAATTTCTACGACTCGGCTTGACGCAACTCTCTGCTGTAAGCGCGCTGCTTGAGACGTTTGCTGGAGCGTTTCTCTCTGTTCTTGTATTCCATCCAGTAACGGGGAATATTCGCAACCATCTGCCAGCGCGTAGTAAAGCTCACGCGAATTGTCGAATGGCTGGCGCTGCCTGCCATCAACATGGGCGGGCCTTCATAAAGGACTTCCGGGTTGGTGAGGCTGTGGATGTTTTTCACATTGCCGTTGCGCAGATTGGCCATCAGCAGTACATATTTCTTCTTGGTGAAAAACACATCCCACATCATATGGATCCAGATGCGGAAATAGTCGGTTGCAGATTTGAGTGACACACTGATCCAGACGCCGTTGACTTCCATCATTTCATATTGATCGTTCTTGAAAAATTCGTGACTCGCTTTCACGCTGTCAGGAACGAACATCAGGCTTCTGAACTCAGGCTTGGTGACCAGCATGTAGCCTGCAACCATTTCATCGCCCTTGAAGGCGCCGACGATTCTGCTGCGCATCGTGTAATCGTAAGGCAGTCTGACGCCCACGAAACCTTCGAATTTGCTGATATATTTTTCAATTTCAACTTCAGTAGTCAGCGTTCTGAACTTAATGCCTTCCATTTTTTTTCCCGGGTAGGAACATTCCTACATTTTGAATATATTTTCCATACTCTGATGAGTACACGCTTTCCCTGATGAGGCATTTCCGTGCTGGAAGCACGAAAAAATCCATCAGGGACTTGCAGTGTAATCCACAAGATTGGTGAATAAAACAGCAAGCCCCCCTGTGTGCTCCATGTGGTTAGTGTCGTGAGACAGATGCAGTTTGACGGGGTTTCAGACACGGGATGTGACTCAGTTCATCAAATTCAACATATTGATATATAAGCGAATTGCCGACACTGCCTATTGCTGTATAATCACGCGACTCTCAAGAGTCCTCCGAGCCGCAGTCAACGCCGGAAGTTGACGGGTCAGAGTCCATTCATCATGGATCATTGTTCTGCATGAAACTAAAAACATAAATGAACTCAGATAAGTATTCGGCTTACTGCAGAGAGCATATCAAGGAGTTCAGGGATGAATTACGGGACGAGGCGTCCCAGGCACTGACAAGCTGGCCAGGAAAATCTGCGGCCATCCTGTTGGCAATCTCCTCGGTCATGACTTACATGACGCGTTCTGGTAATAACAGCCCCCTGGCGTTTCAGGCACTGTTCGCCTACGCAATTCCTATTCTGCTGATTTTTCTGTTCCCAATTGCCTCGCTGCTGAATTCCCGTATTGAAAAGTATTCCCGGATCGTACTCGACATCGCCAGCCTCACAGTCTTGCTGGGCTTCTGTCTGACCTTGCGCTTTGTCTTTGAACCGGGCCTGGTACTGGATCAGCAGTCAGCCATTTTTCTGGTACCGTCCGGTCAGATTAATTTCACACTCCTGATGACAACGGCGTTCTCGTACCACACCTCGTACCGAACGACTTTTCTGCGTAACGTCATGTTCACTGTCATCATGGTGACTCTGATCTTCATGATCAGCCCGCAATACATAGGCACCAACGCGGTACAGGTCATTCAAGGCTTCCTTGCAGGCACCATTTTCAGTTGGATGTTCTTCGCCCGCGTGCAGATTCGCTTCTATTACCGCTCCATTGATGCCGACACACGCCAGCATCTGTACAACCAGCTCTCAAAACTGGTGTACCCGCATCAACTGGAAATGATCAAAGCGGGTGATGAGCTCGAAGACACCATGCCGGTAGAAAAGGGACGCGCCATCATCAATGTGTTCGATGTCCAGCGTTCCAGCGAAATCAAACACGAACGCACCAAGTCCTTTTTCCTCGATGTATTTCGGAATTTCTTCCAGATCTGCATGCTGGGCTATCAGCACAACCCCTTGAAATCGAGAGCCTTCCGACTCAAAGAGACTGGCGACGGTTTTATCAGCTCTATCGGCTATCCCTTCCTGGCGGACGAACCCGATCTGCTGGCGGATCACGCCATTACTACCGCGCTGATGATGTTCAGAGAGTTCAATGAAGAGGTCAGGCGCTTTGGTTACGGAACGCCGATCAAGGGCGCGATGGGACTGGCCTTCAACTCAGTGCAGGGCACGTTCCAAAGTAGCGGCATCAAGTCTTACGACCTGTTCGGTGACGCTCTCATACAGGCGTATCGCTATGAGGAAATCCGCAAACACCCGATTGTCGAAAAACTGATTCATGAGCGGGCGCAGGAACTGGGTCTGAGTCACTACAATATCCTGATCATTCAGGAAGTGATCTACAACTCGCTGAAAGCGGAATACAAGGCCTTGTTCAGCAGGATCGATATGCGTGGGCTGGATATCCATATTCGCCAGGACATCAGCGCACAGTACGTGTACTTCCATGTCCTGCCGTGAAGTAGAACGCTGTTCCTGCTGGCACTGAATTCACGCTACTGCTGTTGAAGATAAGTGACAGCTCCCTGCCCCGCACGACAACCACTGGCAAAACAGGCATTGAGCAGGTAGCCGCCGGTCGGCGCTTCCCAGTCGAGCATTTCTCCGGCGAAAAACATCCCGGCATGAGAGCGACTCATCAACTGTGCAGTCAGCCCCGAGAGCAATATGCCGCCTGCTGTAGAAATCGCTTCATCAATCGGCCTGGCGCGCTGCAGCGTTTGGGGAAGCTGTTTGAGCAACGCAGCCAGTTGTTCAACATCACCGCCTGGTTTGCCTGCCAGTTCATGAAAGAGACTCAGCCGCATGCCCTCCAAGCCCAGGCGTTTGCGTAACCAGTTGCTCAGGGAATCTTTGCCACGCGGCATATGCAGAACGGCTTGCACTTGTGCCAGTGTGCGGTCCGGCAACAGATCCCAATAGAGGCGCGCCGTCCCTTCATGCTCGATCAAATCGCGAAGGTGACGAGACGCCGCATAAATGAGACTGCCCTGCAGTCCATGCCGACTGACAAGTGCCTCGCCCTTGCGAGCAAACATGGTACGGCCGCGCGCATCCTGTACCGTCAGCCCCACAGGTTTCAGCGGGCTGCCTGCAAACTGCTCCAGCAGACGTGCGCTCCAGGCATAGTCAAAACCACAGTTGGCTGGTTTAAGGGGAGCGCAGGCGACACCCGCCTGCGCAAGCACAGGCAGCCAGCGGCCGTCGCTGCCAAGGCGCGCCCAGCTGCCACCGCCAAGGGCGAATATCACCACTTGGGCTGTCATTTTCTGCATTCCCTCGGGAGTCTCGAAAAGCAGTGTGTAAGAAGGTCTGCCCGATACTGTTGTAGACGACACTTCGCCAAATCCCACCCAGCGCCAGCGGGTATGCAATACACAGCCCTGTTCGCGCAATCTGTGCAACCAGGCCCTGAGCAATGGCGCTGCTTTGAGCCCCACCGGAAATACGCGCCCGGAACTGCCGACAAAAGTCTCCACGCCCAGTTGCTGCGCCCACTGTCGTAAGGCATCGGCATCGAAATCCTGCAACCAAGATGACACTGCCTTCACGCCCTGCTCCGCCGAGGCTTCGACGTCACTTTGCGAACATGAATAGCGAGCGAGAAAGCTTCGCGAATCTTCAGCGTGGGTCAGATTGAGACCACCGATACCAGCCCGCAGAAATTTTCTGCCCACAGAGGGCATGGCATCACATACCTGCACGGTAATACCGGCTTTGGTCAGCTGCTCGGCAGCCATCAAACCCGCCGGCCCGGCACCGATGACCAGGACTGCAGTGCTACCCGAGGCATTCAATGTAGGAGCATTCAAAACAGAAGTACTCAAGATCAGCCCGCTCAGTGCGGCATGCGTGCCAGAGCTCTCTGAAACGCAGGTCGCGACTTCATCTCCGCATACCAGCGCTGAATGGAGGGATACACATCGAGACTCAACGAGGTGACTTCCTGCGCGTGGAAATACGGCAAGGCAATGGTATCGGCGAGCGTAATCTGATCACCGCACAGAAACTTGCCAGTGCTCAGAAGCTTGTCGATATAGGGCAGAATCTGATCCAGAAATCCTTTGGCTTCGAGCAGCGCCTTGTCATCAGGTTGCTTGTTGTAATACTTCTTGAGCACCACTTCCTGATAGAAATAGACACCCAACCAGCGCCCGACATGATGGCACACCATGTCGACCATCTGATCGATCTCCGCCGCTCGCAGAGGGTCAGCAGAATACAAGCGCTTGTCGCTGATGTTGGCGAGATAGCGACAGAGCGAGGCGCTCTCGAACAGAAAATGGCCGTTGTGTTCAATGGCAGGCACCTTGCCCAGAGGATGACGTGCCAAGTGTTCCGGGCTCTTGTGCTCGCCCTTCACAAAATTCAGATGCACATATTCGCAGGGAATCTCCAGCTCTTCGGCAGTGAACAACACTTTCGTCGCATTGTAGGTGCTGCCTCCATAGATCTTGAGCATAGTGTTTTCTCCAGTTTTGTCAGGGTATAGTGCTGATGGAAAGGCGCTGTCCGAGCAGTTGAACCGCGCGCCGCCACGGCAATGTACAGAAGGCATTTTTCTTATGCAAGCAATGAGGATAGACGCAATTTTCGAGGCATCACTGCCATGTCGCTGAACATTGCCGAGGTCAGACAACACACACCGGCATGCAGCGAATTGATGCATTTCAACAACGCCGGCGCATCACTTTCACCGCTGCCCGTTCATGAACGCCTGCTGCAACACCTGACACTGGAACAACGCATTGGTGGTTATGAAGCCGCTCAGCAGGAAGCAGCAGCAGTCGAAAATTTTTATAACGCCTTTGCGCGCCTGTTGCACTGTGAGTCTGATGAGATCGCTTACTCGGAGAGTGCTACTCATGCCTGGAACGCCGCGTTTCATGCCATTCCCTTGCGGGCTGGCCAGCGCATTTTGACCGGGCAATCCGAATACTCCAGCAACTACATGGCCTTCCTGCAACTGGCCCGTGAGAAGGGATTGCACATCGACGTTATTCCGAATGACGAGCAAGGCTGCATTTGTCTGGATCGTCTTGCCGACGCGATCAGTGACGACGTCGGACTGATCGCACTGACCCATGTGCCCAGTCAGAGCGGCGTCATCCATCCGGCTGCCGAAGTGGGGCAACTCGCCAAAGCCCATGACATTCTCTATCTCCTGGACGCGTGTCAGTCGGCGGGACAAATCGATCTGGATGTTGCTACGCTCGGCTGCGACATGCTGACCGGCACCGGGCGCAAGTACCTGCGTGGTCCGCGTGGCACCGGCTTTCTGTACGTGCGTCACACAGCGCTGGAAAGACTGCAACCAGACCGCATCGATTTCCACTCCGCACGCTGGACGGCAGAGAACCAATACGAATTCCGTGCTGATGCGCGTCGTTTTGAGAGCTGGGAATGCAGTGTGGCAGGCAAGATTGCACTGGGTGCTGCTGCCGATTATGCGACAGCGCTCGGCATGCATAACATCGAACACAGGGTGAGAGAACTTGCGGCAGCATTTCGAGACCAGCTGCGCAAACTGCCAGGCATCCGTGTCCACGAATCAGGCTCGTCACTGAGCGGCATCGTGACCTTCAGCAAAGACGGAGAGCCTGCGGAATCATTGCAGCGCCGCCTGCACCACAGCGGCATCAACACTTCTGTCACCCGGTTGAGCGGCAATCTGCTGGATCTGCCGCGCCGAGGGTTGGGAGATATCAATCGCGCCTCTGTGCACTACTTCAACACGGAGGAAGAAATCGAGCGTTTCTGTCAGGTGCTTGGCGGACCTTAATAGAGCAACTGACAGCGGCTCCAATACCAGGGTGTTACTGTTCGAAGGATTCCAGCGTGAATTCCCAGGCCTGCGCGTTGCTAAGGCCCAGCACCACATTCTTGTATACCGTCAGATTGCCATTGTTGTTCACTTCCAGCGACGGGATACGTATCTTGTTGTCCGCTGTTGTAAACGTGGCCGCGCCGACTGGCTTGATGGCCAGTGCGATCATGGTCTCTGGATTCAGTCGCAGGACCACACCAGGGCGATCCGCCAGCAATGCCATATGCAGGCTGTAGACGCCGAGTGCATCCCCGCCGTCAATCGTCAACATCAGCTTGCCGGACTGCGATTCAAACACCGCCAACGCTTCACTGTAACGTTGCACAACCTGAGTCGTCATGGTGATGAAGTTGGAGGCTTTCACCACTGTGAACGCTTCATAGTTCGCCAGCGGGAGAGTCGTATGCGTTGCTCCCAGACTGAAGACACCGGCCTGGGTATTGATGGTATCCAGTACCGTCATGCCATTGCCCAGCACACGTCCAAACGCCGTGAAGCCACCGTTCTGCGCATCCAGGTTCGCGCTGTTGTCCGCCAGGTTCACAAACCACTGGTTCGTCGCGCTGTTCGGGTCACCGCCCAATTTAGCCATGGCAAGCGTACCCCGGGTATTGGACACGCTGAACTCGTTGACGATGGGGGCATCGACAGGTAATGCAATCGGCCCGACGAAAGGTTGGAAGCGGTAGGCGCCTCCCTGCAACACGAAGCCCTTTTCCAGCCGGTGAAAGTAACTGCCATTGAAGGCACCACGATTCACGTAATTCAGAAAATTCTTCACTGTTACCGGGGTAACGGTATCGAACAACTCCACGGAAAAATCACCATACGTGGTGCTGATGCGCACTATGGTGTTCGCTTGCGCGGCGGTTCCAGCCAGCGCCAGCATGAGCGCCAGCACCTGCCCGATTCTGAACAGCACCCGACCCGGCGTGCGTGAAGACTGCTTCCTGATAACTGCCATGACAACTCCTGATTGCTGTTTTACCCCCGTTGGAGGGGCTTCATTCTAAATTGAAAATATCGCAATGCGCTGGTCTCTGAACCGAGATCAGACCGCCTCACCACGCGCCTGTTTGTCGGCGTGGTAGGACGAGCGCACCAGCGGCCCGCTGGCCACATGCGTGAATCCCAGCGCTTCTCCGTACACGCGCAGTTCCTCGAATTCGTCCGGGTGCACAAAACGGCTGACCGCCAGATGGTTGCGGCTCGGCTGCAGGTATTGTCCCAGTGTGACCATGTCGACATTGTGCGCCTTCAGATCACGCATGACTTCCATCACCTCTTCCTTGGTTTCGCCCAGCCCCAGCATGAGACCGGATTTAGTCATGACCGAGGGCACGCGCTCCTTGTATCCCTTCAACAGTGCCAGCGACCAGATGTAATCGGCACCAGGACGAGCCTGACGGTAGAGACGTGGCACCGTCTCCAGATTGTGATTGAACACGTGCGGAGGCGTCTTCTCCAGAATATCCAGCGCGATCTCCATGCGACCCCGGAAATCCGGTACCAGCACTTCAATTTGGATATCGGGATTCAAACGGCCCACTTCGGTGATGCAATTGGCGAAGTGCTGAGCGCCGCTGTCCTTGAGATCATCACGGTCAACAGAGGTGATCACGACGTAGCGCAGGCCCATTTCGGCAATCGCCTCGGCAAGCTCAAGTGGTTCGTTCTCGTAAAGCGGTTTCGGTTTGCCATGTGCCACATCGCAGAACGGGCAGCGGCGCGTGCAGATCTCGCCCATGATCATAAAAGTGGCGGTGCCGTTGCTGAAACACTCACCCAGATTGGGGCAAGAGGCTTCTTCGCAAACCGAGGCGAGTTTGTGCTCGCGCAGTTTCTCTTTGATGCTGTTGATCTTGGGAGAGGCAGGAATCTTGACCCGAATCCAGTCCGGCTTTTTCAGCAGGTCTACGGTGGGGATGACTTTGACCGGAATGCGCGCCACTTTTTCGGCGCCTCGCAGCTTCTCGCCTTCTATCAATACGTTACGTCTTGGTTGATCGGACATAATGACTCTGCAAACCTTCCTGATGAGATGAAAACAAATAGCTTAAAAATCAGTCCCGGGGCAAATCCAGCCCCGCCTTGCCAAGCCGCACCAGCAGCGCATTGCCAAGCAGTTGCGCGGTTTTTTCCAGCAGATCACTGGTAACGGCGGTGCCCGGCAGCAAGTCTCGCAACTGGGTCACGGGCATGCCCTCGTAGCCGCAGGGATTGATGCGCTGAAAAGGCGCGAGGTCCATGTCGACATTGAAACTCACGCCGTGATACGAGCAGCCCTGGCGGATGCGCAAACCGAGCGCGGCGATTTTAGCACCGTTTACGTAGACGCCGGGAGCTTTTCGCTGGCTCTCGCCGACGATGCCGAACTGCGCCAGCACGTCGATCACCGACTGCTCGATATTCTCCACCAGCTCGCGTACGCCAATGCCGGAGCGACGCACATCAATCAGCACATAGGCCACCAGCTGGCCCGGACCATGATAAGTCACCTGACCGCCGCGATCGATCTGCACTACCGGGATGGCGGCCGTATTCAGTAAATGCTCCGGCTTGCCTGCCTGCCCCTGCGTAAACACAGGCTGGTGAGTCAGCATCCATATCTGGTCAGGAGTGTCAGCATTGCGGTTGGCAGTGAACTGGCGCATGGCATCCCAGACAGGGACGTAATCCAGCGCCTGAGAAGGCCGTAGATCGAACTGACGAATCAGCAGTGAACCATCCTGCACCGTTGCAGAAGTACCGGAGAGAAAGTCGCCAAGAGAAGTGAGGTTGCCACTGACACCAGCGGTCGCGTCAGTACCAGCGGTCATAACACCATCTTGACGCTGGAATGAGCCTTGAGATCTGCAAACATGACAGTCAGCTGTTCCAGCCCGGTAGCCTCAATGACCACAGTGATCGCGAGATAATTGCCGTTGCCGCTGACACGCACGCTGACATGCTCCTCTGTCACCTCGGGAGCATGGCGTTTCACGACGGAGACTATTTCCTTCTCGAAATGCGGAGTCGCCAGCCCCATCACTTTGATGGGGTAAGCACAGGGAAATTCGATTCTGGGGGCTTCAACAGTCGACATGAATGGATGGCCTAACTGAAGAGGTTGGTGAAGAACATGGTGAGGAAATCGATCAGGCGCTTCAGTAATCCTGCCCTCTCAACCGCCTGCACAGCCATGGCATCGCCATGGTAGAGCGTCTCGCCATCGAGCGTGATATCGACAGTGCCCAGCACCTGCCCTTGTGTAATCGGGGCAGTGATTGGTTCCTGCAGACTCAGACTCGCCTGCAGATCGGCAGCTCGACCACGCGGAATGGTCATGTACAGCTCTTGCGCCATGCCGATATCCACCGCATTTTCCTTGCCTGACCAGACCTTCGCGGAACCCAGCACCTGACTCGCATCATACAGTTTGAGCGTTTCGAAGAAACGGAAACCATAGGTCATCAGCTTCGCACTCTCAGAAGCACGGGCGTCCTCGCTGGCGGTGCCCATCACCACCGAAATCAGGCGCATGCCATCACGTTCTCCGGAGGCAACCAGACAAAAACCGGCAGCTGTAGTCCAGCCTGTCTTCATCCCGTCGATAGTGCTGTCGCGGAACAGCAGCGTATTGCGGTTGGGTTGAGTGATACCGTTGTAGGTGAACTCACGCTCGGAATAGATGCCGTAATGATCCGGATGTTCATTGATAGTAGCTCTGGCCAGTGTCGCCAGATCGCGAGCGGACATGATGTTGAAGGCTGTTTCGGTATCCAGACCGCTGGAATTCATGAAGTGGGTGTTGGTCATGCCCAGACGCGCGGCATGCTGATTCATCATGTCGGCAAAAGCCTCTTCGCTGCCAGCCAGATGCTCGGCCATCGCGACGCTGGCATCATTACCGGACTGGATGATGATGCCACGCAGGATATCTTCGACGCGCACCTTGCTATTGACGTCCACAAACATCTTGGAACCCTGGGTTGCCCAGGCCTTCTCGCTGATGTGGACCTCGTCGTCGAGGCTCATGTTGCCGCTGTCGATTTCCACTTCGGCAATGTAGGCGGTCATGATCTTGGTCAGGCTTGCCGGTGGCAGCTGCACATCCGCATTCTGTTCCACGATCACCTTGCCGGTTTTGGCATCGAGCAAAATATAGCTGCTGGCGGCCACTTCGGGTGCACGTGGCACAATCGCTTGCGTCGCCGGGGCTGCGTTCAGGGTTGGAGTCGGCTGTGCTGACACCATGCCTGCAGGAATAAAAAAGGCGGTCACTGCCAGTGCGATTGCTCGGCTGGAGTTCGCCATGCGCTGAAGCACTCCTTCGCTGTAGCGGGTAACCGGGAGCTGTCTAGAGTTCTGTTGCATATTCGTTGTTTCCATCCTCAGCGATAAAATAATCAGCGATAAATAAATAGTACCTGTCGCGCATCTGATGCTCAGTCACGGACGGTGTAGGGTCTTCCCAGATCGGCGCTTGCCACGGAGTCCGTGATGCGAGCCGCCTCGGCGGCATCCGGGATTGGTCCGACGCGCACACGGTGCAAGAGTTGATTTCCCGCCCCTGCTTCAACAGACCGGATGAAGACTGGTCTCGATGTCAGGTCACGCAATTTTGCCGACAGTTGCTCTGCGGCACGCAGGTCGGAGAAAGCACCGACCTGAAGATACTGTTCTTGTTCGGTGCTACTGCCTTCAACGATTGCCGCACGCACAGGAGCGGCAGCAGAACGGGCAGCGGAAGTGGCCACAGCACCACCAGCAGGACTGGCAGGACGAGAGCCCGGTCCAGCGAGCGTCGGCACTATCGCCTCCACTTCCACCATCGCGGTTCCCTTGTTGTCGAAACCGAGCATGTAGGCAGCCGCATACGAGAGGTCAATCACGCGATCACTGTGGAAAGGCCCGCGATCATTGACTCTGACGACGATGCTGCGCTCATTTTCCAGATTGGTGACGCGCAGGAAACCGGGAATCGGCATAGTCTTGTGCGCAGCAGAGATCTGGTACATGTCATAGATCTCTCCGTTCGACGTCTTGTGGCCGTGAAACTTCTCCCCGTACCAGGACGCAAAGCCGCGCTCGCGATATCCGTCCTCCGAGGGCATTACCCGATAGGTGAGGCCGTTAACGGTGTAAGGGCTTTTGTTCCCGGCCAGCGTACGCGGCTCAAGCATTGGGATGATTTCACGTATTTCGGCCGGGTCTATCTGACGCGAGGGACCACGGTCCTGCTGCATGTTGTAGCGGCTGGCCTGGTAGGCATCCGACGCAGACATCGGGGCATTCCCGGCAGGCGATTGCCCGGAAGGCGAACTGGCACACGCTGCAAGTAAAAGCGCAATGGCAGCCAGTGACGCTGCCTTTAGCATGCGGATTTCAGACATCAGCTGGCTCACTCTCAGAATTGTTACTAATAGGCATTATAATCAATATGTTATCTCGGCAACACCCGCTTATGCGTTTGAATGGACATTAATATCCCGAAACCGAGCATCAAGGTCACAATTGACGTCCCGCCCTTGCTCACCAGCGGCAATGGTAAGCCCACCACCGGCATCAGCCCGGACACCATGGCCATGTTCACAAACGCGTAGAAGAAGAAAGTCAGTACGATACTGCCGGCCAGCAGACGACTGAACGTATCCTGAGCCGTCAGAGCGATGAAGAACCCACGTCCGATCACTGCTACGTAGAGCGCTATCAGGAACAACACGCCCAGCAGACCGAACTCCTCGGCGAGCACCGCGAGAATGAAGTCGGTATTGCTCTCGGGGATGAAATCCAGCTGTGACTGCGCACCATTGAGCCAGCCCTTGCCCTGCACGCCACCGGAGCCAATGGCAATCTGGGATTGAATAATGTTGTAACCCGCCCCTGTCGGATCACGGTAAGGATCGAAGAAAGTCAGAATGCGATTCTTCTGGTGCGGCTGCGCGACAAATATCCACCAGGCCGGAGAAGCCATTGCGAGCGCCACCACCCCCGCTATCACGATGCGCCAGCTGATCCCCGCCAGCAGGATCACGAACACACCCGACATCATCACCATGAGGGCCGTACCGGTGTCGTTCTGCATAAGAATCAGTCCGACCGGCAATGCGATGATCACGCCGCAGATCAGCAGATCTCTGAAACGTGGTGGCAGAGAGCGGGTGGACAGATACCAGGCCAGCAGCATCGGCACCAGAAACTTCTCGATCTCCGCTGGTTGGAATCTCGGCAATCCGGGCAGATCCAGCCAGGCCTTGGCGCCATTGGTCTCCGCACCGAAGAACAACACCACCACCATCAATCCGCAACCGGCTGCAAACATCAAGGGGGCACCACGTCGGAAGACATGCACGTCGATCTGCGCCACCACCACCATCACCACGAACGCCACCACGATGGCAGCAGCCTGGCTGCGCACATCACTGATATTTTCACCGCTGGCACTGAACAACACCATCAGTCCATAACTGGCCAGACAAAACAGGAAAAACACCAGGGGTGCGTCGATACGGAATGACTGCCAGATCGCGCCGGGGCCATTGGAAAGCCGGTAAAAATTGCTGCTCAACTGACGACTGACACTGGCCATGTCTGCCTCCTCACTGAGCGGTAGAGCCGAGCGCAGAGACCTCGTCAAAGGTCTCCGTGCGCGGCAACAGATAGGCATCCAGAACAGCTCTGGCAACCGGGAAGGCGACTGAACCGCCACCACCCCCATTTTCGACAAAGACAGCGACGGCTATGCGCGACTGCGCGGACGCATCGAAAGCGATGAACATGGCATGCGTACGAAACTCTTCAGGGACTTCGGAATCGTCACGGTTGCCCGCGCTGTCGACCTGAAACTGCACGACCTGTGCGGTTCCGGATTTGCCGCCCATCGGGTATTCCAGCGGCCGACCACTGTCGCGCAGGGTCGGATACGCAGATCCTTCATGGCGGCGGTGTTCGGGGTCATAGGGTTTGTTGACGACTTCCACCATGGCGCTACGCACCAGGGCAATCTGCTCCGCCGAGGGCAACAACTGCTTCGCGGCAGCGGTATCTTCAAAAATAACATCGGCGATTTCACCGTCATTGCCAATCGTCCCACGCAACATCCGGGGTTGCTTCAGCACGCCATGGTTGGCAATCGCGGCAGCCGCAGCGGCCATCTGCAGTGTGGTGGCCTGGAATATCCCATTGCCGATGCCTTCATAGGGTGTCTCTCCTGCGTACCACATCTCACCCCGGTTCTCTTGTTTCCAGGCGGTGGATGGCACGATGCCCGCACTGGCTTCGGGAATATCGATAGCAGCATTGGCGCCAAAACCAAAGGTAAGCAGGTAATCGTGGATTCTGTCGACGCCCATCTCCACGGCCAGACCGTAGAAATAGGTGTTACAGGATTGATAGATGGCGCGGCGCAGATCGATGGCACCATGGCCACTCTTGTCTACCCACCAGGTCCAGTCGTAATAGGGACGGGAGCGGCCCGGCAAGCGGTAGTAGCCCGGGTCGTTGATAATAGTTTCGGGGGTAATCACACCGTGGTAGAGACCACCCAGTCCAATGAAAGGTTTGATCGTAGAGCCGGGAATACGTGACGCGATGGCGCGATTGAACAGCGGGGTGTGACCGGTTTTGTTGAGTTCGGAGAGCTGTGCGCGACTGATGCCAGTAACAAACAGGTTGGGATCGTAACCCGGTCTGCTGACCATGGCGAGCACGCCACCCGTAGCAGGATCAATGGCGACGACAGCACCACGATGTTCACCCAATGCATTCTCGGCGACTGCCTGCAGATAGCTGTCCATGTGCAGCACGATGTCGCGACCGGGAACTGGATCGGTGCGATCCAGCACGCGCATGACCTGACCCCGGTTGTTCTTCTCTACGGTCTCATAACCGACCTGACCGTGCAGGAGATCTTCGTAGGTTTTCTCCACGCCGGTTTTACCGATCTGGTTGGTACCCCGGTAATTGTTGGATTGTTCCTCCGACATCTCAGCCAGTTCTTCTTTGTTGATCTCGGAAACATAGCCCAGTGCATGTGCCGCGATTTCCCGGAACGGATAGTGACGCACCAGTTGTGCCTCGACAGCAAAGCCCGGCAACAGATGTTGATTCACCGCGATACTCGCGATCTCTTCCTCACTCAACTGATAACGCAGCGGCACCGAGGTATGGGGAACAGCGCGGCGACTCTGCCGGGTACGATACTGCTCGATGTCGTCATCGCTCAGCGTGATAGCCGAGCGCAACAATTCCAGAGACGCATCAATATCCGTTGCCGTCTCGCGCACGACAGTTAGGTTAAAGATGGGCCGGTTATCCGCCATCAGTTCACCGTTACGGTCGTAGATCAATCCACGGTTAGGCGATACGTATTGGGAGTGGAGGCGATTGCCATCGGAGCGCGCGGCGAAGAAGTCGTAGCGGAAAATCTGCAGGTACACCATCCAGGCAACGAGAGTACTCAGCAGAACGAAGATGAAGACACCAGCGACGACCATACGCCTGTTGAAAATCAGGGTCTCGGTCTCGTGAGCATTCAGCTTGAACTTTTCTGCCATACTTTTTTGAGGTCCTTACCTTTCAGGGTTGCGGATGGACTCACCCTAAGACAAACAAATTCTGTTTTAGTTTAATGGCGCTGTGAAGGATCACCTCTCACGCCCGGTGGTAAGGATGCGCGTTGAGAATACTCCATATCCGGTAGATCTGTTCAGCAACGAGAATTCTAACCAATGGGTGCGGCAATGTTAACGCCGACAGCGACCATTTTTCATCTGCCCGCTGCAGACACGCTGCATCGAGTCCATCCGGACCCCCCACGAGCAACACGAGATTATGGCCATCCATGCGGATGGCATCCACTCGCTTCGCCATCGCCTCGGTGCTCAGTGTCTTCCCTTCCACATCCAGTGCGATCACATGATCACCGGGGCGTACTCTAGCCAACAGCGCATCGCTTTCCTTGCGCATCGCCTGTGCGACATCGAGGCCTTTGCCGCGCTTGCCCAGTGGCACCTCGGTGACACTGAGCGCGAAATCCGCAGGCAAGCGCTTGCTGTACTCTGCGATCCCCTCGTCTACCCAGGAAGGCATGCGTGTGCCGACGGTGACGAGGTTAACCTTCATTCCTGATTTTCGCTCTCGCTTTTGGCTTTCGCTTTTGCTCTGGGCTTGCGCTCGACAGCGGCAGGAAGAGTGGAATCGAAATTCCACAAATCTTCCAGACTGTAGAGCGCACGAGTGCGTGCCAGCATGATGTGAGCCACCACGCCGCCGAGATCGACCAGAATCCATTCCGCCTGCTCTCTGCCTTCTTCACCCACCACGCGCTGACCACTCGCCTTTACCTGCTTGCCCAGCTCATCGGCCATGGAGCGCAGATGGGTCGTGGACGTGCCGGTCACGATGATCATGTAGTCTGTAATCTGGGTCAGCTTCTGCACGTTCAAGCAGAGGATATCCTGCCCCTTGATGTCTTCGAGTGCCTTGACTGCCAAAACCGATAATTGTGTTGTATTCAAACTGTCGTAATCCTTATGTAGTGTTGCGGTATTGTTTAAACGATCAAAAGCTTAAACGATCAAAAGCTAAATAATCCAATGTGTCCAACGTGCAAAATTCTTCCATCAATCCTGCGCATACAGCCCCTGCGTCCGGATATAACTTGAAACCTCCAGCGGCAGCAGTGCGACGGCACCATGAGGTCGACGCAACTCTTCGCGCACCTGGGTCGACGAAATATCCCACTGCAAATCATTGAGAAGCAGAATGCTGCCCTGTCTTTGTTCGCACAACTGTGCAGAAGAGGCAACCTGGCGCTGCGTCAGCTCTGCCTGCAAAGACGCCGGCAACGTCTTGAGTACACCCGGTCTGCTCACGACCAGCACATTGGCCAGTCCGAAAATCTCCTGCCAGCGCTGCCAGCTCGGCAGACTCGCAAACGCGTCCGCCCCCATCACCAGCACCAACACAGCGGAATCAAACTCGGCACGCAGCGATGTCAGCGTGTCTACCGTGTACGAGATGCCGGAACGTCGGCACTCGCGATCATCGACTCGCAACCGATCATCGACCTCCACCGCCAGGCGCAACATCGCCAGACGCTCCTGTGCCGACGCAGCGGCGGGAGCACGATGATTCGGAAGATGACATGGCACCAGGCGCAACTCATCCAATCCCAGCGCCTGCACAGCGGCAAGAGCCACCGCCAGGTGTCCGTTGTGAACAGGATCGAACATGCCTCCCATCACCCCGATCCGACGTGCGGAACCTGCCGCCTGCAGTGTCATTTCCGGATATGCCCGTCGCCTAACACGATGTATTTCTGGGACGTCAGCCCCTCCAGCCCGACCGGACCGCGAGCATGCAGTTTGTCCGTGGAGATACCGATCTCCGCGCCCAGGCCATATTCAAAACCATCGGCGAAGCGGGTCGAGGCATTGACCATCACGGAACTGGAATCCACTTCGCGCAGGAAACGCTGCGCACGGCCAATATCTTCAGTGATGATCGCTTCGGTGTGAGCGGAGCTGTAACGCGCAATATGCGCCATTGCTTCGTCGAGATCAGCTACCACACGAATCGACAGGATCGGGGCAAGGTACTCGGTGCCCCAGTCTTCTTCAGTCGCCAGGGTCGCATCATCAATCAAGGCCCGCGTTTTCTCGCAGCCACGCATTTCGACACCCGCCGCACGATAAGCCGTCGCCAGTCTCGGCAACACTGCGGCCGCAACGCCTTCCGCGACCAACAGAGACTCCATGGTGTTGCAGGTGCCATAACGATGCGTCTTGGCATTCACAGCAACGTTGAAGGCTTTGTCCAAGTCCGCACGGTCATCGATATACACGTGACAGTTGCCATCCAGATGTTTGATCACCGGAACGCGCGCCTCGCTGCTGATGCGCTCGACCAGCGACTTGCCACCACGCGGGACGATCACGTCCACAAAGGCAGGCATGGTAATCAATTTGCCAACCGCCGCACGGTCAGTCGTCGCCACGACCTGCACGGCGTGCTCGGTAATTCCCGCTTCTCGCAACCCTTCAGCAATACAGGCCGCAATCGCATGATTGGAACGAAGGGCTTCAGAGCCGCCACGCAGGATGACGGCATTGCCGGATTTCAGACACAGGCTGGCCGCCTCACAAGTGACGTTGGGACGCGATTCGTAAATCATGCCGACCACGCCCAGTGGCACGCGCATCTTGCCGACTTGAATGCCGGACGGACGAAAACGCATGTCAGTAATCTCACCGACCGGGTCCGGCAGCTCCGCGACCTGACGCAGCCCTTCGATCATGCCGTCGATACGAGCGGGAGTCAGTTCCAAACGATCCAGCATGGCCGCATCCAGCCCTTTCTCACGTCCGGCAGCGAGGTCTTTCTGATTCTCCAGGCCCAGCTGATTACGGTGTCGCTGTATGCTGTCCACCATGGCCAGCAACGCCGCATTCTTCTGCGCCGTTGTCGCCCGCGCTGTCATGCGTGCCGCCGCCCGTGCCTGCTGGCCGAGCGTCGTCATGTAGGTGTCTATATCCAGAATTGTTGCCATTACCGCTGTTCCGAAGCCGTGTCCCTTGAAAAGCGGGCATTATAGCCTCGCGGCGGGGGCGCAGACAAAATATAACGGGCACGCCATCAAATATCGTTTTGCAGGCTCATTTCGGCAGGATACGGTCGCATGTACCAGGAATCGCGAATGTAGTCGTTGGGATGACGACGGAAGTGATGATTGAGCAGTGTGATCGGCACGATCAGCGGCACCTGACCGCGCAGGTATTGGGCGATGGATTCGCTGAGTTCGGCCTTGTCGTCCGCGTCCAGCTGTTGCTTCAGATAGCCTTGAATGTGCTGCAGCACATTGACGTGATTGCCGCGCGTCGCCTTCACCTTGAGAGCTGTCATCAGCTCATGAATATAACGACCACTGATCTCGGCGAGATTGCTGCGATTGGCACTGGCCACCAGTGGGCCGAGGGAACGGTAGGTCTTCTGGCAGTGACTCATCAGAATCAGTTTGTGGCGGGCATGAAATTGGACCAGTCCTCCGACCGTCAGCCTTTCACGTTGCAGCGCTTTCCATCGATACATCACATAAACGCGCTGGATGAAATTTTCCCGTAGCACGAAATCCCCCAGCCGCCCCTCTTCTTCGACAGGCAGGTCGGGAAAGTTCTTCATGAGCGTGGAGGCGTAGATACCGACACCATCGCGGCGCGGACGGGCGCCATCGTAGACCTTCACGCGCTCCATGCCACAACTGGGCGACGACTTCTTGAGGATGTAGCCGCACAGCGCGTGTTGCCAGGATTGCTGCTCGTCGGCACAGTCAGTCAGGGCCTGAGTGTATTCGAGCTGATCATCGACCGTAGAGACACAACGGATCTGTTCCTCGTCTCCATTACGCACGGCGATCAAGCGGATCGGGCGACGTGGAATACCCAGCCCGATGGCCACTTCCGGGCAGAAGGCGCGAAACTCAAAGTACACGCCGAGCGTCTTTTCGATGTAAGAATCCAACTGATGCTGGCCGTCAAAACGGACCTTTTCACCCAGCAGACAGCTGCTGATCCCTACTGGAACTTTGATCTCACCCACCTCTGGTACTGTGGTCATTCATCCTCCCGTGGCCCAGGTTATCAAGGAACGACCACATCGGTCGGCTGGTTGGGCGTGTTCGCATGGGACTCTACTATCCTGTCCACCTCTGCACGGAAGGCTGGCGCGTAGTTCATTCGCGTGGCTACCCACATGTCCCGAACACTCTCGACGCGCATAGTACTGCGCCAGCGTTCCATGCGTGGTTCGAATTCATCACGATCAAACAGACCTTGCTGGAACTGATAGTAGGAGTTCTCCCATTCTCGCCAGTTACCCGCCATGAAGTAGGCATGCATGATGCGCTCGCCCGGTTCGAGAGGGACCCCGGCGTTGGCCTTGGCGATGGTCACCGCAAGGTCCATCTCGTTGGTCACCCATTCCGAGAACATCATCTGCTTCGCGGAGATGGAATCACGAGTCTGAGAACGCATCATGTTGGTGTTCTGCCGTACTTCCATCCCCAGAAATACGATGCCCATGATGACCGCGATGCTCGACATCAGGTTCATCCAGTCACTTACTTTGGTAGCCATTTGCTTTCGTCCTTCCTGTTGCTTCGTTCTTATTTGTTGTTCTTATGTCTGTTGTTCTGGTGAGCTAAACCGTCAACTCCAGCTCCCCGGCGATCAGGCGCTGCTTCTGGAGCTTTGACAGGCGCTTGATCCTGCATTCCAGCACGGATGCCTGCGAGCGATCCGTGGCGGAGCATTGATACACCAGCTGCAGAGGCCCCCGGCCGCGCAAGTAACGCGCACCCCGGGGAGCGCCCTGCCGATGTTCCTGGAGCCTGCGCTCCACGTCTGTGGTGATGCCGGTATACAGCGAACCATCACCACAGAGAATCAGATAGACGAACCATAGTGACAATGTGTGGCCGTCCGATCCCTCATCAACTGTCATGATTTGTAGCATCCTGTGACGCGCCACCGGGGGTAACGCGCCAGCGTCCATCCGGGCAAGCGACCCTGCCATCCTCTTCGAGTTTCAACAGATGAGCAAGCAAAGTGCGCTGCGCCAGCGGCAACAATGCGGCGGGAATGTCGTCATACACTGTCGGAGTCAATGCCTCCAGGGTCATCGGCCCTGTGGTAACGCTCAGCAAACTCAGCACCTTGAGTGCCTTCGCTTCGCGCCGCAAGCGGTGACGAATCAGCGTCTCGATCGCTGACTGCGGATTCTCCAGCAATCGACCATGCCCCGGCGCCAGCGAGCGCAACGACAAGGACTGGAGGCGGCGCAATGAATTCAGGTAGTCGCGCATATTGCCGTCGGGAGGCAAAATTACAGGCGTCGTCCCTTCCAGAATGTGATCCCCGGTGAAGAGCATTTCCTCCTCTTCCAGCAAGAAACACAGATGATTGGAGGCATGCCCTGGCGTGTGCACAAGGCGCATCCGGAACTCTCCGCAGTCGATGACTTCGTCATCATGGTAGAGACGTGCGGGGACAAAGGTCTGGTCGTGATGCCCAATGCCCGGGCGCGAGGCAGGAGCGGCAAGACCAACAACCTGAGCACCGGTGCGCGCTTGCAGAAAGGCAGTTCCCGGCGCGTGATCGCTATGAGTGTGAGTGACAAATATCCAATCCAGCGGGCGGCCATTCAGAATATTGAGAATGGTCTCAGTGTGAAGAGAGTCGGCGGGGCCGGGATCCACCAGCGCGAGACGCCGGGCTCCCAGCAGGTAACTGTTGGTTCCGGGGCCGGTCATCTGGCTGGCGTTACGAGCCAACACGCGGTGTACCGGTACTCGGCCACTCCCCACAGGAACAGCCTCACCCACCCTTAATTCTGACATCGTTCCTGACCCGCCGTTTGTGCTCGCAGCTGGCATGATAGCCCGTTTACCGGTCAGCGAAAACCGCTCTGCATGCGGCTCCTGACACTGGTTTCAGCGCTGCAGACCACAACGCAACGCTGGCTTTAAAGGCCGTTTCAGGATATAAAGTGCGCCTTTTAAAATTTCACGCGCGCACCCATTTTGATCCACTTCCTTGTCCCCAGAGCTCCCGTATTCGCCCAGGGCTTAGACGCGGTAGATGATCCGTCGCGCATCCTCAGCAACTTCAGCAACACTTCAGAGACAGCAAGGTAGCGACGATGTTCAAGATTCAGACATTCAACCAGATCTCCAGCAAAGGCCTCGTACGCTTTCCCAGTACTTACGAAGTCGGTCCGGGCATTGCCGGTTCCGATGCCATTCTGGTACGCAGCCACAAACTGCAGGACACTGATGTCAACCCGAACCTGAAGGCTGTCGCGCGTGCGGGCGCTGGTGTCAACAATGTCCCGGTCGCCACTTACACTGAGCACGGTATCGTCGTCTTCAATACGCCGGGGGCCAATGCCAATGCCGTGAAAGAGCTGGTGCTGTGCGGTCTGTTGCTGTCTTCACGCGGCATCTTGCCGGGCATCGCCTACGTGAATTCACTGACCGACATGAAAGACAACGCCGCCATGTCCAAGCTGTTGGAGCAGGAGAAGATCCGCTTCAAGGGCGGCGAGATCGCCGGCAAGACGCTGGGCATCATCGGTCTGGGTGCCATTGGCTCACTGGTCGCCGAGATGGCGATTGGTCTGGGCATGACAGTGCTGGGCTATGACCCCGCGCTGTCTGTCGACGCCGCCTGGCGTTTGCCCAATCAGGTGCGCAAAATCGAGAACATCACGGCGCTGCTGGCTAACTCCGATTTCGTGACCCTGCATCTGCCGGTCATGGAAGCGACTCGCAACCTGATCAACGCCGACATGGTCGCCGCGATGAAACCGGGCCTGTGCCTGCTGAACTTTTCACGCGATGAGATCGTCAACACCGAAGCAATCGTCGCCGGTCTGAACAACAAGCAGCTACGTATGTATGTGGCAGACTTTCCCTGCGCGGAACTGATCGGTCGTGACGACGTGATCCTGATGCCGCATATCGGTGCCAGCACCGATGAGGCTGAAGAGAACTGTGCCGTCATGGCAGCCGATCAGCTGATGGATTTCCTGGAAAACGGCAACATCAAGAATTCGGTGAATTTCCCGAGCATCAGCCTGGATCGCGCACGTAATGCCCAGAAAGGCACGCGTCTGGCGATCAGCAACAAGAATGTGCCGAAGATGCTGGGGCAGATTCTGTCAGTGCTCGCGGATCAGAACATCAACGTAGTGGACATGATCAACAAGAGCCGCAACGAGGTCGCCTACAATCTGATCGATGTGGCGACCCGGCCGTCCGATGCAGCTTTGGCGGAAATTGCCGCCATCCAGGACGTCATTAAGGTAACTGTTCTTTAATTTTTGAAATCGTCAGTGCCCGGAAGCGGGTGGTCTCTCGGCCGCTGTGACACGCCGTGAACCCATCCATGGGGGCTCGCCTTCGCCATCCATGGCTCAGGACGGTCACAGCGGCCGAG
>JAZKJF010000018.1:0-15345 GCA_040384465.1 Pseudomonadota bacterium | reverse complement strand
CGAGCCCCCATGGATGGGTTCACGGCGTGTCACACCTGCCAACCCCACACCCTTGCCAGCCCCGCACACCTGCCCCCACACACCAAGCCCAAACCAGTTTTTAAACTTGTAACTTAGGAAACCACTATGACACGCGTATTTAACTTCGGGGCCGGTCCGGCCATGTTGCCAACGTCTGTAATGGAAAGGGCGCGCGATGAATTCCTCGACTTCCAAGGCATGGGTGCCGGTCTCATCGAGATCAGCCACCGCTGCAAGGAATTCGATGCCGTCATCGACAAGACCGATGCCCTGTTCAAGGAACTCTCCGGCATCCCCGACAACTACAAAATTCTGTACGTCCACGGCGGCGCGCAGATGCAGTTCTCTGCGATCCCGTTGAACTTGCTCAACCTGAAGCCCGCGCACAAGGCTGCTTATGTGGATTCGGGCAACTTCGCGACGCTGGCCCGCAAAGAAGCTTCACGCTATGGCAACGTCATCTGCGCCGCTACCAGCGAAGCGACCAACTTCGACCGCATCCCGGCCTTCGATCCAAAGGCGCTGGATGCCGACACGTCCTACGTGCACATCACCAGCAACAACACCATCTTCGGGACGCGCTGGAACAAGTTCCCCAATACCGGCGGCATCCCGCTGGTAGCAGACATGACCTCCGAGCTGCTGTCACGCAAACTCGACTACAACCAGTTCGGCGTGATCTTCGCCGGCCTGCAGAAGAACCTTGGACCAGCCGGCATGGCACTGGTGCTGATCCGCGAGGATCTGCTCGGCCACGCACTGCCCTACACCCCATCACTGCTCGATTACTCCGTGTACGCGAAGAACCATTCGCTTTACAACACCAACAACACCTTCGCTATCTACATGATGATGCTGGTGCTGGAATGGCTGAAGGAGCAAGGCGGTGTGGACGCCATTGAAGTGCAGAACGAGAAGAAAGCGAAGCTGATCTATGACGCCATCGACGGCACTGACTTCTACATCGGCTCCGCACACAAAGATCATCGCTCCGTGATGAACGTGACCTTCAACATTGCCAAGCCCGAGCTGACTGACACCTTCGTCAGTGAAGCCAACAAGCAAGGCCTGTACGCACTGAAGGGTCACCGACTGGTGGGCGGCATCCGCGCCTCCATCTACAACGCGATGCCGGTGGAAGGCTGCCAGAAACTGGTGGACTTCATGAAGGACTTCGAGAAGCGTAACGGCTGATCCGAGGCTGTACGAGCCTGCCCTGCAGGCGACAGACTCTATACTTGTCGCCTGCAGGCAGGCTCATACAGCGAGGAACGGGCGCACTGCATTACAATGCGCCCATGAGCGCCTCCCGCAAAATCATCCACGCCGACTGTGACTGCTTTTATGCAGCCATCGAAACCCGCGACAATCCTGCGCTGGTGGGTTTACCCGTGGCCGTCGGGGGCAGTCCGCAACAGCGTGGCGTCGTGGCCACCTGCAACTACGAAGCCCGCAAATTCGGCATCCATTCGGCTATGCCGATGGCAACCGCCCTGCGGCAATGCCCGCAACTGATCGTTATCTTCCCGCGCATGGACAAGTATCGCGAGGCCTCCGCCGCCGTGCATGCGATCTTTCAGGATTACACTGCGTTGATTGAACCGCTCTCTCTCGATGAAGCCTACCTCGACGTCACCCATGCCACGGCCTGTCACGGCAGCGCTACCCTGATTGCGCAGGAGATCCGTCGTCGGGTGCGTGAAGAAGTGGGTATTACCTTGTCGGCCGGTATCGCGCCCAACAAATTCATCGCCAAGGTGGCAAGCGATTGGAACAAACCGGACGGGCAGTTTGTCGTCAAACCGCACGAAGTCGACGACTTCGTCAAAGCACTGCCTGTAAAGAAGCTCTTTGGCGTCGGCAAGGTCACAGCCGGACGGCTGCACGCACTGGGCATTCAGACCTGTGCTGATTTGCGCGAACTCAGCGAGGTCGACTTGGTCGCCCAGTTTGGGAGTTTCGGCACAGGGCTCTACCGACTATGCCGGGGCATCGACGAGCGCGAAGTGTCGACGGATCGGACGCGCAAATCCCTGAGCGTCGAGAACACCTATGTCACCGATCTGCCATCGCTGGACGCCTGTCTGGAACGGCTGCCGGAACTGCATGAACAACTACTGCAGCGACTGCGTCGGGTCGAGGATGAGTACCGCATCAGCAAGAAATACATGAAGATCAAATTTGAAGATTTCGTCACCACGACTGTGGAGGCGATTTCCTGTGAAACCGATCTGGAGGGCTACATCGCTCTGTGCACCGAAGGCCATGCGCGTGGCAATCGTCCGGTGCGTCTGCTGGGTCTGGGTGTCAAACTGGAGCCCATCGGTTCTTCGTCAGCCACCGCCGCTTTTACCAATAATCCTCGCAGCCGCCAGTTGCCATTGCGCCTGGAACAGAGCTGACAGGCCACAGGTGCCAAGCCTCGCAAAATCGGCTATGGTGCCTGTACATATAGACCTGTAGGAGCCTGCCTGCAAGCGACCAGTGCCACAGCGTAAAATCGCCTGCAGGCAGGCTCATACATACGAATCCCGGATAAACGCCACATGCTAGTCGAAAAAAAACCTCTCCCCAGTATTTCCAATTACATCACCGCCGAAGGTGAGAAGCGCCTGCGCGACGAGCTGAATTATCTGTGGAAGGTGGAACGTCCAATCGTCACTCAGTCTGTCAGCGATGCAGCCGCACTGGGAGATCGCTCGGAGAATGCCGAATATATCTATGGCAAGAAACGCCTGCGCGAGATCGACCGGCGCGTGCGTCATCTGAGCAAGCGTCTCGAAGTACTGACGATCGTCGACAAGCCTCCTGCAGACACCAGCCGCATCTACTTCGGTGCCTATGTAGACATCGAAGATGATGAAGGGGTAGAACATCACTATCGACTTGTGGGCAGAGACGAAATCGGGGAGCAACCCGGCTACATCAGTGTAGACGCTCCTCTGGGGCGGGCGCTGCTCGGCAAACCTGCAGAAAGCGAGGTGGAAATTGCCACCCCAGCCGGACACCGCAGCTGGTATGTGCTGGGCGTCCACTATGCGAGTCAGCAGTGAAGCACGCCACCATCCTGGCCATCGACGAGGCCCTGGCGTCCAGCATCACCATCCCTCTGGAGATGTTGCACGCCGCCGATGTCATCAAGCGCATTCGCAACAAGCGTGCGGAACGACGCCGTTTCATAGTGGCCAGTCAGAATGGGGAACCTGTCACCATGACTGGCGGCATCACCATTGATCCCTCTGCCAGCATCACCGACATTGCCCACACTGATTTGATTTTCGTGCCCGCATTATGGGGCAACCCCAATGCCATCGTCAGAAGCCATCCGCAGATTACTGCATGGTTAGCGACCCAGTACGCGCAAGGCGCGACGATCTGCAGTGTGGGGACCGGCAGTTATTTTCTCGCTGATGCTGGTCTGCTCGATGGACGCACAGCGACGACGCACTGGTATTACTTCGATGATTTTCAGAAGCGCTATCCACGTGTCAAACTGCAGCGCAAACGCTTCATCACCCATGCCGACCGCTTGTATTGCACCGGCAGCGTCAACGCGGTGCGCGATGTCATGCTGCACTTCGTGGAAATGTTGTTCACTGCACAAATAGCCGACGAGGTCTCGCATCATTTCACGCATGAACTGAAGCGCTCTTACGAATCGATGCTGCTGGCGAGCGAGGAGAAAAACACACACCACGACGAGCAGATCATCAAGATTCAGGAGTGGTTGCAGAAAAATTATCAGCGCGATGTGCAGTTGCAGGATTTGGCGAAGCGCTTCGACATCAGCGTGCGTTCTTTCAATCGCCGCTTTCGCCAGGCCGCCGACAAGACACCTCTGCAATACCTGCAGGAGGTGCGGTTGGAACAGGCCAAAGCATTATTGAAATTGAGCAATCTGAGTATCGCGGAAATCGCGTTCGCGGTGGGCTATCAGGACACGAGTTATTTTTCGGGGCTGTTCAAACGTATCAACACGATCACGCCGAACGAGTATCGCCATCTGGTGCGTAACAAACTCTTCAACGTCGAACCCGGTTGACTGTAGGAGCCTGCCCTGCAGGCGACTTTTTGGCGCACATTGGATGCATCGAAATGTCGCCTGCAGGGCAGGCTCCTACAGTCAGTGGTGGTTCTCAGGGTTTCTGGAATTTCTCCTTCCATTCAGCATAGGGCATGCCGTAGACGATCTCTCGTGCCTGCTCATAGTCGACGCTCTGTCCCCGCTCCTGTGCCGCCGCTGCATACCACTTGGCAAGACAGTTGCGGCAGAAGCCCGCGAGGTTCATGAGGTCGATGTTCTGCACATCCTTGTTCTCATCGAGATGCTGCAGCAGGCGCCGAAACGCCGCTGCCTCGATTTCAATATTGTCCTGCTTACTAAATGCCATGAATGGTTTCCGTATTGGAGTCGTCGCCGACAAGTCGGCTCATACAGGGTTATGCCACACGTACCGCGAGTTCTTCATCGTCCAGATCGAAGTCGTCTGTGTCATCCTCGCCCGTCTCCGGGAGCACGTCGAAATTCTCCACCGCGAGAGTACTTTTGCGCGGTTTGCGACCGATGGATTTTAATTGTCGCTCTGCCGCGTTGAAGGCATCGCGCACGGCGACATAAATATCTTCATGTGCGGCTCTGTCATGTTGATCCTGCTTGACGATAACCTCTTTGCCCGAGGTATGAATCTCAAGGGTGACACTGTACACCTTACCTTTCTGGTGATTATTGTGTGGAGAGTCGAGGACGACGCGCCCGCCGATGATGTCGCCGCTGAAGCGTTGCAGTTTCTCGATGCGCTTGCTGACGTTCTCTGACAAGGCGGCTGATTGGTCGATATTGTGGTAAACAACTTGGAATGCATTAGGCATAAGATATGGTCTCCATATTATCGTGGTTCGTTGATTTGTATTCTCTCGTTTCTATGTGGTCCCTCCTCTGTTGATTTAAAGTGCTGGTCAAAACTTTTCTTTCAATAGTCTTTCTGTCAGTACCCTCTGAAGCTGTCCGCGAGATGTCCAATCGACAGCGCATAATTGTTGGCGCAGTTGTAACTCAGAATGGTGCGGAAATTTCCATAGGTCAGAAAGGCTCTGCCATCTTCACCATCGGGCAATACAATCGAGGCCAGCAAATCATTGGTCGGCAAATCCGAGCCATCGGCGCGGCGCACCCCAATCTCCTGCCACTGTTGTAACGGTAACTGCACGGTGTGATTGCGCAGAACACTGCATGAATAATCGGTCGGTGGCTGACGCCACTCCTCAGCACGGGCGTGATAATCAGCAGGCAATGTCACTTCGCGGCCCCAGGTCTGCGTATCATCCCAATCCGCTGCTTTCAGATACTGCGCGATAGAGGCGAATACATCGGCTTCGCTGTTCCAGATATCACGCTTGCCGTCACCATCAAAGTCTTGCGCATACTGCAGGAAACTCGATGGCATGAACTGGCTCTGTCCCATTGCACCAGCCCACGACCCTTTCATGTCTGCGTGGGTGATGTGGCCCTCATTCAAGATCTGCAGAGCACTGAGCAATTCGCGACGGAAGTAAGTGGCGCGACGCGGATCGTAGGCCAGTGTGACCAGTGCCCGAATGACATCAGTCCCACCGGTGAAGCTGCCGAAGTTGGTCTCCACGCCCCAGAATGCAACGATGAAGCGCGGATCTACCCCGTAATGTTCGCCGACGCGTGTCAGCAATTCATGATGTTCGCGCAGACGGGCACGCCCCGTGTCGATGCGCCAGGGCGTGACACGTTTAACGAGATATTCCTCGAAGGATTCTTTGAATTCTGCCTGATTGCGGTCGTTGTCGATGACCTGGGGGATAGGGGTAACGGAGCTTAGTGCCTGCTCGATGATTTCCTCACGTACGCCCTGTTCTCTGGCCTCGACAATCAAGGCAGACAACCATTCCTGAAAGTCGATCTGCGGTTCCTGAGCATAAGCCCCGACAGTGAATATCAGGGTAAAGAGTGCCAGCAGAGTCGAGCGTATGGCGAGTCGTGCGGTGTGCATTCAATCTCCTTCCTACAGCTTACGATTCAAGACTACCCCAATAAAAATGTTTTGTCTAAGGGTGTTTTGACGCTGATTTTGCGAAAGCTGAAGAGGCAAAAAAGTGCAGAAATATGGCAAAAATCAGGCATGTCCTTCGAGCATTTGCTGATAGACAAATGCATGCAGGAAGAGGCGCATGTCCTCCGCAATCGAATGAAATTCAACACCATAAGCGACGACCCCCGCTGCGTTCTCTGAGTTCGCAGTTTGCGTTGAGCCCGCAATCCTGGCGCGGACGAGACCGGAAAGCGTGACGCTTTTTTCAATATCCTTGAGTCGGAACTGCCCTTGCAGCGCAATCTCATCGCCGACTTTCAACGCTTCGGAGCCCGCCTCCAGACGCGCACCAGTCGGGCTGATGTCGAGTAGCCGTGCTGGTTGTTCTGCCGAGCGGGGGATCTCCGAGAGATTCGTCATGCTGACATCCATCGAGACAGGGATGCGCGGCGAACAGCGAATTCTGTTCATGCTGACTGTTTCGGGATACGAGAGATGCAGATAGGGATAAGGGCTGACACACAAGGTCTCCACGTAAGAGGTGAAGGCCATCGCAGCGCTGCTGGTCATGGCGCGGGCTATCACGCGCTGGCCGTTGCGAACGCGCAGCAGGCGCCCCTCCAGCACGGGGTGTGTCACCAGAATAGTGCGCCCGTCCAGATGCCCCATCAACCGGGCAGGATAGCGTTCACGGGAGTCATCAATGAATTGCAATTGAATGACCGTCCCGGAGGTGAGACGCAAATCATCAAAATTCATGGCAGCAGGATTTCCTTGAAGACAACAGCGCTGAGTCTTGTTTGAACTGTTATCGACGGGAAGTGCAGGGACTGAAGTGCCGGTTGCCCCCTTTTTATGCGCTGGGGCGGACAAGTGTCAAATTAACTGTAGTCAGCTCTTTGCTTGAAAGCACCAATGCCACGGCTCATAGCTGATGCCACAGGCATTGCCGCGCGGATACGATAGAGCAAAACCAAATGCAGCGGCATGAATTTGCAGCCAGGCAAAGGCGGGAGTGGTCTCGAAGGCTTCTTCCAGAGCGGGACAATCGACAGTGCCGATATCGATAGCACGTCCGGTGTGATGCTCGCTGTAACCAGGGGCCGTGTTTACGCACAGAATCTCCGCGATGGTGCGGCCCGCCTCGATCTTGCGGCGGATCAGTTGAGCCTGATAGTCCACGCTTCGAAACGCAGAGATCAGGAACAATGTCACGCCATCCTCTCTGGCGCTCTCACGCATCGCCTGCCACGCCGCCAGCGCCTGTGGCGCAAGACGCTGTTCGCGGCCGTAATAGTCGGGTTCGCACAGCGCCAGCTCTTGCGGCTCTGGCTGCAAAGTCAGGGGAGTACTGCCCGCGTAATCCTCCGGAATTCCAAGCTCCCGGTGAATCTGCTGCACACGTTCGGCAAAGCGGTGATCTGTCATGCGAGGCTCGTTGGCTATCGGCGATTGCGTAAATAGTACCGGAGCTTGTCACAGCTGGCACTAGGCGACTGTGTGGTGGCCATAATGCCATCTATAATGTCCAATATGACCTAGTTCGAACAGGCACAAATGCTTAGTATTGGTGCAGACTTCGAGAAGCCAGCCATAGGAGAGCGCCATGTCAAAATTGCCAGTCATCATCGGAATGGGAGGAATCAACCCCGCCGGGCGGACATCCTCCCATCACGGTTACCGCAGACTGGTGCTTGACTCTCTCAAACGCCAGGATGCTCTTGAGACCCGTGCCAGCCTGGCCAGCCTGATGGGCCTGCTGAAGAAGTCTGATGGCGCGTGGCGCGATACGCAGGGTCAGATCATCCAGCTCGACAGCTGGCTGCAGACGCTCGACCCTATGCTGCAATCCGGCACCCTGATCCGCCGTCTCGAAGACAATCTCTTCAACCCGGAGCGAGTGCTGTTCCACAAGCGTGCCACGCTCACTGCCGAAGCCGACAAGCCCTTCAGTTTCGTCATCCGCAAACAGCAACTGCCGGACGAGATTCCGCTGGACTGGCAGATCAGTGATCACGGCCCCGGCCAAGTGCAGGTCGTAGTGTCCGGCGCCATGGAGGTGCTGACCGAGAACTACCTGCGCTCCGAGGTCAACAGCGCGGGACAGCTCCCCACCGGGTTTGACCCCAAGGACCTCTACCCTTCGCGCAACCATCCGCGCGGCCTGCAGATGACTATCTACGGCGCCAGCGACGCTATTCAATCTCTCGGTATCGACTGGGACACCATCCTCGGCCATGTTGCCCCTGATCAGATCAGCGTCTATGCCGGCAGCTGCATGACGCAGCTCGATTACAACGGCAACGGCGGCATGCTGCAGGCCCGACTGCTGGGCAAGAAAGTCAGTTCCAAGCAGCTGCCACTCGGCTTTGCAGAGATGCCCGCCGACTTCATCAACGCCTACATTCTGGGCAATCTGGGCACCACCGGCACCAATGTCGCCGCCTGCGCCACCTTCCTCTACAACCTGCGTCAGGGTATCCGTGACATTCAGGCAGGCACCCATCGCATCGTCATCGTCGGCACCAGCGAGGCGCCGATTACCCCGGAAGTCATCGAAGGCTATGCCACCATGGGCGCGCTGGCGGACGATGCAGCGCTGCTGGCACTGGATAGCCACAAGAATCTGTCCCGCCCCGACCACGCGCGTGCCTGCCGCCCCTTCGGTGACAACATCGGCTTCACGCTGGCGGAGTCGGCCCAGTACGTCGTGCTGTGTGATGACGAGCTGGCACTGGAGCTGGGCGCTAATATTCTGGGATCGGTGAACGATGTATTCGTGAATGCCGACGGCTACAAGAAGTCCATCGCCAGCCCCGGCGTCGGCAACTACATCACCATGGCCAAGGCCGCTGCTGCCACGCGCAACATCATCGGCGAGGCCGGTCTGCAGCACCGCAGCTACGTGCAGGCACACGGCACCGGCACTCCGCAGAACCGCGTCACCGAGTCCCACATCATGAGCACCGTGGCTGCCAACTGGAAAATTCCCCGCTGGCCCGTGGCGGCGCTGAAGTCCTACATCGGCCACTCTTTGGCCAGCTCCGCAGGCGATCAGCTGGCCTGCAGCCTGGGCCTGTGGCAGTACGGCATCATCCCCGGCATCCTCAGTACGGAGCGCGTGGCGGATGACGTCTATCAGAACAACCTCGACTTCCTGCTGCAGCACCGCGACGTCGGCACGACCGGGATGGATGCCGTGCTGATCAATTCCAAGGGCTTCGGCGGCAACAACGCTACGGCCTCGATTCTGGCGCCGCACATCACGCAGAAGATGCTGGAGAAGAAACACGGCAAGGACAGGATGAAGGTTTACGCGCAGCGCAACGAAGCGGTGCAGGAAAATTCCCGACGCTATGATGCGGCGGCAACGGCAGGAGAGATCGGGCCGATCTACCGCTTCGACCACAACGTGCTGGATGGGGACGGGTTGGAGCTGTCGCAATCAGAGCTGCAGATCAAGGGCGCGCAGAAGGCGATTGATCTGCAGGTGCCGAATTATTACGCGGATATGTGTGACTGATGGTCGCCGGATGGTGATGCGCAGAGGTCGCCTGCGGGGCAGGCTCATACAGGACAGTGGTGCGCGGAAGGCGCGAGTTGTCTGTACGAGCCTGCCCTGCAGGCGACCCCGCTACGAGAACTACCTCACCACCAGCTTCTGAGCAATTTTCGCCTGCCACTCCACCGGCCCGGTCTTGTGCACGGACGTGCCATTGACATCCACCGCCACCGTCACCGGCATATCCTCCACTTCGAACTCGTGAATGGCTTCCATCCCCAGATCGTGGAACGCGACAATCTTCGCCTTGCGAATGGCCTTCGACACCAGATAAGCCGCCCCGCCCACCGCCATCAGATACACCGCCTTGTGCTTCTTGATCGCGTCGATCGCCACTTGCCCACGCTCGGCTTTGCCGATCATGCCCAGCAGGCCAGTCTTGTCGAGCAACGTTTCGGTGAACTTGTCCATGCGCGTCGCCGTGGTCGGACCCGCTGGCCCGATGACCTCATCACGCACCGGATCGACCGGGCCGACGTAATAAATAAACCTGCCCTTCAGATCCACACCCTCTGGCAGTGACTCGCCCCGGGCAAACATCTCCACCATGCGTTTGTGCGCGGCGTCGCGGCCGGTGAGCATCTTTCCAGAAAGCAACAGCGTTTCACCGGGCTGCCACTGCATCACGTCCTCGGGAGTCACGGTATCGAGATTGACGCGGCGAGCGCGCGGGCCGACATCCCAGGTGATCTGCGGCCAGTCTTCCAGACGCGGCGGCTCCAGGTGCGCGGGACCACTGCCATCGAGAACGAAATGCGCGTGCCGGGTGGCCGCACAGTTTGGAATCATCGCGACAGGCAACGACGCCGCATGAGTCGGATAATCCTTGATCTTGATATCCAGCACTGTGGTCAGACCGCCGAGCCCCTGAGCACCGATACCCAGCGCGTTGACCTTGTCCATAATCTCCAGACGCAGTTCTTCAACGCGATTCTGCGGGCCACGCTTGCGCAGCTCGTGAATGTCGATGGGGTCCATCAAGGATTCTTTCGCCAGCACCGCAGCCTTCTCCGCCGTGCCGCCAATGCCGATGCCGAGCATGCCGGGCGGACACCAGCCAGCACCCATGGTTGGCACGGTCTTCAGCACCCAGTCAACGATACTGTCGCTGGGGTTGAGCATGACCATTTTGGCCTTGTTCTCGGAACCGCCGCCCTTGGCCGCCACGGTCACTTCCAGCTCGTCACCGGGGACGACTTCCATGTGGATCACGGCAGGCGTGTTGTCCTTGGTGTTCTTGCGGGCCCCGGCGGGGTCGCTGAGGATTGACGCACGCAGCACGTTGTCAGGATTCAGGTAAGCGCGCCGCACGCCTTCATTGATCATGTCGGCCACGCTCATTTCAGTGACCCCAGGACCGGCCTCCCACTGCACTTTCATGCCGATCTTCAGAAACACCGTGACGATTCCGGTGTCCTGACAGATCGGGCGCTTACCCTCCGCAGACAAACGCGAATTGATGAGAATCTGCGCCATCGCATCTTTGGCGGCGGGCGACTCCTCGCGCTCATAGGCCTCGTTGACGGCCTGAATGAAGTCCAGCGGGTGGTAATAGGAAATGTACTGCAGGGCGTCGGCGACGCTCTGAACAAGGTCTTCCTGGCGAATAACGGTCATTGTGTGGGGTCCTGTTCTGGCGGGTTATCCAGATGAATTCAGAAGGCGGCGATTCTAGCATTAGGCCGGGGGGCAGAGTAAATTGAGCCAAAAATCGCAACGCCAGCCCGTCGCCCCGTGACGAAAAAAGAACAGGAGCAGACCATGACAGTCTCCATCGATCCGAACGTGATTTACTCGCAGAATGGCCCGGTCTTCACTCTGCAGATGCATCGGCCCGAAAAGAAGAACGCGCTCACGCAAACGATGTACCGAGCACTCGCCGAAGGTCTGCTGCATGCCGATGCTGACGACAGCATCAAGGTGACGGTCATCCATGGCACCGCCGACTGTTTTACCAGCGGCAACGACGTCAGCGATTTCGTGGTCAGCACTGAACGCAACAGCGAACGCCCCTCCGTACAGTTCATGAAAGCCATCTCCCACGCCCGTAAACCGGTGATCGCAGCCGTCAATGGCCTGGCCATCGGCATCGGGACGACGATGCTGCTGCACTGCGATCTGGTCTACGCGTCATCAGATGCCTTTCTGCAACTGCCTTTCACACGCCTGGGACTGTGCCCGGAGGCAGGCTCCAGCTTTCTGGCGCCACTCCTGATGGGACACCAGCGTGCTGCCGAATTACTGCTGCTGGGCGAGCGCTTCTCGGCGTCGGCGGCAAAGGAATATGGGCTGGTCAACGCTGTCCTGCCCGACGGCGAGGTGCTCGCCTACGCGATGCAGAAAGCGCACGAGCTGGGCGCTTTGCCCGGCGATGCCGTGCAGACCACCAAACACCTGCTGAAGCGCGCGCAACACGGACATGTCGACGAAACCATCACGCGGGAGTTGGAGCAGTTTTCACGCCTGCTGCAGAGCTCGGAAGCACAAGCCATCATGCAGGCATTTCTGAACCGCAAGAAAAGCTAGCACATTGTGGGAGCGGGCCTGCCCGCGATTGAAGCACGTGTTAGGTCAATCGCGGGCAGACCCGCTCCCACAGGTGTCAAGCATTGCCAGTGGTGTTGACCAGACCTCCACGGCTACAATACGCGCCCTCTAAGCACCGCCCTCACAACAGGAGCATGCAGGCGTGAAGGAAATTGTACTGATCAACATCACCGGGCCGGACCGGCCGGGGCTGACCGCCGCCATTACCGGCATTCTGTCGCGCTCACACGTGAACATTCTGGATATTGGCCAGGCAGTCATCCACGACACCCTATCGTTTGGCATTCTGGTGGAAATGAGTGGCGGTGAGGATAAAGCCGACGTGCTCAAGGACGTCCTGTTCCGCGCCTCCGAACTCGACCAGCAGGTGAAGTTCACCCCGATCAGCGCCGAGGACTACGCCCAGTGGGTCAATGGTCAGGGCAAGCCCCGCCACATCGTGACCCTGCTGGCACGTCGCGTCACTGCCGAGCATATCGCCCGCGTCAGCACCATCACCGCCCGCCACGGACTGAACATCGATCACATTGATCGCCTCTCCGGCCGCATTCCCGATGGCCTGCCCGCTGACATGGGCAAAGGCTGCATCGAATTCTCCGTGCGCGGTGAACCGGAAGACCCCGAGCAACTGCGCGCCGAATTTCTGGCAATCTCTCAAGAGCTGAACGTCGACATCGCCTTCCAGCAGGACAGCATTTTCCGCCGCAACCGCCGTCTGGTGGTCTTCGACATGGACTCCACTTTGATCGATGCGGAAGTCATTGATGAGCTGGCCAAGGCCGCCGGTGTCGGCGAAAAGGTAGCCGCCATTACCGAACGCGCCATGCGCGGTGAGCTGGATTTTCAGGCCAGTTTCCGGGAACGCATGGCGCTGCTAAAAGGCCTGCCCGAATCCACATTGGCAGAGATTGCCGAAACGCTGCGCCTGACCGAGGGAGCGGAGACGCTGATCAGCCAACTGCGGCGCCTGGGTTACAAAACCGCCATTCTCTCCGGCGGCTTCATGTACTTTGCCGAACGCCTGCAAAAGCGTCTTGGGATTGATTACGTCTACGCCAATACCTTGCCTGTCAAAGACGGGTTGGTGACCGGCGAGGTGCAGCTGCCCATCGTGGATGGTCAGCGCAAAGCCGACCTGCTGCGTGAACTCGCGCAACGCGAAGGGATCAGCCTGGAGCAAACTATCGCGGTCGGTGACGGCGCCAATGACCTGCCCATGCTATCCATTGCCGGACTGGGCGTCGCCTTCCGCGCCAAGCCGCTCGTCAAGCAGTCAGCTAAGCAGGCCATCTCCACGCTAGGGCTGGATGGCATTCTGTATTTACTGGGGTTCCGTGATCGCGATGGGTCGTGAATTTGGTTGAGTAGTTACTACTCCAGCAGAAAATCCCGCGCAGCGTTGATCTTCTTGGCCAGATAATCGGAACCGCCGCGGTCGGGGTGCATTTTCTGCATCAGACGGCGATGTGCCTGCACGATTTCATCGCGACTGGCCCCGGAGGCGAGGCCGAGAATTTCCAGCGCCACGGCTTCCGTCATCATTGCCTCCGAGCTGCCAGGGCTGCCTTGAGTCGAGCCTTGCGTTGATCCATGGGTCGATGCCTGACCGGCGGCGCCCTCCTGACCCGCGCGCCACTGCGGATGCTGTCGGTCGAGAAAAGCTTCCAGCACCTGCAGCGAATCCGCATCCCGACCGCACTCACTCGCCAGAGCCAGCAACTGCTCCATGCTCATGGCCGACAGCCGCAGGCCTTGAAACTGTCCTTCCAACACTTCCCCGTCCATGTCGCCCGTACTCAGCTGCAACTGCATCAACAGAAAGCGCGTCCGAATGCTGGAGGTGTCGGCCGCCCCTGCGACGCCATATGCGCTCTTGGCCGTGCGAGCGGTCCGGGTGCGAAACATATTGATCAACGGCAGGAGGCGGATCACGAGGTGGAGATTGCGCAACAGAAAAGTCGCAGCAACCATGATCGGCGCCACGATGAAGTGAATCGGCAGCCGTCCCAGCAGAATCAGCACCACCACGCTCACCAGAATCACCGTCAGCACTAGCAGCATGTTGAACTGGCGCTGATTGAGGTTGTAGCGGATCGCGAAGCGCCGCAGACCGATGTAGGCAAGAATGGGCAGCGCCAGAATCAGGATGTAACGCAACAGAAACACCGGACCTATGCTCCCATCTGCTGAGTCAGCCGCTTGACCTCAGCGCCGGAGGTACGCGAGAAGTGTTCCAGTGCCTGCAGCCCACCGCTGGCGTAGACGGCGACCGCCCGCAGTAACTCCTTCAGCTGTCCGACACTGGCAGCGTCGAACTGGGAATAGGCGCCCTTGGAGACTCGTGCCATGGTTTGGAAAGTCTGCCGTGCCAGCGGATCGCCACCCTCCTGAAACACGAACAGCGGTACATTGAGAATGCCCAACTGACCAGCCAACTGCGCCAGCACCTCCGGGTTCTCTTCCATGGCGTCGCCGACATAGACCACACAATGAATGCGCTGAGTGCGATTTTCCGCCAGCGCATGGCGCAAGACGCGCTCGATCTGGGTGATGCCGGCACGACATTGGATGCCCGTCATCAGCCCCAACAGCGCGGAGGAATCACGGCACCAGGCTGTCTTGTAGAACTCCGCAAAGCCTCGGAAATAGGTCAACTGCACCTGCAGCCCCCCCTGCGCCTGGGCAGCCTGGAACATCTCGGCTTGCAACTGGCTGGCTTGATCCCAGGTGCGCTCACGGCTACCGGTGGCGTCCAATGCAAACAGCAGGCGTCCCGCACCCGCCGCCTTGCCGACTGGTGGCAACGCGGCTACTTTCTGCAGGAAAGCGGAGACATCGTTCTTGCCAGCGACGGCGGTTTCCGTGCCGCTTTTGACAACCGGTTTGTTGATGACAGCCTTGTCGGCAGCGTTGGCACCTGTCACAGCGCTCGTCATGGCGAGTACTTTGGAGATGAGACCTTTCTTTGGGGAGTCATTCTTGGAGTCGGACATAGCGGCGGCTCAACACTGCAATTCAGGGCATGCCACGCGGTTTGCGGGCAGGTGCTGCGCGGGAGAATAGACTGATCCGTCTGAAGAATACAAGAAGCCCCACTGGTGCGGACGGAGAGACTCGAACTCTCACACCTTGCGGCGCTGGAACCTAAATCCAGTG
>JAZKJF010000017.1:0-1515 GCA_040384465.1 Pseudomonadota bacterium | reverse complement strand
GTTGTCTCGTGAAAACCCGCGAATACTTAAAGATTCGTAACTCGACAATTCTCGATTGAGCCTGCTTTTCTCAACAGAACAGGGTTCAGCCAAGCGGCATCGAATCCGTCAGTGAATGTTGGGAGCCGCTGAGCCCACTACGCGCGGGCGGTCGCTCGATCATCAAAAAGTGGAATGTCGCAATGAAGGAACTGCGCTTACGCAGCCCTTTGTCTCGCAAGGGCTGAGGAAGCACGAGGTGTTCAAGGTGCATTGATCCCGAAACAGCAATCGTCACATCGCCTGTGATGTGGCGCATTGCATAGCGAAGTGCTGTGCCCGGCAACCCGGCGAACGCCAAACAATTGCAAGAGGATTCAAGTTCGTGGAGATCTTCATTCAGCAGATCATCAATGGTCTGGTTCTTGGAAGCATGTACGCACTGGTGGCGCTTGGCTACACGATGGTCTACGGGATCATCAATCTGATCAATTTCGCCCATGGCGAAGTGCTCATGGTGGGAGCCCTCGTCAGCTGGACTGTTGTGACGGCGCTTGCCGATTCGGGTTGGCCAGGTGCCCTGATCGTGTTCATCTCGCTGGTGGCCGCGATCATCGTCTGCGCGACTTTGAACTTCATCATCGAGAAGATCGCTTACCGGCCACTGCGCAACGCGCCGCGCCTGGCGCCACTCATCACGGCCATGGGAATGAGCCTTCTGCTGCAGACCTTGGCAATGGTCATCTGGAAGCCAACGATCAAGTCCTATCCCATGCTCCTCCCGACTGAGCCCATGAACTTTTTCGGCGCAGCGATCAACGGGGTCCAGGTGCTGATCCTGATCGTCTCGGCCTGTGCGCTCTGCGGTTTGATGTACCTGGTCAACCACACCAAGCTAGGACGCGCAATGCGCGCGACCGCGGAGAACCCACGCGTGGCCGGGCTGATGGGTGTCCGTCCCGACATGGTGATCTCGGCAACGTTTGTCATTGGTGCTGCGCTTGCCGCGCTGGCCGGAGTCATGTGGGCAGCCAACTATGGATCCGCGTCGCACACGATGGGATTTCTCCCTGGTCTAAAGGCGTTCACCGCAGCCGTTTTTGGTGGCATCGGCAACCTCGCCGGCGCCATGGTGGGGGGGATCGCACTGGGGATCATCGAGGCACTGGGCGCAGGCTACATAGGCGCGCTGACCGGAGGAGTGCTGGGTAGCCACTACCAAGACATCTTCGCGTTCGTCGTGCTCATTGTGGTCCTCACGTTGAGGCCTTCAGGACTGCTTGGCGAGCGAGTGGCCGACCGGGCCTGAAGGACCAACACGATGAAAACACGAGGGCTGAGCGTCCTGGTGGCAGCGGTAGCTTTGCTGTTGCTGCCCATGCTTGCGCTGCAATTCGGAAATGCCTGGGTGCGCATCCTCGACATCGCGCTCCTGTATGTCCTACTTGCGCTGGGCCTGAACATCGTCGTCGGCTATGCCGGACTGCTCGATTTGGGCTATGTCGCGTTCTACGCGATAGGCGCATACATCTTCGG
>JAZKJF010000016.1:0-15642 GCA_040384465.1 Pseudomonadota bacterium | reverse complement strand
GCGCCATGGATGGCGCGATCGAGCCCCCCATGGATGGGTTCACGGGCGTGTCCTGACTGGGGCAGCCCGCTGCTCAGATCGGCAATCAGCGCACTGCCTGGCCCTCCCACCACCCGGATCGGCGACCAGAGTGCTATTACAACCACCCCTTCCGCCGGAAATACCAATAAGGCGCCACACCCGAAAGTAACATCAGCCCAATCGCCATCGGATACCCCAACACCCAATCCAGCTCCGGCATATACGCGAAGTTCATCCCGTACGCACTCGCCACCAATGTGGGCGGCAGAAAAATCCCCGCCGCGATCGAGAAAATCTTGATGATCTGGTTCTGCTCGATATTGATGAAACCCTGCGCCGCATCCATCAGGAAGTTGATCTTGTCGAACACGAAACTGTTGTGCGGCAGCAGCGACTCAATGTCCCGCAGCAACTCCCGCGCAGACTCCGCGTGATCCTGTGACAAGCGCCCGTGCCGCAGCAGGAAGGTCAAGGCGCGCTGGGTGTCCATCAGACACAGGCGCACCTTGCCGTTGGTGTCTTCGTGCTGCGCCAGTTCGTCGATGGCATCTTCCATTCCGGTGGACGTTTCTTCCAGCACTAGGTTGCTGGTGCGCTCCAGTCCGGTGTAGACCTCTTCCAGCGTGTCGGCCAGATCGTTGATCTTGATCTCGAACAGCGCCAGCAGAATTGCGACGGCGTCCTGAGCCAGACCGCGCTGGCGCTTGGCACGCATGCGCAGCAGACGGAAGGCGGGAATCTCGCGCTCGCGCAGCGTGATCAGTTGATGTCCCGTGAGCGTGAAGGCGACCGTGGTGTTGCGCGGGCGGTCTTCCACGGTGTGCAGAAACATGGAGTGGATGTGCAGGCCACCGGCTTCGTCCTGATAGGAGCGGGCGCTGGCCTCGATCTCTTCCACATCTTCCGTGTCCGGCAGGCTTTGCCGGTGCATGACTTCCACCAGTCGGCGCTCTTCGTCATCGGGATCGACGAGGTCCAACCACAGGGCACCAGCCAATGATTCGGTTGTGTGCTCTTCGTCGCCCGTGATCAGGCATTGTTCTGCATTGAGATCGTAAGTATTCAGCATGAATGAGTTCTACCACAGCGAAAAGAGCAGGGCGGGTAAGGCAGTCCCGGGAAGCGTGACGCGCATGCTACCCGGAACTTCATGACAGTCTGATTACAAATACTTGTCCGTCACAGCGCCTTCTGATGCCGATGAGACGGTCTTCGCATATTTTGCCAGCACGCCTCGGGTGTAGCGCGGCGCGGGTTTCTGCCACGCGGCCTGACGTGCGGCGATCTCCGCGTCGCTCAGGTGCAGCTTCACTTCGTGGCTGCGGGCGTCGATAGTGATCTTGTCGCCATTCTGCACGATGCCGATGGGGCCACCCTCAATCGCTTCCGGAGTGATATGGCCGACCACGAAACCGTGGCTGCCACCGGAGAAGCGGCCGTCGGTGATCAGCGCGACGTCCTTGCCCAGGCCCTTGCCCATGATGGCAGAGGTGGGGCTCAGCATCTCACGCATACCGGGGGCGCCTTTCGGGCCTTCGTAGCGGATGACCAGTACGTCGCCAGCGACCACGGTGCCGTCGAGGATGCCCTTGAGGGTTTCTTCTTCAGAGTTGAAGACGCGGGCGGTGCCGGTGAATTCCAGACCTTCCTTGCCGGTGAGCTTGGCGACGGCGCCCTGCGGTGCGAGGTTGCCGCGTAGGATGACCAGGTGGCTGTCTTTCTTGATCGGCTTGTCGAAGGCTTGAATGATTTCCTGACCAGCGGGGTAGGGCTTCACATCTTTGAGGTTTTCGGCCAGCGTCTTGCCGGTGACGGTCAGGCAGTCACCGTGCAGCATGCCGCGATCCAGCATCATCTTCATCAGGGGCTGGATGCCGCCGATCTTGATCAGCTCAGACATCAGGAAGCGGCCGCTCGGACGCAGATCCGCCAGCAACGGTGTCTCGGCGCCGAGGCGAGTGAAGTCGTCCAGGGCGAGGTCCACACCGATGGTGTGCGCCATGGCCAGCAGGTGCAGCACGGCGTTGGTGGAACCGCCCAGCGCAATCACGACCTTGATGGAGTTCTCGAAGGCCTTGCGGGTCATGATGTCGGAGGGTTTGATGTCGTGGCGCAGCAGATGCATGATCGCCTCGCCCGCGCGCAGACAGTCGTCCACTTTTTCCTGGGAAATCGCGTCCTGAGCAGAGCTGTTGGGCAGGCTCATACCCAGCGCTTCGATGGCAGACGCCATGGTGTTGGCGGTGTACATGCCGCCGCACGAGCCGGCGCCCGGAATCGCGGTTTCTTCGATGTTTTTCAGCTCGATGTCAGAGACGCGGCCGTTGGCATGGCCACCGACTGCTTCGAACACGGAGATGATGTCGGTGTGGTTCTTGCCGGGCTGAATGGTGCCGCCGTAGATGAACAGTGACGGACGATTCAGGCGCGCCATGCCCATGAGGCAGCCAGGCATATTCTTGTCGCAACCGCCGATGGCGATGATGCCGTCGTGCCCCATGCAGCCCGAGACGGACTCGATGGAATCGGCAATCACTTCGCGGGAGACCAGCGAGTACTTCATGCCTTCGGTGCCCATGGAGATGCCGTCGGAGACCGTGATGGTGCCGTAGATGATGCCCTTGCCGTTCGCCGCGTCGACACCGCGATTCACTTCTTCGGCGAGTTTGTTGATGTGCATGTTGCACGGAGTCACCATGCTCCAGGTCGAGGCAATACCGATCTGGGGGCGTTTGAAGTCTGCATCGCCGAAGCCGACGGCACGCAGCATGGCACGGCTGGGAGCGTGCTCGACGCCGTCCACCACCTGGCTGGAGTATTTGCGGCCGCGCGTGTCATGGCCGGTGGCGTTGCTACCGGAGTTGTTGTCCTTGGTGTTGTCGCTCATGGTCGTCTCTCATTACTGAACTTTTTTGTGGTCAGCGTCTTGTGAACAGGTCGTGTGAACAGGCCTTCAAATCCCGGCCGAAACAGGCTGCGAACTATACACCAAGGGCGTTCGGCTGAGCTATAAAAAAGGCGGCGTCCGGCGTATTCCGTGGGTCGCGTGATTTCGCTCGCGCGCAGGCTTCAGGTAAGATCGAGTCACGTTCCTGAGCCGGGAAAAAATAATAATGACAAAGCCGCTATGCAGTTATTTGTTGATGTTGACCAGCCTGCTGATCTGCCTGGCAGCCAGCCCCGCAGGTTTTGCCCAGCCCGGCGACAGCCCGCCGATCGCTGGGGAAGCGGTCTACCGTCAGTACTGTGCCACCTGCCACGACGCCCCCACCGATCTGCGGACACCACCCCGCACGGCGCTCGCCACCTTCACCTCCAACAGCATCTACAACGCCCTGACGCAGGGAATCATGGCCCCACAAGCCGCAGCCCTCAGCGATGCCCAGAGGATTGAGGTCGCGCAATATCTCACCGGGCGTCCCTACGTTGCCTTCCGCCAGGAAAAGCTCACGCAATGCAGCACACCTTTGACCGCACTCGATGTGTCGGCGACAGGTCACTGGAACGGTTGGGCCAATGGTGAGCGCAGTGCCCGCCATCAACCGGCCACGGACACGCGTATCAATGCGCAGAACATCGGTTCTCTGGAGCTGGCATGGGCCTTCGGTATGGAGGCGTCCTCCAGCGCCCGTGCCCAGCCGACGATCATCGATGGTGTGCTGTTCATGGGCAGCAGCAGTGGCAATGTCTATGCGCTGGATCTGACAACGGGTTGTGCCCACTGGACCTTCCTGGCGACCACCGAGGTGCGGGGCGCCGTCTCAGTGGTGTATTCGGAGATTCTGAACAAACCCTTGGTGGTTGCTGCGGATAACTCCAATCGGGTGTTTGTACTCGACGCTCTCTCGGGGCAGAAGCTCTGGCACGCCGATGTTGACCCGAACCCCTATGCACGTAGCACCGGTTCGGTTGTCGTGCATGGCGACAAAGTGTTTGTGCCCACCTCATCCATCGAGGTGGCCGTCGCGGGAACTCTGACCCACGAGTGCTGCACGTTTCGTGGCAATATCGCGGCTTATGACCTCAACTCCGGGCAGCAGCTCTGGCATACCTACATCATGGAAGAAGCAACACTGGTGGGCACCAACAGCGCGGGCAACAATGTCTATGCGCCGTCCGGCGCGCCGATCTGGGACGCTCCAACGGTCGATGCCAAGCGCAACCGCATTTATGTTGGCACCGGGCAGAACTATACCCGGCCTGCCAGCGCCACCAGTGACTCTGTCATTGCCTTCAACATGGACACCGGCAACATGGACTGGGTGCTGCAGACTACCAGCGATGACGCTTTCACCATGGCCTGTACCGGGGAACGGGAGCATCCCAATTGCCCGGACGCTGGCCCAGATCTGGATATAGGCGCCCCGGTGCTCAGCGTCACGCTGTCCACCGGCAAAGACATTCTGGTCGCCGGCACCAAGGGCGGGGTGGTGTTCGGGCTTGACCCTGACGATAACGGCAAGGTGCTGTGGCAGACCCGAGTCGGTCGCGGTGGTCCGCTCGGCGGGGTGCACTGGGGCATGACCTTTGTGGGCGACATTGTCTACGTGCCAGTGTCGGATCGCAGCGCGGGTGGCGCCGAAGACCTGCCTCGGCAACCAGGGCTGCATGCCATCGACATGAAGACTGGCGAGCGTCTCTGGTATGCAGAAGTCCCGGCGCGCTGTGCGGCCGCTGCTCGCAACTGCATCGAGGCGTATTCGGCGCCAGCCAGCGCGACGGATGATCTGGTGGTGACCGGCGCCTTGAACGGCTATCTGTTTGCCCACGATCAGCGCACTGGCGCGCTGGTCTGGGAGTACAACACTCTGCAGGATTACCCGACCGTCAACAACGTGCCCGCCAAGGGCGGCGCCATCGATTCCACCGGGCCGGTGCTCTCCGGCGATTACCTGATCGTCAACAGCGGTTATGCCACGTTCGGTCAGCTGCCCGGCAACAGTGTGCTGGTCTTCCGCCTCGCTCCTTAGGTCTCGCGACGCGTCGCCTTTGGAGGCCCGGGGTGTGTATACTTGGCCCCGCGCGAAGGAGCGGTGGAGACGCGCTGGTAAGGGACTAAATCTGCTGATTCATAGAAAAGGTAATTAAGACATGTTGAAGTTCAAGAGTATTTCCACCCTGGCCGCAGCGGCTCTGCTGCTGGCCGCCTGCGGTCCGACCACCGAGGAAGCGCCACCCGCTGCACAGACAGCAACAGCCGCTGCCCAGTCAGCCCCCGCAGCCCCAGAAGTCTTTGATTTTGGCGCTGGCGTCACAGAGACCCGGCTGGTCGCCGCCGATAACGAGCCCGGCCAGTGGATGTCCAACGGTCGTGACTATGGCGAACAGCGTTTCAGCCCGCTCGATCAGATCAACACCGAAAACGTCAGTCAGCTGAGTCTGGCCTGGTCGGCGGACATCGACACCAGCCGTGGACAGGAAGCGACGCCTATCGTCGTGGACGGCGCGTTGTATGTGAGCACGGCCTGGAGCCATGTGAAGGCGTTTGATGTTCGTACCGGCGCACCGCTGTGGTCCTACGATCCGCAGGTAGACCCGGCCAAAGGCGTGGATGCCTGCTGTGACGTGGTGAATCGTGGCGTGGCCGTGTGGGACGGAAAAGTATTCGTTGGCACGCTGGACGGCCGTCTGGTGGCGCTCGATTCCAAGACTGGCGAAGTGTTGTGGAGTGTCGTCACTGTTGACCAGACCAAGCCTTACACCATCACTGGTGCTCCGCGCATCATCAAGGGTCAGGTCATTATCGGCAACGGCGGCGCGGAATATGGCGTGCGTGGTTATATCACTGCCTATGACGCCAATACCGGCGAGCAGAACTGGCGTTACTACACCGTTCCCGGCAATCCGGCTGACGGCTTCGAACAACCCGAGCTGGAGATGGCGGCTCAGACCTGGAATGGCGAGTGGTGGAGACTGGGCGGTGGCGGCACTGTCTGGGATTCCATGGCCTATGACGCTGACCTGAATCTGCTGTACATCGGTGTGGGCAACGGCTCGCCCTGGAACCAGAGTCTGCGCAGCCCCGGCGGCGGCGACAACCTGTTCCTGACCTCCATCATGGCGCTCAATCCGGACGACGGCACCTACCGTTGGCATTACCAGACGACTCCCGGCGAGACCTGGGACTACACGGCAACGCAGCACATCATCGTCGCCAACCTGCGTATTGATGGGCAGGAGCGTCGCGTCGTGATGCAGGCTCCGAAGAATGGTTTCTTCTATGTGCTGGACGCAGAAACCGGGCAATTGCTCTCTGCCGAGAAATTTGTACCGAACACTTGGGCGACGCATATCGATCTGGAATCGGATCGTCCTGTGGAGATCCCGGAGGCCCGTTACAACGAGACCGGCGTGCCTATCATCGTGCAGCCGAGCGCACTTGGTGGCCACAACTGGCACCCGATGTCGTTCAGCCAACGCACCAATCTGGTCTATCTGGCAGCCCGTGAGAACATCATGGGTTACTCGGGCGAGACCGAGTTCATCACCTCGCAGCGTGGCTGGAACACGGGTACCGATCTGGCTGCCGGTGGCGCCTTGATCAGTGCTGCGGGTGCTGCTGCGCCCACACGTCAATCCTATCTGCTGGCCTGGGACCCGGTGACGCAGACAGAAGCCTGGCGTGTTCCGCAGCTCGATCCGACTGACGCGGCCGGAGTGCTGAGCACTGCAGGCGGTCTGGTGTTCCAGGGCAATGCGGCGGGCGAGTTCGTGGCTTACCGCGACTCAACAGGTGAGCGTCTCTGGTCTGGTCTGACACAAGCCATGACGGTTGCGGCACCAGTGACCTTCCTGGTGGACGGCGTGCAGCACGTGGCGGTTCTCTCCGGTGGCCGTTCTCTGCCAACCGTGGGTGCCGGGGCCATTGGCGCCACGACTCGTGCCTCCAACAACAACTCCCGTGTGCTGGTCTTCAAGATTGGTGGCACGGCGCAGTTGCCGAGCGAGTTGCCAGCGGAAGTTACTGCCGCTGGCGAGCTGAATCCACCCCCGTTGACAGCAGTCAACGAAGTGATTGCCCAGGGCGAGCAGATTTATGGCCGTCTGTGCAGCGTGTGCCATGGCCCGGCAGCGGTCAGTGCCAGCGTCGGGACCTTCCCGGATCTGCGCTACAGCCCACGCCTGCAGACTCTCGAAGCGTTCGAGGCTGTGGTAGTGGACGGTGAGTTGGCCAGTGGTGGCATGGTGTCCTTCGACAGTTCGCTGGAAGATGCCGACCCCGAAGCGATTCGCCAGTACATCATTGCGCAGGCGCACATCGCGCTGGAGGCGCAGGCACGCTAGTCGTTTACGAACGGCGTTGTAATGCCGTGTTATAAAAAATGGGCGTTACCTGCGGGTAACGCCCATTTTTTTGTGTCCGATTTGTCAAGGCAGCACTTCTTGCTTATTCATTCGGATTGGCCCGCAGGTTTGCGGCGCTTGTCTCGCACGATCTGGCATAAGCATCCAGCGCGAGGTTTGTCTCCGCCAAAGCCTGCATGTCCTCGGTTGAGAATCGAACCTGGTTATAAATGTGGAGAAAGTGTCGGGTCGCCTCGATCCGGCTCGCTGTCCAATCCGATGGCAAGTTCTGCGCGTAGGTGCTTGCGGTCCAGGCGGTATTCTCGGGCAATTGCGACAGGCTCAGGAAACGTTGCCAGAGTTTCTGCCATTGCCGCGAGTGACCTTCCAGTGGCGCTTGTGTGACTCGAATGCGCCGGTATTCGCGTATGAACAGGAAGGCGAGAACGGCCAGGCCTCCCCAGGCTATGAGATTTGCAGTGGATTCATCCGCGAGTATTCGATCAAGCTGCAGTTGCCACTGTCCGGCCAGCGTGTGGTACCACACACTTACTTGCGAGGACTGGTAGCCGTTGAAGAATCCGAAGATCGCAGAGGGCGTAGGGTCTATGGTATGCCAGAGGCCCGCTTCATCCTGCCATTCCACCCAGCTGTGCGCATCACGCTCCCGTACCAGCCATAGAGTGGGTGTCAGTTGTTCGTGAATGACGTAGCCTCCGACAAGACGGCTCGGAATGCCATTGGCGCGCAATGCCAGCGTCGTGGCTGAGGCGAACCAGAAACAGTATCCGCCCTTGTCATTCAGGAAGAAATCGTGGAAAGGCTTTTCGGGGTCGAAGTTTGTTTCCAATACATAGGCTCTCCCGAGAAAATGCTGTAACACATTATCTACGGTAGTCTGCGGTGTGGGTCCTGCGAATTCAGCGCTTTTGGCCTGCAATGCCTCGTCCCATAGTTCAGGCAGTTGCAAATAACCCGGATTAATGGCGTCGGGGACAGAGTTCTGGCTTGAATCCAGTTGCCAGCGCCGGTCCGCGCCACGCTCGAACGCCGGCATCCAGATATCCGCTGCACTGCGTGTCATGCCAGCAAAGCGGCCGACAACGTGGCTTGTTCCCGGTGTCGCAAAAATATAATTGTCGCTGGTAAGGCTGAAAATCGTCAGCGTGTCTGCATAAGCCGACGAGTCTGCAGCCTGGTGATTGGGAATCGGATAACGGTATTCGCCAGCAGGCAGCGCTTCGGCATCTAATGTGGTCAGTGTCTGAAATGGCTGCTCGACTGCCTGCCACGCCAGATCTGCGTCCAGTATTGCCAGGCGATTACCGGCGAGATACTTGTTCGGCGGCGCATCCGCCCGCACACGCATGACGGCGCGCGTGGAGGGCCGCAGGAATACCGACGCTCGCAGTTGCTGGCTTGGCGAGAAGCCGGTGGGCGTGAAATTGCTGGAGCGCGGGAACAGGTCGCCGAGAGCGCCAAGGATTGGACCCTGTCCTGCAGAGAGACCGATATGTAGCAGCGGCACGATCAACAGCAGCGGTGCCAGCAGTGCGGCACGTGTGAGCAAATCAGCGCAGCGTTCACCGAATAGCGCCAGGCTCGCCGCCAACATGCCAGCGATGGCGATGAGTGGCAGCGGCACGCCGAAAAAGAGAAAGATGCTGGCATCGGGTGGCGACATCAGCAGCAAGATCAGCACTCCCCACACGATGATGGTCTGGCTGTCGCGATCCAGAGGCCCCTGCGCCGCAGGAGCATTGCCGGAGGGTTTCGCCAGATGCAGCCAAAGCAGGTAGACGAGCATGCTCAGCAGAAACCCAGCGCCCAATCCGTTGTCCTGGGGCCACGATCCCTCGACAACCCAGTCCTCAAGTACCTGGTTGCCAATGAAGATGCCTGAGACAAACAGCACGAAGATCAAGCCCCAGGTCGGGCGTTCCATTCGTACTGATCTGAAGAGTCCCGACACACTGATGCCGATGCCCAGCCAGGTCACCACTGGCAATTCCATCGACAGGCCAAGATGCAGGGAAAGCAGGCAGAGGAAGAGTGTGATGAACCACTTGCCAGAGGAACTCATGTAAGAGGAGATCATGCCAAACCCACTTGCGGCTTTGCTTTCGCTGCGGGCGTCGGTTTTGCAATTTTGCCGGGCCGTGGAATCTCGATGTATTGACTGCCCTCTGGCAAAGTGCCGACGTTCAGAGAGCTTTCAGCAATAAGGAACACCAGCACCAGAATTCCCTCCCGCTGCCAGCGTTCAACCACAGCCCGGGTCTCATTGGTCCAGCGCCCTGTCACCAGAATATGGATTCCGTTTTCAGCCAGAGCCTTGTCTGGCAATGCTCTGCCGACGCTGGTGCAGGCTCGCTCCGGCCGGGCCGTGGCAATGTGCTCATAGAACTGCAGGATATTGTCGAGTGTGTGCCACTGCCTGCCCATGGCAATGGCGGCCAGACTGAAGCCCTCGTTCTGCGCGGACAATCCGATCTCCACGGCCAACGCGAGCCGCTCATCGAGTGCTGATTCGTCACGCGGGCGCCGCTGCCAGCGTTCGAATTCCTGTAGGGTCAGGTCCACAATCAGGTGTACCTGATCGCGACGAATCTCGTCAGCGCCTTCAAATACCTTGCTCATCGGTTTGCCCTGTCGGGAACTGGCGCGATGATCCAGTCGGCGCAGGGAATCACCGGTCTGGTAATGTCTGGAGTAGGCGTATTCCAGAGAGGGGCCCTTGCGCGCGTTGTCTGTGCCAAGCGTCAGACGTTTGCTGGCCAGATCTGCGATGCGTCGCAGTGAAGGCACAGTGACCGGTAAGGTCGCGGGCAGAACATTCACCTTGCAGGAAACATCGATGCGCTGCGTGAAGCGGGTCAGGAAGAACGGGAAGTAACTTTGCACGGCAAGACCGGAAAGCTCCAGCACGCCACGCCTTTGCGGTTCGAACTCCACTGCCATGGTCACGCTGTGATGACTGGCGAGCGCACGCTGGTGAGGGCGCCGCCATTCCTGCGGCCAATGTCCGAACGGCACCACCATTTCCCTCAAAGTGAAATTATGCAGGGTACGGGGCCCATGATTAGTCACGTTGATCAGGGAAACGCAGGCCTGCCCGGCGCTGGCACAGGGAGGCGTGTCTCGTTGTACGGAAACCTGCGGTCGATACACGTACCCGAGCAGCGCGCTCCACGCCAGCAGCGCCATGCCCACTGTAGCCGGGGCCAACAGGAAGTCGCTATTGGTCTGATAGCTGAACAGGAAGATCAGCAGGGAACCCAGCAGGATTATCTTGCCCGTGCGGGTGAAACTGTCGTGGAAACAGCGGCGATACATTCTGGTCAGATAGCGTGCCGAACGTTCCCGCAGTCGCGGCACTGCGCGCAAATTCATGAACCAGCGTGCCATGCGCCACCAATGCAGCGTAATTGGCTCATCAGCAACGCGCAGTGGGCGGTCAGCCAGTTCGTTCATTGCCATACTCTGCCCCCAGTGACCGTATTATCTTGGAACCGGCACCTTCTTGATCAGGTTCTGCAGGATCTCATGAGCCTGCCTGCTGTCGTTGTCCCTGCCGTGGCGCGGCAAGACACGGTGATCCCACACGGGTGGAATCAGCCGTTGCACGTCTTCCGCAATGACCTGACACCTGCCCTGCACGAGTGCGTAGGCTTTGCAGGCATTGGCAAGATGCATGGAGCCGCGGGGCGAGATGCCAAGCTTGATCGCCGGGTCAACGCGACTGGCACGAGCTATCTCGATTATGTAACGCGCCAGATCATCGTGCAGAAAAACCGTGTCGCTTGCGGCGCGCAGCGCGGTCACGGATTCGCGATTCAATACCGGTGCCGGATTATGTCGCACCGCGTCGCCATAGCCTTGCAACAGATGCCGCTCCGCGATCTCATCGGGATAGCCGAGACTGATCGACGTGAGAAAGCGATCCAGTTGCGCTTCGGGCAGGGGATTGGTGCTATCGAAATCAATCGGGTTCTGCGTCGCAATAACGGTGAATAAATCGGAGAGGGGATGGCTCACCCCATCGGCCGCCACATAACCTTCTTCCATCGCCTGCAGGAATGCAGATTGACTGCGAGTAGGGGCACGATTGATTTCATCCGCGAGGAGAAAGTCGGTAAAGATTGGTCCGGGAGAAAAGGTGAATTTGCCATCGGTGGCGTTATAGACACTGCCACCGAGAATGTCGGCAGGCAAAATATCATTGGTAAACTGGATGCGGCTGAATGCCAGTCCCAGCACCTGCGCCATGCTTTTCGCCAATGTCGTCTTGCCGACGCCGGGCACGTCCACCAGCAACACATGTCCTCTTGCGATGACACTGGCGAGCAGTAGTTCAATCACGAAGTCATTGCCGAGCCAGTGTTTGGCAAGCGTCTGGTGAGCCAGCTTCAGGAGCGACAGATACTCACCGATGTCATCCGTTTGTTTATGCGACATGGATTCCATGAATTGTTCCGTTATGTGGCAGCGCCACCCTGTACCCCGGTGGATTCTAAAGGATTCGGCTGCGCGTGATACGAATTTTTTTATGATGTCCGAAAATGGCCAGTACGGCGTCGTCTGTCTGTGTTAATTTGCATCTCACTTGGATTTTTCGACTGACAACCCCGAGCGAGACCACAATTCGTGTTACTGAACTCCGATGACTTTGAACAAGCCCGCCAGGCGCGCGATCCGCATTTCGATGGACGGGTGTTCATTGGCGTGGTGACCACTGGCATCTATTGTCGACCGGTGTGCCCTGTGCGTCTTCCACGTAAGGAAAACATCCGGCTCTACAGCACGGCAGCTGCTGCGGCTGAAGCGGGATTTCGCCCTTGTCTGCGTTGCCGTCCCGAATCGTCACCCGGCACACCGGCGTGGATGGGGTCGTCGCATACTGTGTCGCGAGCACTTCAGTTGATTGCGCGCGGTGCGTTGGATGAAGGTTCTGTCGACGAACTGGCTGCTCGGCTCGGGATTGGCCCCCGTCAGCTGACGCGCCTCTTCGATCAACATCTGGGGGTGGCGCCTGCCGCCGTGGCGACGACTCAACGTCTGCATTTCGCCAAGAAACTGATTGACGAGACCCGCATGCCGATGAGCGAGGTGTGCTTTGCGGCGGGCTTCAGCAGCGTGCGCCGTTTCAACGCCGTCATTCAACAAATCTATGGGCGCACGCCGATCTCACTGCGTCGACAAGAGAAAAACATGGATGCTGTTGCACACGACACGGCGCGCGGCATTCAGATTCGGCTGAGTTATCGACCGCCGTTCGATTGGCGCACCATGTTGGATTTTCTGGCGACACGCGCGATTCCGGGTGTCGAACATGTCACGTCCGATACTTATTCCAGAACGATCATGCTCAATGGCGAGGCTGGCGAATTGTCTGTGCAGTTCAGCGCCGAGAGTCACACCTTGCTGTTGACCATTAATATTGGTCAGACGCGGGCGCTGCAGCAGATTGTCGAGCGCGTGCGCGTGATGTTCGACCTGAAAGCGGTGAGCAGCGACATCGAAAGTTTTCTCGGTGCCGATCCGCATCTCGGGCCGATCATCGCGGCGCATCCCGGTATTCGTGTGCCGGTGGCGTGGGATGGTTTCGAAGTGGCGGTGCGCGCCATCATCGGCCAGCAAGTGTCGGTGAAGGGCGCCACGACGCTCGTGTCGCGGTTGGCGCAGGCATACGGTGCGCCTTATGTGGGGCAAGGCAATCCGGCACTGACGAGAATATTTCCTACCCCGACTACACTCGTCGATGTTTCTCTGTCCGGATTGGGCATCACAACGCGCCGCATTGCCGCGATTCGAGAACTGGCTGGCGCGGTGTGTGCGGGGGAGTTGCGGTTTGATGGCAGCATGGACACCCCGGCGTTCACGGAGCGCATCCTGCGGATTCCCGGCATTGGTCCCTGGACAGCGCAATACATTGCCTTGCGTGCGCTCAATGATCCCGATGCTTTTCCGCACGCGGATCTGATTCTGTTGCGTGCGGCGGCGTTGCCGGGTGAGACGTTGACGCCTGCACAATTGTTGCTGCGTTCCGAACAGTGGCGTCCGTGGCGGGCTTATGTGGTGATGCTGCTGTGGCGGCATTATGCGACTGTGACCCTGTAGGAGCCTGCCCTGCAGGCGACCCGTTCGGGCACCTTGCCAAGATATTTCGCCTGCAGGGCAGGCTCCTACTGTCAGTGAAATTTTTATGGAGTGGTGGAACACATGACGATCTATTACAGCTACCTGACCACCCCCATCGGCGATCTGCTGCTGGCCGGTGACGGCGATAACCTGCACCTGCTCGGCTTTCCCGAAGGCAAGATGCGCATGCGGCATCAGGATATCTGGCGTCCGGATGACACGCTGTTTACGGAAGTGAAATCCCAGCTCAACGCCTATTTCACCGGTGAGCTGCAGGAATTCGATCTGCCACTCGCGCCGCAGGGCACCGAGTTTCAGATGAGTGTGTGGAAGGCGCTCACCACGATTCCCTACGGCAGTACCTGCAGCTATGGTCAGATTGCCGAGCAAATCGGCAGCCCGAAAGCGAGCAGGGCGGTGGGCGCCGCCAACGGACAGAATCCCATCCCCATTATCATTCCCTGCCACCGCGTCATCGGCAGCACAGGCAAGCTGACCGGATTTGGTGGCGGGTTGCCGACCAAAGTTGCTCTGCTGAATCTGGAGCAGCGTCACCGGCCGTTCCAGCTGCTGTAGGTTCTACCCGCCAATGTCCCCGCGACACTCCGATGGCAAAACCCTATACTGCCGCCTTCTCTGAGGGCGTCGATGACTATCATGTCGAAGGCGTCCGGTAAATTTCGGACCGAGTCATGAGTATCAAGAAAATTCGTGCAGGCATGAGCCTGTTCAAGCAAGCCCTCGTCGGCAGCTCCACCATCAACTACACCGAAGGTTCCATCGCCAAGGCCACCTTCCTGCTGGCCGTGCCGATGATTCTGGAAATGGCGATGGAGTCGGTGTTCGCCATCGTCGACATCTTCTTCGTGGCGGGGCTCGGTCCTGAAGCGGTGGCCACCGTCGGTCTCACCGAAGCGGTGATGACGCTGCTCTATGCGGTGGCGATTGGCCTCTCCATGGGCACGACGGCGATGGTGGCGCGGCGCATCGGCGAAGACAACGCGGCCGCTGCGGCTTTTGCCGCAGGGCAGGCGCTATGGATGGGAATTTTCGTGTCTGTTTTCGTCGGCGTGGTCGGCTTTTTCTATGCGGGGAAAATTCTGGCGCTGATGGGTGCCGAGCCCGCTGTGGTCGAAGGGGGCACGAATTACATTCAAATCATGCTCAGTGGTTCCTTCACGATTGTGTTCCTGTTTCTCAACAACGCGATCTTCCGGGGGGCGGGCGATGCAAGCATCGCGATGCGTTCACTGCTGCTCGCCAATGGCATCAACATCGTGCTCGACCCCTGTCTTATCTATGGTGTAGGGCCGTTTCCGGACATGGGTGTCACCGGGGCAGCGGTCGCCACTAACATCGGTCGCGGTGTCGGCGTGCTCTATCAGCTCTGGTATCTGTGCGCGAACAATCGGCGCATCCAGCTGGGCTTGCAGGATCTCATTGTGAAAATGTCGGTGATTCTGGCGCTGTTCCGCATCTCGGCAGGCGGCATCGCACAGTTCCTGATTGCGACCGCGAGCTGGGTGTTTCTGATGCGGCTGGTCTCTGACCATGGCAGCGATGCCGTGGCAGGTTACACGATTGCGTTGCGCATCATGATGTTCACCATACTGCCCGCATGGGGGCTCAGCAATGCGGTGGCCACCCTGGTGGGGCAGAACCTTGGCGCGAACAAAGTACAGCGCGCGGAGAGCACCGTGTGGCAAGTGGCCAAATACAACGTCACTTATATGGTGCTGGTGGCGCTGGTCATGCTGATCATGCCCCAGAGCATCATGCATCTGTTCACGCAAGAACCGGCCGCCGTGCAGTACGGTGTCGACGCGATGCGCATCATGAGTTATGCCTACGCCTTTATGGCCGTCGGCATGGTCGTCGTACAGGCCTTCAATGGTGCCGGTGACACCATGACGCCCACCTGGATCAATGTGTTCTGCTACTGGATCGTGCAGGTCCCTGTGGCCTGGTGGCTGTCCACGCAGCTGGACATGGGGCCGCACGGCGTATTCTGGTCGATCTTCGTGGCTGAAATCCTGATGGGCATTGTTGGCGTATGGTGGTTCATGCGCGGCTCATGGAAAACTCAGAAAGTTTAGTTTTGTGCTTCGTAGGCCGGTCTGTGTAACGAGGAGCGCTGGGCTGGACACGCCGTAAATACATCCATGTAGGCTCGCTTTCGCCATCCATGGCTCAAGA
>JAZKJF010000015.1:424-137486 GCA_040384465.1 Pseudomonadota bacterium | reverse complement strand
GGCAACTCCAGCAGCACTACCTCGCTGAGTTTCACGCTCGACAGCAGTGCTTCAGTGCCGAGTGTGTCGCTGACCAGCGACACCGGCAGCAGCGCTACCGATGGCATCACCAGCAACGGCAGCGTGACGGTCGGTGGTCTGGAGTCCGGCGCTACCTGGCAGTACAGCACTGACGGCAGCAGTTGGATCGATGGCAGCGGCAGCAGTTTCGCCACTGGCGATGATGGCGACAAGACTGTCCATGTGCGTCAAACCGATGTGGCAGGCAACACCTCTTCTGCCATCACGCTGAGCTTCACTGTGGACGCGACAGCGCCCGAAGGTGTTGCCCTTTTCTTGGACACCAACAGTGGCAACACCAGCGACTCGATCACCAACGATGGCACCATCAACGTCGACTACATCGAAGACGGTGCCACCTGGCAGTACAGCACCGACGGCAGTACTTGGTCCGACGGCAGTGGCAGCAGCTTCCAGCTCACTGGAGATGGGGCGAAGTCTGTGCAAGTTCGCCAGACCGACGTCGCAGGCAATACCAACAGCAGCGGTTCGCTGAACTTCACGCTGGACACCGAAGCCGCCAGTGCGCTGACCCTGTCTCTCACCAGCGACACTGGTAGCAATGCCTCAGACCATCTCACCAACAGTGGCAGCGTGACTGTCAGCGGCATCGAGTCCGGCGCCAGCTGGCAATACAACCTCGATGGCAGCACCTGGACCGATGGCAGTGGCAGCAGTTTCTCCACCACCGGCAACGGTGCCAAGTCCGTGCAGGTTCGGCAGACTGATGCGGCAGGCAATACCGGCAGCAGCAGTTCGCTGAGTTTCACCGTGGATGCCACTGCGCCCGAAGGACTGGGCCGCTCGCTGGCCACCAACAGTGGCAATGGCAGTGACTCAATCACCAATAATGGCACGGTCAATATCGCCTATCTGGAGTCCGGCGCCACCTGGCAGTACAGCACCGACGGCAGCACCTGGACTGATGGCAGCGGCAGCAGTTTCACCACCAGCGGCGATGGCGACAAGACTGTGCGCGTGCGTCAGATCGACGTGGCAGGCAACACCAGCAGTACTACCTCGCTGAGTTTCACACTCGACACCAGTGCTTCAGTGCCGAGTGTGTCGCTGACCAGCGACACCGGCAGCAGCACCACCGATGGCATCACCAGCAATGGCAGCGTGACGGTCGGCGGGCTGGAGTCCGGCGCTACCTGGCAATACAGCCTCAACGAAGGCAGCACCTGGAATGATGGCAGCGGCAGCAGTTTCGCCACTGGCGATGATGGCGACAAGACTGTCCATGTGCGTCAAACCGATGTGGCAGGCAACACCTCTTCTGCCATCACGCTGAGCTTCACTGTGGACGCGACAGCGCCCGAAGGTGTTGCCCTTTTCTTGGACACCAACAGTGGCAACACCAGCGACTCGATCACCAACGATGGCACCATCAACATCGACTATCTCGAAGACGGCGCCATCTGGCAGTACAGCACCGACGGCAGCACCTGGACCGATGGCAGCGGCAGCAGCTTCCAGCTCACCGGGGATGGCAGCAAGTCCGTGCAAGTGCGGCAGAGTGATGCGGCTGGCAACATCAACAGCAGTGGTTCACTGAACTTCACGCTGGACACCGAAGCTCCGAACACACTGACGCTGTCGCTGACCAGCGACACCGGCAGCAGCGCTACCGACCTGCTCACCAACAGTGGCAGCGTGACTGTCAGCGGCATCGAGTCCGGCGCCAGCTGGCAATACAACCTCGATGGCAGCACCTGGACCGATGGCAGTGGCAGCAGTTTCTCCACCACCGGCAACGGTGCCAAGTCCGTGCAGGTTCGGCAGACTGATGCGGCAGGCAATACCGGCAGCAGCAGTTCGCTGAGTTTCACCGTGGATGCCACTGCGCCCGAAGGACTGGGCCGCTCGCTGGCCACCAACAGTGGCAATGGCAGTGACTCAATCACCAATAATGGCACCGTCAATATCGCCTATCTGGAGTCCGGCGCCAGCTGGCAGTACAGCACCGACGGCAGCACCTGGACCGATGGCAGCGGCAGCAGTTTCACCACCAGCGGCGATGGCGCCAAGACCGTGCGCGTGCGTCAGATCGACGTGGCAGGCAACACCTCCAGCATCACTTCGTTGAGCTTTACTGTGGATGCGACCGCTCCGGATGAGCTGGATATGTCGTTAGCCACCAACAGTGGCAGCACGTCCGACCTGATCACCAACGATGGCACCGTCAACATCGACTCTCTCGAAGATGGCGCCAGCTGGCAGTACAGCACAGACGGCAGTACCTGGAGCGATGGCAGTGGCAGCAGCTTTGTCGTCACAGAAGAGGGCGAGCAGACCGTGCTGGTCCGTCAGACTGATGTGGCTGGCAACACCAGCAGCACCGCTTCACTGAGCTTCACGCTCGATACCACCGCTCCCGAAGGTCTCGGCCTCGCACTGGCGACCAACAGCGGCAATGGCAGCGACGCCATCACCAACGACGGCACCGTCAACGTTGACTACATCGAAGACAGCGCCATCTGGCAGTACAGCACTGATGGCAGCACTTGGACCGATGGCAGCGGCAGCAGCTTCACCACTACAGGCGATGGCAGCAAAACGGTGCGCGTGCGGCAGATCGACGTGGCTGGCAACACCAGCAGCACCACTTCGCTGAGCTTCACCCTCGACGCCACGGCGCCGGAAGGTCTGAATCTGGTTCTGAGCAGCAACAGCGGCAGCACCAGCGACTCGATCACCAACAATGGCACAGTCAATGTCGGTTACATCGAAAGTGGCGCCACCTGGCAATACAGCACTGATGGCAGCACCTGGACCAATGGCAGTGGCAACAACTTCACTCTCAGCGGCGATGGCGACAAAACCGTGCGTGTGCGTCAAACCGACACGGCTGGCAACACCGGCAGCACCACCTCGCTGAGCTTCACGCTCGACACCAGTGCTGCGGCTCCTTCTCTGGCACTGGCCAGCGACACCGGCAGCAGCGCCACCGATGGCATCACCAGCAATGGCAGTGTCACCGTAAGCAAACTGGAGTCCGGCGCTACCTGGCAGTACAGCCTGGACGGCAGCACCTGGAGCGATGGCAGCGGCAGCAGTTTCGCCACCAGCGGTGACGGCGCGCAAACCGTGTTTGTGCGTCAGACCGACGTGGCAAGCAACACCTCCAGCACTACTTCGCTAAGCTTCATGGTAGACACCACCACGCCTGATGCAGTCGCCCTCGCACTGGCCACCAACAGTGGCAGCACCAGCGACTCAATCACCAATGATGGCACCATCAATATCAGTGGTCTGGAGTCCGCTGCCACCTGGCAATACAGCCTCGATGGCAGCACCTGGACCGATGGCAGCGGCAGCGCTTTCGATCTCACCGACGACGGGGCGAAATCCCTGCAAGTACGTCAAATCGACGTCGCAGGCAACACCTCCAGCAGCGCTTCCCTGAGCTTCACGCTGGACACCATGGCCTCGGCTCCCACGGCAGCGCTGACCAGCGACACCGGCAGCAGTGCATCCGACAACATCACCAAGAATGGCAGCGTCACCGTCGGTGGTCTGGAGTCCGGCGCCACCTGGCAGTACAGCCTGAATAATGGCAGTAGCTGGACCAACGGCAGTGGCAGCACCTTCACCACCTCTGGCGATGGCACGAAGAACGTTCTGGTTCGTCAAACCGATGTGGCAGGCAACACCTCCAGCGACGGTTCGCTGAGCTTCCTGCTGGATACCGCATTTAGTAGCAAGAAGCAATCCCTCTCGCTGGCCTCCGACACTGGCACCAGCAGCGGTGACACGATCACCAACGTCGGCACCATCAACCTGTTTTCTACACCGGCATCCGGTGACACCTGGCAGTACTCGCTTGATGGCAGCACCTGGAGCGATGGCAGTGGCAACAACTTCACCGTGACAGGGGACGGCGCCAAAAGCGTGCTTGTGCGCGTCAGCGATCCTGCAGGCAATACCGCCACCAGTTTCATCAAGACATTCACGCTCGACACCACAGCGCCCGCTGCACTGACGCCGTCTCTGACCAGCGACACCGGCGGTAGTGCAACTGATCTGATCACCACCGACGGCAACGTCACAGTGAGTGGTCTGGAAAGCGGCGCCACCTGGCAATACAGCCTGGATAGCAGCACCTGGACTACCGGCACTGGCAGCAGCTTTGCCACCACCGGCGATGGCGCCAAAACTGTGCTCGTCCGTCAAACCGATGTGGCCGGCAACACCGGCAGCAGCAGCTCACTGAGCTTCACAATCGACACCACCGCGCCTGACGTTCCGAGCCTTGCGCTGGCCAGCAACGGCGGCAACCCCAGTGACACTCTCACCAACGATGGCACTGTCAACGTCACCAATCTCGAAGGTGGCGCCAGCTGGCAGTACAGCACCGATGGCAGCACCTGGAACAGTGGCAGTGGCAGCAGCTTCGCCGCTACGGGCGATGGCGCCAAAACCGTTCTCGTCCGCCAGATCGACGCGGCAGGCAACATGGGCAGCAGCACCTCGCTGAGCTTCACCCTCGATGCCACGGCACCGGAAGGGATGGGTCTCGCGCTGGCCACCAACAGCGGCAACGGCACCGACACGATCACCAACGAGGGCACCGTCAATGTCGACTATCTCGAAGACGGCGCCATCTGGCAGTACAGCACCGACGGCAGCACCTGGACCGACGGCAGCGGCAGCACCTTCACTCTCACGGGTGACGGCGACAAAGCGGTGCGCGTGCGTCAGATCGACACCGCAGGCAACCACTCCAGCACCACCTCGCTGAGCTTCACGCTGGACACCAACGCCACCACACCTGCTCCGATATTGACCAGCGACAACGGCACCAGCGCCACTGATCTGCTCACCAACAACGGCAGTGTCACGGTCAACGGCCTGGAGTCCGGCGCTACCTGGCAGTACAGCCTGGACAGCAGCACCTGGAACAATGGCAGTGGCAACAGCTTCACCGTGACCGGCGATGACGGCAGCAAAACCGTGCTGGTCCGCCAGACGGATGTGGCAAGCAACACCTCAAGTGTCGCCTCACTGAGCTTCACGCTTGACGCCACGGCGCCCGAAGGCCTGAACGCCTCCATCGCGACCAACAGCGGCAATGCCACTGACTCGATCAGCAATGATGGCACCATCAACGTCACAGGGTTCGAAGACGATCTGCCCTGGCAATACAGCGTGGATGCAGGCAGCACTTGGACTGATGGCAGCGGCAGCAGCTTCGACATCACGGGCGACGGCAGCAAAGCCGTGCGAGTCCGCCAAACCGATGCGGCGGGCAATCATTCCAGCGGCGGCTCGCTGAGTTTCACGCTGGACACCAGCGCCGTTACACCGAGCCTCAGCCTGGCGAGCGATACCGGCAGCAACAGCAGCGACGGCATGACCTCTAATGGCACCGTCAATGTCGGCGGGCTGGAAAGTGGCGCCGTCTGGGAATACAACACCGGCGGCAGTGACTGGACCACCGGCATCGGCAGCAGTTTCACCGTCACTGGTGGTGGCGAAAAAGCGGTCTCCGTGCGGCAGACCGATGCGGCGGGCAATGCCAGCAGCACCAGCACCACGCTGAACTTCACCATGATTCTCGCCAATCTCTCCGTCTCCGCGCTCAATGGCAGCAACGGCTTCCGCCTTGACGGCAGCGTCGCATTTGATCAAAGCGGCGGCAAGGTCAGCAGTGCCGGAGACGTCAACGGCGACGGTTTCGATGACATGCTCGTCGCGGCCAGCGGTTTCGATGCCAACAGCCTTACCGGCTCTGGCGCGGCTTATGTGGTGTTCGGTAAGTCCACGGGCTTCGATGCCACGATGAACCTGTCGACTCTCGATGGCAGCAACGGGTTCCGCCTCAATGGTGCCGCTGTCAATGCCGCGACAGGAATGGCAGTACAGGGCGCGGGCGACGTCAATGGCGACGGTTATGCGGACGTCATCATCGGTGCTTCGGGCATTACTGACGCATTCACCTCCGTCGGAGCGACCTATGTGGTGTTCGGCAAATCCGCTGGATTCAGTGCAACACTCGATCTCTCCACACTCAACAGCAGCAACGGCTTCAAAATGGTCGGTGCAACCACCAACGCTCAAACCGGCTTTGCGGTTGGCGCAGCAGGCGATATCAATGGCGATGGCTACCATGACGTGGTAGTCGGCGGTCCCGGCTCCAACGCCAGTGGCTCCGGCGCGGGCATCAGCTATGTCGTGTTCGGGCAATCGAGCAGTTTCAGCAGTTCTATCAGTCTTTCAGGATTGGATGGCAACACCGGCTTCACTCTCACGGCAGGCACCACCGGTGAACGGCTCGGCTACATGGTCGGCAGTGCCGGAGATCTCAACGGCGATGGCTATGACGATCTGTTAGTGGGCGCTCCCCGTTCGGATCTCAACGCCACCGACTCCGGACTGGGCTATGTGGTGTTCGGCAAGTCCTCGGGCTTTGATGCCAGCCTCAGCATGTCCTCTCTGAATGGGACCAATGGATTCCGTCTCGCAGGACATCCGATCCATGGCAAGGTCGCCATGTCCGGCGGCAACGCAGGCGATGTTAACGGCGATGGTTACAACGATCTGATTCTCGGCGCTTACGGCACCAACACTTCCACGGGTGCCACCTATGTGATCTTCGGCAAATCCTCGGGCTTCAGCAGCACCGTGAACCTGTCGGGACTCGATGGCAATACCGGCTTCCGCCTCAATGGCGTGGCCAGTTCTGACCGCTCAGGGAGCGCCGTCAGCGGCGCGGGCGACCTCAACGGCGATGGTTATGCGGATCTGCTGATCGGTGCACCCGCTGCCGATCTGAACAGCATCGATGGCACCGGCGCGGCCTATGTGGTCTACGGCAAGTCCTCGTTCAGTTCGTCGATCAACCTGTCGTCTCTGGACGGCGATATCGGCTATCGCCTCGACGGCGTCGGTGCTACGCACTATGTGGGAATGTCCGTCAGCAGCGCCGGTGATATCAACGGTGATGGCCTGGACGACCTGATGACCGGCACGAGCACGGCGGCCCCGAATGGCATCAGCTCAGGGTCTACCTATGTGGTGTACGGCTCGAAGAACAACAATGTGGCTACCAATGGCGCCGACAGCCTGTCCGATGCGGGCGCGGTGGCGGTCTTCCATGCAGGCGCTGGCGATGACACCATCACGGTGTCGTCTCTCGGCTTCCAGCACGTGGACGGCGGCAATGGCACAGACACGCTGGCGCTGAACGGCAGCAACCTGACCCTGAACCTGGCGACGGTGCGCGGCAAGCTCGACAACATCGAAGTCATCGACCTGACCGGCAGTGGCAACAACTCGGTGACGCTGACAGCGGTGGACGTGCGCTCGCTGTCCGACACCACCAACACACTGCGCGTCAACGGCAACAGTGGCGACAGCACACTCCTCATCGGGGCGTGGAACACCGACAACAACGTCTCGGGCGGCTACAAGACTTACAGTCTCGGGGCAGCGACAGTGCAGGTCAGTGAAAACGTCAGTGCAGCCATCTCGAATGTCACGGCGCCCTCGGCCACTCTAGCCAGCGACACCGGCAGCAGTGCCAGCGACAGCTATACCAATAATGGCAACGTCAATGTCAGCGGGCTGGCATCCGGCGCGACCTGGGAGTACAGCTTGAATGGCGGCAGCAGCTGGTCAAGCGGTTCGGGCAGCAGCTTCCTCACCAGCGGCAATGGTGAGAAGAACGTACTGGTCCGGCAGACGGACACCAACAGCATCACCTCAGCCAACGGCTCGCTGAGCTTCACGTTGGACACATCAGTGCAGATGCCTGATCCGGCGCTGGGCAATGGCGCAGCTGACACGACCTATGACGGTGTCGTCGTTGTGTTTGACATTGAAGACAGCGCGACCTGGCAGTACAGCCTGAACGGCGGCAGCAACTGGACAGCAGGCAGTGGCTCGGAGTTCACGGTCTCGTCAATAGGAGCGCACACCGTGCACGTGCGCCAGACCGATCTGGCAGGCAACACCTCCGGCACCAATTCGATGACCTTCACCAGGCTGTCCACTCCGACCCAGCTCAGCAGCCTCAATGGCAGCAACGGCTTCCGCATGGATGGCCCCAACAGCGATGACCTGCTGGGCTTGTCGGTCAGCACAGCCGGCGATATCAACGGGGATGGTTACGATGACCTGATCATCGGGGCGCGCGGAACAGACTACGGCAACGTCGAAGATTCAGGCGTGAGCTATGTAGTCTTTGGCAAGCAATCCGGCTTCGATGCCACGCTCTCTCTGTCCAGCCTGAATGGCGAGAATGGCTTCCTCCTGCACGGCAATAGCACCTTCCTTTACACCGGGTGGTCTGTCAGCAACGCAGGTGATGTCGATGGCGATGGCAAGGGCGATCTGATCGTCGGAGTCCCGCACTATAGCGACGGAGAGAGCGGAGGTGCCGCCTTTGTGTTCAAGGGCAGGAACGGGAGCTTTGAGTCGACTTACCATGTGGCTGGCGACGATACAGTTCCGCTGATAGACACGGTGGCTTCCGATGACCGCACAGGCAAGGCAGTCAGCAGCGCGGGCGACATCAACGGCGATGGTTACGACGACCTCCTGATCGGCAGCCCGGGCTTCGACGGTTCCGGACTGTTCGACAATGGCGCTGTTTTTGTGCTGTTCGGCTCATCAAACCTCAATACCAGTATCACGCTGCAAGACCTGGACGGCACTAACGGTTTCCGTTTGCAGGGATTGGAGGACGGAGACGAACTCGGCTTCAGTGTCAGCGACGCAGGCGACGTGAACGGTGACGGCTATGATGATCTGATCGTCGGCACGCCTGCTGCCGATGTAAACAGCTATTCAGATAACGGGGCAGCCTACGTACTGTTTGGTCACAGTGGGGGTTTCAGCAGCACCATCAACGTGTCTGCCCTTGACGGCAGCAATGGTTTCCGGATGCAGCTGTCGTCCGACAACACCAACATCGGACGCTCCGTCAGCAGTGCGGGGGATATCAATGGCGATGGCATCGACGATCTGATTATCGGAGCCCGGGGACCGGACTCCAGCGATCAAGAGGACCGTGGGGTCAGCTACATCGTGTTCGGCATGACCTCGGGCTTTGACAGTACACTAGCCCTGGATAGTCTGAGTGGTACTGCCGGTTTCCGCATCGAGGGTGCCGCGGGCGGGGGTGATCGTTGGGGTTCATCCGTGAGCGGTGCCGGTGATGTCAACGGCGACGGTTACGATGATTTGCTCATCGGCGCGTACAAGGCGAACCTTGATTACGTCGTCAGTGGCAATGCCTATGTCCTGTTTGGTAAATCCTCCGGGTTCAATGCGACAGAGAGCATCACCGATCTGCTGACCCAACCGGATGCCCTCTTCAGTGTCGGCGGTGTCCCGAGCAACGGCGGTGAGGCGCATGTCGGCATCTCGGTCAGCACGGCCGGGGATGTCAACGGCGACGGCTTTGCCGATATCCTGATCGGCGCCGACCAGACAAGCACAGGCTCTGCCTTTGTTGTCTTCGGCAGCGATATCTCTTTGCTGGCCGGGCTGATGGGCAGTGCGGAGAATGACACGCTGGAAAGCAACAGCGGTGCCGACGTGATCTATACCGGTGCTGGTGATGATACCCTCCGCATTCACAATTTCTCCATCCAGCGCATCGATGGAGGAAGCGGCACCGATACGCTGCTGCTGGTTCAGGATGGGACCTACGATCTCGCCGACGTGCGCGGCCGGGTCAGGGGAATCGAAGTGATCGACATGACTGCAGAGGGCAGCAGTACCCTGACGCTGACATTACAGGATGTGCTGAGCCTCTCGGATACCAGTAACAGATTGCGGGTGGACGCTGGTCAGAATGATACGGTGCAATTCACTGGCGGCTGGGTAAATACCGGTACCGACGGGGATCACGTCATCATGACGCTCGGCGGCGCAACCTTGCTGCTGCCCACCTTCATGTTCAGTTGAACAATGACACGCCAACAGGACTTTTGATGACGATGGTAGACCCCGCTACACCGCCAACACTGGAGATCGACATCTCCCGCCAGCTGACCTCATGGCTGGCGGAGCAGCGGTTGTCGATCGCCTTGACGACCTACCAGATCGGTAAGCTCTACTTCATTGGGGTGAAACCGGACCAGCAACTCTCGGTATTCGAGCGCAGTTTCAATCGCTGCATGGGGCTGTGTTCTACCGCGAACGGGCTGTACATGAGCAGCCTGTATCAGGTGTGGCGCTTCGAGAATGTGCTGCAGGATGGCGAGCAGCGCGACGGCTACGACCGCCTCTATGTGCCACAGCTTGGCAACACCACCGGTGACCTGGACATTCATGACATGGCGGTGGACGCCGACGGGCGGCTGATTTTCGTCAATACGCTGTTCGGTTGTCTGGCCACGTTGAGCGACACCCACAGTTTCAAACCGCTGTGGCAACCACCATTCATCAGCAAGCTGGCGGCGGAAGATCGCTGCCATCTCAACGGGCTGGCGATGAAGGATGGGCGCGCGGCCTATGTCACGGCTGTCGGCCAATCCGATGTTGCCGATGGCTGGCGTGAACATCGCGCCGACGGTGGCATCGTCATCGACGTCAACAGCAACGAGATCGTCTGCTCCGGCCTGTCCATGCCGCATTCGCCACGCTGGCACAATGGCCGGTTGTGGCTGTGCAATTCGGGGACTGGCGATTTCGGCTATGTCGATCTGGCCACCCGCACCTTTGTGCCACTGACCTTCTGCCCCGGTTACATGCGCGGGCTCAGCTTCCACGGCGATTTCGCGTTGGTGGGGCTTTCCAAACCACGCCACAACAAGACCTTCAGTGGCCTGGCACTGGACGCCAATCTCAAGGCCCGCAACGCAGATCCTCGCTGCGGCGTGCAGGTGATCGACCTGCGCACCGGCGACGTGGTGCACTGGCTGCGGATGGAGGGAGTGGTCGAGGAACTGTATGACGTGGTTGTGCTCCCCGAGGTGCGCCGTCCGATGGCACTGGGCTTCAAGAGCGATGAAATCCGCCGGGTGCTGAGCATTGAGTGAAGGGATTTTGAGCGCAGCGGCCTTGACTGAGCAGACACTCCAGAAAGCCTTGCAGGCCCATCAGCAAGGACGTCTGGAAGAAGCCCAGACGCTCTATGAAGAAGTGCTGCAACACTCGCCAGACCATAGCGCCGCACTGAGCAATCTCGCCTCTCTGCACACTCGCCGCGAGAACTTCGCAGCAGCACAAGCCTGCTACCAGCGCGTCCTGCAGCGTGAAGACGCCGGGGCACAAACCTGGTTCAACTACGGCAATCTGCAACAGCGCCTGCACCAGCCTCACGAGGCAGAACAAAGCTTTACCCGTGCACTGGCGCTGCAACCCAATCTGCTCCCCGCCCGCTTCAACCTTGCCAACCTGCTGCTGCAACTGGACCGCCTTGACGAGGCTGCCACGCATTTTGAAGAGGCACTGCGGTTGCAACCGAGCAATGAGCAGGCACGCAGCAAACTGGCGACACTGCTGCGCAAACTCGGCGACCGGCACTATCACGACGACGATGCCGCCGGGGCGCTGGCCTTGTATCAGCGCATTGAAATCCTGCAGCCGGAGCATGCGGATCTGTGCAACGCCATGGCAGTCACGCTCAATGCGCTGGGCCGGGCGACTGAAGCAGAAGTGGCATGGCGACGGGCGTTGCGCCTCGACCCTTCTCACGCCACAGCGCTGGCCAATCTGGGCACGCTGTACCGCCTGCAAAAACGCCACGATGACGCGCTGCAGCATTTGCGCCGCGCGGTGGAGGTAGCACCGCAGGATGCCAGCAGCGCAGCGAGTCTGGCGTCAACCCTGATCGAACTGGGCGCTGTCAGCGAGGCACTGACCTTGATCGACCGCGTGGCAATCCATCATCCCCAGCACGCGGAACTGCTCAGCATGCGTGCCTTCGGGCTGGTGCAGCAGGCGCGCATCGACGAAGCCCAGCAGGTGATGGCGCAAGTCCGCGAGCTAAGGCCGGGCAATTCAATCGCCATTCCTAACAGTCTGTTCTCATCGCTGTACAGTGACAGCCTGGACGCTGCCGCGTTGACGCACCTGCATCGGGAGTTGTGTGCGCCACTGTCTGCAAGTCCGGCGCCTGCAAACGCTTCTGCTCTGACTTCTGCCGCCACGCCAACGCCGCGCCGCCCCTCTGCCAGAGGCAAACCGCTGCGGATCGGCTACCTGTCGCCCGATCTGCGCGCACATCCGGTAGGGTTCTTCATCGAACCGGTATTGCAACATCACGACCGCAAACGTTTCAGTGTCACCTGCTATGCCCTGTCCACCGCCAGCGATGAGCACACCCGCAAGCTGCAGAGCCATGGTCACGGCTGGCACAATTGCAGCGGCTGGAATCAGCAGCGGCTGGCGCAGCAGATCCGCGCCGATGGCATCGATGTGCTGGTCGACCTAACCGGGCACACTGCCGGTGGCAGACCGCTGCTGCTGGCCGCCCGTGCGGCGCCGGTGCAGGCGGTCTTCATCGGTTACCCCTACACCACGGGGCTGCCATCGATTGACTACATCGTGGCAGATCAACATCTGATTCCTGTCGGGCAGGAAGCGCTCTACAGCGAACGGCCCGCCCGCCTGCCCCACAGTTTTCTGCTGTATCAGCCGCAACCCGGCACACCGCCCGTCGCGGCACTGCCGTCGCAACTCAATGGCCACATCACCTTCGGCAGTTTCAACAATCTGCCCAAGGTCTCGGCGACGTGTCTTGACCTGTGGGCACGGGTGCTGCAGGCCGTGCCAAACTCCCGCATGGTGCTGATGGCGTCGAGCCTCGCCGACGCAGGCACTCGCACCTTGTTTCAGCAGCACTTCGTAAGCCGTGGCATTACCGCCGACCGCGTCGACCTGTTGCCCCCCGTCGTCCCGCTGACGCGCTTCCTGGCCGAATACGCCCGCCTCGACATCGCGCTGGATTCGCTTCCCTACAACGGTGGTACCACTACCTGCGATGCGTTGTGGATGGGCGTCCCCGTGGTGACTCTGGCAGGCGAAGGGTTCATGAGCCGCATGGGCGTGAGCCTGCTCAACACCGTCGGGCATCCGGAATGGGTTGCCGCGACACCGGACGATTACGTACAAATCGCCACCGCGCTGGCGGCTGACCGGGAGAGGCTGGCCATGCTGCGTGCCGGATTGCGTTCTCAAGTGATGCGTTCAGGGCTATGTGACGGCAAAGCCTATACGCAGGGGCTGGAAACCCTCTACCGACAGTGGTGTACTGATGCCCCCCGGCAGGAGATCAACGCCCCATGAACCCTCAAGCTCCCAGTCTCGCGACGGCCACCAGCCTCTTCGAGCGGCAGCGCTATTTCGATGCCGTCATGCTCAGCCGTGACGTGTTCAATGCCGCTGCCGGGCGACCCTGCCCCGATGAAATCCAGTGGTTGCGACTAAGTATCGAATGTCGTCTGGCCCTGCAACTGCCTGAACAGACCGAAGCGTTGTTCATCCGCCTCGCCTCATTGCTGCAAGCCCAGCGCAAGGGAGCTGACGCGACCGACGCAGTGGCGGACTGCTATCGCCAGGCACTCGCGGCGTGTCCGGACAATGCCAATCTGCATCTGCACGCGGGCGTCTATTATTTTTGGGAGAAACAACTGCCGCTGGCCGAGCAGTGCTATCTGGAAACCCTGCGGCTGGAGCCGGAGAACTACATCGCGCACAACAATCTGGGCAACCTGCGCAAGGAACAAGGCGACATCGACGCTGCCTTCGAGGCTTACCAGCAGGCGCTGCAGATCAACCCGCAATACGCCGAGGCGCACAGCAATCTGGGCAACTGGTACAAGGATCGCAAGCGCTTCGCCGAGGCCGAGACTCACTACCTGAAAGCGCTGGCGCTGCGGCCGGATTTCGTCGAAGGGCGCAACAACTACGGAGTCTTCCTGCAGGACACCGAGCGTCACGAGGAATCTCTACCGCATTTCGAACACGCCATGGCCATCGATCCGCAGTACACCCCGGCCTACCTGAATCTGGGCGGCACCATGATGAATCTGCGCCGTCATGCCGATGCCGAGCGTCTTTATCGCCGCGCACTGGCGCTGCGCCCGGACTATTCCGAAGCCTCGTTCAACCTCGGGCTGTGTCTGCTGATGCAGGGCCGGATGGAAGAAGGCTGGGAGTGTTTCGAGGTGCGCGCCAACCCTGATCGCAAGGTCCGCATGAGTTTTGCACCGCGTTATCCCTTCCCGCGCTGGCAAGGCGAACCGCTGCAGGGCAAGACGCTGTTGCTGTGGCCAGAGCAGGGCATCGGTGATCAGATCATGTGTGCCCGTTATCTGCTGGAAATCAAGGCCGCCAGCGGCGCTGAGAGGATTGTCATCGTCTGCCACCCCGCGCTGCACTCGCTGTTTACCCGGCTGCGCGGGTTCGTGCCGGGCGTCGATGTGGTAGCAGGTGAAAAGGACAGCATTCCCTGGTGCGACTACTGGACCTTCATCATGAGCGTGCCCTGGCACCTGCAGAAGCTCGGTGCAGTGGTGCCCCCGCACACGCCTTACCTCACGGCGCAGGACGAACAGCGGCGACTGCTGCGTCCGCTGCTGGAGAGCTTGAATGCAGGCCAGCCGGTTCTGAAGGTGGGCCTGGCCTGGAAGGGCTCGACACTGCATGCCCGCGACCATCTGCGTTCGCCGGGGCTCGCTCCTTTCACGCGCTTGTTGGAGGTGCAGGGTATCCGCTTCTTCAATCTGATCCCCAACACTCGCGAGGAATTCAGCGCCTGGGCGGGCGACGCGGGCGTTGACCTGGGACACGAACTCGATCAGTTCAGCGGGCGCTTCGAGGAAACCGCCGCGTTGATCAAGGAGCTGGATGTGGTGATCGGCTGCGACACCTCTCTGGTGCATCTGACCGGCGCACTGGGCACCCCAGCCTGGCTGGTGCTGGAATTTGCAGGCGAGTGGCGCTGGGTGTATCGCGCTACTGAAGACGGCAATGATGTCGAACAACACTGGTATCCCGGCCAGCGCCTGTTCCGGCAAAACCGACGCGGGGATTGGGCCGATGTCTTCGAACGGGTCGCGCAGGCCTTGCAGCAGGAGATGGCAAATGCCGGATCACGCTGATACCTCTGTCAATGCTGTCAATGCTGTCAATGCAATGACTGCCTCGACTGTTGTCGCCCTCAGTTCGCTGCGAAGCCAGGGCCTTGCCCATCTCAACGCCGGAGAGCCGGTTGCCGCCATCGCCGTGTTCCGACGGGTGCTGCAGAGCAGCCCGGATGATGTGGACAGCTGGGATCATCTGGCCGCCGCGCTCACCATGACCGATCAGTACGAGGCTGCCGAACAGGCCTACCAGCAGTGTTTCCGGCTCGGCTGCAGTTTCCCCGAAACTCTCAGCAATGCCGCGCGTAACGCCGGTTACTGGGGCAAACCCCGCCTGCAATACGAGCACGCGCAACGGCTGTTGCAGCTGGAAGGACCGCTGCGTCATGAAGGCTTGCGACACTGCGTGGAGGCACTGCGCCGCGAAGGTCGTCAGCAGGACGCCCTCGCCGCCTGTCGCCAGTTGTTGCTGGAATTGCCCGACGACTTCGAGACGCGCAAAGTTATCGTTCGTGTGCTGCTCGATGCTGGTCAGCCGGAGGCCGCACAAGCTCTTTGTACCGAGTTGCTGGCCGCACACCCCGACCATCCGTCCCTGCGCTTGTCACGCATTGAAGCCTGTATCGCGACCGGTGACATGGACGCGGGTATTGCCCACGCAGAACAGCTGTTGCAGGCCGAGCCTGACAATATCGACGCAATGTCCGCGTTGGGCTTCCACTACCAGTTCGCGGCCGCCATGACGGCGGCACAGCGCCGGGCGCATGCCGAACGTTTCGGCGAGGCTTTGCGCCGCCGGGTCATACCCTTCCAGCACTGGGACAATGAACGCAGCGCGCCCCGGGTCCTGCGCGTCGGCATTATTTCCGGCGACCTGCGCAACCACCCGGTCGCTTTCTTCATGCTGACCATGCTGGAGGCGCTGCAGCAGAGTTCTCTGCAGTTTTTCGTTTATGACGTTCTACAACGCCCCGATAAGGTGACTGATCGAATTCGGCCTCTGGTCTCTCAGTGGCATGACGTGCAGGGCATCAAGGACGACGATCTGGCGGCACTGATCCGCCGCGACACCATCGATATTCTGCTGGATGTACAGGGTTTCATGACTGGCAACCGCCTCGCGGTGCTGGCTCGCAAGCCCGCCCCGGTGCAGGTATCGTGGATGGGATTTCTCGGCAGCACCGGCACCCCTAGTATCGATTATGTACTCGTCGATCAATACTGTGTGCCGCACGGGGCCGAGCAGGAATTTGTCGAACCAGTATGGCGCCTGCCCGGCCACACCCTCTGCTTCACACCACCGGAAGTCGACTGCCCGGAAGCGGCGCCACCCGCCGTGACCAATGGTTACATCACCTTCGGTTGCCTGAACAACCCGCATAAACTCAATGACCGGGTGCTGACTTTGTGGCAACAGGTATTGGTGCAGATCCCGACAGCGCGCCTACTGCTCAAAGGCGGTGGCTTCCATTCCAAAACTTACCGCACCCGCTTCGCCCAGCGTCTGGCGGCACTGGGCTTCGACATGCAGCGCGTAACGCTGGAAGGTCCGGCGCCACGTCATCTGTTCCTGCAGACCTACAACCGTATCGACATCGCGCTCGACCCCTTCCCCTGCAGTGGTGTGACCACCACGGCAGAAGCATTGTGGGCTGGAGCGCCCGTGCTGGCCTTGCGCGGCGACCGCCTGGTCTGGCGCATGGCCGCCAGCCTGCTGACAGCGGCGAGCCTGAGCGACTGGGTGGCGGCAACGCCTGCGGAATTTGTGGAACAAGCTGTCGCGCGCGCCGCGGATCTCGACGCGCTGGTCACGCTGCGCAGCACTCAACGCGCGCGCGTGCTGCGCTCAGCGCTGTTCGACGCGCCGCGCTTTGCGGCACAGTTTGAAGAGGCGTTGCAGGGGATGTGGAAGGAGTATGTGGACAGAGGTTGAGAAGGAAGGGCCACCAGCATGACTGCCGATGACCCTCTTCACTTCGACCTAAAGGAGCGAATTACGCCCCCGGCTGCCAGTCCAGTGATACCCAGAACTGCCTGCCCCATGGAGTGGACAAACGCGACTCGTAACCACCGATCATGGCAAAGCGCTGCGGCCTGATGTCGAACATGTTGGTCACACCAGCACTCACGGTGATCTCACTGTCCAGGTACTGGTCGAAGACATAGGCATACTGCGCACTGGTGATGGTTTCCGCTTCAATCGTACGGTCAGTCATCGCGATCCAACCATCCCCATAGCGATCGACAGGACGGTCATCGAACAGGACGCTATGGCGATAGTTGGCCGACAGTCCTGCGCTGTGGTTGCCGTTGTACCAGCCCAGGCGCACGCTGCCCTTGACCTTCGGCAGGGGAGGCAGAATCGCTGTATCTGCATTCTGCTTTCCAAGCCCTTCGATCTCGATACCCACGTTGTCGATGTAGGAATAGTTCATGAAATACGAGGCCTCAACCGTCGTTGTGAACGTCCCCCAGTCGCCTGCTTCATACGTATAACGCGCCTTCGCATCGACCAGATCGATGAATACGGAGGCCACGTTCTGCGCTTGCCTGTAGATTGTGTCTACCGACATGTCCAGTGGATCTCTCAGTACCGAATTGCCAGCCCCGGCGATGGAACGCAAGTAAGCGGTAGCCGCTGCCCGATCGGCTGCATTGGCGGGATTGTACGAAGCCGTAGTGCGGCCAGTGGCTGCCAGGAATACGCGGAACTGGTCGTACACCGTGTCCGTATCGTCCAGCGTACGGATTCTGTCGATGTACTTCACATTCTGGTAATCCATGCTGATGCTGAGGTTCTCGACCCCCTCATACGTGAATCCCAGATTGCGAATCGTAGAGGTCTCGGGCCGCAGATCGGGATTGCCGGCGGTACAGGTGGAGGAGCCGATCAAGGAGGCATTGAAGAACGGATCATTGCCTGAGAAGGCCTCACCACATAGCTCGTTCGGGATAAACGGACGACCCTGCACAGGGGTTGGGGCCAGGAAGCTCTCCCCCCAGGAAGCGCGCATTGCCAGCCCGTCCATCGCTTCCCAACGCAGCGCCACTTTCGGCGTTGTGGCCTTCAACCCGAAATCTTTGAACTCTTCATGGCGGACCGCAGTCTGCAATGTTAGTGATTCCAGAATCGGCACTTCTACCTCCAGGAATACTGCCCTGACCTCACTGACATACCTCGCGTCCTTGCGCACCGGTGTCGTGATATCAACGTTGTAATTGAGTCCGACGTTCGACAGAGTATTGGCAAACTCATCATTGGTCGTGTCTCGCCACTGGTAGCCCGTTGCCATGGAGACGGCGCCAGCCGGCAGATTAAACAACTCTCCAGTGACGGTGAGCTCAGCGATGTCCAGGTAGTCCCGGTTGCCAGTCAGCTTGATCGGCTCATACATCCAGTCCATCACCTCCCGCGTGTTGTTGGTGACGCCTTCTCTGTACAAGGGTGAGCGCGGATCGGAGCTGCCGAACGGGTTGAACCATTGATTGCCGGCGGGGCCACCCTTACCCATCAAGGCAAGCTGCAGCTTCGCCAGATGCAAAGTCCCGACCTTTGTGCGCGAGCGAGAAGCGCGCTCCTGCCTGGAGTAATAGGCATACCCCGTCCAGGTATCGGTCAGATCAAAGGATGTTCCGAGCTTGATTCGGTTGGAGTCGACATACGTGCCTCCGGAGGTCTCGCCGAATTCGTTGATCCCGGGCGGAGTCACACCCAGACCGGACGAAGGGCGCCACAACCACGGCGTCACATCGAAGCCGAAGGTATTGGCGGGATGACTGGCGGGAATGAACAAGACGTTCCGATTGTTCGGATTCAACGCGGTGACTACCCCCATAGAACCCTCGTTCATCAGGTAGTTCAAATTGGCGGAAAGTTCGAAACGCAGCGAGTCTGTGGCTTCCCAGGTGAGATTCTGATACAGGTTGTACTCACTCATGCCCGTCGCATAGGGATAGGTCTGCGTGTAGTTGTACCAGCATGTTATGTTGGCGCCGGTGCCAGTGATGATCCCACTGGGGATGGATCCACGTTTGGTTCGATCCTCTAGCCCCTGATTGAATGTCCCGCAACTCGGATCTGGCAGGTTGCCTCCCAGCGAACGTCCACCGTGCAGCCCGCCCAGTTTCGGCGTAGCTCCTGTCACACGTCGGTAGGTGCCCGGGTTGCCGGAGCCGGACGAGCCGTCGGCCATCTCCCACTCACGGGGTCGCTCGTAGTACCCCAGTCGCGTGCGCTTGCGGGCATCGAACGCGCCCACGTAATTGATCCCGTTGTCGAAACTTTTGCCCCAGAGCAAGGCGAAGTTGCCCTCTTCCATGCCGCCCTCTTCCGGCGTCTGATAATAAGCACGTGCGCGCACCCCATCGAACTGCTTGATGGGAATCATGTTCACCACCCCTGCGACAGCATCCGATCCGTACAATGCAGAGCCGCCATCGAGCACGATCTCGACGCGCGCAATGGCGATGTCTGGAATCATGGCAGTAACAGAAGTGTCAATCGCGCGCAGTCCGTCCACCATGCTCAGCGTGCTGTTTTCGCCAAGACCGCGCAAATTGAAGGTCGTACCTGTGCTGCTTTGGGCTCCGTCATTGCCGCCCAATACGTTCAGCACCACGTTGGTATTCTGCGTAAAGCTCAAGTCGCGAATGTAGTTCGCCATACTTGGCGCTCCGGACTGGTAGAGCTCATCCTGATTGATGGTCGCCACGGGGGAGTTCTCCGCGAACGCAGAGTTGCGGATGTAGGAGCCAGTGACCACTACTTCCTCTACCTCGGGATCAGCAGCAGCCTGCGCCTGCACAAGTACGGGAAATGCGATGGAAGCAACAAGACAGGAATGGATCAGATGACGCAGTCGCCCGCGTCGGGTGAATGTATGCATGCTTATCTCCAGATGTTGGCCTTTGCCGTGTGGACGACTCGGAACCTTTATTATTTTTGATATCAACTGTTGCGCGCTTGGAAAGGCACTACTTGATTATCACTGGATGACTGCATGCAGGTCGCATATCCGGTACGTCGATAGACTACCAATACACCTTGCTCGGCTTGATGTGAACAGGAGTCCACGGCAAAAGCAAGCTAAAACCTTCGATTCTATTTTTTCAGGACATGCTGATGGGATGTGATCATTGCTCAACCACAATAAGCTCATCCACCGCAAATCCTGCATTGGCCGCAATCTCAACCAGCCTGCTATACACCACCGCCTCAAGCGTGGGTTGCCGCGCAAGAATCCACAGATAGTCATATGACGGCCCCGTCACCATCACCCATTCGTAGTCTTCCTTATCGAGCGCCACGATGTTGTAAGCCCCGTAGAAAGGGCCAAAGAACGAGACCTTCAATGCGCCCTGATCAGGAGCCGCAACAAACTTCGCCCGGCCGATGGCTTCTTCCCACTCCTGGGAATTTTCATCAAACCCCCGATTAGTCACCCGCACACTGTTGTCGTCCTGAACAGTGTAGTTGGCGCTGACCTGTGACAAGCCGCGTTCAAATCGGTGATCGAGCCTGGCAATTTCAAACCACTCACCCTGGTAGCGTTGCAGATCAAAGTTCTGAACAATTTGCAGACCGCCGGGCGGGCCTCCGGTGCAGGCGGGCAGCATCAGGACAGCCAAAAGGCTCAGGAATTTTTTCATCGTATCGCTCGCTAAAAATTTTCTTCGTGAAGAGAGAATGGGTACGAGGCAATTTTTTCGCCCGCCCAAATGTGATCATCGACATAAGATTCACAGCTTCGTCTGACAACGATCGTCGCAGACAGGCGGACGTCCGAACCAGCCGGAAATACGATGTCGATGCCGCGCGAAATACAGGTAGATTCTGTCGGCGATGGGCTTGATCAATGGCCAGCGCATAAACGCAAACCAGTGTCCCTTGCCTACCAGCGACCACGCCATGCAGGTCACATCAAGGCCGAGGATAATGCGACCATCGGGAAGCTCGCCATGCAGGATTCGGTCAGCCTGTACCCGATCGATGTGCGGGAAGCGTTGTTCAAAACCCTCGGCGTTGATGTCCTGCATATCCAGCAAACCCTGCAAGTCGAGGCGTTTGATGTGATTGATTTCCCTGGTACACAACGGGCACAGCCCGTCGTAGTAGACCCGCAATGCGGACATCGGCATTTACCTCATGATTTTGAATAGGCCTCATTGATACGATCAGAGTCGTTGAGCGGATTGCATTTGTCCCATGATCAGTGCAGCACTTTCTCGTTACGATTGAGTTTGCTCCGAAGGCTGCGCAGCCTCTCTTTTCCGGCGATGCTCGCCAAACAGGTTGATCCGATGGTCCGTTTTCCTGCCGAACTTGATCATCTTGCGATGATAACTGTCTGCTTCGTCAGGTCGTAACACCACATCGAGCAGGAAGCAGATGATGCTGATCGGGCTCATCAACACATCCCGGATGGCATCCAGAGCGAGCTTGAGCTGAAAGCGCAACAGGTGGCGCAGCGCTGTCCTGAAGCGGACTTTTTTGGTTGTTGATACCGGTGTTCTTGTCACAGATTGTTCATTTGTCAAAGCGTGATCCTCATGGTGGAAGCCTGAGTATGTCGCAAGGATGGGAAGATTCACATTCCCCTGCGGCGAAGCAGCGCGCGCTCTGGTTTAGTCGAACAGCCACACAACAGCAAGCCAGCGATTCAGTTCTGTGAAGCAGGCTGACTTACAGGATAGAATCGCCGCAAGGCTGCATACCGTCTTCAAACCCCTGACCTGCCGAGACCATGACACTGAGATCGCCCACTTCCTTGATAGCAACACGCAGAGCGAGTCCACTCCGGATCGGCATTGCCTTGCTGCTATTGCTGCTCGGTTCAAGAGGCTTCGCCGCCGACGAGCCAAGCAGGCCGATCAACCCGGTGCGCCCCAACTTCGCGGGTAGCTGGGAGAAGGACTTCTCGCGCAGCGACAAGTGGGAGGCGGAGCTGCAGCGCACCATCGACCAGCTCAACCGGGACATGCAGCGCCAGGGTGGCGATGCGGGTAGCTACAACATGAGCGGCTCGCGACGCCGGGCCGGGAACGTCATCGCCAATGCGCGGCTAGCCGAACTCATCAGCCGCCAGACCCTCATGCGGATCACCCAGACCGGTGGCGAAGTGCGTATCGAGCGCCAGGGTGATGCGGCGTTGATCTGCAGCACGGCCAACAATGTCGACGACACCTTCAACAGCCCGCACGGTACTGAATACTGTGGCTGGGATCGCCAGCAACTGGTGTTCGAAATCATGCTGGCCGAGGGCGTCATCATCGAGCATCGCTTCAGCCTCGACACCGATGGCCAGACCATCAGCATGCTCACCAGCGTCTACGATCGCAACTCTACACCCTTCAATCTGATTACGTTCTTCAACCGCTACGAGGCCCCGCCCGATGGCTTCAACTGCGTGCAGACACTGAGCAGAGGACAGGTATGCAGCGCGGCGGATGCACAGCCATGAGGTTCGCCATACTCCGCAATCTTCAGTCACGCGCGAGCAGCATCTCTCGCCTTCTGTTGCTGAGCTTGCTGTCCCTTCTCTTGACAGCCTGCGCGCAGAATCAACCCGCGCAAGTCGTCGGCCCGCCTCCGGTCGGTGACGTGCAGCTGAATGTGGCAACCCAGACTCCCAGCGAAGAGCGGCTGCTGAACATCGGCGTGCAGGTCTTCGACACGCGCGCCACCGATGCACAGCTCACTCAGGCCGGTGCAGCGATCTTCGCCGAGATCCGTCGCATCGAGACACACTATCTGCCCGTCGTGCTGCGCAACACGCTGGTGTCCTCCAACCAATGGGGCGTCGTGCGCGTGCTGCCCGAAACCGACCCCTCGGTGGACTTGCTGATTCAAGGCACCATTCTGCGTTCCGATGGCGCCAATCTCAGCCTGCTAGTGCGCGCCACCGACAGCAGCGGCAAGGAATGGTTGAACAAGACCTATGTGGATACCGCTGGGGTTGTCGACTATCCGGACTTTGTGCCCTCACTGCGCGACCGCACCACCACCAATCTCGAAGATCCCTTTCAGGACTTGCACGCACAGATTGCCAACGATCTGCTTGCTGTGCGGGAGAGCATGGACGCACAGGCGCTGCTCGCCCTGGCGCAGCTCACGCAGATCAAGTACGCCGGTGATCTCTCGCCCGAGGCTTTCGGTTCCCTGCTGCAGCCTGATGCACAGGGCCTGTTGACGTTGCAACGACTACCTGCCACCAACGATCCACTGCTGGAGCACGTGGCCCAGATTCGCGCGCGTCACCATGTTTTCATCGACACCATTGATGAGTACTACGATGCTCTGCACCACGACCTCAAACCCACCTACGATGTCTGGCGCCAGTACTCCCACGATCAGGTCGTGGAAGAAGAGGAAAGTGCTGCGAGCGCTGCCGGGAGCACCTTGAGTGGCAGCGGCAGTTTCGAAGCGCTCAGCCAGAACTATAATCGTTATAAATGGGCGAAAATTTTCGAACAGGAATTCGTCGCGCTCGCCTCGGGATTCGTCAGCGAGACTGCGCCTGCCGTGTTGAAACTCAGCGAAAACGTCAATGGCCTGACCGGGCCGGTGGAAGAGCAGTACGCACAGTGGCGGGTCCTGCTGCGCGAGCTGTTTGAGGTGGAAACGGCGGGGCTTTCGCAGTGAGAACAGGATCGGTGACAACAAGTGCGGCAACAGCGAGCGCCATGACCACACGCAAAATTCTGCTGACCGGTTTCGAGCCCTTCGATGGTCGCGAGCACAACGCCTCCTGGATCGCCACCAGCGCCCTGGCCCGGCAACATGTCGTGGGCGTGAAGTTGCGCGCCGCATTGATTCCCGTGTGCTGGGGCGCACCACGTCGCGTGCTCGCTCCCGTCGTTGCCGAGTGGCAACCACAGATCATCATCGGCATGGGCGAAGGTGAAGCGGGAATATTCAAACTGGAATCTCTGGCCAATAACACACGCCGTGAACGCGCCGACAACGATGGCAAATTTCCCGAGGGGAGTGTCATCGAGCCGGACGGCCCTGCCTGTCGCACCGCGAGTGCTGCCTGCGCAGCACTGAGTGATGCACTGGCGGCAGAGGGAATCCCCGTGCGTGTATCAACGGATGCCGGTGCCTTCCTGTGCGAGGAATTGCTGTATACACTGGAGGGCCTGCGCGCCGCGCAAGCGACGCTGGACATCGTCCTGTTTGTGCATGTACCGCCGTTCGGAACAGCGCTGGAATTTCGGGGGCAGCGGCGTGAGTGCGACGAGGCACTGCTGCTGGAATTTGCCAGCGTGTTGCTCACCTGCGTGCTGGCACTGCCCAGTTAAAACAACAATTCATCCGAGTGATTCTTTCCGAGAAGTGTCAATGCCACTAACATCCGCAACTGCTTCGACAAAACCCTGCCCCTGCGACAGCGGCAAACCTTTCCTGCGCTGCTGCGAACCCTTCCTCACAGAGAAGGAAACGCCACGCACCGTCAAACAACTGATGCGTTCACGCTACAGTGCCTTCGCGCTCGGCGGGTACGGGGATTATCTGTATGCAACGTGGCATCCCAACACCGTTGGCATGGTGATGGCCGAAGATCTCAACGTGGCAGATATACCCTGGGTGGGACTGACAGTGCTTGATGACGAGCAGAAAGGTGATCGCGGCAGAGTGGAATTCAAAGCGCGTTTTCGCGATGAAGATGGCAAGGAGCATGTGCACCACGAACACTCGGCCTTCCTGCGCGTGAACGGCAAGTGGTTGTATCTCGAAGGCAAGATCAGAGAAGAGTAGAAAGCCCGAAAATACGCTGGCGGCCTACTGCGCCGCCAGCCCAGCACTCTTGTCCGCGATGCGCTGCAGCAATTGTCGCCAGGACTTTACGAAAGCTTCGGCACCGTCACTTTGCAACTGCAGAGCCAGCGCCTCGATGTTGATCCCCTCACGCTCAAACAAGGCGATAGTCGCTTGTGCCGCCACAACATCGGCGTGCATCACACCCGTGACATGGCCGTGATCGGCAAACGCCAGCAGCGTTTTCTCCGGCAAGGTATTGATCGAATCGGGGGCCACCAACGCATCCACATACAGCGTGTCGGAAGCTGCCGGATCTTTGGTCCCCGTGCTCGCCCACAACAGGCGCTGCGGTCGTGCTCCCGCTGCCTTCAACGCCTGCCAGCGTGGTGACTTCAGCATGGCCTGCTCCGCCGCGTAAACCTCTGCACACACCGCCAGCCCAAGACGATTGTGGAGTTCTGGCGGCACCTTGTCTTTCACCGCCGCATCCCAGCGACTCACAAACACAGACGCCACCGATGCCACCTTTGCATCCAGCCCCGCCTGCACACGGCGTTCGATGCCGCGCAGATACGCCTCCAACGCCGCGCAATAGTGCGCGCAGGAAAACAGCAAGGTGACGTTGACGGGCACACCCGCGAAGATTGCTTCCTCGATAGCGGGCAGGCTCTCGGGAGTGCCAGGAATCTTTACAAACAGATTGGGACGGGCGGCCTGCGCGTGAATCTGCTGCGCGGCGGCAAGACTGCCCTGCGTGTCACTGGCCAGCAACGGCGATATCTCCATCGACACCCAGCCATCCCGGCCCTGCGTCGCCGTGAACACGGGCGCAAACAGATCGGCGGCACGCCGCAGGTCTTCCAGCGCCAGCTCTGTAAACAGGGCTTCACCAGACTTGCCCTGCGCACACTTGGCACGGATGGCGGTATCGTAAGAGGTGCCACTGCCGATGGCGGCGTCGAAGATGCTCGGGTTGGAGGTCAGGCCGGTGACCGAAAGTTCGCGGATGTAACGCGCCAGCGTGCCGCTGTCCAGCAAGTCACGCGTGATGTTGTCGAGCCACAGACTTTGTCCGCCTTCTGTCGCCTGCCTGATTGCCGCTGTTGTCATGCTATTTTGCTCTCGCGCATATCGGCACCACTTGGATGCTGGAACACCCGCAGGCCGAACTCGGGAAGAATCGCCAGCAGGTGATCGAAGATATCGGACTGGATACGTTCGTACTCCGGCCATACCGTCGTATTGGTAAAGCAATAGACTTCCAGTGGCAAGCCGTCCGAGGTCGGTTCCAGCTGGCGCACCAGCAGGTGCAGATCCAGTCGCACGCCCCGGTGCTTGCGCAGATAGCAGTCGACATAAGCCCGGAAAGTGCCGATGTTGGTGATGCGCCGGGTATTCACGGGATCTCTGCCGCGTTCGGGCAGATTGCTGTTCCACTCGGCGATCTCCGCTTCTTTGCCCTGCAGATAATCCTGCAGCAGGCTGAAGCGGTACAGATGCTGCAGTTCGTCGACGTCCAGAAAATGGATGCTGTTCTGGTCGAGCAGCAGATGACGCTTGATACGACGCCCGCCCGCATCACGCATGCCGCGCCAGTTCTTAAAGGAGTCGGTGATGAAACGCTTGGTGGGAATATTGGTGATGGTCTTGTCGAAGTTCTGCACCTTGACGGTGTGCAGCGCAATATCAATGACGTCACCATCGGCATTGAGCTGGGGCATCTCTACCCAATCCCCCACCCGCACAATGTCGTTGGAGGATATCTGCACGCTGGCCACCAGCGACAGCAAAGTGTCCTGAAAAATCAGAATCAGCACAGCCGCCATGGCACCGAGGCCCGACAGCAGAATCAGCGGCGAGCGGTCCAGCAGCGCGGCGATCACCAGAATCAGCGCAATCAGGTACACCACAATTTTGGTGACCTGCACGTAGCCCTTGATCGGCTTGATGCGTGCCTTGGGCCTGCGCTCGTAGAGAGTCTCGATCAGCGAAAGCACACCGCTGAGCGCCATCGCCACCACCAGCGTGATGACACTCTGGCAGACATTGCGCACCACCGTGACCAGCTCTTCCGGCAGACCCGCGATGAAACCGATGCCCAGCGAAATGATTACGGAGGGAACAATATTGGCGAGGCGAGCGATGATGCGGGAGTCAAACAACGCGGAATCTTCGCCCATCGGCGTGGCGCGCAGAGCGCTGTAGAGCCCGCGCACCAGCACACGTTTGACGATCCAGTTAGCCAGCCAGGCGGCCACTAACAGCAGGAATACACTCAGGAAGGTATAAAGCTCGGGATAGCTTTCCAGCCATTCCCGAGCCGCATCGTATTGCGCTTGCATTGTGTTACCTGGCAATGACTAGAAGGTACCGTTGACCTTCAGTGCCATGACGCGACCACCGCCACCACACTGATCCTCGTACTCTTCTATGATGCCATTTGTGATAGGACCAAGATAGCGATGTCTCTCACGACACTGGAGGTTGTTGGTGATGTTGCGGGCATCCAGACGGAAAGTGATGCCGTTGAAGGCAACTACTTCCACGAAGGCTTGCACGTTGGGGTCACCCGCAGTCAGCTCCACATCATCAATGTCATAACGCTTGCGGTTACCGTCGAAACGGTTATTCCAGTTGAGGCCATAGTTCAAACGCAGACTGGGGATGTCATGACGGAAACCCAATTGGAAGCGGCCCCGGTCCTGCTGCGTGAAGCGACGGTCGAAACCCAGGAACGGGTCTTTGACCTCGGAGTCCTGCACGACAAACTGGGAGGTCACCAGGAGGTTCGGCATGTTGATCATCTTCATGCGAATGCTGGCGTTGAGGTTCATGCCGTAAGTGATGCCGTCACCGATGTTGCCATTGGCAGATTGCAGATTGGTTGGCGACGGCGATACATCGATACGCTCGATCAGATCCAGATGTTTCGCCCAGTTCATGTCGCCCTGAATCACGCCGATGTCGTCGGGCAGGCGGTATTCGAAACCCAGCTCGGTCTTCAGCACTTGCTCCTGCGTCAGGTTGGCGTTACCGGCCTGTGTCGCGGCATCGTTATCCTGATTATCGCTGGCGGCGGTGAAGTCGCTGAAGCTCAGTTGACGCACAGATTTCTCGGCATTCCAGGTGATCTGGAAAGTCGGGGTCACGTCGTAGCGCAAGTCGACTTTGGGTTTGACGAAGCTGAAATCACGTTGATTGTAGATGTCGCCTGTCTGGGTAATCTCGGACATTTCGTAGAGCAGAGTGCTCTCCAGCGACATGCGCGGACTGATTTGCCAGTTGTGTACCACGAAAGGTTCGACGCGCACCTCTTCCACGACTGAATTCGCATTGGAGACTGTCTGCGGAACCAGCCCGCCGTAAGCAGCAGACGGCGTTCCCGCTGTTGCTGACCCCAGGCGCAGACTGGAATCCAGCGTAGTCTGAGCACGTTCGACGCCGAACTCGATATCCTGCCCGCTGACCAGCCCCATGGTGTAGGAGCTGCGCACAATGCGCTCTTCCGTGGTGCTGTCAGTCGCCAGATACAAGTCCTTGGACTCCGTTCCATTGGCGAACACGTCGTAGCGCTCACGCACGGTCAGCTCGTTGTTCTGGTTGCTGATAAAAAGCACCTTGAAGCGGTGGCCATTATCGAAATTGTATTCGTAGTCGCCGCCGACCTCCCAGTTGTCACGATCACTCGGGATATCCTCACGCTCAACGCCGACGGTGTTCGGGCTGACGCGCAGGTTGGTGGTGTAACGCATGACATCGGTAGGGCCGTCGTTCAGGCCGTAGAGACCATTCAAACGCACGCTGCTCTTCTCACTGATGTCGTAACCGAGGTTCGTTGTGTAAGAGTAGCTGGTCACATCGCGGATACGGTCTTCACGCACCTCATCGTTGAAGGACCAGTCGCCCAGACGACTGGTTTCCTTGCTGACGTAGTGGTCATAACGGGGTTCGGCCTGAGCGCTGAACAGAAAGCTCAAGGCACTGTAAGAGCCGCTGTAAGCGACTGAGCCTCCCGGTTCGACATGATGATCAGGATAGCGATCGGCGTTGATCTGGTACGAAATGCTGGTGGTATCCAGTGCTTCGAGCAGCACGACGTTGATCACTTGGCTGCTGCCGCGCACATCCAGCTCGCCGGATGTGCCACGAATAATCTCGATATAGGCGACCTGAGAGGCGCTGATCCGGGAAAGCTGGCTACTGGCCTGATTGCCTTTGCCTGCCATGCGCTTGCCATCGATCAGAATCTGGTCGCCGCCACCGGCACCCAGTCCGCGCCCGCCGCCACCACCGCCAAAACCTCCACCACCACCCCCGGGGCCGCCAGGGCCTCCTCCGCCACCACCAGCATTCACACCCGGGATACGACTCAACATATCCTGTGCCGTCGTGGGTGCCCATTCCTGGAAGTATTCAGAGGGGTAACGAACCGTAGAATCAGAGGTTGCGTCCTGTGCTTGTGAGGATGTGGAGAACCCCGCCAAAGCCAGCAGGATAGAAGCGGATAAGATCGACTTGCGGACTTTCAATGCCATTGTTCAGGTGCCTGTGCTAAAAAATAAGGGTGTACGCTATTTAAAAACCCTCTCAAATGCAATTTATTATCATTTGTGCAACACAAAATGACCTTTTCGCCACAGTTCTGCCATAACGGCGAACAGGTCTGCTGAGGGTTCCCATGCTGGGAGTGGATTCCAAGGAGAGAGACCGGGGAATCGACAGGTGCTTTCATTCTCGCGGGAAATTCTGTTCCCTGCCGCTGACAACCCTCAGCAGCACCTCACAGTTGTGTCGCACGCGCGGCGCAGACTACACTTGCGCGCCATGAAACTGCTCGAATTCCAACACATCATCCAGATCAATGATCCGGATCAGCCCCACATCCCCCCGCTCAGCAGACAGCAGTTGTGGGACGGCTTGCTGTTCCGCGCCAGATATCCCGGCCATTTCAATCCAGCAATCAACAGCCGACTGGAAAATATCTCCAGCGCGGGCTTCGTGCGTTACCTCCAGTTCGGTGAAATGGAACTGCGTGACGAGGTACTGCTGGTGCCCGGACAGGAAATCCACACCAGCACGGCAGGGACCGATCAGCCTTTGTTTGCCGAGAGCATCACGCGGATAGAAGAACCTGCGCCGGAGCGCTTGTTTGTGCGCTTCATGTACCGGCGGGATTCGGGCAATGAGTCTGGGGGATTGAACGTGGACGACTATCTTAAAGCCGCCTATGTGCAGAATGACCGCGACGCGGTGCGCCTGTTGCGTGAGCTGACAGCGAGCGGCGCTCTGACCGGGCTCGCCGACACGGGGTTATGGCTCCAGTAAAACGCCCAGCGTGTCGAAATAGTATTGCTCATTGATGGTTTGTGCAGCCAGGCTGCCTTCCAGCAGACCACGCACATCGTCATGAATCCGGGTCAGTGCCGCGATGCGTGCCTGCGCCGCGAAATCAGCCTGCATCACCGCCCCCCACAAACTCAACATGGCTGAATCGATTCGCCGCACACTGTTGTCCTTGGCCCACTCTGCCGAGATGAGCCTGCCCAGCTCCGCCATGCGGTCTGTCACCCAGGCATGGTCCTGCGGGCTGAGATTCGACAACATGTTCTGCTCGATGTCCTGCCAGCCAGTCGGCATCAACTCCCACCCTTCGTAGAAACGCAGAACCCAGGTCAGGTATTGGACGTCCGTCTGCACCTGCTGGTTAGCGGTGTCGTCCAGGTAGATGTTCAGAAAATGCTGCTGTCTCGGCAACTCCTGCGGCCAGTGTTCCAGCAAGCGCGCGCTGGTGCAGGCAGCCAGCGTGATGGCCACCAGTAATCCGAAGGTGACTCTGAAGATGACGAGCGGTGACGGCATGCGTGGCTCTCTTGAAGAAGGGCAGACCTGAAAAAGACGGAGAGCACGATCATAACAGAGTCAGACAGAATCGATGATGCCCAGCCGAATCGCTTCCAGCGTCACCTCGGAGCGATTACTCACTTGCAGTTTGGCATAGATGCTCTTGACGTAGCCCTTGATGGTATCGGCCGACAGATTGAGCATGCCAGCGGCTTCATCGACGCTGTAGCCTTTGCCGATCAGACACACCACATCGATCTCGCGGCGAGTGAGATTCGATTTCTCCAGCGCATCGCCCTTGCTGTTGAAGTGTTCGATCAGGCGCTGTGACGAGGCAGCGGAGAGCGCGGGCCGGTTCTTCTTGATGCCTTGCAGATAACTGACGATGCGATCGCGGTCCTGATCCTTGAGGATATAGCCCTTGGCACCGGCCTTGAGTGCCGTGAACAGGTTGCGGTCATCATCATAAATTGTCGCGACCACGATGTAACAAGGTGCATCCTTCACGGTCAGCGCACGAATCAAATCCATGCCACTGCCGTCGGGAAGACCCAGGTCCACCAGCGCGAGATCGAAATCAGCATTGCTTATCAATAACAACGCACTGGTCAGGTTGGCCGCACTTTGTATTCGCAGCGAGGGAAATGCGGTTTGCACACAGGAAATAAGCCATTCCCGGGTTTCGGGATTGTCTTCCACGACGAGGGCTTGGCCATTTTCCAGTGGCAACATTGTGCGATTCCAGAGTCAGGATGGAGCTGCACTGTAGTCCAATGCCCGAGCGTTTGCATACCCCCGAAAAGGGGGCGCTATGCGGTGCAAAACAGGGTCAAATGCCTGCCGCCTGAGGCATGGTGCTACCCCGCCACTGCCTGCTGCGGTAGCATTGCCTATGATCAGTTCCAGTCCTGCACTCACTATCGGAGCCGCTTTACGCATGATCTGCAGTCACGATTCTGTCAACGCGCCGCGCCTCCGGCGATCATCTCTTTTGCTGGTCCTTGCACTCATGCTGCTCTTTGTGCAGACGGCATGTGGGCAACCTGCCACTCCCGCTCTTGCTGCCTCTGGTGGCACAGAGGCACCGCAAGTCATCGACGCGGTGGATTTTCTTTATTGGAATTCCCTGGAACCGCCTCCAGACAACGCAGCTTGGGCTCCGCTGACACTGCCATTCAATTCCCGCGAAGAGCGGGCCCCGGTGACTGCCCGTGATCCAGAGTCGCCATATGTGTGGTTTCGTTTTGTTCTGGAAAAACCCGTGCAGGAAGGACGTCACAGCCTGTACTTCTGGCGCTATAACCTGGCGCTGACAGTGTTCTTCAATGGCAGTGAGATCGGCGGCAGCAGCTATAGGGAGAACCGCGACACCATGTCGTGGAACCACCCCTTGCTGGTTGAAATTCAGGAGCCGAGCTGGCGCCCGGGTCAGAACGAAGTGCTGGTAAGACTCTACCGCAGCGCCTGGGGCGGCAACTTCGCGCCCATGCTGTTTGGTGAAACCAGCAGCCTGCAGCAGCTGTGGTCAGAGCGCATGTTTCGTCAGGTGGAAATCAACGAAGTGCTGCTGGCATTCGGGATTGGTCTGACGCTGGTCAGCTTCTTTCTCTGGGGTGTGCGGCGCAACGATACCGTCTATCTATGGTTCAGCGGCATGTGCCTGTGCTGGAGCATCGTGACGCTGCACATGATCATCTACCACAACCCGATTCCCTATGACTACTGGCTGCCCCTGGTGCATGTGGGCATCGACGGTGCCATCTTCTGCATGTACGGTTTCATCGGGCGCCTCATCGATGGAGCACAGCGACGGCGCCGCGAACAGCTGCTGCTGGGCTGGACAGTGCTCGCCGCTCTCTCTCATTTCCTGGTGAGTCCAGAATACTTTTTCATGGTGGCCTACTGTTTCCATCTGGTCGGGACCATCGCGCTGGGCGCCATTGTGTGGCGCGTAGCAGCGCAGGCGCTGCACTATCGCAAGCGTCAGGCAATCATCATCACGGGGGCTATGGCGATTCAAATCACCCTGTTCATGCACAATATTTTCCTGATGTTCTTCGCCCCCATTGCGCGCTGGGAAGGCTCCATCTTTTACGCACACTTTGGCATTCCGCTGCTGTTCATGATCTTCGTTGGCTCGTTGTTGAGCCGCTTCACGTCAGCGCTGGAGACGGCTGAAAATCTGAACAGGGAGCTGGAGTACAAAGTCGAACTCAGCCGCCAGGTGATTGAGAAAGGATTTGCAGAGCGGCGAGTGCTGGAGATTCAACAGGCTGCCGAGCAGGAGCGCTTGAAAATTTACCGTGACCTTCACGATGATGTGGGCTCCAAATTGCTCTCGATCATGCATGCAGACCGTGGCAGCAAGCTGGGGGACATGGCGCGCTCGGCGCTGGAGAGTCTGCGCCAGGCGGTATCCAAGGCGAATAATCCCGATCAGCAACTCGGCTCTTTTCTCAACGATATTCGTGAAGAAACGGAGCTGCGCCTGCGCGGCTCCGGACACGACGTCGTGTGGACCCAGAGTGCTGCTGCCCCCGCTGTCATCGTCCCCTCGGCAGTGGCTTTCAACCTGAACCGCATACTGAAGGAAATCGTCAGCAACATCATCCGTCATGCGGAGGCGCAGCATGTACAGGTGCAGGCAGAATTGGACGGCGCCGGTATTGAATTCATCATTCACGATGACGGACGTGGCTTTGACAGGTATGGACCGCTGGGCAACGGCATCAACAACATCATCAGCCGCGCCAAGGAGATTGATGCCAGTGTAAGCTGGCACTCAGAACCCGGCGCAGGCACCACGATTTCCATCGTAGTGCCTGCGGGCTGGACGCCTGCAGTGAACGAGCAACCCACCTGAGCGGATGGCATCGATCACCTGCAGGCAGGCTCCCACAGGGATCAGAACGTTCTGCGGATTTTCAAGGAGATCTTGCGACCATTGCCACTGCAGGAATTCTCGATCTCTTCCAGCACGCCTCCTGAGGTTCTTCCATCGAAACGCGTGCGCACATTGCAGCGCTCACTGTCGAGGAAGTTCATTGACTCCAGCCGGAACGTTGTTCCTCCGAACGCATGCTTCTCCACAAAGACCGTTGCATTGTTGTTAGGAGCAAACGACACAATGTCGTCAATGTCGTAACGTTTGTTATTACCCGAGATCGGCGAGTTGTAGGTAAAGCCATAGCTCAGACTCTGCGAACCGATATCGTGTCGGAAGCCAATGCTGTAAAAGCCTCTGCCTCCCATCGCCAGCCGACGCTCCTCTTGCAGAAAAGGATCGGTCACCTCGGTGTCCTGCACCTGCAACCCCGCTGTCAACATCGCATCGGGCAGACCGACAAAACCAAAGCGTACACTCGCATCAATATCAATGCCGTAGCGCCAAGCGTCACCGATGTTGCCCGGAGCGGAGACCAGATTGGTCGGGCTGCTGGAGATGTCCACACGGTCGATAGCATCCTGAATGTCATGATAGAAGAAGCGTGTATTCAGCACTCCACCGTCCTCTGGGAGGCGATACTCCAGATTGAACTCATAGCGCCAGGATTGCTCCTGCAGCAGATCGGGGTTGCCTGCATCCGCATCCTGTTCGTCATCCATGTTGTCGGTGCGCGCCACGAAATCGCTGAAACTCAGCTGGGAGACATATTTCTCCACGGAGGCACGCAACTGGAACGACGATGTTACGTCGAAACGATAATCCACGCGCGGCCGCAGAAAATCGAAGTCCCGGCTCTTGTCCACTCCTACGCCACTTTGCGCAATTTCGGATTGTTCAAGAATCAATGAACTCTCCAGAGTCATCCGTTCATTGATCTGCCAGTTGTGCATAGCAAACCCTTCGTAGCGAAGCTCTTCGACAGTGGAATCGGAGTTCGGCAATGCCACCGGCGTCAGCCCACCATGCGCGGCGGAACGCACTCCCGTGCTGCTCAACACCGCGTAGCGCAGGTTGGAATCGAGAATTGTCTGCGCACGCTCTATACCCAGCTCCAACCCCTGCGTGTCACTCAAGCTCCAACTGTAGGAGGTACGAGCAATGCGTTCACGATCACGGCGAGCAGAGTCGATGTAGAGATTCTTGGTCGCATTGGCGCCCGTGACGACATAGCGCTCACGCGTACTGTCGTTGATACCGTCGTTGACGATGAACAGAAATTTATATCGACCACCGTTCTGGAATTCGTGTTCGTAATCACCGCCCATTTCCCAGCTATGGCGTTCGGCGGCAATGTCTTCACGCTCCAGGCTGACCAAAAACGGAGTGCTGTTGAAGTCAGTGATGCTGCGCTCAACTTCGCTGGGCGGATCTGACTCTCGCAATGATGCATTCAGGCGTACGGTGTCAAATTCGCCCAACTGGTAGCCCATGCTGGCGCTGACTTCTGTCGTGGTCTCTTCACGGATATCGACTTGATCCACGTAATCGTTCGGCGAAAAATCGCCATTGATCGCAAAGTCTTTGCGATAACGATTTTCGTAAGCCGGTTCGGACTCTACGCTGAAGCGGTAATCCAGTGCACCACTTTGCGCACCGTAGGACAACGAGCCTCCGGGTTTCAACGTGTCATCGTGATACAGATCCGCATTCACCTCGGCAGTCAGACTGGAGCGCGATTCTGCTTCCAGCAGCACAATGTTGACTACCGGGCCGGCGCTGCGCACATCGAGATCATTCGAGGTGCCACGTATGATTTCAATATAGGACACTTGGTTGGCGGAAATCCGCGAGAGCTGACTGCTGCTCTCATTCTCTTTTCCTGCCACGCGTTTGCCATCAATCAGAATCTGATCGCCTGCGCCAAGACCACGGCTATTGCCTCCCCCTGAACTATTCAGCGCGAGGCCGATGCCGGGGATGCGATTGAGCATATCGTTGACAGAGACGGGGGAGTACTGGGCGAAGTAATCGGCTTCATAGCGGACAGTAGAGTCATTGGTTTCAGTCACTTCTGCAGCGGACTGAGCGAACGCTTGTCCGATGAACAAAACAGTCGGCAGTGTGATGGCAAGACGGATGGCTCGAACTAAATATTTATGCGTTGTTCCAGATTGCAACGGTGTGCGCTCCTTTGAATAGAATGATCCCTGGATACTGCTGATACCGATTCTGGTGGCGGCTTGATGACTGAGGGTATGTGGGACAACGGCCCTCAGGAGCGGCAAGTGTAGCGCAGACCTTCCACACAATGCCGTCACAAATTGTGAGGCGATTCTGGCAGAGTGGACACAATTGGTCTCTGCCCGGCATTTTCCACCACGCGCACACGCCCTCAGGGGCGGTTGTTTCGATGCTGGAAAGGTGCTTGAATCCGCCTCATATAGCCCGGCCACTCATGACAAAAGAGCAGACGATGAGCGCAACTATCCCGACCTGCCAGCACTGGCGCAGCAAGCGCGACAGCGACGATATCCTCTGGCTGTTCCTCGACCGGCAAGGGGAATCGGTCAACTCGCTCTCCAGCGCGGTGTTGCTGGAATTCGACACACTGATCGCCTACGCCACACAACATCTGCCACGCGGCGTCGCCATTCTCTCGGGGAAATCCACCGGTTTTATTCTGGGCGCCGATGTCCGCGAATTCGGCAATTTTACGGACGCAGGCGAGGTCACCCAGGCGATTTCCAAGGTGCATGACATGTTCTCCCGACTTGAACGGTTGCACTGCCCCACCGTCGCAGCCTTCGATGGCTATTGTCTGGGAGGAGGCTTGGAACTCGCGCTCAGTTGCCACTATCGGATCGCCCGCGATGTCCCTTCGACAAAGATCGGCTTTCCCGAAATTCAACTCGGTATCTTCCCGGGCTTTGGAGGTTCGGCACGCTCCGTGAGTCAGATCGGCGGTCTGAAAGCCATGGAACTGATGCTTTCCGCCCGTCAGGTCAGTGCTCGTCAAGCCAAGACACTGGGTCTGGTAGATGAGGTCATTGGGCGACACGAGGAGCTGTACTGGGCCGCCCGACGAGCTATCCTCGCGAAACGGCGCAGTCGGGGGCCGAGCCTGCTCGGCAGGCTCAGCAACCTCACGCCCGCGCGTCGACTGCTGGCTCGGCAGATGCGCAAACAGACCGCACTGCGAGCGCGCGAGGCTCACTACCCAGCGCCCTATCGTTTGATCGACACCTGGGAACTGCATGGTGGTAATCGCGCAGCCATGCTGAAAGCGGAAGCGGAGGCCGTCGGACAACTGATGGTCAGCCCGCAAGCCGCCGGGCTGCGGCATGTCTTCGGGCTGATGGAGCGCCTCAAGAAGGAAGGCAGACAAAGCGAGTTTCGCGCCCGCCGGGTGCATGTCGTGGGCGCCGGAGTGATGGGCGGAGACATCGCCGCCTGGTGTGTACTGCAGGGCCTGGAGGTCAGCCTGCAGGACCGTGAAATGAAGTTTATCGAACCGGCGCTCAAACGCGCCGAGACGCTGTTCCGCAAGAAACGGCTCGATCCAGCCGCCGTCAAAGCCGCGATGGACCGATTGCGCCCGGACGTGAATGGCGACCTGGTACCCCAAGCGGACGTGGTGATCGAAGTCATCGTGGAACGGCTCGATGCCAAGCAGGCGCTGCTGCGCAGCCTCGAACCGCGCCTCAAGGCAGGCGCCGTGCTGGCCACCAACACGTCGTCCATTCCACTCGAAGCACTCGCCACAGCGCTGCAGCAGCCAGAACGGCTGATAGGGCTGCATTTCTTCAACCCGGTGGCAAAGATGCCTCTGGTGGAAGTGGTAAGAGGAGCACAGAGCGATGAGGAGATGCTGAGAAAAGGCGCTGCATTCTGCGGACAGATCAACCGCTACCCACTGCCGGTGAAGAGCAGCCCCGGGTTTCTCGTGAATCGCATCCTCGCGCCTTACATGCTGGAGGCGTTGATTAATCATCAGGAAGGCGTTCCCGTGGAGGCAATCGACGCTGCCGCCGAGGAGTTCGGCATGCCCATGGGGCCGGTCGAGCTGGCCGACACTGTCGGTCTGGACGTGTGCATGATGGTCATGAACACACTGGGGGCGCGCGATACTCCAAGTGATCGTCAGGCGCTGACTGAAAAGGCTATCGCACAGATTCGTGCGCTGGTGGATCAAGGTCGGCTGGGGCGCAAGTCCGGTCAGGGCTTCTATCGCTGGGAGAAAGACAAAGCCGTCAAGAATCCTGATCAGCAGATCGGTCTGGATCTGCTGAGTATCTCCGCCAGACTGATCAATGCCTACACCAGCGAGTGTGTCGCTGCATTGGCAGACAACATCGTCGCCGACGCTGACCTGCTGGATGCCGGCATGGTGTTCGGCACCGGGTTCGCCCCCTTCCGGGGTGGGCCTATGCATTATCTTGAGATGCGAGGGCTTGAGATGCAGAGGGGTAATTCGCATGACTGAACTGAAACGGGTCGCCATCGTTGGCGGCACACGCATCCCCTTCTGCCGCTCCAATACGGCCTACGCCAACCTGAGCAATCTGGACATGCTGTCAGACACCCTGCAGCAGCTGGTCGACAGGTTCGGACTAACCGGCCGAAAGATCGATGAGGTGATCGCAGGCGCGGTGACTACCCACTCCCGCGACTGGAACCTGACCCGGGAAGCGCTGCTCAGCACCACTTTGTCACCGACAACACCTGGCACCACCCTGCAGATGGCCTGCGGCACCTCACTACAGGCTGCAATGTTGTGTGCGGGAAGAATAGCCAGCGGGCAGATCGATTGCGCGATTGCCGCCGGGTCGGACACCACCAGTGACATCCCCCTGGTGTTCCAGAGGCGCTTCGCCCAGCGCCTTGTCAAGCTCAGCCAGGCCCGCGATCTCATGGGAAAACTGCGCAGCTTCAAGGGTTTTAGCCTGGGAGAGCTCAGTCCCCAGGCTCCCGCCAACGGGGAGCCACGCACGCGCTTGTCCATGGGCGAACATTGCGAATTGATGGCGAAAGAATGGGGCATCACCCGTGCCGAACAGGATCAACTCGCCCTGGAAAGTCACCAGAAGGCGGCACGGGCCTATCACGAAGGGTTCTTTGACGACCTTGTGCAGCCTTATCACGGCGTAGCCCGCGACAACAATCTGCGCGCCGACAGCAACCTTGAGAAGCTGGCAAGCCTGAAACCCGCTTTTGATCGTTCGGCCAACGGCACACTCACCGCCGGCAACAGCACACCGCTGACCGATGGCGCTTCCGCTGTCCTGCTCGCCAGCGAGGAATATGCCCTTGCCAATAACCTGCCGGTGCAGGCCTGGTTGACGCACGCTCGCACCTCGGCCGTGAACTTCGTCGGCGGAGAAGGCTTGTTGATGGCTCCCACGGCGGCGGTGAGCGAACTTCTCAAAATGTCCGGTCTGAGTCTGCAGGATTTTGATTTCTATGAAATTCATGAAGCTTTCGCAGCCCAGGTGCTGTGCACGTTAAAAGCTTGGGAAAGCGCAGAATTTTGCAACCGCGCCTTGGGGTTGGATGCTGCGCTGGGGTCGATAGACCGCAGCCGTCTGAACGTCAAAGGAAGCTCCCTGGCTCTCGGTCACCCATTTGCCGCCACCGGGACTCGTATTCTGGGGACGCTGGCGAAGCTGCTCGATCAGCGCGGTTCGGGCCGTGGCCTGATATCCATCTGCACGGCAGGTGGAATGGGAGCTGCCGCCATTCTCGAAAAATCCTGAAGGCCATCGCCATCAGCTAGAAACACCGGGGCGCTTGATCTAAGTCATATAATGATCCGGCCACCTTGATGCCGCAGGCGCTTTTGATGAATAATCGCGCCACGATTCAGAAATAGCTTTACGCCTTCACGGCTGGACCATTACCGTGCCTGGCGCCACCAGGGAATGGTGAAATGAAGACAAATGCTGGACCTGCAAAAAAAAGAGAAAAACAACAGGGAAACGAGCACAACTGCCGGGGGTAGAAAGGCGATAGGAACTCAGGATGCTTGCGGGAGCGCTCAAGTCCTGATTCAATTGCGCACGTGACGCTCGTTTCAACAAGATAACGCAATGGTACTCTGGGAGAGAAAGTCGATGAAAATGAATAATCGGACAATTGCAGGCCTTACACTGGGATTCTTCCTGGTGGCACTGGCCAGTATAATGCCCGCCCACGCCCAAACACCCCTGTCGCCACTGGGTGATAAGAACCAGCGCCTGCTGGGTCTGACTACCCCTACCGGTTTGACGGTGATCCCGGTTTTCGAAGGTGCTTATGAGAACGAAGACGGATCAATCACCTATTCCTTCGGATACCTGAACCGTAACACTGGTGAAGTCGTCGAGACCGCACTGGGTGAAGGAAACTACATTGAACCTGCTGAGTTCGATGGCGTTCAGCCCACTACTTTCCAGACAGGCCGTCATACTGGCGTGTTCACAGTCACCGTTCCTGCCTCCATGCGCGATGGCGAAGTCTGGTGGCATATCAAATCCGGTGAAAACGAGATCCTGAAAGTGCCAGGCCGTCGCGGCAAAATGGGATACACACTCGACAAAAAGCCACGTCCAGCAGGCTCAGTAGCACCGACCATCTGGGCCACAGAAGGCGGCCCGAGAGGCGCAGATCCAATGGGCATCTACGTTGAAGAAGTGCTGACTGTGAAAGCTGGCGCTCCTGTGACACTGAGCATCAACACTGAAGACCCTTCAGTGCGTGACATGACCGACGACCGCAACGCCAAAGGTATCCCACTCCGCGTGTACTGGAGCAAGTTCCAGGGCCCGGTTGGTGCTGCAGTGACATTTGAACGTCATCCGTCTTCTCCTGAGCCGGAGCCTGTGAGCGAAGCAGCGGCCCGTCGTGGCGCGGTCCCTGCCGGCCCTAGCGAAACCAAAATCAGTGGCGGCAAAGGCACTGCAAGCGTTATCGCAACGTTCACGGAGCCTGGCGACTACATGATCCGCACGATGGTAGATAACTGGGATGCGACTGACAGTACAGAAGCCGACCAGTGCTGCTGGAGCAACATGTATCAAAAGATCACTGTAACCCCCTGATAGTCGGGTTTTCAGTCAGTAATCTGCAGGGCAAAGAAGGCCCGGCAGCCCAGTAAACACGGGGCTGCCGGGCCTTCGTCACAATTCGTTGCATAGAAATCGTTGAAGCAGTGGACAAAGCGCAGGCCGTCGAATTACATTGCGACCACTGCGTACCCAATTACGAGGAGAGGATCATGAGAACAATGCAGTGTTGGAAACAGAAACAGCGCACAGGGAAAGCCATTCTTGGCTTGACAGTCCTTGCTGCTCTGGGGCTCACAGCCCAAGTTCAGGCTCAATCCGGTGCTCTGTCAATTGACGCAGGTCAAGTGACTTATGCCGATCACGTTGCACAGATCATCACTGATAACTGTGTGGTCTGCCACCGCGAAGGCGGTGTCGGCCCAATGCAACTCACCAACTATGAGCAAGTCCGTCCTTGGGCGCCGCTCATTCAGTACCGAGTTGAAAACAGGGAAATGCCTCCCTACGCATACGACCACGGCATCGGCATTCAGGAGCTGCAAGGCGACTGGAGACTCGAACAGAGCGAGATCGACACGATCACTGCTTGGGTTCAACAAGGAGCACCGGAAGGAGATTGGGGCGATCGCAGTCACCCAGTAGCCGACCTGCCACCTGCTGACGAGTGGAGCTTCGCTGCTCAGTTCGGTGAGCCAAACCTGGTTCTGGATTCTGCCCCGATTGACGTTCCTGCTCTGGGTAACGACATGTGGCACCGTCCTTACGTCATGACTGGCCTGACTACTGACCGCTGCATCAAGGCGATTCAAGTGAAGCCGGCTGGCGCTGCCAAGGCAGTTGTACACCATGCCAACTCAAACGTGGAAGTCATGAATGAGGAAACTGGCGAGTACGAAGACTACGGTATGTTCACCGAGTACGCGATGGGCAAGTGGGGCGAGATTGCTCCTGAAGGCGTCTGCCGCACTCTGCCAGCGAATGCGCGCATTCGTTGGGACATCCACCTCTTCCCAGGCGGTGTCGGTGCAACAGCTCCGGGCACCATGATCGAAGATAACGTTGTTGAAATCGGCGTATGGTTGCACCCTGAAGGCTTCGAAGAAGTGGCCAAGTACAAACAGGATCTGCGTCTGTACAGACTCAACATGGGCGAGCTGATTGTTCCTCCGAATGGCACTGCCATGACTCAGGGCTTCCACTCGTTCGATCACCCTGTGCGTATCGATAGCTTCCAGCCACACGGCCACCTGCGTATGCGTCAAGCGTCTCTGGAGATTTTCTACCCAGCGACTGGCCGCACTGAGCAGATCAGCCAAGTGTCCAACTGGAGTGCTACCTGGCACCACAGCCACCTGTACGAAGAAGATGTTGCTCCTCTGCTCCCAACTGGCGCAGTTCTGGTCATCAAGCAGTGGTACGACAACACTGCCAACAACCCGAACAACCCAGATCCAGATTTCTGGGTAGTTGAAGGCAGCCGTACAGCAGACGAAATGACTCACGCCTGGATCGCGGTAACTCACCTCGACCAAGCCGGCTTCGACGAAATCGTTGCCCAGCGTGAAGCAGCCAAGCAGCGTTCAGTTGCTGGTCAGTAAGCTCTAAAGACGAGCGCCGGGTGCAAACCCGGTGCTCAGATAAAAAAAGAGGGGAAGATCAATTGATCTTCCCCTCTTTTTTTATGCGTCACCGATAACAACGAACTGCAACCTTCAACCAATCAGACTCAATGCTGATCCTTGTGATAGGTCAGGTAACCGGTAAACATTTCATCTTCGCTCGTCACTCCCGAAGCGATCTCTTCCATCGGATCAGGATTGAATGGATTCGATACAGAGTTATCAAACGCACCTGACACGACAACACGGCTGCCTGCTGGAACCTTCACCGGAGTAGCGAGCACATAATGAGGCTGCCAGGCGTAGTTGTAAGCGGCAATGCTGAGAATATCCTCTGTAGTTCCGTCTGGACGCTCGACAGTAAACTTCACATTCTTGCCACGCTCATTCATACGCGCTCTGACGCCCGTGATAACGACATCTTCGGCAAAGACATGCTCCGCTTGCATAGGAATGTCGTTTTCATTGGCCGGTAGCACAAACTGCGCGGACACGGTCTGTACGAGTCGCTCTTGCAGGTCACCGTCCGCTTTATCCGCCAGATACAAACCAATCTCGGTAATGCTGTTCAGCTCTGCGCCCATGCCGACATACTGGAACTGCATCGACAGCTTGTGACCTTTCGGAATAAACAATCCGGAGCCTTCCGCAAACTCGGCAACCACGGGACGTCCTGGGGAATAGCTCTCCAGGAACCGGCGCGTGGTGTGAGTGCTGCTACGCTCCTCGCCCCAAAAGTCCTCTCCTGGTGCAGTGACGTACGCCACCATCTGATGGAGAGCACCGTTGCCAGTGGGCTGATACTGTACCGCACGCACCCAGGTGTCTTCGGTAAACGGTAGTTCGAGATCCAGATAGACGTCCTCAAGGATGCCATTGATGGGCACTTTCTGCAGCGGAGTGCTGATGATCAGGTCTGGCTCACCGATCAACCATGGTTGCTTCTCTTCAAACTTGAGTTCGGCTAACGGGTCGGTCGGGCTTTCGCCGCGCGGACCACCTGCATTGATCCAATGCACAACCGTTTGGATATCTTCCGTAGAAAGGTAACGGGCAGTGGTCGAATGGCCGACATCAGGATCTATCTGAGCGGGCGGCATTCGTTTGTTCAAGATCACTTCGCGAATCATCGGCGACCAGCCCAGCAGCGAGACATGGCGATCCATCGCAAAAGGACCGGCGCCCCACTGTCGATGACATTCAACGCAATTCTCGATGATGATGGGCGCCACTTCGGTGGCATAGTCCGGGACTTTCTCCTTGTGCGCATCACGCACAGGGAAGTTCAAAGCACACCCATCACCACCACTGGTCTTGACCGTATCACGAACAGGTCCGGCCAACAGTGCAGTCAAGGTCTGGTCGAGATCACTGCCAACCGCACCGCTGTAGAAAAGCGACATGCGGTCTGGATTCAGAACGCGCACCTCACCAGCAACCGTTAATCCAAGTGCTTCAGAGATCAACTGTCCGGTGTCCTGCAAAATCGGCAAACCCAGGTCAAGTGCCGCCAATTCGCTGCGGCCGCGATCCTGGGAATCAATCAGAAGAAACTCGATCCCCTGCCCTGCATAACGTGTGTGCAGTGCTTTGTAGTCCGCCACCATGCTGTCCATGTTCTGGCAGCTCGCGGCATAGGACATCAACACCACCGCCTGTCTATGCTGATAACGACTCAACTGGTGAAACTTGCCGTCGCTGTCCATCAGCGCGAAATCGCCAGTGCGGTCCAGTGCCGCATTGGCACCGTTCGCAGCGAGACCGAGCATGACGCTGAAACTGAGGAGCTTGACTCTGGTGTTCACAATATACAGCCTCGAAAATAGGGTATTACGGCAACGCTGCGCCACTTACTGCATTGGGTAGTTGCTGACGTGCCCCTGCTCAGTCGCAACCCTTGAACGGTTACGCTCAGACTGTTCCATACCACCAAGAGCAGGCCCACCCTGATTGAAGATGCCACCACGCAATACGAAGGTCAGGTAGCTCATCTCGTTGTCCATATACTCATCTTTGTCGGTGAATTTCAGCAGCATTTCATCAATGGCAGCACCACGGTCCGGGACATTTGGATGTGCAAGCACATCACCAATGACGACTTTCAATGCCGAAATGTTATCGAGCACATACGCTGCGCCAGGGTGGAAGCTGTAAAGATTGGGTGCAATCGCCGGCATGGTGGGAATGTCTGTTGGCAGCGAAATCATGCTGCCGTGAGCACGGGCGATCTTGTCGATGTAAATATCGGCAACACCTTGCATTCCAGCCTCCAGGTCAGCATCGCTGGCGGCCGTCAGAGTGATCTCCAGCATTGCCAGTTGCATCCACTGCGAAGCCCAGGTCATTCCGCTCAGTTGTGGAAAGCCGACCCTGAACGCGTAGGCATAGGGGTGTTCGGACAGCAGATCGGCAGACTTGGGGGCTGCTGCCACCGACAGTTCATCATTGCTCAAGTATTCGGTCAGCGCGGCATCGACGGCGGTGTGTTTGTCAAAAATCGAGTTGTCGAGATAGATTTCCAAAAGGGTATCCGCGAACTCACGACCTCTGGTCAAGACTGCAACTGCCTTGGGAGGAATGCTGCCGTTAGCCTCCAGAAGTCGCTGCACTTCCTCGGCACTGAATTCAGTCCGCACCATGGCCTGCAGGCCAGGAGTCGCACGGCTTTCGAAGAGCCGATGTGGCCCGAGCATGGCAAGGTGGTTTGCAGACGTGTGGTAATGCGAGAACTCAGCTTCCTGAAGCTCTACGATGGCATCCAGCAGCAACCCTTTGCCAATCTCTGCTTCAGTAGACTGATTTGTCAACGCCACCTCATCGAAGACTGCTGCCTGCAGCACCTCCGCGACGTTCAGGTAATTGGCCAGTTCGGGGAACCGGCTATGCAGAATTGATTCGCTGGTTTGAGCCTGCAGAGAAGCAGGTATGACTAAACCGGCACATACCACGACCGGCAACATTTTTTGCAAGGCTTGTCTGAACATTCTGAACTCCGTTAATGGGAGAGTTGATTCGATATTCTGTTTCCCGAGCTTTCTGAATTCACCGGCGGCAGCACGCCGCCTCCGTAAACCAGCCGGGGGCTGTGTGAAGGATAAAAGCCCCTGCAGAGGAAGTCCATCCTGTAAATGTGTCAATTTATAAGGAGAAGGAATCCCGGAAGGCACCGCTTCCGGGATTCAGTGACACTGCTTTCTTACAGGGGTGCAGAGCCAAGAAAAGCGATCAAATCTGCGTGATATTGCTCGGGTATCTCGAAATGCGGATTGTGTCCGATGCCGGGGTAAAGAATCAGTTCGGCCTCTGGAATTGTCTCCGACACGTGTTGCGCCAATGCAGCATAGTTAGGTGTCAGCGCATCATCGGCACCACCGATCACCAGTGCTTTGGCCTTGATATGCTGCCAATCATAGACAACGGGGTCGAAATAAAGAATGTGCTGTTGCCAGGCTCGGATTCTGGCCAGCAGTGGCCACTCACCAATCAGCGTCTGGCCATACTGGTAACGCACCCATTCCAGATACTCAGGCTTCCACTCCGGGTAATAACTCATGTGGTTGCGCAGAATCGATTGATAAGTGGTGTTGGTCAGCGTGAATTGGTAGAGAGTCTCGATGTCCGTCCAGGCACGCCCCGTACGCTGGTCCGTCAGACCGATCTGGTTCACAAGCGCCACATGAGTCGTCACATCGGGGTAAGTCATAGCGAAACGGCTCGCGACCATTCCTCCCATGGAATGACCGACGATTGCTGCCTTATCGATTCCCAGGTGATCAAGCAGGCGCTTGGAGTCCAGTGCGAATATGTGCAGATTGTAAGGAATATCCAGCTTGGAAGAACGACCGTAGCCAATGCGATCCGGCACCAGCACGCGGAAACCCGCTTCGCTCAGCGCCGTGATGGTCACCTCGAAGCCCTTGCCCGCAAAGTTCATTCCGTGAAACAGCATCGCTGTCTGACCGTTGGCGTTGCCCACCGGAGCGACGTCCATATAGGCCATGCGGCCGTCCTGACCGAAGTGACTGACGTCCAGATACTGTACGGGATGGGGGTAGGGTATTTCTTCTTGCGTGGAAGACACTGGCCCCCAATCGGCAGGTGGTTCAGCAGGCGGTGTAGAGCCTTGCGCCATGACAAAACTGCTGCCTGTCAGCAGCACAGTGGCGGCAAGAAATCCGACAGAACGTCGGAGTTGGATCAATATGGACATGCAGTCCTCCTTGTGGATTTTCGGTTGGTGGTAAGTGACCCTGCCACGGCAGAATAACTTCCAGCTTGTCAGCCCGGAATTCAGGGCTGCGCGACCTTCAATCCGACTTTGAGGATACGCCCATGATCCATCTCCGCAGCAGACCAGATAAAACCCTGCCACTCCAGATGATCGCCGAGCACCGGTTTGCCGCCCATTTTCTGGCTGAAAAACTCTCCGATAGGCAGCTCTCCGTTGCAGTCCTGCAGCGACAAACCATAGACGGGTGCCAGGTCCATCAAACGGGAATTGGCGTCGAGGATAAAATCTCCGAAGAACCAGTTATCCGCATCCGAAGTCGGTGGATGGCTGAACAACTTACCCAGCGCAGGCAGATCATGGTTATGGCCAATGATGCAGAGAATGTCTCCTTCCAGTAAGCGCGTGCTGCCATTGGGGTGCAGCAATTCGCGCCCTCGGAACAAGGCAGCCACGCGCGTGCCCTCCGGCATCTTCAAGAGACGCAATTCGGAATCGATACACCACTGCTGCGAATCCAGCACGTAGACAAACATTTCCCACTGACTGGTCGGATGGATTTCCAAGCCTGAGCGCGACACCGGCGCGGGTTCAGGTGGCAACTCCACCTTGGCAAGCCGCGCAGCCACCGCAATGGTGCCGCCCTGCAGCAGCAGGGAGACCAACACCAGGAAGAAGGTTACATTGAAGAAGAGCTGGGCGTTGGGCAAGCCTGCCATGATCGGATACACAGCCAGCACAATCGGCACCGCACCGCGCAAACCTACCCATGAGATGAACCAGCGCTCACGCCACTTGAAATAGCGGAACGGTGCCAGACTGGTCCAGACGGCGATAGGCCGAACCACCAGAATCATCCACAATCCCAATACCAGCGCGGGTAATGCAATCGCCCACAGGTTACTCGGCGTCAGCAGCAAACCAAGCACCAGGAACATGGCAATCTGACTCAGCCAGGCTAGACCGTCAAAGATACTGACAATCGAGGGGCGGCTGCGAACCGGGTTATTCCCCAGAATCAGACCGCAGATAAAAATCGCCAAAATGCCGCTGCCATGCAGCTTGATCGTCAGCGCATAGATCAGAATACCACCACTGACTGCCAGCAAGGGGTAGAGTCCATTCGCCAGGCTCGCACGATTGATGAGTTGCAGGAGTAACCAACCCCCACCGAGTCCCATGACGGAGCCAATGCCAAACTCCTGCAGCAGATTCACGAGGAAAAACCAACCGAACCCATCCTGACCTGAAGCCAGCATTTCGATCAGTGTGATTGTCAGAAAGATAGCCATCGGGTCATTGCTGCCTGACTCGATCTCCAACGTCGCTCCCACGCGCTCGTTGATGCCTCGCCCTGCCAGCAGCGAAAACACTGCCGCTGCGTCCGTCGAACCGACAATGGCTCCCAGCAGCAGACCTTCCAGCAAGGTGATGTCAAACAGTTCGACGGCTAACAGTCCTGTCAGCACTGTCGTCAGCAAGACGCCGACGGTTGCCAGTGACAGTGCGGGCCAGAGTGCAACCTTGAAGGTTTCAACCCGGGTCCGCATTCCGCCGTCCAGCAGAATGATGGCCAGCGCCAGGTTGCTCGCCAGATAAGCGAGCGGATAATCATCGAAGAGAATTCCCCCGATTCCATCTTCACCTGCGAGCATGCCGACGCAGAGAAAGATGACCAGGATAGGGACGCCCAATCGGGAAGAGAACGCACTGAGCATGACACTGAAAGCGACCAGCACTGCGCCGATAAGGAAGAAATTATTGATTGTTACTGCATCCATCCACTCGCTCCGGCGCTTCAAATGTCCAGCATTCTGCCTTACGCCAGCAACTTTCAACAAGCAGGCATTCTGCCTACAGAGTGCTCCCCCACTTGCTGTTGATCCAATCCATCACCCGCTCTCCAGTCATTGGGCGAGCAATGAAATAGCCTTGTGCCAAGTCGCAGCCAATGGACTTGATGAAGCGCAGAGTCTGCTGGTCTTCAACTCCCTCGGCAGTCGTACGCAATCCCAGACTGTGCCCGAGGTCGACAATTGACTTCACCACGGCCCGCGACTCCGATGACACTACTGCGCTGCTGACAAAAGACTTGTCTACCTTGATCTCAGAGAACGGCAAACGCACAAGTTGCACCATGGAGGAAAATCCCGTCCCGAAGTCGTCGATAGACAACTGGAATCCCTTCATGCGGAAACGGGTCAAAGCGGCCAGCGACATGGTAGGGTCTTCCATGGCGCTGGACTCCGACACTTCAAAAATGATCCGTTGTGGATCAAGCGAGTGTTGCTCGCAGAGAATGAGCACCTTGTCCACGAAACGTGTCTCCACCAGATTGCGAGCAGAGATATTGATAGAGAGAGAAATACCGGATTCGGGAAAGTGGGTCGCAAACCAGCGGATGGATTGCCCAAACACCTCCATCGTCAGCTCTTCGATCAGCTGAGACTGCTCCATGAGATGAATAAATCTGGCGGGAAGTTGAGGGGATCCGAAAGGCTGCTCCCAACGAACCAATGCCTCGAAACCCGCTAGTATTTCGGCGTTGCAGTGAATCTTGGGTTGGTACTCCACCGTGAACTGTTTGCTTTCCAGCGCCCGTTCCAACTCTGCCGTCCACAGGTGTGCACTAAAGTCTGAATCCCGCCCTCCCAAAGGCAGCGCGTCCTGAACAGCATCTCCACGCCCCATGGCCACAGGCGCTTGTTCAGCATCCTGTTGCAGAAACGCCAGCACACTCCCCATGGGAAAAGGTTTGGGAATGACTCCACGAACATCCAACCCATGTTCAAGACCAGAGCGCATCGCAGCATCCATGACCCGTGAGTCGACGCCGCTGATGATAGCCACTCGTGCGCGACAACCACGCTCAGCCAGAGTCCGCATGATCTGCACCCCGTCTTGCTCAGGCATGACGAGATCGATGATCAGGTGGGTAGGTTGCCATTGTTCAAGCTGAAGAAAAAAATCCTGCACTCGCACTACCGAGCGCCAAGGGGTGCCCGCACGCTCGGCAATCAGACCAATATGCCTGCCCACCTCAGGATCATCATCAAGAATCAGCAGGCGGTGCTGCGGCATAGACATGAGGGAGTTAGTTCCAATTGCTCGGTGAGTGACAAAGCCAGGCATTCCAGCGTGATGAGACGAGCATAGCGCATCCAGCACGCATGAAAGCATGCCAAGACATGATATCGATTGCCCTACAGATTAGTGTGCTACGGTTAACGGTTCGCTAAAACCGTCTGCGGTTCCAATCGCGCCAATACGATCAGAAGCTCTTGAGCCGGGATACCGGGATACAGCGGGACTAGCATAGCTCAGCGCTGCGAGACTTCACGCAACTGCTTGATTTTTTGTAATTCTGTAGCAAATTCAATCAGCCTGCTACGGATTTTTTCTTCGAGTTTTTCACGCGGCTCAGAAAGCTCTTCCAGATATTGCACTGTCAGAGCACCTGCCAAATTGCCATCTGCCACTGCCGTCATTTTGATATCACTCATGCCACGAACGCCCCCAAAAACGCCTCGCTATTGGAAGTAAAATTACAGGCGCCAATATGTGATGTCAATCACGAAGCCGGGTAAGATTAGGGAAGAGGTCGTGCTTTTCCTCCGGCTTTTTGCGGGATTATTTTTCACTCTTTTTTTTCATCAACGAATAAAGCCTTCAATATCCATAGCTTAGGAACAAGCTCAAGTACCGAAAACATTCCATTTCATTCTGACGCCAAAAGCCTTCGCTTCACCCGCAAAAAACCAGCTGTTCAATAAACAAGCACTTATCTCGCACACAAATGGTGCTTCAATTCCCAAAAGGATGGCGAAGGATAATAGTCTCCTCACGATCAGGTCCGGTTGAAATGATATCCACCGGCGCCTCAATGATCTTCTCGATATAGCGGATATACGCCAATGCGTTCTTGGGTAACTGATCCAGGCTCTTGATCCCGACCGTCGATTCAGTCCAACCCGGCAGTTCAACATAAATCGGTTCAAGTTTTTCGTAACTGTCCATGTTCATCAGGCAAGATGAGGTGTCCGGATCAATGCCTTTGTAGCCGGTACACACCTTGATAGTTTCAATGCCGTCCAATACATCGAGCTTGGTTAGGCAGATGCCGGACACGCTGTTGATGCGGATCGCCAGACGAACGGCTGCAGCATCGAACCAGCCACAGCGACGGTCACGACCAGTCGTGGCTCCCTTCTCTTTGCCGACAGCCGCGAGATGCTTGCCAGTACTGTCGAAGAGTTCAGTCGGGAAAGGGCCGGAACCAACACGGGTCGTGTAGGCCTTGGTGATGCCAAGAATATAGTCAAGGTAGAGCGGGCCGTAGCCACTGCCCGTCGCTGTGCCACCAGCGGTGGTGTTGGAGGACGTTACGTAAGGGTAAGTACCGTGATCGATGTCCAGCAGCGAACCCTGCGCGCCTTCAAACAGGATGTTGTCGTTGGCTTTGCGATGGCCGTGAAGAATCTCGATGGTATCGCTGACCATGGGCTTGATCTGTTCACCCAGCGCGAGGCTCTGTTCCAGCGTGCGCTCGTAGTCCACTTCGTCAGCACCGTAATAGTTCTTCAGCATGAAGTTGTGATACTCCATGACTTCTTTCAGACGGGTAGCAAAATGGGTTGCGTTGAACAACTCGCCGACACGGATGCCGCGACGGGCAACCTTGTCCTCATAGGCAGGGCCGATGCCGCGCCCGGTTGTACCGATTTTCTCGCTACCAAGGCGGCGCTCACGAGCCTGATCCAGCGCGGCATGCGAAGGTAGAATCAAAGGGCAGGATGCGCTGATTTTCAGTTTGGGGCGGACGGAAATACCACGCTCCTCCAACCGTGTGATCTCGTTGATCAAGGCGTCCATGCTCAGCACCACTCCGTTGCCGATGACGCAGGTGACGTTGTTACGCAGAATGCCGGAAGGCAGGAGGTGCAGAACAGTCTTCTCACCATTGATCACCAGCGTGTGCCCGGCGTTGTGACCGCCTTGAAAGCGCGCAACAACAGCTACCTGCTCGGTCAGCAGATCCACTATCTTGCCCTTGCCTTCATCACCCCACTGCGTTCCCAATACAACAACACTTCTACCCATTGCTCTCATCTCTTTTGAAAATTCAATCAATTATTCGGCACGCCCCACTGCTGGCGCAAATCTGCTCCGGCCCTTTGCAGCCAGAACCGCCCCTGTCAGTGCAACTCCTGCACCAGCCATTGTCCATTCAACCTGACTATTCTTCTGTCACATCCGTGCACCGTTTGCGATATAGCGTCTGCAGGTGCGAGATCAACCACCACCCGCTCACCATCGCGGCGCAGCTCAGCAACCAGCAGCGCCAGCGCAGGATCTGCGTCGCAAGGTGCTGAAATACCTTTGATGGCATCGAACTGCTTGCGACTCAAGCGGGCAATCACTTTCAGATCGGAGTCAAAGCCTGATGCCGGGCGCGCTCGGCCGAATACCTGGCCGATATCGTCATAGCGCCCACCCTGTGCGACAGCACGGCCGTAGCCGGGCGTATAGGCCGCAAACACAATGCCGGTGTGATATTCATAGCCACGCAGTTCGCACAGATCAAACCCAAGACTGATCGCGGGAAGACGCTTCTTGACGCCCGCCGCGATTGCTTCCAGTTCGGCCAATTCCTTGCGCACAGTGCTCGGTGCATCGCTGAACGCGGCCAGTGCCTGTGTCAGCACGGATTCATCACCGCTGAACCGGGACAGCTCGCGCAACATGCCACGCAGATCATCGTCGGCCACTCGGCTGTCGAGCAGCGTATCGATCTCTTCAAAGGCCTTGCGCTGCAAGGCGTCAAACAATTCTGTTTCACTGTCGGCGGGCAATTGTGCGGCTCTGACCAGACTGCGGAAAATCCCCACGTGCCCCAGGACGATATGAATGTCGCCGATGCTGGCGGCGTTCATGGTCTCGTACATCAAACAGATCAGTTCGATGTCGCAACCCACGCCAGCATGTCCGAAGAGTTCTGCACCAATGCGAATGGGCACTCGCGACGCCAGCAGCCCGCGCGGTTTGGTGTGCAGCACATGATCGGCGTAGCACAGACGCACCGGTCCCTCGCGATTGCCGTCGCCTTGCCTTGCCAGGCAGTGCGCGTCAATACGGGCGACCTGTGGCGTGATGTCCGCGCGCACACCCATCATGCGCCCGGTCAGCTGGTCGGTAATCTTGAAAGTATGCAGATCGAGATCGTGAGACGAGCCTACAAGCAGTGAATCCAGGTATTCGATCAGTGGCGTAATGACCAGCTCATAACCCCAGCCGGAGTAAAGATCGAGCAGCTGGCGTCGCAAGGACTCCAGACGGAATGCCTCTGCCGGCAATATCTCCTCCACCCCTTCGGGCAGCAACCATCGATCACTCGCAGCCATCATCAAATCCTGCATTCTGTCTTTTGGAAACTGGTCTTTTAGCAAACGTGTCTTACCAGAAGCTCTGTCGTCGCGGCCGCATATTCTCCACCCTGCAGACGGCAAAAGACCAGCAGTAAAATAATTCACTGCTGGTCTCGTCACTCATTCTACTTACTGAACGTCGCTGCCACGCAGGTACTTGAAGTACTCACTGTCAGGATCTACCAGCAAAACGTCACCCTTGTTGGAGAAACTCTCCTGGTAGGAATTCAGACTGCGCGTGAAGGCATAGAATTCTTCATTCTTGGTGTAGGCTCCCGCATAGGTGGCAGCAGCCTGGGCATCACCTTCACCGCGAATGCGCTCCGCATCCCGGTAGGCTTCGACCAGCAGTACCGCTTCCTGTCTGTCCGCATCGGCTTCGATACCAATCGCCAGCTCGTTACCACGCGAACGCAGTTGCTGGGCTTCGCGCTGACGCTCGGAAGTCATCCGCTCATACACAGAGGAGCGCACATCCAGTGGCAACTCGATCTGCTTGACGCGCACATCGATCACTTCGATCCCGTACTCTTCGGCAGTGGAGAGATTAAGCTCTCGTGTCAGCTCTTCCATCAGCAGATCACGCTGCCCGGACACCACTTCCTGCAGGTCCCGCTCACCGAACTTGTTGCGCAAACCGTCATTGATGCGCTGAGCAAGCAGGTTGCTGGTGCGCGATTCCTCACCGGAGGTCGCGGTGTAGTACTTCTGCACGTCGACAATGCGCCACTTGGCGAACGAATCCACCACCAGCGCTTTTTGCTCCAGTGTCAGATAACGCTGAGCATCGGCCGTCACTGTCAGCACACGGGCATCAAACTTTCTAACTGTGTTTACCCACGGCATCTTGAAATGCAGACCGGGCTCAAGGTCCGCGCGCTCGACGGTACCAAATCTCAACAGAATGGCGCGCTCCGTTTCCTTCACGACAAACACGGAATTGGAGCCGCCGACAATCAGCAGAAACACGATCAAACCAGCCATCATATTCTTCATTATCGACCTCCTCGCTCAGGCACCGCAGTCTGTACGCGCGCTCTGTCAGCGGCCGTGGCCTGCAGCTCTCTGGTCACCTGATCAGACAACTCGCGCAATTGCTGAGCCGTCAATTGGGCAGTCCCTGCTGCACGGTTTGCTTCACTTTGTTCCATGATCTTGTCGAGTGGCACGTAGAACATGTTGTTGCCACCTTCCACATCGATCAGCACCTTGCTGCTGTTGCTCATGACCGACTGCATGGCGTCGATATAGAGACGCTCGCGGGTGACTTCGGGAGCTTTCTCGTACTCGGCCAGCAACTGCTCGAAGCGCGACGCTTCACCGTCCGCACGAGCGATCACCTGATCGCGGTAGGCATTCGCCTGTTCGATGATGCGCTGTGCCTCACCGCGCGCCACCGGAATGACGCGGTTGGCGTACGCAAGTGCTTCGTTCTGCACACGCTGTTCGTCCTCACGCGCCTTGATAACGTCGTCGAAAGCGCCCTGCACCGCATCGGGCGGCTGCGCGTTGCGCACCGTGACCTGGGAGATCATGATCCCGGAATCGTAAGTGTCCATGTAACGTTGCAGTCTGTCGCGCACTTCAGCGGAGACATCGGCACGCCCCTGAGTGAGCACGCGATCCATGGTGGTTCCACCGACCACATGACGAATCGCCGATTCGGCGGCGTGATCGAGACTCAACTCCGGATCACGAACCACCATTGCGAACTTCACGGGGTCCTGAATCAGGTACTGCACGTCCATGGACACGTTGACGATGTTTTCGTCAGTGGTGAGCATGTCCTTGGAGTAGGAGCGGGTGTTCACGCGCGACACATTGATCTTCTGCACAGAGTCCATCATGGGGGCATTCCAGCGCAGCCCCGGCATGACCACTTCTTCACGCAACGCTCCGAAACGCATGACAACACCGCGCTCCGATTCATCGACTGTGTAGAAACCGAGCGCAGCCCAGATCACCAAAGCAATCACCGCAACTCCGCCAATCAGGCCGGACGACACGGCGCCGCCTGGGCCAGATCCACCGCTCGCCCCTCCTGCACCGCCGCCGGATTTGTTGCCGCCACCGAAAAGACTGTTGAGTTTGCGAGTGATGCTCTTGATCACTTCATCCAGGTCAGGAGGGCCCTGATCGCCACCCCGACGACCACCGCCGCCCCAGGGGTCGTTCCCATTGCCTTTGTTTCCAGGTTCATTCCAAGCCATCGGCTTCTCCATACCCCAAAAAAATACGGGGGTGATTTTAACGAATTATTGCTGATTAACCCAGCACTCAGGTGCTTATTCCAAGTTCTTCCGGCGCCACGCCCTCGTCTACCAGCAGACGATCGAAATCGTGGCGGGGCAGACTGATACTCATACAGACCGCGCCTCTCTCATCCGTCGTTTCATGACGGACAGCGCCCTTGGCATACAGGCGTGCCCGCAGACGGCCATGAGCAGGCAACAGCGTCAGGTTGCGCTGCACGACATCCTCTCCCAGCAACTCACTGATGGCAGCAAGCAGCATGTCAATGCCAGCGCCTGTGCGTGCAGACACCCAGATTCGCACCGGCACACCTTCTTCATTGCGCTCCAGCATTGGCTGTCTGTCCGGCAGCAGATCGATCTTGTTGTAGACCCGCAGACAAGGGACCTGATCAGCGCCGATTTCTGACAACACTTCATTCACCTGTTCGGTGAGATATTCGTGGTTCTCATTGGCCGCATCGATGACATGCAGAAGCAACGCGGCCTGAGTGGTCTCTTCCAAGGTGGCACGGAAGGCCTCTACCAGTTTGTGCGGAAGATGACTTATAAACCCGACGGTGTCCGCCAGGATGGCACCGCCGAAATTCGGCAACTCGATGCGCCGCAGCGTGGAGTCCAAGGTGGCAAACAACTGATCGGCCGCATAGGTGTTCTCCCCGGCCATGGCATTGAACAGCGATGACTTGCCAGCGTTCGTGTAACCTACCAATGAAATTGTCGGAATGTCTGCACGCTGCCGGGAACGACGCCCTTGCTCGCGCTGGCCGCGCACTTTGATCAAGGCTTTGTTGATGTTCTTGATCCGCTGGCGAATCATGCGCTGATCGAGTTCCAGCTGCGTCTCGCCAGCACCCTTCAAGCCAATCCCGCCTTTTTGTCGGTCCAGGTGTGTCCAGCCGCGTTTCAGGCGGGTCACCGTGTGTTCCAGCTGCGCCAGCTCCACCTGCAGTTTGCCTTCATAGCTACGGGCACGCTGGGCGAAAATATCCAGAATGATCCCCGTGCGATCCAACACACGGCACTCCAGACGTTTTTCGAGGTTGCGCTCCTGACTGGGTGTCAGTGCATGATTGAACAGGACCAGTTCAGCCTGGTGCTCTTTCACCGCAGCGGCAATCTCGTCAAGCTTCCCTGACCCGACGAAGTGTCCGGCATCAGGGCGTTTACGGGAGCCTTTTATAAAACAGACAGGAACAGCGCCCGCTGAGAGCACCAGTTCTTCAAATTCGAGAGGATCCTCCTGGTCATGCTCCGCTTCCAGAGCAATGTGCACGAGGATTGCGGTCTCACCGCGGTCAGGCCTTTCAAAGAACAAAAATCAACCTCACGTCAGGCAGCATTTCCTGGCGCAGTTTCCTCGTCGTCCAGCTGAAACTCTCCCGAACTCTGTGTCGGAATCTTCACTGAGCGCGCCGGGACAACCGTGGATATGGCGTGTTTGTAGACCATCTGATTCACGGCATTTTTCAACAGAATCACGAATTGGTCGAATGACTCGATCTGCCCCTGCAGCTTGATGCCGCTCACGAGATAGATAGAGACGGGGATGCGCTCCTTGCGAAGCACGTTCAAGAAAGGGTCTTGTAACGAATGCCCCTTTGACATTTACTCTCTCCTTAACCAATTAAATAGAGCTGGAAAACCCAGCAATCCGCTTCCAAACACCCTCTATATTGCGATCCGTTCTATCGATTTCAAGACCAGATCCAAAGTTTCGGGGTTCTCACTGTCAAAGTTGCGCAGCTCTTCCCAGCTGCGAAGCCAGGTGACTTGTCTTTTCGCCAACTGCCTCGTGGCAATAATACCCGTTTCCAGCATTGCATCAAAGCTCAATTCACCCGCGATGTACTGCCATATCTGACGATATCCGACCGAGCGCATCGACGGCAGGTTCAGGTTGAGATCTCCGCGCGCCATCAGTGCTTCCACTTCTCCGACAAACCCTTCCGCAACCATTTGCCGAAACCGCAGCGCAATCTTCTCATGCAGTACGCTGCGTAGACCCGGTTGGATCGCAAAAAAGTGCAGATCAAAGGGAATTGCATTGTCGCTGAATTGCTCTGACTGTTCACGGTGCAACGTGGTCATCGTCTTTCCCGAGAGCAGATAAATTTCCAGCGCCCGCTGCAGCCGTTGAGGATCGTTAGGATGAATACGAAGCGCGGCCTCCGGATCGACCTCCTGCAGACGGGCATGCACAGACGCCCAGCCATGCGCCTCAGCGCTATCCAGTATCTGCTGACGCACCGTGCTATCCGCCGGGGGCATGCTCGCCAGGCCGTCGCGCAGGCCCTTGAAGTACATCATCGTCCCACCGACCAACAGGGGAATTTTGCCGCTGTCGCGAATGCTCGTCATCTCGCGTAACGCGTCACTCCGAAACTGTGACACCGAATACGCTTGAGCGGGGTCCAGAATATCCAGCAAGCGATGCGGTGCTTTGAGCAGTGTCTGCGCATCGGGTTTGCCCGTGCCGATATTCATGCCACGGTAGATCTGTGCGGAATCGACATTGATGATTTCGCAGGGCAGTCTCTGCACCAGTTCTATGGCAAGACTGGTCTTACCTGCTGCGGTCGGCCCCATGAGACAGATCGCAGGCGTGCGTGTTTGGCCCTCTGCAACAGAGCGCGATGCTTGGGCTTCGTGGCCAGAGACAGACAGCGTGGACATAGACGAACAACTCGGATTGCAAGAAGGCGCACAGGATACCAGAAGCCGACAGCCGCGTTGACAACGGCGAAAACCGTGCAGAGGCTGATATACTGCGCGCCGGTCTTCCGTTCTCTGCAGGCATTCATGAACCACAACCCAATTGGTGTTTTCGACTCCGGCATCGGCGGCTTGTCGACGTTACGAGAACTGCGCAGACAATTGCCACAGGAGCACTTTCTCTACGTCGCTGACCTGGCCTGGTCGCCCTATGGCAACAAACCAGTGACGCTGTTGCAGGACCGCGCTGCCCACATCACTGATTTTCTGCTGCAAAGACAAGCCAAGGCGATTGTAATCGCCTGCAACACTGCGACTGCCGCCGCCATTCATCAGCTACGCGAACGCTATACGCTACCGATCATCGGCGTGGAACCCGGCATCAAACCGGCCATCACCCGAACGCTGTCCGGTGTTGTAGGCATCCTTGCCACGCAGAGAACTATCGACAGCGAAAAGTTTCGCAAGCTGGTGAGTCAGTTCAGCACGGATACGAAAATTGTCGCCCAGCCCTGTCCCGGGCTTGCGGAAGCCATCGATGAAGGGCCCCATCAGACAGCGCTGCGCGCACAGTTACTGCGACACTTCATTGCCCCGTTGCTGGCACGCGGCGCCGACACCCTGGTGCTGGGCTGCACGCACTATCCGCTGATCATGGCGGAAATTCGTCAAACTTTGGCAGAACTGGGGCACGGGCAGGACAGCAAACGCGTGGAGCTGATCGACACCAGTGAAGCCATCGCCCGCCAGGTCGTGAGGCAACTGGAACAGAACCATTCCCTGAATGCGGACTCAGCCAGCGGTACCGTGCAATTCTTCAGCACAGACATCACCACTGCGGAGAATCCCGCCCAACGCGCCCGGAGTTTGAGCGAGGTTTTTTCTTACTACTGGGGTGAAGCCATCAACGTGACGGCGTTTCCAGACTGATGCCGCCGCGCCTGCAAAGGTTACTGCCCCCGCAGGAACAACTTGTCCAATTGATCGAGGCTTTGCAGCACCCAGGTAGGACGGCCATGGTTGCACTGACCGCTGCGCTCGGTTCTCTCCATGTCACGCAACAGCGCATTCATTTCCACAACACTCAGTTGTCGATTGGCTCTGACTGATCCATGACAGGCCATCGTCGCGAGCAACTCATCCTGATAATTGCGGATGCGTTCGCTGCTGCCGTGCTCCAAAACATCAGACAACACATCTCTGACGAGTTGTTCGATATTGGCCCCCGCCAGAATCGCCGGAATCTGTCGGATGACAATCGACTCTGCCGCCACTCGCTCGATACCAACCCCGAGCGCCAGCAGCGCATCGGCCTGCTGTTCTGCGCAGTCGGCTTCGGCCTGACTGACGGCGATCGACAGCGGCACCAACAGGGGTTGCGCCTTGATGCCTTCACTCTGGCAGGCACTTTTCATGTGCTCGTAAGTAATGCGTTCATGCGCCGCATGCATGTCGACAATGATCAGCCCCTGTGCATTCTGCGCGAGGATATAAATTCCGTGCAGCTGGGCGATGGCGAATCCGAGTGGCGGTACGTCACTGTCATTCTGGAGCCGCGCATAACTGGCAATCTGTTCTGCCACCCGTTGCTGACTCACCTGGCCCGCGTAACTGCTGCCGCCCCCATAAGCAGAACCGGACGCTGAAAAGGACCCTGCCTGCGAATAAGACTGTGCTGCTGAAGGCTGCGCGAAACTGATGCGCTCCTGACCCGCAAAGTCCCCTGTCGTTTCGGCACCGCGTGTGACGAATGTGCCGCCTGCCGCTATCTCCGAGTCGGTGAGGCGTCCTGTCTCGGTGCCCAAGCGATCCTGCGGACGCACGCCCGCAAGCGCTTTGTGCAAAGCCCTGAACAGGAAGTCATGCACCAAGCGGCTGTCACGGAAACGCACCTCATGCTTGGTCGGATGCACATTGACATCGACCAGTGAAGGCTGCAATTCCAGATAAAGCACGAAGGCCGGATGACGACCGTGAAAGAGTACGTCCTGGTACGCTTGCTTGACCGCATGGCTCACCAACTTGTCACGGATGATGCGACCATTGACGTAGAAGTATTGCAGGTCGGCCTGACTGCGCGAGAAAGTCGGCAGACTCACCCAGCCCCACAGTCGCAGTCCGGAAGCTTCGATATCGATATGAATCGAGTTTTCCACAAAGGCCGGACCACACACCAGTGCGACACGACGCTGCTGTTCCTGCTCACTCAGCGCCGCATGCAAATGCTGGATGACCCGTTGGTTGTGACGCAGACTGAAGGCAACATCGAAGCGGCTAAGCGCCAGCCGCTTCACCACTTCTTCGAGACGATCGAATTCGGTTTTCTCAGTGCGTAGAAATTTCTTGCGCGCGGGCGTGTTAAAAAAGAGATCGCGCACCTCCACTGTGGTGCCCTGCGGATGCGCGGCGGGAGAAACCGCCGTGCTCATCTCTTGCCCCTCGGCTTCGACACGCCAGGCAGTGTCGTCGGTTGCCACCTGCGCGCGCGAAATCAGTTCCAGTCGCGACACAGAACAGATACTCGCCAGCGCTTCGCCGCGAAAGCCGAGGCTCGCGATATTTTCGAGATCATCGAGATTGGCGATCTTGCTGGTAGCGTGACGACTGAGTGCCAGCCCGAGATCGTCTTTGACGATGCCCGCACCATTGTCGCGAATGCGGATGAGTTTGCTGCCCCCTTGTTCGATGTCGATCTCGACGCGGTCGGCACCAGCATCAAGACAATTTTCCAACAGCTCTTTGACGACGGAGGCAGGTCGCTCAACGACCTCTCCGGCAGCAATCTGGTTCGCCAGGCGTTGGCTGAGAAGAGCAATGCGTGTCATGGTCTTGTAGGTCTCAGGGGGCAGGAATCGTCAGAACCTGACCGACGTGAATAACATCGTTACGCAGATTGTTGGCGTTGCGCAGGCTGGCCAGACTGATGCGATAACGCGCAGCAATGCCCGACAGCGTCTCACCCGGCGCAGTCCTGTGCTCCACCGCCAGCGGCTCCTGAGCGGCGAGTGAGCCAGCCCCGGGAATAGTCAGCTCCTGCCCCAGCTGCACCACATCGCCGCGCAGATTGTTGGCTTCCCGCAGGGCGCTCGATGTCACCCCATAGCGTTGCGCGATCATGGAAAGACTATCACCGCGCACCACGACATGACTCCCCGCCATAGTAGCAGCCATAAGTGTCGGTGGAATATTGTTGGATTTCTGCCACGCGACCAGGGTGTCTTCCGGCGGTCTGTCGTAGAAGTAGCGCATGACGCCCTGCACGATGCCATCGGCCAGACGACGTTGATAAGCAGAAGAGTTGAGCTGCTTCGCCTCATCCGGGTTGGAGAGATAACCGGTTTCAATCAGCAGCGATGGAATATCGGGCGAGCGCAACACCCAGAGATTGCCCTGCTGGGTCTTGTCACGTCGCAGCGTCGCGACAGAACTCAGAGAATTCAGAATGTAGGAGCCCGCCGTCACACTCTGCTCGATACTCCAGGCCATGGAAAGATCCAGCAGCGTGCGCGCCAGATCATCCTCGATATCGCGCAGACTGGTGTCACCCGCAACACCGCCTAACAAATCCGCGCTGTTTTCTTTCTCGGCGACACGACGCACGTTTTCGTCTTCGGCAATGCGTTCGGAGAGTGCGTATACCGTGACCCCTTCGGCACGGGTCGTGCTGAAAGAGTCCGCATGAATGGAGAGGAAAATATCGGCACGGTTTTGTCTGGCGATCTGTGGCCTGCGCTGCAGCTGCACGGAATAATCGCCGTCACGCACCAGCACTGGTTGATAACCCGGCACAGCTTCCAAGCGGTCAAAAATGGCGCGAGCGATAGCCAGTGCCACATCCTTTTCACGAATGCGTTTGTCATAGCCAAGTGCACCAGGATCTTCGCCGCCATGGCCAGCATCGATGGCCACAATGATATCGCGCTGCTTGAATTCTTCTTCCGGTTGCTCCGCCATTTCCAGATCGGGAATGGCTGGCACCACGCCTGCGTCATAGAGGTCGACGACCAGACGATCCTTCAGCTCACCATTGGCGGCCAGCATGAAACTGCTTGGGTTTACGCCATTGGCGAGATCCAGCACGATACGCAGATCGGCATCGGCACGCTTGCCGCTGCGCATGCCCGTCACGGGGCTGTCCTTGAAATCCAGACCCGAGAGATTGGTCTTCATCTCGGTGCCAGTCAGGTCAATCACAACACGGTGAGGATTTTCGAGAGTGAAGACGCTGTACTGGACCTGCCGATCCAGATCGAGTACGACGCGGGTATAGTCGGGCGCGCGCCAAAGCCGCACTTCCTGCACTTCGGCAGCATACAGCTGCTCAGAAAACAGAAGGGGCGTGAATATCAACAGCAACACCATCGCAAAATGGCGCAACGCGATGCTGCTGGATTTAGCTGTCCACTTCATGCTGCGTCGATTCCTGGCTGCGTCTGCGCCAACAGGTGAGATAGTTTTTTCACCAAGCACTCTCCATGGGGAGAAGCGGCTTGCCAAGCAATACGGCGACCGGTTCCTTCATGCGCAAGAGTGATCTGCAGATCAGGGGCAGGCAGATACCCCTGGCCCTTCTCCGCCCACTCAATGATGCACAGATTGGCGTCGTCAAAATATTCTCCAACCCCCAGAAATTCCACCTCTTCCGGGTCAGCGAGGCGATACAGATCGAAGTGGTAAATGTTGCAACCCGGCTGCTCATAGGGCTCCACCAGCGTATAGGTCGGGCTCTTGATTGCGCCTTCAACACCGTAGGCCCGGATCAGCCCCCTCGTCAGAGTCGTCTTGCCTGCCCCCAGGTCGCCCGACAGAAAGATTCTGCCGCCCAGTGTAGCATGGCCACCTGCAACGCCCGACTGCGAAACCTTGTCACTCTCACGCTGAGAGGCCAGCGCCAGTAACTGACCAAACGCTTCGGTCGCTGCCTCATCCGCTAGATATCGTGTGTTCTCACCCATGACCGCTTTCCAAATCCTCTTGTCTCCCGCTACCAGTTCACTGCGACTGCCAATTGTTCACCAGATGCCGCAGATGCGGCAGCAGGTCCGTCGCCAGTAATCCTCTCTCGCCATCCAGGGCTGCCGCCAGATCAGCACTTTCGCCATGAATGCAGACCGCACAACGCAGGCTATCGGCAAGACTCAACCCTTGTGCGATAAAACTGCCGATCACTCCACTGAGCACATCTCCCATGCCCCCGGAGGCCATGCCCGGATTGCCTTCTGTACAAAGGTCGATACGTTGCGCCGACTCAGCCTGCCCGGCACTGGACACTGTGTAACACAACAAACTGCCAGCCCCCTTGAGCAGGCACACGCCACCCCAAAGTGCCTGCAGACGCTGCACGGCGGCGAAGCGATCCGCCTGCACCTGCGCCGTGCTGATGCCCAGCAGTCTCGCCGCCTCACCTGGATGTGGCGTCAGCACCCAGTTTTGCCGACGCAACCCTGATGCACTGAGCTGCCCGTGCTTTTCCGCCAGCAGATTCAGCGCATCGGCATCCACCACCAGCGGCACGCGCTGCCCGGCCGCCCGCAACACCTGTCGCAACATCGCTGCCGACCACGCTGAACGTCCAAGCCCGGGCCCGATCACCACGACACTCGCACGTCCGACCATCCTGCTGACCAACTCACTATGCTCTTCGTCCGGAGCCTCTCCGTCCGGTGCCTCGACGGCTCGCACCATGATCTCCGGGCGGTGCGAGAGCATCGCTGCCACGTGCTCAGACCGTGTCAGCAGACTCACCGTTCCCGCACCGGCCCGCGCGGCAGCCTCGGCGGCCATCAAAGCGGCGCCACCATAGCCGACATCCCCACCGACGACAAGCACATGGCCGCAGTCGCCTTTATGAGTAGTCGGGCGGCGGGCAGGCAACAATGTCGCCACAGAATGGATGTCGATGCGGGTTGTCGCTATCGATCTTGGCAGCTCGCTCTCCATTGCGCCCCTCATTACGGCTGGCGGCAATCCGAGATCATGAAAGACCAACTCGCCAACGCAATCCGGTCCGTCTGCGGTCAGCAACCCTTGTTTCAAACCTATGAAACACACTGTCAGCGTGGCATGCACCACAAGGTCGACCGCCACCCCGGTATCGCTGTCGAGCCCAGAGGGGATATCCACAGCGACGACGGGCAGACCGCTGGCATTGATCCATTGAATGGCGTCCCGATACTCGGGTTTCAAAGCGCCGCGCAGGCCGATACCCAGCAGCGCATCGATCAACACGGTGTCGGACCGAGTATTGTTCGCGGGGTAATCTTCGACTCCCCGCAACGGCTGGCAGGACACTCCTTGTGCCAACGCTTTCTGCCTGGCGCTCAAGGCATCCCCGTTGAGGCGTTCGACAGCACCAGGTTCCAGCACGCGGACACTCAAGCCCTGTGCCGCAGCAAGTGCCGCCACCAGATAGCCATCGCCACCATTATTGCCGGTGCCACACACGATGAGCAGCCGCCGAACCTCGGGCCAGCGTTGTAGCGTGGCATGCAAGACCACACTGGCCGCACGCTGCATCAGCTCCAGACCGGGAATGCCTGTCTGCTCAATAGCAAAGCGATCGATCGCACGCACCTGTGCGGCGCGATAGAGCGTTTGCGGAAGTCGAGCCAAAGCAGCAGATCGCTTCAAGTGTGACAATCCCGGTAGTGTGTCGTGAACAGTCAATGATCAAACTTGTGGATCAGGCGTCGCACCAGATGCAGGGCCGATTCCAGCTCCGCAAGAGGAACATCCTCGGTACTCTCGATCGCCCAGGGATCCTGCACAGCACGTAACGCACTGTATGCCTCTTGCCCGATATCAGTGAGAATCACCAGCGCTGAACGCTTGTGATCAGGATTGGTTTGGTAGCGCAACAGGCCATCCTGCTCCATCACATCGGTGATGCGCTGCACCGCCTGACGAGACTGTCCGAGAACTCGGGCAATCCCCGGCACGGTTAGCCCGGAATTTGCCAGCGCAATCACGCCGATCACTTTCCAGCGAGCACTGGTCAGCCCCAATGACTCGGCCATGCGGTCGCCTTCGGCGACCAACAGACCGTTCAAACGGAACAGAGACAAGACGAGATCGAGAAAGGGTTTACGTTTGGGTGAATGCGCCATGCCAGCCTCCGCCAGTAACAGGCAGCATGCTGTCATTATGACCCTCTGCTGTCAATCAGGGCTCATAGCGATTGACCGGGGACGGTCCGAAGGACAGCCAGGTCTCGTTGACACTCTGATGCACACCCGGCTTGCTCCAGTCACACACCCCTTGCGGGAAGATGGTCTGCAGCCGGGTTTTCTCCTCATCGCTAAAGGTCACTTTGTACTCGTTGTAGTCGATAGGCTTCAGTTCGCACTTGAAGATATCGTTGGCGAGCGGTCCACCGGCAACCAGGCGCAGACCAGCATGGGGCGGGAAGATGGCATTGCAGCGACCACTGTTGTTGTCGAACAGGTGATCCTTATCGAACACCGCTTTCTCGATGATGCGCTCACCACTCTCGGCGAAGCAGTCGTCCTGGAGGTCGGCAGGTTTGGCGCGAACGATTTTGTCGAGCATCGACAGATCGGAGGTATCTGCCTTGAGCGTGGCGAGCCACTGATCCATAAGAGCCAGATTCTCGTCCGCCAGAGACAGGCTGGAGAAGTGCCGCCGGATCACATAGTTGTCCGCATGACCATTGTCCCGTTCCAGACGCGCCCGTGTGACGAAGGAATAGACGCTGGCGTGGAAATTCCCTTCGTGATCGAGGTAGGGCCGGTCGTCGATGATCGGCACCAACGCCAGACCTGCAGAGCCACTGGTCACGCGCCCTGTCTCATAGGCGATGCGGATGGCGTTGTCATCACCGACCACGCGCTCGGGGGTTGGCTCGAAGTCGATATCCCAGCCACCGATCTTCTCGTTCAGGTCGAGAAACAGCGCCTTGTCGATATGCCCTTCATTGAGCGCGGCGAGCCCGTACTGCACGCCGACGTTGTCGTGGGGGCTGACGGCAAATTCGCGCTCCGCATTAATCGCGGGGAACAGTTTCTCGCCGAAGATGTTACGCATGCCGTCGTAGATCGAGCAGCGCACACCGTTAGGATTGGTCACCGGATCGTAACGTTCGGCAAGCGGGATCTCGTCAGAGCAACCGTCCGGAGCAATGCGGTCGGGACGATCTCCCAGCGACTCGTTGCACAGATACCAGTTCGGCCAGCCACCGATGACGGCCTTGGTCTCCTCGCTCAGTCCGAGGGCCGGATCATTGACGAAGTTGCGCAGGGGCATCGCACACTCTTCGGAGTCGGTCATATAGGTGACGGCATCCGGAAAGGTCATACTCGGAATGATGCCGTCGAGGATGCCGGGGTAAGCGCCTGCGATCAGCAGTTGCTGCATGGCACCGCCGGAACCACCGTTGCCAATGGTGTAAATCGGCTCGCCATAGGTCTCGATGAAATGCTCTTTCACCATCATCGCCGTCTCGGCCGAGACCACATCATTGCAGCCGCCCTGGGAATTGACGTTCAGCGTCGAGGACGCCACCGCATACCCCTGTGCCAGCATGCTGTCGCGCAGCACACCGCCAGTGCCGGTAGCCTGGAAGAAGCCCGGTTGGCAACCGCCACCGAAGGTATAAACCAGCCGTTCATTCCAACCCGAAGAAGGCGTCAGCGCCGTGGGCTCGCCACTGGCCGGATCATGCAGAATCGCGATCTGGTAGATCGCACGATTGATGGTGCCAGTCTCCAGTCGCACAACGAAGGGCTGCTGACTGCCCAGCATGGTAGTGGTCATGGCCATGTCGGCCGGATGCGGCGACGCTGGATCAAAGGGCTTGAATCCGCCTTCGAGTTCGTTGCTCTGATACACATAATCGACCCGTGTCGGCAACGAACAGAATTCATCGGTGGCCGTGTCGTCGAGGAATTCGCCATTGCCAATCGCAAACCGTCGCTTGCTGCCATCGGCTTCAGGACTCAGCTGCGCCAGACAGAAGTAGGGCGACTGCTGCTCGCCGGAAATCACCGGGCCAGTGATGGGATAGTTCACCAGCGTCAGCTCGGCGTGACTGCTGCCAGAGGACACCTGCACCACGTTCTCGCCTAACGCCAATCCTTCGAGCAGCGTGCGGTAGACATATTGGTCATCCTGCATCCCGCTGTCCTGTAATGTGACCGGCACCGGCGTGGCGTTGATACTGACAGTGAAGGGCTGCGAGGAGGCAGCGGCTGGCGCCACCGAGCTGATGACTTCGATCAAGGCATCGCCACCACTGAGCAGATGAGGTTGATTGGAAACAACCTTCATAGCGATCTGGACTGAGGTTTCATTCGTCGCATCTGCGCCAGACGAATCAGGCGCTTCGGGTGTACAAGCGACCACTGCCAGCACACTGCCTCCGAGCAGAAAAAAATGTCTGAGTTTGCGTGACAAAGGAAGCGTGCGATTGGACGGTCTGATCAGTTCCATGATTGTTCTCTTTATTGTTTTCTTTTAATGGAAAGTGTCAATGAAACGGCTATTGGTGAGACCACTGTTTTGCGGTAGCTTAGGCGCCAACGTCATTCAAGATCAGCAAGCTGGACTGCAGGGTCAACCACCATCATGAAGAACGTGCTCGCAAGAATTTTCTTCCTGCCCGCGAAAGCTCTGTGCGCCCTGGGCATCATACTGCTTCCATTGCTGGCCACAGCGCAACCACTGGCTCCGGTCGACGACACATTGCCACAGGACATCGCAGGCGAGTTTGCGTTCGTACGCCTGGAATACGACAACTTCTATAACGATGGGTTTCGCCGTGGGACCTGGCAAACCGATTTCCCCAGCGCCGACTCCAACTTCCTGCGCGGCGTCTCCCGCCTGACCAATGTGCGCGTCATGAGCGCTCCGATTGTGCTGCGTTTCGATGACAGTCGCGTATTCGACTACCCTTTCCTCTACGCGTTAGAGATGGGACGCAGCGGCGGCCCATTGTTCAATTCCATCGAACAGGCCAACATGCGCGAGTATCTGCTGCGGGGTGGTTTTTTACTGATCGATGATTTCTGGGGGACTGAGCAGTGGGACAACTTCTACCGCGCCTTCACCGACATATTCCCCGAGCGCGAGATCATTGAACTGCCGACAGATCACGAGGTCTTCCACAGCTATTACGACATCGACGGCCCGCAGATGATTCCCGTGATCGGCAACCCCGACAACTACCCGGAGCAGGATGTCGACCGCGCCTCCAACCACGCGATTCTGGATGATGACGGCCGGGTGATGGTCTTGATCAACTGGAACTCGGATATGGGCGATGGTTGGGAGCACACCTACGATCCGAGCTACCCGACCCGCCACGCCAACCTGGCGTATCAGCTGGGCATCAACTATCTGATCTATTCACTGACGCACTGAACGGAGCTTCGTCGAGAAGTGCCTAAGCGTCGGCATCATTGTGCCCGCATGGCGGCGCAGTAATCTTCGGAGGTGACAGCGGGTGTGAACCACAGATAGTCATAAGGCGCGGCCGCGGAAAACGCCTCAGTGTAGTCCTCCGGAGCATCCGACTCCGGGCTCACTTCCATGAACCCCAGCGTGACGATGTCCTCCTCTGCAGCGGCAGGCATGTTCGCCAATCCGGCGGCCAGATAATTAGGCACCCCCAGATCACGACGCACATGGTAATTGCCTGCGATCAGCACGCGCTTGCCAGCGAGTTCCTGTGCCCCCAGCAGGCTGCGCGCCATGCTGGCATCCCGGCTCTGCTGCACACGCACCATCGCGGGGAATTGACTGGCTGGCAGCATGCCGCAATGACTCTCGTCGATGTCCTTGTTGAGTTGTTCCATCTGCACTGCATCCATCACCGCCGCGACCTCGGCATCGAGTTCACTTCCGTACACCATCATCATCTCGTCGCGGCTGATATTGCCCGCCTGCACCGGCACACTCGCGCTCAGCAGATCAGTCAGCACGGGGCCATAGAAATTCCAGTCCCAACCCTCGGCGTCCCACTGCAGATGTTCCTGCAGCGCTTGCGCGGAATTGATTTCCACCCCGCTCAGATCAGCGACCCGTGCCTGCTGGCTGCTGTCCAGCATTTCGAAACTGACCACGCCCAGCGCGCCGTCCGCGAGCATGCCCTGCAGGAGCGTCCGGCGCAGGCGGTGATGATCCGGATTGTCGTGCTTCTCCCCCAGCAACAGGAACTGCTTGGCGGACAATGCCTGCTGCATCTCCTCGGCAGAAATGAAGCGTTGATCGCTGGCGCGCCAGATGCGGCCGACAAGAGAATGGTCCTGATACAAAGGGGATTGCCAACCGGATTCTTCGGATTGAACGGTGGAGGAAAGAGGCAGGTTTGCACAACCAGACAGCGCGAAGAAGGTAAGGCTCAGTAACAGGCGTCTGGACAAGGGCATGGTGTTCCTGTGTGGAAGTTCGGCTGATTCGGTTTCTACTAATCCGGGTTCTTGGGAAAATCGAAACTCAGTAAACGCCCCACACCCGGTTGCACATCAAACCAATTCTCAATCGGCAACTGGATGACGACGAGGCCGCAGGTGGGGATGTTCTCGATACCGGCATGTGCCAGATCGTTGGCTAAATCAGTCAACGCCGGGTTGTGTGCCACCAGCATCGCACTGTTCGCACTTTCGTCGAACAGACTGATCAACTGTTGCAGCTTCGAGCTGCCAGCAAGATAAATCTGCCGGTTCTGCACGATGCTGTCGGGATTGATCCCGAGCACCTCGCAGAACAAGGTGGCAGTCGTGTAAGCACGCAGTGCAGGGCTGCTGACCAGCAGATCGATTTTCTCCCCGCGCTCTTTTAAACGTTCGGCCAGCCGTTCAGCCATTTCAGGGGCATCGTTGAAACCGCGCTCATTCAAAGGGCGGTCGAAATCCTTGACGTCGGGGGTCGCCCAGCTGGACTTGGCGTGACGCAATATGTACAGAGTTTTCATAGCGGTGCTTTCGTTAATAGAACTGCAGTGAGTGGTGCTTTCAGGAGCACTTTTTTTAGAGCACTTCGACGAGTGCTTCTTCAGGCCTAGGCATTTTACGCCATAAGCACAAAAAAAATCCCGCAGTTGCCACAACAACTGCGGGAAAAAGGAGCGGAGAGAGAGGGAGCCTAAAATCGCACTAAAAAGCCTGGCTTAAGCCTGAAAAACCGAAGAATTTTCATGCTTTTTATATACATATCAACATATTGCGCGGGTCAGACCCACGGCAATCAGGCGCTGGCGGCCTCGGCGCGCACGCGCTGGTCCAGTTCGGCGAGGGCGACATGGGCAGATTGCATGGCGCTTTCCATCCAGGCCGTGTGCTTGCTGACCTGATCGCCGATCAACCAGTGACGTCCGTTGACGGAGCGTTGCAGTGTGCTGAATATCGCCTCTTCCTCTGGAGTCACGACATTCCAGCGCGCCGAGCAGCCGAGCATGTGATTCATGCGGTGCCAGGCGATGGTCACGCCCTTCTCGACCATGCTGCGGTAATTCGGGTGCACCTTCTCGCCTTGAGCGATCATCGCTTCGATGCGCTGCTCTTGTGTCATGCGGGTGAAGGGCATGCCATTGCCGTAATCGTACGCGGCCAGCACCACGCCCTTGGCCTTGTGAATGCCATGCGGCGGGTACCAGACCTGACGGATAGGCTGGTTGGTCCAGCTGATGCCGCCGTAAATGCCTTCCTTCTCCCAGAAGCGCTCTTTCGCCTGGAACGCGCCCTTGTAAGCAGTACCACGGCGAATGTACTTCATCGCCTGGGTGTACTCGGTCGGCAAGTTGTTGGTAATACCATTCATGAAGTGACTGGGAATGGAGTTGAAACAGTAGTCAGCCTCGATGACCTGACGCTGGCCGTCCTGCTGATATTCCACCGTGACGCCGTCGTCGCGCAGATTCAATGACAGCACCTGCGCCTTGTACTTGACCTTGGAACCCAGCTGCCGGGTAAAGCCTGCAGGAATCCTGTCCATGCCACCGATTGGCTGCATCAACATCGGTCCAGTCTCGCCCTCGTTGTCGCTGATGACCTGGCGAGCGGCATTGGCACGCAACAAGTTGCGGACGTCGATCATTTCCTTCTGCACGGTGTGCGTCACATAGTCCCCGGAGGCATAGCCTGCACGCGTGCTGCCGGTGTAACGCCCTTCCGGATTGAGATCGCCAAACGCCCGGATGACCTGCAGCACCAGAGTGGCTTCTTCATCGGTGAAGGGCTGATCCAGCTCTACCTCAGACATCGCCTTGTGCATCAGCTCCCCCATGAAGCCGCGCACGTTGGTGGTGAATTCAGCGTTGCGGATAGGCTTGCCCCCCATGATGGCGTCGTCCTGAATCCAGGCCATCTTGTTCTCGTTGATGAACAACTCCAGATCTACACCCAGCTCCTTGCAGTAATGCAGGACATTGGTGTGGGTGCTGGGGATACGCGCCGCACCCGCGTTGAAGTACATGTGCGGTTCGTCATCAAACTGGCAGTACTGCGGGTTGCCGATCTCATCCACCAAGGTACCAGCGCGCACAGTGAAGACTCGACCACCCGCGCGGTGCGAAGATTCCAGCACGGTGCAGTCGTAACCCGCCTTGCCCAGTTCGTAGGCAACAGTAAGTCCCGCGATACCCGCGCCCAGAATGACGGCCTTGCGGTTTTGATTGCTGAGCTTCAGCAGATCGGGCGCTGACGCAGAGGCACTGTTCGGGATCATGCCAAGCGCACCGGTGATACCGAGCACAGCGGCAGTACTGCCGGTCGCGGCCAGCAGATTGAGAAACTCACGACGGGAAACTGGTTTTGACACTTGCATATCCTCTTTGGCGATCAGCGTGGAGCCGGGCGTAAAAATGGGTTTGAACATGGTTGAATTATTATGATCGACGCCGGGAAAGTCCTCCCAAAATCCTTCTGAAAACCTCCTAAAGACTGACTCGGCGGTCAGAAGAGCGGCGGGAAGGATAGTTTCTGTACAGTTCGCCCCCCGCCTTGACCTCTCCAGCGTTCTGATATCTACTTGGGGCATGATTGCAACCAAAGATACGCAATCACTTTCAACCCCGATGAGACAGCCCGTGGCCTCCGACAAGTTAAACAGAATAAAAATTGGCGCCTGGGACGTATCCCTCACCACCTGCACCCTGACTCAGGGCGGCACCGATGTGAAGGTGACGCCTCGCAGTATGGACGTGCTGCATTACCTTGCCGAACACGGCGGCGAGGTGGTGAGTCATGAAGAATTGCTCAACCGTTTCTGGCAGGGCTCGTTTACCTCGGACCATGCGGTGCATAAAGCCATCGCGGAACTGCGCAGCGCGCTCGGCGATGATGCCCATCATCCTACCTATATAAGGACGATTCCGAAGCGGGGCTATTCCCTGATCGCTGAGGTAGTGCTCGCCTGTCCGACTGCTGCCCCTCACACCGATTCCGACGCGACCCAGACACTGGCGATTACGCAGGTCTCCGCCATCAAACTGCGCTTCAGCGCACTGCTGGACAAACGCATCATGGCGGGCAGTGCTGCCGCTGCCATCTTCCTCGCCGTGCTCATGTGGCCCAGCCAGGAAGTCTCCAGCGACAAAGACGAAGTCGTGCGCCTCGCCGTGCTGCCCTTCGTACACCTGGAACCCAATACCGACAATAAATTCGTCACCGATGGCCTGCGCGAATCACTGGTGCATGGACTCTCCAAACTCAGCCATCTGGAAGTCATGTCCCCGTTTCGGGGTTTCGACGGCCCCGACGACAACCGCTCCGCAGAGCGCGCTGCCGAACGCGCCCAGACCTTGAACGCCGATCACGTGCTGCAGGGCAGCGTGCAGACAGCAGAAGGCCGCCTGCGCGTGACCGTGCAACTGGTGCGCGCCAGTGACGGGCTGCAGCAGTATTCCGACCAGTTCGACTTCCCCATTCAGGATTTGTTTGGCGTGCAGGACCAGATTGTCTCCAACGTCGTCAGCGCGCTCAGTGTGCACCTCGATGAAGAGGAGCGCTCCCAGATGCTCGACTGGGGCACCACCAATGCCCTGGCCTACGAGAAATTCCTGCGCGGCGAGTTCTACTACAACCAGTTCAGCCCCGAAGATTTCCAGCGCGCCATCGACTACCACCTCGCCGCCATCGAGCTGGACCCTGAATTTCTCAACGCCTACCACGGCGCCGCAACCGCCGCCAACAATCTGGCCGTGTACAGCAGCGACGCGCGCATCGAAGAGCTGAGTCTGCTGATTGCCGACATCCACCGCGAAGTCTCACGCCTGGCGCCGGACAGCCAGGTGCTCAGCTCTCTCAACGAGATTCGCCTGCGGATGGGCGGCAACAACCAGCAGCAGCAGGAAATGCAGATGCGCGAAAAAATCGTGGCAGGCAACCCGCCAGAGTTCGCCATTGCCCACTACGCGCTATTCCTGACGGGTGCAAGGCTTTACGACGAAGCCAACAGGCTGCTCGACGCCGCCGGAGAAGTGGGCCCTTTCGAAATTTCTCCCGACGAAGTCTGGAGCTACCGCAACAATATCCAACCCCCTCGCGCCATGTTAATGGGCGCGAAAGGACAACTGCAGGAGCGCCCTTACCACATCGGTTTCCTGGGCACCGTCGCCACCAACTCTGCCCTGACCGGGGATTTCCGGCAGGCCGAAGCCTATCTCAATCGTCAACGCGAAGTGGATCAGGATGGCATCCTGGCTCATTACAGCGAAGCCATCATCGGTTTCCTCAGCGGGGAAATCACGCTGGGTAACGCGGCCTATCAGGACATCATGAGTCGCAAAGGAGATTTCTCCTTCAACAAGGGAGCACTCAGTTTCATGCTCGGCGATATCGAGACCGGTATCGAGCTGTGGCGCGGCCTGACAGCGGCACAGAAACGCCGCCTGTTCAATGTCACCCACGGCGCCGAGAAATACTTTCCCGATGCCGTGCTGGAAGACCCGCGCTATCAGGCTCTGCTGGAGGAACTCGGCCTCGGCAAGACCTGGCAGCGCACGCTCATGGAAGGCATCATGGCAATGGAACCCGTCACGGGTGTAGGTCTCAGCGAAAAGTCCCGTCAGGCCTACGAAAGCAATACCTTCCTCGCTCGCAACAACCTCTGGACCCCGGAACAGTGGTCCGAACTTGAGTCTCGCAAGTTGGCCACTGCCCAGCACTAAGCTTTCCACACCCGCTCCCACGCCTCTCACGCTTCTCAATTTCTGAATTGCATGATTCAGTCAGGCGCCCTGCGCCCTGCCTTCACGCACGTCCGGAATTCGCCTCATTCCAGAGTTTGAGGAGGTATTCAGAAGGTTTTTGGGAGGACTTTCCCGCCTCCCCCTCTCGATAATCGAAATCGCTATCTGGTTGACTCACTTCACGACCCACTGGAGTTTACAAGGCCCCTGCAGGTTTCACCTCGCGTAGAAGGGCTGTCGTTAACAGGACTGAAGTACTTACGAAACCATCTTTCGCTAATCAAGAAGAAGACAAGGGAAAAAACTATGAAGATTTCAAAACTGCTGACCATGTCGTCGGTTGCTGCCCTGCTGGGCTCAATCGCCGCCACCACCGCTCCCGTTGCCATGGCACAGGCCCAAGGCCAGGATGCAGACATCGAAGAAGTGGTGGTAACCGGTTCGCGCCGCGCCCCCAGAACAGCACTCGACTCCGCAGCGCCAGTCGACGTGTTCTCGGCAACAGACTTCCAGGATCAGGGCACAGCCGACATCAACGACCTGCTGCGCAACCTGGTGCCGACCTTCAACGTGGACACTCAGGACATCAATGACTCCAACAGTCTGGTGCGTCCTGCCACCTTGCGCGGCCTGCCTGCGGACGACACGCTGGTACTGGTAAACGGCAAACGCCGCCATCGTTCTGCGGCGGTGCAATTCGGCCGCGAGGGCACGCACTTCCCAGACGTCGCTCAGATTCCTCCCATTGCTCTGCGTCAGGTAGAAGTGCTGCGTGACGGCTCCGCCGCTCAGTACGGTTCCGACGCCATCGCGGGCGTGATCAACTTCATGCTCAAGGAAAACAGTGAAGGTCTGTCGATTGAAACCAAAACCGGCATGTACACCGAGACCGATGATGGTCAGCTGAACTATGCGGCCGCCAACCTTGGCCTGCCACTGGGCGAAACCGGATTCGCCAGCCTCAGCCTCGACATGACCAACCAGAAGCGCAGCGACCGCAGCATCCAGCGCGGCGACGCGCAGGCTTTGATCAATGCCGGCAACAACGCTATTCGCGTCAACTCCCAGTATCAGGGCCTGCCAGACACCGAGATCGTCAACTTCTTCGCCAACGTCGGCGTGGATCTTGGTGGCAATCAGACGCTGTACTCGTTCGGCGGCTACAGTGAGAAGGATGTGGAACTCGGCTTCTTCTACCGTAACCCGGAAAACCGCAGCGGCGTGTTCACCCGTGGCGCCAACCAGTTGTTCATGGACCTGACTCCGGGCACAGGCACCACCTGCCCGACCATCCCGCGCGGCATCAATCCAGTCACCAAAGTGACCAGCTCCGTGGCAGCTGCTCAGGCTGGCCTGGCAGATCCTCAGTGCTTTACCTTCTTGGAGTGGTTCCCCGGTGGCTATACACCAGACTTCGGTGGCCAGGTGCGGGACATGTCCAATGCTACCGGCATCAAAGGCGAACTGGACGACGGTACGACCTATGATCTGAGCATGGGCAATGGTTTCTCCGAGATCACTTACTTCATCAACAACACCACTAACCCGTCCATGGGTCCGGACTCTCCGACCAGCTTCTCACCGGGCATCTACACCACCATCGAGAACAACCTCAACCTGGACCTGTCCAAGGCTTTCGAAGTGGGTCTGTACTCACCACTGAACGTTGCTTACGGTCTGGAATGGCGTCGTGAGATCTTCAAGGTAGCCTCCAAGGACCAGAACTCCTACCGCGTTGGCCCCTATGCCAACTTGGGCATGGGTGTCGGTTCCGACGGCTTCCAGGGTTTCGGTCCTGATCAGCAGGGCACCTGGGACCGCAAGAACTGGAGTATCTATGCCGACCTCGAAGCCGATGCGACTGAAAGACTGTTGCTCGGCGCTGCAATCCGCTACGAAGACTTCTACAACACCTTCGGCGGCACCACTAATGGCAAGCTGACCGCTCGCTACGCGCTGACGGAATCCACCAACATCCGCAGCACGGTCAGCACCGGTTTCCGTGCTCCGTCGCCCGGCCAGGCCAACATCTCCAACATCAGCACAGGTGTGGTCGATGGTATTCCTGTCACACAAGGCCAGATTCCTCCGACCAACCCGATATCACAGCTGTTCGGTGGTACCGAGCTGACACCAGAGAAATCCCGCAACTTCAGCATCGGTGTGGCCACGGAAATCGGCGGTCTGGACCTGACGCTGGATTACTATCGCATCGAACTGCGTGACCGCATCCTGAACTCTGCAACCTTCGACATCACCGAAGCGATTGCACAGCAACTGGAAGCCTCAGGCATCTCCGGCGCGCGCAGCATCGTGTCCTTCAACTACTACACCAACGACATGTCCACCACCAACGAAGGTGTTGAGCTGGTTGGCTCGTACGCGATGGACTGGGACAACTTCGGCCGCACCGAACTGGCCGCTTCCTGGGCCTGGACCAAGCAGCAACTGGACAGCTTCACGCCAGGCCTGCTGACCCGCGCCAACGTTGCCGATCTGGAAGACGGAATCCCTGCCAACCGTGGCAACTTCCGCGTCAACCACACGATCACTGACTGGCGCTTCACGCTGCAAGCCAACTACTACGACGAGTACTTCTCAGTACCCGCCAACGCAGTACCGGCGCGCGATTACTGGGTAGGCTCCGAGGTGATCTTCGGTGGCGAGGCTGCTTACACGTTCCGCGATCGTTACACTTTCATCGTCGGTGCGGATAACATCCTCAACACCATGCCAGAGAAGATTCGCCCAGTTGATATCATCTCCAGCACCAGCAACAAGTACGTGACCAACGCAGCGTTCAGCCCGAACGGCGCGTTCTGGTACGCTCGCTTCAAGATGGACATGTAAGTAGAAAGGAAAGTCAGTCAATGGGAGGGGTGCCTTTGCGGCACCCCTCTTTCAACAGGAGATGAGAATTCATGACGCGCAACGTATTTCCCATGCTGATGGCAATTGCGACGACGGCGGTAGTTTCAGCCACAGTCTCCACCAGCACATGGGCAGCCGAACCTCATGAGCCGGTAGACCACCGGTTCTGCTTTACCTGTCACGGCACCGACGGCATGGGCAGCGAGGGCATTCAAGCGCCTCGTCTGGCTGGCATGGAGCCGTGGTACTTGCAACGACAGCTCGAATTATTCCGTGCCGGTGGGCGCGGCAAACATGCCGAGGACTATCAAGGCATGGAGATGCAGCCGATGGCGGCCATTCTCACAGACGACAATATCGCCGACATTCTTGATTGGGTAGCGACCTGGGAATACAAACCGACAGTGCCTACGCTAACCACTGGCAACACCACGAACGGGCAACGACTCTATCAAGCCTGCGCGACCTGCCACGGCGCCGATGCTCAGGGCAATGAAGCGATGAACGCCCCTGCTCTGCGCGGACAGAACGATTGGTATCTGGTCACGCAGTTGAAAAATTTCAAAGCGGGCTATCGAGGCACTGATCCGCTCGATACCTTTGGCGCTCCGATGCGCGCGATGGCTGCCGGACTTGCCGACGAACAGGCTATCATCGACGTCGTCAGCTATATCAATACGCTAGGGCGTTAAATTTTTATACAACCGACTTTTATGCAACCGAGAGGACACCGACTATGTCGAAGCTTATCAAGTTACTGACACTCAGCTCTGCCCTGCTGGCAGGCTCAATCGCCATGACAGCCAACGCACAGGAAATCGTGCGTGAAGGCGAAGGCAGAATGTTCTTCAACACCATCAGCATTCCTGCTGGTGCAGAGACCTTGTACCTGAGCGGCGCAGGCGCCTCACCGCAGGCTGATGGCACTTATGGTGACATGGAGCAACAGACCACCAATACTTTTGAAAAATTCAAGGAGTCACTGGAAGCACAAGGCTGGTCCATGTCCGACATCGTACAGGTGCGCGTGTTTGGCGTTGCGGGGGCAGATGGCACATTTGACTTCGCCGGCTTCAATCGTGGCTATGTCAAATTCTTCGGCACCGAAGAGAACCCCATGAAGCCCGTACGCTCGGTGGTAGAGATTGCCGGACTGGTTGTCGAAGGCTGGCTTGTCGAGATCGAAGTCCGCGCAGCAAGAATGCCCAAGTAAATTTTTCAGAAAAGTTTCAAGCATGCCGGCAAGAGTGCTGTGTGGAGCACTCTTGCCGGTCTCCTTCCTCCGAACCTCCCCGTACTCCCTTCCTTTATTTTATAAAAAGACAACGAGCCCCATTTGCATTTTCTGCGCAGTTGATATAAATAAAGGCTTCTCGAATTTTTCAAGAAATACGGGAAAAATAAAAATGAAAATAATGGGGAATACTCATGCCTAACCGAAGTAAATCGTTCAGACTCCGCTATCTTATACAAACGTGCCTGGTGGCTTCACTTTCATCACCAGTGATTGTCAATGCTCAGAACACTACTGATCCTGAAGTCGAAGAAGTGGTTGTCACGGGCTCCTATATCCGGAACAGCAAATTCGCGCAGAACTCTCCTGTTGACACTGTTTCCCAGGAAGATCTCTATCAGTCCGGAGCGCCCAACATGGGGCAGTACATCCGCGACCTGACCTATACCCAGAACACCAACACTGTCGCCAACGTCAACGCCGGTGCTGATGGCGGACAAAGCGCGACAGGTGCCACATTCAACTTGCGCGGCCTCGGCGAGAACAGCACGCTGACCTTGATAGACGGTGTCCGCTCTGTCGATACCGCTGTCTCCAGCCTCGTTCCCGACATCGCGATTGCGCGTATGGAAGTCGTGCTCGACGGCGGTTCAGCGCTGTACGGTTCTGACGCAGTCGCAGGTGTGGTGAACCTCATCCCCGTCAAGGAATTCGATGGCATCCGCGCCCGCGCTTACTATCAGCGTGACGAAGACGGTGGCATGGAAGAACCAGCACTGGCGATGTTATTCGGCAGATCCTTCGACAACGGCGTCAATTGGGTCGGTGCCGTGGACTACAAGAAACGCACACCCTTGATGATGTATGAACGCCCAAGAACTCTCGACTACGCCTATGGCTGGGCCAACTCCGGCATGCCTGGGGTGTGGCGAGAAGCTGTCGGCGCAAAACTGAATGTCGGCGGGCTGCACGGCGGCACGCTGAAGACTACCAACCTGCGTGATCCGAGCTGCGGCGCATTCGCGAATTCTCCTGCAGAAACCTCCCTCAGCGCGCCGCTGAACAACCAGAGCGGCATCAAGGTCGGTGCCAGCGACTGCTACATGAACTACGCCGTGCAATGGCCGCTCGCGGATGGCATGGAAGAGTACAACGTTTATCAGAACGTCACGTACGATGCCGCTGACTGGCTGCAACTCGAAGCGACAGTCAATCTTAGCTATCGTGAAAACGACAGTCGTCAGACGGGTAGTTACCAGCAGAACGCCAACAACAGAACCGCGTTGCTGGTGCCAGGCAATCATCCAGCGAACTCTTGGAAAGTCGACCTCAGCCCCTGGCTGTGGCGCCCGATTGCGACAGCAGGCACTCTGCCATCGCACATCGAAGGCTCGACCGGCGCGCGACTGGTCAAGAACTCTGTCTACACCGACCGCTGGAAACTCGGTGCACGCTTTGACATGAGTGACACCTGGACCGGCTACTCTTACTACTCGCGTCAGACTTCACGTCGCGACAGCGATCAGAAAGCGTTGAGCCTGCCACGCATGCAGCTCGCGCTGGCAGGCAAGGGCGGTGCTTCCGGTAAACTTTACTTCAACCCCTTCGGATCATCAGACCCACGCTCGCCGTTCTATGTCGCGGGTGTAACGGACAACAGCCAGGAAGTGGTGGACTGGATTCACGATCTGGTCGACAACGTCCGCACAGACACCGACGAGCTGGAAATCTTCGAAGTCACTATCACCGGTGAACTGTTCGATCTCCCGGCAGGAGCGGTCTCCATGGCCACCGGCTACCAGATGCGTGACTACACGGAGTACACCGGCAACAATCCCTTCGCGTTGATAGGGCAGGATTACGGCACCAGCATCGCGGACAGCGCGCCGAAGAACAACACCTACTACTCCAACGTGAAAGCGGCTTTCATGGAATTCGAAGCGCCCGTGTTGGAAACATTGACAGCACAACTGGCGGTTCGCCACGAGCGCTTCGGCGACTTCGGCCTGGACGCTACAACACCGAAAGTGGCACTGCGCTGGGAAGCGCTGCCGACGCTGGCAATCCGCACATCATGGGGTGAAAGCTTCCTGGCACCTACGGCCACCTCAGCACGGCCGTTTGATCCGAATGAAGGCTGTGGCGAGATATTCTTTGGTGCCGACCCCATCACCGGCGGTGTCTTGAATGGAGGTGCCACCTGCAGCTCAGGCAACCCGACGCTGCAACCAGAAACCTCCACCATCAAGAACATCGGTTTCACCTGGGAACCGGATGAAGCGCTGAGCGTCAGCCTCGATTATCAGAGCATCAAATACGTGGACCGTATCCGCACACTGACGACCGATGACGCGGTGGGCCTGCAGTTCCAGCAAATGCTTGCGGGGATAGGCGCCACGACAGCCACTTACAACCGCACACCGGGCTCTGCAACACGCAACGCCGCCAATGCCTGGCTCGCGGCCAATGCCGGCGGAGCATCACCCGGTGTGATTCGTGACGCGAGCACGCAGCAGGTCATCAAGGTCATTCGGCAGGCAGCCAACATCAGCTCCGTGTGGATAGACCTGTTCGACATGCGTACCCGCTACACCTATGACACCGATGACTGGGGGACTTTCGAAGCAACCCTGACGGGTTCCTACTACACGGATTATCGTTACGAGGACCTCACCGGCGGAGTCAAAGACGCACTGGGCAAACAGAATGCCATCACCGGCATTGTGCCTCCGTTGCCGAAGGTGAAAGGTAATCTGCGGCTCAACTGGTTCATGGGGCAACACAGTGCTGCCGTCAGCGCGAACTATACCCACCACGTGAAGTTTGATGACCAGGTCAACAATCTGCTGACAGGCTACAAGGCAGACCGTCTGATCGAATCGCAAACCACCGTGAATGCACAGTACGCCTATGTCTTTACTGACTATTTCGACAGCGAAATCACCGTCAGCACAGGCATCAGCAATCTGTTCAATCAACTACCTCAGCGCTTCCCGATTCTCGGAGGCTTCGAAAGCCGTCTGCAATCCCCATGGGGCAGACAGTTCTGGGTGTCCCTGGACTGGCAGCCTGGCGTCTAACACGCTGAGTTGTTCAGGCACCTCCCGTCTGCCTGCTTCCTCCCCCAGGAAGAAGGCAGACGGGAGGTGCACCTTCTGATTAGTCATTTTCAGCCTCAGCCTTTAGAATGCCGACACATTCTCATTCCGCATTCACAACAAAAAGGACGAACATGATGCAAAGCACTCTCACTGCCCGCCTTCTTGCAGCAAGCACGCTTTTGCTCGGGCTCACAGGCCTGCCGCAACACACTCTGGCTCAGGAAAGCACCAATGGCGTCACCTCCGAACTGGAACTGGGTGCCATCTTCACCTCCGGCAACACCGAAGACGAGAACATCAAAGTACGCGGTGCTGTCGCATTGCTGCGCGACAGCTGGGAGTATGGGCTCTCCGTGGATGGTTTCCGCTCTTCGAAAGACGATGTCCTGGCAGCACAACGCTGGTATGGCGTCGTCAATGCGACCTACAACATGAACGCCGTGAGCTTCATCATGACCCGAGGCGCTCACGAAGACGACCGCTTCAGCGGCTATGACAGCCAATCAGACATCACCGTCAGCTATGGTCACAGCCTGCTGCCCAACCGCGAGAACATGGACTGGAACTACACCATCGGTGCCGGTATGCGAACCTCCCGAACCCCTACTGATGATTTCCAGGAAGCCATCGTCCGTCTGGGCACCGAGTACCAGTGGCAGGTCTCCGAGAACGCGCTGTTCATCCAGAACCTGAGCGTCGAGGCCGGTGACGAATCCAACATTACCCGTTCGGAAACTTCCATTCAGTCTGACATCATGGACAACCTGTCGATGAAATTCGCCGTCAAGGTGAAGAACCAGTCTGAAGTGCCGATAGGGAGAGAGAAGACCGACACCGAGGCCTCTGTGACCCTGCTGTTACGCCTATAATCACGCTCCTACAATCACAACAAAGTGCCTCCTCTCACAGGACCGTTCCGCCTATGACTCCCGCCGTGCGTTTCTTCTGGATCGTCAGCCTGATCTGGCTGCCCCTGAGTTACTACCTGCTGATGGAGGCAACAGGCTGGACGGTGATGCCGGCCGCGCTGGGCGCACACCCGGCGCTGCTGACCTTGTTCGTGCTGGCCGTGGTGTACTTCTCCATCGGCATGCGCGATCTCTATTCCAGCGAAAGCAACCTGCGCCGCAACTACCCGGTGTTCGCAAACCTGCGTTATCTCTTCGAGAGCATTCGCCCCGAGATTCGCCAGTACTTCATTGCCAGCAATCTGGAAGAAGCACCGTTCAACCGTGAAGCACGCGACCTCATCTATCGCCGCGCGAAGAGCGTCAACGACACGCTGCCCTTCGGCACCGAACAGGATCTGATGGCGCAGGGCTACCTCACCGTCTTTCACTCCATCAAGGCGACCACGGTTCCAGAACACAAATTCCGCGTACTGTTCGGCGGCCCGCAGTGCAGTCAGCCCTACAGCGCCTCCCTGCTGAACATCTCCGGCATGAGTTTCGGAGCGCTGAGTGGCAACGCCATCAGCGCTCTCAACAAAGGCGCAGCGATGGGAAAATTCGCGCACAACACCGGCGAAGGCAGCATCAGCACCTATCACCGTGAACATGGTGGCGACCTCATCTGGCAGATCGGCACTGGCTACTTCGGTTGCCGCAATCTGGATGGCACGTTCAACGATGTCGCATTCGCCAGCAATGCCGCCGACGAACATGTGAAGATGATCGAAATCAAACTCTCGCAAGGCGCCAAGCCTTCTCACGGCGGCGTGCTGCCCGGCGCCAAGGTGACGAAAGAGATCGCACTCATCCGACTGGTGGAAGTCGGCAAGACGGTCACTTCCCCTGCCAACCATCCCGAGTTCGACACCCCAGTCGGGCTACTGCAGTTTGTGCAGCGCCTGCGCGATGCCTGCGGCGGTAAACCCATCGGCTTCAAACTCTGCATTGGCAAGAAGAGCGAGTTCATGAGCATCGTCAAAGCGATGCTCAGCACCGGCATCCTCCCCGACTTCATCACTGTCGATGGTGCCGAGGGTGGTACCGGCGCCGCGCCCATGGAGTTCTCCAACCGGCTGGGACTGCCGTGCCTGGAGGCCACTTACTTCGTGCATCAAGTGCTCACCGGCGCCGGCCTGCGCGACCAGATCCGCATTATCAGCGCGGGCAAAACCGCGAGCGGCTTCGACATGCTCAGCAAGATCGCCGCCGGTGCCGACACCGTCAACGCCGCGCGCTCCATGATGCTGGCACTGGGCTGCGTGCAGTCAAAAACCTGCAACACCAACAAATGTCCTACGGGCATCGCCACCCAGGACCCGGTGCGCGGCAAAGCCGTCGACCTCGAAGACAAATCCCGACGAGTCGCCAATTATCAGCACGGCACCGTGCATGCCTTCCTCGAATTGTGCGGTGCAATGGGCTATGACGACCCGGCCGACCTCAAGCCCAGCGATCTCTTCCAGCGCATCGGCGTGGAGCTGAAGCACTTCGATCAGATTTATACACCGCTTAGCGCGGGGCAATTGTTGACTACCAGTATTCCTGAGGCTTATGCGGAGGATTGGCAGAGGGGGAGTGGGGAGGGGTTTTAACTACACCCAGTTCGCATCTTGATCACGACGGGGATTTCCGCTAGTTTGGCGTCATAACAACACGCCTCGAAATGGAGATTCCAAATGGCACGGTTAGGAAGACAGAGTTATCTGCTCATTGTACTGATATTTACCTCTCTGATTGCTCACGCACAAACTCCCCCTTTCCCTGCCAGCGAGTTCTTTCAACGCAACGGCATCGACGACATGAAGATTTCGCCTGACGGCCGCCATGTCGCCATCTCGTTCGGGCAAGACAGAGCCAGCAGACTGGAGATTGTCGACCTGGTGCAGCGTAAGGCCAATGCCAGTTTCATCACAGCGTTGAACAGTAAGGTTGACGAATACTACTGGGTCAACAACGAGCGAATTGTTGCCTCAACGCTTACGTTTCAGGGCGGGCTAGAGATCCCCTTCCTGTCAGGAGAAATATTTGGATTCAACATCGACAATTCTCGGAAATTCCAGCTGGTAGGGTACGGCACGGGAGACGACGAAGTATTTTTCTTCAGCCATCTGCTGCCAAATGACCCCAACCACATCCGTGTCACCGGCTCGAAAGTTCGCAGCCGCAGCATTGCACGCAGCCGTCCAACCTCTTACCTGCTCGACGTTTATGCGGAACCCAGTGCGCCAGGACGCAGAACTCAGGCCAATCTCTCTGATATCGTGAACGGGCCTCTCCCTTGGGGAGATCTGTACTCAGACAGCACCGGCGAGGTACGACTGGCGATTGCGAACGATGATGAGAACATCATCCAGGTTCGGTATCGGGAGAAAAATTCCAATGAGTGGCTCGACATCGGCAGTCAGCTCACTGGCAAACACTCTCTGGAGCTGAAGTATATGACCTTTGTTGGTTTCGCGGCAGACAACGAGAGTTTCTACTATATTTCGCGGGGAGAGCACAGCACTCAGGTGCTCTATCAATACGACCCATCTGCTCACGCTTCCACCGTCGTTTTTCAACATGAACAATTCGATATCGAAGCCGAGAATATTGTGTTCTCGAACACTCACGATGCGGTGATAGGAGTCAAGTTTCACGGTGACGTCCTGGAGCAACACTATTTCTCTGATCATCCAGATGCCCTGTTGCACCAACGACTTGATGCCACATTTCCTGGCGAACTGGTCGAGCTTACCAGCGTCACACTCGATGGCACCAAGGGATTCATTGGTGTTTACGGCCCGCAACGTCTTGGAGACTATTACTTGCTGGATACGGCAACCATGCAGATCGAATACTGGGGAGGCAGCAGTAGCAGATTACCTCCCGAGCGGATGGCCACTGTCACTCCGTTCGCTGTCAAAACGCCCGATGACTTGGTCGTCCATGGTCACATCACCACTCCTCTCGACGCCACCGGCCCCATGCCGATGATCGTCATTCCACATGGAGGACCGATAGGAGTTCGCGATCTCCCACTGTTTGACAGAGAGGCTCAGTACTTTGCCCATCATGGCTACGCCGTGCTGCAGGTAAACTATCGGGGCTCTGGCGGGTTTGGTGGGGACTTCCAAGATGCCGGGGCTCGGCAATGGGGGCTCGGCATGATTGACGACATCACTTTGGCTGCACGCTGGGCAGTACAAAAAGAGATCGCCGACCCCACTAAGATCTGCATTTACGGCGGCAGCTACGGAGCTTATGCCGCACTGACCTCAGTAGTTCGCGAGCCGGAGCGCTATCGCTGCGCTGTCGGTTATGCCGGCGTCTACGACCTGACCAGAATGGATAGATCAGATATTCCCTTCCAACCAGGCGGCGAGGACTACATTAAAACTTTCATCGGTGGCACCGAAGAATTCCTCCAGCAACAATCCCCAGAGCACAACGCTGCGGCAATCAAAGTACCGGTATTCCTCGCCCATGGCGGCGTCGACCGGCGCGCTCCTGTCTTTCACGCCAAAGACATGGCCCGCGCCATGGAAAGAGCTGGCGTAGAGCACGAGCTTCTCATTCACGATGGAGAAGGACACGGATTCTACAGCTCCGAAAACGAGCTCGCGCTTTACGAAAGGATGCTGGCGTTTTTCGACAAGCATCTGAAGGGGGAATCGGCGAGTGCGCAAGAGAGCGGGGTGGGCGACGGTACGCCTTGAGTCCAACTATGCAGATATTACTTCCGAAATTGGTAGCCGCTTTATTCTTGGTTTTTTCAATAACTGCCTGTACTTTTTCGGAAAATGTTCTGTATGAGCACCCTCCGTCAGAGCATTTCCTACGCACATTGAATATTCACTCTGCTGAGGTTCAGCAACTTCTGAGAAACGATGTCTTATTTATTACCAGTCTGAGGGACATTGCACAACCCCCGATGTATCGGGTATGGCTAAGCTTATACACAAATACGGAAGGCAGGACAGCCACCATAAGGAGCGCTGTGATATCCGGAGGAGGATGGGAGGAGTCCCTGCCCGTGAACCGGTCCATCCGCATCAACGAGCGTACCGAGAATGCGCAACTGCTGACCGGCAGCATTCAGCTATTCGACATCAAAGGAGACGTGATGGAAGATGCTGTCCAGAATCACAATGGAGTTATTCTGGAAATTACGTATGAATTGGATGGCGTAGTCGACACTATAAAGTACCCGCTAATTCGTCGAGTTGAGCTCTATGCAGACTATCCGACTTAGGAACCTGTTAACTCACGAATACTTCCGGAGGGAGAATGCAATTCAGATCCATGAGAACAACGCTGCTATTGATTGCACTTCTCCTTACGGCTTCTTGCCGAACACCCGAGCAGTTCCGTGGCATTGGCGATGAAGAGGTCCGCGAGTTCGATAGGGTGCTGAAGTTCAACTCGTACCTGATATCCGACATTGTCGGTGAGTACTACACCGTTAAGGCACAAGGACTGTATGGTCCTAAAGATGTGGAGAGAACGAGAGAGGAACGACGCTACGATTGGTGGCCTAGACGAAAGATCAGCGAAGTTTACATTCTGGAGAAGGCGAAGGAGAATGGATTTGAACTTATGTCGGACCCAAATTTCGATGGGCGACCAGGATCTTTTACTGTAATACGTCCAAATTTAGGCGACTTGAGATCGGAAGTTTTGTGCTTTTACCGGAGCATACACGACAATAAAATTTACGAGTATTGGGTTATTAAGATATGGGGGACAACTGATGGAACTAGAAGTATTTCTTTCCTTGTTACTGCAGCTGACTCCCTCGAGAAACCACGAGAAATTTTGACGATTGACGAACACTACATCCGCGAATTCAAGGTTTCTGAAGAAGTCGCGATCAACTTTCCTGAGTCTGATCTTAGCGCTCTATATATGTTAGAGGCGTGGCTCTTTCCAATCGGGTTTCCAGATAGTGAACTAAAGAATACAGAGGTTCTCCTTTCAAGAGAAGCCGGTTCCATTGCCGCCCCTTACGATCCGAATGGAGGAGTTCAAATGTGGAGAGACATAACGCCGAAGGAAGTTGAAGAGTTTTTCAACGTGAGATGAATGGTGCGTCGCCGTGTCTGTTTCAGGTTAGTGGAAACCGCCTGACCCAGGCCACCACCACAGGCCTACCTACCCAGAGCTTCCAGTACGACATCGAGAGCAACATCACCTCCAAATCTGACGTCGGTACCTACACCTAAGATGCCACCGCAACGTGCTCACCGGCGGCGGCCGCACGGTGACCTACCACACCATCAGCAAACCCCTGACGCTGAGCACGTTTCCACTTTCACCTAAGGGGCCGGATCGCTAGCATTACAAACACGTTGCCCCTTGCTGCTCTGTTCTGAGTTTGATCGCCTCGACGGGATCAGCCCGAAGAAATGGCATCGTCCTTTTGTTCGTAGACTTCGATCAACGTGACCAGCACATCCCTTTCGTCTGCCTCGGGCGTCCCATCCTGCGCCTGAAATATCGGTTCAAAACGCAAGAATGCCGCACGCAGGTCATCGTCATTTCTGATATACGACCCTTGTTTGGATTGCTTTTGGTCCTCATGGTTTTTCCAATCAAACCAACTCAATCCGCAACTCTCTGCCCAAAACATGCGCTGCTTTGATTATGGTACCCAACTGAATACGCTCATTGCTCGGATCAAGAATCCTGTCCAATTGGCTCCGGCTTGTATGCATGGCTTTGGCCATCTGGTTTTTACTGAGTTGCTTATGTTTCATAGCCTCCTCAATCTGCCAAGCCAGAACACGCTTGATGGCCATCGACTTGGTTTCACTTGCCACGCCTTCCTTCTCCAGAAAATCATCAAACGATGATCCGATGGAACCTTTCTTTATTCCGCTCATTATCTGATTTCCTTCAATCTGCGTTTGGCCAATTCCAAATCCGTTTTTGGTGTCTTCTGGGTTTTCTTCACAAAGCTGTGAAGCAGGACCATTGTGTTGTCCACCACGGCGAATAAGACTCTGGCTGTTCTCCCGTCAGTAATATCGCTGCGGATTTCAAACAGGCCGTCACCCAAGGAGCGACTTAAGGGCATGCCGACCGGCCAGCCGTATTCTGCAGTCGCGATATCTTGGCCTACGATACGGCGATCTGCTTCCAGCAATTCTTTGAGCCATTCTCGAACAGGCTCTCTTCCTTGAGGCGTGGCATAAAAGGCAGCCGGTAGTCTCTTTAATTCATACATAGAACCTTATGGGGTACATATGTACCCTATGAGGTACATTTTCGTCAAACCTAAAATGCGTATCTTGCAATTACAGCCCTTCGAGTTTAGCTCCCTTTGCACAACCCGTTGCTGCGCGTAGTTGACGGTGGTGTGGCTGTTCGTGCTACAAGTGCGTCAGCGATGTCGCACCTACGCTATCTATGACATCCTTGATAACGATGCTGACAAGTTCAAGCAGTTCACAGCGCTGCTTGACGCACCTGTGACACCTCCCCCGAATTAATTCCCAACCCAACTGGTCTATACTCCCGACGTCACAAACACCCAACCAACAACAGGAGTAATTCGAATGATCAAGCGATTCTTATCCGGCCTCACGCTGCTCTGCGGCCTTGCCCTCTCATCCCTCGGCATGGCGGCTGATGCCCCGGCCCCCGCAGCGCTGAACTATGCATTGGCGGAGCAGGCCATGACCGCCGCGCTGGCAGAAGCCCGGGCCAATAACTGGAACCTCACCATTGTGGTCGCAGACGCGGCTGGGCTTCCCGTGATGATTCATCGCATGGACGGTGCCTCGGCTCGTTCCTACGAGATCGCGCTGGCCAAAGCGCTGGTAGTCACCACAACAGGCCTGTCGTCCGGCGAATACGGACGCAAACTGCAAGCAGGGGAAATTACCGAAGTGCCGAATGGCGTCACTTTCGCAGGCGGTGTGCCGGTGATGCTCAACGGCGAGAGAATTGGTGCAGTCACAGCCAGTGGTGCGCGCGGCGTCGAGGACGAGCAAGTGTCTCTCGCCGGTGCAGCAGCGATTGGCAACTAAGCATCGCAATGCCTGTTACAGCCAGCAGACCTGATCAACCTTCGATCTAACGGAGAGCCTCCAATGCCCAAGCACAATATTTTCGCTACCGTGTTTGCGAAGGTGTATCTGATGTACGTTCAAAAGGCGGAACGCAAAAATCGGACGAAGGCAGAGGTTGATCAGGTGATCTGTTGGCTCACTGGCTATGACCAGGCGGGCTTGCAGCAACAGCTCGAACAGCAGAACAATTTTGAAATCTTCTTTGCGCAAGCGCCAGGCATGCACCCGAATGTGTCGCTGATCAAAGGCATCGTGTGCGGTGTGCGCATAGAAGATATCGAAGATCCGTTGATGAAAAAAATTCGCTATCTGGACAAGCTGGTTGATGAGCTTGCGAAAGGCCGGGCGATGGAAAAAATTTTGCGGCAGTAATCAGGGTCAGGCCGATACAACCCACTGCTCATCTTCCAACTCCTGCATTTCAATGCGCAGCATCCTGTGCTCTGCCTCCAGCTGACTCAACTTGTTCACCAGCTCAGAAAGCTTGCAAGAATCAAATTTTGCTTCCATGTATAAGCCACGCAACAAAATATCGGCAGATCGTGGAATCACAACGGCCCCCTTCTCCCAGCGGGCAACTGTTTGATCCTCGACGCCGAGCAACAGACCGAGATTCTTTTGCGAGAGGTCTAACTCTTTTCTCAGAAAACGAATTTCTTCTCCGCTCAACGCCGCAGATTTTTCGCTGACAATATTCTTCCCAATGGCATCATGAAGACCCGTGATATTGCTGATCGACGTGACAAGACCGTAATCGCTCTCTTCTTCATGGTACCCATTGAGAAGGTATACATGACTCAAACCACATTCCGCGTATTGGTACATTTTGGTTTCATCCGGCCTTAACGTTTCTGTCCGTTATGACAGTGATCACTATCACCGCTTCCAGCGGCGCAGAAGTTCTGATCGCCAGAGCAAGCTTAATGACTGCCCCCGCTGCGCTTCCCTCTATCTCACACTTCCAGTCTCCGTTTGCCGCCTGGTAAGGCCCTTCGTTCATACGGCTACTGTTGCGCTTCATGACGTTCAGCACCTGAACAATTGAGACTTGCCTTTCGATCATGCGCTGTTTGGCATGCTGTGAGATTTTCACTCCTCCTTTGTCCTCGGAACTCAGCCGCCGGATAATTTCCCAGGCAGCTTTCTCGGACAATGGAAAGGAGTGAACTGTAGCAATTGCAGGTTTATCGTCCATGTAAACCTTCTTTTTGATAGGTATCATTATGATAGGTTGTGCCGGTTTGTCAACCTAGCTCATCAATGAGTATAGACGTGGACCAGCAGGACTTCCCGGCAACGCAATCGAGGCTATAATCCCTGCCAAGTACCTGAAACACCTAAACTGGATTCTGCACAATGCCTCACGAACAACCCAACAACCCCCTGCACGGCCTCACTCTGGAGAGTGTAGTCGTGAGGCTGGTCGATCATTACGGATGGGATCAGCTTGCGCTCAAGATCAGCATCAACTGTTTCAAAAGTGACCCTTCGGTGAAATCCACACTGAAATTTCTGCGCCGCACGCCGTGGGCCAGGGAGCAGGTGGAACAACTGTATATGGCGACCTTTGCAGGGTAACGCAGGCCTTCCAGCAACCTGTCAGCTCCTGATCACCGCACCATCTTCCAGCACCACCATGCGTTTGCCGCGCTCGGCAAAACGAGCGTCGTGAGTCACCATGCAGATGGTGGTGCCTTCGCTGTTCAGCTCATCCAGCAGCTCCATGATGGCGTCCGCGTTACGGGAATCGAGGTTGCCGGTGGGTTCGTCGGCGAGCAGCACCGATGGCTCGATGACCAGACCGCGCGCGACGGCCACGCGCTGTTGTTGTCCACCTGAGAGTTGCGAGGGGTAGTGGTGCGCGCGCTGCGCCATGTTGACCTTTTCCAGCACCGCCATCGCTTTTGCAGTGCGCTCTGCGTGCCCCATTTTGCGATAGGTCAGCGGCAGCGCCACATTCTCCAGCACCGTCAGATCGCCAATCAGGTTGAAAGCCTGGAAGACAAAACCAATCTCGCGGTTACGCAGCTCGGCGCGCTGGTAAGCATCGAACTCCTGCACCTCGTGGCCGTTGAGAATGTAGCGGCCACTGGTCGGCATTTCCAGCAAGCCTAGCATGGAGAGCAGCGTCGATTTTCCGCAACCGGACGGTCCGGAAATCGCCACATATTCTCCGGCAAAAATTTCCAGATTGACGTTGTTTACCGCGCGCGTTTCCATCGAGTCGCTGTTGAAGGATTTTGAAATACTGTCGAGCTTTATCAAGGGTGTTGCTTGCATTTTTCTACTCCCATCTGCGGAATTTTGGATTATTGATTGCGCAAAGCCTGCGAAGGATCAATCCGCACGGCTTTGTTGGTGGGCAATGAAATTGCCAGTATCGCCATCAGCACAATGAGGATGGCGGTGCCGCCGTACACCAGCGGATCAATCGGGCTAGTGGCGTAGAGCACTCGGGAAAGAGCCGGCGCGAACAGCACCATCGCGACGACACCGATCAGCAGTCCGGCGATAGCGAGCAACATGCCTTGGGTCGTCAGCATCGTGCGAATGGACTGTGGATTGGCGCCCAGTGCCATGCGGATCCCAATCTCTTTCAAACGCTGGCTGATGTTATACGACACCACGCCGACGACGCCGCTGAGCGTAATCGCGAAAGCGAGCAAGGCGAACAAGGTGATCAGCTGCGTGATCAACCGTGGGGCCGAGAGCCACGAGTCCCTGATTTCATTCATCTCGACAATGCTGGTGATGGCTTGATCGGCATCGAAGAAGTGAATCGTGTCGGCAATGAAATTTTTCATCTCGTTGCTGGAGTCTGCCGTCTCAATGAACAGGTTCATGCGGTTGATGGAGAACTGCGCCGTGGTGAACTGCAGGTAAGGGGCATACAGCGTTTCTATGGCCGGAGCGTCCAACCCCGCAGCGCGGGAATCGCCGACCACGCCGACAATCTCGCTCCAGGTGACGCCACCATCCGTCGACACCCGCTTGCCGATGGGACTTTCGTTGGCGAAATAGCGATTGACCATCGCTTCGTTCATAAGCACAACGGGGGGACTCTCACTGTCGTCCGAGTCCAGGAAGTAGCGTCCGCTGATCAACGGAATATCCAACACGCTGAAGTAATCGCGCGACACGCTGGTGGCGAAGACTGCAATGTCCTGCGTGTTGTCGATGGTGGAGTGACCTTCGATGCGAATCTGCTGCGAACGCGTGGGCGTGTCTTTCAATGGCACGGTTGAGCTGGCACCGACACCGTTGATTTGTGGGCTGGCGGCAAGTGTGTCTTCGAGGTAGCGCAAAAATTCCTGGCGTCGCGCATTGGTGGTGAAGCTGCTGAAGTTGAGTGTGAGGTCGGCACTCAACACGCGCTCGGTGCGGAAACCCGGGTCTTCGGTGCTCAGCCGATACAGGCTCAGGCTGACCAGTGCAGCGCTCGTAAGGATGATAAAGGCCAGCGCGAACTGGGTGATCAACAAGCCCTGGCGCATTCTTTTGCTGGCACTGCTGGTCGTGATGTTGCCACCACTTTCCTTCAGTGATTGGTTGAGATTGCGGCGTTGCATGGCGGCTGCGGAGCCACTGATCAGACCAGTCATCACAGCTACCGCGAGGCAAAACAGCAGCACCGTCATGTCCATCCGCACTTCACTCGCGAGCGGCGTGTAACGCGTGGCGAAGTCGGCCAGAATGCCGATACCGAACCAGGCCACCAGTAATCCGAGCACACCGCCCGCCAGCGCCAGCAGCACACTCTCTGTCAGCACCTGTCTGGCGATGCGTCCGGGGGTGGCGCCCAGGGCCTCGCGAATCGCAAATTCCTGCTCGCGGGACGCCATGCGCACCAGATTCAGGTTGGCGACATTCGCGCAGGCAATCAGCAGCACCAGTCCGGTCAGCCCGAGCAACAGATAAAACGTGCCACTGGAATCGCCTGCCATCTCGGTGCGCAGCGGCGACAGATTGGCAGAGAAGCCCTGCTCCACAGGGTAGGAATCGGGATACTGGGAGGACAGGCGCTGCACGATACTGGTGATGTCGGCATTCGCCTGCTCGAAACTCATTTCGGGTTTGATCTTGCCATAGGCTTGCACAAACGGCAGCGCGCGATTGTCGATGACAGCGGTGGTGCCCCGCGCAGGGCAGGTAGAAGCGCCGATCCAGATGTCGTTGTCCATCGGATAGGCGGGCATGGGGGGCAGCACGCCGATCACACGGTGCGCGGCGTTGTTCATCTGCAAGGTGGTGCCTACGACATTAGGATCGCCGCCAAATTTTTCGTACCAGTAGCGGTTGGAGAGAATGATCAGCGGCTCTGCGCCCGGCTCGTCTTCCCCTGGTAAAAACGCGCGACCCAATATCGGTTGAATGCCGAGCACATTGAAGTAGTCCCAGCTGATCACGCCGGTTTGCACGAACGAGGGATCACCGTGCCCCAGCAGCGTGAAACTCATCTGGTGATACTCGATCACGTCGGACAGCGTCTGCGACTGCCGCTCGTAGTCGAACATGGTTTGCACCGAGGCCGCGACGTTGTATTGACCGATGGCCGGGCGGTTGGTGTGAATCTTCACCAACTGATCACCATCCGCGAAAGGCAGTGGTCCCAGCAGCACATGGTAGACCATGCTGAAGATCGCGCTGTTGGCACCAATGCCCAGCCCGAGCGTCACCACAATCAGCAACACAACGCCCACGCTCTTGCGAAAGTTACGCAGCGCAAAGCCAATGTCTTCGATCAAGTCCTGCATCTTGTTTCTCCTCTGTGAGCCCGTTTTTTACTGCGACTTTTACTGCAGGATGAAGCTGGCAAGCTGATTGAACTGCGAGGTGTCGGAGACGATGACGCGATCTCCTTCCGTCAATCCTTCGATGATTTCGATTTCTTCGGTGGAGGTTTTACCGATCCGCACCAACCGCTGAGTGGCCGTGAAACCATCGGCTTCCAGCACAAACAAATTCACGGCGACGCTCTCCTGACTGAACACCGGGCGTTGAATTTTCAAAACGCTGTCGAGTCTTTCCAGTTCGATGATGCCGTCCACGCGCAGATCCGAACGCGCACCGACCAGCGGTTCCGCATCGAAATACACATCGACGGTCACCACTCCCTGCTGCACTTCCGGCTCCACGCGCCGCACGGTGCCTTTCGCCGCATTGCCGCCCGCTGTGATCGTGACGGCCTGACCTGGCATCACATCCTTCACTTGGCTCTCCTGTACGCGCAGCTCCACTTTGAGGCTGTTGTTGTCGGCGACTCGCGCCAGAATGGTGCCTATCGCCACCTGTTGACCTTGCTCCACAGGCACATCCTGCAGATGCCCGGAGAACTCGGTGCGGACCCGCAGTTCGTCATAGAGTTTCTGCTGCAACTGCAAGGCACGGGAGGATTGATTGATGCGGGCGCGCTTGGCCGCAAGCTCGGCTTCGTGCAAGGCTGCTAGGCTTTCGAGCTGACGTTGTTCGAGGGCGTAGCGCGTTTTCAGTTGGCGTTCTTCGAGAATGGATTCGTTCAGCTCTATCCGCGAGACCACTTCATCTTCCAGCAATTGCTTGTTGGCATTCATGCGAAATTCGGCGAATTCGAACCGTGCCGAGAATTCTGCCACCACGGATTCCTGAGCGAGATGTTCGTTGTGCAGGCGCTGCTCCATTGCGCGGAACTCGGCTTCCAGCACCTCCAGTTCCAGCGTGGCGGAGTCGAGAGCCTGCTCCAGATCGGGATTGTCGAGCGTCATGACTACCGAGTCCTGACTGACCGCGTCGCCCGGGTCGAGCATGATTTCCTTCACGCGCGCATTCGAGGTAGCCGCCACCCAGCGCAACTCTGCCGGCACGAGATTCCCCGGTGCGCGGATTTCTCTGAGTAGATTGCCACGCACCACTTCACTGATCACTACGTCGTCGCGATTCACATAGGTGACGCCGGAGACGCTGTTGAAACGCGCATAGGCGGAACCCAGTGCGCCGAGCAACAGCAACGCACTGATGATGACAACAAGGCGCTGTTTGCCTGCGCGGGTTTTCTTCGGAATATCCATGTGGAGCACCTGAGCGGATTTTTCCGTCAGTGTAGACAGCCACTTCATGAACTGAAGCGGCAATCGATTAGCGCGAGGAAAAGTCTGACTGGCAACGTCTGGGTGCGACGAAGGAGAGGTCTTGCACGGGGAGGAATCAGTCGAGCGCAACGCCTCCCAACGAAGCGTAAAGTGCGTCTTTGTAGCTGCGCCCGAGACTCAGCACAGTGCCATCGGTCAGCACCACGTTGTAGTCATTGTTCTTGCCGAGTTTCAGTTCGCTGACACAGCTCAAATTGATAATCGCCGAGCGGTGAATGCGTTTGAAACCGTGGCTGTCGAGGCGCTGCTCCATGTTGCGCATGGTGTCGCGCAGGAGGTGAGACTTCTGCGGCGTGTGAATGGTGACGTAATCGCCTTCCGCTTCCACCCACAGAATATTACGCGTCTGCAGAAAATAGACATGTCCATGCGAGCGCACAATGATGCGATCGTCTTCGCGCGCACTGTTGCTTTTATCGACGGGCGCCGCCGCGTTTTCTCCAGTGAACAGAGTCAGCAGTTCCCCCAGTTTCTCACCGCTCTGACGCAATTTCTTGTGCAGAATTTTTTCCTTTACACGGCCGAGACTTTCCTGCAGGCGCGATTTTCTCACTGGTTTTAGAAGATAATCGATGGCGTGGATGTTGAAAGCTTCCACCGCGTACTCGTTGTGAGCGGTCACAAAAATAACGAAAGGCATGTGCGCCGGACCCACCGCTTCGATCACATCAAAGCCATCGATTCTCGGCATCTGAATGTCGAGCAGAATCAGATCGGGCTGGAGCTTCAGGATTGCTTGAATCGCTTCGCTGCCATTGCCGCATTGCTGTATCACGTCGATATCGGGTTCGTTCTCCAGCAGAAGCAACAGTCCTTCTCTGGCCAGCGGCTCGTCATCCACAATCAAGGTACGGATCATCATGGCGCAGCAGTCCCCGGTGTCAGAACGGGAATTTCTATAGCAACTCGCGTGCCTTTGCCAGGCTCGGAATCGAAAGCGAAGACATAGCCTTTTACATACAGTTGTTGCAAACGCGCGCGCACATTGCTCAGGCCTATGCCTTCCTTGAAGGACTGCCCGTTGAAAGGCAGAGCGCACCCGGCACCATTATCAATGACTTCGAGCAAAATGCGGTCGGCGAGCCAACTGCTTCTGATCGTCAATATGCCTGGCCCCTCTGTAGCATGAATACCATGGCGCAGACTGTTCTCGACCAGCGGCTGCAAAATCATCGCGGGCACGCTGACGGACAGTGTGCGTTTGTCGATGTGCCTCTCGATGCTCAGCCTGTCTTTGAACCGCATCTGCTCAATCGCGAGATAGTTGTCCAGCAGTTCGAGTTCTGCTTCGAGCGGCACCAGCTGTTCGCCGCTTTTCTCCAGCGTCATGCGGAAGAAATCGCTGAGACGGTGAATCATTTCCTCGGCAGTAGTGAAGTCGTGTTTTTGCACCAGCACGGAAATACTGTTCAGCGTATTGAATAGAAAATGCGGATTGACCTGCATCTGCAGCGCATGCAGTTTCGATTTGATCAGCGAGGCTTCCAGGCGATTGGTGTCCTGCTCTTTCTGCTTCACAAGTTCGACGTAATTGAAAATATTGAAGCTGGCGACAAACAGCACATAGATGATGAAATCTGTGAGCAGAAAGGGATCGGCCACCAGGAAGTGCCCCATATGTTCCCAGCCCGCGTAGACCCGCATGGTCTCCAGTTTGTCCGGCTCAAAATACTGATAGTGGTAGGCGATAGCAGCAAGATGAATGAAGATGAAACACATCACAAAAAACAGATGCCAGGCCAGCGTCTTCAACCACTGATCAGGATAAAACAGAAATTTCTTGATCACGATCACCAGCAGTGGCGACATCAGCAGCCACGGCAACCACATGCGCAGTGTGATGTTGCTCAGATCCGCGATGGCATCGTAATTCCAGTTACGCAATGTCACGCTGCCCGCGATCTCGCGCATCACCACGACAAACAGCAAGCCCAGCCAGATCACGGCGAGCAGTTTGAAGATGGTTCTGATGTCGTTTCTGGACAGCATGACGAATAACCTTGTACCAAAGAGAGTGATGACGACATGGATGATCATAGGCGTAACGGCGACAAAACAGAATCATGCAGCGCCCAACGGGGAGTAAAGCTGCATCAACAGCGAGTTTTTCGGGATGACCTCGCAGGCATACGCAATCGTCAGTCACCCCTTCCGGCGAGATCAACCCCTCTGGAGGATTCGCATCCAATGCGGTTTACTCCTCCGCAGTCGCACGCACCCGCGCATGAAACAACATACCTATCACAATAACGACAGACAGAAGGAACCGCTGCCATGACTCGACAGTTCTCTACGAAGCGTCTTGCCACCCTCACACTGCCTGCCCTGCTGTTGCTCGGCATTCCCGCATCGGCCCAGCAGCCCGCCCAGCTGCTTGGCGCCGCCTGTACTGCAGTGACCGATCAACCGGTCAGCGAACCCGGCACCGGGCGTACTTTCGTGCTGGATTACCCCTGTGATCTGCAGCCGGGCGAGGACGTGACCGTCATTCTCAATCTGCACGGCGGCGGCTCCAGCGAGCGCTATCAGCGCCCCTACTTTCCGGCATGGGAGCTAAAGGAGAAATACCGCCTGGTGATCGCGACACCCCATTCGCCCGCACGCCGCTGGCGCGAAGAGGACGATCAATATCTGCATAACGTGGTCAATGCCGTGTACGGCGCAGTGGGCGAGGACAATGTGCGCGCTTTCTGGCTGGCGGGGCATTCCCAGGGTGGCATGACGTCGCGCCGCATCGTGTGTACGGAGTTCTTTGCCGACAAGGTGGATGGCTTTGTGAGTCTGTCAGGTGGCCGTCTGGGGGGCGCAGCGCAGCGCTCACCCGGTGCAGGACGCCCTGCTCAGGCCAATGCAGCTCCTGCGGCAACGCCAGCGACACCCGCAACCCCTGTCACCGCACCAACCGCTGACCCCACCTGTGATTTCTCCCACATCTACGCCACGGGTGAGTACGAGATTGTCGCACTGCCGGACTCGTCCGCTCTGGCGCAGAAATATCAGTGTGAAGCCCGTGTGCGCCGCGACGACGTGATTGATACGGAGGCGGGCAGGACGCACGACAGCGGCAGCCAGAACCCGGGTACCCGCGAGTGGGGCCTGTTGCCACGACCGGGCACTGCGCAGGTGTACGAATACCCGAACTGCGCCGATGGCCGGGTGGTCGCCGACGTGGTGCGGCTGGATAAAGGTCACACCGAAGGGCTGGAGCCGCGCATCGTGGAGACCATCGTCGAGATGATGACACGCTGAGCTGTTAATCTCCCATAAAGCTTCCCTCCGTATTCTGTGTCTATCCACACAGAATACGGAGACGGCTATGAATACTTCCCGCAACACAGCACCCAACACACGATCAGGGCCCACGAGGCTCCATTCTTTCTTCAATCAGCGCTTTCTCGGGCGGACTCTGCTGACGGCGCTGTTGCTGTTGATTGGGTCTCAGGCGTTTGCCGAGCACAACGACTGGCGTCTGGGGGAGCGCAACCGGATCTATCAGCGGATTGATGGTGACTGGCGCCGCGTGCCGGGCTCTGCGATTGATGTTGGCGATGGCTGGGTGATCGGCACGGATAGCCGCAGCGGTGGTTATGGTATTTACCGCTGGAACGGCTATCGATTTGATCGTGCACCCGGCGGCGCTGTGGAGATCGGTGGCACTTACGAACACCCGTGGGTGATCAATAATCGGGGGGAGCGCTTCGAATGGAATGGGCGCGACTGGTATGAGGTGCAGAGTGCCGGTTCGCATCGTGGCGAGCGACATAACGATCACGACGATAGCTATCGACGCCGCCCAGGTTGGTAGTGGAAAATCCGGGCATTGCTGCAAGGCCACCATACGCAGCATTCGCCTATCAGGAGAAATCTGAAAATGTTCAAAAAGTCGCTGTCCGAAAAATTAGTGCTGTCCCTTTTTTGCCTGTCACTGTTCTGCCTGTGCTTGCCAGCACTCTCCTTGGCCCAAGTGGGCGGTAGCCTCGTCGCCTACCCACCCGTGGAAATCAATCTGGACATCAGTGAAAGCGCTGACGGCATGCCCGTGCTTTCAGCCGAAGAGATCAAGCTCGTGACGGGCGAGTACTACCGGCTCAACGTGACGAGCAGCGGCATGACCGATTGGCGCCTTGAATTGCCGGAGTTGCTGCAAAATTCCCATCTGCGTATTCTCACCGTGAACAATGGCATCGAGATTCATCTGCAGAGCATGGTGTTCCGCGCCATCGAGTTCGATCAACCCGGCAAAGTCTCGCTGAGCTTTACGCCCATCGTTCCCGGCACGTACGCTTTTACCGTTGGCAGAAATCCCATCGCTCAGGGTTTGCCACGTGGTCAGGCGGGCGTGCAGGAAGCAGACAAGCGTGCTGAGGGGAGGTTTGTGGTGGAGTAGGTGGTCGCTCCTACCCTCACAACTCCCCATCCTGATCCGCCTGCGGCAACTGCCGCGCCCCCAGATGCCACAGAATGCACAGCGGGTAGGTGGCACAGACAGCAATGATCATCCCCCAGCGTGCTGAGTCGGCAACGATATCCGTATTGGCCGTAAACCAGTCACTGATCATGCCCACGATCATCGGGCCAAAGCCCAGGCCAATGATATTGAGCAGGAAGAACAGTACCGCGCTGGACATCGCGCGCATCGACGGCGACACGAGGTGGTGAGTGATAGCCAGCGAAGGACCGAGGTACATCGCGGCCATGGTGATGGCGAAGAAATAGAACATCAGCGCCAGCTCGGCGGTCGGTGCCAGCAGGCAGGCAATGAACAACGGCCCGCCAATCAGCTTGCCCCACATCGGCACCCACAGGAACCAGCGGCGATCTTTCGCGCCAAGACGGTCGGCGAGGTAGCCTCCTGAGATGGTGCCGATGGCGCCGCCGACTCCAGCCACGATGCCATACATCAGGCCGATCTCGGTGCGGTTCATCTCGATGCAGGCGGTGGCGAGCTGGTCCGGGGTGCAGAAGCCCATGAAGACCTGCAGATCGGGGATCGACCAGGCACCGTGGGAGCGCGTCAGGAATGGCGGCATCCAGTTACCCACGCCATAGGTTACGAAGGTGCCTGCACCAGTGGCCAGCGAGTAATAGCGAAAGGACTTCAGTGCCCAGAGGCGGCGAAAGGACTCCATGAAAGTGACGTTGTCGGTGACGGGCTTCAAGGCGGAGAGTCCGCGCACCGGTTCGCGCACGGTCAGCCAGAGCAGCATCGAGAACACCACGCCGGGGATGCCGACCACGAAGAAGGCCTCGCGCCAGGTCATCGCGTCGGATATCCAGCCGCCCAGCCAGTAGCCCAGCAGCGTGCCGATGTAGAGTCCTGAGGAGTAGATCGCCAGCGCGCGGCCGCGCTTCTCCTTTTCGTAATAGTCCGAGAGCATCGCGTGTGCGGGTGGGCTGCCACCGGCCTCGCCGAGCCCCACGCCCAGACGGGCGCCAAGCAGCTGGATGAAATTCCCGGTCAGCCCGCACAACGCCGTGAAGCCGCTCCACAGCGCCAGCGACACGGTCATGACAGTCTTGCGACTGCACTTGTCCGCCAGCCGTGCGACAGGGATGCCCGCGATACAGTAGATCAGCGCGAAGGAGAGTCCGGTGAGCATGCCGAGCTGGGTGTCCGACAACCCGAGGTCGGCCTTGATGGGTTCCTGCAGGATGTTGAGGATCTGCCGGTCGATGAAGTTGAAGACATACACGATCACCAGCATGGTCAGCGCGTAGGCACGGTGGCGTTTGGACGCCTCCATGGTGGTGATTTTCGGGGGGTTCAACCAGCTCTGCATTTGCTGTGGCCTCTTGTTCTTCTGTTGAAGCTTCTGCGCGTTTGTTGCGCACGGGCAAGACTCTCACGAGGCAGGTGATCGCACAATGATGCAGGGGTTGAAAGGTGGCCGAGTTGAGACCGTGGTTGAAAATTCACTAATAGAGGGCTACCGTTCATAAAAGGTGAATTTATTTCGAACTGCCACCGTGAGCCTGCTCAACGGTTCGATGGCCGGTATCAGTAGTGTCCAGCAAATTAGTTGAATAACTATAGCTCCATTAATCCAAGGGTGAGTCTTATGCTGAACCTGATTCCTGGTCGTTTCTGGATGCGCAATTTCCTGATTCTCCTTCCGCTCTTCTTTGGCCTGCACGGCACTGTACATGCCAATACCTGGGGCGTGAATATTCAGTTGCAAGTGACCGGGTATGGCTCGGTCCCTATACAGGATAGCGTAGTGATTCCGGATTCCGGAGGCACCACGAATGGAGCCAGCGTACCGGGCTTTTCCCTCACACATAGCACAAGCTCTAACAACTTTTCCTGGGGTATCAATCTCTCTACGCCAATTGACCTACCTGGAGTCGGGAGCTGCACGGCCACGGTCACCCTCAGCGGCAGCGGTCCGGTGAGTAGTTCGTTGCAGGGTTTAAACGCTACAGGTTCTGTGCAGAACGGCAATTCGACAGTTGTATGCACAGTTGCAGGGGAATCTTTCTCCCAATCCTTGCCCATCACCGGTTCGTTCACAGCCACAACCGGAACAGCCGCTGGCTCAGGAACTGGAACTGGAACTGGAACTGGAACTGGAACTGGAACTGGAACTGGAACTGGTACAGTATCGCCGCCCCCCGCAAGTAAAGCAGCAGTGCAAGGCACCGCACGCATCCGCACTGCGCTTGCTTCTGCAACGTCTACCAGCACATTTGGCTTTACTAATGGGACCGAAATACGCACTGGCAATACTGATACAGTAGTCGCCTCCACCAAATTTGGCTCGACCATCACTATGGACCCGGCAAGCTCGCTGTTACTGGATTACGATAGTAGTTCCGGATTTTCAGCGCTGATGCTTAAAGGCAAGGCCCTGTGGAAAGTACTGAACGCGGCCGCCAATACGACGTTTAAAGTCCGCACACCTGTTGTCGCTGTGGCGGTACGTGGCACCGAGTTTTCGACAGAGTACTCCGAAGCCAATGGCATCGGTACGACAACAGTGAACGTGACCGAAGGCCAGGTAGAGATTACCCGGCGCGATTCCACAACTGTTTTGATAAATCCCGGACAACAAATGTCGTTTTCGGGGTTGGTTAATCGCGTCCAGCTTATACATCCGGCAAATGGCAATGAGATTCCGCAAAATGCCAATATCAATTTCTCCTGGAGTGCTTATCCCGGTGCCAGCAAGTACATGTTTGAAGCGACCGTATATCCAACTGTCCTATATCCTTTCAACACGACCACAACTCAAAAGGGCAGCATCACCATGATGGTGGAGCCTGGGCAATTTTCTGCACAGGAGGGTCAGGTAATCTGGCCCTTGTTTATACCAGCCAATACCTTGCCGGCAAATACAGCCTTGACCTGGCGCATTTTCCCACTCAATGCGAACGGGCAAGTGCTGTCCGGGGCGACATCCAGTGACACCCAATTATTTGGGGTGTCATCAACCGGGTCGAGTCCGACCCCTACACCGACGCCGACGCCGACTCCGACTCCTACGCCGAGCCCGGGAACCGGCGGTCAGCGCACGTTCAAATCGGTGTGGGTGAGCGCATCATGGTTCGGGGGGCGTACTGGAACCCCGCTCGACTCGACCGGCATCGATCCAGTTCCTTCGACAGTGTTCGGTAACCTCTGTCTCGCCAACCAGCTGAAGTTGGAAAACCATGCCACGGACACGGGCAGCTTCCTCGACGACCAGTTCGTGGTTTCGAACACGTGCGGCCGGCTCATGAACATCGCGGTCTGTCGTACGGCGGGGACGGGCGGTGGAACCAGTTCGATACCGGTATGCGCGGTCGATCCCCGTGAGACATCGGCGAGCAACTTCACGGTTCGTGCAATCGCTCCGTCGGGGAACAGGAATGCCATCGGACAGACGCCGCTCAACTTTGACGTGAACGTGTTCTGGTGCTCCGACCAGTCGCATTTCAACATTTCCACTGGCACCAAAGAGATCAGTAGCGCCGCAGCGCTCGACTGCGTGGAAAACCAATAGTTGAAATATCAGGGATACTCTGGTGGCGCAATGCGATGAAGCGCTGCTTGAGTGTCATCGCCTCCAGCGTGCTCAATTGCGTCGCTCTACCCGCTCAACCCCACCGAAACCACTTGAGAAGTCCTCGCCGCAGAGGTGACAATGCGGCCGGAGTTGCAGAACGCAGATTCTGCCAGACAGATCCCAAAGCTGAAAACAACAACAATAACGACCAAGATTCAGGAGGCACGATGATCAAGCAATCCGCACGTATCGCACTGGGTGCCGCTATCGCTCTGGCGATGGCAGGCAACGCCATGGCGCAGCTGGAACCTATCAACGACCGACCCAACCCCTACACCTCTGTTGACGGCTGGGCGACGCTGCCGGATGGGCGCGAGTGGGGCTCCACTGCCGGCGTCGACATCGATCCCGACGGCGTGCATCTGTGGGCCATTGACCGCTGCGGCACCAACAGCTGCATCGGCTCCGATCTCGACCCTATCGTGAAGATCAATCCCGCAGGCGAAGTCGTCGCCACTTTGGGCGGCGGCGTCATTCTGTTCCCGCACGGGCTGCATGTGGACCGCGACGGCAATGTCTGGGTGACCGATGGCCAAGGGCCGCGCGCTGACAATCCTGCCACGCAGGGCAAAGGCCACGCTGTGTACAAGTTCAGCCCCAGTGGCGAGCTGCTGCTGACGCTGGGCACACCGGGTGTCGAGGGCGATGGCAGCGATGCGCTGCTCAGCGAACCTTGTGATGTGGTGACAGATGCTGATGGCAATATCTATGTTGGCGATGGCCACAGCGGTCAGAACCCGGACGCACCGGCGGACACGGTGGCGCGCATCGTCAAGTTCGACCGCAACGGCAACCTGATCAAGATGTGGGGCAGCCTGGGTTCCGGCCCGGGACAGCTGAAGACGCCGCACGCGCTGGATATCGATTCAAACAATCGTCTGGTGGTGGGGGATCGCGGCAACAATCGTCTGCAGATATTCGATCTCGAAGGCAACTATATCGGTGAGTTCAAAACCTTCAGTCGTCCCAGCGGCATCTACATCACCGACGACGACATGATCTATGTGGCGGACTCCGAGTCTGAGTTCGACGAGATCCGCAACCCTGGCTGGCGCCCCGGCATTCGTGTCGGCAGCCTGCTGACCGGCATCGTCGACTCCTTCATCCTCGGCACCGTGGAAGCGTACCCGAATGGTTCGAACCCAGAAGGTGTCGCAGTGGATGCCAACGGTAATGTGTTCGGCGCCGTGGTCTCGGGTGGCGGCGCGATGGTGCGATCTTCAAAATAGGGATATCTCGTTGAGTGATGCGTCGCGATGATTGAGTACACCGAATACACCAAGATGCTGATTGGCTTGATTGCCATCGTCAATCCAATCGGCACGGTGCCCATCTTCATTTCGTTGACGACAGGTCTCAACAATGCCGAGCGCAATGTCATCGCCAGGACCACTACCTACGCAGTGTTTCTGATCCTGATGTCGGCGTTGCTGCTCGGCGAATTCATTCTGGAGTTCTTCGGTATTACCATCAGTTCCTTCCGCGTCGCGGGCGGCATTCTGATTCTGCTGATGGCCATCTCGATGATGCATGCGAAGACCAACAACGGCATCAAGCGTACCGACGAAGAGGCGCTGGAAAGTGAGCAGATGAAGTCGATCGCCGTGGTGCCGCTGGCGATTCCTCTGCTGGCGGGGCCAGGTGCCATCAGTACAGTGATTCTCTACGCGCACCGGGAGCCGGGCCTGTTGCATTACCTGCTCATCGGTGGAGTGATCTTCATCGTGTGCGCGCTGTTGTTTTTCGCGTTTCGTTCGGTGGAGTATATTTCCCGCTACCTGAGCCAGACGGCAGTGAATGTGTTTGCACGCATCATGGGCTTGATTCTGGCGGCCATCGCGATCGAAATCATTGCGGGCGGACTCAAGGGTTTGTTTCCGGATTTGTTGGGCGTTTAACGCGGTATTCTGCACGAAGCTCTTTGATGGAACTCTCTCATGGAAATCACGCTGTTTGTTCTTCTCTCGGCGGGCTTGATCACCATGCCTGGCCCCAACGTGCTGGCGATTGTATCCACTAGCATCGCCTATGGCAAAGTGCGCGGACTGCAGACGGTGGTGGGAACCAGCCTTGCCATGCTGGTGCAGCTGGCGATTGCTGCGGTGGGCACGGCGTGGTTCGTCGAGGCGCTCAGCTCGGGCTTTATGGTGCTGAAGTGGCTTGGCGTTACCTGGCTGTTGTTCCTTGGTCTGCGGCATCTGCGCGATGCGTTCAAGCAGCGAAAGGTGCCTCCGCTCTCCGCATTGGGGTCTGTGCAGAGAGGCTTCTGGATTTCACTCACCAATCCCAAGACGATTCTGTTCTTCAGTGCCTTTCTGCCGCAGTTTGTGTCCCCTGAATCGGCCTACCTGCCACAGGTGCTGTTCCTGTCGGCACTCTTCTGGGGAATTGCCGTGCTGTCCGATTCGGCCTATGCCCTGCTGGGCAGCGGGTTGGCGCGACGGCTGCAGACTGGGTATTTTGCGCGATCACGTTTCGGTCGAGTGCAAGGTGCGGTCACCGGCGTGCTGTATATCGGCGCGGGTGTTACGCTGGCAGCTGTTAATCAACAGTAAGCACCCCCGCTCACACCACATGGAGTACTCCGATGTCCGAATCGCCGTCAGCCCTGCATCGCATTGTTATCGTCGGTGGTGGTGCGGGAGGTCTTGAGCTGGCGACACGCCTCGGGCGTACGTTGGGAAAGCGCCAGCGGGCGCACATCACGCTGGTCGACAAGAACATGACGCACATCTGGAAACCTCTGTTGCATGAGGTAGCGGCCGGTTCGCTCAATGCCAGTGAAGACGAATTGAGTTATGTCGCCCAGGCCAAGTGGAATCATTTCCATTTCCAGCTGGGCGGAATGTGTGGTCTGAACCGTGAGCAACGCCAGGTGACGCTGGCCGCACTCGAAGATGAAAGCGGTGCGGCGCTGATTCCCGAGCGTGTTGTCGGCTACGACACGCTGGTGCTCGCGGTGGGCAGCAACACCAACGACTTCGGAACGCCGGGGGCAGTGGAACATTGCCTGTTTCTGGACTCCCGCGCACAGGCCGAGCGCCTGCACAAACTGCTGCTCGATCAATACATGAAAGCACAGGCACGAACGGAAGGGCTGCCTGCCGAACCCATCAATATCGCTATCATCGGCGCCGGTGCCACGGGCGTAGAACTGGCAGCCGAGTTGCAACATGCCGCGCGGTTGCTGCAGGTTTATGGCTTGGACCACTTGCGTCCCGAGGATTTGCGCATCCACCTGATCGAGGCCGGGTCTCGGGTACTGCCCGTATTGCCAGAGCGCATTGCAGCCACGGTGAGTGTTCTGCTGCGCGAGTTGGGGGTAACGCTGCACACGCGCTCGCAAGTGAAGGAAGTGCTGGCGGACGGTCTGTTGCTCGCCAGTGGCGAGACCCTGCCTGCGTCCATCAAAGTGTGGGCGGCCGGGATTCGGGCGCCGCAGTTTCTGGCCGGGTTGGGGTTGGAAACCAACCGCATCCATCAACTTCTGGTGAACCGCACATTGCAGACAACGCTCGATCCGCATATCTTCGCGTTCGGCGATTGCGCTGCCTGTCCGCTCGGTGAAAGTGGCGGTTTCGTGCCACCACGGGCACAAGCGGCGCATCAGCAGGCATCATTGCTGACAAAGAATCTTGCAAGACTGTTGGCCGACAAACCCCTGCTGGATTATCGCTATCGCGATCACGGTTCGCTGATTTCACTGGCGAGTTTCAGTGCGGTCGGCAACCTGATGGGACGCCTGACCGGCAGCCTGATGCTGGAGGGGACACTGGCGCGGCTGTTTTATATTTCGCTGTACCGCATGCATCAGATGACACTCTACGGCGTATTGCGCACCTTGCTGCGGATGCTGGGAGACCGCATTGGGCGCAGCACCGAGCCACGTTTGAAGCTGCACTGAATGCTGTTGTGACAACCTCAAAACCAACCATGAACTGATTACCTGACTATAAGGAGCCGCCGATATGATCCTCTCTGTTTCCACCTTTCTGATGTTCACTGGTCAGGCCGAGCAGGCCATGAACCTCTACGCATCCCTGTTCAAGGGGGCCACGATCAATATCACGGAGCGCTGGGGTGCGGGCGAGCCTGTTGCCGAAGGGGCGATCAAAGTGGCGACTCTCTCGCTCTGTGGTCATCAGGTGAACTGTTTCGACAGCCCGGCAGTGCATGCGTTTACCTTCACGCCATCGATCTCACTGTTCGTGAATCTTGACGATGAAGCGGAACTGGAGACGATCTTCAATACGTTGTCCGAGGGCGGCGGCGTGTTGATGCCGCTGAACAACTACGGGTTCAGCAAGAAATTTGGCTGGCTGAATGATCGCTTCGGAGTGTCCTGGCAGTTGAATGTGCCATAAGACCCGCAAGGCAATGCTAAACTGCGCTTATAGATCTCATTCTGAACGAGTTTCCTCATGACGCTTCACCTTTACGACACCTGGTCCCGCGAGCTGCGCGAATTCAAACCTTTGCTGCCCGGCGTGGCCAGTCTCTATGCCTGCGGCCCCACGGTTTATGACTACGCCCACATCGGCAATCTGCGTACCTATCTGTTCGAAGATGTGCTGCGCCGCGTGCTGGAATTCAACGGCTATCGCGTACAGCATGTCGTCAATATCACCGACGTCGGGCACCTGGTTTCCGATGCCGATTCGGGCGAAGACAAGATGCTGGCTGGCGCACGGCGCACCGGTATGACCGCCTGGGAGATCGCCGAGCTTTACACGCAGGCTTTCAAGAAAGATCTGGGGCACCTGCACATCAAAGAGCCGCACGTGTGGTGCCGCGCTACCGATCACATTCCGGAGCAGATCAAAGCTATCGAGCAGATCGAGGCCGGCGGTTTTGCTTATCGCACGGCGGACGGCATGTACTTCGATACCTCCAAGCTCTCTGACTACGGTCATATGGCCCGTCTCGATATCGAAGGGTTGAAGGAAGGCGCGCGCGTCGACAAAGGCGAGAAGCGTTTGCCCACCGACTTCGCATTGTGGAAATTCAGCCCGCATGATCAGCAGCGGCAGATGGAATGGGAGAGCCCCTGGGGCCGTGGTTTTCCCGGCTGGCACATCGAGTGTTCGGCGATGTCGGCGCGCTACCTTGGCGAGCTGTTCGACATTCACTGCGGCGGCCAGGATCATATTCCCGTGCACCACACCAACGAGATCGCGCAGGCACAAGCGTGCTATGGCACGCGCCTCGCCAACTACTGGCTGCATGGTTATTTCCTGCAGGTTGACGACGCGAAAATGGCGAAGTCTGCAGGCGAATTTCTGCGTATCGCCTCGCTCATCGAGCGCGGTTATGACCCGATGGCCTATCGCCTGCTGTGCCTGACCGCCCACTATCGCAGCAATCTGAATTTCAGCTGGGAAGGACTCGATGCGGCGGCCACGGCGCTGGAGCGCCTGCGCCGGGCGAGTCACGACTGGGGCACTCCAACGACGGAAGATGCGGCTTATGTGCAACGCTTTCTCACCTGTGTGAATGACGATCTGAATACCTCCCGCGCGCTGGCATTGACGTGGGAACTGGTGCACTCCGAACTCAGCCCCGGCAGCAAGAAGGCTACCTTGTTGCGCTTCGACGAAGTCTTCGGGCTGGGTCTCGCGCAGTGGCAACCGACTGCAGTGGTAATTCCCGAGGACGCCCAGCGTCTGCTGGCCGAACGTGAAACTGCGCGCCGCGAGAAGCGCTGGCAGGATGCAGATCGTCTGCGCGCCGAAGTACGTGCGCTCGGTTTCGAGATCGACGATACGGCCGCCGGTGCGGTCCTTAAAAAGAGTTCATAACGCAACACTCAAGGAAACCCATGAAAGAAATCCTGATCAACCACGAGCCCGTCGAGCTTTATAAAATCTTGAAATTCGAGGGCATCGTCGACAGCGGTGCTGCCGCCAAAGGTGTTATCGACGAAGGTAACGTCATGGTCAACGGCAATGTCGAGACCCGGCGCCGCAACAAGATCAAATCGGGCGATCTCATCGAAGTCGGCGGCGAGCAGTACAAAATCGTTCTGGCACCTTCAGACGTCTGAGCCTTCGGGCTGAATCCAAGGAGCCTTGCAGTGCAGAAAGTTTTGCTTCGTTTTTTTGTGTTGAGTTTGTTGTTCATCTCGCACAGTGTTTACTCCCAGTCTTCCACCACCACCGTTAAGGAATTACCCGAGCTGCGTGCCATTGTCGACGCCACCGGTTTCGAAGGCAGCGTGCTGATCTTTGATCTTCAAAAAGGCACCTATCTGGCAGGCCACGCCGAGCGTGTCGATCAAGCTTGGTTGCCCGCCTCCACTTTCAAAATTTTCAGTGCACTGGCGGCACTGGAAACCGGCGTAATCGCCGACAAGAACACGGTGATCCCTTGGGACGGTGTGCAGCGCAGCCGCCCCGAAATCAATCGTGATCTCGATCTGCAGTCGGCGTTTCGCCTCTCGGCGGTGCCGCATTTTCAACAACTGGTGAAAAGCGTCGGTCCTGAACGCATGCAGGGATTCATTGATGCGGTGGGTTATGGCAATCGCGATATTTCCGGCGGCATCGATACCTTCTGGCTGACCGGGGGACTGCGGCTGTCGCCACGCCAGCAGGTCGATTTTCTCGTACGCCTGTATCGGAATGAGCTGCCGTTCTCGGAGCGGAGCATGACGGCTGTGAAAGAGATGATGGTCAATGAAGAAGGCGACGGCTATGTGCTGCGCGCGAAAACCGGCTGGGCGACGCTCTCGAATCAGGACAACACGGGCTGGTGGGCAGGCTGGGTGGAAAAGGATGACCATGTTTACTTTTTCGCCTCTCTGCTGCAGGCCAATGCCCCGGCGGAGAGCTTCGGCCCCGCGCGCCTCAGTGTCGTGAGAGAGGCACTGATCCAGTTGGGGATTCTTCACTCGCCGCTGTAAGAAAACCCGGCATGGTCCGTACTCTTGCTTGGTAATTCCCACTTACACATCAATTCAGGATTTCAGGACGATGTTCAAACCCGTTTCGCCACGCCTTGCCACTTGTGCGCTCATCGCCACTACCACCGCCCTCGTGAGTGCTGGAACCCAGGCCCAGATCACGGAGACCGTTCCAGCGACCGCTCAGAAGCAGGTGCGCGCCGTGCGCGTCGCGACTCCTCCGGTCATCGACGGCAGGATGGACGATGCCGTCTGGCAGCAGGCCGAGCCGATCACCGATTTTCATCAGATACGCCCCGGCAATCAGACTGAACCCAGCGAACGCACTGAGGTGTATGTAGTCTATGACGATGATGCAATGTACATCGCAGCGCGCATGTACGACAGCGAGCCCGATCTGATCGCTGCGCCGGTGATTCGCCACGGGCAGGGTATGGGCTCGGACGACCGGTTGGTAGTGATACTCGACCCTTTCAACACACAGCGCACCGGCTACCGCTTCGAGACCAATCTCAATGCCGCGCGTCATGAGGCGTTGTACACCAGCGTCAACTCGTTTCAGATCGAGTGGAACACCATCTGGGACACCGCCACCAGTGTCGATGGCAACAGCTGGATTGCCGAGCTGGAGATACCCTTCAAGTCCCTGCCCTTCGACCCGAGCATCGATACCTGGGGCTTCAACTTCGGGCGCGGTATCCGTCGCCGCGGCGAGGAGATGGCCTGGGTGTCCTACAACCGCACCTACAACCCCAGCATCTCGGGACTCGTGACAGGTCTGGAAGGCATGGATCAGGGCGTCGGGCTGGACCTGGTGCCATCGTTCTCCACCAACCGCAACAAGAACTTCTCGCTCAATACCACCAACACGCAGACCGACCCCTCGCTGGATGCGTTCTATCGCCTGACGCCGTCGCTTAACGCGGCGCTGACGATCAACACGGACTTCTCGGCCACGGAAGTGGACAACCGTCAGGTCAACCTGACCCGCTTCAACCTGTTCTTCCCGGAGAAGCGCGACTTCTTCCTGAATGACTCCGACCTGTTCCAGTTCGGCAGCATCGGCGGCGGCGGCAACTCGGCAGAGTCCCGCGCGGCAAGGGAGAATGCGCGCCCATATTTCTCGCGCAAGCTGGGCCTGAGTCAATCGGGGGCGCCGGTGGACGTCGAGTACGGCGGGCGCATCAGTGGCCGCGTGGGGCGCTGGAACATCGGCACGCTGGCCATCAAGCAGGATGAGTTCGGCGCGGTGGATGCGTCCAATCTGTTCATCGGGCGGGTGTCGGCCAACGTCATGGCAGAATCCAGCGTCGGCATGATCTTCACCGACGGTGACCCGGCCTCGAACCGCGACAACTCGGTGTACGGGCTGGACTACCGTTACCAGAACACGCGCCTGGCGGGTGGTCAGACCATAGAAGGCGATGTGTGGTATCAGCGCTCCGACACGCCGGGCCTGAATGGCGACGATACCGCCTATGGTCTGGCACTGCGTTCGCCCAACAACACCGGGCTGCGCGGCGGCATCGGCTTCAAAGAAGTGCAGGCGAATTTCAATCCGGCGATGGGCTACATCAACCGCGCCAATATTCAGGATTACACGGCCGATGTGGGCTACACCCATTTCTTCCGCGACAGCTTTCTGCAGACGGCCTATACCGGCATCGATGCTCAAAAGGTGAACGTGATTGGTGGGGGCCTGCAGAGTCAGGTGCTGGCCTTTCGCCTGCTGGAACTGGACACCAATACCCGCGACCGCGTGAGCTTTGCCTATCAGACCAACAAGGAAGTGGTTCGCAATGCCTTCGCTGTTTACAACGCACCGGATAAACGCGTGCTGATCCAGCCAGGCAATTACTCTTTCAATGAAAGCACGGTGGCATTCACCACCGCCGGGCAACGGGAATTCTCGGGCCGCTTCAGCATGACCCAGGGCGATTTCTACAACGGCGAGCGCAACAATCTCAACGGCTCGGTGGCGTGGACGCAGTCACGCAATTTCGTCATGTCGATGAGCTATGACTGGAACGACATCACGCTGCCGCAGGGCGACTTCATCACGCGGCTGACCTCGCTTTCTACACAGGTCGCGTTCTCGTCCACGTTGTACTGGGTGAGTCTGGTGCAGTATGACAATCTGTCAGAAGAAGTGGGTGTTAATACTCGCTTGCAATGGGTGCCACGTGCGGGTCAGGAGGGTTTCATCGTGCTCAATTACAATCTGCAGGACAAAGACAAGGACAATTCCTTCCAGTCGGCGAACTCGGACTTGAGCGTCAAATTCAAGTACACGTTGCGCTTCTGACCATAGAACGTTCTGTGACGCCCCTCATAAAGTCAGCGTGGTGAGGGTTGCCTGAGCGGGTTCGAATGCGTCAATATGGCCAGGTCATGCGTACCGTGGTGGTGGTGCGCTATTTTATTCGCCCAATTATCAGACCTGTTATTCGACCTGGAATTTGACGTATGCAGTACACAGAAAGCCTGCTTTATAAACTGGCCGACGTGGTCTCCGAAACACAAGATATGGAAAGCCTGGTGCGCCCTCTCCTGGAACTGTTGGAGACCGTCACCGGGCTGGAATCCACCTACTTCACCGCAGTCAACGAAGCTGCTGGTTTTCAATCCATTCTCTACTCCCGCAACACCAAGAGCCTGAATATTCCGGAAGGATTGTCCGTGCCCTGGGGCGACACCTTGTGCAAGCGTGCGCTGGAAGAAGGGCGTGCTTACACCAATGATGTGGGCAGCTGCTGGGGCGATTCCGATGCGGCCAGACTGCTGGGAATTACCACCTATCTGAGTGAGCCCGTGCGAATGACGGACTCCGGCCTCTACGGCACTCTGTGTGCCGCCAGCGCCTCGTCGCTGGAAGTCAGCTCAGAGGCCATCCGTGTGCTCAAGATGTTCTCACAGCTGATTTCGCATCAGCTGGAGCGCGAGCGTCTGGTGGTCGATCTCAAGAAGCAGAATCAGGAATACAGCCGCTTTGCCATGCAAGATCCTCTGACGGGCGTATTGAATCGTCGGGCTCTGAATAACGAACTGACAAAGATGCTGGCGCGTGCTGCTCGTGAAAGTGTTGGTGTGCATATCGCTTTTCTCGACATGGACGGCTTCAAACAGATCAATGACCAGTATGGCCATGACATTGGTGATCGTTTTCTGATGCAGGTGGCGGGAAAACTGGTTGGCGCTGTGCGGGAAGGCGACCTGGTAGCACGTTATGGTGGCGATGAATTTGTGGTGGCCATTGCATCCGCTGCTGACGCCGCAGCCGAGCGGGAAGAGCTGCGTACTCGCGTGGAACAAGGAGTCAAAGGCTTTTATCTGCTGGACAACATTACACTGAATTATGGCGGTGCAAGTGTCGGGATCATCAGCGCCGAATCGGGAGACAACGATGTGCAGGCATTGTTGGCGAGTGCCGACGCCGCGATGTACGAGGTCAAAAAATCCCGCAAGAAAGTCAGCGTGAGCGCATGAACTCAGCGCAAAAAATATTTGTCTCCATCGCCTGTTTCATGGACAGCGATGTCATCAACACCGTGACAGATCTTTTTCAGCAGGCGAAGTTTCCCGAGCGCATCAGCGTGGGGATTTGTCTGCAGTATGCCCCCGAACTGGCTACCGAGTATGGCGATTTTGCGGCACTGGACACCTTTGAACGGGTGCGCGTCGACAAGATCCACTACTCGGAAGCACGCGGCCCCATTTACGCCCGCTTCCGCTGTGAACAGTTATTACAAGATGAAGATTTTTTCCTGCAGATCGATTGTCACAGCCGCTTCTTCGAGCACTGGGACGAGATCATCCTGGAAGAGTTTGCGCGCTGTCGCGAACTCAATGACAAGGTCATCATTTCCCATTATCCGATTGCGATTCCGGAAATGACCAACGCAGAGCGGGTGCGCATGATCGGCAAGATCAATCGCTTTCGCGAAGTCAGCGCCGACGATATCAAGATGCACGGATCACTGGTGGCAATGCCGACACAACCCGTCAGCAGCTTTGGGCTCAGCGCGGCGCTGTTGTTCATGGAAGCGTCGGTGAAGCGCGCCATCCCTTTCGACCCCAATCTGCATTACGGCCTGCATGCGGCAGAACAATTTCTGTATTCCGCGCGATTATGGACGCATGGTTACAATTTCATGACGCCCACACGCCACACACTGGCGACAGAATATCTTTCCAATCGCGACCGTATTCCGAAAGAAGTATGGCGGCATTACACCACTGGCTACAACCAGTGGCGTCTCAGAACCTGGACGAAAGTAAAGCTCTATCTGGAGCTGGACGACCTGCTGCAGGTCGATGAAAATTACCGCGCTGATGTGCTGGCAAATCAATCACGCTTCGGTGCCGGCCAGGCGAGACCACTGGTCGACTATTATCACTTCACGGGCTTGCACGCAGAGCTGATCAAATACTTTCCCTACTACGTGCAACACCATTCCTAAGCTTATGGTGTTTCATCACCATGACTCTCCGGCGCCAGCCGGTTGATCTGCATATCGCAAATGTCACGCTGCACCAGAAATCGATAGCGTTCGGTGTCGTCTTTTATGCTGGCTTCTGCTTCCGTAAATAGAAAGGACACGATGACGTAGCGCTTGCCATTGCCGATCTCGGTGACCTGGTGATACAGCGAGCCAGGAAAAATGATGGCCGAATACTTGGGGACTTTCACAACGTGTTCGTTGTACTCGGGAAACACCACACCACCGCCTTCGAAGTCGTCATTCAGTGTCAGCGTCAACGCGTAGCGGCGATGCAGATGCGGAAAAATAGTATCGCGATGTCTGCCGAACGTGCCCTTCACAGTGGAGTCGTAGCAGCAGACTTTGTAAGTCTCGCGATGGCTGATGTCGGAGTAGAACACTTTCTTGATTTCCGGCAGCATGGATTTGCAGAGCTTGTTGTCCAGTTCGCGCTCCAGCTCTTTGTGCGGATGGATGTGGCTGCGTGATTTGTAGCTGCCGGTGACAACAGCGGCTTTGTCGCCGTTCTCGTCATGATACGCAATCAATCTGGCCGCGAGATCTGCCGATACCACGTCGGGAATAATGAGCAACGGCGGAGGAATATCTCTGACACTAAGCGTGCTCTGGGGCGGGACTCCCGCGAGCAACGCGGCGAAATCATTCCCCGTGCTGGCTTTGATCAGTTTCAGATTTCTGTCACACAGGAAGACACCATAACGGGCATCGCTCGGCATGAACAGCCGGTACACATGCGGGTCATGAAACAGGCGCTCATGGCTGATCGCCACTGGCCGCTCGGCAATCACATAAGTGTAATACCCTCTGCTGACCTTCAAGGTGGCGTCGATCTCTGCTGCTGACAGACTCTCGTTCACGAAAATCAGCAGGTTGTGATAACTGGCCTTCACCTGCATGTCCAGTTTGCGTTCGCCATCCTTGATGTAGAAGTATGGGATATAGTCTCCCTCTTCCAATCGGCTGGAGTACTGGACTTTTTGCGCGCGCGGTGTGATTTCAAGCTTCATCGGATGTCCTTCCAAGTGAGCAATGCTGGGGCAAGGCGTAGAGAGTTTAATCCCGACGAGGACAATTGCAAATCAACTGTTCTATGCTAGGAAGCTCGCTCGTCTCTGCCACCTCATTGAGCCATTCATGCTGAATCTGTTCCTGCTCGCGTTTCTGATGGGCCTCGTTTACAACGCGATGCCGGGCGCTGTATTTGCCGAGACGGTGCGGCAGGGCGTGCGGGGTGGTTTCCGGCCTGCGCTCGCGGTGCAGCTCGGGTCGCTCAGCGGTGATGCGCTGTGGGCCATTCTTGGTCTGGCCGGTGTCGGCTTGTTATTGCAGATGGAATGGCTGCGTGTGCCGGTAGGAATAGCGGGCGTGGGTTATCTGCTTTATCTGGCGTGGGATTCGTGGCGCGCCGCCGATCTGGCGCTGGTTCTGAGCATCGATGTAGAGCAATGCAACCGACAGGCCTTGCGAACCGGTGTGTTGATATCCCTCACCAATCCCCACAACCTCGCGTATTGGGCGGCGGTGGGCAGTGCGCTGGGGGCGCTCGGTGTGCAGAATCCGCAAACACTGGACTATGCTGTATTCTTCGCAGGCTTCATGCTGTGTTCGCTGGGCTGGTGCTTCTTCTGTGCAGGATTGGTGGACCGATTCTTTCGTCGGGCTGACCAGCGTTGGGCAAATGTCACTTACAAGGTGTGTGCGCTGGTGTTTTTAGCCTTGGCGCTGGCATCGTTGCAGGAATTGACTCGGGGATTGATATGAACAATATGGAATACGCAGGTTTCTGGGTGCGGGTCGGCGCCGCACTGATCGACACGCTGTTGATGATGCTGGTCATCATCCCGGCACTGACTTTCGTCTATGGCAGTGACTACTGGCTGGGCGGCGTGCCCGCGACGGGCCTCTGGGACATCCTGTTCAACTATGTATTCCCAGGCATCGCCGTGGTGTTGTTCTGGGTCTACAAGTCGGCGACCCCAGGCAAGATGGCTCTGCGTCTGATGGTCGTAGACGCACGGACCGGCGGCAAGCCTTCGGTCGGACAACTCATCGGCCGCTATTGCGCGTATTACGTGTCCATCCTGCCTCTGTGCCTCGGGCTGATCTGGGTCGGCATCGACAAGAAAAAGCAGGGTTGGCATGACAAGTTGGCAGGCACCGTGGTTATTCGTCGCCTGGACAAAGAGCCGGTGCGCTTCGAAGCCCCTCAGTAACAACGCCTCTAAGTCACAACAATCTGGAGCATGTGTATGCCAATCATTCGAGTCGAAATGCTGGAAGGAAGACCCGTGGAGAAAAAGCGCGAGCTGGTCGCCACGCTGACGCGGGAGACCGCACGCATCACTGGTTGCACGGAGGCTTCCGTGTACGTCGTGATCGAGGATGTGAAGAAGGAAAACTGGGGAGTGGCCGGACAGTTGATGGCGGACAAGTATCCTGACCCTCAGTCTTAACGCACTAACAGAAAGCAGTTCCAAAACCAGCCGCAGTCCTGTAAGAAGCTTCCTTGAATAAAAAACAACAAGGAGCACAACACCATGTTCAGGCTTGTACCATATGCCCCATTGGCCGCTGCAGCACTCTTGCTGACGGCCTGCGGACCGACCACTGAAGAGACGCCTTCTGCCGCGCCGTCAGCCCCCGTTGCGGAACAAACCACTCCCTCTGCAAACGCCAATTTCGGCGCGGCCGTCAACACCGAACGGCTGCTGGCCTATGACAGCGAGCCGGGCAGCTGGATGAGTGTGGGACGCGATTACGGCGAGCAGCGCTTCAGCCCCCTCGATCAGATCAATGTGAACAATGTCAGCCAGCTGAGCCTGGCCTGGTCGGGCGATATCGACACCAGTCGCGGACAAGAAGCCACGCCCATCGTGGTCGATGGGGCGCTGTATGTCAGCACGGCCTGGAGCCATGTCAAAGCCTATGATGTCCGCACCGGCGCACCGCTGTGGGCGTTCGATCCGGGCGTTGATCCAGCCAAGGGCGTGGATGCCTGTTGCGATGTGGTCAACCGGGGGCTGGCGGTCTGGGAAGGCAAGGTTTTCGTGGGCACCATCGATGGCCGCTTGATCGCGCTGGATTCCCGCACGGGCGAAGAAATCTGGAGCGTGGTCACGATCGATCAGACCAAGCCTTACACCATCACCGGGGCGCCCCGTGTGGTCAAAGGTCAGGTGATCATCGGCAACGCGGGTGCCGAGTATGGCGTGCGTGGCTACGTCACTGCTTACGATGCCGAGACCGGCGCGCAGAACTGGCGTTATTACACGGTACCGGGCAATCCGGCGGATGGTTTCGAGCAGCCTGAGCTGGAAATGGCCGCACAGACCTGGAACGGGGAATGGTGGAAACTGGGCGGCGGTGGCACCGTCTGGGACGCCATGGCCTACGATGCCGAGCTGAACCTGCTCTATATCGGGGTGGGCAACGGCTCGCCCTGGAACCAATCCCTGCGCAGCCCTGGCGGCGGCGACAACCTTTTCCTGACCTCCATCATGGCAATCAACCCTGATGACGGCACCTACCGCTGGCATTATCAGACCACACCGGGCGAAACCTGGGACTACACGGCCACTCAGCACATCATGGTGGCCAATCTGCGCATCGACGGGGAAGTACGCAGGGTGGTGATGCAGGCGCCCAAGAACGGTTTCTTCTATGTGCTGGATGCCGCCACTGGGCAGCTGATTTCCGCCGAGAAATTCGTGCCGGTGAACTGGGCCTCGCACATCGATCTGGAAACGGATCGCCCGGTGGAGATTCCCGAAGCCCGCTACAACGAGACTGGCGTGCCAATGATCGTGCATCCCGGCCCGCAAGGCGGCCACAACTGGCACCCGATGTCCTTCAGCCAGCGCACTAATCTGGTCTATCTGCCTGCCCGTGAACAGCATCGGGGCTATGTGGCCGAACCGGAACTGATTACCACTGACCGAGGCTGGAATATAGGACTGGATTCCTCTGCAGGCAGTGCGCTGGTGACGGCAGCAGGCGAAAGCGCACCGGATGTACAGGCATATCTGCTGGCGTGGGACCCGGTGAATCAGCGCGAAGTGTGGCGTTCGCCACGTCTGGTGCCCAGCGAGGCAGCCGGAGTACTCAGCACCGCAGGCGGGCTGGTGTTCCAAGGCAATGCGTCGGGTGAATTCAACGCGTACAAAGACGACACCGGAGAGTTGCTGTGGAGTGCGATGACTCAGGCCATGACGGTCGCAGCACCGATCACGTTCACGGTGGATGGCGCGCAACATGTCGCCGTGCTGGCCGGTGGTCGCTCACTACCCACTGTTGGAGCAGGCGCGATTGGCTCAACCACCCGAGCCTCGGAGAACAATTCACGGATTCTGGTGTTCAAGATTGGCGGCACCGCCACATTGCCTCCAGAGCTGCCGCAAGAAGTCACCGGGCTTGGCGAACTCAATCCGCCACCGGTCACGGCCGACAGTGAAACCATCGCCCACGGCGAGCAGGTCTATGGCCGCTTCTGCAGCGTTTGTCATGGCCCTGCGGGTGTGAGTGACAGCGTCGGCACATTCCCCGATCTGCGTTACAGCCCAAGGCTTGCCAGTGAAGCGGCATGGCGCTCGGTCGTTATCGATGGAGAGTTGGTCTCGGGAGGCATGGTGCCTTTCGCTGACACGCTTGAAGCTGCGGACCCGGAGGCTATCCGTGCCTATGTGATTGCCCGGGCCAATGCCGACAAGGAGGCGCTGGGGAGGTAAGAGGGAGACTACGGAAAGAAAACGAGGCCAGCCTTTGCAGGTGGCCTCGTTTTAAAAACCGGCTTTCTAAACGACCAATTCGCTTAACGGTCTATTCGTTAACGACGTACGCCGGCAACAGGAATCGCACCGAAGTCGGTGTCGAAATTGCCTGCCAGGTTATCGCCATCAATCGTGCCTGCAAAACGCAGAGCGACTGTTTGTCCCTGTGCATCAACAGTGGCTTCAAAGTTCAGCGCATTGCCTTCTACCGCCACACCATTTAGCGTCACAGAACCGAGATCACCTGAAGACATGGTGCCGGACAGGTCGGGCTGGATGTCCAAAGTCACGACCATGGCGCCAACCGGAGTCTCCATGTTGATATCCCAGATGCCAACTGCGGGATTGGGTGGAGTAGACGCGCAGGCAGCAAGTAACAGGGCAGCAACCAACAGCAGCGAACCCTTCAATAATGTTTTCATGATTTCCCCTTAATTTTCACGCCGCCTGGTAGCGGATTATATTTTTTAACGAATGTTTGCAGACCGATCCTGTGGACTGGTGATGCCGGGCTATTTTCGCCTGAATCAGAGACGAGTCAACGACATTCTGGGGCGCTCCAGAGATATTTTTCTGCTAATTCTGACTGATTATTGAAAATTCAAGGATTCGGTGAAGACACGTCATGGCGACGAGAGGGCAGTGTTTGAAGCACTCTGGAAACTGCTATATGCTCGCCGCAAGTCAGTGATATCGGCACTATTTTTATCTGCAATTTACAGCGACAGTTCACAGCGACACGCTCGTACAACCTGATTGCATCAGCATTTCATCCGACCCGCACAGTCACCGGACCAGCATAAGGTCTACTTTAAAAAGACCACACGCATTCGACAAAACAAGGGGAAAAATCATGGCACGCTTTCGAGTCAACGGAGTAGCGCAGGAACTGGATATTGAACCGGAGATGCCCCTTTTGTGGGCACTTCGCGATGAGCTGGGATTGACCGGCACCAAGTTCGGTTGCGGTGTCGCCGCGTGTGGCGCCTGCACAGTGCAAGTCAACGGCAATGCGGTGCGCAGTTGCGTGACGCCAGTCAGCGCGGTGGAAGGCACCGATATCACCACGATAGAAGGACTGGCGGTGAATGCCGCTGCCGTTCTCACTCCGGTGCAGCAGGCCTGGATCGACCATCAGGTGCCGCAATGCGGTTACTGCCAATCCGGCATGATCATGGCGGTGTCGGCACTGCTGACCGTCAACCCCAATCCCAGCGATGACGAGATCGATGGTGCGATCACCAACATCTGCCGCTGTGGCACCTATCCACGGGTCCGCAAGGCCATTCGTTCGCTGACGACCACCGCATAGGTCCAGGGAGAGCACACATGAAAATCAATCGACGTCGTTTTCTGCTTGGTACAACTCTGGTCGGCGGAGGGCTGCTCATCGGCTACGCCACCACCCGCCCCAGCAAGCATGCTGTTGCCAATGACACGCTCGCGGCGAACGGTCAAAGCTTCCTGACCACCTGGCTGCGCATCGACCCGGACAACACCGTGACCGTGCTGGTGCCACACTCCGAAATGGGACAGGGAGTGCTCACCTCGCTGCCGATGATGGCGGCCGACGAACTGGATGCGGACTGGGATCTGGTGCGCGTGGAGCAGGCGCCTGCCACAGATCTGTTCGCCAACGGTGTGCTGATCAAGGGCTTCGCGCAATCCATGGGCGTGAGCGTGCCGGGGTTCCTGGACGGGGCGATCAACAAAGTCTCCGAGATCATGAATATCCAGATCACCGGTGGCAGCAGTTCTGTGCGTTTCACGGGTGAGAACGGCATGCGAGTCGCCGGAGCCGCCGCACGGGAGATGCTGATCAAGACTGCCGCCGTGCGTTGGGAAGTGCCGGAGAGCGAACTGACCGCACGCCTGAGCCACGTTCATCATGAGACCAGCGGACGTTCTGCGACTTATGGCGAACTGGCGTCCGATGCGGCGCGTTTTGAGCCGTCGCCAAATCCTCGTCTGAAAGAGCCGCATGAGTTTACATTGATGGGTAAACCCATCCCACGTATCGACATTCCAGCCAAGGTCGACGGCACTGCGGCATTCGGCATTGATGCGCGTCTGCCCGGCATGCTCTACGCAGCAGTGAAGACGTCGCCAGTGTTCGGCAACAAACTGTTGTCGGTAAACAGCGATGTCGCTTTGCAGCGCCGTGGTGTCGTGCGCGTCGTGGAACTCGACGACGCTGTGGCCGTCGTGGCCGACAATTACTGGCGTGCGAAACAGGCACTGGCAGCTCTCGATATTCAATTCGAAGCCACCGCAAATGATGAAGTTTCTACACAATCAATCTATGCCCAGTACGACACGGCACTGCAGGGTGAGCTGAGCGAGGATGTGGAAGAAGGCGATACACCGACTGCACTGGCAGGCGCCGCAACCACCATCGACGCCACTTACCGTGTGCCCTATCTCGCGCATGCTGCGATGGAGCCGATGAACTGCACCGTGCATTTCCATGATGGCAAGGCCGATGTCTGGACCGGCACGCAAGATAACCTCGGCATCCGTGGCCGTGTGGCCTCGATCTCCGGGCTGGATGAGAACGACGTAACGATGCACATGTTCTATCTGGGCGGAGGCTTCGGCCGCCGTCTGCCGAACACCACCAACACCATCGATCAGGCGACGCGTATCGCGCAGCAGTTCGACGTGCCGGTGCAGACCATCTGGAGCCGCGAAGAGGACATGCAGCAGGATTATTATCGTCCCGCCGTCACCAGCGCTTTCCGCGCGGGCTTCGATGCCAACAATAATCTGATCGCGTGGGAGAACCACTACATCGGCAAGAATGAACCGGCCGAGGCGGCACATCCACCCTACTCGATCCCCAACAAGTCCATCGCCTATGCCGAGAGCCCCACGCACGTGCCGTTCGGCGCCTGGCGCAGTGTGGCACACTCGCAACACACCTTCTTCCTGGAATCGTTCGTGGACGAACTGGCTCACAAAGCTGGCAAGAATCCCTACCAGTTCCGCCTCGATATGCTGAAGGACAAACCGCGCCATGCGGCAGTGCTGAAAGCGGCGGCGGAGCGAGCTGGCTGGGAGCGCAATCTGCCCGAGGGACATGCCATGGGCATCGCGCTGCAGGAGAGTTTTGGCAGCATCGTGGCGCAAGTGGCCGAGGTGTCGATCAACAGCGACGGTAGTGTGCGCGTGCATCGCGTGACCTGTGTGCTGGACTGCGGACGCTCCGTGAACCCGGACAACGTGGCCTCGCAGGCAGAGAGCGGCATTATCTACGGATTGACTGCGGCGCTGTATGGCGAGATCACCATCGCGAATGGCCGCGTAGAGCAGACCAACTTCACGGATTACGAGATGTTGCGCTTGAGCGATGCGCCGGAGATTGATGTGGTGACAATTGAATCCGGCGCAGCGCTGGGTGGACTCGGCGAACCTGCCACTCCACCAGTTGCCGCTGCCGTTGCCAATGCGGTGTACATCCTCACGGGCCAGCGCGTGCGCGAGCTGCCGCTGAAGAACTACCGCTTCACCGCCGCGCCGGTGGAGCGCGTGGCCTAACCTGTGGGAGCGGGCCTGCCCGCGATAAAAATTTGGGGTCAGAGTAAAAATACAGTCTGTATTTTTACTCTGACCCCAAATTTTTCCAAAGGCTGTCGCCGGCAGGCCGGCTCATACAAAGGGCTCACTTGCCAGACTGGTAGTTCTCTTTGATGAAGCGACCCAGCAGCTCGAACTCATCACCGCGCGTACTGGCCTTGCGCCATACCAGCCCGATCTCCCGATAGCTGTTCTTGTCCAGCGCCGTAGTCTTGATGCGGGTGTTCTTCAACAGCGATGACCCGATTGCCATCTCCGGCAAATACGTCACCCCCAGATCCGCATCGACCATCTGCACCAGCGTCAACAGACTGGTGGCGGTGATGTTACTGACCTTGTCGGCATTCTTGATGCTGCAGGCCGTGAGAGCGTGATCACGCATGCAGTGCCCGTCTTCCAATAACAGAATACTGTCCTGTGGCAGTTCACTGACCTGATAGTGCGCCGGATCAACGAGTGCGGTCTTGGCCTGATGCGCGAGATAGAAGCGATCCTTGAACAGCGACATCTCGGTGACGTTACGCAGTTCATACGGTAGCGCGATCAGAATGATGTCCAGTTCACCATCCATCAGACGACTGTAGACGCGCTCCGTCAGGTCTTCCTTCAGATACAGTTTCAGATCCGGGTAGGCCTTGCGCAGCGCAGGCAGTAAACGTGGCAGCAGAAATGGAGCAATGGTGGGAATGACGCCGAGCTTGAGCTGGCCGGTCAATGGTTGTTGGTTGCCCTGAGCAATGTCCACCAGCTCTTCGAGATCGCGCAGCACCTGACGCGCCTGCACGGCGATGTCGCGACCAAGGCTGGTCACGGTGACGTTCTTGTTAGTTCTGTCCACCAGCTGAATGTTGAGTGTACTTTCGAGTTCACGGATCGCGACGCTGAACGCCGGCTGTGAAACGAAGCAAGCCTCGGCGGCCTTGCCGAAATGCCCGATCTGTTCGAGCGCTACAAAATACCGCAGTTGTTTGGTCGTGGGTAAATGATTCATATCGCTCTCCGGCTGCTTTGTCTGACGTTGGACCGACACTCACAAGCCTAATTTGCTTTTCGTATCACGGCAATAGCTTTAATCCATTTTATGCATGTACCGAGGCTCGCCTACAATGGCCCCATTGTGAGATTTGCAGGAAGGTTACGAGTGACAGGCCCTTTCAACCGGAGACAACCAGCCCCTTGGTTGCTCCGGTTTTTTTTGCTCAAGCCGACCCTGATTCCCACTCATAGTCCCTTTCGATGCGCGCCACACGAACCCGGTACTGGCTCAACCATTGCTCACGTCCACGTTGCTGCGCCTGCTGATGTGCGAGATTGGCGCGCCAGCCTTTGATCGCTTCCATATCCTGCCAATAAGAAATCGCCACTGACGCTGCCGGGTTCTCTGTACTCACGTAACTTTCGAAACCGAGATACCCGGGCTGCTGTTCGGCCAGTGCGCGCATTTGCTTCGCCATCGCGCTGTAGCCGTCATCATTGCCAGAGCTGGTTTCAGTAAAAATCACCGCATAGTAATGATTCTGATCGGACATGATCCAAGCTTTCCTCTCTAGTGGGCCGCCTTGCGACGACTGAGTTTCATCACTGCCACATAAAACATCGGCACGAAGAAAGTCGCAAGGTAGGTCGCCGAGAACATCCCTCCCATCACCCCGATGCCGATCGCATTCTGACTCGCAGAACCGGCGCCATTGGCAATCGCGAGCGGCAGTACACCGAGCATAAAGGCCATCGACGTCATGATGATCGGACGGAAACGCTGACGCGTGGCCATGAGCGTCGCTTCGACCAGATCATGTCCACGCTCGTGCAGCGTTTTGGCAAACTCCACGATCAGAATGGCGTTCTTGGCCGAGAGCCCGATAGTCGTCAACAGCGCCACCTGAAAATACACGTCGTTGGCGAGCGACTGCGACAGCGTCGCCAGCACCGCCCCGATCACCCCGAGAGGCACGACGAGAATCACTGCGAGTGGCACCGACCAGCTTTCATACAACGCTGCCAGACACAGAAACACGATGATGATCGACAGCGAATACAGGAGCGGAGCCTGCGAACCTGTCAGGCGCTCCTCATAGGATATTCCTGACCACTCCAACGCAAACCCTTCGGGCAATGTCGCGACGATGCTTTCGATTTCATCCATCGCATCACCGGAACTCACACCCGGTGCCGGAGCACCCTGAATATTGACCGAGGCATTGCCGTTGAAACGTGTCAGCAAGGGCGAACCATAGGTCCACTGTGCTGTCGAGAACTCACTGAATGGAATCATCTCACCCTGACGATTACGCACATACCAGTCATTCACATCGTCGGGCAGCATGCGGAACTCGGCGTCGGCCTGCAGATAAACGCGCTTGATGCGTCCTGCATCGACGAAATCGTTGACGTAACCAGAGCCCCAGGCGGTCTGCAGCGTCTGGTTGATATCCGCCATGGATAAGCCGAGTGCAGTCGCTCGCTCCGCATCCACTTGAATATTGAATTGCGGCACATCGTCGAAGCCGTTGGGGCGAACGCCCAGCAAGAGTGGACTTTGCGCCGCCGCTCCCAAAACCTGGTTACGTGCGTTCATCAACGCATCGTGACCATTGCCCGTGCGATCCACGAGTTGGAAATCGAAACCTGAGGCGTTGCCCAGTTCCTGAATCGGTGGCGGAAAAAACGCGAAAGCCATGGCGTCGCGCATGCCCATGAAGTGGCCCATGGCACGTCCGGCGATGGCGGAGACTGTCTGCTCGGGATCAGGGCGCTCGGACCAGTCTTTCAACATCACAAAACCCAGTGCCGCATTCTGCGCCATACCGGCAAAATTGAAGCCGGTCACCGTCATCATATGCTCGACGTTATGGCCTTCTTCATTCAGCAGATAATCCTCCACCTCTTTCACACTCTCCAGTGTACGTTCTGCTGTAGCGCCCGAGGGTGTGCTCACCTGAAAGAATAGAATGCCTTGATCCTCGTTCGGCAGAAACGAGGTTGGAATACGGATGAACAGCAGCACCAGCACTGCAGTCAAAGCAAGATAGATACCCGTGAAACGCACGATACGCCGCGCCATGTAGCCACAGCTGTTGCGATAAAAATCCCGCAGTCGATTGAAGCCACGGTTGAAAGCACCGAAGAAACCCGTCTGGATTTCCGTCTCGCCTTTCTGGACAGGACGCAGGAAGCTGATGCACAGCGAGGGCGACAACACCAGTGCCACAAAAACCGACAACGAGATGGCGGAGATCATGGTGATGGAGAACTGCCGGTAAATAACCCCGGCAGAACCGGCGAAGAACGCCATCGGCACGAACACTGCCACCAGCACCAACGCGATACCGATCAGTGCACTGGAGATCTGCTCCATCGACTGGATTGTGGCTTCACGCGGCGAGAGCCCTTCTTCGTGCATGAGACGTTCGACGTTTTCCACTACTACGATAGCGTCGTCGACCAATAGACCAATCGTGAGCACCACCGCGAACATCGTCAGCGTGTTGATGGAATAGCCGAAAACGGAGAGCACCGCGAAAGTACCGAGCAATACCACTGGCACCGCGATAGCAGGAATCAATGTCGCACGCACATTCTGCAGAAACAGGAACATCACCAGGAATACCAGTGCGAACGCTTCCAACAACGTGGTGATCACACTTTCGATGGACAAGCGCACGAAGGGCGTCGAGTCATTCGGGTAATACACCTCGATCCCCTCAGGCAACGATGCCTTCAGAACATCTATGCGCTCTTTCACAGCATCCGCAGTCTCCAGAGCATTGGCGCCGGTGGCAAGGCTGATCGCGATTCCCGCTGAAGGTTTGCCCTTGTAGCGCACAATCCAGGTGTAACTCTGCGAGCCTAGTTCGACCCGTGCCACGTCACTCAATCTGACCTGTGAACCATCCGGGTTCACACGCAGCAGAATATTTTCGAACTCTTCCACCGTCTGCAGGCGCGACTGCGCGGTGATGGTCGCATTGATCTGCTGCCCGGCCACGGCAGGCAGCCCCCCGAGCTGACCCGCGGACACATCGGTATTCTGCGCCTGAATCGCCGCGCGAATGTCACTCACTGACACTTGATAATTGAGCAAGTGATCCGGATTCAACCAGATCCGCATGGCATGCTGGTCGCCGAACACCGTCACCGCCCCCACGCCGTTGACGCGCGCTACCGCATCCTGCACGGTGGACGCGACGATGTCGCCCAACTCGACCTGACTCAGCGAACCGTCTTCTGACGAGAACGCAGCCACCAGCAGGAAGTTGTTGTTGGCCTTGGTGACTGTCACCCCGAGCGCTTGCACCTCCTGGGGCATTTGCGAGAGTGCACTCTGCACTTTGTTCTGGGTTTGTACCTGCGCGATATCGGGGTCGGCCTCTGGCTCGAAAGTCAGCGTAATGATCACCTGACCATCAGAGCTGTTGGAAACGAAGTAGCGCAAGTTGTCGATTCCGGTCAGACGCTGCTCGATAACCTGTGTCACGCTGTTCTCCAGCGTCGCCGCCGAAGCGCCAGGGTAGAAAGCGGTGATCACGACCGAGGGTGGCGCAACGCCCGGGTACAGTTCGATAGGCAGGCGCAGAATCGACAACCCACCTGCCAGCATGATGACAATCGCGATCACCCAGGCAAACACCGGGCGCTCAATGAAAAATCTGGACATGAATTATCCCTGCTGCTGTGTCGCTCGGCGACGCTGACTATTGAACCGGCTGCACCTGCAAGCCCGGCGCGATCTTCTGGAACCCTTCCAGCACCAGGATATCCCCGGCGCTGACGCCTTCGCGCACCAGCCACTGATCTCCCAACGCCCGGTCCACGACGATGGGCACAGGCGTGACCGTGTTGTCCGCCTGCACACGCCACACAGTCAGTCCGCCACTGCCATCGCGAATCGCCGCCTGCTGCGGCACCAGCACGGCACGCTGCGAACCCAGTTGCAGACTGGCGTGCACGAACAGACCAGGCAGCAGTTGTTGCTCGGGATTCGGGAACAGAGCGCGCAGCTGCACAGAGCCCGTACTCTCGCTCACAAACACACTGGAGAATTGCAGCTCGCCGCTCTGCTGATAAGGCGTGCCCGTCGCCAGCTCCAGCGTGACCGGCACACTGCCGGCCTGTGCCAGTGTTGGCCGCAGCGCCATGTGTTCGGCACTGGACTGCATTACATCGACAAAGATCGGGTCGAGTTGTGTGATCACCGCCAGCGCTTCTGTCTGTCCGGCACTGACCAACGCGCCTTCGGTGACCAGCGACTGACTGATCTGACCACTGATCGGGGCATAGACTCGTGTGTAGTCGAGATTGATACGCGCACTGCGCAGCGCAGCTTCTGCACTGAGAATCGCCGCCTCCGCCTGAGCGAGTGCGGCCCGGGTGTCGTCCACTTCCTGCTGACTGACTGCACGCGAGGCAAGCAGGCGACCATAGCGTTCTTCACGCAGACGCACAGCAATGGCATTGGCTTCAGCGGTCTGCAATGCGGCCTCTGCGGTGGCCACAGCGGCTTCGTAAAGAGCTGAGTCGATCTGATAAAGCGCTTCGCCTTGTTCTACCAGCGCACCTTCCTCAAACAAACGACGCGTGATAATGCCATTGACCTGCGGCCGCACCTCGGCCAGACGATAGGCAGTGGTGCGCCCAGGCAGACGTTCAGTGACAGCGATATCCCGTTCAGTCACGGTCACGACAGTCACAGTGGGTGGTGGCATGGCGCCCCCTTGCGCATGGACAACACCCCCATCGCCCAGACGGCCCGGCAATGAGTTTCCAGCAGCAAACAGCGCAAGCGCCACGAGTCCCGTAATCAATTGTCTTAACGTCATTCCCATGAATCCTCAGCGTCAGAAAAACGCATAGCATTATACATAGATACATACATCCACGTATGTATAATGCGCGCTATTATGCACAGCAGGACGCCAAACCCGGGGGGGGACACCAATGGCCAAGAAGACCAAAGAGGAAGCGCTTGCTACCCGCACCGCTATTCTGGACGCCGCCATCGACATATTTTACGAGAACGGTGTGACAGGAGCCTGCCTGGAAAATATCGCCGAGCGCGCTGGCGTGACTCGTGGCGCGATCTACTGGCACTTTCGCAACAAGCTGGATATCTTCGAGGCCTTGCACGAACGGCTCGACCTTTCCATCATGGACACGATTCTGAAAGATCTGGAGAACAACCACCCGGACCCTCTGCAGCAACTGGAAAACCTGTGTGTCGCCCTCCTTGCCGATATCGAGAATGACCTCAGCAAACACAAGATCCTGAGTGTGTTTCTGGTCAAGTGCGACTACTCGGGCGACATGGCAGTGTTCCTCGACCGGCAGCACGCCAGCAAACTGAAAAGCATCGCGCTCTTCTCCCGCTACTTCGAACGTGCCCGGCAGCAGCACCACCTTGACGACAATACCGACCCGCACACCCTCACCTTGAGCCTGTCCTTCTTTCTGACCGGCATCGTGCATGAGCATCTGCGCGACCCGGCGCTATGCAATCTGGATCATCAGGCACCACGCTTCATGCGCCAGTTTTTCAAGGGTGTCTATCGGAGATCGACTTGAGCGTTTCAACACTGATGTCGTTTGCGCTGCTGATTGCAGGCCTGGCACTGTTCATGGGGCTGCATCTGTTGCGCGAGTTAGGGCTGCGGGACGCTTGGCACACCCGTCTGGGGCCACGCCTCTATCGCCTGCTGTTCAGCCTGGGCATTCTCCTGAGCCTGTTGCTGATCGTGCAAGGCAAGTCAGGTGCGCCATTCATTCAATTGTGGGTGCCGCCATTCAATCAGCGCTCCCTCACCCAACTGGTCATGCTCTCCGCGACGATGCTGTTTATCGCGGGCAGCTTGCCTCACTCCTTTACTCGGGAACTGCTCATCCATCCTATGCTGATTGGGGTAATCCTCTGGGGAAGCTCGCATCTGCTCAGCAACGGTGATCTCGTGTCGGTGCTGATCTTTGGCTCCTTGCCACTCTGGGCCTTGCTGAAAGTCGTCAGCCTTGAGCGCGTTCGGCAGCAAATGAGGAAGGGGGCAGGACCATCCGCGTCCTCCTCTCCATCACACTCTCCATCACAATCTGCATCACATCCGGGTTTACAATGGGACGCCGCCGCCATCGTTCTGGGCGTGATTGCTTACAGTGTGCTTTTGTTGTTTCATGGGCAACTGTTTGGAATAGCCTTGATCGCTCCCGTTTGAGGAGCGTCTGTACCAACCGAGGAATTACTATGCACACCTGGTCAAGCCTCACCTCGCGCCCCCTCTTCTGTGCCGGGCTCACAATCCTGCTTGGCGCCAGTCAGACCACGCAGGCGCAGGTTGAACCCGGCTGGTCCGGTGTCTGGAATGCGGAAGGCACACTGTTCTCGCTGCGCATTACTCGCATGAATGATCAGCTGCTGGTCGAGCCATTGGAGTCACTCGGCTTTATATGGAGCAACGGCATAGGCCGCATTCATGGTGGCAGCGACGAACAAAGCGCCACCATCGAAGTCGGCTATCAAGGGGCAACGGGCACTCTGCTTGTGCAACTGGGCGAGGAAGGGACAGCGATAGTCAGGCCCGTGAACTGCCAGCCTGACTTTCATGTCGTCTGCGCCCTGGTACAAAATCAGCAGGCGCGCTTTGTGAAGACGGAATAAAACGTTTACTTCAATTCGGCAATCGAGGTGATCTGTTTGCCGACGATACCGTAGTTGATCGCCTCTGCGACCGTCATCCAGTAGTCCCTGTCAGTATCTTTTGATACACGTTCCAATGGCTGCCCAGTCTCGTCAGCAATCAACTTGTTGATACGCTCACGCATCTTGATGATCTGCTCTGCCTGAATCTTGATGTCGGAGGCACGCCCGCGTGATCCACCCGACGGTTGATGCACCAGAAAGCGTGTGTTGGGCAGGCTGTAGCGGTTCTCTTTCTTTGCTGCCAGATAAATCGTGGTGGCCGCACTGGCGACCCAGCCCGTGCCAATCACACGCACTTCAGGCTTGATGAACTTGATCATGTCATACACGACATCTCCGGATTCCACATGCCCACCCGGAGAGCTGATGTAGATATTGATCGGCTCATCACCTGCAGCTGCAAGGGCCAGCAATTTTTCAGTCACCGAGCGGGCAATCTTCTCGTCGATTTCTCCGAAAATGGTGATGGAGCGGGACTTGAACAGTTTCTCGTCCATAAATCGGCTTGGTGGCGCCTCGGGAGTGGTCTGTTCAGGGGATTCGTTTTGCATCGTACTTCTCCATTGTGTCCATTGTGCTTTTTCGGTGTTTTAAACAATTTGAAACCGCGCCTCAAGGCGACGGTTGAGTTTCTTTGCCCAGTGGCTGAAAGCTGATCATCAACTGTGGCAACAGCGTCAGAGCGCCGAGCAGGGCCACCATCATCGCGATACTGGTCAACAAACCAAAGACGATAGTGGGGATGAAATTCGACAACACAAGAATCGAGAAACCCGCCACCACGATCATCGTAGTGAAATACATGGCCCTGGCAATGCTGTTATGGCACAGATACATCGTCTCGCGGTAATTGCCCAGACGATGGAACTCATGCTTGAAACGGTGCATGTAATGAATCGTGTTATCGACCCCCATGCCCACCGCAATAGCCGCAATGGTGATTGTCATGATATCCAGAGGTATACCCAGCCAGCCCATCAAACCCAGCACAAACAGCGCGGCGAGAATATTCGGGATAATGCACAGGAAGGCGAGATAGGTGGAGCGGAACAGCACAATGAACATCAGCATGATCGCGAACAGCACCAGCCCCAGCGTCAGGATTTGTGACTGGTAAAGACTCTGCAGCACATTGTTGTAGAGCACCAGAATGCCCGTGGTATCGACCTGCTCAGCCGAATAGCCAAACTCGTCCTGCAGGCCCTGTTCGATGCCGGTGATAAGCGCGTTGCGATTCAGGTCTTCGGCGGATTCGATTACTCGCACATTGAAACGCACCTGATTGTCTGCAACCGACACGAAAGGCGTGAGCACTGACTCCTTCAGGGTTTCCGGGAGACGCGAATACAGCAGCGCCCATACAAAACTGTCCACGGGCGCATTGCCGTTGAGCTGCTCTGCGAGCTGAATCACCGAGCCAAACGAGAGCACCTTGCCGGTATTCGGCAGGGCATCCAGATAATTATGGATACGTTTGATCTCGTCCATCTTGTCGCCGGTGAACCAGTAGGCATCGTTGTCTTCTTCAACGCCATCATCGAAACCGTCGTCGAAGCCATCGTCAACCGCTTCGTCTACCGGCAGATTCACTACGACATCCAATGACAAGGTTCCGCCCAGCTTCTCGTCGAACAACGTCATGCCTTTGAAGATTTCGGTATCCTCGCTGAAGTAGTCGATGAAGCTGTTTTCCACTTTCAGGCGCATCAACCCGACCACGCTGAATACCAGCAGCAGAGCAGAGATCACCAGCACTTTGTTGCCCAGCTTGTCCGTGCCACGCGCCAATGCCGATGTCAGCACCATCGTGGTCTTGTTGCTCAGCTGCTCCTGATCTTTCTGCAGAAGGCTCATAACGGCCGGGAAGACTACAAATACCACCAACAGCGCAGTGGTCACTCCAATCACCATGATCCAACCGAAAGAGATGATCGGCGAGATGCCACTGGTGATCAGCGAAGCGAAGGCCACAATCGTGGTCAGCGCTGTGTAAAGACACGGTCTCCACATCGACAACACTGTGTGACGCAACAGCCGGTCATGGTCAGTGAAGTGACGGGTGGCCCGCAGCTGCCGGAAGCGCACCGTCAGGTGTACCGTCAGCGAGATAGTCGTGATCAATAGCAGCGACATGAAGTTGGAAGACACCACCGTCACACGCCAGTCCATCAGCCCCAGTACGCCCACCACGATGATACCGGCCACTGCACAACAGCCCAGGGGCAGCAATACCCAGCGCACGCGCCGGAAAATCAGCCCCAGCGCGATGACGATGAAAGCGAACACACCGATGCTGAACGAGGCCAGATCGTTGCGTACGAAAGTCACCATGTCATCGGCAATCATCGGCGCACCACCCAGATAGACGGTGGCATTGTTTTGATACGTGGCGAGGATCTCGCGAATGCTGGCGATGTCCTCGTGGCGCTGTTCAGCGGTGATATTGCTGTAGGCATCGAATTCGGTGCTGACCTGGGCCAGCGTTGCGTCTTCTTCAGCGCTCAGCCCTTCAGCAGCCCGTTTGGCACGAAGTGCTTCACGCTGGTCGACCAAGGCATGGTAAAGCTCGTCACGGGTAAAACTCACCAGCATCGCGGCGGTCTGACCATCCGGACTGACAATGGCGTTGCTGAAAACCGGGCTGTTGATCAGCTCTTCACGAGCAGCGGCCAGGTCCAGGCCCGGTGTCAGCACCGTGTCATAGTCATCGGAAAGACTCATCAGCGGTGTGTCACCGAAGATCGGCACATTAAGCAGGCTATCGACAGACTCCACACGCTCAAGAGCCAGCAGTTCGTCACGCAGAGCGCCGAGCTGCGCGAAGGTGTCAGCACTGAAAAGCTCTGTGGTGGGGGTATAGGCGATGGTGACGGTGTCGCGGGTGCCGTAGCGATTATTGATCTGACGAGAGTATTCCAGCTCCTGATCCCCTTCCATGAGCAGGGAATCTGCCGAGGCATCGAGCTTAAAATTCTGTGCGTACCAGCCGAGAGCAGCGGATAGAACACCCAGCAGAATGAGGACCAACCAGGGCCTGCCAAACACCATGGCGCTGTAAAAACGAGCAACGGAAGAGCGGGAAACACCAGCTGACATGACAATCCTTGAAATATGGGCAGTGGCCAGTCTTACCGTTCCGACCGCGCTGGCTAAACGCGGCTAACTATACCCGTTCAGCCCTGCGCTTGCACCCACGGGACTGCGCCCGGTTGACCCAATCGCCGCTGAGCCTGTATGGTTCCACAAGCTGCTTCACAAATAATCACAGACTGCGGCTTGATGTTGATGTGCATCAAGGACATCCTGTCGCTCGCAGACTTAAGCTGGGGTTCAGGGTCTGAGGGCCAGACTGGCCGCAGTGATGATTCAAGAGAGTGATCCGAAATGAAGAGTGCGCACAAGCGGTCTCTGCTTCCGATCACCAGTTCCACAGAGTGTCAAATAAGATATCGAGAGGAGTGTTGTAATGAACAAGCTTTCCGGAGTGTTGCTGACAGCCACGCTGATGCTTTCTTCAGTCACGGGTCATGCAGACGAATTCCTCAAGTCCATCAAGGACTTCAGCCTGCTCGACCAACTGCACAACAACCACACCCTGGATGAATATTCGGACCGTGACTATATCGTGATGTACGTGCACGGCTCAGGCTGCCCGATCGCCCGGTTGTCCGTCCCTGCCTACAAGGAAATCGCCGACAAGTACCGCGAGGAGAACGTGGCTTTCCTGATGCTGAACTCTTTCATTCAGGACGACCTGAAGCGCATCGAAATGGAAGCGGCAGAATTCAAGATCACCTTCCCTATCCTGAAAGACGAGGACCAGACTGTCGCCAAATCGCTGGGTGTCGAAAGAACCGCAGAAGTGTTCATTATCGAACCGAGGACCAAAGAAGTGCTGTTCCGAGGCCCCATCAATGACTCACTGGGCTATGAAACCCAGCGCGCCAATGCCGAAAATCACTATCTGGCCGGTGCACTCGATACCATTCTGGCTGGCGGCACAGTGGACATGGACGACATCCCTGATTCCAAAGGCTGCCTGGTCGGTTACTTCCACCCGGCGGTAACAGGTCTGTAATCCGTCTGAAGGCAAGAACAATCCGGACGCATGAAAAAAGGGGCGGTTGCTGATGGCAACCGCCCCTTTTTTCATTTGTGTGCTCTGACGTCGCCGAGAATCAATCCACAAACGCGCGCTCGATCACATAGTGCTCTTTGATGCCGTGGCGGGACTCCTTGAATGCCCAGCCATCCAGCACCTTGCAGGTATCCTTGAGCATCGCCGTGCTGCCGCAGAGCATGAAACGGTCATCTTCATGGTTGGGCGTGGGCAGACCGATGTCGCTGAACAGCTTGCCATTCAGCATCAGGTCGGTGATACGGCCATTATGAACAAACTCCTCACGGGTCACCGTGGGGTAGTAGATCAGTTGATTCTTCACCTGCTCGCCGAAGAACTCATTCTCTGGCAACTCTTTGGTGATCATGTCGTGATAGGCCAGGTCGCCGATGCGGCGTACGCCGTGAACCAGGATGACCTTCTCGAAACGCTCGTAAATGTCCGGGTCACGAATAATGCTCATGAACGGGGCCAGCCCCGTACCAGTAGACAGCAGATAGAGATGACGTCCGGGCAACAGGTGATCAGCCACCAGCGTGCCGGTCGGCTTGCTGCTGATGAGCAGCTCATCGCCGATGCGGATATTCTGCAGACGGGAAGTCAGCGGGCCGTCCTGCACCTTGATGCTGAAAAACTCCAGTTCTTCCTCATAGTTGGCGCTCGCAATACTGTAAGCGCGCATCAGCGGGCGTCCCTCCACTTCCATCCCTACCATCACGAAATGGCCGTTTTCAAAACGCAGCGACTTGTCGCGGGTAGTGGTAAAGCTGAACAAGGTCTCGTTCCAGTGGTGAACGCTGGTGACGCTTTGTTTGGACACTGCTGCCATGCTGGATTCCTGTTGAAAACGGTGATTGAAGACTGGACTCAGGGGTTTTAGCCCCAACTTGCGCGAATTCTAGGCGTCTTCTAAGCTATCTGTAAAACAGATAATTAACATATATGTAATCGGTTTATCAGATATATGAGAGACTGCCGAACGGCGCGCTTATCCAATTGGGCCGCGACAATACAGCGACGCAACACCAATTTCAATATCCGAGCTTTCCACCAACAACACGAAATACAAGGAATAGCGCATGCACTACACCCTGCGGCAGATCGAAGTCTTCCTCGCTACCGCGCACTTCGAGAACGTCACACAGGCAGCAAACAGCCTCGCGATGTCCCAGTCAGCTGCCAGTTCGGCGTTGCAGGATCTGGAGCAACGCTTCGACATTCAGCTCTTCGACCGCGCGGGCAAGCGTGTACAGCTGAGCGAACTGGGCAAGGCACTGCGCCCAAGAGCGGAGGCCCTGCTGGCGCAAGCACGCGAATTCGAGCACAGCCTGACTCAGCATACCGATGTGGCGGAACTGAAGGTGGGCGCCACATTGACCATCGGCAACTATCTAGCCGTGCCCATCATGGCGGATTTCATGAATCTCCACCCGGATGCCCGCGTCAGCCTGACCGTAGAAAACACTGCCGCCATCGCCAGCCGAGTCCGAAACTTCGAGCTGGACATCGGCCTGATCGAGGGCGAGTTGCAGGACCCGGTGCTGGAGGTGATTCCTTGGCGCGATGATGAACTGGCCTTGTTCTGCGCGCCCGGGCATCCACTGGCCAGCCAGCGCACGCTGAGCGACGCCGATCTGCTGGCGGCCCGCTGGGTGGTGCGCGAAGCGGGTTCCGGCACCCGTCAGGCCTTCGATCGCGCCATGCACGGTCTGCTACCGGATCTCGATCTGCGGCTGAATCTACAGCACACCGAGGCCATAAAACGCGCGGTTGAAGCAGGACTGGGGATTGGTTGCCTGTCGGCGATAGCGTTGCGAGATGCGTTCGCACGCGGCAGTCTGATCCGTCTTGAAGCGCCGCAGCGTGACTGGACCCGCAAGTTCTACTTCATCCTGCACCGCCAGAAGTACCGAAGCGCGGGCATCCAAAGCTGGCTGACGCTGTGCGCTGAATCTGCCCCTTAACTCTGCACTGAATCCGCTCTGACTGTGGGAGCAGGCCTGCCCGCGATTTGTGTATTTTCAGTGGGTAGAGCGGGGTACCGTGGTGGGCAGTGGCGACACGCCGTGAATCCATCCCTGGAGGCTCGCTTTCGCCATCCATGGCTCAAGACGGTC
>JAZKJF010000015.1:0-414 GCA_040384465.1 Pseudomonadota bacterium | reverse complement strand
CCCACCACGGCACCCCGCTTTGCAAGTTTGTGCCACATCGTCGCAGGCGGGCCCGCTCCCACAGTCAGAGCACATTCGGTTGAGATGAACATCTACTCGCTATCAATGACTGCCACGAGTCCTCTCACTTGAGCCCCTGACGCTTCCGGTTCAGTTTCGCTGAGGGCTGCATGAATGACAGAAAAAGCTGACCTCAAATGTGTTCGCTGATCTGGAAAGTACTGCTGTCATGGCGTTGATCAGGGCATCGCGCTGAATCTGAGCCAAACTGTGGGAGCGTACCCAAAGGGCATAAATGCCTTCACCCGATTTGGCACAAACTTGCAAAGCGGGGTGGTGTGACAGGCAGTAGCGACCGTCTTGAGCCATGGATGGCGAAAGCGAGCCCCCATGGATGGGTTCACGGCGTGTCGC
>JAZKJF010000014.1:0-127077 GCA_040384465.1 Pseudomonadota bacterium | reverse complement strand
GTCGCCAGCAGGGCTGGCTCATACAGGGCAAGGAGGCAAGGCAGCAGGGAGGGAGACGGCAGGGCAGCGCAGGGAGAGAGGGAGGTGGTTACATGTAGCCTTGCGCCTGAAGGTTGAACAGATGGGCGTACTGCCCATCCCGCGCCAGCAGTTCCTCGTGAGAGCCTTCCTCCAGAATTACGCCTTTATCGAGCACGATGATGTGGTCGGCGATGCGCACGGTGGAGAAGCGGTGCGAAATGATGATGGAGATGCGGTCGGCGGTCAGCTCGCGGAAATGCGCGAAGATGTCGGCCTCGGCCTTGGCATCGATGGCAGCAGTGGGTTCGTCGAGAATCAGTACGTCAGCGTGGTTGCGCATGAAGGCCCGAGCCAAAGCGATCTTCTGCCATTGGCCACCGGAGAGCTCCTTGCCGCCCTTGAACCAGGTGCCGAGCTGGGTGTCGTAGTTCTGCGGCAGGTGCTGGATGAAATCCGCCGCGAGCCCGTCGCGTGCAGCCGCTTCCACCTGCGGACGCACCTCCATGTTGTCCACGTCACCGATGCCGATGTTGTCGTTCACCTTGAGCTGGTAGCGGCTGAAGTCCTGAAAGATCACGCCGATCTTGTAGCGCAGCGTCTCGATGTCCCACTCCTGCAGATCCAGCCCTTCCAGCAGAATGCGGCCGCTGGTCGGTGAATAGAGCCGCGTCAGCAGCTTGATCAACGTGGTCTTGCCGGAGCCGTTCTCGCCGACGATGGCCAGGCTCTCGCCCGCCTTGATATGCAGGTTCAAGTCGTGGATCGCCGGGGTGCGGCTCTCCGGGTAAAAGAAGCTGACATTCTCGAAGCGGATGCCGTCCTTCGGGTCCGGCCCGGCGGTCTTGTCGCCGCTGGCCTCGGGCACTTTATGCTCCAGGTACTCGATCAGATTCGACAGGTAGAGATTGTCCTCATACATGCCGTTGATGGCAGTGAGGCTGTTGGTCACTGCGCTCTGACCCTGCCGGAACACGGCGATGTACATGGTCATCTGGCCGATGGTGATGGTGGTGGCAATGGCGGCGAACACCACCCAGCCGTAGGCGAAGTAGAAGGCGGCGCTTGCGATCAGCCCCAGCACATAACCCCAGAAACCACGGCGCAATACAAGGTTGCGGTCTTCCTTGTAAATGGCCAGGAAGATGTCGATGTAGCGCTGCAGGAACAGGCGCCCGATCTTCAGCAGCTTCACTTCCTTCACGCCGTCCTCGCGGGTCAGCACCATCTCCAGATAGATCTGCATGCGCCGCTCGGCAGAACGATGGCGCTGGTTGCGGAAGGCTTCCCCGGAGAATTTGGCTTCGGCGAGGAAGGCAGGCAGGCCCGCGAAGGCGAGCAACAGCACCGCCCAGGGCGAAAACTGAAACAGCAGGAAGCCGTAGCTGACCAGCGAGATGGATTCGCGCAACAGGTCGAAGGTGCGGATCACGAGGCTGAGCGGACGGCTCGACGCCTCGCGCCGGGCGCGGGTCAGTTTGTCGTAGTATTCGGAATCCTCGAAGTGCTGCAGCTCCAGCGTGAGCGACTTTTCGAGAATCATCACATTGATCTTGTTGCCCAGCAGCACGCGCAGAACCGACTGGCACACGCTGTTAATGCGCTGCACACCGGTGATGAACACCACCAGACCGGCCTCGCACAGCACCCAGAAAATGGTCTGATCGGTCGCTGCTTCACGCTGCTCCGGCGCAGCCTGAATCGCCGTGACCACCGCATCCACAATCAGTTGGCCGACGTAGGCAATGCCCGCTGGCAGGATGCCCGCCAGCAAGGTCGCCAGTGCCATCGTCAACGTCAGCGCGGCGCTGGTGCTCCAGACAATCTCGATCGCCACGCGGCTGTACTTGAACACGGAGAAGAATTTGGTGATCAACTGCACCGGGCCGGAGGATGGCGGTGCTGACGGCGGCTCGGAAAAGCGACCGTTGCGTGGACCCGATTGGGAACCTGGCTGAGCGCCGGATGGTGAAGTTGATGAAGAACTAGGCTGAGTCAAGGAATAGCTCGGTCGCGAAAAAATCCTGCTGGGGCTGAAAATGAGACTGCCTGTGAAGCATAACGCTTCACAGGCAGTCTGGTCTTGCTGTTGTTTCCAACTGAATCAGTATTACTTGGTCAGCTTCAGAATGAAGCGATCAGTGTTTCTTTCCAGCTCAGCGGCAAACGGGGCCTGTGAGTGGTTATCCGTGGCCACGTTCAGCAGGTCGCTGCTGCTGTCAACGATGGTCAGACCGGCCTGTTGTACGGCAGCCACTACTTGCTCCATCGGGATGCGGTGCAGTGTGGCGTTATCGGCGCCAGCAGTGCCTTCGTGGTCAATCAGCGCAAACACGCCACCTGGCTTCAGCGCATTCTTGACGTTGGTCAGGAAGGTCTGTGCAGCTGCCGGGTCGCGGTTGTATACGTCGTGGAAATTCAGGTTGGTGATGGCGAAGTCGATGGAGTCTGCTGGCAGACCCAGATCAACACTGACGTCCTGCTTCAGCAGCTCAACATTGCTCAGCACGGCCAGACGGGCATCGACAGTTGCCTGAGTGGTGCCACGGCCCAAAGCGGCCTCGGAGTTCTGCATGTAGACCTTGCCAGTCGGGCCAACGGCGCGCGACAGCACTTCGGTGTACCAGCCGCCACCGGACATGATGTCCAGCACGGTCATGCCTTCTTCCAGACCCAGGTAGTCCAGTACTTCAACCGGCTTGCGGGAACCATCCAGCGCCTTGTCAGCATCGCTGCGGGCGGGGTCGGCCAGAGCCTGAGTGACTTTGGCAGCGTCAATTGCCAGGGCATTGCCCCCGGCCAGCAGTGCGGTAGCAGCAACTAAAGAGAGTAGCAGTTTCATAATGACCAACCTTTTGTGATTATTTTCCGGGGGTTTCAATGACGATATTCAGTCTGATATTCAGACATCCGTCTTGACTCGGATCAAGACCGCGAGAGTACGGATCTGCTTGCACAGGTCCTGTAATTATCGCTGTCTCTGTCAAAGCAAGGGGATATTCGGGCGGGTCAAGGATAAACCAAGCAAGAAGGGGAGTACACCCGTAAGTATGCCACCGGAGCGGGTTTGCACCTGATCAGTGCAAACGGCGACTGGTCATCAGTTCAGTTTCGAACAGCTGTTTCACGCGCAGCAATTCAGTCATGCCGCCCTCGGATTCGACCAGCGGCAGATGGCTCTCAATATCGCTGAGGATGTTGGTGATGGCACTGGTGTCCAGTGCGCTGAGGTCCAGGTCGAAAGGCCAGGACGAGTCTTTTGCCAGCATGCTTGCGATTCCTCTGTAACGGATATGAGGGTGGGGCCATACCCGGTAATCGACCACCAGAGGAATTACTTTAGAACTATTTTCAACGGTTGAGCGATTCAGGCTGCGGGTTACTCGATACCCATGGCGGAACGCATGATCTGGTTCTTGAGCAGCACGGTTTTGTCGAGGCCCGCCATGCCCGCATTGCGTAGCCAGCGCACCGCCAGAGGCTGGTCGGCAAACAGACGCTTGAAGCCTTCCATCATCCACATCATGCCCAGATTGTGACCGATGCGACGCCGCTGGTAGCGACGCAGAGTGCGCAGGTCGGCGAAATCCCGCCCCTTACTCAACGCCAGCAGAATCTCTTCCGCCAGCACGCTCGCGTCCTGCAGCCCCAGGTTGACGCCTTGCCCGGCCAGTGGATGGATCGTGTGAGCAGCGTCACCGATCAGGGCGATGCCCTGCTGCACATAACTGTGTGCGTGCCGCTGGCGCAGCGGAAAACTATAGCGCTTGTCCACGCTCTCGATCTTGCCAAGGCGGTTTTCGATCGCGGCCTGCAGCTCGCGTGCAAAAGCTATATCGTCCAGCGCCATCAAATTTTGAGCGACGTCTGGCAACACGGACCAGACGATGGAGCAGTGGTACTGCTCATCGAAGCTGCTCACCGGATTCGCCCGTAGCGGCAGAAACGCCAGTACGCCTGCGTCCATGAAACGCTGGATGGCGGTCTGGCGATGCGGAAGCGCGGTGCGCACGGTGGTCACGATGGCGTGATGCTGGTAGTCCCATTCGCGGGTCTGGAAACCGGCCAGCTCGCGGACCGTGGAGTTGGCGCCATCGGCGGCAACCAGCAGTCGTGTGCTCAGACAGCGGCCGTCGGCCAATGTGATCTGCACCGGCGCCTCGGGCGATGTGATGCTGGGCGGTATCAGGCCGGTCAGCGTGACCGGAGCCAGCAGAGTGATGTTGTTGCTGCCTAGACGCTGCTGCAGCGCCGTGAGAATCACCGAGTTCTCGATGATGTGGCCAAGCAAGTCTGCGTGAATGTCAGCCGCCGAGAAATGAATAGAGCCGGTGCCGTCACCGTCCCAGACGTGCATGTCCGTGTAGGGTGAGAGACGCTGTGCGGCAATGGCATCCCAGACGCCGAGTCGATGCAGAAACTGTTGAGACGCTGGCGTGATGGCACTGACGCGCGGGTCGAAAGTCGGCTCTGCAGAGGCGATGTTAGCTGGAGTGGCGGAGGCTGCGAACGGCTGACTGTCGAGCACTGCCAGACGCAGCCCGGCGTCGGCCAGCGCGCAGGCGAGGCTCGCCCCGACCATGCCACCACCCACGATGACGACATCAAACTCATTCTCTGCTGAACTGGCGTGCATAGGGTTCTCATTGTCCCGGAGCTTGAAGTCTATCTCTTGCGGGATCTGTTGATGTGGCAGAGTATAGCTCCGGCCGTCACCGGACAGCCAGCAAGACGCCTCGACAATGACATCCTGGAGAAGTACCGCATGCCCAATTTCGTGACGCTTGAAGAGGCCCGCTCGTTCATCGGGCAGGAGGTCGGGATAAGCCCCTGGCTGGAGATCACCCAGCAGCGCGTCAACCAGTTCGCCGAGGCGAGCGGGGACTTCCAGTTCATTCACGTCGACCGGGAGCGTGCCATCGCCGAGACCCCTTTCGGTGGCACCATCGCGCATGGTTTCCTGACCCTTTCGCTGCTGAGCACACTGTCGGCCCAGACCAGCGTCATCAAGATCAAGGACGCGCGGATGGCCATCAACTACGGACTGGACAAGGTACGCTTCATGAGCCCGGTGAAAGTCGGCAAACGCATTCGCGCTCGCTTCGAGCTGCTGGAAGTCACGGCAAAGACCCCAAACAACATCCTGCTCAAACACAAGGCGACCGTGGAGATCGAAGGCGAAGACAAGCCCGCGATGATCGCCGAGTGGCTCGGCATGCAGGTGATCTGACTTATGAAACCATCTACGCACATACGGAGCCTCCTGATCATGATTCCCCTTCTGACACTGCTAGGCTGCGCGGGCGAACGGCCCACCACTTTGGGCGAGAACAACGGCCAGCTCGGCCTGTGCCCGGATTCTCCGAACTGTGTCTCCAGCGCTGAAAGTCGCGAGAGCCACCGGATCGAGCCTTTGAACGCCACCCTCCCCGAGGTCAAGCAGGCCGTCACTGCGATGGCCGGGGCACAGATCATCAGCGAACAGGGCAACTATCTGTATGCAGAGTTCACGACACGGCTGATGGGCTTTGTCGATGACGTGGAGTTTCTGGCCGATCCTGCCACCGGCATTGTGCAGGTGCGCTCCGCCTCGCGCCTTGGCAAGAGCGATCTCGGGGTGAACCGCAAACGTATCGAGGCGATCAGACTGGCCGTGCAGGCACAACGCGCCCCCTGATCCCTTATACTGGGCATGCCCTTCGAGTGCGCTTCATAACAATAAAATGATTCAGGCTGACCGCATTCGGCCTGACAGCAAAGGAGCATGCCATGTCCCCCTCTATATCAATTACCCGTCGCTCGTCTCTCTACTCCCTGCCCTTAGTTGTCGCTTTGAGCCTGGTCGGCAGCGTTCCGGCCCTCGCTCAGAATGCTGCATGGTTCGGACTCAACGTTCCCTCCGGGCTGGGCGATCCGCATCAGCCCGTCGTCGATGTCTCAGCAGTCAATCCCGCACCCGCCAGCGTGCCCGCCGGTGAAGAAGGCTATGCCGATCTGCGTGGCGCGGCCATCCTGCCCATGGTGCAGAGCATTGTGGACTTCTCAATTCAGAGCCGGGTGGCCGGTGAGAAATCCTGGGGCCGTGTCACTGGCTTTCCAGCCGCCAAAGCCACGCTGGAGTGGACGGCGCAACAATTCCGCGACGCCGGGCTGACCGAGGTGGCCGTGCAGGAATACGACGGCACCGGCGCGATGTGGTGGCCACAGAACTGGGAAGCCAAAGTGCTCGGCAACGCGGCCTTCGGCGCGGGCAGCATGGATGTGGTGCTGGGCTCCGCACTGCCCAACGGCGGTTCGGAGATTCCCGGTGGCACACTGACGGCGCCGCTCGCCTTTGCCGGACACGTCGATGATCCGCTGCCAACCACCGATCTCACTGGCAAGGTGGCGGTGCAACTGCTCACACCTGCTGGAGGGGCCTATTCCGAACGTGGCGCCACGCGGGACCGCTCGCAGCAGCTCATGGCCAAGGGCGCCGTGGCGGTGCTCAACGTGGTGCGACAGACGGGCAACATGCATGTGCGCGACTTCGCCAACTGCAACGGCCCTTGCTTCAACCTCGGGACCGACGATGGTGAATTCCTGATGCAGGCTATCGAGAAGGCAGCACAGAGCGGCGTGGTTGAGCAGCTACAGATTCAACTGTCTCTGCAGGCCAGCGCGCTGACCGGGCTGAAAGGTCATAACGCCATGGGGATCGTGCGCGGCCGCAGCACCGAGAACATTATCGTCAATGCGCACGCCGACGGCTGGTTTGATGCTGCCGGCGACAATGCCGATGGCCTGGCCGTGCTGATCGCCATGGCGCGCCACTTCGCCAGACCCGAGAACATGCCCGAGCGCACTCTCGTGTTTGTCGCCAGTGGCGGCCATCACAGCTCCGGCCTCAATGGTCCTGCCAACTTCGTCAGCATGAACCCGGCGCTGACCGCCAGCAGCGTGCTCGCGCTGAACCTCGAACACATCGCGCAGTTCCGCGTGGTGCCGGGTGACTGGAACGTGGAATCCACCGAGCAACCCATGGGCTTTGGCATTTCCAACGCCTCACCTTTCCTGACAGACCTGACTCGACGCGGGGTGGAGCGCTACGGTTTCCGGCTCAATCCGGATATCGGCACCGACACGCCCGGTGATCTCGGTGGCTATCGTCCGCTGAATATTCCGATGGTGCAGGCGATTCATTCCGGGCCTCTGTATCACACGAGTGGTGATGTGTTCGGAACGATCTCAGTGCAGGGACTGGAGAGGGCGGCACGTTTTTACGTGCACTTTGTCGAGGGAGTGGCCAATGCCACCCGGGCGGAGATCGCCCCGCAATAGCTCTGCCGCGCTAAATCACGCCCGGCGCGTCCGCCGCTCGGCCAGCCCCATAGCCTGCCTGGCAAAGGTCTTCTTCATCACCGGGATCAGATCAATGGAGAACAAGCCGAACTTGCGCGCCCAGATCAGCGCTGGATTGCCGCTGGAGAACAACCGCGTCATGTAGTGGCTGAAGTCGATGGTGGCATCCTGATCGCGACGCTGGGCATTGACGTAACCCTGCAACACCGTCATCGCCCCGGGCGATTGCCCTTTCTCATGAGCTGCTGCCAGAAGCTCAGCCAGCACTTCCGAATCACGCAGCGCGAGGTTCAAGCCCTGCCCGGCCACGGGATGCAGCGTGTGCGCGACATTGCCGAGCAACACCAGCCCCGGCCTGACTTGCTCGCGTGCTACCGCCAGACTCAGCGGATAGGCGACGCGCGCACCGACCTTCTCGATAGGCCCCAGACGGTACCCGAAACGCTCCTGCAATTGCTGCAGGAACAAGGGCTCCGGCAGCGCCAGAATCTCATCCGCCTCGTCCTCCGCCACCGTCCAGATCAATGCGCCGCGATGGTCGCCTTGCTGAGTGGTCAGAGGCAGCACCGCCAGCGGCCCGCTGTCGGTGAAACGCTCGAAGGCGACATTGTCGTGGGATTTTTCGAAAGCGATGTTGGCGATGATGGCCTTCTGGCCGTAGTGAGTGACGCTGCCGGAAATGCCCAACCGTTCGCTGAGAATGGACTTGCCGCCATCTGCCAGCACCACCAAACCTGCAGTGATCTCTGTGGGAGCGAGCCTTGCTCGCGATGACTCACCATGCTGTACTCGCACACTCATGCCATCAGGGCGCGGTTGCAGTACATCGATCACGGCAGGGCACAGAAAATCGATAGTGGGCGCCCGATCTAGCGCCGCAGTCAACACCACCCCCAGATGCTGATTCTCGGCGACATAGCCTAGCGCCTCGACGCCCATGTCGGCGCTGTCGATACGCACAGCACCAAAATGCCCGCGATCCGAGACGTGAATATTCTTGATGGGCGTGGCCAGCGGGCCGAGTTCCTGCCACAGGCCGAGGCGCTCATAAATGCAGCGACTGCCATAGGACAAGGCTGTGGATCTCGCGTCGAAACTTGTGGAAGCCTGCAACGCAGCGACCGGTTCAGTGACCAGAATGCGTAGAGGTTTGGCACTGGCTTTCGCGGCCAAAGCGCAGGCAAAGCTGGCACCGACAAGACCGCCGCCAACCACCACCACATCGTAATGTTCACGCAGAGAAGATACTCGCAACGCCGCCCACTCTTCCTTTCAGTTCTTTCAGCTCATTTCAAAAAGTATTCAAGCGGCAGCTTGCGCCTGCGCCATGAAACTCTCGATCTCTTCCACCGTCTTGGGCACGCCATGACTCAGCACGCGATGCCCGGTGCGGGTCACGAGCACATCGTCTTCGATACGAATGCCGATGCCACGCCACTTCTTTGCCACGTCCATATTGTCTGGCGCCACATAGATACCAGGCTCGATAGTGGTGACCATGCCGGGTTCCAGCAGGCGCCACTTGTCGTCTATTTTGTAATCGCCGACATCGTGCACATCGATACCCAGCCAATGTCCGGCACGGTGCATATAGAATGCTCTGTAGGCGTCGCTCTTGATCAGGTCCTGCACATCGCCCTTGAGCAGCCCAAGATCGACCAGCCCCTGCGTGATGACGCGCACGGTGACATTGTGCGGCTCATCCCAAGGGGTGCCAGGTTTAATGACTTTGATGGCTTCGAGTTGTGCCTTGAGCACAATCTCGTAAAGCGCACGCTGCTCGGTACTGAAACGTCCGTTCACCGGAAAGGTACGCGTGATGTCTGCGGCATAATATTCATACTCGCAGCCCGCATCGATCAGCACCAGATCACCATCTTTCAAGGGCGCGTTGTTCTCGATGTAGTGGAGGATGCAGGCATTCTTGCCACCCGCGACGATGTTGTTGTAGGCCGGAGCACGACTGCCGGAACGCACGAACTCGTGCAGCAGTTCTGCCTCCAGATGATATTCATGCAGGCCCGGACGGCAAACGGCCATCGCACGCTTGTGTGCCTGCGCCGAGATGACGCCCGCTTTCTCCATCAGTTTGATTTCCAGCGGGCTCTTGATCAGCCGCATTTCATTGAGCAAATGGTCCAGCACCAGAAACTCGCCAGGGGGATGCGCGCCCTGGCGCACTTTGCCGCGAATGATTTTTACCCAGTCCATCACGCGCTGATCGAAGCGCTGGTCCTTGCCCATGGAGTAATACACACGGTCACGACCTTCGATGAGGCCGGGCAGGATATCGTCGATGTCCCCGATGGGAAACGCATCATCAATGTGCAATTGTTTGATGGCCTGCTCCGGGCCCATCAGAATGCCGGTCCACAATTCACGGGTTTTGTCTTTTTCCTGACAGAACAGCACCACCTCACCCTGTTCACGACCGGGGATCAGCGCAAGCAACGCGTCGTGTTCAACGAATCCGGTGAGATAGTAAAAATCACTGTTCTGGCGGTAGAGATATTCGGTGTCGTTACTGCGCGTACTCTGGGGCGCCGCACTCAGCAGGGCAATGCTGTTGGGCTCCATCTGCTGCATCAATTCTTTGCGCCGTCGGGCGGCTTCTTCATAAATGCTGGTCATGATCTGCCTTGATTCGGTTTGCGTTGGTTTGCACAAGCCGCGATTGACCGGCCTGGGTCTCGCCTCTATAGTAACGGGCAATATCCCAGTGGGTTTGTGCATAGCGAACATCATAATGAATGACGAAAGATTTAACACGCTGGATCAAAAGATCGATGCTCTCATCGAGCTGTGCGCCACGATGAAACGAGAGAATCAGCAGTTAAGGGCGAAGGAGCATAACTGGCAATCTGAACGCCAGCAACTGCTCGAAAACAACAAACTGGCCAAGACCCGCCTCGAATCTGTGCTCAACAGACTGAAGTCCATGGAACAGGCGTAGTCCTTCCAGCCACCACAAGAGAACACGCATGAGCCCTGAAGAGAACGTCCCCGGCGCCGTAATGGTCAAAATCCTCGACAAGGAATATCAGGTCAGCTGCCCTCCCTCTGAACAGGATGCTCTGCTGAAGTCCGCGCGCTATCTCGACGAGAACATGCGCAAGATCAAATCCCGTGGCAACATCCACGGCCTTGAGAAGATCGCCGTGATGGCGGCCCTGAATATTACCCACGAAATGCTCGGCAAGAGCCAGCAACTCAACGAAAGCCGCCACATCACCGTGCAACAGGTCAAGACGCTGGAAGACAAGATCGACCGCAGCCTGCAGATCAATCGGCAGATTGAGATCACCTGAAAGCGCCTTTTTACAAGCCTTTCACAAGCCCGGAAAAAAGTTCCATTCTGCTATCGATAGCCCCAATCAAGTTGTATATACTCGATCCAGAGTTACCTAGAGCATTAGCCAATCAGAAGTGTTCTTGAGCCGATATCGTTAAACCGGAGGCTCTTTGCAAGGTGCTGTTGTGCATGTCCGCTCGCCGGAAAGCCTTATGTACCGCTGGAGTCACCACCTGAACCTTTGGGTTCAGGACTATTCTGGTAGCGGTGCTCCGGGTAGCTTCATTCTCTCTTCTGCCTGTATGCCATGACCCCATCCGAGCGCGCCTCGTTACGCAAATCTCTCCGGCACCGTCGACGTCAATTGACTCCCAGAGAGCAAGACATCGCTGCCTCACGCTTGTACGATCAGATCGCCGGAAAACGCTTCTTTCACTCCGCCAGACGCATCGCCTTCTACCTGCCCAGCGACGGTGAAATCGACCCCGGCCTGCTCATGGCGGCAGCGCTGGAACGCGGACAACACTGCTACCTCCCCCTGATTCACCCGCACAAGAAAAATGCGCTCGTGTTTGTGCGCTTTCGCAGCGGCGATGTACTACAGACGAATCGCTGGGGAATCTACGAACCGCGCCTGCGCAGCGCAGTGCTCACTCCGGCCCGCGCTCTGGATCTGGTGTTTGTACCACTGGTGGGTTTCGATGCGACGTGCAACCGGCTGGGAATGGGCAAGGGTTTCTACGACCGCACCTTTGGTTTCAGAAGCAAGAGGCACAGCCCCAGATTGATTGGCGTGGCGCACGAGTGTCAGAGAGTGCCTGTACTGGAAGCGCAGGACTGGGATATCAGGATGGATACAATAGTGAGCGACTGGCAGATTTACCAGCCGCGATAAAGTTGCTTTACAAAGCAAGTCACCTTACAGCAGACCGCTTTGCACAACCCCGCTTGCAAGAACTCCCAAGGCAAACAGGACAACAACCACCATGAGCATATCTGGTTTTTGCTTCATTAATTACCCGGCTTTCCAGTCTATTAAAGTTGTAATCTGAGAAGCCTGTTAAGCTAGTCAGGCTAAGTCACTGAAGACTATTACAATAATTATCTTTTGACAATCACAAAAATCGCTGAATGTGAATTAAGTTGATTTCGCCGGTTGAGAGCCCCCTACGAAGGCTCGCTTGCCCTTTTCAAAACGCCGTTTCGGTGTGGAATCCGCCAGCGCCATCTCAAGCGCCGCATTCATTTCATACACCTCGTTGTCATAGCCCGCATCGGCAAAGGCCTGGCGGGCGCCCTTCAGATGCGCCTCTCCGGTATACAACAACGCCGGAACCAGGGTGTTAGGAATGTTCAGGTTGGCTGGCTCTTCCCAGGATTGCTTGCAGCCGGCGACATCCGTCGCATGGCAAGTCCTGCAACGCGCCGGTCTGACCTCGTAGATGGAGCACTTACCGTCATCCAGAAACGCGCACTTGCGATGTGCCGCGAGCTGCTGTTCGTGTGACAGCCCCCGCAGGGCATTCACGTTTTCGGCAACGTCGTGTTGCAATCGCTTTACACGCTCCGGACTGAAGTGCGCGCGAACATGGTCCACCATCTGAAACACTTCCTCGGCACGCACCTCCACCTTGAAGTAACAGCAATACCAGCACTCAGCCTTGCAAGCGATGCCCGGCGACAGCGTGGAAGCAATCAGCGTGGCCATGGCGCCCTGACGCTTCTGGCTGGCAGCGAGCGCGGGCTTCCATCCCAGCGCCTTGATATCGGCACGCGCCAGTGCGTGCTCCCGCTCGATGATTTCAGCCAAGGGATTCTGGTTGTTTGTTGAAGACACGAGAGGACTCCTGGTCGGGGTGAGGTGGGATGGATTGGCACACACTGATGCGGGGCAAAGCCTACGCGATTGGGATGAGGTCTGGGAAGCGAGGCGGGCGTCAGAGCACCGCATCCAGCCTCTGAAGATCCACCTCCTGCCGAACCAGCTGCCAGAGCACTTCGGCCTCGGGGTGACGCTGGCGCAGATAATTGACCCACTGACGGATGCGTCCGATGCGATCCCGGGGCGAAAGTTCGGCGCTGAGCTGACGCCAGAAGTCGCCCAGCAGTGGCTGGACACTGGCCCACGGCGAGTCCAGAGCACAGTTGTCGCGAATCTGCCGCGCCAGTGACGGCATGCGCACCGCACCACGGCCCAGCATCACATCGACAGTGCCCGTCGCCTCCACGCAGCGGTGATAGTCCTCCACCGAACAGATATCGCCATTGGCAATCAGCGGAATGCGGATATGTTCGCGAATGCGCGCGAGTTCATGCCAGTGCGCGGGCGGCGCATAGCCCTGCCGACGCGTGCGGGCATGCACGGTCAGTTCAGTGGCTCCGGCAGCCTCAATGGCGGCGGCGTTTTCCAGCATCAGCGACGTATCATCAAAACCCAGCCGCATCTTGGCAGACACAACCACGCTCGCAGGCAACGCCGTGCGTACAGCGCTCACCACGCGGTACAGGCTCTCGGGTTCTTGCAGCATGATCGCCCCGCCGTGGCGCCGATTGACCGTTTTGCTGGGGCAGCCGAAGTTGATGTCGATGCCGTAGGAGCCCAGCTCCACGGCGCGCACCGCATTGGCCGCCATCGCCTCGGTATCGCTGCCCAGCAGTTGCACGCGCACCGGCGTGCCGGAGTCCGTGCGTCCACCGTTCTTCAGTTCGGGGCACATGCCATGGAGCACTCTGTCGGGATACAAGCGATCCACCACCCGCACGAACTCCGACACGCTCCAGTCAAAACCGCCCTGAGCGGTGATCAACCGCCGCAAGTGTACGTCGGCGAGGCCTTCCATGGGGGCGAGGATGATGCGCATGCGGGTGTGGGTTCCGGAAGGCAGGTGTGAGTGAAGTAATAGATATACGTCATATGCGTGCGGCAAGTCGAGTCGCCGATGCTCGTGGCCATGATCCCGCTTTGTTACGCTTGCCGCAGACCAGCCCTGTGCCCCGTTCCCCGTGCCTAGAAACAAGAGACAAGAGACAAGCCATGACCATCACATCAATTCAGACATCTACCTGCTCGAAGGTACACGCCAAAACGCTGGCAGCTACCAGCTTGCTCTGCCTGCTGGTGGCCTGCGCTCCTGAACCTTCGGCACCCACTGCTGCTCCGGAGTCCACCGCCGCCGTACCCGCAGTGACAGAGCCAGCGGACCCCACATTGCGCACCGTCTCCCAAGGCCAGCTCAGTGGTTGGGTGCAGGACAACGGCAGCCAGGCGTGGACCAACATCCCCTTTGCCCAGCCACCGGTGGGCGATCTGCGCTGGAAGCTGCCACAGGCAGCACAGCCTTGGAACGGCGTCTACGCAGCAACCGACACCATTCAGCCTTGCATGCAATTCGTGTCGGGACTGAGCGCAGGCATTGCGGACCCGGACGGTGATGGCATCGTCGGCAGCGAGGACTGTCTGTATCTGAGTGTCTATGCCCCCGCTGATGCTTCGCCCGACAGCCCACTGCCAGTGATGTACTGGATTTTCGGCGGCGGCAATAACAGTGGTTATGCGGGCGACTACAACGGCGGCATCCTCGCTGAGTCGCAGGACGTCGTGGTGGTCACAGTGAATTATCGCCTCGGATCTCTCGGCTGGTTCCTGCATCCGGCCATTCTTGAGTCGAGCGCTGAGGCGGGTGCTAGCGCTGCCGCCAGCGGCAACTGGAGTACCGTCGATACTATCGCGGGACTGGAGTGGGTGAGAGACAACATCAGCGTGTTCGGCGGCGACGCCAACAACGTCACCATCTTCGGCGAATCCGCCGGTGGCGGCAACGTGATGAGTCTGGTGACCTCACCCATGGCAGAGGGTCTGTTCCACCGCGCCATCGTGCAAAGCGGTGGCATCGAGACCGCGCCAATGACGCAGGGTATCAATTACACCGACGACGAGGTGCCGGGTCACGCACACAGCTCGCGCGAGATCATCAACATGATTCTCGTGCGCGATGGCCTCGCACCAGATCGTGCAGCCGCCAAGACCCTGCAAACGTCCATGAGCAACGAAGCCATTCGCGAACTGCTCTATGCTCAGGACGCCGCCGCGTTTTTGAAACTCTACAACCCCAACGCCGCGCGCAACTATCCGGCACCCAAGAAATTCACCGACGGTGTGGTGTTTGTCGAGGGCGATCCCTTCGAGCAACTATCCTCTGGCAATTACAATCAAGTGCCCATCATCCTCGGCACCAATCGCGACGAGCGCCGCATCTACATGTACGGCGCCTGGGCCGATACGATTCGTGACGACCCGGCGGAGTATATCCGCGCGGCGCACTATCCCTCGGTGATGTGGAAATGGCGCGGCGTCGATGAACTGGCCCGCCGCATGTCGCCGCATCAACCGGACAACGTGTTCGCATTCCGTTTCGACTGGGACGAACAACAGACGACAGCCGCCGGCGTCAACATGGCCATCGCCATCGGCGCCGCACATTCCACAGAAATGGCCTTCATCTTCCGCGACTGGGATGTGGGCTTCCTGCCCGCCGCGCGCCTCTATGATCCCGCCACCAACCCTGGCCGCGACAAACTCTCCGATGCCATGATGTCTTACTGGGGCCACTTCGCCCACACAGGCAACCCAGGTGCCGGACGTCAAAGTGAATTACCGCAGTGGGCGCCATGGCAGAGCGGCGAGAGCAACCCCAAGATGATGGTGCTGGATTCGGAGACCGATGGCGGCGTGCGCATGTCATCTGAAGAAGTGACGCTGGAGAGCATCAAGGCGGCGTTTCTGGAGGAAGAGTTCTCGAAACCGGAGAACCGCTGCTCCACTTATCTGGATGCGTTTGGTGGGACGGCAGCGTTTGATGCGGAGGAGTTTGCGGGGTTGGTGGAAGGGGGTTGTAAGCGATAGGCTCGCTTGCGCTAACTGCCCCCCGGGCTCTTGCTGAAACTCAGGATGATGAGATCATGTCGGCTTGCCGACCGACATAATACTGTTAATATATACAGCATTATGTTAACCCCAGAAAACCACCAAGCCCTCGACTCCCTCCTGCACACCGCTTCGCTTTGGCGCGGGAGTCAGCAGCAATTCAGCATGAGTCGCTGCCCGAGCCTGCCCAGCGGCCATCCGCAACTGGACGCCTGCCTGCCCTGGCAGGGCTGGCCCGCCCATGCGCTGGTCGAGATACTCAGCCCGTGCTGGGGCGCCGGAGAGCTGCAGCTTGTACTGCCTCTGCTACGCAGACTGAGTATGGAAAACCGTTGGATACTGTGGGTCGCGCCGCCCTGCATGCCCTACGCCCCGGGTCTAGTGATGGCCGGCGTGAACACGGCGCAGATCATTGTCATCAAGGCCGATCCATTGCCGACACGCACTCTGTGGAGCATCGAGAAAGCGCTGCAGAGCCGCGCCTGTGCACTGGTGCTGGCATGGCCGGGCTATCTTTCCCCCCGACATATCCGGCGCCTGCAACTGGCAGCCGCCACTGGCCAGACGCTGGGCATCCTCTTCCATCAGCGCAATATCCGGCATTCCGCTTCCACTCTGCGCATACGCGTAGAAAGCACTCAGGACGCTCTGCAGGTCACCCTGCTCAAGGTCAAGGGCAGCTATCGCCGTGATTCTTTCAGCCTAATGCGAGGGCAGACATGAGTAGCAGACTCTTCCAGTTGCCGTTGCTGCCCAGGCATCTGCATGCGGTCAAATCTCGTGGCACACCGCCACCGGGCAAGCCTGTGAACGCTGGCAAGCACTCACGGAGGCATTCACCTCTGTGGTACGCCGTGCACCTGCCACAGTTGTCGGGAGCTGTTGAAACCGCCGGGACGGCGCTGCTGTTGCAGCAGAGGCTGTCGAAGATTGCCGAGGTGCTCGGCAATCTGAGCGCCACGGTTAGCGTGCAACCACCTGACAGTCTGCTCTTCGAGGTGCGCAGCACACTGCGCTATTTCGGCGGCATGGAGAAAATCCGTCAGCAGGTGCAGAAGCTGCTCGAACTGCAATTGCAGACCTGGGGCCTGCCAATGGACTTTCATCATGCGGCCAGCCCCACTCCTGCCGCCAGCCTGCTGCTGGCCCGGGCAGGCCACAATGTGCTGATCCATCGCACCGACAATCTGCGCTCGGTGCTTGGCAAGCTCAGCGTGCAGGCTTTGCCGCTGCCGCCCGACAAGCGCAAACAATTGCACAATACCGGGCTGCGTCGGCTACGTGATATCTGGCGTCTGCCCACTCACGCTCTGGGTCAGCGCTTCGGGCTCGACTTCATCAGGCAACTGGACCGCTGTCTCGGCAAAGTTGCCATGCCACTCAAGCGCTGGCAGAGCTCTCCCGTATGCCACACGGCTGTGGAGTTTGACTACCCCGTGGAAAACACGTCCATGCTGCTGCCTCATGTGGCGACGATGCTCGGCACAGTCACTGCTTTCTTGCAGCGGCACGAGCTGGCCACCACACACCTGTTGCTGGAACTCAGGCATGAAAAACCTGGAGGCGAGCAGCCCAGTGATGAATGGCAGCAGAGCACCACGCTCAGCCTGGATCTGCGTCAGCCCTCTCGCCAGCAAGACCATCTGCGGCTGCTTCTGGAGACCCGCATTCATCATCTGGTGTTGCCAGCCCCGGTGATCGGCCTGCGGTTGGAAGCCAGGCACTTTGCTCCCTTCATCGCCGCAGCCGGCACGCTGCGGGGCCTGTCAGAGGGTGCAACAGAGGGCGTGGCAGCGGCTTCGCAAGAGCAGGACGGCCTGCACGATATCGTGCCCTTGCTGGAGCAGTTGCAGGCCCGTCTTGGCAATGCTGCCGTACGCAGCATCCTCAGCACGAGTGAGCATTGTCCGGAGTACGCGGGGCAGGACAGAACCTTCACCGGCAAGGTGGAAGCCAGGCCCAGCAAGCCTCAGGCAGACAGCCGCCCCTGCTGGCTGTTGCCCGAACCTGTGGCGCTGGAGCAAAACGAAGGAAAGCTGTATTACCGCAGCAGCCTTTCACTGCTGAGCGGGCCGGAGCGCATCGAGACACGCTGGTGGACGGGGCAGGAGGTAAGGCGCGATTACTACGTGGCGTGCAACCGGCAGGGCATGCGCCTGTGGATATTCCATGAACGTCGGGGCGAGCGGCAGTGGTTTCTGCACGGCATCTTCGACTGACAGGCGGTTGAAAAGCCCTCTGCGTTGCTGTTCATTGCAAGCGCTGTTCATTGAAAGTCCCGTGACTTCAGGTCCAGCGCCGCCAGCCAACCGCTCAGATCCACCAGCGCCTCTGCCAGCACATGAGTCACCCCCTCGCTGATCTGCACGCGGCCACTCACCCCGAGCAACCGGGCTGTGCGCACAACAGCAGGGCACTGCTGCGATAGCGTCGCCCACACCACTACGTTGAGAAAACCGCTCTCGTCTTCCAATGTCATGAAGGTGACCCCCGATGCTGTCTGCGGACGCTGGCGTGATGTCACGATGCCCACCACCTTCACACGATTGCCGCTGACCAGCGAAGACAGTCCTGCCGCCGGCACCACGTGATAGTGGTCCAGATGTGCACGCAGCAGCGCCAGCGGATGACGCCGCAAGGTCAGCGCGGTGCTGTTGTAGTCCGCGACGATGTTCTGTGCTTCGGAGGGCTTGGGCAGCAGAATGTCGACGTCTGGCGGCACAAATTCCTCTTCCAGCGCCTGCCCTGCTGCGCCGAGCAAGGGCAGCTTCTCTTCATAGCCTGCCACGTCCCAGAACGCGCGATGCCTGTCGCTCGCCAGCGCGCGCAAGGCATCGGCGGCGGCCAGGCTCTCCCGGTCAGCGCGTTGGATGCCCGTGCGCTCCACCAGACTCTGCACGCTGCGAAATGCTCCCTGCTGCCGCGCCTCACACACACGCTGCGCGCCCTCTGCCGAGAGCCCCTTCACCATGCTCAGACCCAGGCGCAGGACCAGTTGGAGGCCCAGTTGCCGAGAAAGAGCCGAGCCACCTTCCTGCGCACTGTCCTGCACCTGCTCCAGCGTGCAATCCACCGCGCTGTGATTCACATCGACAGGCAACACCACCACCCCGTGGCGCTGCGCATCCTGAACCAGTTGCGAGGGGGCGTAAAACCCCATGGGCTGACTGTTCAGCAACGCACAGCAGAACGCGGCAGGGTGGTGATGCTTCAGCCACGAGGACACATAGGCAAGCAGGGCAAAACTCGCGGAATGAGATTCCGGAAAACCATACTCGCCAAAGCCTTTGATCTGGCTGTAGATCTGCAGCGCAAACTCCTCGGTGTAGCCACGTGCCGTCATGCCGCTGATGAGCTTGTCGCGAAAAGGCTCCAGCCCGCCCTTTTTCTTCCACGCAGCCATGGCACGGCGCAACTGGTCGGCCTCACCGCCCGTGAAACCGGCCGCCACGATGGCGATCTTCATCACTTGTTCCTGAAAGATGGGAATGCCGAGCGTGCGCTGCAGCACTTCCTTGATGGCCGCACTCGGAAAGCTCACCGGCTCGCGGCCGCTGCGTCTGTTCAGGTAGGGATGCACCATGTTGCCCTGAATGGGGCCCGGTCGCACAATCGCGATCTGAATCACCAGGTCATAATAATTTCTCGGTTTCAGTCTCGGCAGCATGCTCATCTGGGCACGCGACTCGATCTGGAAAACACCCACGGTGTCGGCCGCACAGATCATGTCGTACACGGCACTGTCATCCTGCGGAATCATGTCCATGCTCAACAGTTGTCCGCTTGACGCTGTCACCAGATCCAGCGCCTTACGGATCATCGTCAGCATGCCGAGCGCCAGCACATCCACCTTGAGCAGACCCAGCGCTTCCAGATCATCCTTCTCCCACTGGATGATGGTGCGATCCGCCATCGCCGCATTCTCCACCGGCACCAGTTCCGAGAGCGGCCCCTGACTGATGACGAAACCACCGACGTGCTGCGAGAGATGACGCGGAAAGCCGATCAGCTCTCGCACCAGCCATGTCAGTCTGCGCAAAAGTGGCGGTGCAATATCAATCGCCACGGTATCGATCTTTGCTTTTTCAATCTGCCCCTCAATGTCCGTGCTGTACCAATCCAGGTTCCTGCCCAACGCAGTCAGCACGGCTTCTGAAATTCCCAGCGCCTTGCCTACATCGCGCACTGCACTGCGCGCGCGATAACAGATCACGGTAGCCGCCAGTGCTGCGCGCTGCCGTCCGTATTTGCCATAGATGTATTGAATGACTTCCTCACGCCGCTCGTGCTCGAAATCCACGTCGATGTCCGGCGGCTCGTCACGCTCCTTGGAGAGGAAGCGCTCGAAGAGCAGCTCCATGCTGTGGGGATTCACTTCGGTGATGCCCAGGCAGTAGCAGATCGCGGAATTGGCCGCCGAGCCGCGCCCCTGACACAGAATGTGTCTGCTGCGCGCGAACACCACGATGTCATGCACGGTGAGAAAGAAGTGCTCGTAGCGCAACTCTGCCACCAGTGTCAGCTCTCTCTCGATGGTGGCGCGCACAGCCACAGACTCGCCTTGCGGCCAACGTCGTCGCACACCTTCTTCGGTCAGCTCACGCAGCCAACTGCTCGGGGTATGACCCTCGGGCACCAGCTCATGGGGGTACTCATACCGCAGCTCGTCCAGCGAGAAATCACACAGAGAGGCAATGCGGACAGTCTCCTGCAACAACGCAGGAGGGTAGAGTTTTGCCAACCGCTCCAGAGGGCGCAGATGCTGCTCACTGTTTGGCGCAATCTCGAAGCCCAGTTCATCCAGACGCCGCCCGAGTCGGATGGCGGTAAGGGTATCGCGCAGTGCGCGCCGCTGCGGCACATGCATCGTCACTGCACCGCTGGCGGCCAGGGGCATCGCCAGCCGCTCGCCGAGGGTCTGCAATACTGCCAGCCTGCGCCGATCAGAACCGTGCAACTGCATCTCGACAGCCATCCAGACACGCTGCGGCAGCAGGCTCTGCAGCCATACTCCATCGCTCTCCTGAATATCCCGCTCCGGAGGAATCCACAGCACCAGGCAATCATCCAGCTGCTGCGTCCCCATCAGCGATCTGTCCATCCGGTAGCTGCCTTTGACCGCCTGTCGCCGCGCCAAGGTGATCAGATGCGACATCTGCCCATAGCCGCGCCGGTTGCGGGCCAGCAGCACGAAGCACAGCCCGTCGTCCAGCACGAAGCGGCTGCCAATGAGCAGTTTCAAATTGGAGCGGCGCGCCGCCATGTGCGCTCGCACCACGCCACTCAGCGTGCACTCGTCGGTGATGGCCAGCGCCGTGTAGCCAAGCGCACAGGCTTGTGCCACCAGCTCTTCCGGGGAGGAAGCGCCGTGCAGAAACGTAAAATTGCTGCGGCAGTGCAGCTCGGCATAGTTGGGGGAGGGCATGGGGATTCGCACAAAAAATACTGGTTTTATATACAGTATTTGTTGCGTGTCGAGGAGTCAAGCCGGGCATGGTTCCGCACCGGGGTCTATGCAGAATCAAGGGGGCAGGTCCGGGAAGTACCATGGCTCTGCATGTTCAGGAATTTCCCAGCACCTTGCGGTCACCGCTGTAGCGCTTGGGGCGAAAAGTCTCGCCCCTTTTGAAAGATAATAAAGATAACCTCTATCTGCCATTGACCGCTTCTATAACCGCACTTTTCCAATCCACTCAACGCTGCTTCGGATGCGCCAGCAACCACTCGACGAGTTGCGCGCCGTATGTCTCGGACACGACAGGTGTGTGCGTGCCGCTAGAGATGGTCCACAGCTCCGCCGAACCGCCGCGCTTGCACCCCGCAGCAAACTTCAGCACGCCGGTCTCGTAGCCTGGCAGGCTGGCTTCCAGGTCGCGCATCTCCCGCGACACACCTGGTCGTCGGCAGCCGTTGTAATCGGCCCAACGCTCCACGGTGCCACGTGCGCTTGGATAGCGCACCTCCTGAATCTCGCCGCCCTGGAAGGCAATGGTCTCGTCATTGGTGCCGTGAATCTGCAGCATGTGCACAGGGAAGGGCGGCGGGTCCCGCTGCTCCAAATGATTAGCGCCGGCCATGCTGATCACCGCTGCGATCACATCGGAGTGCTCATAGGCCATGCGCAGCGACATGAAGCCACCGTTGGAATGGCCGATGACGTAGACGCGGTTTGGGTCAATGGGATGGCTCGCCTTGATCTCGTCGATGATGTGGAGAATGTACTCGCTGTCATTCACCGGGCTGTTCTCGAAGTTGCAGCAGGCATCGGTGGCATTCCAGAACGGATTCTGATTACCGCCCGCCTCGCGCGTGCCATCCGGTGACGCCAGCACAAAGCCGTAGTCCTCCACCAGACGGCCAAGCCCCCAGTAGTTGGTGATGCTTTGTCCACTCGAAGTGTAGCCGTGCAGCAGTACAATCAGCGGCAGATCAGTCGCATTGCGATAGTCCTCGGGCGCACTGACCAGCACAGGCCCTCTGCCGAAGTCTACGGTTTGAGCCGCGCTCCAGGAGGCGGGCAGCAGGGCGCACAGTAAGAGTGTGAGTTGGGCGATTCTGGTCATGTCTATTCTCCATCGGGATTATTGTTGTTCAATTCTGATTGAGGCCGAGTTCCTTCTGCCTGTACTTAGGCAAGCCTGAAGACACGAGTCGGTGAGACTCGCTCAGGTAGTATTTGAGTTCATCATCTGCATTTTCAAAAGCGTCGTGTTGCTGTATCCACTTGAAGCCTCGGGAGGCCAGGTAAGGGGCGGGCCTGTATCCCGGCTGGTCGCGCAGGATCTCGAAATTGAGCTCCGATGCCTTGAAGGTGAATGCCGGTTTGCCAGTTTTCTGCCAACCACCAATCGCAAACACTTTTCCTCCCACTTTCCAGACTTGGGAATCGCCCCACTGTACGACATAGGTTGTCGCCGGAAGGGATCGGCAGAAGTCATTGAATTCGTCGTAGGTCATTGAGGGCCCTTGCATCAGCCTAATGAATATCTATGAACACTTCCGGCCCTATCAGTCTCTCATCAAAGCCTGGCTCGCTCAGGATATCGACGAGCATCTCAGCCGATACTTTGAGTATCGTTAGTTTCGCCATAGTAGGCGTCAACCAACTGCCCAACGACAACATTTGAAGTAGTGCCACTTGAGTCAAGCCAGTTCTTAACTGCTTCTCGATCTTCGTCGAGCGCTGAACTGTACCGACCAGTGGAGCAAATGAATGCGCTAAATGATTTCACATTTCCACTACCTCCCATGCACAAATTACGGTTCTCGATAAACTCGATAAATTGATCGAGCCATGAGTCATAGTCATCTTCCGCTTCGAGATTCAAATCAACTGAAAGCTCGAACCCCAAAACTGCAAACTCACCCAAGTATAATTTTTTACGTAACCTTCGTTTCTTCGTGTTTTTCATACTGCTCCTTTGACTTGTTCCAACCTAATGAATATCGATGAACACTTCTGGATGCTGCTCGGCAATTCGCAGCAAGGCTACTGCGGGGCCCTGGGGATCTCGTCGCCCCTGCTCCCAATCCTGTAACGTGCGGACGCTTACACCCATCAGCCCTGCAAATGCGGATTGAGACAAATTCAACTTCAGCCGAATCTTTTGCGGCGGTGAGGGTTGCGACAGTTCGGCTGTTCTCAATCCCAAATGCCCATTCTTGAATTGCTTGATCTTAGCTATTCCTTCAATTACTCCCAGCTGGTCTTGAGCTCCTTATGCGTCGCTGCACAATCTCTCAGATAAAGATTGATCAAACTTTGATAGGGAACGCCTTTCGCCTCGGCCATATTCTTGAAGTAGTCGATTGTCTCTTCGTCTATGCGGATCGTTATTTGCCGTTTCAGCTTGTTGGCATATGGATTTTTGACAGATTCTGAAAAGTCGTATGATTTACGCATATCTATGAGCCTCGTACTGCGCCCGTTCAGATTTATCAGCCCTTCTGGCGGATATGATACGGATGGTGTTGGGTCCACGTTCGCAATGGCAGACTGTCAACAAGTTCGACTCTGCACTCATTCCCATCAGGATAAAGCGCTGCTCCCCTGCGGCGTGGTCTGGGTCAATTATCAGGCGAGCAAAATCGTCAGCAAAAACAGTTTTGGCCTCCCCAAAGGAGACGCCATGCTTCCTTTGATTGACAGCATCCTTGCCGACATCCCATGTAAAGCGTATTTCGTCCATGCGGAGAGTGTAGTTATATCGTAATTACGCGTCAATGATCAAACTCGAAGGCAATGTCCCGTTGGGCAAAGGTGCCTCCACAGCGATCAGCCTTCGCAATCAGGCCGTGGGCACCGGTCGCGCTCATCCACTTCTTGGCGGAGAGATAGAAACTGTTCCTTCCGGCCTCGTTTTTAATTCCCTCGAATTCGAGGGAATTAAAATCCGGGTTGTTGAGCTGTTCCCATACACCCAGGAAGAGCACAGTGTCCTTGTTCTTGAGCCATTGTTCGATCAACGCGGGACCTCCATCGAAGTTCCGCACCATGTCAGTAAGGGAGATGTAGTCCTCGTCATCACGCCGAATGACGGTGATGTCGGTGCCACGAACGTTGATTGTGGTGTTATCGAATTTCCTTTTCATCTGGGGACTCCTTGTCGTTTGAGTATCTTCCGACTTCTACCAATGCGGCACTACTGAGAGTTTAGCTGGACTTCAAGGCTTTGCCAGGAGAGGCATCGTTCTATTGCTGCTTCATTGAGGGGGACGTAGCGGCCGCACATGGCAAGTCTCAGGAAGTGGTGGTCCGGCGATCATGAGTATCGGGCAACAGATGGGGTTCAAGCTCGATCCGGTGTACGCGACGACCTCTCAGTTCAATCAACCCCTGGTAACGCGCCTCACCTGTCGAGGTAAACTCGAATCCGTAGCGCCTGCGCAATTGCAACGAACCAAAATCACTACGACGTGGCCACACGCCCTTGAGCACAATTGTCTGATCCAACAACTGCAAATCCTGCTCACGGAAATACTGATGCAGATGTTGCAAAGCAATGCGTTTTATCATGTCACCCTGCCACCAGAAACTGATGAACGCGATGGCAAGTGAAGTCCAGACGAGGGATGAGAGTGTTAGCATGATGCTCAGTGGTAATAGTCTACGTTACGGATCTTATAGCACTATACGCACCTGCACCAGAATCGGCACTTGCGTGGTAGATTCATTCCGCCAGCTTCAACAAATCAAACACCACGCGCGCAAACCTCTTCGCCTTGGTGGGATCGGAGAGCAACTGCATCATCTGGTTCTGATGCGCGTCGCCGCTGTCCATGATCGCGTCATCCACGGCTCGCGAGAAGTCACCGAGCATGGCCTGCTCAGTCGTGTTGTTGGCGATCTGGGTCATCACGGCTTTGTTCTCACTGACCTTGTCGCGAATCGTGTAGGCGTAGTTCACCAGATCTTTTTCGGTGAGCTGATCGGTGACGAACAACTCGTTCAGTCGCTCGATGATCTGCGAGAGAAATTCAGATTTTTTGTCTTTCGCCGCCGCACTTCCCATGCCTTCGCCTGGCTGCAGTTTGTAATCGGCGGCATCGTCCTTCAGCTGCAAATCCTGTTGACGAATCTTCGACAGCCGATAGTGGCTGAGCAGCACATTGCCAAGATCGATGTCGTCTTCTTTAGTGATGATCTCGCGCAGCATTGGCCGCAGATTGCGTGCATAGAGGCTGAGCTTTTCGAGATTCTTGTCGTCGTAATCGACAATCTGCGACATGAATTCATAGAAACGCACGAAGGTGCCCAGATCCTTCTTGAAGATGTCGAGCGCGTCCTTCTCCACCTTGCACGCTTTCAAACTGTTCTCGGCATTGGCAATCAATACCGCGTCGCCGGTTTGCTTCGTGCGCTCGAACATCTTCAGCGCCAGTTGATAGGCCTCGGTCGCGGATTTGTAGCGTTTGCTCCAGCGCTCCACGGCGGGCTTGCAGATGTTGGCGATGGCGGCATTGCTTTTGTTCTTCACGAAGAAAGCCGCGCAGAACTGCTCCACTTCGCTCCAGGTGAAAATGCCCGCAACCCGCAGTTTGTCGTAGAGATCGAAGATCAGATTGGGGTCGGAGACATCCGCCAGCTCTGCCGTTTGAAAGTAGGGCTGAAAGGAATCGAGAATCTCCTGCGGATCGTTGAAGAAATCCAGAATGAAGGTGCCCGTTTCTGCCTTGCCGGGGTAGGTGCGATTCAAGCGTGAAAGCGTCTGCACACACTCAACACCGCCGAGCTTTTTATCCACATACATCGCGCACAGTTTCGGTTGGTCGAATCCGGTCTGAAATTTGTTGGCGACAATCATTACCTGATAATCATCGCTGTCGAAGGCCTTGCGCATGTCGCGGCCTTTCAAATTCGGATTCATGTTGTTCTCGTTGAATTTGGTGCCGATCAATGCGCTGGCATTCGGATCTCTGTCGTTGAACTCCACCTCGCCCGAGAACGCCACCATCGCGTGAATCTTCAGGTATTTTTTCTGCGCAATGTAGTTATCGAACCCCAGCTTGTAGCGCACCGCTTCCTTGCGCGAACTGGTCACCACCATCGCCTTCGCCTGCCCTCCGAGCAGCCCCATGATATTGGCGCGAAAATGCTCGACGATCACCTGCACTTTTTGTGCGATGTTGTAATCATGCAGGCGCACCCACTGATTGAGTTTCACCTGCGCCTTGCGGCTTTCCACTTCCTGATCCGCCGACTGAATCTTCTGTGCCAGATTGTAGGCCACCTTGTAATTCGTGTAGTTCTTCAGCACGTCGAGAATGAATCCCTCTTCAATCGCCTGACGCATGCTGTAGACGTGAAACGCCTCCGGCTTGTTGGTCTTCGACGGCGCCTCCTTCGGATTCGGCAAACGCCCGAACAATTCCAGTGTCTTGGTCTTCGGCGTAGCGGTGAACGCGAAATAACTCAGGTTGTGCGACGCGCGGCGCGACGCCACAGCGGCATCCAGAATATCCTCGCTGCTCAGCTCGTCCTCGCCGTTTTGTGACCCGTCCATCATCAACACTTCTTTCAATTGCCGCGCGGTCGAGCCGGTCTGCGAAGAGTGTGCCTCGTCGGCAATGATCGCGTAACTGCGCTCCTTCAGGCTCACGCTGTTCTCGATGGCGCGCAGCACGAAGGGGAAGGTCTGAATGGTGACGATGATGATGGGCTGCGAGTGCTCCAGCGCCTTCGCGAGTTTCTCGGACTTGGAGCCATCACCCTCCTGATTATTGATGCGGCCCACCGCACCATCGACATGCTCGAACTGATTGATGGTGTCCTGCAGCTGAGCATCGAGCACCGTGCGGTCAGTCACCACGATCACGGAATTGAAACGCTTGTGGCCTTGCTCGTCATAGAGCGAGGAAAGTTGATGCGCCACCCACGCAATCGAATTGGATTTACCCGAGCCCGCGCTGTGCTGAATCAGATACTTGTACCCCGGCCCTTCGCTGCGTGCCGCGTTGATCAGTTTGTTCACCACATCCCACTGATGGTAGCGCGGGAAAATCAGCGACTCTTTGCGGTACTTGCGTCCTTCCCAGTCCTCGCGCTCCTCGATCTGCAAGTGCACATAACGGCCCAGAATCGAGAGCAGGTTGGCGGGCACCAGCACCTCATTCCACAGGTAATCGGTGGCGTACTGATTCACATCCTCGGGCGCATCGTTGCCCGCGCCGCCATCGTGAGTGCCCTTGTTGAAAGGCAGGAACACCGTGTTCGCGCCTTCGAGGCGCGTGGCCATATACACCTCGTACTGGCTCACGGCGAAATGCACCAGCGCGCCGCGCTTGAAGGTCAGCAGCGGTTCGGCTTTCTTGGTGACAGGGTCAGTCGGCAGCCGCGTGGTCTTGTATTGATGAATGGCGTTGTGTACCGCCTGCTTGAACTCGGATTTCAGCTCCAGTGTGGCCACTGGCAAACCGTTGACGAACAGCACCAGATCGATGCGCCACGCCCTGGCCTTGCTGCCCGTCTCCAGCAGATGCTCATCGCTGGCCCAGGGTGAATACACCAGCTCCGGCACCACGCGGCAGCGGTTCTTGGCGTAGCGGGCGAGCGTGTCGGGGTTAAGGTCATGTTCGGGTTTGAACTGGCACAGGCTGAAACGCACGCCTCTGTCGCGCAGTTCATGGCGCAACACTCCCAGCGTGCCGAAGGTGCGCATCTCGCGATTGGCCGCATTGGGATCGGATTTGTTCAGCTGCTCGGCAACACGCTCCAACAACTTCTGCTCAGTGTTGTGCGGATAGAGCTGGCAGAACTTCTGCCACTGCGCGTCCTGCGTTTCCTTCACAAAACCGATGAGATCTTCCGGATAAAGTGCCAGCGCGCGGTTGTAATGCTCGGCCTTTCCCAACAGCCAGCCTTGCGCCAGCAGGTGTTTGATCATGTCGTTTTGAAATGCCAGCTCCGCGGCGATATCGGACATTGCAATCTTCCCGTTGCGTTCTTCTTATGAAATTAGTGGGTGCAGGGTGGAGCCTACGCGATAGGGGTAAGGTCTGGGAAGTACCACGGCTCCGCATGTTCGGGAATTTCCCAGCGCAGCGGCGATTTGCTGCTGGTCTCGCTCAACAGACCCTCGCTCTTCAACTGACTCAGCAATCGCCGCGCGGTGCGTTCGGGCATCGCGCACAGCTCCAGCGCGTGAGCACGATCAATCTCGCCGTGAATGAACGCAGTGTAGAGAATCAGGGCGGCGCTGCTCTTCAACGGTTCAGTCACGCCCTGCACGCGGAAATCGTTGCGCGCCTGCACATAACTGTCGATACGCTGGCGCAGTCTGGGCAGGTCCAGCAGTGTGCTCATGTAGGTCACCTGATCAATGGCGGTGTCGAGCATGTAATCACAGAACTGCATCAGGCCTTTCTGAGTCAGCGCGCCACGTCCGTCCAGATCGCCCTGCCGAGGGCTGTCGGCCAGCGCCAGCAAACTCTTGTATTGAGTGGATGACTTCGCCAGCCCTCGGCTCAGGCACCACGCGCCATAACTGTCGAGCCCGGCTGCCTTCAAAGCTGTGTCGGTCAGCAATCGCCCCACACGCCCGTTGCCATCGATGAAGGGGTGAATCCATTCCAACCGATGATGCGCCGCCATGATCGCCAGCACCTTGCGGTCACCGCTATAGCGCTTGGGGTGAAAGGTGTCGCAGAAGGCGGCCATAAGTCCCGGCAAGTCCTCTGCGCCCGGCGGCACATGTTGCCCCACGCGAACGGCGCGGGTGCGCCAGGCACCCGGCACCACCGTGTCCACGACTTTGCCCTGTGCGTCCTTGATCTGCCACAGGCTTTCGGGAATCCGTGAATAGAACTGATGATGCACCTGCAGGATGAAGTCGGGGCTATACAAGGTGTCCAGATCTGGCCTCAGATCTCGTATCCATTCCTGCACGGCCATGTGGGCAAGCGACTCCAGCTGTAGATCACGCTTGGCGGGGTCCGCATCGTAGTCCCCGCGCTGAGCCGCGCGGATCTCGTGCGGCCGCGTGGCGTTACCCTCGATCAGGTTGGAGTAATAGGAATTGATCACCGCCATGTGACGTTCAAGGGTGGTCAGAGTCAGCGGCGCCAGCTGACCTGTCAGGCGGGCGGAGAGTTGAACCAGTCGCATTGCCTTGTCAGGCAGGGGCGACTGCGCGAGCGCACTGTCAGAGGGGATGAAGGGCGCTAGATCGAGGATCGATGTTGCCATGGCAGGTGCTCAAGTCGCTGAACGAGCGTCATATTTTGGCCGGTTATATGGCCGGATTAACTGATATCTATCTTTATGATCTTAATACCTTTTAATTTCTATTAAGGCAAATAATAAATATGAGGTGGCCGGTTATTTGGCCGATTTTTCCTGTTATCGAATCAACGTCTATGCTCAGATCTGCAGCCACGGATTGACGATCTCCCTCAAAGCCTTTCCCCTGCTCACGCCATCAACATTCGGACGTCTATTTCGCTAGTTGATAACTACTCCATTGGAGCATAGCATCTGACGGAAACATAGGAGAGCACGCAATGGACAACGCATTCACTGAAATATCCGACGGGCTGAGCGACGCCATTGCCCACGCCAAGGGCGATGACACCAAAGCATTGATTCATCGCATTACGCCTCTTGATGTCAAAGCCATACGCGAGAAAACCGGCATGAGCCAGGAACGCTTCAGTGCGGCGTTTGGCATTCCGATCGGCACACTGCGCCATTGGGAACAAGGACTGCGGACACCACGCGGCACCGCGCGGGTGTTGTTGAAGATTGTGGACAGCAACCCTGCAGCGGTGATCAAGGCGATACAGGCGGAGGAGTAACCTCGCCATCAAGGCTTGCAGTCGTCGCCCTCCACCACCTCAAAGTCTTCCGACTTCAGTGCGGCCAATTCCCGTCTAATTGACTCCAGAAACTCGACCTGAACGCCTATCCTCTTGTTCCAATCATCGAGTTCGGCAAAGAGGGTTTCGCACTCACTGTCGGAATTCCAGTTGAGCGCCAGGCGCTTGCCGTGAATCAACTCGTTGCGGTATTCCAGCAACTCGCGCAACTGTTCAGCGTGGCGGGCTTTCATCTCGGGATCAAAGTCGAACTGGATGTGGCCTTGCATCGTAATGTCGAACATGTCCGCGACCAATGGCTGATTTGGTCGACTGCCATGCAGTGTTTCAACCCAGGTGTTGATCGCGGCCCCGAGAGTGAACCCCAGAGTTTTCTCGATGTGCCTATCACGGTCGCGTTGCATTTTCGAGATTGATCCATTAACAGGCTGAATAGTCGCGAGCACTTTCAGGTGCTGTTCCAGCCGCTGAAAATTCACGATGGTGCGGCCGAGGTTTTTCAGCGCGGCGTCTTTTGGATTCAGCTTGTACTCCATTGGGATCACTCCTTCTGCTGCATCATCGCGAATGGCGGCAAGTTGTCGCGCATTCAGGCCGCTTCTTCACTGCGGTGATCTAGCGCGGGAGGCGCCCAGTCGCGGACGTCGATCTTGCCGGTGACGGCGGCGGAGATTAGGGCGGTGCGGCGTTCTTGCATGAGCTTGATAGCAGACTCCGCGTACTCGATGACTCTGTCGTGCTTCGTCAAGCGGATACATATCTCGACGGAAATTTCTTGCTGCTCTTCCAACGGTGGCAATGCAATTAGAAAGCTTCTAATGCTGTCTACGTTAATTCGCTTGAAAGTCGACCCTACCATTGCCAGTTCTAGTTGCTGAGAGATAAGGTTGGATTTCAGCACTTGGAGCATAAATTCCGGATCAATGTTGTTGCCAAATCTAATAAGACAGACATCCTGCCCCATGGCGAATCTTGGAGTGTCTTCGCCGACAAGTGCTGCTTCTCCGACCGTCGCGTTTCTACTGTAAATGATATCTCCGATTCGTGGATCTCTGCCCCCACCAATTAACTCGAGATAGAATTTCTCGCTCGTCATTTTGGCAGACTGCAAGTTGATATATTTTTCTTTTACTTCTCCAATGCTCGCAAGAGGGACACCGTCATCCAGAAACTCAGCAGTCACATGCTTGCAGTCAATCACTTGTGCGTAGAACTTTAGCGAGATATGTATCCAATGCTCCGGCACCTCACCCAACCACTCAACACCCGAGTCACGCATTTTGGCATTGGGATTCAAGCCTTTGGTCACAGCATGGCTGATCACGGCCTGGCGCTTTTCTTTCAGCAGCTGGATGAGTTTTTGTTGCTTCTCGATCAGGGTGTCGATCTTGGCGGCTTCGTGGTCGAGGAAGGCTGCAATAGCTCTTTGCTCGCTGTACTGCGGCGAGCAAACACGGATATTTCCAAGTAATCCGCGACTTATGCGCTGCATTGTGGTGCCGCGTGCCAAATTACTCGTGTGCTTAAAATAACCCTCACTACTGAAGAGATAGACAACGAAATCTCTGTAATATTTTTCGTCGGGTCTGAAGATCACATTGTCGACTGATGTAACTATTTTCGCTTCCAGCTTCGGAACTTTGCACGCACGACCAATTGGATCGTTAAGCCTGGAAACCAGAAGATCGCCCTCAAAGACTTCAGTGCATTTTAAAGTTTTGAAGGTCAACTCAGAGATGTAACCAGCACCTTGTTCTCTATACTTCCCTTCTGCGACATTTCCTGTCGTGATGTAGCGAATACCGTCCGAAGCTATATCTTTACTTTCAATCCAGTCTCCATCAAGAAAGAGTGATCCTGGTTCGAGAGCCATATACTTTATCGGCACACTGCTCCAATGCATGGGCACAGTATCTAACCACTCCACCCCCGAGCCCTTATACTCCGGATACGCCTTGTACCTTCCCCCCATCACGAATGCACCTCGCGCAGCAGCTTCATGATCTCTGCGCTCACCGCATCCAGATCGGCGTCGATCTCGGCTAGATCGCGCGGCGGCTGGTACTGGTAGAAGTGACGGTTGAACGGAATCTCGTAGCCGACGATACCAACCTGCTGATCCTTGGCGTCGGTCTTGCTGGCGTCGATCCAGGCATCGGGTACGTGGGGCTGCACTTCCTTGATGAAGTAGGCTTCGTTGACGGCATTCACGGTGCGTGACGGATCGAGGCTGACATTCTCGTAATCGCGCAGCTCGCTGTCGGTCTGATACTCAATGATCTGGCCAGCCACATTGAACAATCCGTAGAACGGATTGGCTTTGCCTTTGTGAATTTTCTTGATGACTTTTTCGGCAGCGGAATTCTTCCAGCTCACGGCGTCGGTGATCTGCTTTTTCTCCTTGGCGTCGAGTGTGATGCTCTGCTTCTTGCACGCGGCCTTGATGGCATCGTCGAAGCCATTCATGTCATCGCACTGCGCAGTGCCAAGTGCCTTTTGCAGCGCGCGCGCCTTTAGCAGGACACGCTTCTGGTCGAGCCAGGTGTTGCAGTCGAGCAGATTCTTGAGTTGTTTTTCTTTCAAATCGGCGAAATGCAATTTGCAGTAACGGCGAATGGCCTCTTCATGTTCACTCAACTCACCGTAGTGCGGGCAGCCTTCCGTATCGCTCCATGTCTTGTCAGTTTCTGTCGCGTACTCACCGTACACCCATTGCATGGCCGCATTCAGCGCACCGGGTGCGAAGCGACACGCGGCGATGCGTTCGTCGCTGAACTGATACGAGAGACGCAACGGACGTTCGATGGTGATGCGGCGATAACCGAATTCGTGATTGTCGAAAATCTTGCTGGCGAATGTTTTAGCCACTTCCGTTTTGGCGTTGGCCGACTGACGACCGCGATTGCTTTTCTGCGCGGCCTGCTTGTCGAGTGCGTATGCATCCACTGCCTCGAAGTGGCCGAAGGTGCGAATGATGACGGCGATGTCGTCGTCCGCCATCTCGTTGCGCTTGGAACCGAGCGACTTGCGCATCTTGCCGCACAGGTTCACGCCGTTGATCAGTTGCACCTTGCCACGGCGCTGCGCTGGCTTCTTGTTCGAGAGCACCCACACATAGGTGGCGATGCCGGTGTTGTAGAACATGTCCGTGGGCAGCGCGACGATGGCCTCCAGCAGATCGGCCTCCAGAATGTAGCGGCGGATCTCCGACTCGCCCGACCCAGCTCCGCCTGTGAACAGCGGCGAACCGTTCAGAATGATGCCGATACGGGCGCCGCCATCAGTGGCATCGCGCAGCTTGCTGATGAGGTGCAGCAGAAACAGCAGCGAACCATCGCTGACTCGCGGCAGACCAGGCCCGAAACGGCCGTTGAAACCCTTCTGCGTGTGCTCGTCGATGATGTCCTGCTCGATCTTCTTCCAGTCCACGCCGAAGGGCGGATTGGAGAGCATGTAGTCAAACCTGTCGGCGTAGAGCTGATCGTTCGAGAGCGTGTTGCCCAGCTTGATATTGCTGACATCCTGCCCCTTGATGAGCATGTCCGCCTTGCAGATGGCGTAACTCTCCGGGTTCAGCTCCTGCCCGAACGCGCGCATCCTGGCCTGCGGATTCAGCTCGTGCACGTATTCCATGCCGGAGGAAAGAAAGCCGCCCGTCCCCGCTGTCGGGTCGTATATCGTGCGGATGATGCCCGGCCGGGTCAGCGCCTCGTCATCCTCCACAAACACCAGCGACGTGGTGAGGCGCACGATGTCGCGCGGGGTGAAGTGCTCACCCGCCGTCTCATTCGAACCTTCCGCAAAGCGGCGGATCAGCTCTTCGAACACCAGCCCCATGTCGTGGTTGGATACCGCTTCGGGGCTCAGATCCGTTGCGCGAACTTTTTGCACGATCTTGTAGAGCAAGTTTGCATCGTTGAGCAGCCCGAGAAATTCGTTGAACTTGAAGTGCTCGAAGATCTCCCGCGCATCCCGCGAGAAGCCCTGAATGTACGACTCCAGATTGGCCTTGATGCCCGCCTCTCCGAGTTTGGCGAGGTCCATCTTTGAGGTGTTGAAGAATTGCAGGCCGTTGGTGGCTCTCAGCAGCAACTTCTCCTGCGCCTCTTCGGGGAGATTCATGACCTTCACTTTCTCGTACTCCGCCAGCACCTTCGCCTTGCTCGGCTCCAGCACGCATTCCAGACGCCGCAGCAGCGTGAACGGCAGAATCACCCGGCCGTACTGGCTCTGCTTGAAGTCACCGCGCAGAAGATCGGCGAGGGTCCAGATGTAGGTGGCGAGGTTGTTGGAGGTTTGAGACATGGGGGGTGGAGTCCTTCCGGGGGGTTGTGTTGGAGGGGAATGATGCCATGGATTGGGAGTGGGCGGGAGCTTCAATGATTCGTTGGTAAATCATCGCGCACGGCTCCTAAACGTCCAAGTCGTAGCCATTATTAGCGCAGATTTCAAAACGCCAACTTTAGCTCAGAGTTCAGGGTCTATCTTTTACTGGGAATCGATTCGCGAAGAACTTGCACAAGCTCAGACGTGTCGTCAGCAGAAATTCTTGCCGCCCCACTATTTGAAAGATGTATAGATATTCGTTGGCTGGATGACTGAAGCTTTATTTGCACTTTTTCCAATATGTAGGGCTTTCCACCAACAACGCGATCAATCACTTCGCGTATGTCCCGATCGCCCCTTAGAAGAATTTTACCTACGACCCCTTCCTCTAACTCGATCCCAGATAGTTGAAGAGAGTCAACTAAGATTCTGTGAGTAGTGCGCTCCTCTATTCCAGAGACCCATTCAAGCAGGTTAACTGTAATTGGCGAAACTGCTAGGTCAAACTTGCAACATTCAAGAAGTCGATTCAGAAAGTCTTTACTGCTCCTTTGGGCGTTTCGCAACTCAATCTGAGGGAACCGAGAGAAAATCTTAAAATCAGTTGATCTATACCCGACTCGGTCAGATACTTCTTCGCTTCCAAAGGACTTCAAAATAACTTCTTGATAAATATACTTCTCAATAAAGCGTCCTTCTATGAAATCGTCGCGTATTCTCTCAATTGAGAATCCATCTAGATTATTTTCTGAGAATGGGATCTCTTTCATTCTATTCCCAATAGTGCGAACAGACACGGGCCACTGGGCGCCAATCCATCTTAGTCTAATCATCACTAACCTCTTCGATTAATTCACCATTCACACCAGAAGAGACTTTTTTTCGCAATTCGGCAATAGTCGCCGCTGCTGTTTCTTCTATCAGAGTTAAGTATTTTTCCATAGCATCCTTATCGATAGGTCGAATAGTCTTCGTGTAATGCTTATCTACGACATTGTAGCAACCTCGAACATAGTATTTAAATCCTGCTCCAATATCGGGCTCCTCAAACGCGGCTTCGAACTCAATGATTGGGTTTGGAAAATCCACGAGCTTAGATCGCCATATGATTGATGTAATAAAAAATCCCTTCCGAACAAAGCTTTGATACTCTTCGGAAGCGAGAAGAGTACTTCCCCTTAATGCAACATTCTTGACAAAGGACAAAGCCTCTTCCCGTGCCTCTTCTGTACTTTGATCGTCTTCAAGATCGAGTTCATCCGATTGAAGATCCTTCGGAAGTTTCTCGATCTTTATGCTTGTTACGTCCTCTGGTCGAAATCCCTGGAGGGTACTTATTAAGGTTGTAAAAAACTCAGTGCGAAGCGCGGGCGATTTGAACTCACCTATTTCTATACGAACAGCATTGATTTCCGTTTTCTTGTTGCTATCAATCCTGTCCTTTAGTTTCTCAAAAATCCCCTTTACTCGAAGGTTAGCAGGCATTCTGATGATAGTTTTATCGGACTCCACATGAAACTCAATTCCAGCCTCTTTTGCAGTTCGCTGAACAAGCCGAGTTTTCCCATAGTTAACGTCAGAGTATTTGACATTAACTACTACTTGATTCGCCCCTTTACCATAATGAGTGACTCGCTCATCGTCTGGAGAATCCTCTGTGTACGCCCGAACTACATCTTTGATCTCTTCAACCGTAAGAGCTGCATCTAATGTTACCGAGGTGATTTTCTCTGATCTGCCCGCGTGTTCTCGTTGTTCCAGCAGTAGATTCAGATCATGGAAATCATGCGGGAGCAATGAGATTTTCTTAATTAAATCCTCTCTAGGCTCTCTAACAGAATAAAAAATACCTCTATCTCTTGCGAGTTCCAAAAGAATACTTTCATTAATCTTCTGTTTCGCTGACATTAATGCATCGTGAATTTCTTTATCGGTTGCGCAGTATAGAAGTGTTTCCTTTGTCATTGTCGGGAGAGCTCCAATTCTGAGAAGATTGTACGCACATTATTTATCTTTCCGAACTCTATGGCGTTCAAGCGATTTCTAATTTCTTGCCCCCCCTCGTAGTTTGAAATGTATTGGTCTTTCGCATTTGAGAAGTGAGCTGAGGCAAGAGGATCCGGATCAAGAAGCCTGATAGTTACTTCGGAGTCAGCGGATACAACCTGGTAATGCATTAGGTAGTCAATCAGATACAAAAATTCTTCAATAGCACTGCCACGCTTGCGTACAAAGACTACAACACCCTTTCGATTTCTGTTCGATGGATCTTGGTATGAAAGAATTATCCATGGAGCGGTTAGCATTTCTAGAGTCGCTGCTTTGGCATGTTCTAGTTGAACATTTTTCTTTAGAACTAGGTGTGGGTAGAAATACTTGCAATGCTCTCTTGCTGGAATCTTTGCCGAACCACCGCGTAGATATGCAATTTCATGGTGAACATTATTCAGCCAGTAGATATCCTCTGGCCCTAGAACAACTATTTTCGACCCCTTCGGAATATCAAGCTCTTCATTTTTAATTTTGTCGAGGACACTGCTAAAGTCCTTGTCATACTCCCCGTCGTGGTTGTAGATAAAAAGTAGCCCACATATATTTGGGGAAACGTCTTGATGTATATACATATCATTGAATTTCTGGCTCGTTTCCGCACAAGACAAGGTCTTCGCCAAACTCACCAATGCTTCTCTGACTGACCCTTGAGATATTGATCCTTTGGCATAGCTTTTGAGATCACAATTGACATAAGTTCGCGACTGAGTATAGGGCTCGTCATACCAGAACACGACATCGGAGGGATGGGTCTTAACTTTGTGATTATCTACGCTTTCACATTCCCAGTTGATATTTGTGTGCTCTTTCATTTGCCATAAAAATTCCCCGAAAATTTCTTTGGAGAGCTTTTCTGCCATTTTTGCGATATTAATCGTCTCAGCCATTTTATCTCTTATTAATTAAGTTATTGAGTTTACGTTGTTCAGTATTTGTTTTACCCGAGCTCAATAATTGCAGCTCTCGAAATCAGCAGTTGCAGATCCTGACTGATCTCATACCACCTACGGCCTAACCCTCACATACCTCTGCAGCTTCCTCGGCGCCGGCTCGCCCCCAAAAATATTCCCCGCCGCATCCACAGACACAAACTCCGCGCCATTACCCGTCGTGCTGCGCGGATCACCCCATGGCAATCGGATGAAGTAGTGCACCCAGCCGAGGTTGGCGTCGCCGATGCGGATACCCATTTCCCAGCCGGGGTTCTGCACGTCGTCGGATTCGGAGTCGGCCACATAGATGTTGTCATGGTTGTCGAAGAAGATGCCGCTCGGGCGGCCGTATTGGGTCCACTGCGCGAGGAAGGTGCCTTCTTGATCGAAGAGCTGCAGGCGGTTATTGGAACGGTCGCCTACGAATACTCTGCCGCGCTGGTCGATGGCAATGGTGTGCAGCGTGCGGAATTCGCTGGGGGCGTAGCCGGTTTTGCCCCAGGCTTTGAGGAAGGTGCCATCTGGCGCGAATTTCACTACGCGGTTGTTGCCGGTGGCGCCGTGGCCGTCGGCGACGAAGATGGAGCCGTCTTCTGCGACGACAACGTCGGCGGGCGCATCAAACTGGTTGTTGCCACTGCCGGCCTGGCCTGGGGTGCCGAGTGTCATCAACACTTCGCCGGTGGGGCTGAACTTGACGACCTGATGGCCGCGCTTGTCGCCTGCGGGGATGCGTCCGCTGGCGGCGGCGTCGGTGACCCAGACGTTGCCCTGGCGGTCGACATCGATGCCGTGGGGCCAGATGAACATGCCGCCGCCGAAGCTTTCCACGACGTTGCCTTCGGAGTCGAACTTGAGGATGGAGTCGAGATCGGAATCCACGCACTCGTCGCCGAAGCGGTCGGGCGCGGTGGCGTCGCAGCGGATGATGGCCCAGATGCTGGTGCCGTCGGGGTCGACATCGGTGTCACCCACCGCGCCCATGGTGCGGCCGTCGGGCAGTTTGGCCCAGCCGTCGACGGCGGCGAAGGGGTTGGGTTGGGCGTGGGCTGTGGAGACCATGACAGTAGAGAGCAGTGAGGTTGATAACAGTGTGGCAGCGATGAGCATGGCACGGTATTGAAGGATGCGGGCTGGCATGGCGTGACTCCTTTGTTGTTGTTATGAACTTGGTGGGAGCATATACCGAATGTGCGGTAGCGCACTACAGAACTTGTGGGAAAAATTGGGCTGCTTGCCGTGAAACCGGTGAGCGAATCCTGGTTGAAACCCTGAAAAACAAAACCCCCGCAGATGCAGGGGCTTTGATGTTGTCGCGCTGGATCAGCAACACGCTACAGTATGTAGTTACCGGTATCCCCCGCCGGGTTCAAATGGACACCAACCAGGGTAACAGCAGTCATATAGTCATCACCGCCTCCGTCAGCATCTATCTGCACCTGCGTATCAGCGCCGGCGAGCAGGAAGCGAACGAATCCTCCCGTAAACGCAGAGCTGTTGTGTGGTGCATTGATAGAAGTCATCAAACCCTGCATATCCAGCACATCGCCTCCTGGCCCTGTCTTGAAGGTGTTCAGCACCCTCTGTTCAAGGACCACTACTTCATCTATCGCCGGGCCTTCGGCATCATCCGGGAAGCCTTGCGGTGTGGCTGGTGTCAAACTGTAGAAGCTCAGCAAGGTGTTGCTGCTGTTGGCGGTGAGGGTCGCAGTCTTGAATTCCCACTTCATGCTAGTGTCAGTACTGTCCTGACTGAAGGTGAATACCTGTCCCCAGACCTGCAGCTTGGAAACGTCAGCACCCGGATTCTGTGACAAATTAAAACCCAGTACATAGGATTTACCAGCAGTGGTCGACAGATTCTGGTACAGCTCACCGCGCTCGAAGGCATTCATGTCGATCACCTTGCTGCCATCGACAGCCTGCCAGTCTCCGACCACATCGACACCGCCACCGAACTGTCCCCAATCCGTGGTTCCGGATTCAAATGAGCCATTTTTCACCAGGTTGGAGATCACATAGACATCAGGCACAGGATTGACGACCAGGTTCACTGTGGCAGTACTGCTGGCGCCAGCGGAATCGCGCATCGTGTAACTGAAACTGGCGTTACCGGAAAAGTTCGGTAGAGGATTGAAGGTGACCGTATTGCCGTTCAACACCACAGTGCCGTTTACTGCATCCTGAACTGAGTGGAGGAACTTGCCGTCACCCGCATCGAGATCCTGATCGTTGGTCAGCAGGCTGGCAGCACTCAGGAGCAACGGTGTGTCTTCATTGGCGACGAAATTGTCATTGACCGCCTTTGGACCATCATTGACTCCCTGCACCGTGATGGTCAGGGTGGCAGTATCGGTTTGACCCAGATTGTCCTTCACGGTGTACACAACATTCTCAACATGGTTCTGGCCGGCGTTCAAATGGCCAAACTTGCCATTGTCGTCGTACAGATAGTCACCATCCCGGTCGACCTTCAAGATGGCACCAGAAGCCAGAGTCAGGGTCACCGAATTGTTCAACATGGCCTGGCCGTTTACGTTGCTCACTTCCAATGTCGGCGCGCTTGCATCGGGAACATCATTGCCCAGCACATTGCCACTTGCGGTAGCGCTTTGTGCCAATCCGTAGGTGCCTATGGTGAAGCCATTCCAATTCTCATCACTCTGGCTGGTCCAGGTGAGTGACTGCACCGCATTCTGTATCGCGAGCACGCCATGAAATTCATTGGGATATGCGCCAGGAGTCGAAATGCCGAACGGTCCGTTGCCACTGCCACTTATCGTATAAGAGCCGGTATAACCGAAGTAACCGGAATCAGTAGGACTGTCAGCACTGCTGACCACGGTAAAGTTCTGGTCGAACAGGTAACCGTTGGCGTTCATGCTGATGATGGCAAAGAACAGGTTTTCGACTGTTACCGGATTGCCACCCTTGCTGAAAGTGAGCGTACGCGCTGAATCGGCGTGGTGTAGCTGAATGAAGTCATTATTAGTCGGGCCATTGCCGACTTGAGGACTTGTATAGACCCCAACGCCTTCTGTGTTCGTGATTACCACACCCGGTAGATTGGAATCCCTGGTCACAAAGTAATCAGTACCCCCGCTCAGCTGGAATCCCTGTAATTGGCCACTATAGGTCACATCAATAGTTGATGAATCTGCCAGGGTGATGGTTCCCTTCACGGTGTAAACCGGGTTCCGTCCTGAAGCCTGCGATACGAAGGTTCCGCTCTGCCAGTCCACCCAGTGAACAGTATTACCAGTACTCTGCACTGGGCTGCTGGCAGTCAGCATTTTGCTGTCGTCCAACCCGGTGGGGCCATCCGCCGAACCGCTGATGTTAACTTGTACCGTGCTGGTCGTGCCGTCCACACTGGTGACAGTGAAGTTGTCGGTTACCACCTGCCCTACATTGAGATGATCCAGCGCACTGTTCGTTGTATAGCTCCAGACGCCATTGGCACCAATACTGAATTTACCGTGGAGACCAGCAGTGTTGTTCTGGGTATTGAATAACGCTTCACCACTGTCTACATCGACAATGCTCAGGGTTCCACCCGTGGTCAGTGCCGCATCGGTTTCGGTGAGATTGACAACAGCATTGCCGAGAACTGCCTTGTCATTGATACCGGCGACAACGACATGCACGATCTGGTCGGCGTTGCCTCCGTTGCCGTCAGAGGCGCGTACTGTGAAGGTTTCGATTCTGGTCTCACCTTGCTTCAGGCTCTGAACCGGATTCGCAACGCCGTTGGTGCCGTTGTTGACCGCATAGGTCCACTTGCCGGTGCCGTCGACACTGGCGCTGCCATACACGCCGCTCGTCTGGCTGGCGATACTCCAGGTGTGCGTGTCATTGACATCGACATCACTGATCCCGATCTGGCCGGAAACAGTCAATGCGGTGTCTTCCATCGTGTTGCCTTTGGCCTGATCGGTCGTCGTGGTGATTACCGGTGCATCGTTGACGCCATTCACCTGGACCGACACCGTTTGCTGCGCAGTGCCGCCCATGTTGTCGTTGACTGTGACAGTAAAGGTATCGGTTATGCTTTCGCCAGCGCCGAGATAGGCGACGGCCTTGTTGTCTACTGAGTAGTTCCAGCTCACCTCGCCACCATTGCCGGTGCCGGTGGTGTCCTTTACAACTGCCGCAGTCAGACTGCCGATCGTGGTACCGTTCGGGGCTGTGGAAACCGTGTGAGCATCGGTAAGATCGACGTCGGAGAACAAGATCACGCCAGCGTCGCCGAGCTTGTCGGCGGCAACTACGTGCGTATAGGTACCAGAGGAATTTCGATAGGTGAATTCCAGTGACGCCTCGCCGCCATTCTCGAAGAAGAACAGTTCAATTGGATAGACACCAGGGGTAAGGTAGATGCTGCCGGTATAGACCTGCTCCCCATGCTGCGTAGGATCGTTGATTACCAACTGGTTGTTCACATGCAGGTACACGCCGTCATCGTTGTAGGTCTGGAACGTATAAGTATCCGCAGCGGTAACGACGAGTTGGCCGGTGATGCGGGCCACAAAGGTGTTATTGACCGCAGCACCGGTACCGGAAGCGCCCGTTGCCGTGGCAGCTGGCCAGGGCGTGCTGCCCGGAATCTGCCCGGCGAAACCACCCGGATCATCCGTGTAATCGATGACATTGCTTGTAACAGTGTAGTTGGGTGGATTACTGCCCGTATAACTCTGGATATTCGCCAGTGAGTAATTGCCATCCGGAAAATTGATCCACTGCTCTACAGTGAACGCAGCGACACCGGAACTTGCAGTGACCGCGCCGTCGGAATCTCCGCCGTTGATCACCGGTGCATCGTTGACGCCAGTCACTGTCACTGTGACAGTGTTATTCGCTGTTGCTCCATGAGCATCTGTCGCTTGCACTTGCAAATCGAAGCTGGTGGTTTGCCCGGCGGCCAGAGACTGAAAGTGAGTACTGGACTTGGTCTCAGTGCCGCTGGACTTGCTCTCGGAACTACTGGAACTCGAAGAGCTACTGGAGCTTGAAGAGCTACTGGACTTACTCTCAGCACTACTGGAACTTGAAGAACTACTGGAGCTTGAAGAACTACTGGAAGCGGAGCTCGGATCGAAAGTAAGTGTGGTTCCGCTAATGGAAGCAGAACCAACGGCGGGGGCATTGAGCAGGGAATAAGTCAGTGTGCTGCCGTCGTCGTCACTGTCGATATCATCGCCCAGTGTGGCCATATCCAAAGAAACAGCGGCACCGTCTTCGGTTGCGTCAAGTGCTCCGGCTGCCAGGGTCGGTGCATCGTTGACGCCAGTCACTGTCACTGTGACAGTGTTATTCGCTGTTGCTCCATGAGCGTCTGTCGCTTGCACCTGCAAATCAAAGCTGGTGGTTTGCCCGGCGGCCAGAGACTGAAAGTTAGTACTGGACTTGGTCTCAGTGCCGCTGGACTTGCTCTCAGAACTGCTGGAACTCGAAGAGCTACTGGAGCTTGAAGAACTACTGGACTTACTCTCAGAACTACTAGAACTCGAAGAGCTACTGGAACTTGAAGAACTACTGGAAGCGGAGTTCGGATCGAAAGTAAGTGTGGTTCCGCTAATGGAAGCAGAACCAATGGCGGGGGCATTGAGCAGGGAATAAGTCAGCGTGCTACCGTCGTCGTCACTGTCGATATCATCGCCCAGTGTGGCAAGGCTCAGCGAAACCGCAGGACCATCTTCGGCTGCAGCCAATGCGCCGACTGCCAGGGTCGGTGCATCGTTGACGCCAGTCACGGTAATTGCCAGAGCAGCCGGTGCCGAGACTGCGCCATGTTTATCGGTGGCGGTATAGCTCAGATTGATACCAGTGTTTTGTCCCGCCGCAAGTGTCTGGAAATCTGCGCCTGGGGCAAAGGTGAAAGTACCATTGCCATTATTAGTCAGTGTGCCGACGGCGGGAGATCCAATAATGTTGTATGCCAGCGTGCTGCCATCATCATCGCTGTCGACATCGTCACCATTAAACGAACCGGTGACCGCATCGCCATCTTCAACCGCTGATACTTCAACATTTTGCACCACAGCCAAATCATTGACCCCGGTGACATTCACTTTGACTATGTTATCTGCCGTCGCGCCATGCGCATCCGTTGCCCTGACCTGCAGATCAAAACTGGTGGTCTGGCCCTGGGCTAGAGACTGGAAATCACTGCCCGGATTAAAACTGAGGGAGGTGCCTGCTGCGATCAATGCAGAACCACCAGCTGCGGCGTTCAACAATGAATAAGTCAGCGTGCTGCCGTCGTCGTCACTGTCGATATCATCGCCCAGTGTGACCAGATCCAAAGAAACAGCGGCACCGTCTTCGGTTGCGCCAAGTGTGCCAGCTGCTATGGTCGGTGCATCGTTGACGCCCGTCACGGTAATTGCCAGAGCAGCCGGTGCCGAGACTGCGCCATGTTTATCGGTGGCGGTATAGCTCAGATTGATATGGGCAAGCTGCCCCTGTGCCAGAGACTGAAAGTTTGAACCTGGATCGTAGGTAAAAGTGCCATTTCCATTATTCGTGAGTGCACCTGTAGCAGGTGATCCGATGATGTTGTAAGCCAGGCTGCTGCCGTTATCATCGCTGTCTACATCATCACCATTAAAGGACCCGGTGACAGCACCGCCATCTTCAATTGCCGCTAACGAGACACTCTGGACCACCGGTGTATCGTTGACCCCGGTCAGAACAACTGTTGCCTTGGCCCAGCTGAGAGTGCCATTGGCTAGTCGAATTGCATAAATGAATCTGTCGGTCAGGGTTTCGCCAAGGGCCAATCCAGTCAGTGCTGCTGCATTGGTTGGACTTATGGTTGAGGTGTCATAGGCGACACGACCGTCTGCGGTGACATGCAGCGCGGCACCGAAAAGGCTCCGGTTGGCTACAATTCCTGTAATTCCCGGGGCATCCTGGGTCAACAGATCTCCAGCTTCGTAACCGGACATCGCCCCGGAATTATTGGTGCCATCATCGACCGACCACAGGCTCTTTGCATTGCCGCCCAGATCGTTGCTCATTACATTGAGCATATAAACAGTGTTTACATAATCGAGTTTGCCAGTCTGCAGTGTGCCCAGTGCATCATCTTTGGCTTGAGGGGTTTTGGTAAATGAAGTTTCTGTACCGCCGTTGGTATTGCCGGAGTTACCTTTGTTGTCGTTGGCCATATGAGCTCCTGAATGCGCCCCGTAATGAACGGGAAATTATTGTTATATACGCAGCACTGCATCTTGCATTACGAAATGCTGTTCGGAGTCTATTCCTCAAGGTAAGTGGTTTCAACTACCGGTTCTTCACCAGAAACAAAATGAATGGTTTGTGTATGCACGCATTTGTCACTATTCGTGCATATAGGTCTCTCTCATGCTGATATGGAACTGCTGGTTGAGAGCAGAGCAGTGGGAGTGAGTATTACAACACTCCGCCAAATACTGATTGCCTCTGTGGGAGCGGGCCTGCCCGCTATTTAGCGTCTCGTTTAAATCAAGTGGTAAGGGTATTTGCAGCGTTGTCAGCAGATGACCTATTACTGCAGCAGGACTGACTATGAGCCCAGACGGCTGCCGGAAACTGAAGCGATGATGAGCTGCTAAAGTCAGGTCTGGGTGGCGGGTAAAGCTGAGCAGGACCGTCTGCCCTTGCACAGAGACATAAAATCTCCCACAAGGGCGGAGCGGGTGTAGCAGAGATCAAGGGGTGACGTTGAAGCTGCCGGTGACCACTGTCGTGCCGCTTTCAACGCGGAAGGTGCCCACTGCGGGCTGGCCCGCTGAGAGATCCTTCGCGAAATCGATATAGCAGCCGCTGTTGAAGGTGTTCAGGAAGTTGTCATCACGCACCAGTACCTGGGCCATCGCACCAGAAATCAGGCTGCAGGAATACTTACCCTTCGGGATTACCACCGGGCTGGCGGTTGGCGAGACGATGCCCAGGTTCCAGCGCACTCCTTGAAAGAACACACTGCCGCCGAGCAGCACCACGGACAAGCCCTTGCCGGAGCCGGTCTGGTAGCCGGTGGGCGTGATCGTCAGCGCGCCTTTGCTGTCAGACCTGCTGATCCCGTTGAAAACCCACTGCACGCCCGGCGGAATGCTGCTCGCCTGATTGGTCTTCTCGGCCTGCAGGGCAGTCACGGCGGCGGCGACTGTCCCCATGTCGGAGAGCGCGCTGCCGAATTGCCCGCCGAGCAGATAGAGGCGGCCGTCCTTGAAGCCGACGTACACGCCAGAGGCAGGGAAGTGTTTGTAGACGAAGCCTTGCAGAGTGCCGAGCGCGCTGCCGTTACTGAAGACGCTCGGGTAGAGGTCCTGCGCCAACGAAAGCAGCGTTTCTTCCTGCGTGCTGAGTGCGGGGGCGGCGCCGGTGCAATCGGTGGAGGTGCTGGTGCGCGTGCCGGTGAACTTGCCGAGGTAGGTCTCGGGGTTCTGCAGCAATGATTTGAAGTCGCGGTAGACGCTTATCTCGGTCAGCGAGTTGCCCGCGATCTTGAGGATGTACTGGATCGGCGCAGCCACAAAGCGCACATCGGAGACGGTGAGCATGGCGCCATAAGTGATTTCGGTGCCGCTGACGCAGATCGACGGCTTGTTGGCATTCAGCACGAAGGTCACGGAGTCGCCAGACTTGAACGGGATGCTGGAGTGGGTGCTGCCGCTATAGGTCAGCTTGTAAGTCCCGGAGAGGCCGCTAGGAATCATGGGCGCAGACTGCGCGTGGACTTGACCGACAAACAGGGCCACGATCAACGGGACGGCCCAGACAACAGTTTTTCGCAATGACAGCATGGAATACTCCAGAGTATGCAGAACAGGGGAGGTTTCGAAACGCTGTCAGACTAATCAGAGGGGATGCATGGGCCAATCCCCAGTGTTGGGGGGCTGTTTACTGTGACCTCTGTGGGAGCGGGCCTGCCCGCGATTGGGCCTTGACGGACACAGCGACAGTCAAAAGCTATCGCGGGCAGGCCCGCTCCCACTGGTTCAGCAGGTCCAGAGTCAGATCACCGCGTGGCGAACCTTGGCCGACACCCATTCGGACAGAATGACCGTACCAAAGATCAGCACGAACACTGTGGCCACCTGCCCCCAGGCGAGGTTGTTGATCGCCGCGTTCATCTGCAAGCCGATGCCGCCCGCGCCCACCAGACCGAGCGTGGTCGATTCACGAATGTTGATATCCCATCGGTAGACCGTGATACCGGCGAACGCCGGCATGATCTGCGGCAGCACCGAGTACGCGAGCACCTGCATGTTCCCAGCGCCCGTGGAGGTGATCGCCTCGACAGGCGTCGGCTGAATCTCTTCGATGGCTTCATAGAGCAGTTTGCCGACGAAACCGATGGAGCGCAGCGCGATGGCGATCATGCCCGCGGGCAGTCCAGGGCCGATCATCGTGACGAGCAGAATCGCCCAGATGAGCGCGTTGATGGAGCGCGAACTCACGATAACACCGAGAGCGAATGCACGCAGCGCCGGATGCGGCGTGGTGTTACGTGCGGCGAGAAACGCGAGCGGGAAAGCGATGATCGTGCCGAGCACGGTGCCGACCGTGGCGATGTTGAGCGTGTCCCACAAAGGCCGCATCAGTGATCCGGTGATGGACCAGTCCGGCGGCACCATGCGCCCGATCAGACTCGCGGCCTGCACGTGGGCGTCGGTGAGAAATTCCCAGATGGTGTTGTCGGAGATGACCTTAAAACACAGCAGAAACAGCATCACGCCGAGGAACCAGCCGAGCCAGATGGCGTACTGCCGCCGTGGCGTGCGGCGCATCCAGATGGGTTGGTTGTTACGTGTGTCTACTGGCATTTGGTTACCGTTGCTTCTGTGAATTTTTTTGGTCGCCTGCAGGGCATTTATACCCTTTGGGTAGGCTCATACCACTGACTGTAGGAGCCTACCCAAAGGGTATAAATGCCCTGCAGGCGACCACCTCTCACGCGGTCCACTTGCGTACATAGCCGGAGAGATACTCACTCATCAACACAATGGCAATGATGATGAGCAGCACCGCCGCAGAAGTGTCGTAATCATAACGGTTGATCGACGTGTTCAGCGTGGCACCAATGCCACCAGCGCCGACGATCCCGATCACCGCCGACTCGCGAAAATTGATGTCGAGGCGATACAGCGATAGGCCGATCAACCTCGGCATCACCTGCGGCTGCACCGCGTAATTGATCCATTGCAACCAACTGGCACCCGTCGCGCGGATCGCCTCCAGCGGTTCGTTCTGCGCGTCTTCAATGTCTTCGGCCAGCAGCTTGGCCATGAAACCAATCGTCGCAAAGGCGAGGGTGAATACACCCGCCAGCGGGCCGAAGCCGAACATCGCCACGAACAGAATCGCGATGATGATTTCCTGAAATGTGCGCGACAGCGCGATGAGTGTGCGGCAGAAGAAATACACGGGGCGCGGCGCGATATTGCGTGCGGCACCTAGGCCGACCGGGATGGCGAGCGCGATGCCGATGACGGTCGCGACGAAGGTCATCGTGAGACTTTCACGTAGACCAACCGCAATCTCCCCGCCGCGCGTGACGAAGTCCGGGGTGAAGAAGGAGCCGACGAAATTGAGGCCGCGATCGAAGCCCTGCGCGACGCGCGCCCAGTTGATGTCGACGCTGTAATAGACGAGCACGATGTAGGTCAGCGCCGCGATATTCAGCCCCCAGCGCAGCTTCCTGCTGCTGATCAAAGGCAGTGGGCGCCAGCTGCCCTCTTTTGCAGCCGAGATGCGCGCGTGGTCGATCTGCGCGGCGGATGTGGTGATGGATGTGCTGATGGACGAACTCACGGATGTCCTCCGAGCAACGCGGCTTCGACATCTTTACGTGCATCAGTGGCCGCGTGTTCGTCCTCTTTATGCACGGCCGTCCAATCTTCTTCGCCGTAAATTGTCGTGAGAATTTCCGGTGTGAGACCCGTGGGCGGCCCGTCGTACACCACCACTCCGGCACGCAGTCCAACGACGCGATGCACGAACTGCTGCGCGAGGGCGACATCGTGAATGTTGATGACTGTCGCGAGATTCTGTTCCGTGCACAGCTCGCAAATCAACCGCATAATCTGCCGCGAGGTCTTCGGGTCGAGGCTGGCAGTGGGCTCGTCTACCAATAACAATTTCGGATTCTGCATGAGGGCGCGCGCGATGCCGACGCGTTGTTTCTGCCCGCCGGAGAGCGCATCGCCGCGCTTGTCGAGCATCGTTTCGAGCCCGACGCGTTCGAGAAGTTTGAACGCCTGTTGAATATCGCTCTGCGGAAATTTTCGGAAGTAGCTGCGCCAGAAACCGACGTAGGCGAGACGCCCCGAGAGCACATTCTCCATCACCGAGAGGCGTTCGACGAGCGCGTAATTCTGAAAGATCATGCCGATCTGGCGGCGCGCCTGGCGCAAGCGATTGCCGCGCACACGCGTGATGTCTTCGCCGTCCAGATGGATGCTGCCGGAGGTGGGTTCCACGAGACGATTGACGCAGCGGATCAGCGTGCTCTTGCCCGCGCCCGAGGGGCCGATCAGCGCCAGCACCTGACCGGCAGGCACGACGAGGTCGACGCTGTCGAGCGCGAGGTCGCCGGTGGCGTAGCGTTTTGTCAGGCCTTTCAGTGCGAGCATGTAAACCTCATTTTTATTTTTCGCCTGCAGGGCAGGCTCCTACAGTCAGTGCACGAGTCTCTGTAGGAGCCTGCCCTGCAGGCGACCACAATCCCCTCAATCACAGTTATAGACTGTGTTCGTCGCCTCATCAATCTGCCGCACCACCGACCAATGTTCCTGATAGGTGATCGGCAGAAACTGTTCCATCGCCGCGTCGACAAATTCGCGCTGCAGCGCAGTGCCTTCCCAGTCGAACGTAAAGAATGCCTCCCGCACCTTTGCCGCAAGATCCGGATGCAGATCGTGCGCAACGCCGTAGCCGGTGGTGGGGAAGGAATCGGATTTGTAGATCGTCGTGTACTGCTCGGCGCGCACCACGTCGCGAGCGATCATGCGATGCAGCACCTCGTTGGCGATCGCCGCCGCGTCGTAGTCTTTGTTCACCACGCCGAGGATCGAATTGTCGTGGCTGCCGGAGTAGGCAGTTTTGTAGTCGCGATCCGCTGCCAGCCCGAATTCGGATTCCAGCAGCGACGAAGGTGCCTTGAATCCCGAATTAGAGGTAGGTGCGGTGAATGCGAGTGTTCGTCCAGCCAGATCGGGAATCGTGGCGATGCCGCTGCCAGGCCAGGTGATGATTTCCATCTGGTAGCCATAGCTGCCGTCCTTCGCCGCCATCATCGTGAAGGGCACGAAGCCGACACAGTTCACCGCGATGGGCGTGGAGCCGGTGTTGAAGCCCGCGACATGCAGACGCCCGGCGCGCATCGCTTCGAGCTGCGCGGCATTGGACTGCACGGGGAAGAAACGCACTTCCTTGCCGGTGAGGGTTTCGAGGTGTTGAATGAATTCGTCCCATACCTGCGAGTACATGGCCGGGTCTTCGACAGGCGTGTAGGCAAAGATGAGGATGCGCGGATCGCGCCAGCGCACGGGGTCGCTCGGCAGATCGGCCACCAGATCGCCGTTGGCGTCCTGATAACGGGGGGAGAGGTCGGCGGCGTGCAGAGGCAGGTGGCACAGCAGCGAAAATATCACGCCCTGTAGGAGCCTGCCCTGCAGGCGATTGATCTTGTGCCAAGCCTCGTCGCCTGCAGGGCAGGCTCTTACAGAGTGCTTGGTCGCCTTCAAGGCAGGCTCATACAGCACAGAGGGAGCGGGGAATTTCATCGCATCAGGCTCAGCTGGTCGGTGTTGGCAGGCAGTGTCCCATCACACCACCGCCGCATCAAGCCATTTGAGCCCTGCGCAATTTACTCCGGCTTCGGACCGTGAGGCGTCTTGCGCTTGCCCTTGTCTTTGTCCACGCGCTTGCTCTTCGCCTTCGGTTTGACCGGCTTGCCGTTCAGGCCCAGGATCGGCCGCGCGGCGCGAACACCGGGGGCCTCCATGGCCGGGAAACGCTCCAGTACTTCGCGAGTGATGTCCGTGCTTTCGAGGCCACGGAAGGCGGGCTTGGTAGCCGCTCCGTCCTTGGCGAAGGTGTCACGCTTGAAGCCTGGTTTCTTGAACTCAGTCTTCTTGAAGTCTGGCTTCGCAAAGTCAGGTTTCTTGAAACTGGGCTTCTCAAAAGCTGGCTTGCCGGACCCTTCTGTTCGGGGTTCAGACCTTGGGTAGGCAGGTTTCTCATAGCCATCTTTCTTGAAGGCGGGCTTGGCGGCGCCATCTCTACGGAAGGAATCCTGCGCTGGGCCTGCGGACTTGAAGCCGTCCTTTTTGAAACCTTCTTTTTTGAAGCCTTCTGACTTGAAGCCCTCTTTCTTGAAAGCTGGCTTCTTGTACTCGCCACCCGTGGCGTCGTCGCGCTGGTACCCTTCCTTCTTGAAGCTGGGCTTTTCAAAGGCAGGTTTTTCAAACGCAGGCTTGTCGAACGATGGCTTGCTGAAACCTTCTTTCTTGAAGCCGTCTTTTTTTACAAATCCTTCTTTCTTGACGAAACCGTCCTTGCTGTAACCAGCCGGTTTCTCGAAGGCGGGTTTCGCGCTGGGGCGCTCGAACTCGGGCTTGTTCACCGGCTCGATCAGCAGCGGCTTGCTGCAGACATGGGTCTTCTTGAGGATCTGCATCACTTCACCGGGCATGCCGCTGGGCAGGTCCACGGTGCAGTAGTCGTCATAAATGCGGATGTGACCGATGTAGCGGCCTTCGATATCGGCTTCGTTGGCGATGGCGCCGACAACTTCGCGCGGGGTCACGCCGTCGTTATGGCCGACGTGGATGCGGAAGCGTTCCATCTTGATGTCCGGGTAATCGCGCAGTGGCTTGGCACGACCGTCGTCCGCAGGGGAGTGTGGGGAGACATAGCCGGGCGTCTGGCGTGACTCACGGGCTTCGCGCGGTGTCCGCACTTCGCGGGCGCGGGGCGCTTCTTCGTGTTCTTCTTCAGAGAGAATCTGCTCGAACAAAGTGTCGGAGCTGACACGGTGCTCGCGCACGGGCTTGGCCGGACGGTCTTCGAATTCGTCATTGTCCTCAATCACCGGTCTGGCAGGACGCTCGGCACGCGGAGCCGAAGCAGCACGCTCAGTGCGCACCGGACGTGCAGTCGACTCTTCGCGTGAAGAACGGCGCGGGGCACTGCTCTCGCGCGGCTCGCCATAGGCAAAGCCTGCACGGTCGCTACGAGGTGATTCGTGTTCCAGCGCAGGCTCCAGCGGACGGTCTTTCTGTAGCAGATAGGCCATGGCGGCCGCGACGTGTTCGGGCGTGCACTCGTGCTCGCGCACCAGGTCGGAGATCAGCTTGTGGAAGAAATCCAGCTTGCCGTTGCGAATGGTGTCGGCGATGCCTTCCTTGAACGCATTGCTGCGTTTCTCGATCAGCTCGCCACGGGTCGGCAGCTCCATCTGGGTGATCTTCTTGCGGGTGGTCTTCTCGATGGACTGCAGCAGACGGCGCTCGCGCGGGGCCACAAACAGGATCGCCTTGCCGCTGCGTCCGGCACGACCGGTGCGGCCGATGCGGTGTACGTAGGCTTCGTCATCGTAGGGAATGTCGTAGTTCATCACGTGGCTGAGACGGTCGACGTCCAGACCACGGGCCGCCACGTCGGTGGCGACGAGAATGTCGAGCTGGCCGTTCTTGAGTTGTTCAACGGTACGCGAGCGGATGGCCTGGTTCATGTCGCCGTTCAGTGCTGACGCAGCGAAACCACGAGCGCTGAGCTTTTCAGCCAGCTCGGCAGTGGCCGTCTTGGTGCGCACGAAGATCAGCATGGCGTCGAAGTCTTCCACTTCGAGGATGCGGGTCAGCGCGTCGAGCTTGCTGGTGCCCTGCACCAGCCAGTAGAACTGTTCGATGTCTTCGTTTGTGGAGATGGCGCTCTGGATGCGGATCTCCTGCGGGTCGTTCAGATATTTCTCGGCCACCTTGCGGATGGGCGGCGGCATGGTCGCGGAGAACAGGGCCACCTGACGGGTCTTGGGCGTGTTCTCAAGAATCGACTCCACGTCGTCGATAAAGCCCATGCGCAGCATCTCGTCCGCTTCGTCGAGCACCAGCGATTTGAGCTTGCTCAGGTCGATGGTCTTGCGATTGAGGTGGTCGAGCAGACGGCCGGGCGTGCCAACGACGACGTGTGCGCCACGGCGCAGACCGCTGAGCTGACGCCCCATGTCCTGCCCACCGTAGATCGGCAGCACGTGGAAACCACGCATACCGGCGGCATAAGTCTGGAACGCTTCAGCCACTTGAATGGCCAGTTCGCGGGTCGGACACAGCACCAGCGCCTGCGTGTGCGCCTGGCTCAGGTCGATCTTCGCGAGAATCGGGAGTGCAAAGGCCGCTGTCTTGCCGGTACCGGTCTGTGCCATGCCCACCACGTCCTTGCCTTGCAGCAGAACAGGAATGGTGGCTTGCTGGATGGGCGAGGGCTTTTCGTAGCCCACCTTGCTCAGCGTTTCCTGCAGGTGTTGTGGTAGATCGAGCTCAGCAAAACTGAGTTCCGGGCGTGTACTGGATGACATATCGGGCCTTGTGTACTGGTGTATCAGATAGAAGAGACGAACTGTGACGGCTGAAACTGAATGCGGAGTGCAGCTGCAAAATCAAACGGGCGGCAAGTATACGCCAGAAGGCCGTCTGGCGTATAGCTCGGGATTTTGGGGCTCCCCGTACTGTGTGTAGGAGCCTGCCCTGCAGGCGACCGAGGCCGGCCCAAAGTAGTCGCCTGCAGGGCAGGCTCATACAGGTCAGTGGTTTCTGATGAACGCAACCGCGCGGTCCGTAAAATCCGTGAACACGCCGTCAACTTCGGCGTTGACGTAAAACAGTTCCAGCATGTGCTCGAAGCTGCTGGCATAGGCAGGCACCTGCCCCGCGTCGGCACGGAATGTATAAGGATGCACCTGCAGGCCATTCGAGTGAGCAAAGCCGACCAACCCGCTGATGCGCAGATTGTCCGGTGCGGATTCACGATCAATGATCATGGATTTCTCTGGCCCCAGGCCGTCCGCGTACTGGGCGATCTGGCGCACGCCGTCTTCGGTCTGCATCCACAGGTTCTCGTCACCGCCGTCCAGCAACTGCACCAGCTTCAGGTCAACCCCCAGCGCGGGCATGACTTCGTCGTGCAGACGTTTGAGTTCATCGAACTCGAAGGTCTGCACGAAGGCTTTGTCGTCCTTGCCGGTGTAGCCATATTGCTTGAGCACGGCGACCACGGCGGCGCCCAGATCCTTACCCTCAGCAAGATGGAACGCGGGCGACTTGATCTCGGGATAGATGCCGATGTCCTTGCCGGTGGAGTGGTTCAGGCCCTGAATCAGCTCGATTTCCTGCGCCAGGGTGTGCACCTTGAAAATCGATTTGCCGAGCGGGAAACGGTCCGGGTAGTTCAGCGTCTTCTGGCCGTTCTCGACGGAGAAACCCTCGGTGACATTGAGCGTGAGGATCTCCTCCAGCGTGAAATCCACGGCGTAGTGCTGGCCGTCGGCGCGGGCACGGCCGGGGAACTTCTCGGCGACATCGGTGGTGCGGTCGAGTGTGGTGTCGTGGATGACGATCAGCTGATCATCCTTCGTCATCACCACGTCCTGCTCCACGTAGTCGGCGCCCATGGCGTAGGCCATGGCTTTGGCAGGCAGCGTGTGCTCGGGCAGATAGCCGCTGGCGCCGCGATGGGCGACAACGACTCTGCCTGCCAGACTTGATGCTGCAGGAGTGGCTGATTGGTTAGAGCTGCCGGGGGTATCACAGGCCACGAGGCTCATGGCAATCACTCCAAGAAAAGTTCTGTAGAAAACGGGACGGGCTTGCATCGGGAATCCTTCATCGGGAAATGGGCGGAAGTCCTATCCTGAAGCGGTTGTGTGTCATGAATGTGTCATTGTAGGAGCCTGCCCTGCAGGCGACCCTGTGAGACCGGTACAAACCCAGTCGCCTGCAGGGCAGGCTCATACAAACCTCAACTGCCCAGCCTGTAGCGCAGCTTGAGCACCCAGTTGTCGACAATCTGGTCACTCCAGGCGTGCTCGAACATTCCAGCGTAGTCATCTTCGAAGGTGCGCGCCAGGTTGCCGCCGCGCGTATAAACGAAGAACAGATCCGACAGTGGCGCGATCTCCCAGCGGTAGCGCGCCTGGAAACTCATGCGGCTGACAGCGAAGTTGTCGCTGCCAACAGTCACATCGCCGGTCTCGTTCAATGCTTCTACTTTACTCGCATTGACCTGATAGAAGCGATCCTCGAAGGCCTTGATGCCAGTCCACTGCAGGCTGAAACGCAGCTGCTGTTTGGCGTTGATGAAGTAATCCATCTCCAGACGCGGCGCCCATTCGTTGGCCTCGAAAGCCGTCATGCGACCGCTGCCTTGGTGAATCAACCAGGCCTCGCGATCGACATAGCGGGTATTCAGATCAACAGAGAAACGGTCATTAGGCTGCCAGGCCACACCCGCCGAGAAACTCAGGTTCTGCTTGCCCAGATCTTCCGGAGCACTGTTGAAGCCGACGTTGTAGGAGAACGGGCGCGAGGCATCGCTGCGCCACTGGGTATCGAAGGCGATGCGCTTGGGAATCTTGAAGGTGCCATTGCCGCGACTCAGGGTGTCGTCGGTGCGAGCCGGGAAGAAACGCAGGCTGGTGCTCAGGCTGGTGTTGTCGAGAAAGTTCAGGTTCTGGCTGAAGTGCATGCCCAGCCGCACTGGGCGCCCGTCCGTATTCCACTGGTTGACGATATTCATGCTGCGATTTCGCGAACGCAGCCCGGGCAAGTCCGACTCGGTGATGTTGAGCATATAGTCGAGCTGCATGTGGTCATTGCGCTGCACGAAACCGATGTCGTTCAACTGCACTTTGTCGTCCATGTAAGTGCCAGTGACGCTGTGCTGCAGACGGCGGTTGGGCCGGAAATCGAGATCGAAGTACATGCCCGAACCGCTCACATCCTGGACATTGCTGTGGACCAGTTGCCCGTCGAAGACCCAGCGGGTGTCGGCGGAGAAGTAGTGCATGTCCACGCCGTTGACCGTGGCTTCGCGGTCAGGATGAGAGAGATTGCTGCCGAACCAGCCCAGCGCCCGGCGCCCCCCAGAGGCAGTGTCTTCATAGAGCAGACGGCCGATGGCGAAGTCACGACCCTCGGCTTGCAGGTTCACTCGCGAACCGTTGGCCAACGTGCCGCGCACCATGGAATCGTCCTCGGCCGCCAGCAGCGTGCCGTAACGCCAGTTGCCAGACTGCCCGGTGATTTTCCCAGCGGCCAGCAGATCGGTCGGACGGCTGAGATCGGTGGCTATGACACTCACGCCCGTGGGTACATCGAAGGAAGCCTGGCGACCAATGCGCCGCGTGTTGAGCAAGGTGGTCGGCCCACCGCCAAACCCATTGTCCCTGGGCGAGGTGCTGAAGATGTCCTGACCTTCCAGAAAGAAGGGGCGCTTCTCTTCGAAGAAAGTCTCGAAGGCGCCGAGGTTGACGACCACATCATCCGACTCGACCGTGCCGAAGTCAGGATTCAGGGCGGCGGAGAGCTGCATATTGGAGCTGGGGCGCCAGTACAGGTCAGTGCCCACCCGATACTTCGTCTCGTTCTTCATGGCATCGAAGGTGGCCGAGCTGTAGGGATACAGCGTGAACTGGGTAGACGGGTTGATGCCGGTCAGTTCATATGGCTGAAACGCGGAGATGAATTCGGCGCTGTTGCGGGGCAGCACGGGCCAGGACCAGGTCTCGCCCATCGTCGCCAGCACGCGCTCGGTGTAGATGCCGATCTGGCGGGTGTCGCCGCCCTGGGGCAGGGCCATCATCGACCAGGGGATGAACATCTCGCCGGACCAACCGTCATCGAGCGACTTGGTCGCGCCATCCCAGGGGCCATCCCACTGCCGGTTGATCTGACGCTCCGGCACAATGGTGCCGTCGTTGAGCGAACCGCCCAGATTGATGCGCAGGAAGTAACCGTAGAGCCCGGTGCCGGACGGGTCGAACGCAAAGCCGTAGCTGTCACGCTGGGACTGCGCATCGCGTGAACTCATGCGGGAGACCAGCGTCGCCGGGTCCTGATAATTCATTACCCCGACGTACATGCCACGCGAGGTATAGAAGACGCGGGTATGCGTCGACAGTGATGCGGGCTCCATCGTGTCAGGCTGAATGACGCCCATGCCATCGATGACCGGAATGCTCTGCCACACGGCCTCATCAAGCGCACCGTCCAACGTGATCTGTACATCAGCATCACCAATGCGGGTCAAGGGCGTGGCTTGCGCCTGCAACTCCCCCGCAAAACCGACGCCCAACAGCAAACTGCTAACGAATCCGGTAAGGGTGGGACTGGGAAAACGGGCAGCGGCGAGGCGTGTGCGGGGCTGAAATTTGTTCGTCACGAGAGTACTCAGATTATTAGATTGGCGGGTTTTTAAGCATGGGCGATTCTAGCAGGCTTTCTCCAGTATCCCTTTCCAACATGTCAGCTTTGCCACAATTCGTCAGAATTGCTCTCTGCATTGCCATGATTCCTACTTCTAGCGGACGGCGATATGGGCTCTAATTGGGTCACTACTAATTTAGTACCAACAAAGAAGAGTACACATCATGAGACACATTGATCGTCGTATGAACCCCGCCCTGATGCAGGAAGTGACTTACAGCTGGGAACAACAGGAACACACCGGACAGAAGATTCTGTTCAACATGGTCAGCTTCAGTATCGTCTTCGGCTTGCTGTACCTGTTCCTCGCGTGATCCGTTAATCCTGACCCGGTAATCCTCACCCGTTGATCAACGCGCTTTCAGCACTGCCTCGACAGAGAGCAGTGCGTCGTTGCGTCTGATCTGCAGCTGTACCGCATCCCCTGGCGCCGCCGCCCGCAACAGATTGGAATACTCCTGAAGGTTCGCTATCGGCGTGTCGTTGTACTGCAACAGCACATCGCCCGCCTGCAATCCCGCTTCTTCTCCCGCACTGCCCGGTGTCACACCTGATATCTGCACGCCCTCGCCCGTATAGTTGAACTCGGGAATGGTGCCCAGTGAAGCTGCGCGCGCACCGGCTGCCGCTTCGGTTGCACGCACCGGCGCATTGGTCAGGTTGACTCGCAGCGGCTGGTCGCGATCCGCCAGATACACCATGGCTTCCTCAACCCACAGCGCGATATCGGACATGCCGTTCAGATCGACTTTATCGGCTGTGTCGCTGGCCCGGTGATAGTCCGTGTGCAGGCCGCTAAACAGATGGATGGCAGGAATACCCGCCTCCAGGAAGCTCACATGATCGCTGCCCGCCACGGCCTGCGCGGGGAACTGCGCAGGCACGCCGATAGTGAAACCGATGCCTTGCGCCATGAATGGCCACTCGTAGGCGCTGTCGCTGGCGAAGACCTGCAGCGTGCGGCCTTCGAGACGGCCGACGCTGTCCAGATTGAGCATGGCGAAGAGGTTCGAGGTCGTGAAGGGCGCCGGGGGATTCGCCACGAAGTGCCGCGACCCGATCAGCCCCGATTCCTCGCCCGTGAAGGCCACGAAGATCACCGAGCGTTTCGGGCTGAAAGACTTCTGCAGCTTGCGGGCGACCTCGATGAGAATACCCACGCCGCTAGCGTTATCGTCCGCTCCTGCAAAGATCGACTCGTTGCCGTTGACGTCAGTCTCGATACCAAGATGGTCGTAGTGGGCGCCGAGAACGATGGGAGCGCTCTTCAGCGTGTCGTCGGTGCCGGGCAGCACGCCGATGACATTGCTGAACGACGCGCTCTCGCCATTGGGCAGCGCTTCGGTCCAGGTCTGTAGATAGGAGCCACCCGGCGCCTGCAGGCCGATCTGCTCGAACTGGGTGGCGATGTATTCAGCGGCGAGATCGATGCCGACAGTGCCGACGCCACGCCCCTGCATTGCGGGTGCGCTCAGTTCTTCGACATGCGCGGCCAGCCCGGCTGGCAGATATTTTGGCGGCAGTTCGGCGAGCGCTGCTTGGGCAGGCAGCAGTGCCAGCGGGGTGCCAGCGGCGAGCCCGGGCTTGCGCCACTGCAGCGGCGAATCCGGGCTCTCCCACTGCCCTTTCACATCATTGGTGGGCTCGCTGCCCACGAAACTGAGATAGGAATACTTGCCATAGTGCGGCAGCTTCTCGGTGAGGCCGGGCATCGCCTCCGGCGAGTGCGCGTGTATCCAGCCGATGGTCAGTTCGGGGTCATCCGGATGCGTAGCCGTCAGCACCGTGCTGCGCTCGGCGAAGGGCAGTTCGCTGCCGAGCAGCGAGAGACCCGCATCTTCGAAACCAACGCCGTAATAGTTCACCGCATTGGCGATGATGCTGGCGGCAGGATTATCACGCCCCATGATCCACACCGATTTGTCGGCGGGCAGCAGGCGGAAGTCTTCGGCCATGACGATCTCGGACTTCACTTCGGTGCCCGCCGTGAAGAACTCGGCCATCTCCAGCCACAGTGCGCGGTTCTCCTGTGGCACCACGAACACGATGTTCTGCGCGCCAAACATCTGCCGCAGCGTCGGCGGCAGTTCGGCGACATCGAGGCGACGGAACACATCGAAATAGGGATCAACCTGCACAGCTTGCAGCGCTGTATAATTCGGCACGTTGAGCTGGGCGGTGGCGCTGCCCGCGCTCATCGGCACCGGCACAATCTGCGCTTCCTGCTCGCCTTCGTAATAAAGGGCAACCGGCACGCTCAACTCATAAGTCTCGCCCTGCTGAATCTGCTGCAGTTCGATCTGCGCGCTGCCATCGGCTGCGCCGCTCACGTTGAGTGCAAGCTCCGGCGCACCGGGGCGCTCGACCCACTGTTGAAAGAATGCGCTTAAATCTTTACCGCTGATTCTGGAAAACAACGCTTCGATGTCCGCGAACGAGGTGCGCTGGAAACGCCTTTCACTGTAGAGATCGCGCAGCCCCTGCAGGAACAATTCATCGCCCAGCTCGACACGCAGCATGTGCCACAGCATCAGCGTCTTGCCGTAGCCGATGGCCTGGGACGCCGCCGAATTGCGCGAGGTGAATTGGCTCAACGGGAAATCCGCCGCGTCGGTGACGAAGCTGCGATAGCGCCCGAGCATGTCTTTACGATAGTCGGCGCCCACCGAATTCATTTCCTGAAACAGGTGGTCGGCGAGATAGGCCGTCAGCCCCTCGCTCCAGTTGCCAGTGTCGTAATCGGGATACACCGAGTTGCCCCACCAGTTGTGGAGAATCTCGTGCGGGTAAGAGGATTCAAGGATGAAGGGAAAGCGGATGATCTGTTCGCCCAACAGCGTGAACGAGGGCATGCCGTAGCCGGTCTCCCAGAAATTCTCGACCAGCGCGAACTTGCTGAAGGGATACGCGCCGAGCATCGGCTCGTACAGGGCCAGATATCTTTCCGTGGCATCGAGATAACGCGTGGCCAGATTGGGGTCGGGGTTGCGCAGGTAGGCGAGCATCTCGACCTCGCCGTTGGCGCCTGTCGCGCTCGCAACGGATGAGCGATAGGGCATGCGGTAGGTGGTGAAATCGGCGGCGATCAGATAGACCTCTTCCATCGGCTGCTCGCTCACCCAGAAATTATCTCTGCCGTCTTGCGAAGCCACTTGGGAGTCGCCCTGACTCACCGCCGTCCAGCTCGCGGCGGCTCCGACAAAGTCGACCTCCATCGTGAAGCTCATCAGCCCCGCTTCGAAGTCCGGCACCCACACGCTGCTATGATCGAGATAAACACCGCGCTCGCTGATGATGCCCGTGGTGGAAGAGAAGCTCTGCGCGTATTCGGCCGTCAGCTGCGCGGCATCGGCGTAGACGTGGCCGGTGTAACTCAGCGTCACTTGTGCGGAATCGTCGTTGAGCAGGAGTCGGTAGTGGTTGGCGGGGGCAATGGTGCGGCCGGCGTCGGCGGCGCTGCTGTTGGTGGATGCTGTGTCAGGATCGTTCTGCAGGGGCTCGATGCGGAAGTTGCTGCCCTGCAGGCTGTCGAGAATCAGGTTGGCGTTGAGTTGAAACTCATACTCGCGCTGGCCGGGGCTGAGCGTGGGCAGGGTGAGAGTGTCCTGCACGCTGATGGAGTTCTGCGCCGGGTCCAGCGTGACTTCCAGCGCATGATGCAGGTTCTGCTGCGCGTGGGCGGAGGTGGCCCAAAGCAGAGTGGCAGCGAGTGCGAGAGCGTGTTTGATCATGGTTCTGTCCTTCAGCTCCGGGTCGCCTGCAGGGCAGGCTCTTACAGGGACTGTACGGCGTTCTTGGGTCGCCTGCGGGGCAGGCTCTTCAGGGACTGTGCGGTGTTCTTGGGTCGCCTGCAGGGCAGGCTCCTACAGTCAGTGTATGAGCCTGCCCTGCAGGCGACCATCCCTTCTCCAATTATTGCGCCCCTATCAACTCCAACGCCCGCGCATGATTCCAGTCGGCCATGAATATCTGCGACGTGCCATCGGCCGTGCGCGTGCTACTCCACGCCATCTTGTCCCCAGTCGGCGAGAACACCGGCAGAATGTCCGTGCCTTCGGTGTTCGTCACTCGCACCGGCGCGTGCTCGCCCAGCGTATCGACCATGAACAGCTCGAAGTTGGCGTGCCCCAGTACATTGCTGGAGTAGATGATGTAGTCGCCGCTCGGGTGGAAGTAGGGGCCCCAAGATACCATCGCCGAATCGGTGAGCTGACGCTGGTTGCTGCCATCCGCATTCATGGTCCAGATCTCGGCGCTGTTGCCATCCGGATTGAAGCGACGCCACACCACCTGCTGATTATCCGCGCTGAAGAAAGGACCGCCGTCGTAGCCAGGGGATTGCGTCAGCTGTCGCACATTGCTGCCGTCGGCATTCATCACGTAAAGGTCCATGAAGTAGGACGCGTCGTCCTCGAACAGACGCTGCTCGGCCTGGCTCAGCGGACGGTTATAAGCCTCGCGGTTGGAGGCGAAGATAATGGTCTGACCATCCGAAGAATAGGAACCCTCGGCGTCATAGCCACGGGCATTGGAAAGATTCACCAGCCCACTGCCATCGGCGTTGGCCTGATACATCTCGTAGTGTTCGTCGTAATCCCAGGCATAGCCACGCTCCACCGCGCTCGCGCGCATCGCAATCTCGCGCTGCTGCTTGCCGATGGCGTCCGGGTCTTCATGAGTGGAAGAGAACAGCACGAGGTCTTGGGTCGGATGAATCCAGGAACAGGTCGTCAGCCCGATGCCGGGTGACACAAGCGTCGTGGTGCCGGCCACAAGATCACGCACGAAGATCTGATAGAAGGGGTTGTCGCCTTCCAGCTCGGCCTGATAGATGAGTCGGTTGCCGTCGGCGCTGAAGTAACCTTCGCCGGAGCGCTTGCCTTCGGTGATCAACTGATGGGTATTGAGCAGCAGTTCGCTTTCATAGAGCGGGCCAGTGTCTGCAGGCGCTGGGGTGTAGGCAGCAGTGGCGCCTGTTGCGCCATCGGGAGCTGGCGCGGCCGCAGCAGCAGGCTCCTCACCGGTGTTGGAGGCGACCGGCGTTTCCTGACTGCAGGCCACGAGAGAAAGGACGCTGAAACAGAGAATACCCAGGCGTTGTGCGTGCATATTGATCACCAGTACGGATTGTAAGAAAAGACTGGCGGCCACTATATCGTCGAGTGACGCTGCTGCAAAGCAAAACGGGCAAACCTCTCAAGGTTCACCCGTTTCTCATGCTTCAGGTCTTGTTGGCGGCATTGCTCACAGTCGCACGCAAGCGCTCTTCCTGTTCGCGCAGTTCCGGTGTGATTGCATCGCCGAAATCATCCGCCGTGTACACCTGGCGCAGCTCAATCTCGGAGTCACTCAGCATGGGGTTGGGGCAGCGCTTGATCCATTCGATTGCCTCTTCTTTGGACTTCACTTCCCACATCCAGAAACCGGCCAGCAGCTCCTTGGTTTCGCTGAAGGGGCCATCTATCACAGTGCGCGTGTCGCCAGAGAACCGCACACGCACACCGTTTGAACTGGGGTGAAGGCCTTCCCCGGCGAGCATGATCCCGGCTTTCACAAGCTCCTCATTGTACTTGCCCATCTCGATGAAGAGTTGTGTGTCTGGCATGACACCGGCTTCAGACTCTTTTGTTGCTTTGACCAACACCATGAACTTCATTGCTGTCTCCTGAGCTGATAATAGGTTTTCGTGAGGATGGTCGTCTGGAGCAACACGAAATCGACAGCCCCTCAGCGCTTTTCTTCCATAAGGCCGACCAGATTACCGTCCGGGTCCCGCACGAATCCCATCCACAGTGCGTGGTCGGGCATTTTGGCCACAAGTTGCGGAGTCCGCTCATTGACAGCACCGCGCGCAACAATCGACGCATGCACTGTTTCAACATCTGACACTTTGAAATACAAAACCGAATTATTTCCGACGCTGCCAGCGCCCTGTGGCGTGCTCAACATCAAGCGGACACCTCCAGCATTGAGAAAAGCAAGCTGAGGTCCGGCGCTGAATAAAAACTCCAGGCCCAGCACATCGCGGTAGAACGCCAACGCTTTCTCGACATCGCTCACAGTCACGGCGATTTGTCCGATGGTGGACAGTGTTACTGCGGGTGATTCATTGCTCATTGTGCTGACTCCTCTCGGATAAAAAATCAGACTCTCAATCGTTTATAGCGGTGTGTTTGCGCCGCGCTTCACACTGGCAAGCAATTCTTGCACTTGCTGCGTTTGAGCTTCCCGATTCTGCGTGCCCGCAGTGAAGCGCAACCACTCTTCCAGATAGCCGATTGCTGCTTCGTTGTCACCAACGGTCGTGTGCAGTTGACCTAACGCCAGCAACGCCCGTGCATTCAGATCCGGGCGCAAATCTGGAATCGTCAGCATCAGAGAGAACGCGCTGATCGACTCTTGCCACATCTCTAACCGATACAGAGTATTCGTGTAAAAATTGAGGAGAGTGGTTTGCTCGAAAGGCGTCAGCTGATCAAAATCCTGGTAAAGCGCATTCATTTCATTCAATGCTTCTTCCCACTGTCCGGCCTGCTGAAGCAGTTGCACCTCTTCGATCACTGCGTAGACCTGTGGGCTCAGTGTGGGCAACCCTGGCTCATTCGATACAGAATGTCCTCGCGCACTATCGGTACTTGCTGCAGTGATAGGCTCTGAAGGGACTGCCGCTGCAAGCTCAACCGTTTGCGATTCAAGTTCCTGCACCGCTGGCAACTCATCGACTGTCGCTTGTGTTATCGCCCCGCTGCTCGATGCAGAATTAGTATTGCTGCCCCCAACAGATTCGATTGAGAGAGCAGTCTGTGTCAACACGCTCTGCGCCTCATCTCGTCTTGCCTGCGTTTGTGTTTCCTCGTAAGACGTCACCAAAAAAATCAATACGCCGAGGAAAAGCAATCCCCCAACTACACGTTTAAAGCGTTTGCTTTTCGAAACAGGTTTAGCGGTAAAACTCATCAAGAATCGTCTCCGTGGTGGCCATGAAATGAATATTGGTTGTTGAAGTCATCGATTAAGCCATCAATGAATAGCACGATTGTATTACTGTTTCCGCTTTTTCTGCTCATGCCACCACGCCGAATAGCGCGCCCACACCTGCAGTCAATGCCATCGCCAAGGCTCCCCACAGGGCGACGCGCGATGCCGCTTTCATGATCGGTGCGCCACCCACCTTCGCCGCAAGACCACCCAGGAGCGCGAGAAAAACCAGTGAAGTCAATGATACCGCCGCAGTCTGCATTGATGGCGGAGACAGCATCACCACGAGGATTGGCAGCACTGCCCCTACGGAAAACATTCCGGCCGACGAGAACGCAGCCTGCACCGGCCGGGCCTTGAGAGTCTCTGAAATGCCCAGCTCATCACGCGCATGAGCGCCAAGTGCATCTTTGGCCATCAACTGTCTGGCAACGTTGCTTGCCAGCTCCACATCCAGCCCGCGCTGCACATAGATATTCGTCAACTCTTCATGCTCATGAACCGGGTCTTCCGCCAGTTCTTTACGCTCTCGATTCAGTTCAGAATTTTCAGTATCGGCTTGCGAACTTACCGACACGTACTCACCTGCCGCCATCGACATGGCGCCCGCCACCAGCCCTGCAGTGCCTGCGACCAACACGGCCTGCGAAGTGGCGCCGGACGCCAGCAATCCCAGGATCAAACTGGCAGTAGACACGATGCCATCGTTCGCGCCAAGCACCGCGGCACGCAGCCAGCCTACACGATTTGTCCTGTGTCCTTCGGAGTGCTTTGCCACTAACGAGTCCCTGCTTCAAGTAGGTCAAGGTAAATGAACTCAGGTGCCTTGACGCCCGCTTTCCTGCGGATATCTTCTACCTCGTCAGATTGAAAAAACTTTTTGGCGTGCTCGTGTGATTTCCATCTTGAGAAGTGCACAACCTTGTTGGGGTCCAGCTCATATTTGAGCACCTGATATTCGATTTCACCCGCGTCTCGCAGCAGGCCCGCCGCGTTGTCGAAGGCCATTTTCCAGACGCCGTAATCTTTGACTTCATGGATGATCAATACATACTGCATTTCATTTCCTCATTGTGCTCGGCACAACAATCGTCCACCTTTGATCAGGACATCAGTGACCTCGTACCCCGCAGACTTCAAGCTGGCACGCTGTTCGTCCAGAGACATATACAACTCATTATTCTGCATCGCACCTTCACCAAAATAATGATCACACACCAGATAAATTCCTGAATCATTCAGCAGCGATTTCACTTGCTCATGGAATGCCGGCGCATAGCGTTTGTGCCGTAACTCATGCACCGCCTGATTGGTAATCACTGCGTCAAACTGGCCTAGCCCGATCTCCCAACCTGACTCTTTGAAGCTGCGCTCAACGAAGGTCACTCTGCTTAGATCGTCAATCAAACGACGACGAGCAAGTTCATGCATCGCGGGCGAATAGTCGAGCAACGTCAGCACTGCGTCTGGCATTTTCAAAAGCAGATGCTGTGCTAAAAATCCAGGCCCCGAGCCTAGTTCAAGAATCCGCATGGAGGGCTTCCCGATTTTTTTCAATTCATCCGCGAAGGCAGCGAAAAAATCCTCGCGAAACGGGCGCAGCATCGCCTTGCTTTCCCATTCCTGAGCATCCTGCATTTTAAGAAAATCGATCGGAGTTGGGACGTCAGCGTGATTCATGGTTTCACCCCGCAGCATAAAAGCGCGCACAATTTCTACCAGCCTGCTTTGCCTGATACATCGCAATATCAGCGTTTCTGAACAATGTCTGCTGGCTCATCTCATTGCCGATAAACAGGGTGACTCCCAGGCTGACCGTCAGTTGGTAACTGCTCTGCTCATCGTCTTCTGCGGCATCACCGGGCCAGCCCAGATGATAGGGTGCCGTCAACTTTCCCAACACTCGCTCGACGGCAGCCTGCGCCGTTGCGCGTGCGCTCGCTATGTCACGCCCGATGTTTTCAATCAGGAGCACGAACTCGTCACCCCCCATCCGCACGACAGTATCACCATCACGAACACTGTCTTTCAGACGTGCGGCCACTTCGATCAATAATTGATCGCCCAGCACATGACCGTAGGTGTCATTCATTTCCTTGAAGTAGTCCAGATCCAGCACCATCAGCGCACCATGCTGCTTGTCCATGGCACTTTTCTTTTGCGCTCCCTCCAATCGCTCCTGCAGCACAAGACGATTGCCCAGTTGGGTCAAGGGGTCGAGATGCGCCAGTTGCAGCAAGGCTTGCTCCGCACGCTCTTTGTAGGTCACCAGCAAACCGATCGCGAACATGACCAGGCAGACCATCCCAATGGAGAAATAAATGGTTTGTGCTGTACCCGGTGTCAAGAAAGAGGTGCCTGTCGAAAAACCGGCAGACATCAACCCGGCACGCACCAGAAACATGCCCGAAGAAAAGGTGATGGCGGCGAAGACAATCCACTTGCCGCGCCCCTGGCTGGTGAAAAGACTTCTGATGACGATGTAAACCACGAGCAGGCTGTGATAGGACGTCAGCACCGCCCCCATCGCCACCCGCACTTCCTGATTTTCCAGGAATAGAGTGTACCCAAGCAGGGCAAGGGGCGGAGGCACCCAGATCAACAGGCGCGGAATCCTGCAGTGGTAAAGACGACAAAACCCTTCGGTAAACAGGGCAAACATCAGGACGAGAGAACCGTTGCCCAGGATGATCGACACAGCATCAGAAATCTGGCCGCGCAGGCCAAACAACAAAAACGCCACCGCATACAGTGCAAACCCGGCAGCCCACACCCCCAAATCACGATCCCGCCCCCATGCAATCAGGCCAACACAACACGCAAGCGTCATGCCGACCAGCATATTGACAATGTAGAGGGGTTCAATCGAGATCACGGGAATCATCAGGCTGCGGCGGGGCAACCACTACTGTTGGGGTCAAATGGGATGGTTGCCACATCATACACTGATCTTGTGAGAGTTCTAACGAGACAAGCCTATCCACACACGAAGTGCTGGAATCCTGCGGCCAATGTCGAAGAACAACCAACATCCCAGCGCGGTAGCGCCAATCAACAAAGGCGCTTCCAGCACAAGAGGAAAGTGTCGTTCATCAAGATAATGAGCTGCCACCACAATGATTGTCTGGTGGATCAGATAGAACGGAAAGATCGCCTGGGTCAGAACACGCCGGAGGGGAGTGTCCGCATGACGCAAATGCTGATGCGTGAACCCAATGGCGGCGATGATCGCCGTCCAGGCCTGCATTTCGTGAACGCCTTGAAACACCGTGCGTAACCAGTCAGGGGGGCTGCCTGCCTCACGAACGTGGTTGATATACATCACCAGCAGAAGCCACGAGATCAGCGCAAGCGCCAGTGCCACCCAGCGCAAACTCGCGCAACGGGTGAAGAACGGCTGATGCTTGGCAATCCCGAACCCCAGCAGGAACGTCGAAAAATAGAGCGTGTGCAGATAGGCATCATTCCAGAAATAGTGCGTTTCCCCAAACATCGGAAACAAAGTCGCTCGCAACAAATACATAAACAGCCAGGGCGTGAGGATCAACCCAGGCCCGTCGATGAGATGCACCATTTTCTTTGGAAAACGCCGCAGCAGCGGCAGCAGGATGGCGAGCGCCAACGTGTAGAGAATCAAGTAGGCCACGAACCACATATGGTTGTAGGTCGGCGTGATCAAGCATCCTTCCTCGTCACACCAGTTGCCAGTGGCGGTCACATACTTGAGGTAGAAATTCTCCAGCCACGCACCCTGTGGCAATTCCGCAGGGTTGGGCATTGTCTGGATGGCTTCCACGACTTCGTAATAACTTTGCGGCGGCACGATCACGAAAATTGCCAGTAGCAACGGTGGCCATAAACGACGCATCCGCGAACTCGCGAGTTCTCGTGCGCTCATTTTGTCGGCCAGGAATCGCGTCGCCACACCGGAGATCAGGAACAGCAAGGTCAGCCGCCAGGGGTTGGTGAGCTGCATCAGTGGCTGGATGGCATCGCTGGCGCGACTCGATTTCACATGCCAGCTCCAGTCCACGTAGAACATGCCGACGTGGTAGAAAATGAGCAGACCGAACGCGATGATGCGCAGCCAATCGAGGTCATAGCGGCGATCATTCACTCTGCATTACCTGCCACTGCCAGCTTTGCTCTCGCAAAGTGTTTTGAGCAAAGCCAATGCTTTCGGGCAAGTCTCTGACATGAATTTTTCGTACTCGGACAATGTGTCGACGGTGATGGTGACTTCGACGCCACCCTTCGTATCAACAAAGGTGTAGTTCTCGTAGGCTGGCGCCCAAGCCAGTATCGCCGGGTTGGTCGTGTCTATTACCCCGCCACGGACTTCGCCGATGTGTCGTATGGAAATGTATTCGTGCAGACGATTCTCGGCAATCTCTGATGCCATGCCGTCACCGCTCGGCGCCATGAATTGAATTTTCTCGCCCAGCTTCCACGAGCCTTCGAAGTAGGAGCCTTCACAGAACGCGGCTGTCCATATTTTGTAACCTTCCGGATCGATCATCTGCTCCCAGACAAGTTGTCGTGGGGCTTGAATCGAAATGGTAAACGTCAGTGTCGTTTTCATTGTCATCCTCGCTCTGATTTTTTCGAACTCACACCTTCAACCAACCCCGGAACGCTCGGGCCGCATAATAGGACGGAGCACCGTTGTGATAGACAAAGACCTGGTCGTAGCGCCGGTCACAAAATAGGGCGCCTCCCAACTTTCTCACCGCAGCAGGCGTTTTTATCCAACTCGATGTCTTCGTATCGAACTTTCCAAGTGTCTGCAATTCCCGATACTGTTCCTCTGTCAGCAGCTCGATCCCCATGGCATTGGCCATATCAAGCGCAGTGTTTTCGGGGCGATGTTCTTTTCTGGACTCCAATGCCTCACGGTCATAGCAAACACTTCGGCGCCCTGCAGGGCTTTCCGCTGAACAATCGAAAAACGTATATTCGTCTTTCTCTTTGTCATAACCCACAACGTCCGGCTCACCGCCCGTGCGTTCCATCTCAGTGAGTGACCGTATTTTTTCAGGGTCCGCCTCCAGCTTCGCCTGCACCTTGTCCCATTCCAGCCCCGGGTGACGATTCATGTTTTTCTCAAAACGCGCCTTCAATGCGCTGAGTAATTCTTCACGTTTCAATTCAGATTCCTCACAGCTTTTTCTTCGCCACAATAAACACCGACATCGCCCCTGGCTGCCATTCGTGATCCACGCTAAAGCCAGCGCGTGTCAACATCGACACCAGTTCGTCCTTGCTGAACTTCGTCAGAGACGGCGCCAGACCAAAGACTTGCGCCACGGGAATCAGCATTCGCCAGTACCACGCAACAGCACCGAGCAGCGCAGTGCTCGACACGAAAACGCCGCCCGGCTTCAGCAACCCGTGCACACGGGTGATGGTGCCCGGCACATCCTCCAGAAGGTGCAAAATATTGAGCCCCAGTACAGCATCAAAACTCTCTGGCGCCAGTGCCAGACTCTCGCTGACACTTTCGAGTGTGCCACGTTCGAAGCGGATATTCTCGATGTCCGCGTCGCGCACCTTGCTCTCTGCGATCTCCAGCATCTTGCCCGACACGTCCGTCGCGAGAATACTTGCTACATGCGGCGCGTGAATCATCGCCGTGCTGCCGGTACCGCAACCAAACTCCAGCACACGCGAGTCAGGACGGAAGTACTGCTGCGTGATCGCCAATTTCTTCTGATAGCTCGCTTGATCGCGAATCGTACTCTTCGCGTAGCGGGCTGCGGTTTTGTCCCAGAACTTCTGCGCAGAAATCATGTTGTCTTTTCCTTTCGCGGGTCAGTACCGCGTGCTTGCACTTCATAGCAAAGCCCCACCATACCGCTCTTGTAGGCTTTGACCTCTTTCAAATGGAGAGTGACGTCTTTGCCCAGCTTCTCAAAGAACTGTACGCCATCACCAATCAGAACGGGCAGGATCGAATAGCGCAGCTCGTCGGCCAATCCCAGACGCAGGCATTCGCCAGACAGCGCTCCGCCACCCACAAACCAGATGCTGCGGAACGCTGGCCGCAAGCGCGCGTTGACGAGCTGCGCAAGATCGCCTGAGTAGAATTCGACGGTGTCGCGGATGCGCGGCAGATCGCGCGTGGTGAGAACGAAAGTGGGCTTGTCGCCGTATGCCCAGCCGAAACCTTGGTTTGCGAAATTCACTGCGGTCTCGTAGGTACGCGAGCCCATGACGTAGCAATCAATAGTTTTTAAGAAGGCTTCGATAAACTCCGGGTCCATTGTGTCGCCTTCGGGAAATTCGTCGGTGGTCTCCATCCAGGAGACACTCCCGTCTTTGCGAGCGATGAAGCCGTCGAGGCTTGCTGCCATGTGAATGGTGACGCGGGAATCAAGGATTGCCATGATCGTTGCCTGTAGATGTTTTAGTGACGAGACCCGTGAAATCTACGATGTTAATTTTTGGTCTGAGAGACACTACTCTCCGATTCTAGAGCATGATACATGTCGAGAAAGTCGATACGGATTGAGACGTCAACCTGCTCAATAGTTACCCATATCAAGAACCATCACAACATCATTAGGCCCCAATCCGTACCACCCACTCGCACCATCCGAAATCGTCACTGGCGATAGCGCCACATGCCCGACAATTTTCGTTTGACTTTCTGCCACAAGTGAAATGGTCAACGCACCTGAATCTCGTAGTGCTTGCACAATCAGGTGTTCGGTATGGTCTGTATGCGGAGCATTGAGAAACGCAGCAATGGTGACGTCATGAATGCTCTGAATGTCGCTGTGGTTTTCTTGCCGAATAGTTATGCTCACGGTGATTCCTCAATTGGTGAAAGCTATGGCGCCTTCCCAAGATATCCTCTCAGCTCCACAGTTATTTCATCCGCAAGTATTCCCAGATGAACTTTGATGCCTGCACTTTTCAACAGCGCGATGCCTCGGCCATTGTTTCTCGGATCGGGATCTAGAATTCCAACGTAGACTTCCTGAATCCCTGCCTCAACAAAACCCAACGCGCACGAGGGTGTTCTGCCGTGAAACGAGCAAGGTTCAAGCGTCACAAATGCAGTGATGTCACTGCCAACTCCGTTCACCTGCTGAAGCGCCATTGCTTCAGCATGATATTCGCCAGGAGCATTGGTATGACCTTGCGCAATGACGAGATTATGACGGACCAAAACGCATCCCACTGGAGGATTGTCTCCGCAGACTGGCACAGCCTTGCGCCCCTGCGCGATTGCAAGTCTCATGTACCGTTCTGCGTCCGATGCGTTCACTGACCTATGCTCCACAACGTCTTGCTTTAAGTTTAATTGTTGGGCTTAGCATTCTCTCGAAGAGACGACAGCATAAACGCAGTTGTTGCACAGCACGCCAGAGGGAGTGATGTTCTCGTTGCGGAGAACTCCCTCCAGCTGCATGCCGGACGCTTCGCAAACAGCTCGACTGGCAGCATTCCTTTCATCGGTGATCGCATCCACCCGATTCGCTCCAAGGTCAGCAATCGCGTACCGAATCAGCCGCGAGACTGCTTCCGTCGTGTAGCCGTTCCCTTGTCGAGTCGCCCGGCACCAGAAACCAATCTCGAATTTCGGCACTGCCCAGTGGATGCCGTGAAGACTCGTAGTCGCAACGAACGCACCCGCATGATCAAACACAAAGAAGACAAAGGAGGTTCTATTGAGGAAAGCGGCGGCGCTTTCGCGGCAGAAAACTTCAGACGCTTGGACTGACGGCTCCGCCAGCGCCCATGGGAGAGAGGCTGGCCAGGCACGCAAATGGTGAAGACTCTCGACTACCGCTTCATGCACAGCAGCACCATCCCCCTCACGTGGGCAGCGCAGATACAGGCGTTCGGTCCTCAGTTCGGTGCTGATGTTGCGAAGGATTGGGGGCGTGTGCATATGGCATCTCACTTCAAGGGGAATATCCCCGAAACCTGGAACCTGGTCCAGCACCGATTCTGTGCATCTCCATGCAATAAAGTACCGTCCTCGGTGCTCTCATGCCTATCAGACATGGTAAAGCCTAGAATTACGAATTTGAACTTTGAAATCTGCACCTCAAACCGGTAGTCTTGTGCCAGCTGAAGGACGGATATGGCTAATAACAATAATCAAGCTTGATCAGGAGAGTCCGAGATGAAAATCGCAAGACGGATGGTGTCACAATTCGTTGTCACCGCAACTGCAGTTGTCTGGGTTCCACTGGCTCTGAGCCAGACAGGTACCAGTGTTAATCAGGGAGACTGGCCGGCGTACCACGGCAATGAACTGTCTCAGCGTTATTCCCCCCTTGACCAGATTAATGCCGAAAACGTTGGCTCGCTGGAACTGGCCTGGAGTTTTTCTACCAAGAATTTCGGACCACCCACCGACTTCACCAACCCCTCCACTCCACTCGAAATTGACGGTGTTCTCTACGCGACTATTGCCACCACGCGTAATATCGTAGCGCTGGACGCGACGACAGGTGAGGTACTGTGGTTGTGGAGACCAGACGAAGGTGCGCGATTTGACAGCGCGCCGCGCAAAGGCGCCGGTCGTGGCGTGGCCTACTGGCAGGATGGTGACGAAGCACGAATTTTGAGCATCTTGCCGGGTTATCATCTGGTGGCATTGGACGCCAAGACCGGCATTCCGGACCCGGAATTTGGCGACAACGGCCAGGTGGACCTGATGGTCGGTCTGCGCAATGCCGTCGACCCCCGGTTTGATGACATCGATATCGGTTCGTCAGCGCCGCCCTTCGTCATGAACAACGTCATTGTGGTCGGGGCAGCGCACTCAACTGGCGGCCGCCCACGGGCCAAATCCAACGTCAAAGGTGACATTCGCGGTTTCGATGTGCGTACCGGCGAACTCCTCTGGACCTTCCACACCATTCCTGAGCCCACTGAAGTCGGCGCCGAGTCATGGCTGGAAAACAGCGCGGAATACACCGGCAATGCGGGCGTCTGGGCACCGATGTCCGGTGACCCTGAGCTGGGCATTGTCTATCTACCAGTAGAGGATCCGACGGGCGACTACTACGGTGGTGACCGGCCGGGCTCCAATCTCTTCTCCAGTAGCTTGGTCGCTCTGGATATCAGAACCGGCGAGCGCCGTTGGCACTATCAACTGATTCACCACGACATCTGGGACTGGGATCTTCCATCAGCCCCTGTGCTTGCCGATTTGCCCAATGGCCGCAAGGTCGTTATGGCAGTGACGAAACAATCCTTCGTCTACACCTTCGACAGAGAGACTGGCGAGCCGATCTGGCCAATTGAAGAGCGCCCGGTCCCCGCTGGCGACGTTCCCGGCGAGTGGTATTCACTGACTCAGCCATTCCCGACTCGTCCTGCAGCCTTTGATCGACAAGGTTTCGGCGAGGACGACCTGATTGATTTCACACCGGAACTGCGTGCGCGGGCGCTGGAAGCCGTGCAAGGCTTCCGTCTCAGCCCCAGTCTATATTCACCTCCTTCTCTGGCCGAAGCGCCTGACGGGACTCGTGGATTGTTGAGCCTGCCGTCCTCCACGGGTGGCTCCAACTGGGAAGGCTCTGCGCTTGACCCTGAAACCGGCATTCTCTATGTGCCGTCCAGAACGCAACTGCAAGCCCTGGCCCTGGCCAAGAATGAGGCCTCGGACATCGACTTCAGCCAAGGTGGCGGTGTCCGTGTTCCGCGTGTCGATGGTCTTGAAATCGTCAAGCCGCCTTACGGCCGCGTGACTGCAATCGACATGAACTCCGGTGACCATTTGTGGTGGGTGGCTAACGCCGACACCCCGGCACGAATCAAGGACCATCCTCTGATGCAGGGCGTGACCCTGGAACCAACCGGTATCCCCACACGCTCAGGGATTCTGTTGACCAAGACGCTGCTGTTTGTCGGTGAAGGTATCGGTACTGCTGATGCGCTGCCAAAAATGCGTGCAATCAACAAGGAGACTGGTGAAGTCATTGCGGTGATGGATTTGCCAGACAACCAGACTGGCCTACCCTTTACCTATGAGCACGATGGCAAGCAATACCTGGCCATGTTCGTCGGTGGCAGAAGCGCTCCTGCGCAGTTGGTTGCTTACGCTCTGCCGTAACAGGAACGCCCCGTGCGGTTAAAACCCGCCACGTAATAAACAACGCCCCGAACCAGTGAGAATTGGTTCGGGGCGTTTTTTTTGGGCGTCATTTCAGCCTTTCCAGCAAGCCTTTGCGCTTAACAATATTCTTGTAATCCCATTGGATGGCTTTGGCTTTTTCCAGCCATCGCTGCAAACTGGTTTTGTTGACTTCTGACACGTCATTGAAAAAGATTGAGGCATCTTTGAATTTCTTGCCGATGACGCTGAGCTCTACTTCTTCAAAAGAGGCCCCGCTCCAAAACATCAAGCGTATTCCTGGTTTCTGTTTGCTGTAGCCCACAATCGGATTGCCATCCAAAAACCACACTGGATGTGCGTGCCATATTTTGTTTTCAGCTCCAGACAGATTGCGGTCGATCTCCTGAGCCAGCAGATCACACATTGCCTTGTGATCAAGCTCCAGCTGTTCGTTGTACTTTAGTGTCTCGGGGTGCATGTCATTTTTCCTGTAGCCAAGACCACGAGCGATTGCAGTAGCGGCATGATTCCTCTCAATCAAATTTCTATCGGGATTTTTGGGCAATAATATACACATGCAATTCTGGATACTGATCATACTCCAGATGTCGACACACACAGCCCATGCGGCCGAGCAATGCAAGCAAATTGGGAATACCCAAAGCACCATAGTACATCTCCGGTCCCATGTATGAATCTGTCTTTTCGTTCGGACTGTCCACGCCACCGGTGGTGAATATCAGAACTCCCTCTGGTTCTAATCCTTCAAGCAGTTTTTTGAGTACATGCTCCTGGAGAGAAAGCGGCACGTGCCAGATACTGTCCCACGCAGAAATGAAATCGTAATGGCGAGGCAGATTCCAATCACAAATGTCCGCGTGGTGGAACGTCACGAGAGGGTGTTTTTTTCTTGCCAACGTCAACATCTCCGCAGAAATGTCGACGCCTTCCAATGCAAATCCCTGGCTCAAAAGATAGCCCATTATTCTGCCGCTGCTACCGCAGCCAACGTCGAGTGCGTTGCGCCTATTTTTCAGAAATTCGACGGCTCTTTCGTGTTGACGAATAGCATTCTCGCGAGGAAAGGAGTCAGCGGCCCAACGCTCCGCTAATTGATCGTATCCATGTGCTGTTTGCTTCGGATCCACAGTTCACCTGTCCGCAGTGTGTTATCTCAATGAAGATTTTCACAATTGACGGGCAATGTAACTTACCGTGTATCCGGTATCAACGAAGAAAAACTAACTGATAGGTGTAGATTCTATCGTGAGTTGCGGCCTGAGACTTCCCCCTGCTGCGTGACTCGGCTATTCTCCCTTCAGATTGGTTGGCACTGGGCTCCCGAGTACGCAACTCGAATAGGGGAGGCGTCCGGTGGCATTGTATTTCATCAACATGTCTGCAGAAACACGGGCGGGGTAAGTGCCAAAAGTCGCTGATAGCATTCCATGAGGGCGCATGCTGCTCCCAGCCACGTCGTCGGCATCGGCGCTTCTGCAGGTGGTCTTGAAAGTCTTTCTGCATTGCTGCCATTGCTCGTCCCGACTGGAGTGGTTTCGTATGTGATCGCGCAGCACATGGCCCAGAACGGCCATGCGGAATTGCTGATGCGCGTGCTGAACCAACATTCCGCGCTGCCGGTACAACTCGCAACGGACGGTTGCATGCTTCAGGCCGATGTCGTGTACCTGTTACCTGCCGGCTTTCATGGCGAGGTTGCTGGAAGGCATCTGCAACTTATTCCGCGCGAAGCCAACGCGCTGTCTTGTCCCTCCGTCACACGGCTGTTCCGTTCGCTTGCCGCTCATTACGCTGAACGTAGCATCGCACTGGTGCTGTCAGGGGTTGGTTCGGATGGTGGTGACGGCTGTAGAGCAATTTGCGACGCTGGCGGCACAGTGTTCGTGCAGCATCCGCGAACAGCAGAGTATGACGGCATGCCGCAGACCGCGCTCGATGCAGTCGGCGCGCAACAGGCGTTGGACCCTGCGGCAATGCCTGCTGCCATCTATCAGCGGATCGGCCTGCGCATCGATCCGTATACGCATGCCTCTGTCTCGAACGAAGAAATCCTCATCAACCAGCTGATGGGGTATCTCCATGAAGTGACCGGCACCGATCTGCGCGGCTACAAAGAAGAAACATTGTTGCGACGCACCGGCAAAAGAGTTGCCGAGTTGCATCTGGAGTCACTGGCAGCTTATCTCGAACACGTGCGTCGTCATCCGGCTGAGCTGGAAATATTGAAACGGCTGTTGTTTGTCACAGTGTCGGCTTTTTTCCGCGATCCCGCGTCCTTCATCGCCCTCGCATCGTATTTGCAGGCCGCGCTGCTTGTGCAAACAGCAGAACCGTTTGTGGTCTGGGTACCAGGGTGCGGCAACGGCGAGGAGGTCTACTCGCTTGCAATACTGTTGTATGACCTGGCACGACAGGAAGGCGTAAAGCGGCCTTTGCGTATCACCGGCACTGATCTGAACGAGAGTGCGCTGGTGCATGCAACCACAGCGTGCTATGCCGAGAGCCAGCTGCACACAATGCCGGAAGCATTTCGCACACACTACCTGACCAGAAAAACAGGGCAGTACGAAGTCGTTCCGGAAATCCGTGCGCTGTGCAGTTTCGAGACCGGTGATGCATTCGCGCGTTTGAGTCCGGAGCCACTGGATCTAGTCAGTTGTCGCAATCTTCTTATCTATCTGAAAGCGCCACGGCAGGAACGTCTTATACAACAGTTATATGGCCAGTTGCGAACCGACGGCCTATTGTTCCTCGGCCAGTCAGAATCGCTGGCACCGACAGGACGGACGTTGTTCACAAGCCTGAACGCCGACCATCGCATCTTCCGCAAGCGTCAGACATCGGGCTGATACACGAGCCAAGTGCACCTTCCACGTCAACTCAATTCCTCTCTGTTTATGTGGCGGTAATTGCAGTATCATCCCGGCAAATCAATCGGCAAAGGATTCCGGGAATGTCGCGCCTGTCAACCTCGCTTGAACGCCTTACGCTCGGTACCAAGTTATTGCTCGGATTCGGCAGTGCGGCATTGATCATGATCGTGCTGGGGCTGAGCGCGAGCTCAAGCCTGCGGACGGTGAACGATGCGGCGCAAGTCATCTACCAAAAGGAATTGCAATCCATCAGCAGCATTCACAGCGCGCAGGTTTACCTGGCGCGTGCAGGTCGCGAAATGCGGACTGCGATGCTCGCAGAGGATACCCCTCGCCGCGATGAAGCCTTCAATCTGCAGACGCTCGCACTGACCAATCTCGAAGGCGCCTTGCGCGCTGCTCGCGCGACCGATCTTCACAACAGCGTGGCCACAACGCTCGACGCCTTCGAACTTGACCTCGCACTCTACCGCAGCAATCTCGACCGCGTGCGAGCGCTATTCGCAAGCGATGCCGAGGCAGCATCCGCATTCATCACAAGCGCTGAATTCCGTGCGGTGTCCACTTCCATGGACACGCAGCTCGAACAGGCGGTTACACAGAACGATGCTCTCGCCGCTGAGGCGGCCACTGCCGCCGCGCGCATCGCACAGCAAAATCGCAATCTGATCTTTGCCCTCCTCGGCAGCGGTATCGTTCTCAGCCTGGTCCTGAGCTATCTGATCGCGCGTTCGATTCGCACACCGATCCAGCGTTTGCAAAACACGCTCGGCGAACTGGCTGGTGGCAATCTGGGGTCCAGCGTGCCGCATACGACCGACACCAATGAAATCGGCGAACTTGCGCGTTCCATTGTCGTACTGCAGAACAGCGCGGAAAAGATGGAGACGCAACGCTGGTTGAAGGCACAGCTAAACGAGATCGTCGCACGCCTGCAACGGGCACCGTCCTTTGCTGTCTTTGCACAAGAGTTGCTGTCGCAGCTGGGTCCGCTGCTGCATATCGGGCAGGCAGCTTTCTATGTGAGAGACGAAGGCACCGGGCTGTTGCACCGTGTCGGGACTTACGGCCTGACGCCTGCGCGCGCAGGCCAGACCGAGGTCGTGCCAGGTGAGGGCCTCGTCGGCCAATGCGCTCAAGAGCGGAGGCAGATCAGGCTCACCGATCCACCTGCGGATTACATCAGCATCGCCTCTGGTCTCGGCACCGCGCCGGCGCGTCTCGTCCTGCTGCTGCCGTTGCAGCTGCAGGACAAACTGCTGGGCGTGCTGGAAATCGCGTCGTTCCGGATATTCGCCGAAAGAGAAGTCGCTTTGCTCGATGAGTTGTTGCCATTGCTGGCGATGAGCATGGAGATGCTCGACAGCAGTCTCGGCACGCAGCAATTACTGCAGGAGACGCGCGCTCAGGCCACACGCATGGAAAAGCAGGCCGCGCAGCTAGAAGAGCAGCAGGTCGAACTGGAAGCTCAGCAGGTCGAGCTGAAGGCCACCGAAGCTTGGTATCGCAGCATCGTCGATGCGGCCCCCGAGGGGATGCTGGTTGTCGATGAGTCCGGTGTTATTACGCTGTGTAATGCACGCGCCGAGGAAATTTTCGGTTACTCAACAGGCGAACTTGCGGGGCACAACGTCGATGAGCTGGTGGCAATGTCGGTGCGTGGGCGGCACCCGGAACTTCGCGCACGTTTCATGAACGAACGCTCCACACGCGAGATGGGTTCCGGGCTGGATCTCAAGGGTGTGCGCCGCAACGGCGAAGAATTCCCGGTCGAAGTGTCGCTGTCGCTGCTGCCGTCCATAAACGGACAGGAACGTTCCGTCTGCACATCAGTGCGCGACGTGACTGAGCGCAAGAAATTCGTCACCGAGTTGCGCAATGCGCAGCAGCTCGCCGAGGAATCAACACGCATGAAATCGGACTTCCTCGCAAACATGAGCCACGAAATCCGCACCCCGATGAATGCAATCATCGGCCTGTCGCACCTCGTGCTGAAGTCGGAACTGGACACCAGACAGCGCGACTACATCCGCAAGATTCACGCCTCCGGTCAGCACCTGCTTGGCATCATCAACGACATTCTCGACTTCTCGAAGATTGAAGCCGGCAAGCTGACAATCGAACAGAGCGATTTCGAACTCGACAAGGTCCTCGACAACGTCGCCAATCTGATCTCCGACAAGGCGACAGCGAAAGGTCTTGAGCTGGTGTTCGACATCGATCCGCACATCCCCCGCCAGCTGAATGGCGATTCGCTGCGGCTCGGACAGATCCTGATCAACTACGCGAACAACGCTGTCAAATTCACCGAACAAGGCGAGATCGTCGTCAGCGGTAAGTTGTTGGCCGACAGCGGCGACAAAGTACAGGTGCGTTTTACCGTCCGCGACACCGGTATTGGTCTGACGCCGGAACAACGCGAGCGACTGTTCAAGTCCTTCCAGCAGGCCGATACATCGACGAGCCGAAAATACGGCGGCACCGGGCTCGGACTCGCGATTGCAAAGCAACTGGCCGAACTGATGGAGGGCGAGGTTGGCGTCGACAGCGAATACGGCAAAGGCAGCATCTTCTGGTTCACCGCGACGTTTGCACGCTCAACCGTCGTCGAGCGGAAATTGCTGCCCGAACCGGATTTGCGCGGTCTCCGCGTGCTGGTCGTCGATGACAACGACCTGGCAAGGACTGTGCTCGACGATCTGCTGACCGGCATGACCTTCCGCGTCGAGCAGGCTGCGGGTGGCAAGGAGGCAATCGAAAAAGTGCGCGACTCCGCGCAGCGCAACACGCCCTTCGACGTCGTGTTCCTCGACTGGCGCATGCCGGACATGGATGGCATCGCTACCGCACGCGCGCTTCGCGGCATGGGGCTCGACCAGAGCCCCCATCTGATCATGGTCACCGCTTATGGCCGCGAGGAAGTGATGAAAGAGGCGGAGCAGGCCGGTCTTGAGGACGTACTGATCAAGCCGGTGAACCCGTCGATGCTATTTGACACGATGATGCGCGTGATGGGCGGCAAGCAGAGCGCGCCACGTGTGACAGGCCCTGCCATGGTGACATCGGAATACGGGGTCAATGGCGCGCTGATCCTGCTTGCCGAGGACAACGAGCTGAATCAGGAAGTGGCTACAGGCCTGCTCGAAGACGCCGGATGTACGGTCGACATCGCCAACAACGGTGAAGAAGCGCTGGCCATGTTGCCGCTGAAACCCTACGACATCGTGTTGATGGACATGCAGATGCCGATCATGGACGGCATCACTGCAACAGAGCGATTGCGCGGCATGCAGCAATATGCCGACTTGCCTGTACTGGCGATGACAGCGAATGCGATGCAGCAGGACAAGGACCGCTGCAAGGCCGCTGGCATGAACGATCACATCGCCAAACCGATCGACCCGGACGACCTCTTTGCCACGTTACGCAAGTGGTACAAACGTGGCGTGGGGACCGCGTCAGGGGTTATGCCCATGCCGCTGCCCTCTGATGACGATGCGAGCCTGCCCGGACTCGCCGATATCAAAGGGCTTGATGTGAAGCTCGGATTGCGTCGAGTGCTCGGAAAAATGCCGCAATATGTACGCATGCTTGAGAAATACGCACAGGGTCAGTGGGACGCACCGGAGCAACTCAGGCAGGCGCTCGCGATAGACGACTATGTGACCGCCGAGCGCATTGCGCACACCGCGAAAGGCGTCAGCGGGAATGTCGGCGCATTGGCATTACAGACGCAGGCAGACTTGCTTGAAGCCGCGTGCAGAAGGAAAAACAGCAACGCAGAAATTCTTCCTATGGTTGCCGCATTCGAACGCGATCTGCATGCGTTGATCCTTGCAGTGCAGTCGGTGTTATCGACCGCAACGGCAGAGGCGCCTGCTCCACTGGTGACAACCACACAGATCGATCTGGAACGGCTGGCTGCGCTGCTGTTCGAGAATGACAGCGAGGCCAACGATTACCTCGACGAACATCTCGCGGGACTTGCCACCGCTGTCGGCACGGACGCTGCGCGCGCGATCACAACGAACATTCGTAATTTCGATTTCGACAAAGCGCTGGAACTGCTTGCAGAGGCAAAGCGGTAGACCCGCGTCACACCGGATTGACAGCGGCTGTAGCCGCAAGGAGCCCCCAATGAACCCGGCCGACAAAGCGACGATTCTCGTCGTCGACGACACGCCCGACAACCTGAGCCTGATGAGCGGGCTATTGAAGGACGCCTACAAAGTCAAAATTGCGAACAACGGTGAAAAGGCACTGCGCATCGTGGCCACCACGCCAGCCCCGGACCTGATCCTGCTCGACATCATGATGCCCGAGATGGACGGCTACGCGGTGATCCGGCGCCTGAAGAGTGACATCGCCACCCGCTCGATTCCGGTCATCTTTCTCACAGCGAAATCCGAAATCGAGGATGAAACATTGGGGTTCGAACTTGGGGCAGTCGACTACATTACGAAACCGATCAGCCCGCCAGTCGTGCTGGCGCGCGTAAAGACGCACCTGCAGGTCAAGCAAATGCAAGATTTCCTGCGCGACAAAGCAGCTTATCTCGAAGAGGAAGTCGCACGGCGCACTATGCAAGTCGTTGCGATTCAGGACGTGACGATCCATGCGATGGCGTCGCTTGCAGAAACTCGCGACAATGAAACCGGCAATCACATCCGCCGCACGCAGCACTATCTGAAAGTGCTGGCCGAGAAACTGCGCTACAACCCGCGCTTCGCGCACTTTCTCAACGACGACAAAACCATCGAACACTTGTTCAAGTCCGCGCCGCTGCACGACATCGGCAAGGTTGGTATTCCCGACCGCATCCTTCTGAAACCAGGCCGTTTCACACCGGATGAATTCGAGATCATGAAGACGCACACGACGCTGGGCCGCGACGCGATTCTGCACGCCGAACGTGAGTTGGGTATCGAAATGCCATTCCTGCGTTACGCCAAGGAAATCGCCTATTCCCACCAGGAAAAGTGGGACGGCTCGGGTTACCCGGAAGGGCTCAGTGGTGATGACATTCCGATTTCCGCACGCTTGATGGCTGTGGCGGACGTATATGACGCGCTGATCAGCAAGCGCGTCTACAAGGACGGCATGTCACATGAGAATGCTGTCAACATCATCAAGGAAGGCAATGGCAGCCACTTCGATCCCGACATGGTCTATGCGTTCGTGGCAGTGCAGGAGGAATTCCGGCGCATCGCTGCACAGTTCGCTGATGGCGAACAGGAGATGAAAGCCAAGATCGATTATCTCAGCATGGCAATCGGTGATTAAAAATTTGCTGTGACGACAAGGTCGTCGCCACAGGACTAAGGCAAGTCCAGACAACAGAAACAAACAGCATATTGCTTCTGTTGCTGGTAGCGAATGTTCGCAGTGCTATTGACGGCGTTCGGCTGCCCGCAGCACCTCGTCACGGGTTGCCACAGCGGCAGCAAGGTCTGCAGCCAGCACCCTCTGCGCATCGCTTATGCACGAGTCTTTGCCTGAGCCCGTGAGTGAATCACAGCGCTCATCCTCTATGTCTTTGCGACCTTCAACCTCGGCTTTGCGAACCTCGTAATTGGCGTTGGCACTTTCCCTCATCGCCTCCGCTTGGGCTTCAGTGAGTTCTTCGCGTGCATTCTGGTCGCCCGCGATCACGTCCCGCTGTGCAGCAGCAACATCACGCTGAGCGTTATTGATCGTTTGATTCGCATCCTCGCGAGTTGCAGCAATATCTTCCACTGCCTCTTCGCGAGCCTCCGCAACATCCTCTGCCGTTTCGGACGGGGTTTCGTTGCAGCCAGTCAACATCAGTATGGTGATGGCTGTAATTGGAATTATTTTTCCCAACATATCTAAACTCCTGAGCGCTATCACGCGCTCGTTCAATTTCAATTTCAAATGACGTGTGTGTATAGGCTTACTTTCCGTCGCGATCAGAATCGCCAAGCGTAGCCCGTTTGACCACATGCATCCATGTGAAAGGTCAGTATAGGGAGGCGTGTTCTTTCCATCTGTACGCTCTCACACACGCGGCGCAGATTAAGACTGCGCTTTGTGTGCTGACGAACATTGCGGAGATTCAGGGAGGAGGGGGCGGGAGTTATTCTTTGTCACTGGTGCCGACCGTCTTGCAGGTCATCTGTACTTTCAGCGTTAACTCAGTCATCGACAATAATCACTCATGGTTCCGGACACACCATCCGCCGCTGGCAAACTGCGCACACGTGCACTATCGGTTGCAGAGAAGGCGTCGAGCCAGCAAATGCCATAAGGCCTGAGTTCGCCACTCATATGAGTGGTTGCGGGATTGCGCGAATGCAGATCGTAGATCCCGAAATCCATGAAGACATTGCCCGGTAGTCCGATTGCCGTTGCAATCGGTTCACCCACGCTCACCGTATAACCCGACAGTTCGGTGAAGGTGTTGCTGGCGGCAGCCGGGGGTAGCGTGTCGGCGATGGCGGCAAACTTTGGTGACAGCTCCAGAAGATGGCCAATCCTCATCATCACGCCGCAGGGATTGATGATATCGAATCCGTACTGCACGACGCCGTGTGCGGTATCCCTTACACCCCGAACCACAGTGCCTGCCAGCGCGGACATCACAGTGACCTGATTGGTCTGACCAGCACCGTCAAGGCGGAAGCCACCATGCGCCTTGTAATCCCCACCTCGCGTCTGCCCTGGATAGAGAATGGAGGTCACTTTGGCGAGATCAAAAGGGGCCTGTAGCAGCGGGCTCTGACATGCTGGCGCGGTACCGTTACTCTGCCAGACCGTGCCGTTGAAGAACCAAGGCGAGGAAGCACCTTGTGGGTTCGTATTGATGTTGAGATTGAAGGGAGCGGGGCTGTAGTGCAGCACGCCATCGGTGCTGCGATAACCCAGAAACAATTCGAACTGCCCGGTGGCGCCGAACTGTCCAGTGAACAAATCTATCTCGGTATCGGCGGCCAGCCTTGTCTGCTGCCGATAAGGCTTCAACTCGGATAGGTTGCCACTCCATTGCTCAAAAGCCCCATCAGTTCTGCGCATCAGAATGACGGCCCCCGCTTTCGCCAGCAGATAAATATCTGCGGACTGACCAATCTGCGACGCTTCAGGTCGCACCTTGCCGACGAGGCGCAGCGTGTCGGTTGGCGCGACGCTGTTGCGCCAGCTGAGACCGTTGTCAGTGGTGATGCCAATCGCGAAAGTAGCATGGGTCTGCACGCTGGAATTGCCTGCTGGCGGCACGCGTGCCCCACCCAGCTCGGTGGGGCTGCTGCCCTGTGCCATAACGGCGCCACAAAAAACGGCACTCGTCACTATTACAAGCAGTGTCCTGACCAAGCCAATTATTTTCATGTCTTCATTCGTTCGCTATGGAAGTGGGTTTGGAGCGGCCCTAATGCCACCACAATAGCAGCGCTCTCACTGACGCTCAAAGCGTTTCGCAGAAAGGATTGCGGATTTGGCCCGCTCCACTTCACGATCTTTCGGCGGACTCAAGGTGACAAGCGAGGTCATGAGAGTCGCAGCCACCTTGCTGATTTGTTCTACCGCTTGATTGAACACCAGCTCATTCGCTTTCGATGGCGTATTGAAACCACTCAACTTGCGAACGAATTGCAAAGCCGAAGCCCGTATCTCATCTTCCGTCGCGGGCGGATCAAAGTTGTATAACGTTTTAATATTTCTACACATAAGACTTCTCTCACAACGGGCTCACCTTGGTGACTTTCCTGGTTCATAACGCTGCGGCACATGGGCAATGAAAATTTTTATGGCAAACGCGAACTCAACCAACGCCCCAGCCAGTGCCCCCAGAAATACCGAAGCGCCCAGAAAATACAGCCCTATACTGGCCGCGACAAGGAGGCCGCTGAAAACCCAGTAGGTACGATTGCCATAGAGCGTCGAGAACGTTAAATAGCGGCCCGCAATAACCAGGAGCATTGCCGGAAAGAACCACTCGATTCTGTACAACGATGCTCCGATAGCAATAGGAATTGAAAGCAACATCCAGATCGTGCTTTCAATCGCCAACGCTGCCAGTGGATTCTCTTTTCGGTGCTTGCCAGTGCAGCCAATGACTTTGCAGAGAAGCACCGAGACTGGAAAAATAAACATCCCGCCCACTACCAGCGTCAGTATTCCCGCCCTGGGACTCACCAACAAAGTCACCAAAGCTGCCGCCAACCAGGCGCAGCCTGATGAGACGACACCCGGCGCTCCGCCGTAATAAGCTTCACGCATATCCAGCTGTGCATCTGCAATCGAAATCATATTTTCAACCTATAGACGAGGTGCATGGTTAGTTTCATCAGGCTCATATCGTCATCACGGATCGCGCTTAACATCAGATGCCCTTCTAAGGCCGATCACTATGGCTGCAAAGACAGCGCATAGACTAACGGCCGTAGCCAGCTCTGTGACGGATGGCGGAAAGACAAGAATGAAGCCCTTGCCTTTGATGAGAGACGAAAAGCTTGATACACAGAAAGGCATGGCGAACAGGCGAAAGGTTTGCCAGTTATCTCTTGTAGCCGTCTTAAGGCCGCCAACACTGAGGATCAACGCAATGCCGATGACTGCACTGATCCCGACAGAATTTAACCAAATGCCTGGCGACGGATCGAAATGGTAAATCACGGTGGTGCACCACCAGATCAAATAGCACCAAAGCACCAACTTTCCATTAGGCAGATTCGAAAGGTAGCGAGTGACTGGGGCGATCAGAACAATTCTCGAAGCGCCTAATGTCCGCAACAGCGTCCCTCCCGAAAATCAACTATGAAAAAAAGGAAAAACTTTTCTGATTCGCTCATCTCGCAACCAAAGAGCAAGCCACATAAATCCCCCTAAATAGAGGCTGAACAATGTATAGCTGAACATGGGGCTATCTGCACGCAAATGACTTGCCAAAGCACCGCCAAGCAAACCGGTCATCATGATTGCCCCGAGCAGTGAGGTTCGTGGAATTAAAAATAAAATGGTGAACAGAAGCTCCAGGGCGCCTATCAGATACACATAGTCAGACGACCATCCAATTTGGACTAGTGGTTGTACAGCAAGCTCCGAACCTAGCAGCTTTGGCGCTACCGATGCCGCAAGCATAAACACGGCAAAAAATATTGTCATGCCCAATCCCAATTTTTTCATATCACCCTTCTTATGATTCAAATGCTTAATGTTCACGCACATAGCGCAAGTGTGTCGCGCCAGGACTATCAACCACCTTGTCAATTCGAAACTTCGGCGCGGGCTCGCGCAGATTCTCGAACAGGCGTCGCCCGCCGCCGAACATGACTGGCGCCAGCGCGATCTCCAGCTCTTCGATAACACCCAGATTCAGATACTGCTGAATCACATTCGCGCCGCCCGAAATGCGAATGTCGCGACTGCCTGCAGACTCTCTCGCCTGCTCAAGAGCACTCTCCGGGCCGTCGTTGACGAAATAGAATGTCGTTCCTCCTGGCCGCACCCAAGGCTCGCGCTTCTCATGAGTCAGCACGTAGACCGGCGTGTGGAACGGAGCTTCCTCCGGCCACGATATCTCGCCTTGCTCGAACATACGCTTGCCCATGATGCTCGCGCCGCTACGCTCCATGGTGTGACGAAACATGTCATTGACTGGACCAGTCTCTCCGCCGGGTCCGAACTTGAGGTTCTCGCGGAAATACTGCAGCTTGAGAACCCAGCTCATCATTGCACCCCAATTCGCGCCCCAGTTCTTGTATCCGGGGTTACTCCAATTCTCGATCGTCATTCCTTCCGGCGCCATGTAGCCGTCAAGACTGAGTCCGATGTTTACGAATACTTTGCTCATAATTTTTCCATTCGCTTTCATGTTGTTTCGTTTGCAAAGTTGCTGGCTTCTAGGCTCGAACAGCGGCTTCAATTGCAGCGATGTCGATTTTCTTCTGCGTCATCATCTCCGCAATCGCCTTGGCCGACACAGTCTTGTCTGCATGCAGCGTCAATTCCGTTAGCCGCCTCGGGAATATCTGCCACGACACGCCGTAGCGGTCTTTCAGCCATCCGCAGTGGCTTTCCTCGCCGCCATCTGCGGTCAGCGCCTCCCACAGCCGATCGGTCTCGGCCTGATCATCTGTCTCAACCGAAATTGAAACCGCTTCAGTCAGTGTGAAATGCGGTCCGGCGTCGAGTATCTGATACGGCACCCCTCCCAGCGAAAAGTCGATTATCGTGCCATGCCCGTCACCAATGGCAAAGACCGTCTCGACCCGGCTGCCCGGGATCAGAGCACAGTAAAATTCTGCGGCCTCGCGGCCACGTCCGTCGCGAAACCAGAGGCAGGTGCGAATTGAGCTTGTCATCGTGTTGTTCCTCGTGTGAGTAGTAAGATTGTTTTGGTCATGGTGGTTGTCCGGTGCGTTTGAGCGCGACAATTTTCTACGTTGCCAGTGACAGTAAGACGAATGGGACGTAACAATTTCGACATGCTCGAAAACTATTTCTTGTTCGTTTGAACGCCCACGCCACCGCAGTCGGCTGTGCTTTCCACAGCGCCACCCAGAACCTCTGGGTAGCTGGCGGCCGTCGCCACCAGGTCGGAGACCGCGCCCGTGAGCGGGCCGATCAGGAACGCCGCCAGGATATCGGCCGTTGCCTGTTGGGTCGCCGCAGGTCCGCGCTCGCCACCTATCACCTGCGCCAGCAGCCAGCGACCGGGAGGCGCAAAGAAAAAGGGCGCGTCGGTAAAACTGTAGTGGTTGGCGCGCTTGATCTCGAAGCGGAAACTCGCCTCGGTTGCGCAGCCGAGCAACTTGCCGTTGCCGTTCAAAAATAAGTCGCTGTGGTGCGTCTCAGCATAGTCGCTCTGCACCAGCAGCAACGGCCGAGCAATCTGGCGATCAGGCAGGTCTCCGTAGGGCGTGCCGTCTATATTGGCGGCGGCCACGACGCGCGGGTCCTCGCTCGACGCCGCTATCGCAGCTGCTCCCCCGAAGGAGTGCCCGATCACGGCAACCCTCAAGCCATCGATACGGTCGCTTCGCAGTGACGGAGAGAGTGCTTCCGGGTGCGCGAGCTGATCGATGACAAAACGCACATCAGCGGTCCTTACGGCCTGCTCGCGCACCATATAGGGAATACGGTCCCGTTCGCCGGGCAGCAGGATTTCCCGGGTACCCACCACCTGACCGTCCGGAAGCACTGTCACGGCTGATTCATACGGATGGTCCAGCAGGAAGACGACGAAGCCGCGACTGGCAAGCTGGGTGACGAGACCTGTGTACACCGCACGAGGCGCGCCGTAGCCGGGCGAGAAGATCACCACAGGCCACGGCTGGCCGCTGGGCGCGAGTGGCGCCTGTGACTCGGCATGGGTGTCGATCTGGTCATAGCGGCGCATCAGGAAGCTGGGCATCACGCTAACGGTACTCGGCAAGCTGCCGATTCCGTCGATATAGGCCAGGCGGGCGACGCCGCCTGCAGGGTCGCGGCTGGCGGTCGGGTACCAGACCTGGGCGATCACGCTGCGGCGATCGGCTGAGTCCTTCGTGTGGGGTTCGTCCCTTGAGGCGTCAGTCCAACGATAGATCTGCGTTCCGACAGCATAGCGGCCATCGGGCTGCGGCAGTGTCGGGACGGCTGGAAGGGTCCAGACGCCGATACAAATGGCGGCCATTCCGACAAGGCCAACGCGACCAATCCTGCGCAGTACGCTACCTGTCCGCAGCGGCGGTAGGGCGCTCAACACAAGCAGCAGGTAGGCTGGCAGGTTCTGCCAAGTATAGCCACACAGCGCCCATTGAGCGGCAACGAGCAGAAGGGCCAAACCGATACCGGCCATGCGTAGTCGTGGGCGCCAGACTGGCGCCAACATCCGCCAAACCGCCAACGCCAGCACCACGGCCAGCAGTGTTACATCAGGGATGAGCATTTCGGACCCTCTGTAAAGCGCTTCTTGCCGCTTCAGCCCATTGTTAGCCGCGCACGCGCCGGTAGTGCATAGCGACTGCGCCGTTGCGGAGCGGCGTCGACGAGACCAGTTCGAGCCGTCGCGTGTGGAGTAGCCCACTCTCGTACAGAGTCGGGCCGTGACCGGCGATCCTGGGGTGGATGAGGAACTTGTACTCGTCGATCATATCCAGCCGATCCAGCTCAGTCGCGAGCTTGCCGCTACCGAGGAGTACACCGTCCGGGGTTGCGTCCTTGAGCTTCTGGACCCCCGTGCGCAAGTCACCGGCGATGTGGTGGCTGTTGGTCCACGGGAAGTCCGTTCGCGTCGACGACACCACGTACTTCGGCTTGGCCTCCAGCTTGACCGCCCACTCGCGCATCGCCGGCGGTGCCTCCGCGTCGCCGCGGGCGACCGCTGGCCAGTAGCTCTCCATCATCTCGTAGGTGACGCGGCCCCACAGCATCGCCCCGCCCTCGTCCATGAGGCGGGTGAAGAAGGCGTGCGTCTCGTCGTCGGCGATTCCTTCCTGGTGGTCGACGCAGCCGTCGAGAGTAACGTTGATGCTGAAGGTCAAGAGCCCCATGATTTCCTCCGTTCGGATCCGCTTAATGATCGTGGCCTAGAAGCTCTTGCCATCGACATGCTGACTATCCAGCGCTCTAGGGTCTACTCCAGACAAGCAGTTGACGTTTATCGCAACCGTCAGAGACCCATCGGGCATCTTGCCGTAAGCGAAACTCTCAACACCGCAGATGTTGCAGAAAAGGTGGCGGATCGCTTTATTGTTAAAGAGGTACTCGGTGAGTTTCTCTTCTCCAGATTTCAATTGAAAATTGTCAACCGGGGTAAATGCCAGTACAAAGCCCATGCGTTGGCAGCGAGAACAGTTACAAGTGATAGTGTTCTCCAGGTCAACATCGACTTCATAGTTGACGGCTCCACACTGACAGCCACCATCGTAATGCGTAAGTGTCACCATCTCATCTCCTTCTCAATTGAATTCGCTCAGTTGGATTCGCGTTATTTTTCGGCTTAACGCCTAGTTAGCCTACTCACTACGAAGCAATTTTTCGACAGAAACAATAAACGAATTTTTGTTCGTTGCCAGCAGGAGTGTGATGCGTTTCTTCCTCATGCCCGAGTAGCAGGAATAGCTCACCAAACTGGGCATGAAGCTCACTTGCGCTGTAACGTGAAACAGGTAAGCCACTACATTGGGTTGGGCCGTCTTCGGCAAAGGTCGCGACGATAACAAGGCCGCCAGGTTTTACTGCGCGCAACACCTGTTTCACATAAACATAACGCTCTTCATCTGTGGTTAGAAAATGGAACACAGCACGATCATGCCAAACGTCGTAGGCACCTGCTGGAAGTTCGGCGCTCAGTATGTTGGCCTCGAACCAACTGACACGAATAGCAGCATGACCAAGCCGAGCTTTAGCCGTAGCGATTGCGGCCCCCGATAGATCGAGAACAGTTAAATGCCCATAGCCACTGGCCAAGAGGTCATCGACAAGCGTAGAAGCCCCTCCCCCGACATCAATAATTGAGGCGGAATGTGGGATTTTTGCATCCCGAATTAGTTTCAAGGACAGCTTGGCATGCTCCTGAAACCAACTGACTTCCGTGGACGATTTCGTCGTGTATACCTTTTCCCAATGCTCTTTCGATTCCATAGATGCTCCGAAAATTTCTCCAAAACCGCCACGAAAAAGGAGCCCTCGCGTCCGATTGTCTGTGATTGTCAGGGCGGCAGAACCATACTCCTACGGTACTCCCGTACATAAATTGGTGATTACGCTCGTGTCGCGTAAACGGCGCAACTCCACCCGCTGGGCGGCGCCCTCGGCGCGGGCGCGCAACTGGCCGCAGCCACCGTCCACGTCTTGCCCAGCGCTGTTGCGCACCTTGGTCAGCACATGGCGACTGTGCAGATACTGGACGATCTCGCGGATGCGCTCAACATCGGGGCGTTCGTAGCTCACACCATTGCCGGCATCCAACCCCGTGCCTTCGAGACTGTTGAAGGGAATGACGTTCAGCACCGCGTACTTGCCTTTGAACAGGCGCAGGATTTCGTCGAGTTCGTCCTGTCCGTCGTTGATGCCTTTGAGAAGCGTCCATTGATACTGGATCGGGTAGCCCGTCTTGCGCGCGTACTCTTCGCCCAGTTCCATCAGTTCCTGCGGCGCAATTTTCGGCGCGCGGGGCAGCAGGTATTCGCGCAGGTCGGCCTTGGTCGTGTGCAGCGACAAGGCCAGCGCTGGCCTGACGCGTTGCTGCGGCAGCAGTTCGAACACACGGCGGTCGCCGACGGTGGAAAACACCAGGTTTTTGTGGCCGATGCCGCCTTCCGTGCCGAGCAGGTCGATGGCTTCGAGCACATTGTCGAGATTGTGCGCGGGCTCGCCCATGCCCATGAACACGACCTTCTTCACCGGGCGCAGGCGGCGCGCGAGTACGACCTGCGCCACAATTTCCAGGCTGCTCACCTGGCGAATCAGGCCGCTCTTGCCGGTCATGCAGAAGCGGCAACCGACGGCGCAACCGACCTGGGTCGAAACGCAGAGGCCGTCGCGCGGCAACAGCACGCTTTCTATCATCTGCCCATCAGCCAGCTTGACCAGCAGGCGCACCGAATCATCGGCGCCAGGATGTTCGGAATGAATCTGCGCCAGTGCTTCCAGTTCTTCGCTGAGTGCAGGCAAGCCATTGCGGACCGACAGCGGCAGGAAGTCTTCCTGTTTCTGGCGGCTTGGACCAGCGCCCAGCGCCTTGCCATTCAGCCAGGCACGCAACACCCGCCCACGGTGGATGGGCAGGGCCTTGAGGGCGTGCAGGCGTTGGTCGAGATTGGCAAGGTTGAGAAGCGGCATGGGGCGGAATGCTAGCACTTGCGTGGTATCAGTGCATTTCAAATAGCGACGGGTGAGAGAGTGATGGCAGCAGATATTGATTTTGGATCACAGTCGCTTGTCATGCGCCATTACTCGTAAGCTTTCAGCGTGTTAAAAATTTCCTGTGATAACAATCCGAATGCATTGTGAATAGATTCAAACAGCCTTTTATTATTGTCAAAGTCTGGATGGGCAAGCAGCGTAACTTCAAAAATTGAATACTTTGGCATTGCTTCCGGGTTTACCCACTTCACACCTTGTAGCTTTTTCCAAAAATGAATTTGCACTTCTTTCGTTTGTCCGAGAAGCCACAGTTCGAAATGCGCATGCCGATGGTTAAGCACAACTGCAAACTTTAGCTTATTCCTTTTCAAATAATCATTTTGCAGATAAAAGTAAGTGACATCTATGTAGCCATGCAGCACATTTGCGACTGCGAACTCACCCTTATACGTTTTTGAAAATTCAGTTCTAAGGTTTTGAACAATACTGACCAGGCTTTGGTAAGTTTTCTGAATTTCTCCGCTGGCGAAAGCGTCTTTGTATGCGGATATCCGAGCGTTCAAACTGTTTCCTGACATTATCCGTGTCCTCTGAGTTTAACTGACACACAACGCCCGCGCTCACGCGAAATTCTGGAGCCGCAAAGCAAAGGAGAAAAAGTGCTGAGAACTTTTGCGCTTATTTTGTGCAGAGAGTTCCTTCGAAAAAGTTGACACCCATCAGTTAGGTCAGGGTGTCAACTGAACCGGGGGAACTCTCTTGTCGCTCAGAGACGGTTTGTTATGCATTTTCACACTCATATGTTGCCTTCATTTCTTTAACTGATGACTTAATCATTTTTCTCAATATCTTCTCGTCTATATCAGCTAATTTATTAAAATAGATGCAAACTTTGGCCGTTTTATGCTTTCCGAGTATTTCAAGTTCTTTCCCGTATTTGGAAAAGCCTGACATGATGTAAACCACAATGTATTGTTGTCTTGGTGAAAACCCCGTTACGATACCAACTCCTTCGCGCCCATCAGCATATTTAAATCTATACTGCCCAAAGCCGATAATCTTGCCGTTCAGAACTGGCTTATATTCCGACTCCTCTTCCATTATTTTCAATATACGTGCGGAGTCGTTTCTTTTAGTCTCGTTTTCAATATTCGAGATAAACGTTTCTAATACTTTGTTCACTCTAGCCCCTCCGGCGACCTATATGCATAACGCCCCTAGTAAGGGGCGAAAGTATGTTGGCGTGGCTTTTGCGGATGCAAAAGACATGACAACATTCTTTGATCACTCTGAAGCGGATTGTTATGCACGCTATTCATGACCGTAGTCATCCTCAAATAGGTCCAATCTCTCGCATACATAATCCATGATTCGGTCATACTGCATTTCTTCGATTTTTCCGGCGAGTACAAAGCAAAACAAATACGAGGAAACAAAGTGAAACTTGTACTGTTCTTTAGATTTCGCGTCGAGAGACACGTCAGCGGCAACCTGGTCGTCTGATGCTTCGATCATTTCCTGAAGAAGCTTCTCGTTTCTCATTTTATGCGCTTCGGAGTACATAATGGGCGCAAGCATATAAAGGTTCTGAAGCGGAATACTTCCACCAGTCGCTTTTGTGATCGCGTCATCTAGAGAGTGACGAACTTCAATTAGCCATTTTTCCATGGGCTTACTCGATGCTGACTAGCGCATAACGCCAGTATTCACGCGCCAGCTTTGCTGATCACGCGGAATTGATTGTTAGCGCTGCGATGTCAAACCTTCCTTGATGATCTCAGGGTGACGGAATGCAATTTGAATCAAAGCTTTCGCAGCACCAGATGGCGACCGTCTACCTTGTTCCCACTCTTGAAGGGTTCGAGCAGAAATCTGCAATACCTGTGCGAACTCAGCTTGCGACAACCCCGTTTTCAGCCGCGCAGAGGCGACTTCATTTGCTGCAGATTTAGTTACACGTGCAGCTTTTCCGGCTTTCATTTCCTTGATCGATTTTAGAAGCTTGTTGCCAAGCTCTTCTCCGCTCATGGTCTCGACGTACTTACTCATTCTCAACTTCCTCCCGTACAGACTTCAAAATGTGTGCGGGTATGTTCCCTTTTACCGCCTTGCTGTAGATAACAAGAAGCCAGATTTCCTCATCTGAAATTCTTGTGAAATAAATAACTCTTACCCCTCCCTGCTTGCCCGATCCAGATCTCGTCCAGCGCACTTTTCGACACCCACCACTTCCGGGAATTACTGAGCCCGCCTCTGGATTGGCCGCAAGCCAGGCACAGAATGCACCGCGCTCCTCCTCCGACCAAAGCCGCTTGGCGTCATCTACAAACGTGGGGGTTTCAATTATCGTATACATGCAACGGACTGTACGTCAGGGACGTAGTCATGGCAAGTGGGGGCGCTAACGCCCTTGTTCTGGCGCCGAGGTGAATTGGCGCGGCGGTTGCCGTGACAGTTTACCTTGGTCGCTCAGAAACAGTTTGTTATGCCTTTTATTTCAGAACTCCCGCTTCTTTCAGTTGTTTCTCTAGCCTTTTTATTTTCTCTAACGCGCCAATCGCCAAAACAAAAGCTGTCAACCCGAATGTAAAACCCATGAATTCCATCTTCCACCTCCGTGCCTCAGTTAAATAAGTCGCCATCGGCAGACCAACTCTGCGCGCCCAACCACGTATGAGCGAGACGGCACGTATGGCGGCCATCGGTTGAAAGCACCAAACGCTGCGGAGCCAACCAGCCGCACCAATAAATATCCTGCTTTCAGATTGAAAGTGCGCACGATCGTCACAACCATCTGAAATTCCCTCTGTGCCGCATAACGCCCGCGCTCACGCGCCGGCTTTGCTGGTCGCGTGTAATTGATTGTTATGAGTCTAAGCCCACGCCTAAACCCTGACCGCCCAACAAATGCAGAATCTCCTAGCGCAGGAGTGTTGACCCCAGAGACCAAGCAGGCATATGATGTTATAACACATGTAATAACTGGATACTCCTATGCTTAAGGTCAAGGTTACCGCCGTTGGCAACTCCATGGGCATCTTGCTGCCCAAAGAAGCGCTTGGAAAACTTAATGCCGAGCGCGGCGACACGCTTTACTTGGTTGAAGGCCCGGAGGGTTACACCCTCACGACCTACGATCCCGAGTTTGAAGAGCAGGTTACAGCAGCACGCGGCATCATGAAACGCTACAAGAATGCGCTGAAAGAGCTGGCCAAATGAAAGAACCCAAGTGGCTGAAACACAATGTCGTTAGCCACGTGCACAACCTTTTGCTGGCAGAACATGGCGGACCCGGTGGCACGCGTGACCACTCATTGTTGAAGTCAGCTCTGGACCGGCCAAAAAACAAATTTGGTTACGAGGCCGAATGCACATTACATGATCTGGCAGCAGCATACTCATTTGGGATAGCCAGGAACCATCCATTTGTTGATGGAAACAAGCGAACAGCTTTTGTGTGTGGCGCACTATTTCTGGAGCTCAACGGATTTACGGTGACGGCATCAGAACCCGATACAGTAGTCACCATGGAAGCGGTCGCAGCAGGAACGATAGACGAACTGCAATTGGCAGAGTGGTATCGCTCGAATTCGGTTGACTCATAACGCCCGTGCTCACGCGCAATTTTGGAGCTGCAACGCAACGGAAAAATTGTCGCTGTGGAGCCGATTGTTAGCCGACATTTGCGACAACCTGCCGCAATGCTTCCTGTGCAAGCGTATTAACGCTCTTACCCTTTGCTTGCGCTGTAATAGCCAGTTGTTCGTGCAACTCTGGCGAAATTCTCAGATTGAATTTACCGGAATAATGGCGACGCGGTTCTATGCCCTTTTCGTTGCAAACCTCAAGAAAGACATGCAGTGATTTCTTGAACTCCGCACGCAATTCTTTTGGGTTGCGGCCATAAAAGTCCGCGCCACCGTTTAGTCCCAAAATTTCTCCTCTGAAAGAATCCAACTCAGGGTCGTACTCAATCTTGGCGTGATAGCCTTCTAACGTCATTGTGTTCATGGTGATACCTCGTGCTGCTCCAGCCATTTGCGAATACTGGCCAGAGCACCTTTATCAGTGTTTGGATTTGGATGAGGACGGTGAAATACTCGAACTTCATCAAAAAGAACCACCGCAACCCGACTACCTTCTCGCTCACTAATCTCAGCTCCGAGCTCCACAAACAGAGCTTCAATATCACGCCACTGAATATTGCCGCTTAATGGGCGAGCGAATACAGCTTCAAGGGTTTTGTGGTGCTTTCTTTTCATGTCGGAATGGTACCATGTTTAGGTACCATGTAAAGGGCTCAAATCCAGGCACCACTGCTGACTAATGACGGCTAACGCTCGCTTCAAGTGCGCGGTGAAACCGCGTCACTTTGCAATCGCTTGTTAGCAGGGCAGTCCATATCTGTCATTACGCTTAAATAATTTAGAATATCTACTTCTCTCACACTCTTTGCGGCCGACTTCTCTAACTGGAACAGAACATTTATTAGGTCAACCCATTTTGCAGCTTCGAGCATTCCCGAAACATCTATGCGAGATTCTTCATAGTAACCGGAAATAAACGCATCAATGAACTCTTCTTGTGCCCCCCATCGTAGAAAATGCCCCAAATCGACAACTCGCGGTCCAACGAAGGAAAATTCCCAATCAAATACCACTGCTCTTCCGTCTACTCCAATTTTTACATTCGAAGGTTTACAGTCGCCATGTAGCAACACGATGTCATTCGCATACATTTCAATTTGTTCTGAAACGGAATTGACGCTGCTTTCTAGATTTAGGCGAATCGCCTGCAAAAGCCCTTTGGGAAAGTGGCTCTTCTTTTCAGAAATGGAGTTGAAAGCCCACTCCATTGTGGTAATAATTTTCTGAGTGAGTGGCCTAGCGCGAAATATCTCGGCTAGTTTCATATTATATCTCACGGCGTTACCACAACCAGCCGCATGTATCTCTCCGAGAACTCTTCCGGCGAGGTGACCGTCCCTACTGGATTCTGTGAATTCTCGATACTGCAGAAATTTCTGGAGCAAATAGTCTTCTCCTCTGAAAATGGTTAGCGGAGATGAAAAATTCTTCCAATCAACATTATTGAGGAAATCCTCAATCTCAATGGAATTTTCGCATTTGGGTCGACCATAAACTCTTAATACTTTATCGCTGCCAAGCGCGTAGTTTCTATTTGCTAGCCCACCACTCAAAAATCTAACATTAACGGATTGCGCTCCGATCCGCGAGACAACGTCCCTCTGAACATCACCTACAGGACCATCCTGTTCTATCCACCCGATCTCCAAATTTTTCATTTGCCTAAGAAATTTCTCCGCTTGATGCTAACGCTTTTCTTCAGCGGCAAAAGCGTGCTGGCGTGGTTTTTGCTCAAGCAAAAGGCACGACAGCATGATTTTGTCCGCATGCAAGAATTTGTTAGGTGTCTTTAAGCTCGAATACATCCATCATTCTCACTTTTAACTCGTCGGCCTCCATTGCTAAGCCCTCCATTGCCTTCTTGGAAAGGATAGGCTGTAGAGTCAAGGCAGCTTCGTGCAAGACAAACCACAACTGTACTGCCAAGTCAGTGCCATTCTTGTCCAGGACCTTTGGTAAAAATTGCTGCTCTTTTCGAAAGCCGAATTCTTTAGTTAACAAGTGAGACAGCGAATAGTGGCTATAAGAGCTATGGGATGCGTGTTCGTTCAGGTGCTGGCGTAGCTCCTGATACATGCCATTTATTGCCTTTGCGCGTTCGCCTGCCTTCGGCAGGTCGTTCTCTGCCGCACTCTTGACCTTGTCCGGATAGTGCCGAAAGTACGTAAGTAACTCGACATATTCAATCATAGGCCGAAGCAGAGCTCCGGCCTCCTGCCCAAGTCCATCAAGTAATAAGCTGAAGGAACCGAGCGCAAGATTCTTTGCTTTGACCAAAGTTAGCCCACAAATCCGAGCGTACGTGTTATCCGAAGCATGCGTCTCATACTCACTTATACAACGGTCGACTAAGCCAAACAGCTCAGAGAAAACAGCAAGTCGTTGAGGGTGTACCTCGTTCAAGTAAGACCAAGAGTCCCTACGGGTCTTCCACAGCTCCACGGCCGCCTCCCTACACATAACGCTTTGCTTTGGGGCCGAAGTGCTGGCGGAAAGCACCGGAACGGAGGTTCCAGCCGCGCAGCGGCGACAACAGCAACTTGTTAGGAGTCGCCTGCATAGATCTCAATGCTGTTGTCGACATATCTCCTCACATTCCCAGAGGACGTTGAATAGAACTTCTCTATAAGCTTTTTCATCGCATCTTTGCTTCCGTACTTTTCACCGAGCACTCCTTCCCACAACGAAAAGTAATGGGTTACTTTGCCGCTTTTCATCGGGACCAGCCCCCTCTTTATCAAGTCGCCATGCATTGGAGTTCCTCTCTTATTGAATCTAGCTTCGACGGTATTGTGAACTATCACACCGTAGAACTGCGCCTCTTCGGCCAATAAAAATGCATCAATAAGCGGCTGCCCAAAAAATTTAGATTTTTCAAAATCCGCAGTAAAAAGACCGTGGGAGATCGCACCTTTTACTGGTATTGAACGGCCAATCGAGTTTCCTAAAAAGAATGAGCTAACCAAAAGAATCTTGTGCAAATCATATCGCGTATCCGACTCAGAGATGAAGATAATTGAATCCGAAAAAATCACCGGTAATACAACCTTTCCTTTCAGACCTTTTTGATTTCGTTCCTCGATAGGAGTTTTTAATATTTCACTCTCGTAATCCTTGATATCGCTTACCACTTTGGCGATTTCATCCATTATTTTCGAGACTTTCCTATGAGAGTTTCTATATATGAAGTCCTTAAAGCCCATAATATCGAAGTACGCAATGAACCTTTTCTTCGTTACGGGAAGCGTATACATAATGAAGACTCCTAACGCCGCTGTTCAGCGGCCAAGTTGTAGTGGCGCAGCTTTTGCGCCTTTTGCAAAAGATGTGACACGGCAACTTGATCCCTTTGGAACGCCTTGTTAGGCGAAACCATCAAATTTCTTGAGTTCACGCCTTCTTCCTCATTGCCTGCACTTGCTCTGGAGTTCGGTGCTGCCCGCCGTAGTGAAGCACCGCATGACAATTTGGACACACCGGTAACAGATCCATTTCTGGATCGACTTTGTACCGCTTTCCGATTTTGGAGAGGGGGACGACATGATGCACGTGGATGAATCCTTGAAGCTCCGGGCCAAACTCTTTGGCGAAGTTAAACTGACATATCGCGCAAGAGGAACCATGTTTATCTATACATGCAGCTCGAGCGTATGGACTGCGCTCGAAAGCGTTTACTGTGATAGTCCGACGAGCTCCCTCCCAAATTGAATCCGGAACCTCCTCTGCAAACGCAGCGGTTCTTTCGTTAAGTTCAAGTGCGACGACATGAAATCCGAGTTCCGCGAGCTTCAGAACTACAGTCTTTTGGCCCCCAGAAAAGTCTGTCGCGGTTAGTGCCTTGCCAAATTGATGTTTGAAGGCTACACCGAGAATCGCCTTTGAGTCGTAGGTTTTCCCCTCGTGCCTGAGAAAGAATGTTCGAGCCTTACCGAATCCATACCGAGACAAGAATGTTTCTCTTCCCAGCTCATCACACTCGGCGACAGCTGCAAGCACTGCTTTTGGATCACTAAGCTTCTTAAAGTTCACATTAGCCTCGTTGCGGCCCCTAACGCCGCTGTTCTGGCGCGAAAGTATGTTGGCGTGGCTTTTGCGGTTTTTGCAAAAGGTATGACGACATACTTTTGTCTCTCAGAAACGCCTTGTTAGCAGTGCTTACAGATAATTTCTCCACATTACGCCTCTTGCAGATAAAGTCCCCGTAATTTCGGTAAGAAACGTTAGGAATAACTTAAATCCTTCTGCCGCATTATCGACAAGCAAGTATTCCGTATTTCCTTGTACTTGCACTAGCAAGCCGTGGTTCTTTATTAACAATCCCTGGCTCAGATCTAGAAGCAAGTCCGGCTTCTGACTAGCGCTTAGCTGCGCCAGTTGATCTATGTGTGAAACCAACTTAGATCCACCGTAAGTAACGATTGCCGCTAATACTTGGTTACTGGGCCAGTTGTGCGTTATCCCCATTTGCGCTGAACCCCCAACATTGGATTTCAACGCTTTGATGCTGCCAATATTATCTCCGATGGACTTCAACACTGTGGAATTTAGTGACGTCTTTATTTCGATTGTTGAAATCACGCCTTCTTGAAAAATCAAGTCATTCCCGCTCGCAAAGGGAAGGCGGGGCATACTCTTCAGCACCATGACTATATCCTGCTGCTTTGAGTAGTTATTGTCGGAGTCGAAAATCTGTCCGGAAACCAAAGTAACTAATTCTGGCAGATGGTTTGCCAGGAAGTCTTTGATGAGCTGTTCTCTAACAGACCCAGCTGTGGAGTTGTGTTGAAGAATTCTTGTCGTCTCGAATTGAGTATTCAGAACGGCCAATGCGCGTTCACAATACGTATGGAAGACCTTACCTGTCATGACTAGCGCTCCTTTACTGCTAACGCCCATCAACAACGGCGCCAGAGAAGCTGGCGTCCGATTGCTTGTGATTGTTAGGGCGGCCGAAGTATACTCGTACGGTATTCCCGTACACAAATGGGTGGTTAAGATGGAAACAGTAAGTGTAAACAAGTTCAGGGATAACCTGAAACAGCTTGTAGAACAAAGCGTTAGCAGACATGAACCGCTTAGAGTCTCCCGACGTTCCGGGCAAGACTTTGTCGTGATCAGCGCTGAAGACTGGGAGCGTGAGCAGGAAACGCTGTACGTCCTGCAAAACAGTAGTCTGATGCGGCAACTGGCCGAGTCCGTCAAAACCCATACCGAGCGAAAAGGATACACGCCTACAAAAGAGCAAATGGATGAGATCACTGGTATTTGAGGGCAGAACCTGGGAAGCGTATGAAGCCATGCGCCAAAAGGACAAAAAACTGCACGAAGCTGCGCGTAAAATCATCAAAGAGCTCCTTCGCTGCGATGACCCCGCTGTCGGGATAGGTAAGCCTGAACCGCTGAAACATAATCTGTCCGGTTTTTGGTCAAGGCGCATGACCCAGAAAGATCGGATTGTGTATAGGTTCGATGAATCATCAATCTATATCTTCGCTCTGGGGGGACACTATGACGAGCCCTAACGTCGTGCACAGAGGCGCGGCCGCAGGCCGTGTCCTGCGCCGTCAGGCGCGAACTGATGCACCTTGTTAATGTCCGTCATTATTCTGTGCTTCTTGGACTTGGTTTCGGCCTCGTGTTGGGTTCAGTAAACCCACCTGCTGAATTTGATTGTTTAACTCTCCTTGCTTCAGAGTCTTTTCCAGAATTGCTGTAATTGCAGACGATTTCGGATCAATTGCACCCTCTAAAGCAGAAACCAAATTGCTTATCCCGACAATTTCGTCACGCGCCCTTGCATGCAGTCGCAAAATTTGTAAATCGGTATCATTCTGTGGTGGCGGGAACAGGCTAATTTGATTGATCCATTCTTGAGCTTTCGAAAGAGCCGTATGGCTTACGCTCGCCAAGAGGAACTGCATCTTCCTGTCCCGGTCCTTTCTCTCATTGATTACTGCCCACTGATAGATCGCAATTGATGTGCTTAGAATTGCAAGAGCCAGATTTAAAGTTTCATCCCATTCCATACTCTCTCCCATAGCTCAAATCACGCACTTAGGACATTAACGCTCTGGAAAACCGGCGGCAGCAATGCTGGCGTCCGGTGCGCGCATTTTGCGCACGTAGTTGTTCAGATTGTTAACTCGTTTTCTCATTTTAGCCACATCCTCTCATTGTGAGAGTTGAAACCCTGTGATCGAAAGAAATCGACTGCTCGACTATTGAAAGACCATGAATCCGCACCAACGTGATTTACATTGAGACCATTTGCTAGACTCACAGTCTCGCGGACTAAGATTTTGCCTAGTCCTTTGCCCCGATATCTCTCATCCACGCAAATCTGATGTATATACAATTTCCGTATGCGATGAGTGATTGGGGATTCATTTGTCTGCATGAGCTCCGCCCAGCAGTATCCAGTGATGGGCTCTCCCAGTTCGGTCACAAAAATATAATGGTGTTGATCGCCAATCAATGTGCGGAAAAAATCAGATAGCTCGTCGGTGTTTACTACTTCCTTGAAAAGATCAGGATAGCGATTGGAATGAAGTTTTTGTACAGCCAAACTCAACTGAACAATTTGCTCAACGTCGCTTTCCTTTGCTCTCCTGGCTATGCTCATAGTTTCCACTGTCGAGAGTTAACGCTCATGTTCACGCGCGAATTTGGTGACGCGAAGCGGTGCCGAATTCGTCACTGTGCAACTGTTTGTTAGCGCTCTCATCAATTATCGTCTCGAGCTAGAGCTGCTACAGCAAGCCCTAAAGACTCAAGATCGGACGGCGTCCCACGCTGACACCATACGTTCATGGCCAAGGCTATCCCAACCAGTTTTCCTGGCTGAGTTTCTGGCTTCGGACTCCATGTCTTTCCAGCAAGTAGTTGAAAATCGAAATGGCCGGAAAAATGATACGTCTCACCATCCCGACCAAGTCTTTCAGATTTTTTGTACCTAGTTTCCAAAAGCATTGACTCCCAAACTTTGAGTATGGATAAGGCCAGATCAGAGGGGATCTCCCGCTCGCACGTCTTTACAGCGACTCCGGGTTCGCTCTGTGATAGGCCGCTAGAGCTAGTGCGGTCAGCGCCGTATTCTCTGGCATAGTAGTAACCCCAGTAGCTCATTTCTGGAGCGAGTCTGAGCACTCGAAAAGTTCCACGATCCTCCTTTAGACCGATTGCATACTCCGTCGTTAATGATGGCAGAGCGACGACTCGTGCATGAACATTCTGTTCGAATACTTCCCTAAACCCATCTACTACCATACGGTGGTAGTCGTAGTTAGCGTCATCTGAAAACACTGATGCTTCTGGCTCCAAATACTCCTGTCCGTGGGAGAATGCACAAATGAGGGATATCAAGAACGCATAAGCTTTCATCGTGCCTCCTGTTCGCTAACGATCTAGGGTAGTAGGCGATGAGCGCAGCTCATTGTCCTACTGACCGTATTGTTGATGTGCCCCAGCGTGTCTGGATCTGTTTGTGGCACTCAGTGTAACTCCCTGACAATTTTTAATAGATCTCAGGTGCCGAAGCTAGAAAGGCGTAAAGGAGGAAAAGGGGCTGTCCGGGCGGCAAGTATCTCTAGCTACTATCGTGAAGCGAATTTCGTCCTTCTGAACTTCGTTCAGAGGCGCAAAATTCGCTTCACGATAGCAGATAAATGAATACTTGGTAACCAAGTCCATTTTGCTCATTTACGCCACCGCTCGATAAAAATAATTATTCGCGGACCACTGTGGCCCATAGAATGCACAGTTGGCATTTCAACATTTGTATAGTGTGCACGCACACTTCACTTATTTATTTGACGGGAATCTAACCCGGATTCCCCCACGAAAACAACCCCTTATTTGGAACTACTTTTTACCCTGCCAACGAAAGGCGTGCATGCTCGATTGCTGGACGCACCGTGCACAGTATTCCACCACCAGAAGTCCGCAACCTTTTGAAAACACGAATTTTGCAATCCTCTTCAACCCACAACTCGTGCAACCCCACTCCTGCAATCCGTGCAGAACATTGACCACCTCGAAAATCTGTCCTATTACTTGATCAGGCTTACCGAACACGGAGGTTCATATGGCTAGCCCATTTCTGGAATCATTGCGCGCCGACATGCGCCTGCGCGGTTATAGCCTGAGGACTGAAAAGTCCTACCTGGAGTGGATCAGACAGTACATCTACTTCATCGGGAAACGTCATCCATCCGATGCAGGGCCTGAGGAAGTCAAAGCGTTTCTGACTCATCTCGCCGTGAACCGCAACGTCGCGATCAATACGCAAAAGGTCGCTCTCAATGCGGTCGTCTTTCTTTACCACAAATTCTTCAATCGGGAGCTTGGAGACCTGGGGTTCAAACTGGCCACCAAACAGCGACATCTGCCGTGCGTGCTGTCCGTTCGTGAAGTCGGTTTGATTCTCGCGCAACTGAGCGGGCGCAACCGTTTGATCATTGAGTTGTTGTACGGCAGCGGCCTGCGCGTCAACGAGTGTCTTCGCCTGCGTGTGCAGGACGTGGATCTCGACCGGCTGTGTCTGACTATCCACGATGGGAAAGGGCGTAAGGATCGTCAAACCCTGCTCGCCGCAGGATTGAAGGTGTCGCTCACGGAGCGGATTGAAGTGGCGATCAAGCAGCAAACCGCCGATAACCAGCAAGGTGTCGGCTGCTCGTTGCCGACCGCGCTGGCGCGCAAATATCCCAGTGCGTTTCGTTCGCCCGGGTGGGCGTTTTTGTTTCCTTCATCAGCGTTGTGTGCGCATCCCTATGACGGCACGTTGTGTCGGCATCATCTGCATGATTCTGTAGTGCGCCGATTTCTGGCTGTCGCCGTGCGCGAGGCCGGGGTGCGTAACAAGAAAATTGGCACGCACACCTTCAGGCATTCGTTCGCCACGCACTTGCTGGCTACGGGGACTGATATCCGCACCGTTCAGGAGTTGCTCGGGCACAACGATGTGAGCACGACGCAGATTTATACGCATGTGCTGGGCACGCATTACGCGGGGACGTCGAGCCCGCTGGACAGGCTCGGGTTGTTGTAGCGGTTTACTTGATCACACCTTTACCTTGAATTCACCTTAATAAAGGTATACTTTATATACCATTCTTCAATTCGATTATGACCCAAGGAAGAGTCTGTCCAATCTTGAAAAGCACGGAATAGACTTAAGGAAGCACAGGGAATCTGGGGAGACCCAAGGGCCATTGAAGTTACGGCCAGAACCCTGGAAGAGGCACGTTACCTGGTTATTGGCAGATTTGGTGACGCACACTGGTCAGCCGTCATTACGTATCGACAGAACACCATTCGTATTATTTCTGTTCGTCGTTCACGAACAGAGGAGATAGCACTCTATGAAAGCGCGCAATTTTGATAAAGCATTTGATGAGGGGAAATCAGTCATTGAGCACCTCGACATCAAGAATGCTCGCCGTGTTGCTCAAGAGCAAAAGCGGGTGAACGTAGATTTTCCAGTGTGGATGATTGAGTCTTTGGACAGGGAAGCTAGTCGTCTTGGCGTGACGCGACAGTCAATTATCAAGATGTGGGTGGCTGAAAGGCTGGACGCAGCGGCGGCAAGTTCTTCCGACACTGCGTCCTCCTGATCATCACTCCTTCATTTCTTCCTCCACACCGACACCTGACTCACGATGTACTCATACTTGCGGCGATGCTCGCGAATCATGAACGGCAGGTCAGTTTCGTGAACGAGTTCGAAGCCTTGCAGAATCGCCGTGAGTTTCGCGAGCACAGCTTCGTTCGAGTCACCGTCGATGAATCGGTCCGGCGCTGTGTACTGTTCCATCCAGCTGTTGGGTGACACCAGCACCAGCACGCCGTTCTTGTTCAGCAGCGTGTCATCTTCCACGAACTGACGCAGGCATGCGGCGGGGTTGGGCAGGCGACACATCAGGTTGCTGAGCAGTGCGGCATCGAAGCCACGCATGCTACCTTGCAACTCCGGTGCGTGCAGCGCACTCGCATCTCCCTTCACAAACTGTATGCGGTCGACATCGATCGCGCTGTCCACTTTGGCGCTCAACCGTGTGTTGAAGCGGCCGCTGTCGTGACGGATGTAATCGAGCTGGCCTTGTGCCTTGAGCACGTTGGCGGCATCAATAAATGACTGGCTGTAATCGAGCCCAATCACCTCATCGAAACTACGCGCGAGTTCGAAGCTGGCACGGCCGACTGCGCAGCCGAGATCGAGCACACGCCCTGTGTTTTTCGCAAACTGATTCACGAGGTCGACAGTGGCTTGCACGAACATTTTCACCGATGGATGACCCACGCGAGCGCCGATCTGCTCATCGCGCTGCTCGGCTTCGCTACCCCAGTGGAAGAGCATGTACTGGTTGAGTAGCGCGTCGGTCTCGTAGCGGTCTTTCTTCTGTGCTTGAGTCTCTTCGCTCTGCACGATGCGGAAACCGGCGTGCTGAAAGAAGTGCGGTCGGAAGTGGAAGCGCGACCAGATGCTGGCTTCTTCGCCGGTGCTGATGAACGAGCCACCCAGAATCATCTGATGTCGGTCGTCGAAGCAGGGCGTGCTGAAGTCGACGTAGTAGGGGTGGATGCGGAAGCCCGGCAGGGGGTGGAAGGTGTCTTCACACCATTGCCAGACGTTGCCGAACACATCGTTGAAGCCGCGGCTGTTGGGTGCGAAGCGGTCCACCGGGCTCTCGCTGCCGAAGTGCAGGTTGTTGTTGACCTCGTAGTCGGCGGCCAGCTCGGCTTCGTCGACCATAACGCGGTCGAGGTTCAGCAGCTCCGGCTTCGCGGGAGTCCAGTCTGCGGCCTGTTGCAGAGCGGGTTCGCGTATGGCGAGATGTTCGGTTTCCTGCAGCAGACGATACGGCGTCTGCACGCCATCGCGTGCGCTGCGCCAGGCACAGTAAGCTTTGGCTTCGTAGTAGTTCACCGCCACGGGCCAGTCCCACTGCATGTCCTCCACGCTGAACGTCGTGCGCAGCTTGAAGCGGTGCGAGCCGACCGGGCCGTCTTGCACCCAGAACGTGGGCCAGCGGGTGTTGCGGAAGCGGCGCCAGTCGCGGCCCTGCTGGCTCCAGAACTGGTCGTCCAGATAGCCGCCGGAAGCGACAAATTCGTAGAACTCACCATTGCTGATCAGACGCTGGCTGGCCTTGAAGGCTGCAGCCTGGCGCTTGTCGGCGCCGTATTCGTTGTCCCAGCCGAAGCTAGGCCAATCGCGGGGTTTGCCGAGACGCACTGTGCTCTGGATCACCGCAATCATGGGGTTCTGCGCGGGGTAATGCACGCCGGGTTGCGGGCTGGTATTGGGTTGTGACTCTGCACGCAGCATCACGGGCGGCCAGTTGGTCGGGGTGCGGACGTGCTGAGCGGGCAGTTCGCGCATCAGCACACTGGACGTTTCGAGGTGGATGCGTTCATGCTCGAAACTCATCACTAGCGCCCAGCCGGGACTGTCCATAGTGATGGGCTTGGCGAAGATCGGATGGGTCTGGATCAGGTCGCGCACCAGTTGATACACCGTGGCACGGTAATCGATGACTTTCTGCAGCGGTGGCCAGATGCTCTGGTCGCCCTCATGCAGGTCGTCCCAGCTCATCTCGTCCACGCCTGTTTCGAAGAGGATCTCGAAATGGGCGTTGATGGGTTCCTTAATGAGCCCCGCCACGAGCAGCTTGTTGATGTACAGCGTCGCAGGGTGGGCGAAGTAGAAGATCAGCGGGTGGCGGGTCTTGTGATAAGGCCGCAAGTAGTAGGCCTCGTCGCTGGTCAGTGCGGAGAACAAGGTCTCGGTGAGTGCCCAGGTGTTCTCGAAGTAGTGCAGGATCGCATCGCGGCCAGCGTTGAGGTTAAGCAGGCGCAACGAGGACGTCGGCTTGGATGTCACGCCAGCCTCGAAAATGACCGGGCTGATCGACGGGGTTGTCGATGGGGATTCGGGTGGTTTGCTGGTCTCGGTGACGGGTATTTTCATGGTGTCCAAATCTGTTTAGGTGTGTTCCGGCGCGTGCTTCTGGCACGCGGTTCTAACAGGGCGATGCGCTGTTTTCATTCATGGGTACGGCGTTGGTGCGTTCGTTCGGCATGATGAGCCGACTTGCAGTCGATTGAGTTGGGAGTGACTTCGGGTAAACTGGCCCGCACTTCTTAACCCCCAAGCACACTCCAGGCACAACCCCGGAACAACGAGGCCCACTTTGCGCAGCAAACTCCCTGATATTGGCACGACGATTTTCACGGTAATGTCGAGAATGGCACAGGAGTATGGAGCCATCAACCTTTCGCAGGGTTTTCCCGACTTCGATTGCCCGCCTCGGCTGCGCGAGCTGGTGTCATTTTATCTCAATGATCGCAAGAACCAGTACCCGCCGATGACCGGCATTCCCCAGCTGCGCGAGCAGATTGCCGCCAAGGTTCTCGACTTATACGGCTTTGCTGCCGACATGGATCAGGAGGTGACGGTGACCTCCGGTGGAACCGAAGCGCTGTTCGATGCGATACAGGCGACCGTGGGTCGAGGCGATGAGGTCATCGTGTTCGACCCGGCCTACGACTCGTACGGCCCCGGCATCGCGCTGGCCGGCGGCGTGACAGTTCACATACCTTTGAGCCTGCCGAATTTCCGCATCGACTGGAATCTGGTGAAAGACCGGATCAACGAGCGCACACGCATGATCATCATCAACACGCCGCACAACCCCAGCGGCGCGATCATGAGCAGACAGGACATGGACACGCTGGCGGAACTGACACGAGACCGCGAGATTTATGTGCTCTCTGACGAAGTGTACGAGCACATGGTGTTCGATGGCGGCGTACACGAGAGCGTGCTGCGTCATGAAGAATTGCGTCAGCGCAGCTTCGCGGTGTTCTCCTTCGGCAAGACCTATCACGCGACGGGATGGAAGCTGGCCTATTGCGTGGCACCTGCTGCGTTGACGACGGAGTTCCGCAAGGTGCATCAGTTCGTGACGTTCACGTCGCCGAGTTTCATTCAGTATGCGATTGCCGATTTCATGCGCGAGTGCCCCGAGCACGCGAAGGAATTGCCTGCGTTCTATCAGGCCAAGCGCGACACTTTTTGTCGGCTGATCAAGGATTCCCGTTTCACTTTCACGCCCTCGCGCGGCACCTATTTTCAGCTGGTCGACTACAGCGCGATCAGTTCACTGCCTGACGCAGAGTTCGCAAACTATCTGACGCAGAAGAAAGGCGTGGCCGCGATTCCCCTCTCACCGTTCTACGAGAAGGCGCCGAAGAGCACTCTTTTGCGCTTCTGTTTCTGCAAGGATGATTCAACGCTGGAGGCGGCGGCGCAAATTCTGTGCAAACTATAACGCCCTCATTCCATCAGCTCGCGGCCGACATCAAGCTCTGGGGGCAAGAGCTGGGCTTCGCGCAGGTGGCGATCACGGATGTGGATCTCGATCAGTATCGGCCACATCTGGAAGACTGGCTCGCCAACCACTACCACGGCGAGATGGATTACATGGAGCGCCACGCGCAGCTGCGCCTGCATCCGGAAGCATTGGTGCCGGGCACGCTGCGGGCGATCTGCGTGCGCATGGATTACGCGCTCACCACCACCAACTCGCTCGCCGAGCTGAACATGCCGGAGCGGGCGTATATCTCTCGCTATGCGCGCGGCCGCGATTATCACAAACTGATTCGCAAGCGCCTGCAACGGCTCGCTGATCGCATCAGTGAGACAGCTGGCCCCTTCGGGTACCGCGCGTTTGTTGACAGCGCCCCAGTGCTGGAACGGGCGCTAGCAGAGAAGGCGGGCATGGGCTGGATCGGCAAGAACACGATGCTCATCAATCGCAAGGCGGGCTCGTGGTTTTTTCTCGCGGAATTGTTCACGGATCTGCCGTTGCCCGTCGACGAGCCGACCACCGCGCATTGCGGTTCCTGCACGGCCTGTCTCGACATCTGCCCGACCAATGCTTTCGTGGCACCGAATGTGTTGGACGCCACGCGCTGCATCTCCTACCTGACCATCGAGCTGCGCTCCGCGATCCCCGAGGAGCTGCGCCCGCTGATGGGCAACCGCGTGTTCGGCTGTGATGACTGCCAGCTGATCTGTCCATGGAACAAGTTTACGCACGTGAGTAAGGAGCCGGATTTCGCTCCAAGACATGGGCTCGACGATGCGGAGTTGACGCGGCTGTTTGAGTGGACGGAGGAGGAGTTTCTGCGCTTCACCGAAGGCTCGCCGATTCGGCGAATCGGCTATGAGTGCTGGCTGCGCAATCTCGCGGTGGCGCTGGGCAATGCGCCGTCGACACCTGCGATTATGGCAGCGCTGACAGCGCGTGCGGAGCATCCTTCAGCGTTGGTGCGCGAGCATGTGCTGTGGGCGCTGGCGCGGCATGTGGGAGCGGGCCTTTAAGAGCTTGTATGAGCGAGCCCTGCTCGCGACCAGCTCAGTGTGAAAGCAGTCGCGAGCAGGCTCGCTCATACAAGACCTGTAGGCAGGCTAATCCTTCAGCGAAAAAAGTGCTGCCGATAGTGGCGCAGCTCGGCAATAGAATCGTGGATATCCGCCAGCGCCTGATGCGAGCCGCGCTTTTTCAGTGCCGCGAGTACCTCGGGCTTCCAGCGACGAGCGAGCTCCTTCACCGTGCTGACATCCAGATTGCGATAGTGGAAGAAGGCTTCCAGCGTGGGCATGTGCCGAGCCAGGAAGCGACGGTCCTGACAGATACTGTTGCCACAAATCGGCGACGCGCCCTTCTCGGAATATTGCTGCAGAAACGCCAGCGTCAGCGCTTCGGCTTCGGCATCGCCGGTGTTGCTCTCTTTTACGCGCTTGATCAATCCGGATTCGCCATGTGTCCTCTGGTTCCAATCATCCATGGCCGCCAGTGCCGCGTCGGACTGTTTAACAGCCAACACCGGGCCTTCTGCCAGCACATTCAAATCGGCGTCGGTGATCAAGGTGGCGATCTCGATGATGCGGTCAGTGTCAGGCTCCAGCCCGGTCATCTCCAGGTCGATCCAGATCAGAGTTTGTTTCTTGTCGATAGTGGTCATGCAGGTGTCCTGTTTTTACTAAATCGTTTACTGAATTCGGTGCCGACGCGGCTGGCGTGATTGTAGCAGAGCCTCCTGCGGGCGCGGTGTACTTCCTGTAGACTGCGCCCTGTAAACTACCGACCAGTCGGCCACACGGCTAGTCCACAGACAGAAACCCAACGGAAATCCGCACCCAACACCCATGACCAAACGACGACTCAGTCAGCAGCAGCGCGGCCGTATTGACCGCAACCAGGAGCAGCGCCAAACCCGGCTGCGCAGCGAGAAGCCTGCACGACCCGAAGCGAATCCGGAGGAGTTGGGCCCCGAATGGCCCGGATTGGTGATCTGCCATTACGGGCAGCAGTTGGAGATAGAGAGTCTGGCGCCGGACAACGCGGGCAGCATCTTCCGTTGTTTTCAGCGTACTAATCTCCCCGCACTCGGCACTGGTGACCGCGTCATCTGCCAGGCCGACAGCGACAGCACGGGCGTGGTGGTGGCATTGCAGGACCGCACGTCACTGATGTCGCGGCCGAATCAGCATTCCGTTCTGCGGCCGATTGCGGCCAACGTGAGCGCCGTCGCTATAACGATCGCGCCTTTGCCGCAGCCATTTGCCAACCTGATCGATCGCTATCTGGTAATGGCCGAGCACCTGGGTTTGAAGCCGCTGATCGTGCTTAACAAGGTCGATTCCTTCATGGCTTCCCGCGATGCGGACATCGAGAGTATGTTGACCATCTATGCCCACATCGGCTATCCGGTGCTGCGTGTGTCGTGTCGGCAAGGCGAAGGTATCGACGAGTTGAAGCAGTTCCTGATCGAACACACGGTCGTGTTTGTCGGGCAATCAGGGGTTGGCAAGTCCTCACTGGTCAACGCACTGCGGGGCGACGAAGCCCAAGACGACAGCGCGCTGGTCGGCGACATGTCGGTCGGGCGTGAGAAAGGCACGCATACGACGACAGCCGCGCGGCTCTACCATCTGCCGGGCAGTGGCGACTTGATCGACTCACCCGGAATTCGGGAGTTCGGCCTCTGGCACATGGACCCTCAGATGGTGTTCGACGGTTTCGCGGAGTTTCAGCCCTATCGAGGCAGCTGTCGTTTCCGCGATTGCAGCCACCAGCAGGAGCCGGGCTGTGCGCTGTTGAAGGCGGTGGAGGAGGGACACATCAGCCCACAACGGCTGGCCAGCTACTTCTCTTTGCTGAGCACGCTCAACCCCTGAGGCTGTCACCGACGGCTCAGAATATTTCCAGTGGTTCCGGATTGGGCAGTAACTCTTCTGGAGGAGTGCCCGCTGCGGTTCCTGCCTCAGATTGCTCCTGCAGATTGGCCTCCGCCACCGCATTGAGCACCATGATGACGATACGGCGATTCGCAGGGTTCATGGGGTTGTTGACGTCCATCGGCACAGAATCGGCCATGCCGATGATCTGCGCCAGTTGCTCGGGCCTCACGCCCCCATCGACCAGCGCCCGCCGGGCGGCGTTGGCGCGATCACTGGAAAGCTCCCAGTTACTGTAGACGTCGATATCGGGAAATGGCGCGCTGTCGGTATGTCCGAAGACGCTGATCTTGTTAGGCACTGCTCCAAAGATTTTGCCCATCGCCCACAAGATTTCCATGGCGTAGGGACGCAGCCGAGGCTGGCCACTGTCGAAGAGCGGCCGACTTTCGCGGTCGATGATCTGTATCATCAATCCATCATCACTGACCTCAAAGGTCACACTGTCTTTGAACCACTCGAACTGCTGATTCAGATTGAGCTCTGCCTCCACCTGACCGCGCAGGTTATCCAAGGTCTCGATCTGGCGCAGCCGGGCCAATTCCACAAATTCAGGATTCTCAATCTCGGGAGGGGATTCCACCAGCGGGTTCTCATCCTGACGCACCAGCGAGAGGTTCATGCCCTGGTTGGTCACATTGAGAGGGCGCCCCTGAAGGTCGAGCACATAAGGAGTACCGCCATCGCCGACTGCACCGAGGTTGGTCGGGTCAGAGAAATACCCGGCAATCGCCATCTTTTCCAGGTTAGTGGTGGATTCGATCAGCCAGAGCACAAGAAAGAAGGACATCAGTGCCAGCGCAAAGTCCGCAAACGCGATCTTCCAGGAGCCGCCGTGAGCACCCCCTGCTACTTTTTTTACACGTTTGACGACTATCGTCTGTTCTGTCTTTTCCAAGATCGCTCTCTACCCGGTGGTGATCATTGAACTCAATTCACGCTGTCAGCGGCTGCGCACATGATTCTCCAGTTCGGAGAAGGAAGGCCGGTCAGCAGAGAACAGCGTCTTGCGGGCAAACTCCACCGCCATCTGAGGTGGCAGGCCATTGGAGGTCGCCACGATAGCGGCCTTTACGCACTCGAACATCTTGATCTCTTCGTCGGCCACCGACGCGAGACGCGAGCTCATCGGACCAATGAAGCCATAAGCCACGAAGATACCCAGAAAAGTTCCCACGAGAGCAGCCGCGACGCTCTGACCCAGCGCCTCGGGCGGGCCGCCGAGCTTCTGCATGGTGATCACGATACCGAGCACCGCCGCTACGATCCCGAAGCCTGGAAGGCCGTCGGCAATCCGGTGAATGGCGTGCGAGGGTTCGATCAACTCGTGCATCTGCGTCTCGATCTCGGACTCCATCATCGCCTCGATCTCATGGGGGGCGAGGTTGCTGGTGGTGAGGATGCGGAGGTTGTCGGCAATGAATTCGATGATCCGCGTGTCTTTTAGCAGCTTGGGGTAACGGGTGAAGATGCCGCTGTCCGCAGGCGACTCGATATCGGCCTCCACGGCCATCATGCCTTCGCGGCGGGCTTTGTTGAAAATGTCGTAGAGCAGACCGAGCAGATCGAGATACATCGAGGAGTTTTTGTTGGAGCCAAAGATGGCACGCGGCAGCTGCTTACCGCACTCTTTGACCAGATGCATGCTGTTGGCAATCAAGAACGCGCCGAACGCAGCACCGAGGATGATGAGAACCTCGGATGGCTGCCAAAGCACCCCTAGCACACCACCATGCCATAAGTAGCCTCCTGCTACGCTGAGGAGGACAACAGCGACTCCAACAAAGAACAACATTGCTTACTTCCCTCTGGCCTGGCATCGAACTTTTAAGATAACTGAGCAGACAACTCTCCCCTTAAATCGGTCGCAACGGCCAAAGCATTAGCCGAAACATGAGATTTTGCCCGTTTCTGTCCCTTAACTTGTGTCACCCGTGCGCGTTGATTAAGCTGTCAGCCCTTTCCAGAACGAGATAAACAGCACACGAACCATGAGCGACAGACTCTTTATCGTTTTCCAGCACCTCGTGCCGCAGCACGCCCTTTCCAGAGTTATCGGCTGGCTGGCCAATTGTCAGTGGGGCTTTGTTAAAAATACTTTCATCACTTGGTTCGTGAAGCGTTATCGCGTGGACATGGAAGAGGCGTGCTGTTCAGATGCGTTGCAATACGCCTGTTTCAACGACTTTTTCACGCGCGAGCTGAAAGAAGGGACGCGTGTCATTGATGAGGCTGGGGACGCCATCGTGTGCCCGGCAGATGGTGCTATCAGCCAAATGGGGGCAATCGAGCAGGGTATTTTATTGCAGGCCAAGGGCCGCCATTTCAGCCTGGTGGATCTGCTGGGCGGCGATGAGCAGCGAGCGGAACCTTTTCAGGAGGGTGTGTTTGCCACCGTCTACTTATCACCGCGTGATTATCACCGGGTCCACATGCCACTGAGTGGCACTCTGACGAAAATGATTCATGTACCCGGCAAGCTGTTCTCCGTGAATCAGCTGACGAGCGAGCAGGTACCCGATCTGTTCTCACGCAACGAGCGCGTCGTGTGTCTGTTCGATACCGATACCGGCCCCATGGCGTTGGTGCTGGTGGGCGCGATGGTTGTCGCCAGCGTGGACACGGTGTGGGCGGGACAGGTCTGCCCGGGACGCACAGAGTGTGCGGAGGTGAGTTATCAGGATCACCTGCCACCGATTCAGATTGCCAAAGGTGCGGAGATGGGGCGATTCAAACTGGGGTCGACAGTGATCGCCGTCTTCGGGCCGGGCGTAGCAAAGTTGGAGGACTGTCTGGGAGCTGGCGAGCCAGTGCGTATGGGTCAGCGCCTGGGAACAATTGTAGGAGCTGGCCTGCCAGCGATAGAGCTTGAATAAATGCCCATCGCGTGCAGGTACGCTCCCACAATGGGGATCAATCGAGGTAAGAGCAGCAGTAGTCAGTCACGGTCAACACTTTGATACCGAAGGCTGTATTGGCCTCTACGTCAAAGCTCTCGCCACCCGTCACCGTCTGCCAGGCCAGTGAGCCGGGCAATTGCACTTCAACAGTACCAGACATGATTTCCATGATCTCTTTCTTGGCAGTCGAGAATTTGTACTCGCCTGGCAGCATGATTCCGAGGGTCTTCTTTTCGCCGCTCGCAAATTCGACAGTGCGGCTGGTGACTTTTCCATCAAAGTAAACATTCGCCGCTTTCACGACGGTGACATTCTCAAATTTACTCATGCTGCGATCTCTGTTAGAAAGGGGTTCAGAACGGATGTTCAGGACATATAAAACGGGCGAAGATTCTAGCACGCAGGACGAGGAGTAAGGCAAATGTGTAAAGGCATCAATCTTGACGACCGGCAGAAGGCGAACCTCAAGGCCTGCATCGCAGAAACGCAGACTCCAGGAAGATCGCTGTTTGCCAGGCTGCGCACCTCGTTGACCATGATCGTGATCGGCATGTATTCGGCATCGTCCCGAGTGCCGATGACATACGACAAGCACAACAAACTATTCTGACGCGTCACATCAGGCCGGGGCCAGGAAAGTCTGGTAGGCCACATTGTTTGTCTCATCCCAATAGCGATAACCGATAGTCTTCAGGCATTCAATGAACGGCTTCATCTCGCTTTCGGGCACCTGCATGCCGACCAGCACGCGGCCATAATCGGCTCCGTGGTTGCGATAGTGGAACATCGAGATGTTCCAGCGTCCGCCCAGCAAATCCAGAAATTTCATCAAGGCACCCGGGCGTTCGGGAAATTCGAACCGAAACACGCGCTCATTCGCCAGCGCATGAGTCCGCCCGCCAACCATATGACGAATATGCAGCTTGGCCGCCTCGTTATCGGACATGTCGACGACCTTGAAGTGCTTGCTGTCGAGTTCTGCCAGTAATTGGCGGCGCCCACGTTCCGGGTCACTGATCTCAATGCCGACGAAAATTTTGGCACTCACGGGATCGTCATAGCGGTAGTTGAATTCGGTGATATTGCGCTTGCCCAATGCGGTCGAGAAATGACGGAAACTGCCTGGCTTCTCGTCGATGGTGACGGCAAGCACCATCTCGCGCTGCTCACCCAACTCGGTACGCTCGGAAATATGGCGCAAACGATGGAAGTTAACGTTGGCCCCCGTCACCACTGAAATCAGTGTTTTCCCGGTGAGCCCGTGCTCCCTTACATATTTTTTCATACCTGCAACAGCGAGCGCTCCGGCAGGCTCTGTGACCGCACGCGTGTCATCAAAGATATCCTTCACTGCCGAACAGATCTCGTCGGTCGTGACAGTCACCACGTCGTCCACCAGTTTGCGCAGAATACGGAAAGGCTCCTTGCCGATCTGTGCGACGGCGACGCCATCAGCAAACAGACCAACCTGAGACAGAATCACGCGCCTCTGCGCTTTCAGTGCCGCCTGCAGACAGGCAGAGTCTTCTGCCTCGACTGCGATCAATTTGATCTCGGGACGGATATATTTCACGTAAGCGGCAATGCCTGCCATCAAGCCTCCGCCGCCCACTGGCACGAAGATCGCGTCCAGACTGCCGCTGTGCTGACGCACGATCTCCAAACCCACAGTGCCCTGTCCGGCAATGACGGCGCTGTCATCAAACGCATGGACGAAGGTATAACCCTTGTCCTTCACTAGAGCCTGAGCTTGGGTGGCCGCCTCGTTATAGGTGTCGCCATACAGAATCACCTTGCCGCCAAGCGCCTTTACGGCATCGATCTTGATCTTCGGAGTGGTCACTGGCATCACGATAATGGTCTTTATACCCAGTCGTGTACCTGCCATCGCCACGCCCTGCGCGTGGTTCCCTGCAGATGCGGCAATGACCCCTTTTCTGGCCTCAGCATCGGTCAGGCTTGCCATTTTGTTGTAGGCCCCGCGCAATTTGAAACTGTGGACCGGCTGCAAATCCTCACGCTTCAAAAGGATCTGATTGCCGAGCCGCTGCGACAGAATCGCTGCCTTGTGTAGCGGTGTCTCAATCGCGACATCGTAGACTTTGGCAGAGAGAATATCTTTTACATACTTTTCCATCGTTGACCTTCTGGGGCAGAAAATTGCAGGCAGGGCTCAGTTCAACTCCGTATAATCCGCAGGAGTTCACTTCAACCCGGGAAATTAGCATGGATCAGAATGAAATGAAAAAGGCGGTTGCTGCCGCTGCTGCCAAGTATGTCGAAGACAGACTGGAGGACACATCAGTCATTGGTGTGGGTACCGGGTCTACCGCGAACTACTTCATCGAGTGTCTGGCACCTTTCAAGCATCGCATCCACAGCACCGTGGCAAGTTCAGAAGAAACTCGCAAAAGACTGATGGCTTTGGGTATTCCCGTGTTTGATTTGAACAGCGTTGATGAAGTGACTTTCTATGTGGACGGCGCCGATGAGGCTAATGCACAACTGCACCTGATCAAAGGCGGTGGTGGAGCGTTGACGCGAGAAAAAATTATTGCGGCGGTTGCCAAAGAGTTTGTCTGCATCGCAGACCAAAGCAAATATGTTCCCGTACTAGGGAATTTTCCACTGCCTGTGGAAGTGATTCCGATGGCGAGAAGTCATGTGGGGCGAGCTATTGTAAGGCTGGGAGGAGATCCGGTTTACCGTGAAGGGTTTATCACCGATAACGGCAACCAGATCATCGACATCCACAATATGCATATCGTGGACCCCAGAGAACTGGAACAGCAGCTCAATCAAATCACAGGTGTCGTCACTAACGGCCTTTTCGCCATACGCCCTGCAGATCTGCTGATCCTGGGAACAAGAGATGGCATCAGAACTTATACAGCAGCCTGATTACTACGCTCTAGCTAAGCTACACGAAACAAAAATCCACCGGTTCGAATCACAAGATTCAAACTGCATCTGCAAAGTAAAAACGCAGAATGCCCTAGAGCATTCTGCGTATTTTATTACAGAGGATTCACGTTCTCTGCTTGCGGGCCTTTTTGACCTTGGGTCACATCCATCGTAACTTTCTGGCCTTCGTGAAGAGTTTTTCTTCCGGAACCGTTAATTGCGCTGAAGTGAACGAATACGTCCTTTCCACCTTCCTGCTCAATGAAACCAAAGCCCTTCTCGTCATTGAACCACTTAACAGTACCTTCTACTTGCTCTGACATATTTCTCTCTTGTTCTTAAAAATTTAGTTACACGGCCAACATTACTGCCAACCCTTGAATCCATTAGGATTCTCCCGAAGTGTACCCCTATCTTATGGCGGATGGAATACGGTTTTTGCACTTAATCTCAGGAAAACGGATTATTTTTCGCGTTTTTCAGCCAATTCCACAGCCGAAAACCACGTTAATCAAATATCTTCCCAGGATTCATGACCTTGTTCGGGTCAAAAACATTCTTCAAAGACTTCATTATTGTGATTTCAATGTCATCACGACTATAAGAAAGGAAGGGTTTCTTCAAAAGACCCACACCATGTTCGGCCGATATGCTGCCGCCATAACGCTTCACACAATCAAAGATGTCATAACTGACCCGATGACACTGCTCGAAGAAAATGGCTTTTTCCAATGCATCCGGCTTGAGGATATTGAGATGCACGTTGCCATCACCAATATGTCCAAACCAGATGATCTCGAAGTCTGGATATTGCCGGTTGACGATCTCGTCCACTTCGCGCACAAACGCGGGAACCTTGGACACTTTCACGGAGATATCGTTTTTGTAGGGAGTGAACCTGGAAATAGTTTCCGATATGTCTTCACGCAGACGCCAGAGATCACGCGCTTGCGTACTGTTCTGGCTGATAGTGCCATCGAGTGCCCAGCCCTGCTCGACACAATATTCGAACGCCTCCATGGCCTGATCCATACTTTGCTCACTGACATTCTCAAACTCGATCAGAGCATAGAAATCCCCCACGGTTTCGCAAGGACGCTGCAATCCCTTTTCGTGAATCACATGGCGCAACGCTTTCTCTGAAAAGAATTCGAAGGCCATCAGAGGCAACCTGGCCTGGAAGGTTTGCAACACATTCATCGCGTCTTCCATCTTCTCGACGGCGAGCACCAGCACGGTGGGATCTTTGGGAGGTGTGGCCAGTTTCATGGTGAGTTCCACAACGAAGCCGAGCGTGCCTTCAGAGCCGATAAACAAATGCCGCAGGTCATAACCGGTAGCGTTCTTGATCAGACCCTTGTTCAAGTCCAACAGCTCGCCGCTGCCCGTGACAACCTTCATGCCGACGACCCAATCACGCGTCAGACCATATTTTATGACCTTGATACCACCCGCATTGGTAGCGGCATTGCCACCGAGCTGACTGGAGCCGGAAGAGGCGAAATCCACCGGATAAAACAGTTGGTTTTCTTCCGCAAAATTTTGCAATTGCTCTGTCACAACACCGGCCTGACAGACCACCTGGCGATCCGTGGCGTCGAAATCCAGAATCTTGTTCATTCTGTCGAAGGCCACCACGATTTCACCGTTGGAGGCCACCGCACCCCCACTCAGACCGGTTCTGCCACCCGATGGCACCAGCGCCAATTGATGAGCATTCGCGTAACGCACAACGGCCTGCACCTGTTCAATTGAAGATGGGAACACGATGGCAGAGGGATGCGGTTCGTAAACCTTCGTCCAATCCTTGCCAAAGGTGGACAGTGACTCGGCATCGGTTTTGACCTTGTCGTCTCCGACAATACGGGAGAGAGCGGCGATCAGTTCTGCTTGCGATTGATTCATCAGATTCGGTGACCATGATTGATTGAGCGTGGCTTATGGTAACATAGCGCGCCTGTCTTCCTGCAGTTCTAAGCAAAGAGAAATCACACCGCCATGAATCCAACATCACTGGAAAAGAGCAAGATCAAGTTTCTTCTTCTCGAAGGACTTCATCAAAGTGCTGTCGACACGCTCCACAATGCCGGCTACACCAACATCGAATATCTGAAGACTTCCCTCTCGGAAGAAAAGCTCATCGAAAAAATCCGCGACGTGCATTTCATCGGCATACGTTCTCGAACCCAGCTGACCAGTGCAGTATTTGCGGCGGCAGAGAAACTTCAGGCGGTAGGGTGCTTCTGCATCGGCACCAATCAAGTGGATCTTGATGCGGCACTGGTGCGCGGCGTCCCTGTATTCAATGCGCCATTCTCCAACACTCGCAGCGTTGCAGAACTGGTGATCGGTCAAACCATATTGCTGTTGCGTGGAATCCCCGAGAAGAATGCACAAGCGCATCGTGGTGTTTGGCAGAAAATTGCAACCGGCTCGTTTGAAGCGCGCGGCAAGAAACTCGGGCTCGTCGGCTACGGCAATATCGGTTCGCAATTAAGCGTGCTCGCAGAATCCATGGGCATGAAGGTTTATCTTTACGACATCGTCACCAAACTACCATTGGGTAACGCGGTGCAGGTGCCGACACTCAAAGAGCTCATGCAGATTTGCGACGTTGTCAGTCTGCACGTTCCGGAAACACCCCAGACCGCTGACATGATCGGCGCGGAACAGATCAGCTGGATGAAGAAGGGCAGCATTCTGATCAATGCGTCGCGCGGTTCTGTGGTCGACATCGACGCGCTGGCAGCAGCGCTACACAGTGGACATCTGTCTGGTGCGGCCATTGACGTATTCCCCGTCGAGCCGCGCTCCAATGAAGACGAATTCATATCGTCTCTGCGCCAATTCGACAATTGCATCCTGACCCCGCACGTGGGCGGAAGCACGATGGAAGCACAGGAAAATATCGGCCTGGAAGTCAGCGAGAAGCTGGTGAAATACAGCGACAACGGCTCTTCTTTTACTGCGGTGAATTTCCCCGAAGTGGCATTGCCTGCTCATCCTGGCAAGCACCGTCTGCTGCACATTCACAAAAATATTCCCGGCGTGCTTTCAGAGATTAACAGCATTTTTTCGGCGACCGGCATCAATATTCGTTCACAGTATCTGCAGACAAATGACGAGATTGGTTATGTAGTCACCGATATCGATGTGGAGTACAGCGCACTCGCACTGAAGCGGCTCAACGACGTGAAAGGCACCATCCGTTGTCGAGTACTGTTCTAAGCACTCCGTGTTCGCTACGAAAAGCTGATGAACTGAAGTGTTCCAATTCATCAGCTTTTCGTAGCATCCCTTAGTCAAGAATGGCATCGAGAATCGAATACAGCCGCTGACGAATCCCCTGCGTCTCATTGACCAGATGATGTCGCGCATCGGCAATCATGTAGGTGCTGGCGTGCGGAAATTTTCTCTCGATTGCACGCAGGTTGTAACGCCAATCCACCGTGGTATCCATGGCACCCTGCACCACTGAAACCGGAACTTCACAAGGGTTGTAACGCTCAAACTCCAGCAGCCATCTCTTCAATGCCCCCACCCAATCCGCCGACAAGCGCTGGCTCTGCAATGGATCGCTTTCACGCACAAAGCGCAGAAATTCTTCGTTGCTGCTGTTGACCACGAAATTTCTTTTGATGGTTTTCACAAACGGCGCCAGCACAGTATGCAGCGCGCTGCCACGCCACCACTGATAGGGGCGCACCAGAGGCGCGAGCAACACAATGTGTTCGAAGCGACTGGATTGTTCACAGTTCGCAAGACTGTAATCCATGATAATGGTCGAGCCTGTACTCTGCCCGATAGCCAACCACGGCTTGCTGAGGCCCGCCTTGTGCGCCAGGCGCAAACACTCATTGAACACTTCGCGATACTGCGCAAAGGACTCGATACTGACTCTCTCTCCGGAAGAGAGTCCGTGCCCCGGCAGATCGAAGATGACGACGGCAAGATTTCTCTGCAAACAATACTTGATCAAATGACCGTACAGTCCGGCATGATCATAGTAGCCATGTACGATGAAGGCAGTACCACGCACTTGTTCCGGAGGAGGCGAGAAATAATGGCACGCGATGCGAAATCCCGCGCAGGAAAATGCCCCAAGCACATGCACGCTGGCAGCATTCTGACGCGGGAAGATGTTTTCGCCACTCAGTCCGTAATAATCCAGATACGGACGGACAGTGGCTGGGAGAGGATTGTGAGACCGAAAGTCCAACTCGGGCAGACTCTCCCGCAGAGCGTTGATGTCGGCACTTCTGAACATGTTTTCCACCCCGGTACCGCTGCAGATGTCAGCACTCCTGAGTGCCGACATCACGCAAACAAACGGGCTTCAACCCTTGCGAGCGTAACGCTCGGCCATCTCTTCGAGGCTGTAGACCCGACCAATGCCTGGAATCTGACCGGCGGCACCAAACGACACCAGACGCTGCACAACCACTGACTTCATGGCCTTGATGGTGGGAGCCAGGAATTTGCGCGGGTCGAACTCGGAAGGATTCTCTGCCAGGAACTTACGCACCACGGCAGTGGAGGCCAGACGCAGATCCGTATCGATATTCACTTTGCGCACACCGTGACGGATGCCTTCCTGAATCTCTTCAACAGGCACACCATAGGTCTCGGGAATCTGGCCGCCATATTGATTGATCATGGCCAGCCAATCCTGTGGCACCGAAGAAGAACCGTGCATCACCAGATGCGTGTTCGGTATGCGGCGGTGAATCTCTTTGATGCGTTCAATGGCCAGAATGTCTCCTGTGGGCGGACGGCTGAATTTGTAGGCGCCGTGGCTGGTGCCTACGGCAATCGCCAGCGCGTCAACACCAGTGTCTGCCACAAACTGCGCAGCCTCTTCCGGGTCCGTCAGCATCTGATGCATGGACAGGACACCCTCGGCACCGATGCCATCCTCCTCACCGGCCATACCGGTTTCCAGAGAGCCCAGACAGCCTATCTCACCTTCCACAGAAACGCCGCACGCGTGGGCCATTTCGACTGTCAAGCGCGTGACTCGCACGTTGTAGTCATAATCCTTCGGCGTCTTGCCATCTTCACCGAGTGAACCATCCATCATCACCGAAGAAAAACCAGATTGAATGGAACGCTGACACACGGAAGGAGACACGCCATGATCCTGATGCATCACAATCGGGATATGGGGAAATTCTTCGATGGCGGCCTGAATGAGATGCTTCAGGAAGTTGGAACCAGCGTATTTACGGGCACCTGCTGATGCCTGCAGAATTACCGGGCTGTTGACTTCGTTGGCACCTTCCATGATCGCCCGCACCTGTTCCAGGTTGTTGACGTTGAAGGCGGGAACGCCGTAGTTGTTCTCTGCCGCATGGTCCAGCAGCTGACGTAAACTGATTAGTGCCATTTGTAACCTCGCATTCCATTCATGTTGATTGTGATTTCTGCTGTTCTCGTCGCTGTTGTTGCCACTGCTCTGCGTCAGCGTCCCATCTCATCCAGTATCTGCACGGCTGGCAGCGTCTCACCTTGTACAAATTCCAGGAACGCCCCACCACCGGTGGAGATGTACGAGATGTCCGCTGTCACTTCAAACTTGTCGATTGCTTCGATGGTCTCACCGCCACCGGCAATCGAGAAACCCTGATTGGCGGCCACTGCCGCCGCAATCGCTTGCGTGCCCTTGGCAAAACTATCGAATTCGAATACGCCCACGGGGCCATTCCAGATGATGGTCTTCATCCTGGCGATGATCTCAGCAAAGGCTTTGGCTGTTTGCGGGCCAATGTCCAGAATCATGTCATCGTCGGCGATCTCGCTCACGTGCTTGATCGTGGCTTGCGCGGTGGCCGAAAATTCCTTCGCCACAACGACATCAATCGGCAGAGGAATCTGCGTCTTCTGCATGAGCGCCTTGGCGGTGTCCACCAGATCGCGCTCGACCAGTGATTTACCGACGCTATAGCCGGCCGCCAGCAGGAAGGTATTGGCGATGCCGCCACCAACGATCAGCTGATCCACGATGGTGGCCAGACTCTCCAGCACCTTCAGTTTGCTCGACACTTTGGCGCCACCGACGATGGCCAGCATGGGGCGCTCTGGTTTCTTGAGAGCAAGCTCCAGCGCATCCAGTTCTTTCGCGAGCAATGGTCCTGCACACGCCACTGGGGCGAAGCGTGCAACACCATGTGTGCTTGCCTGTGCACGGTGGGCAGTGCCGAAAGCATCCATCACAAATACATCGCACAGTGAGGCATAGAAGCGGGAGAGCGCTTCATCGTTCGCTTCTTCGCCGGCATTGATGCGCACGTTTTCCAGCAGCACAACTTCGCCGACCGCAGGAACAGCTTCGGCAGGATTCTGAAAATAATTCTGTGACAACACCACTTTTACCTTCAGCAGCTCCGCAAGTCGTTTCGCGACTGCGGCCAGAGAGGAGGACGGTTGCTCGGTGATGGGTTTGCCTTCTTCGGGGCGGCCGAGGTGTGACATCACGATGACTTTCGCACCGGCCTGCAGCGCCAGCTGAATAGTGGGGATCGCAGCGCAGATGCGCGTGTCGTTGCCGATCACGCCATTCTTGACGGGGACGTTGAGATCTTCGCGAATCAGCACCCGTTTATCACGCAGGGCCAGATCCTGCATTCTCAATATCGTCATAGTGTCAGTCTCCTCTTATTCCATTTTTCGGATCGTTTCGGCCACATCGAGCATGCGATTCGCAAACGCCCATTCGTTGTCAAACCACGCGAGCACCTTGACCAGACGCGTGCCACTGACTCGCGTCTGACTCAGATCGACAATCGCCGATCTGGGGTCATGATTGAAATCACAGGAGGCCAGCGGCTCATCAGTGCAATCGAGCACGAGTGGCAAAGAATCTTTCGCACCCTGCCGGATTGCAGCATTGATCATGTCCTTCGTGACATCGGCACGCACGGTCACCGTTAGGTCAATGGCCGACACATTGATGGTCGGCACGCGCATCGCCTGTGCCGCGAAACGTCCTTCGAGGTGCGGCAGAATGCGCCCGATGCCTTTATCGATTTCAGTATTCACCGGAATGATCGACTGCACCGCACTGCGCGTCTTGCGCAGATCGAAGTGATGGTAAGCATCGATCACCGGCTGATCGTTCATAGCGGAATGAATCGTCGTGATCACACCATGATCGATGCCGAAATTATCATCCAGACACTTGATCACCGGCACTACGCAGTTGGTGGTGCAAGAGGCGTTGGAAATGATCCGGTCCGACAGCTTCAGCGAGCCTTCGTTGACGCCGTAAATCACCGTCGCATCGACATCACTTTGCGCGGGCTGCGAAAACAGCACACGTCTGGCGCCGTGTTGCAGATGCAGCGCTGCTGTCGCCCGATCAGAAAACGCCCCGGTACATTCCATAACCAGATCGATGCCCAGTGCTTCCCAGGGCAATTTCGTGATGCTCTGCTCCGAGAACACACTGATTTCATCTGCGTTGATGCACAACACACCTTCACGACTGCCGACCGTGCCCGGGAAGCGGCCGTGAGTGCTGTCGTATTTGGTCAAATAGACGAGCGAATTGGTGTCTGTCAGGTCATTGATGGCAACGATCTGCAGATCCGGATATTTCCCGGACTCGTACAGCGCTCGCAAGACACAACGACCTATGCGGCCATAACCATTAATTGCAATGCGATAAGACATAGGTTGCCGTATTCACCACATTGTCCACAGTGAACCCGAATTCCTTCATCAAGACCGAGCCGGGAGCTGACTCGCCAAAGGTCGTCATGCCAATGACTTTGCCATCCAGACCAACGTACTTGTACCAGTAATCGGCAGCGGCCGCTTCGACAGCAACCCTGGCGCGCACAGCGCGTGGCAGCACCTGCTCACGATAGCTGGCGTCCTGCGCTTCGAACACATCGGTACTGGGCATGGAGACCAGACGGGCACGCACGCCACTATCCTGCAGACGAGCAACGGCATCGACGCAGATCCCTACCTCGGAGCCCGTAGCGATGATGATGACCTCAGGCGCGCCGTTGCAATCCTTCAGCACATAGCCGCCACGCGCTATCGCGGCGACCTGCTCTGCACTGCGCTGCTGATGAGGGAGGTTCTGACGTGAGAACACCAGAGAACTCGGGCCGCCGCTGCGTTCAATGGCTGCTTTCCAGGACACAGCGGTTTCGACCGCGTCGCAGGGTCTCCACACCGACATGTTCGGAGTCACCCGCAGGTTGGCGATCTGCTCGACTGGCTGGTGAGTCGGGCCGTCTTCGCCTTGCCCGATAGAATCGTGGGTGTATACGAACACGCAATGCTGTTTCATCAGCGCGGACATGCGCACGGCATTTCGAGCGTATTCCATGAAAATCAGGAAAGTACCGCCGAAGGGAATGAAACCTCCGTGCAGGGCGATGCCGTTCATGATCGCGCTCATGCCAAACTCACGAACGCCGTAATTGATGTAATTGCCGTCGGCGCTGTCGGTAATCGGCGTAGTCCCGGACCAGACTGTCAGATTGGAGCCCGCCAGGTCGGCAGAGCCACCGATCATCTCAGGCAGGTGCTGGCCGAAAGCGGCCAGACAGTTCTGGGAAGCTTTACGACTGGCGATGACCTCTCCCTTATCCTGACAGGCACGCACATACTCGGCAGCGATATCGGCAAAATGGCCGGGCAGCTGACCCTTCAGGCGACGCACTAGCTCCATGGCCAGCTCCGGATGTTCTTCCTCGTAGCGGACCAGTTTCTCTTTCCAGGCAGACTCGGCAATGAAGCCTTTATCGCGTGCATCCCAGACCTTGCGGATGTCATCAGGCACTTCAAAGGGAGCATGGCTCCAGCCCAGCGCGGCGCGGGCTGCAGCAATTTCTGCATCACCAAGCGGTGATCCATGCACATTGTGAGAACCTTGTTTGTTGGGAGACCCAAAGCCGATGATGGTCTTGCACTTGATCAGCGTGGGGCGAGCCGTGTCAGCCTTGGCAGACTTGATGGCTGCGGAGATCTGAACGGCATCGTGACCGTCCACCGCCAATACCTGCCAACCATAGGCTTCGAAACGCTTGGTAGTGTCGTCGGTAAACCAGCCTTCGACCTCGCCATCGATGGAAATACCGTTGTCATCATAGAAAGCGATGAGCTTGCCCAGCCCGAGCGTGCCTGCCAGCGAGCAGACCTCGTGGGACACGCCTTCCATCAGGCAGCCGTCGCCAGCAAAGACATAGGTGGAGTGATCGATGACATCGTGACCGGGGCGATTGAACTGCGCGGCCAGCGTCTTCTCGGCAATCGCCATACCGACGGCATTGGCAAGCCCTTGACCGAGCGGGCCGGTAGTCGTTTCGACACCTGGGGTATAACCGTATTCGGGGTGACCCGGCGTCTTGGAGTGCAACTGGCGGAAGTTGCGGATTTCGTCCATGGAGACGTCGTAACCGCTCAGATGGAGCAATGAGTACACCAGCATGGAGCCATGGCCATTGGACATCACAAAGCGGTCGCGATTGACCCAGCCCGGGTGCACCGGGTTGTGATTCAGGAAGTCATTCCAGAGCACTTCGGCGATATCGGCCATACCCATGGGCGCACCGGGATGTCCGGAGTTGGCTTTCTGGACGGCATCCATAGTGAGGGCGCGGATGGCATTGGCACAGTCTCTGCGCGAGGGAACACGGCTGGACATACGGTACTGGCTCCTGTTTCTGGCTGGCTGAGTTGCAAGGCCGCCCATTTTCCCGCACCTCAGATGAATATGCTACCCGACCAATCTTTTATTTTGCCTCGATATTTGGTTGGAGCTTTGGTTGGAGCTTCGATCGGCGGCGGGAGGCAGGGGCCGGTGGCGCGGCTGACCTGCGCCGCTCCGCGGTGCCCTCTCTTCGCAAAAAGCCCAAGGTCTTTTTGCTGC
>JAZKJF010000013.1:0-43463 GCA_040384465.1 Pseudomonadota bacterium | reverse complement strand
CTTGAGCCATGGATGGCGAAAGCGAGCCCCCATGGATGGGTTCACGGCGTGTCGCGCCTGCCCACATCGGCACCCCGCTCAATCCACTGACCACCCACATACAACCCACAAAAAACAACGGCCGATGGATTCACACCCACCGGCCGCAATGACCAACAATCAACAAGCTGAGTTCTTAAGGAGCCGTAACAGGCTCAGCCTCAAGCCACTGGTTCAGATCAAGAATGTCCTGCGGTGTCAGCAGGCCGGTCTGCTGCTTCAGCGTCAACGTATCGATCACATAGTTGTACTTCGCATCCGAATAATTCCGCAACGCCACAAACAACTGCTGCCTCGCCTGCAACACATCCACAATATTGCGCGTCCCCACCTCGTACCCCACCTCGATCGCCTCCAGCGCACTCTGCGCCGACGTGATCGCCTGCTGACGCTGGGAAATCACCAACACATCGGTGTTCACACGACGGAAAATGTTGCGCACATCCTGAGTGGTCTGACGACGTGTCAGGTTCAGTGCTTCCTGCTGCGCGACGACATCGTATTCCGCCGCACGGCGTCTGGCCTGCACACCGCCACCGGCATAAATCGGAATATTGATCGAGACCGCCAGCGTCGTACCATCAATGGCGCCTGCAAAGCGTGAGGTGCCGTCCGCAGACTGGCTGCCTGCCGTGACGTTGTGGTTGTAGCCGCCTTGCAGTGCGATGGTCGGCAGGTGATCCGCCTTGCGCGCCTTCAGATTGATGCGCTGCGCTTCCAGGTTGTAGCGCGCTGCGGTCAAAGCCAGGTTGCTATCCATCGCCTGCTGCGTCCAGGACTCCATCGTGCCGTCGGGATTCACGATGGGGAAATCTTCGCGCAGCACTTCGACGTTCGGGTGCGGTTGCCCAGTGATCGCTTCCAACGCTTCATAGCGGCTGGAGAGGGTGTCTTCGGCGATGATGGTGTTGTTGCGGGACAGGTCATAGGCGGCCTGGCTTTCATACACTTCGGTGATGGCGATCAGGCCGACTTCTTCGCGCTGACGGGTCTGTTCGAACTGGCGCTGGGCAGCCTCTTCTTCCTGACGACGGGTGTCCAGATCATCAAGTGCGCGCAGGACGTTGAAGTAGGCGGTGGCGACACGAATGATCAGGTTTTGCTCCTGAGCGGCGTAAGTGATCGAGCCAGCCAGGTCGGACTGCTTGGCGCTCTGATAGGTGTACCAGGCGGTCAGGTTGAACAGAGCCTGGCTCAGGTTCAGACGGTAACCGTGTGAGTTCTGGCCGGGTCTGAAACTCATCTGACCAGCCAGTCCGGTGGTCTGCCGGGTAGTCGACGCCTGCAATGCCACGTTTGGCATCAACAGCGCGCGGCCTTGTTCGAGTAAGGTATGGCGTGACTGGTATTGAGCTTCGGCCTGCTTCAGGGTGGGGTCATTCTGCATGGCCAGATCGAGGATGCTGACCAGATCATCGGCGAGTACGGGTGTGGAGCCGACAGACAAACAAAACAAAAACCCGAGGCGTTGAGTAAATCGTCCCATAGTGTGAAACCTTCTAAGGTAGAAACAGTTATAAGGTGCTTGTGAGGATGAGTGGAGCTGTCGTCATGACGAAAAAGCAGTTCCCCGCGATGGCACTGGAACAGAGCCCTCAACTGTGGTTCTTCGGCTAGGCGGCATTCTACACAGTGCCCATATAGGTGACAAACCAGCGGTCCAACTAAATGCCTAACCGCTTGATTATGTCCGTCAATGGTGTATTTCCGACGTTAGCGTTGTACGCAGGGGATGAGGATTTCTGTTGGTTTCGTCTGGCTATGACAGCCAAGTTTCGATGAGGCATAATGCAGCCCGGCCTCACGATATGAAAAAGGATAGACCATGAACGCGAATGCAGAGCAGTTTCTCGACAAAATCACCCGTCTGGACGACACCACCACTTACCGCTTTGGCAGTTCCAGCAAAGTGTATGTGCAAGGCAGTCGCCCCGATCTGCTGGTGCCAATGCGGGAGATCGTGCTGTCGGACACTTTGACCGAGAAGGGCCGCGAGCCGAATGCTCCGATTCGCGTCTATGACACTTCCGGTGTTTATTCCGACCCTGCTGCGAAGATTGACCTGCGTGCCGGTCTGGCACCGATTCGCACCGCCTGGATAGAAGAGCGTGGCGATACCGAGGTACTGCCTGGTGTCACCTCTACCTATGGTCAGCAGCGTCAGAGCGACCTGCGTACCGAGCACCTGCGTTTCGAACATCTGCGTGCGCCGCGACGCGCCAAGGCTGGTCGCAATGTCACGCAGCTGCACTATGCGCGTCAGGGCATCATCACGCCGGAGATGGAATACATCGCCATCCGCGAGAACATGAGCTACATGCAGGCTCGCGAACAGGCGGCTCTCGCGGCTCAGCACCGTGGCGAGTCCTTCGGAGCAGCCATTCCGAAAGAAATCACGGCAGAGTTTGTGCGCTCCGAAGTGGCACGCGGCCGCGCCATCATCCCATTGAATATCAATCATCCTGAAGTGGAACCGATGATCATCGGTCGCAACTTCCTGGTGAAGGTCAACTCCAACATCGGCAATTCTGCGTTGACCTCGTCCATTGAGGAAGAAGTCGAGAAACTGACCTGGTCTGCCCGCTGGGGTGCCGACACAGTGATGGATCTTTCGACCGGCAAGAATATTCACGAAACCCGCGAGTGGATCATTCGCAATTCCATGCTGCCAATCGGCACCGTGCCGATCTATCAGGCGCTGGAGAAAGTGGATGGCATTGCAGAGGATCTGACCTGGGAAATTTTCCGCGACACGCTGATCGAGCAGGCGGAGCAGGGCGTCGATTACTTCACGATTCACGCGGGTGTGTTGCTGCGCTACGTGCCGATGACAGCCAAGCGGGTGACCGGCATCGTCTCCCGTGGTGGCTCCATCATGGCGAAATGGTGCCTCGCACACCACAAAGAGAATTTCCTTTACATGCACTTCGAAGACATCTGCGAGATCATGAAGGCTTACGATGTGTCCTTCTCTCTCGGCGACGGCTTGCGTCCGGGTTCGATTGCGGATGCGAATGATGAAGCGCAGTTCGGCGAACTGGAGACACTCGGCGAATTGACCAAGATTGCGTGGAAGCACGACGTGCAGTGCATGATCGAAGGCCCAGGCCACGTGCCGATGCACATGATCAAGGAAAACATGGAGCGCCAGCTGGCCGTCTGTGACGAAGCGCCATTCTACACGCTCGGACCATTGACCACCGACATCGCGCCGGGCTACGACCACATCACCTCCGGCATTGGTGCCGCGATGATCGGCTGGTTCGGCTGCGCGATGTTGTGCTACGTGACCCCGAAGGAGCACCTTGGCCTGCCCAACAAGCAAGATGTGAAAGATGGCTTGATGGCCTACAAGATCGCCGCTCACGCAGCCGATCTCGCGAAAGGGCATCCGGGTGCACAGCTGCGTGACAACGCACTCTCGAAAGCGCGCTTCGAATTTCGTTGGGAAGATCAGTTCAATCTCGGGCTCGATCCGGAAACGGCGCGCAGCTTTCACGATGAGACGCTGCCGAAGCAGTCTGGCAAAGTGGCGCACTTCTGCTCCATGTGCGGACCGAAATTCTGTTCGATGAAAATCAGCCAGGAAGTGCGTGATTACGCTGCGCAGAAAGAACTCGACAACGTCGACAGCGCGCTGCAGACCGGCATGGAAGAGATGGCAGACACCTATAACCAAACCGGCCGAGAATTATACCGCCGAGTGTAAAACATCCCTGTGGGAGCGGGCCTGCCCGCGATAGATTTTTTGCAGGAGATAGATGCACGCAAAGAACCATCGCGGGCAGGCCCGCTCCCACAGAGTAAACAGAACCCCCGAATTTTTTAGAGTAACAACATGCACAACGAAAGTATCGACGACCAGAACATCGCCTCCAACGAACCGCTGATCACGCCCGAACAGCTCAAGAACCAGCTGCCGCTGACAGGCGCAGCTCTGCAGTCTGTCCGCAGCGCGCGGGAAACCATTTTCAATATTCTGGACCGCAAAGATAAGCGTCTGTTCATGGTGGTTGGCCCCTGTTCCATTCACGACGTGGATGCCGCGATGGAATACGCACAGCGTCTCAAGGTGCTCGCGGAGGAAGTGAAAGACACGTTGTATCTGGTGATGCGCGTTTACTTCGAGAAGCCACGTACGTCAGTGGGCTGGAAAGGGTTGATCAACGACCCCTACATGGACGACACCTTCAAAATCGAAGACGGATTGCGCAAAGGCCGCAAACTCTTGCTGGATATCGCCAGCCTGGGCCTGCCGACCTCCACGGAAGCGCTGGACCCGATTTCTCCCCAGTATCTGCAGGACATCATTGCCTGGTCAGCCATCGGTGCGAGAACTACGGAGTCCCAGACACATCGTGAGATGTCCAGTGGGCTGTCTTCCCCGGTAGGTTTCAAGAACGGCACGGACGGCGGACTGACGGTGGCAATCAACGCCATGCAGTCGGTCAGCAGCCCGCACCGTTTCCTTGGCATCAACAGCAAAGGGCAAGTCTCGGTGGTGACAACCAAGGGCAATCCCTATGCACACGTTGTGCTGCGTGGTGGCAGTGCCGGGCCGAATTATGATTCTGTGCATGTGGCGCAATGCGAGGCGGCGCTCAAGAAGGGCAAAGTCAGCAGCAACATCATGATCGACTGCAGCCACGCCAATTCTAACAAGGATGCCGCAGTACAGTCGCTGGTGCTCAAGGACGTGACTCATCAGATTCTGGAAGGCAATCAGTCCATTATCGGAGTGATGCTGGAGAGCAACCTGCATTTCGGCAACCAATCCATTCCCAAGGATCTGTCACAGTTGAAGTACGGCGTATCGGTCACCGATGCCTGTATTGATTGGGCAGAGACTGAACGCAGCGTGCGAGAAATGGCCGCGAAGCTGCGGCCGGCGTTGGCGGGGCGGACTGCTCCGCTGTAGATATGATTCACAGAGCTTCGGGAGCCTGCCCTGCAGGCGACCTTTGTTAGACGACACCTCACATATTGCTGACATTCCCCAGCGGCATCGACTCCAGCTCCTCGCGACCTTGCTTGATCCACTCCTCGACATGAGGATTGGCGAGCAAGGTGTTCGCGTAGCGCTGTGCCTCCATACTCAGCTTGGCGCCATAAGCGCGGAAGCAGATTGCCATCGGTGCGTACATGGCGTCGGCGATGGAGAAGCGACCAAACAGATAATCTCCCCCCATCCCATGCTTGCGTCGGCAGCAACTCCAGATGGCATCGATACGGGCGATCTCGTCATCGATTTTGTCGGAAGTCGTCATTGATACCGAGGCCTTGCAGTTCATCGGCCATTCTTTCTTCAGACTCGGAAATTCGGAATGGATTTCGGCACAGATTGAGCGCGCACTGGCACGCTTCTTGGGGTTGGCGGGCCAGCCACGTCCATCCAGCAGTTGTTCGGAAATATATTCGCTGATGGCCAGCGAATCCCACACGGTGGTCTCGTTGTGCAGCAACGCAGGCACCTTGAGTGAGGGAGAATAAGGGCCAAGCTTTTCAGCCGTGTTCTTTTGGTAAAGGGCAATGTTGATTTCTTCGAAGGGAATCTCGAAGGCTTTCAGGAGCAGCCAGGGACGCATAGACCAAGAGGAATAATTCTTGTTGCCGATTACCAGTTTGATACCACTCATGCACAACACCTCCAATGAACACTGTTTACGTCTAAGTGTTAGTGGGCATTATGCAATGGAAGTTCCGGGATGATCAGGGCGATCAGCTGACTAAATATGGCAGAATCGGGGCAATGTTTTGGTTCTTGGTGCTGCAGGCTTGAAGGCTCACCTTTGCCTGGCGAATACTGTATAGTCCATGCGAAGTGCTGCCGGAGGTGTGACGGTGTATATGGCAAGAAGAATCGCAATTGTGGAGGACGAAGCCGCCCTCCGTGAAAACTATGCAGACGTGTTGCGCAAGCAGGGTTACGAAGTGCAGACCTATGCGAATCGCAAAGACGCCATGCGCTCGTTTGACATTCGCCTGCCCAACCTCGCGATCATCGATATAGGTCTCGAAAACGAGATCGACGGTGGTTTCACTCTCTGCCAGTCGCTGCGTTCCATGTCGGATACGTTGCCGATCATTTTTCTCACCGCGCGCGACAACGACTTCGATACCGTCAGCGGGCTGCGCATGGGCGCGGACGATTACCTGACCAAAGACATCAGCCTGCCCCATCTGTCCGCGCGCATCGCCGCGCTGTTCCGGCGCCTCGATGTGCTGGATCAACCGACGTCGCCGGAGAACCTGTTGCAACGCGACGACCTCACTCTCGACATCGGGCGCTTGACGATTCAATGGAAAAATATTCCTGTGCCGCTCACCGTCACCGAGTTCTGGATGGTGCACGCGTTGGTGAAATTTCCCGGTCACGTCAAAAGTCGTCAGGTGTTGATGCAGGAGTCAAAAATATTTGTGGATGGCAGCACCATCACGTCGCACGTGAAAAGAATTCGCAAGAAGTTTATTCAGGTGGATGAAGTGTTCGACTGCATCGAGACTGTTTACGGCATGGGTTACCGCTGGAACCCCCAGAATGTGTCCGGCAGCACTGAAGAATAATGTCCCGCTTCCTTAAAAATCCGTTCGGCATCCGCTTCAAGCTGGTGTTCATGTCCAGCTTTCTGCTGGTGATTCCGTGGCTGGGCTATCAGTACATCCTTGAGATGGAAGAGTACCTGCGCCGGGGACAGGAGCAGACCGTGCTGGGCACGGCGCGCGCGCTGGCGACAGCGCTGAACGAGCGTCCTGAACTGTTCGATGAAGGCAGCTATGGGCGTGCTCGGCGCAGTGCCGATCTCTACGTCTACCCGGTGTTCTATCCGCTGTCGCTGGACGACAGTACGCTGGTCGACTGGCAGGACTATCAGGGTTATGAATTGTCCTACGGCAAGGACGACTCGATTGGAACGCCTCTGAACCCACGCGGCCCCTTTGCCCGCTACTATCACTATGACGAATCCCTCAATTTCAAATTGCTGGTGGGTGAGTACAACCGCTCCCTCTATGCCTACCTGAAAGTCGTTGACGACAAACTCGTGTATCGCAGTGAGGAGAGTCTGAGCGTGCATCGCAATGACTTCCTGCAGATATCCCTGGTCACTCGCGAGAACCAGCTCAAGCGTTATGTCATCTCGCCGCGCGGCGCAGAATTCGTCTATGCCTATGAGATTGGCGCGGACATTCGTGATCTGTCTGCACTGCGGCATGAAGACCGCATCGTCGGGCAGTGGTACGAAGTGCCCGGTGGCTATGAGGTCGAACTGCGGTTGCCCACCACCATGCTGGGCGAACAGCTGGGTTTTGCAGTCTATGACGTGGACAACGAAGCGACGCGAGACGTGTCTTCGGTCGTTGCCACTTCAGATGTCAATGACAGCGAACGACTGGGATCACTGCGACGCCCGACGCCAGAGATCGACCGTATTGTGGAGGGCATGGGACTCACCAACTCGCGCATTCAGGTGATCGACCGTGGCGGACGGATTCTGCTCAGCGTGGGCGATATTCAAACCGCGACGGGTTTGGTGCTCAGCCCCGAACCGAACGAGGAGCGCGTCAACAAGTATTGGCGCTTCATCGAAGACACGGTGTTGCTGCCGCTGTATTACCGCATTCTCACCAAGCCCTCCAACGACTTCATCGATGAACTCTACGCCGGTGGTACTGTAGAAGGCGCGCATATCGATTCGGCGCTGGATGGAGAGCCGCAGACGCAGTTCCGCACGCTGGACGATTCGCAGACGCGCATTCTGGAGGCCGCCTATCCGATTCTCGGTGACGGTGCGGTGCTCGGTGCGGTAATCGTCGATCAAAACATGAACGGCATCCGCACCTTCCGCAACCAGGCGCTGGAAACGCTTTTCAATACCATTCTCGGTGTGATGCTGGTCATCAGTGTTGGTTTGTTCGCGTTTGCTTCGCGCATTTCTTCGCGCATTCGCGAGCTGCGCAACCAGGCCGAAAACATCATCGATGACAACGGTCGCCTGCAGAATTCCATTCGCGCCAGCAACAGTTCCGATGAGATTGGCGATCTCTCTCGCAGTTTTTCCAACATTGTAGAACGGCTGACCCAGTACACGAGCTATCTGGAGAACATGTCGTCAAGGCTTTCTCACGAATTGCGAACACCGGTGACGGTGGTGCGTTCATCACTCGAAAACCTTGGCATGGTGTCGCAGAACAAAGAATCGGAAATCTACATTCAGCGTGCGGAGGAAGGCATCAGTCGTCTCAACCTCATTCTGACCAACATGAGTGAAGCGACGCGCCTTGAGCAGATGTTGCAAAGCTCGGAGAAGGAGCCAATCGATCTGGCCAGAGTCATCTCCGGTTGCGTGGAGGGTTACCGATTGGCGTATCCCGATTTCAATCTCGTCTCTGACATCGAAGGCCCGGTGATGATTGACGGCGTGCCGGAATACATCGCGCAGTTGATGGACAAGCTGATTGCGAATGCCGTGGAGTTCACATTCCCCGGCAAACCGATTTCGATCTTCTGTCGCGCCATCAAGGATCAGGGCGTGGTGCGAGTCTCCAACTACGGCCCGTTGCTGCCGGAGGCGATGAAAGGGCGGCTGTTTGATTCGATGATCTCCGTGCGTCCGCAGGAGAAACAGAGAGAGCCGCATCTCGGTATTGGTTTGCACATTGCGCGCCTCGTCACTGAATTCCACCACGGCCAAATCCGTGCCGAGAATCTGCGTGAAGGAGAGGGTGTGGCGATCACGCTGGCGATTCCTCTGCTGGAAGACTAGCGCTCTTCGTATTGGCGGAACCACGCTTTCGCTGCCGACACTTTCGGTAGCGAAGAGTTTTCTATCAATGGTTCGCCACTGAGTTTTCCAAGAGCATCGCGTAACAAAAACAGCGCAGGAAATATCAGGCTCCACGCCGCTCCAATCACCAGCAACGTCAGCCAATCCGGCGTCATGAGATCAACGTCAGTCAGGCGCGCACCGACGCTGTAAGACAGCGGTGCAAAAATGCCAGCGAACAGAGCGCCTGCGCCGAGATGGCGGCGGAACCATTGCAATGAATAACCCAGCGTCGCGGCGAAGATAAACCACAAACACCACATCCAGATTGGCTGCACGGCCGATTCAATCTGCAGTAGGCCTCCTCGCACCAACGCCAGGTCAAACAAAAATCCCAACAGCCCGGCGCTGGACAGGAACAGTAGTTCGGTTTGCCACCGACGAATCACACTCAGATGAATCAGTAGCAGCGTAAGCGTGGTCGCCACGGCTACCGCATCACCGCCGAGAACGCAGACAGGCCAGGCGAGCTGAAAGCCCAGTGCGTTGACTGCAGTGTACTGACGTTCACTCAGCGCCATGCATCTCTCCTCAAACGCCGATGCGCGGGGTGTCCCGGAACAGGGGTTTCGCGATCAATACCTGTGCGGTGTGGATGACGCGTTCCATGAACCCTCCCTGACAGTACGCGAGGTAGTAATCCCACATGCGCATGAATTCAGACGTGAAACCTTGCGCCTGAATTTGCGGACTGTGGGCGAGGAAGGCGTGTCGCCAGCGCTCCAGCGTCAGCGCATAGTCGCGGGTGATGTCTTCAAGCCCGATGATCTGCATGTCGGTGTCCTCGCAGACGTGGCGAGCGATCACGCTGTTGCTGGGCAGACAGCCGCCCGGGAAGATATAGCGCTGGATGAAGTCGACGGTATGCTTCGCCTGCTCGTAACGCTGATCGGAAATGGTGATCGCCTGAATCAGCATCAGGCCGTTCGGCTTGAGCAGTGATGAGCACTTGCTGAAATAGTTGGCGTAATATTCGTGGCCGACAGCCTCGATCATCTCCACAGACACGAGTTTGTCGTACTGGCCTTCGAGGTCACGATAGTCTTTGAGCAGCAGCGTGACGCGATCCTGCAGACCAGCCTCACGTATGCGTTGTTCTGCGAATTCGTATTGCTGGCGCGACAGCGTCGTGGTGGTCACACGGCAACCGTAGTGCTGTGCGGCATGCAGCGCCATCGATCCCCAGCCGGTGCCAATCTCCAGCAGATGATCGTCTGCTGTCAGCTGCAGACGATCACAGATGTGCGTCAGTTTATGCAGCGAAGCCTCATGCAAGGACATGGCATCAGTCGGAAAAATTGCTGCCGAATACATCATCGTCGGGTCGAGGAAACTCGCAAAGAAGGCATTGCTGAGATCGTAGTGCGCGGAGATGTTGCGACGCGACCCTTCACGACTGTTGGCATTGAGACGGTGCAGCACACGCGTCGCAAGGCGCTTGAACCACGAGCGTTGGCCATCGACACCGTCCAGCACGTGCATGTTCAGCACCATCACCCGCACCAGGGTGATGAGGTCATTGGAGGTCCAGTGGTGCTGCATGTAGGACTCACCACAGCCGATGCTGCCACCGCGCACGAGGTCGGTGTAGAACGCGGGGCTGAGTACATGGATATGTGCAGTCAATATCTCGGCAGAGGCGTCACTGCAAGCCTCACCGAACACTCGCCGTTCGCCATTGTCTTCGAGAATCACGCGACCATTCCTGAGTTGTGCGAGCACATCGAGCACAAAATTACGGGCCCAGCGCTGCATCAGGCTTTCTCGGCCACCGCTGCGGTCAATGTTGTGAGTGCTGTGGTGGCTGGCTGCGAAACCGAGATCGCTATTGTTGTCTGCCGTCAGGGCGGCCTCTTTGATGTTGACTGATTTCATGGTGTCAACTTCTCTCCTGTAGTGGTCGAGTCGTGGTCGAATTGGCGATAGAGATGTGCTTGAAAATTGGGACACGCTTGCAGAAAAGTTGCAGTGCTTGCCAGTAGATTGCGAGACCCACTTTTGCAGTCATGAAGGGCTGGCGCAGCAACAGACGATTGAGAGTGCCAGCGCTGATTTCCACACGGCGCAGCCCGAGTGTGGCATTAAAAGCCTGCTCGCCATCCTTCCAGTTCTGCAGATGAATGCTCAGCGAAGTGCCGGGTGTCCTGCTCTGCCAGTGGTAAGTCATCTGCATGGGCATGAAGGGAGAGACGTGCATCTCCTTCGCAAAGCGGTGGCTCTGATGGCGCTGGCCGGGCGTGGCAGGAATCACGTAGCGAACTCGTTCGTGCCACGGCGTGCTGGTGACTTCGGCCACGATGCAACGCAGATTCTCGTCGGTGTCAAAGCAGTAGTAGCAGCTGAGCGGATTGATCTGATAACCGAAGTAACGCAGGTTGGTGAGCAGCCGAATGGGACCGTGCACTTCTTCGCCTGTCTCCTGCGCCACAAATCGGCGTATGGAAGTGTCCAGCGAACACTCTTCGCCGGGCATTCTGTAATCGACGCGTCGAAACCACGCCAGACTCGGGCGGCGTGTCGACCAGAGTGGGGTGCCTGCGAACACACGGTCCAGCTCTGCCAGATCCAGATACAACATGAACACTTTGTAAGTGAAAGCATGCGGAACGGGTGACAGGCGACGATGTCTTACCGTGCCTTCAAAAATGGCGCTCTGCAACTTGTCCGGCATTGTTTTCATGCGTGTCCCTGTCAGTGCCCAGACCCCAGCCCTTCAGCGGCCGATACGTTCATTGATGAAAGCAATGATGCGACCAAGCACGGGGATATGCTGATAGATCATGGCGCCAAGGTCGTAGAAATCTTCATGATAGAAAATGCGGTCGGTGAAACGGATCTGTGTAATGCCGCGTACACTGATGAGCCTGCCACCGGCCAGCGAGGGGTGGCGGAAATGCATCACCCAACTGATCGTCGCCCAGTTTGCTCCGCTTTGTTCATCGGTGTATTCGAAGCGGATATCGCGGGAGTTTGCATACAGACTTTTCATGTAGCTTTTCAGCGCCAGGATGCCGAGGATGCTGTGCAGGGGGTCCCGAAACTCAATATCCTGCGTGTAGAGCGCGTCGATCTGCTCCAGGTGCAACTCATCCGAATTCTGGTAGAACGCCTTGAAGCTGTTCAACAAGAGCTGTCTTGAGTTCTCTGCAGTCGTCAATGGATGCGTCACGGTCTATCTCTCATGGCAGGTGGTTCCGAGAGTGGCTAATTCTCAGCGGTCAATGAAATAAATATCTGGGTCAGGGTCTTGTAGTGCTTGATACGCCCGATATTGGAGACTGGATCAGCGCACGGCAGGGGCATGCCGGAAAGGCAAGTCAATATCTTGAAATTCATAGATAAATCATGCTTTTTTGGGCATCATGCAGACAGGCGGTGCTTGCGAGAACTTCAAGCCAGTTCACAACAGTGAGGCGGTGCCTGACGTAGAATTACAGCCACTTGTCATTGCAAAAGTCACGACAGAGAACTTTCATCATGTCCATGCCACGGCTGCCCAAGGGCTTTACTCTTACCGAGGTGCTGATCACCGTGGGCATCATTGCGCTCATGGTAGCGATGGGGGCGCCCTCACTGGCGGATCTCATGCAGTCGCAACGGCTGGATAGCCGCAGCAATGATCTGTTGAGTTCGCTGTTGCTCGCCCGTAGCGAAGCGGTGACACGGAATACCCCGGTGGCGCTGTGCCCCATTGACCCTGATGCCCCGGAAGCGTGTGACTCTGACGTGGGCTGGCAGTCGGGTTGGATTGCCTTCGAGGACGATGCTGCTGGAGGCGTCATTGGCAGTCGCGATGTCTCTGAATCAATTCTGGACACTTACACCGGCATGGGCGGTCAGATGACGGTCGTCTCTGCCAGCTATGCTAGTTACATTCGCTATCTGCCCTCCGGTGGGGCCAATGACACCGGAACCTTCAATATCTGCGTGGAAGCTACCACCGCGATGGATGTCGTCGTGAATGCCACCGGGCATCCCCGGCTGGCCGATGCGGATTGTGAGGAGTGATGGCGATGCGATCCTGCCGACAGACTGGTTCACACATGCGCGGCATCGGCATGATCGAAGTGCTGGTGACGCTGCTGGTCATCAGTGTCGGCTTCCTGAGCATGGCGGGGCTGCAGACAGTCGCCAAGCGCTCCAATTTCGATGCCGTGCAACGCACTACTGCCGTGATCCTGACTCAGGATATTCTCGAAAAAATGCGCGCCAACCCGCTCAGTCTTGAAGAGTATCTGACGGGTGGCACCGGGTTGGGAGGCGGCACGCTGACGGAGCCGGATCAGGGGTGTACGTCTGCAGAGCGCTGCAATACCGCGCAACTGGCCGCGTATGATCAGTGGCTGTGGGAACAATCCATTGATGGAGCGACAGAGACGCGCATGCTGGACGGTGCGCTGACCGAAACTGGCGGGCTCAGCGATCCGACTGGTTGTGTGACGGGTCCGGCGGCTGGTGGTGCCGGTATCTACACGGTGACCATCGTCTGGCGTGGCTTGTCGGAGTTGACCAATCTCTCCGCCAACACCTGCGGAGCAGGCTCTGGTCTTTATGGTGACGACGACGAATTCCGGCGCATTCTGGAAATTCAGGTTTATATCGCTTCTTGACGTTAAAGGTTGCGGGTATGCAGGCTGCTGGTATGAAGACTGTTGATATGAAGAGACATCAGGGATTCACGCTGATTGAGCTGTTGGTCTCGCTAACACTCGGGCTCGTGCTGATCACGGGCGCCGTGCTGGTATTCATCAACAACAATCGCAGTGCCATTCAGGACGAGCAGATTTCGCGGCTGCTGGAGAACGGGCGTTTCGTCATTCGCACCTTGAGTCGAGAGCTGGCGATGGCGGGATTCTGGGGCAAGTTTCTCGAAATCAGTGAAGTCGACGAACACGACTCCGTGGTGGTTGCGGCCGACTGTGGTGACGGTGCCACCCCCTGGTTGATGGACCTGAACGCTTTGGAGTTCCTTGACGATGCCGACTCCACCGCCGTGGCAGCGCAGTTCGAATGCATTGATTCCACCACGATTGCCGAAGGTTCGGACATTATCGCGCTCAAGCGCGTCGCCGATGCCGAGACCGCTGACGCCGATGTCGTGGCCGACCAGTTGTACCTGCGAACCAATGGCGTAGCGGGCAGCATGTATCTGGGCGCTGGTGCGGATACGCCACCGGCGCTGGTAGGAACGCCCGGCAACTGGGCGTACATGCCGCGCATATTTTACGTTCGCAACTATTATCTGGAGGAAGGTGATGACCTGCCTGCCTTGTGTCACGCCACGCTGGACCCCAGTGCGGCGGGCAGCATGATGACGGAATGTCTGGTCGATGGCGTGGAGCAGATCCAGATCGAATTCGGCGTGGATGATGACGGCGACTTCGTGGCGGATTATTTCATTGAAGCGCCCAGTGCTGCCGAACTGAACGATGCGGTCTCGGTGCGGGTCTATGTTTTGGTGCGAAGTGTGAATTCTGTACCAGGTTATACCAATGACAAGACCTATACTCTGGGCAACACGGTGCTGGCCGCCTTCAACGACAGTTACTATCGCCGGGTCTTCAACACCACGGTGGTGTTGCGTAACCCCGCCAACCTGTCCGGGTTGGGAAGCTGATGCCGAGGATGCCCATGCAGGGTTCACTTTTACAACGGTCAACTGGACGACGATTCGACGCAGTGCAAGTGCCTGCGCAAGCGCGTGGCAGTGTGCTGCTGGTGGCGTTGATCTTTCTGGCAATCCTGACTTTTGCGGCAGCCACCACGATGCGTACCAGCACCATGGGCATGCGGATGGCTGGCAACGAGCAGACCCGGGTGAACACCTTGCAGCTGGCGCAGTCCATTGTGGATGAGGTTGTCACGAATCCGGACAATGTCGTGGTCTCCGGCGACACGGGTTATATCAACTGCACCGCGAACGTCGAAGACTGCACCACCAATACGGTGGCGATCAGCCAGGATATCGTGGCGACAGCAGACGTTGCCAAGGCTGAAGTGATTGTCGAGAGACTGGCGCCAGCGCTGACTCCCGCACCGCGTGGGATCAACTCCAGCGCAGATGCATTTTTTGCGGCACGTTTTCAGGTTGACGCCACCTACGATGGCACTGCGGACAACGAGGGCCGGGCAGGGGTGGTGCAGGGCGTAATAGTGCTTGTCCCCCGTAGCGCGCAGTCCAACTAGGGCTGCAGGCGTCCAGCGGGTTTGAGGAGAAAAGAAAGACTATGAAAACCATCAATATGCTGGGGCTCTTCGCCGCCGTTGCCTGCGTGCAGTGGAAGTCTGTGGCCGACGATACCGATATTTATCTGAACGCCACGCCGAGCAATGCCGCCGAGCCGCTGGTGATGCTGACACTGGACTACCGATCCAACCTGGGCTCCAACCTTTGCACCGAGGTTTCTCCGCAAGATCCGTCCGGTTCCTGTGGCACCTTGCTAGGGGAAGCCTATTCCTACTTGGACACCGGCCCGGGCACTGTCACGCTGTTCGATGGGATGCGTGCCGCCTTCTCAGCCTTGTTTGATGAACTGGACGGGGTCAAGGTCGGCTTCATGATGAACCACGCCAACTCTTGTACCGGTGGCACCACATCAGGCCCCAGCAAAACTGGCTGCAGCAACGGCGCCTATGTCCTGCAGGGTTTCCAGAGTTTCGATTCCAGTGACAGCAATGGCGCCAAAGAGGCGCTGATGGACAAGCTCTGGGCGATTCCGACCCCGGGTGGATCACTGAACCACTCTTACCAGGGCAAAGAACTCTACTTCGAGCTGTTCCGGTACCTCACCGGGCAGGGCATCTACAACGGCCATCTGGGCTGGGCAGATTTTGGTACAGGCACCGCCTCCAATCTCAATGTCGATTACCCGGCTATCAGTTGGGATACGACTATCGAAAGCGGTGCCAATTATGTCACCCCCTTTGATGACGAACTCGACTATGCCTGCAGCCAGAACTTCGCCATCAACGTGATGTTTCAGGTGTCCAACCAGGAGGACAACTCCGATGCTGCGATGAAGCTGGCAGCGACCAGCGGTGGATTGGGGATTACCGCCAGGAATTTCACTTTCCCCGAAGTGATCGAACTGATGTATGACACCGATATCGCCAGTGGCCAGAATGGCTGGCCGAATATCGATGGCGACCAGAATCTGACTTCCTACTTCGTGGCCGCGCAAGTCAACAATACTACTAACGGCTATGCGTCCGCCGGGGGCACAGCCGGTGCTATCGCATTGAGCAACCCCGGTGTTTTCCTCTCCGACATGCGCAGCATCTTCCGGCAGATCCTCGCCACCAGTACCACCTTCGTGGCGGCGTCCGTGCCTGTCAACGTGTTCAACCGTTCGGACCTGGTGGATAACGTCTTCCTGGCGCAGTTCAGTGTGGATGCCGATGGCCGTCCGCGCTGGTCCGGCAATCTCAAGAAATTGAAAATTCAGGAGAGCATTGACGAGATGGGCAGCACCTCGTTGACCCTTGTCGATGCCAACGCCACCAGCGCGATTGCCACCGACGGGCGCATCGAACATGGCGCTCTGACCTTCTGGACCGATGCCGACGAACTCCCCGCTGCCGACGTGGATGAGGATGAAGTCGACGGCGCTGATGGTCGTGCCATCGAGCGCGGCGGTGCCGGTCAACAGATCCCGGGCTACATCGAAGGGACTTCCTGGAGCATTGGCGACAACAACAGCGCCACCACACGCAAGCTCTACACCGAGCCCGCGTCGGGCACGACCTTGCTGGATCTTGGTGTGTCGCAGGCTGCAACGCTGGCAACCGACCTGGGAGTCGCTGTTGGTGATGCGCCTGAGCTGATCCGCTGGATGCGCGGTCAGGATGTCGATGATGAAGACGTCGATGGTGAAATCGACGACGTGCGGCCGTGGTTGCTGGGCGCTCCGCTCCATTCCCGTCCATTGCCGATCAACTATGGCGCCCGTGGCAGCTACACCCAGAGTAATCCCGACATCCGCATCCTGATGGGCGCGGAGGACGGCATGATGCACATGTTCACCAATACCTCGTCCGGTGGCGTTGAGTCTGGCGTGGAGAGCTGGGCGTTCATGCCACGCTCCGTGATGACGCATATGCAGGATCTACGCGAAAACCTCTCCACCACTGACCACCCCTACACCGTGGATGGTGCGGCCTCGACCTACATCGTGGATACCGATGCTGACGGTACTATCGGCGAGGATTCCAGTGGCAACCCGGATGCGACCGACAAAGTGTATGCCTTCTTCGGGCTGCGACGTGGCGGCTATGGCTACTATGCTCTGAATGTGACGGATCCCGATAACCCCGGCTATCTGTGGTCCATCGAGCAGGATGGCGGTGATTTCGCCGAACTCGGGCTGACCTTCTCCAGCCCGCGCGTGGGCACTGTGCAGTTTGGTGCGACTCCTACTCCCGTGCTGATCTTCGGCGGTGGTTACGATGAAAACAAGGACAGCGCCAACAGCAACGACAGCGTCGGCAATGCCGTCTTCATCGTCAATGCCGAGACAGGGGACTTGATCTGGAAAGTGACTTCCGGTGCTGTAACCGGCTCCGTGTCCTCCGAGGAATACAACCATGTCGGCATGATCGACAGCATTCCGTCCGATCTGGCGGCGCTGGATACCGACGCCGATGGCAATATCGACCGCCTCTACGTAGGCGATATGGGTGGAACGATCTGGCGTGTGGACCTGCCCTCCAGCACCACCACCGACAACCGGGATGACTGGTTTGCGAGTGAACTGGCGAATCTGGGCATGGATGACATTTCGCCAGCCGACGATGACAACGACCGTCGCTTCTTCCATCGCCCGGATGTGGTCTTCAGTGCCGACGACAGTGGCGCGTTCGATGCGGTCATCATCGGCAGTGGCAACCGCGAAGATCCGAAAGAAACCGATGCCGACAACTGGTTCTACATGATCAAGGACCGTAATGTCACCACAGGGACGGTGACGGGTACGGCCCGTAATCACAATGACTACCATGCGTCCACCAACGTCAATGGTCTCGGTGACATCACCGACACCTGCATCAACGATGACGCGTGCACGGCTGATCTGAGCAATGGCTGGAAATTGCAGCTGGAAGCAACCGGCGAGAAAGCGTTGGCACCTGCGCTGACGGCGTTCGGTTCGATCTTCTTCACCACCTTCCTGCCAGAGGGCACGACTGCCGAGGCAGGGACTTCCTGTGCGCCTTCCGAGGGCTCTGGCCGTCTGTATGCCGTGAATATCCACACCGGGGCGCCTGTGAACAACTATGACGCCAGTGATGGCAGCGACGTGGAGCTGGTCAAGAATGACCGCTTCGATCCATTGAGTTCAGGCGGTATTCCCGCTGAAGTAGTGCCGGTCGGCGACTTCATCCTGCCCCCTGACCTCGAACTGCAGCCCAATGGCGGACGTGCATTCTGGAAGACATTCTGGTATGAAAAGGACGTGGACTAAATTAGGGAGAGGGTGAATGCTGAAAGTCGGTGGACAGAGAGAGCGTGCAGATGCACAGCGCGGTTATACCCTGGTGGAGCTGCTGATCGTGGTGGCGATTATCGGCACTCTGGCGGCCATTGCGATCCCCGCTTACCAGGGCAGTGTGGTCACAGGAAATCGCCCTATCGCGCAGGCTGCCTTGCTTGATCTTGCCAACCGTATGGAGCAGTTCCGTCTGGATAACCGCGTTTACACAGATGATCTGGACAATCTGGGTTACACCGCCGCGCTCACCTATGCCTTGGGAACCCAGACTGCCATTGCGCTCTCCAATTCCCGCGAAGAAGTTGCCTCCAGTGCCACTGACCGCATCTACGCCCTGACCATCGTCAGCGCGGATGCCAACACCTTCACTATCGCCGCTGTGCCTCAGCTGGGGCAGGCCGACGACACCGAATGCGGGACACTGACCTTGACCAATGGCGGGCAGCGCACCGAATCCGGTACCGGCACTGCCTCTGATTGCTGGTAGTACAGGATAGTGTCAGACCCCGGTGATCCAACGCTGGAATCCCCTCGTACAAGTCTCACCAGTATTCATAACGAGACTGAAATGAACAAACTTCATGAACTGAACTCGCGCCAGGGCCTTTCCCTGGAGCCGGACCCCTGGGCCGCTGCCATCCGCAGCGTGGCACAGTCGGAAGATCGGCAGGCGTTTCAGAAGTTGTATGTCCACTTTGCGCCGCTGATCAAAGCGTTCCTAGCCAAAGGGATGAGCGCTCGCACAGATCGCTCACTGGCCGAGGAGATGACCCAGGAGGTCATGCTCAAGGTCTGGCGTAAAGCCGATTCTTTCAACAGCAGCAAAGCCAGTGTGAACACCTGGATTTTCACCATCGCCCGCAACACGCGTATCGATTTCATTCGGCGCAACGAGCGTGCAGACCGCACGATCGACATCGAGGATATCTGGCACGAAGCCGATTCCCCCGAGCCCTTGGTGGAGTTGCAGCAGCGGCGTGTGGAGGCGATAGTCAGGCAGTCACTGGACACGTTGCCGGCCGAACAGGCTCTGGTGCTGGAGAAAGCGTTTATCGAAAGCTTGTCGCACAACGAGATCGCAGAGGAACTGGACCTGCCGCTTGGCACGGTCAAGTCGCGTATCCGGTTGGCGCTGAACAAGCTGCAGATTCTTATTGATCGTTAATTAATTGCGCAACCCGCATGTATCGAAACGTACAGGTAAGCCCATGATTTCCTACCATCCGGATTCAAGATTTCTGACCGATTTCGCGTCAGCCAATTTACCGCTCTCCGAAGCGGTCTGCGTGTCTGCCCATCTGGAATTTTGCGGCAAGTGCCGAGCCCATGTGCAACAGCTGACTGATATCGGCGCTCATCTGTTCGCCCGCCTGTCGCCGCAAGCCTTGGAGGAGGACGGTTTCGAGCGTCTGATGGGGCGCATTGCGGACCAGGAATCCACCGGTTCTGTTGTGAATGAGTCCGAATCCGGTCCTCAAACCGACTGCTCTGCGGTTCCAGGGCTGAGTGTCAACACATCCGCCGAACATTCTGTGAGGACGGGTGGCGGCGTGTTGTTGCCCCGTGCCTTGCGTCGGCTTGCAGAGGGAGGCGTGCAGAATCTGCGTTGGGTACAGCTGGGCAAAGCCTTGCGGATAGCCCCGTTACACATTGATGACAGCGTGCGCGAGACAGCCATTTATGACATCAAGGCAGGCGGCAGAATGCCTGAGCATGAACATCGGGGCGAGGAAATTACGGTGCTGCTCAGGGGCAGTTTCTCCGATGCCGAGGGTAGCTACAGCCGAGGTGATTTCGTCGTGCGCAATGCTGGTGAAGCACATCAGCCGACGGCGACTCAGGACATGGATTGCCTGTGCCTGGTCAGCCTGGAGCGCCCGGTGCGTCCAAGATCATGGTTCTATCGCCTGCTGGAACCGTTTGTACAACACCAATTGCAAAAAGCGGCGACCCGTTAACCACGCTCCACAAATTCTGTGGGAGCGTGCCTGCACGCGATTCCTCGGGCATAATGCCCCTGAGCGCATTGCGCTCACATTACCTATCCACTATCCCCGCAAGGAGTTTTTCATGGCCTCAGCCACCGCCAGACACATTCTCGTCGACACCGAAGCCCAGTGTCTGGAACTGAAATCCCGTATCGAAGCTGGCGAAGATTTCGCTGCCATTGCCAAACAGTATTCGTCCTGCCCATCGCGCAATCAGGGTGGCGATCTGGGACGCTTTGGCCCTGGTCAGATGGTCAAGGAATTCGACAAGGTCGTGTTCAGCGCCGAGCCCAATACCGTTCAAGGGCCGGTCCGCACGCAATTTGGTTACCATCTGCTGGAAGTGACAAGCCGCACCGCCTGATTCGCCATTGCGCGGCTATTGTGAGAGAGCCTCATGACTTCACAGCAATCAAGCTATGGTCCGCAGGACGTCACTGTTCTCGAACGCCGTCAGGTCTTCCAGGGTTTTTTCCGGATCGAAAAGCTGCGCCTGCGTCATCGTCTGTTCGCGGGCGAATGGAGCCCCGAGTTTGAACGTGAACTGTTTCAGCGTGGGCATGCGGCCGGTGTGCTGCTCTATGATCCTGCGCTGGATCAGGTCGTGTTGATAGAGCAGTTCCGTGTCGGTGCGTTGTCACAGACGCTCGACGCTGGTGCTTCGCCCTGGCTTCTGGAATTGGTGGCTGGCGTCATCGATGAGGGAGAGAATGCGGAAGGGGTTGCGCGCCGCGAGGCTCAGGAAGAAGCCGGTTGTCTGGTTGGAGAGCTGGTGCATATATGCCGCTATTTCAGTAGTCCCGGTGGCAGCACCGAACAGATCGATCTGTTTTGCGGCAGAGTGGATGCGAGTCACGCCGGAGGTATTCATGGGCTGGCCGAAGAGCATGAGGACATTCGCGTGCATGTGCTATCTTCGGATCAAGCGTGGCAGGCGTTGTTGGAAGGCCGGTTGAATAACGCGATGACTATCATCGCCATGCAATGGCTGGTCATTCACAAACAGGCGCTGCTGGAGCGCTGGAAGAGCAGAGAACTGGTGTGACGGATGTGAGCAGAAACAGGCAGTACAGTATCGATCTGATCCGCCAGATGGCGGAGTGCGATGCCAATTATATTCGTTTACTAAAACTGATGCCTGAACTAGAATCCTTTCGAGCTGCATGCCTCGAAAGCCTTGCAGGCTGTGCCTCCGGGCCTTGTCCGGAAGGCCGGATTCCCGATTTTACAGTGCGGGATTTTTTAACGGTCGGGGCGCTGTCAGGCGATGCCATCTACACCAGGGAATTTGTAACGGCGTCACCAGTGGGAGAAGGGGAAGAGGTCAGAGTGCGTATCAGTGTGGTGGAAGTCTTCCGCTACACGAGCACACTCGAAATAGTGCAGTTGACCAGAGTCAGCCCCTGGGTAAGTCCTCCCGGGATCATGATCCGCCTGTATCACGATGCAGTGACAGCCGAAGCGGTTGCCTATCAGGGTCATAAAGCGTTTCTGGCAAAATACGCGACACCTAATTCAAGAATGTATCATCGGGATGAGAAGAGACAGATAAACGAATTCCTGGGCGAGTGGCTGGGGCTGTGCCTAGAGGCCGGCCGCAGTCTGACGTCACCGGCATTCATCTGTTCTGCGTAAATTATGATCAAGACGCAAGCCGACACTCCACTGCGAGTGATACAGATCACCGACAGCCACTTGTTCAGGGACCCGACAGCTGCGCTGCTTAAACTCAATACTCAGGAAAGCTTTGAGCGAGTCATTGAGCTGGTCGAGAGCCGGGAATCCGAGGTCGGTGTGATACTGGCAACCGGTGACATCGCTCAGGATGCCTCGCCGGAAGCCTATGTCCGTTTCAGCGATGCCATGCACCGGCTCGGTGCTCCCTTCTACTGGATTCCTGGCAATCATGATCGTCGTGCGGTCATGGAAAAAGCGCCCGCACATCAGCAAGCCTCACAGAAGCGGATCAAGCTGAGCAACTGGCAGATCATCATGCTGGACTCCAGCGTGATCGGTGAAGTCCATGGTTTTCTGGCCGCTGCCGAGATCGCGTTCCTGCAATCCTGCCTGCAATCCGTGCCGAATGATCCGCACATCGAGCACACTCTCGTTTGTCTGCACCACAATCCGATTCCTGGCACTGCGCATTGGATGAATGGTATTGGTCTGCACAATCAGGATGAGTTCAATGCGCTGGTCGATCGTTTCGATTCGGTGCGCGCGGTGGTGTATGGACACATTCATCAGGAGCTGGATATCCTGCGCGAGGGGGTGCGCTATTTCTGCACCCCGTCCACGTGCATACAATTCAAACCGGAAGTGGTGGATTTTGCACTCGATGACCTGAGCCCTGCCTACCGCTGGTTCAATCTCCACAGCGATGGCAGTATCGAGAGCGCCGTAGAACGGGTGACAGGATATGTCTTCGATGTGGACCATGAGTCCACAGGTTATTGATCCATGATTCGTTATTCATGATTGGTGACTCATGATTGCTGATTCATGATAGGGAGCGAGATGACCTCCAACCCTTTTTATCTGCTCTACATCCACGGTTTCAACAGTTCTCCCCTCTCGCACAAAGCGCGCGTGACTCACGATTACTGCACAGCGCTCGGCATTGCCGATTGCATCGGTGTGCCGGAGTTGTCCCATGTGCCGAGTGAAGCGATTGCTGAACTGTGCGAGATCATCGAGGCACAGACCTTGCCCGTGGCGCTGATCGGCAGCTCGCTGGGCGGTTACTACGCCACCTGGCTCGCCGAGCGTTACCAGTTGCGTGCCGCACTGATCAATCCGGCGGTGAATCCCGATGCCTTGTGGCAGGCGCATCTGGGCCCGAACCGCAATTATTACTCCGGTCGCCGTTACGAGATTACCCCGGAGCACGTCGCTCAGCTGCAGGCGCTGCGCGTGGAAACGTTGCAATTTCCGGAGAATCTGCTGTTGCTGGTGCAAACCGGTGACGAGACGCTCGACTACCGGCTCGCAGTAGACAAGTACAAGTCGTCACCGAGTATAATCCAGCCCGGTGGTGACCACAGTTTCGTCAATTACGAGGCCATGTTGCCCGACATCTTCCGGTTTCTGGCCCCTACGCCATAGCCAAGTCCGCTTACAGAGACATACACGCAATGAGCAATTCCTATAATGCCGATGCCATCGAGGTCCTCACCGGTCTCGATCCGGTGCGCAAACGCCCCGGCATGTACACGGACACCAGTCGTCCCAACCATCTCGCTCAGGAAGTTATCGACAACAGCGTTGACGAAGCGCTCGCCGGGCACGCCAAAAACATCACCTTGGTCCTGCACAAGGACGGCTTCGTCGAAGTCACTGACGATGGTCGCGGTATGCCCGTGGATATGCATGCCGAGGAGAAGGTCAGCGGTGTCGAGCTGATCCTCACGCGCCTGCACGCCGGTGGCAAATTCTCCAACAAGAATTACAAGTACTCCGGTGGTCTGCACGGCGTGGGCGTCTCTGTGGTGAATGCGCTGTCCAGCCAGCTGGAAGTGATCGTGCGGCGCGACGGTGTCGTCTACCAGATGAAATTCCGCGATGGCGAAAAAGTGTCTGAACTGACGCCTGTGGGGACGGCGCCCAAGCGCATGACCGGCACCACGGTTCGCTTTCTCCCCGACGAAAAATATTTCGACTCCAGCAAATTTTCAGTGCCACGGCTGCGCCACGTGCTGCGCGCCAAGGCGGTGCTGTGCTCCGGCCTGCGCGTCACATTCATCGACAACAGCGCGGGCGAGGACAAGAGCCAGACCGAAGAGTGGTATTACGAGGATGGTCTCGCCGACTACCTGACCAGCTCCACACGCGGTTGGACCACGTTGCCCGAGCTGCCCTTCATCGGCTCGATGCAGGGCAATGACGAAGCGGTCGAGTGGGCGGTGCAGTGGTTGCCCGACGGCGGCGAAGTCACCGCCGAGAGCTACGTCAACCTGATCCCCACCGCGCTGGGCGGCACCCACGTGAACGGTCTGCGTACCGGCCTGCTCGATGCGCTGCGCGAGTTCTGCGAGTTCCGCAACCTGTTGCCGCGCGGCCTGAAGCTGACGCCCGAGGATGTCTGGGAGCGCTGCTGCTACGTGCTGTCGGCCAAGATTATCGACCCGCAATTCTCCGGTCAGACCAAGGAGCGCCTGTCGTCTCGCCAATGCGCCGTGTTCATTTCCGGAGTGGTGAAAGATTCCTTCAGCCTGTGGTTGAACCAGCATACCGCCGAGGCCGAGTTGATCGCCGAGCTGTGCATCAGCAACGCCCAGAGCCGCCTCAAGGCGAGCAAGAAGGTCGAACGCAAGCGCGTGGTCACCGGCCCGGCGCTGCCGGGCAAACTGGCCGATTGTTCAACCCAGGATGTGATGGCCGGTGAGCTGTTCCTCGTGGAAGGGGATTCCGCAGGTGGCTCCGCCAAGCAGGCCCGCGACCGCGAGACGCAGGCGATCATGCCGCTGCGCGGCAAGATTCTGAATACCTGGGAGGTGGACTCCAGCGAGATCCTCGCCTCGCAGGAAGTGCATGACATCGCCGTGGCGCTGGGAGTCGATCCCGCGTCCGACGACATCAGTGGTCTGCGCTACGGCAAGATCTGCATCCTCGCCGACGCCGACTCCGACGGGCTGCACATCGCCACGCTGCTGTGTGCGCTCTTCGTGCGCCACTTCCGTCCCGTGGTGCGTGCCGGTCACGTCTATGTCGCCATGCCACCGCTGTACCGCATCGATGTGGGTAAGGAGGTCTATTACGCGCTCGACGAACAGGACAAGAACGGCATCCTCGACAGATTGGTCGCCGAGAAGAAAAGTGGTAAACCCAACGTGCAGCGCTTCAAGGGCCTCGGCGAGATGAACCCGCTGCAGTTGCGCGAGACCACGATGAATCGCGACACGCGACGCCTCGTGCAGCTGACGCTCGACGACGTGGACCACGCTGCCGACACCGACGAGATGCTCGACATGCTGCTCTCCAAGAAACGCGCCGGTGACCGCAAGACCTGGCTCGAAGAGAGTGGCAACCTGGCCGATCTGGCCGAATAACAGCGAACGACTAACAGCAGACGCACCATGACCCAGAACATTACAGTGAACGAAGACGGCGTCGAACAGATCGCCCTGAGCAGCTACTCGCAGCAGGCCTATCTGAACTACTCGATGTACGTGATCAATGATCGCGCGTTGCCGCATATCGGCGACGGCCTCAAACCGGTGCAGCGTCGCATCGTCTATGCGATGTCGGAGCTGGGCTTGAAAGCCGGCGCCAAATTCAAGAAATCCGCCCGCACGATCGGCGACGTGATCGGCAAGTTCCACCCGCACGGCGATTCGGCCTGTTACGAGGCGATGGTGCTGATGGCGCAGCCTTTCAGCTATCGTTATCCACTGGTAGACGGGCAGGGTAACTGGGGTTCGCCGGATGATCCCAAATCCTTCGCCGCGATGCGTTACACCGAATCCAAACTGCGCAAGTATGCCGACCTGTTGCTCTCCGAGCTGGACATGGGGACGGTGGATTGGAAGCTGAATTTCGATGGCACGCTGGAAGAGCCGCAGATTCTGCCCGCGCGCTTGCCGAACGTGCTGCTCAATGGCGGCAGTGGCATCGCGGTGGGCATGGCGACCGACATCCCACCACATAACCTGCGTGAGGTGGCGAGCGCCTGTATCCATCTGCTGGAGAATCCAGCAGCATCGTTGAGCGATCTGTTGCTGCATATCAAGGGGCCGGATTTCCCGACGGCCGCCGAGATCATCAGCCCTCGCGCCGATATCGAGACGCTCTACCAAACTGGGCGTGGCTCGATCAAGGCGCGGGCCGTGTATCACAGTGAAGGCGGTGACGTGGTGATCACCGCGCTGCCGTATCAGGTGTCCGGTGCCAAGGTGCTGGAGCAGATTGCCGCGCAGATGCAGAAGAAAAAACTGCCGATGGTAGTGGACCTGCGCGATGAATCCGATCACGAGAATCCGACCCGCATCGTCATCGTGCCACGCTCCAACCGCATCGATGCCGACGCTCTGATGTTGCACCTGTTCGCGACTACCGATCTGGAGCGCACCTATCGCGTTAACTTCAATATGATCGGCACCGATGGTCGCCCGCAGGTCAAAGACTTGCGAATGCTGCTGGCAGAGTGGCTGGAGTTCCGCACAGTGACCGTGCGGCGCCGACTGCAGAACCGCCTCGACCGCATCCTGCAGCGCCTGCATATTCTGGAAGGATTGCTGGTCGCGTTCCTCAATATCGACGAGGTCATTCACATCATCCGTACCGAAGACAAACCCAAGCCGGTGTTGATGGCGCGTTTCGGGATATCGGACATTCAGGCCGAAGCGATTCTCGAATTGAAACTGCGTCATCTGGCCAAACTGGAAGAGGTGAAGATTCGAGCCGAGCAGGAAGAACTGGATGCCGAGCGCGAACGTCTGGAGCAGATTCTCGGCTCGGCCGCACGTTTGAAGACGCTGATTCGCAAGGAAATCACGCAGGATGCCGAAGATTTCGGCGACGCACGCTGTTCACCGCTGGTGCATCGTACCGAGGCGCAAGCCTTCAGCGAGACGGAGCTGATGTCCACCGAACCGGTCACGGTCGTGCTGTCGACACGCGGCTGGGCACGCGCGGGCAAGGGCCACGATCTCGATCCGGAAACGCTGCAGTACAAGTCCGGCGATGGTTTCAAATTCGCAGCGAAAGGGCGCAGCAACCAAAACGCGATCTTCATCGATTCGATGGGGCGCACCTATTCGTTGCCGTCGCACACATTGCCTTCCGCGCGCGGGCAGGGCGAGCCGTTGACCGGCAGACTGACGCCGGAATCGGGCGCGACCTTCGAAGGCGTACTGATGGCCGACGATACTCAGCAAGTATTATTGGCAAGTGATGCTGGTTATGGTTTTGTCGCGAAAGTGGCAGATCTGCAGAGCAAGAACAAGTCCGGCAAGAGCGTTCTGAAGTTGCCCGAAGGCAGTCGCGTGCTGACGCCACTGCTGATCAAGGACTACGCCAACGACCTCGTGGTGGCGATCACCAATGAGGGTCGTCTGCTGATGTTCGCGCTCGCGGAATTACCTGAATTACCGAGAGGTAAGGGCAACAAGATCATCAGCATTGCGTCCGGACGTGTCAGTGAGCGGCTCGAATTCGTGGTCGCGTTGTGCGTTCTTGCGCGCAACGATGTGCTGACCATTCACGCAGGCAAACGTCATCTGAGCATGAAGCCTGCCGATCTGGAGCACTACCGCGGCGAACGTGGTCGGCGTGGTAACAAACTGCCACGAGGATTCCAAAACGTGGACAGGGTTGAAATCGTCGAAGCGTAATACTTTGTATACAGACGCTCTCTTTTCGGGAGATTTCTGTGATATCGTCCTGCCAAAAGTCATGGTGGCAAAATGATATCAAAAACGCACTTTCCGACATCGCGTCGGACAAGCCTTCTTCCTCTGACGCTATTGCTGGTCGGAGCGGAACTGCAGGCGCAACAACCCACCGGCGGCAGCAATGCCGCCACACCGGGGTACCACATTGAAGAAGTCATCGTCAGCGCCACGCGGCGTGACCAGAACAGTCAACAGGTCGGTATCAGTCTGACTGCTTTCGGTCGCGATGAACTGCAGCGCTCGGTGACTCGCAGTCTCCCCGATCTCGCAGAGAGTCTGCCCAACGTGGAGCTGTTTGATGACTATGGCGGGCAAGGCATTCCGGTCTGGGTGATTCGCGGGGTCGGTCTGCAGGATTTCAACGCTAACAATACCCCCACCGCTGCTGTGTATGTGGACGAGGTCTACCAAAGTTCATCGGTGCAGGGCGGCAGTGGTCTGTTCGACACCGAGCGTGTCGAGGTGCTCAAAGGACCGCAGGGTGGATTGTATGGTCGCAATACCAGTGGTGGTGTGGTCAGACAACTCACTGCACGGGCCAGTCTGCAAGAACAGGAAGGCTACATCAGCCTTGGTACCGGCAGCTGGGACGAGCGTCTTCTGGAAGGCGCCGCCAATCAACCGTTGAGCGATACGCTGGCCGTGCGCATCGCCGGGCGCGTCAATCGCAGCCACGATGCCTGGCAGACCAGCCTTGCGTCAGGCCGCAAGCATGGCGAAAAGGACATTTGGGATCTCCGTAACTGGTGGTTGCTGGAGACGTCGGAAAGCAGCCAGCTGGAATTGAAACTGTATGGTGGCGAGAACAATTCCGAGTTGCCCTTGGCTCGTTCTGCCGGACTCTATGAGCCCGATGGCGACTTCTGCGCAGCAGTGCTCGCCGGGCAGCGCGATGATCAGCAGTGTCTGAACTATGCGGGACTGGTGTCGGCACTCACCGGAGGTGCAGCAAGCCCATCGCCCTCAGTGCAGAAGCGTGATGGTTCCACCGTACTGTCGAGCACCCTGAATCGGCTGGACAATCGTCATGCCGGCGCAACGTTGTTGTTCAGTGCGGACACTGGGCTGGCTGCCATCGGCTCGCCGCAGTTGCAGGCCGTCAGCAATATCGAGCATTTCGATTACGGCATGGCGTTCGATTATGACGGCAGCGCCGCCGAACTCGGTCATCAGATTACCGCGAGCGCTATCCGTTCCGTGTCACAGGAGTTGCGCCTGGCCTCCACGTCTGCCGCTCCGCTGAGCTGGCAGGTCGGGGCGGTTCTCAGTCGTGAAGAGTTCATCGAAGATCGCCAGTTCCGCTTGCAGGACAACGCCCCGGTCGGCCTCGTGCTGGGACAACTGGACTACACACAGACTACCCGCACCCGTGCAGCCTACGCGCTGACCGACTACGCCTGGAATGAACGCTGGTCGCTTAATAGCTCACTGCGCTACACGAAGGAATGGAAGACCTATCGCGACGGCGATGTCCTTGCTCCGGCGTTCCCGGCACCCTATGACGTGCTGGTCAGTGATATCAATGGCGACTACGCGCTGGACAGCCGCTGGTCAGGCAGCCTGACGCTGAACTGGCAGCACACGGACGACACGCTTCTTTATACCTCGCTCTCCCGTGGCTTCAAGGCGGGTGGCTTCTTTGGCGGCTTCATTTTCGATCGTGCAGAGTTTGCTCCTTATAAAGAGGAGACAGTGCTGGCCTATGAGGCAGGCATCAAGACGCAGGCACTGGAAGACAAACTGCGTCTGAACGCAGCGGTATTCCATTACGACTACCGAGATGTGCAGGGCTTTGCCAACGTGGAGACCGGGCCTGTCGGCACATCAATCGTGCTGGAGCGGCTGACTACGCTGGGCGACGGGACGCACTCCGGTGTCGACCTCGATCTGCTCTGGTTGCCAGTCGAGAACTGGTCTGTTCAGGCCGCACTGGGGTATCTGGATGCCCGTATCGACAGCGGTGCCGGGACGACTCTCAATATTCTGAAGCAGGAAGTCAGCACGCTGGGCGAGCGTCCTTATGCTCCGCACTGGAGCGGCTCGCTGGCGCTGGTGCATACACGTCCGGTGTCCAGCCGCTTTGTCGTGCAATCGGAGCTGTCCTGGCACTATCGCAGTGAATTCTCCGGCACACTCAGTTCAGCAGTGGACAAAGCGATGAGCACTCTCGATGGCTACGGACTTCTCGATGGTCATGTCTCATTGAGTCCTGCAAACGCGGACTGGACCATTTCGCTATGGGGCAAAAATCTGCTCAACAAAGTTTATTCACCTCGCAAGGTCTACGATTCCCTTGGCAGCTATGTCGAGCTCATGGGGCAGCCACGCAGCTGGGGTTTGCAGGCGCGCTATCTATGGTGAACCCAACGGTGAGCATTGAGCATTGTTTAGTGCACTCGAAAGCACGAACGGATCAGATTGACCGTTCGTGCAGGAATAAAGTGGAAAATGTAGGAACAAATGTAGGAACAAATGTAGGAAAAATGAACTGACTCCTGAATTAATCTCTTAAAAAACTCTCTCCGAAAACTCCCCCATATTAATTTTCTAATCCCTGCAAGAAATTTGCAGTGAGAAAAAGACTGTAAATCTCGACATTTCCGCACTTTCAGTGAGCGACACTTGCTCCCCTTCGTCATGACTCTGTCTCATTTGTCGTGGCATCGTATTATCATGATTCTGTTGAACCCGTTTTCAACTCCGCTTCAGCCTGATCCAGATTCGGTGACGGATTACTCAGTGCTCTCTGCGTCAGGTGCTCGCCGTTGCGACATCCACTGACTGACTTCCAACAGGCCCTCCTGCTTGCCTGTGCAGCCGCCCGTGTTGCGACTTGCTCGTCAACTCACCGTCAACTTGACTGCCTGATCAGGAGAAGTTCTATGGAACTGTTAAAAGCGATTGCGACTACCAATGCCACAAACACACCGCATCACATCAATTCGTTTGAAGATTTTCAACTGCTGCCAGGGTCTCTGCCTGCGATGCTTCCTGGTGATCTGCCAGGGACCGAGCCCGGCGAAGAACAACTGGCAGCACTGAACCGGACGGTGCGCGAAAAATTGGGAGAAGAGTACGAGCTGAAAGCCTACTATGGCGAAGAAGTGCTGACTCTTGCGGAATCCACTCTCGATGCGCTGGCCCGTTGCTACATGACAGTCTTCAACGAAAGCTGGGGAGAGGACTGGACCGAGAGTTCGGCGAAGAGCGAAATCAAGGACAGCTTGCAGTGCGATCCGGATCGAATTCCGCTGTTGTCACTTCTTTACAAAGAAGCAGACATCATCGGTTTTTGTTGGGTGCTGTTGCTGGACAAGAGTGCGCTAAGCAAAGAGCGTGACATGCCCTGGGAGCTGTCCGACGCGGAAAAAATCGGCGGCCTCGCGATCTCCACTTACTGGATGGACGAGATAGTGAAGAAGGACCGCATCATGTTCATCAAGGAGCTGGGAGCACTCAAGGAACATCGTCAGAAAGTGACACCGTTCCTCTTGATTCCCCTTTTTGAGAGGGCTGTGAAGATGGGATATGATGTGGCCTTCCTGTGGACCAACGTCTACAGCAAGGCATTCAAATGGGGACTGGGCGTAGGGTTTTCCCCGATCCATTTCTTCATTACCAACAACCTGCTGCTGATGTATGGTGGTGTCAAAGGCTCGTTGGTGATACTGAAAACGGTTGTCGAGGCCTCTTTCAGCAAACAGAGTCAGTCCTACATGATCAAAAACATCAACAAGTATCTGCTCAAAGGGGAGGCCCGTAACTGAGGCCATCCCTGCGCCCCGGTCACCGCTACGATGAACTATATCTTTGTACCCAATGCCATCGTACTGGTGCTGCTGGGCGTGTATACCTGGAGGCAGAATCCGGGGCGGTTGTCATGGACTTATCTCATGACCAATCTCGCCGTGGCAATCTGGGCGTTATGCTTCATGGTGCTGCACGAGTTGCAAGGGCTGCTGCCGACCAATCCGGTATCGCAACTGCAACTGGTGAGTGCACTGGTGTTTTCCAACGGGTACTTCTACACCAGCGTTCTGTATCCCCGTGTCAGGCTGGGGGCCTGGCCCGGGGTCGTGAACAGACCTGGCTTTTTTTCAAAAGTCCTGCATGGTCTGAATGCTCTCGCAGGACTGTCGTTCGCCGTTCTGATTCTGTTCAGTGATGTTGTTTCGCGTGCTGTGCTGGAGGAAGGAGCTGTCGTCTACATAGACGGTGCCGGGTATCTGTATTACTCGATTTATCTGGTGCTGCTAAGCACGCTGACAGTGGTCAATCTGATCATCAGCTATCGACGTTATCCTGAGTACAGGGTCCGTGTGGCCTACATGCTCACCGGGATCGCGCTGTTTATTTTCTCGGCCATTTTTTTCGATCTGATTCTTGTGTTATACGGCAACTATGACCTGTTGGTGTTTGGTCATCTGGCCTCGCTGTTTCCGTCGTTGTTTTTTGCGTATGCGATCAGCAAGCATGACTTGCTGGATATCCGCATGGTGGTGCAGCGTAATACCGCCAAGCTGATTGTTGCCTCGCTGATCATCACCAGTCTCTATCTGGCATTCCAGCTTTCTTTCAGCAGTCCTGCGGCGAGTCTGCTGCTCATCTGTGTGCTCGGTGTGGCTTGGGCCTTGGGGGCGGCGCCTCTGGAGTTGTTACTGGTGACGACTGCCCGGCGCAAGTTCGTGCATGGTTGGTATGACGCCGAAGATATCCTCAATCGTTTGTCCGGCAAACTGGAGCAAGAAAAAAACCGGCAGGACATTTTTCGCCAGCTGATCGAGGAGCTGGATAACACCTTTGAGCTGGAGCGCGCGCACTACGTCGTGGCCGTACGGGGTGAAACTGATCAGCTGCAAGGTTACGAGCTGTTCGCCGCACACAATGCTGGTCGGGAGTCGGAGGTCATTGCCGCACTCGACGTGGACGATGACTTCCTCGCTGCCTGTCGCAGTCATGGAGGCCTCGCCGGGCTTGAAGAGTTCAGTGTGGTTGCACAACAGCGCTTCTTTGCGCTGGGGCATACCCGGCCCGAGCTGTGCCTGGTGATTCCCTGTTTTTCTCCGGAAATCCTCGAAGGCGTATTGATACTCGGCGAGCGCAGCAATCAGGAGCACTTCAGCAGGAAGGATCGCCAGTTCCTGACGCGCTTGCGGGGCTATGTCTCTGCAATCCTGTATCGCCTGACCCCTTTCGAGAAACTTGAGAAGCTTTACGCCGAGAACCAGAAGCGTCTGCACGAAGCAGAGATCGAATTGATGCGTGCTGAGAAAAGCCGGGCTATCGCTCACGCGACCCGACAGGCGCATCACGAAATCAGAACGCCGCTCAACATCATTCGTTTAAGCGTGCGGCGCATCCGCGATCTTGAGAGCGTGGCGAAGTATCGGGAGATCGTCGAGGCGCAGGTGGAGCGCGCCATGGAAATCGTGGATGAGACGCTGGCAATTACGGACGCCGATGCCGACGCAGAAGAACGCCTGCAACTGGTTGACATCAATCAGATCCTGACGCGCTGCTTGCGTCTGGCACCGGAATCCAGTCACGACAAAGTGCTCGATCTGCAACGGGATTTGCCAACGGTGGAAGGCAACCCAGGCGAGATACAGGTGCTATTTTCCAATCTCATCAAGAATGCGCTGGAAGCCATGCCGGAAACCGGTTCACTGAGGATTCGCTCCAGAGCGGAACGCGACGAAGTGATGGTCACGGTCAGTGATACAGGGATAGGCATTGCGCCAGAGCTGAGCGAGAAAATCTGGGAGCCCTATTTCAGCGGCAAGGTCACTGCAGCAGGGAATGCGACGGCGAAGCGAGGTTGGGGGCTGACAATCTGCAATCGCATCATCACTGAGCACAAGGGCACGATACAGTTCAGCAGCAGGCCTGGGTTAGGGACGACCTTCACCGTGCGTTTGCCTGCCGCGCAGAGTTCGGAACCTATTTCCGAAGCTCTTTGACCCAGCGTGCCTCGCGTTCGATCAGAATTTCTCGCAATATTTCCGCCTCCTGATGAATCACGATGCGCTTCAAAAGAGTGAGCAGTTCTTCTTCCTCGAAGGGTTTGACGATATACCCTGATGCGAGCCCGAGAGTCGGGTCTTTCGCCAACTGTAGCCGCTCTTTGTCGCTGTAGGCGGAGAAAATCACGATGGGGACATGGCGCTTGAAGGGGCTCCGACCTTCCTCGGCGCGCAGCTGCTTGATGAACACCTCGCCGTTCATTTTCGGCATCTGCCAGTCCAGCAGGATGCAGGCAACCCGATTGCTCAGAAAATTGAAGCCACGTTGGTTTTCTTCGAGTATGCGGAAGGCGTGTTCGCCGTCGTAAGCGGGAATGGCCTGATAGAGCCCTGTTTCATTGATGATCTCAACGACCAGTGCCGATTGAGTCTTGTCATCTTCAACAACCAGGATTAGCGGTCTGGATTTCATATGAGCCTCCTGCTCCGGATGTCATCATTCAAGAATCTCATCATGATGAGTGTAGTCACGCTTTCAGGTGTATCCATTGCTGCCACGCACGCCAGCTCTTGCGAAATACGAAGACTGGACCCTGCACTATCCCGGTCAATATCGCGAAAGGCAACAGAATAAGAGCGATCAGCGTATTGGTGAGAATCAGCAACACGGGAAACGGTTCGCGCTTGAATTCAGTCTGGATCTGACTGTTGGTCAATTCGACCAGTTCAATGGGCTTCGACTTCATGCGGTGTGTCAGAATTGCGGCTGTGTATTTGTTATAACTGCGCAGCGGGTAGCGTTTCCACTGCGTGACTTGCAGATGATTCAGGTCGACCCAATTCTCATATACGGCCAGCAATTTGAAGAAGATTCCGCCGAGCACTCCGTAGCACAGACTCCAGAGCAGAATCAGGGGAAAACCAATCGCTGTCAATAATCCTTTCAGCATCTTCCGACTCCTTTTTCAGGCTTGCGTCCTGCTGACAGGTGGACCGACTTCTGTTTTCAGTTTCACCTGACGCTAGTATACACTACCGTCAGCCACACAGTTTTCGCAACATGGCTGATCGTACAAACGCTCTTTAGTCCGGATTCTCACCAAAGTGCATGCCGTGAAAGTGTACGCCATGCTGGTTTCGTCATGCTGACTACCAACACGCTCGTCAAAGGATTGCTGATCGTTGCGTATCTGGCGCTATACGGAATACTTGCTTTTCTGTTCAGGCATGTTGTTCCTGACCCGTTGTTCCATGCCGGCTTCCATATTGTCTTCATTGCCTTTGTCTGTTTGACCTACGACCTGTTGTATCCCTACATGCTGATGGGCTTCAAGTCTTCGCGTGGCGATCTCCCTGCCAGCAGGCTGGGTTCTCTGGCTGCGCTGGTCAATGCGCTGCATGAACATGGCGATCTGGACAGTCTGCTCGATTTCGCAGGCAAGGCGCTCGTGCGCTTGATGCATGTGGAGAAGATAACCATTTTCGTGTGCGACACGATTTTATCAGAGACCGTGGCAGGAGCCGCCGCAGCGACGACACGCGGGCCTGCAGAGCGTGCCGATCGAAGTGTCTCCAGAGGGATGCAGCAGTGGCAGCCTGGCCTTCTGGACATTGAGTCGCATGACGATGGCACTGTGACCAATGTGAGTAATCCGCTGCTGATTCGTCTGGAAGAAACGAATCCGCTGCTGCTCTACGCGCGCAGTCAGCGTACCGTCTTCTTTGCCTCACATTGTCCTGTTTCGGTAGCGCGCGAGCTGCATCGTTTCGATTCGGAGCAGGCGCTGCCCGCGCAAGGCGAGCAAGGCTTGCTCTGTCTGCTGCTGCCGGGAGGGCGGCTCCTGCAAGGCGGTAGTCTTGGGGATGAAGAGGCTCTGCTGCATTTTTTCTGCCGACAGCTGAATATCGCCGTTGAGCGCATCGACGTGCAACGCCGCCAGCAGGCCAGAAAAGAGGCGATCTATGCCGAGAAGATGGCGCTGTTGTCCAATCTGAGCGCGACGATTGCACACGAGATGCGTACGCCCTTGTCAGGCGTGCGGGCCAGTATCACGGGCGTTGAATCGTATCTGCCGGAGTTGCTGGAAGGATACCGCTACGCCAGTGAGCAGGCGCCGTCGCGCTTTGCTCCGATCCGAACCGAACATCGGGACATGCTCCAGGGCACTCCGGTGCGGATCAAGAGCATGGTGGATCAGGCCAATACAGTCATCGATCTGCTGCTGGTGAATCTGCGTAATCGTGAGCTGGACCGTTCGAACTTCATTCGTTGCTCGATCAAGGCCTGTATTCAGGAAGCGTTGTTCACGTACCCATTCAAGCGTGATCAGCGTCAGGGCTTGCACTACTCTGATGGTGATGATTTCGATTTCATCGGTGTGCACACCTTGATGGTCTATGTGCTTTTCAATCTCATCAAGAATGCGCTCTACAGCATCGAGGCCGCCAGCAAAGGCGAGATTACCATTCGTCTGGAGCGAACCGAGCACAACCATTGTTTGATTTTTACTGACACCGGGTTGGGCATCAGCGCAGAGGTGCTGCCCAACATATTCGACCGCTTCTTCACGACCAAGAACGATGGCACCGGGGCCGGGCTGGCCTTTTGCAAACGCACACTGCAGAGCTTCGATGGAAGTATTGGAGTGGACTCGGTGCAGGGGGAATACACGACATTCACGCTGGAGTTTCCCCTGCTTACGCCCACACTTGCGCCCACACTTAAGAAAGTTTAATGCAGGTACGATTGTCCGCCTGACGGCGCGTTGATGTGACCGCAGTAAGGGGCGATCTCGTCCGGGCGATACTTGCGCAGCAGACTCTTGGCCTGTTCCGCTGACAAGAGCGCGCAATGATACGCAGCACGATCCGAGATGCGAGCGGCAGGTACGTAATACTTTTTCCAGTTTTTCAAAATGATCGGATCGACCTTCTCCTGTTCGTTGGACACATTGAAGAGCGGAATGATGGTACCGTTCGCCAGTGCCTGCAGGAGGTCTTCAGGGGCTTGCGCTGCTACGCACTGGCGATAGTGATTCTGCAATTTCTTTTCGGGCAGGATCAGCAGAATCGACACCGTGCCGTTCTCGTCCAGCAGGAAGAAACCCGAGTAAGGCTCATCAATCAGGTAATACTCCGCAATGTCGCGCGTCGAGAGAATCTCCCGAAAATAATTCACGAAGTCAGGATTGTTGACGAAACGACTTTGGTTGTTGGCGATGACCGGGTCGGTGATGAGTTTGAAGGTCCTGCTGAAATAGTGCTGCTGCAGGTTGGCAATGGAGCGGTTGAGTTTGGCTTGGAGGTGCTGATCTTTCTTGCTGATGTACTGGTCGATCAGCCCTTCGTTGAAGGCCTGGACAGCCAGGTCGGTGTCCGCTTGCCCGGTTAACAGAATTTTCTTCACGTAGGGATTGGTCAGGCTGATGCAGAACTCCAGCCCGTTCATCTCTGGCATGGAGTAGTCAACGACCACCACGGTAGGGGTTGCGAAACGGGCCGGGTTGTAGATTTCTTTGTAGATTTCGTTGATATCGATATGGTTGAGCGTGTCCGAGTCGAACGGGCCTGTCTTGTAGGAGGAATAGCAACGCCGGATCATGTCGGCCTGCTGATTCGAATTGTTGACGTGAACCAGCGCCTGACTGGCAGAGCGGAACAGTCGATAGCTCAGATTGCGCCGCAGCAACAAGCTGACCGCATCGAGAAAATCGGGATCGTCATCCACCAGCACGACTTGCGTGGGGTAGTAAAACAGATGACAGATCGGGAAATTGATATCCATTTCTTGGCTCCATGTTCTTATCCCTGCCGCAAGCGCAGGTGCCCTCTGCTCAGACAACCATCTCCTGCGCGAGGAGGTGTTCCACTTGTCGACTCAGCAGGGCCTTGTAGTTGGCCATCGGCTCATCAACCAACCAGGTCTTGATGAACTCCCCGGTCGTGTGAGCAGTATCTTCGACTATCTCATTGAACTCTTCAGTGATCAGGCGATTCCCGGCATCTGCTTGCACGTAAACCGCTTCGCTGATCAGCAAGGTGCCAATCGGCCCTTCCTCGCAAATCTGTCTGGCGAGCGCGAGATTTTCCCCTGCCACCGTGTAGTTTTTCTGTTCGAGTGAGGAGATTACCCCCGTCAGCAGTTCACCGCAATGCAGGCCTGCACGGAACTGCAGCGAAGGCAGTGCCTGTGCCTCCAGTTCCCTGCCCAAGGTATCGGCCAGTTGCAGGAACAGCAGCGCGGCACAGATTGCATGGAAGCTGTGGTCCTCATCACTCTGCGCGGCGCCGAAGGTGAGCAGAATCTCGTCCCCCGCACATTTTTCAAGGTTGCCGTTATACAACTGTGCGACTTTGTGGATATAAAAATAATAGGTGTTGATCAGTTCCACAGTTTCCACCGGATCATGCTGGTGCAACGCAGATCGGTAATTGCTGATGTTCAGATGCAGGATGCTGACCACGGTGCTACCCGGTTTCTGGTAAGCCGGAGGTGTCTGCGCGACAGCAGAAGGTTCAGGTTCGTCACCAAAGATCGCCTGTCGTGTTTCGGGGTCTTCGAGGTCATAGATCAAGCGATTGTAGTTGCGGATCAGAGCGCCCACCTCATCACCACGCTCGCCATAGGGGCAGGGTTCTGGCTCACCGCGCCGGACGCTGTGGATGGAAGCGCTGAGCATGCGCAGTGGGAAGGTCACGAAATGTTGAGCAAGGGCCAGTGTCACACTGATACCTGTGAGGGCGAGCAGCAGCAGCGCAATCAGCATGAACAGAAAATTACGGGTAACGCCCTGTTCGATGTAGCGTTGATCCAGGTGGATACGCACATAGCCTGCCAGCGAATCCTGCAGGGCGATGGGTGCCACATAGCTCCCAAACAGATCCGTGTTGCCAGTTTGTGCACCGTCCGGATCAGACAGTGCAGCGCCCGAAATGGCGATGACCTGGTCGTCGATGCTCAGGATCGCCGCCTGGCTGATGGCAGCATCACGGGTCAGTTGGCTGAGCAGTACGTTCATACTGATCAGGTCATTGGCCAGCACCAGTTCAGTGGCGAGGATAGCGGTCTGGCGGGCGAGCGTATTGCCAAGGCTGTCGGCCTGCTGACGCAGAATGTTCTCGGTGGTTTGATTGGTGACGAGCCAGAACACACACATGGAGAGAATCAGCAGAATGCAGCTGGCAATCGCCAGCTTCTGCCCGACACGCAATTGCGACACTGGCTGCGAGTAGTGGGAGCGGGCTTCGCCTGCGGCAGCCACGCCGCTGCGCTCCTCATCTGCAAGAGCTGAAAAATCCTGTGCGGGTCGGTTTGAAGATAGGTTGTCTGTTGCCAAGTTCAGTGTCTCTAGTAAAAGGAATCCAGCGTGATCTCTTCATCCTGCACGAAGCTGAAATCCATTTTGTCGCTGGGCTCCTGCAGGCAATTGCCTTGCACGAAATTGACGTCGGCCTGCCACAACAAAGGCAGCACGTCGACGTGGTCAATCATGGGGGCAATCACCAGCACACCCCGTGCGTGCAGACTGTCCACCGTCGTGTTCAGTTTCTCGCGCTGGGCTGGATCGGTACCGATGTTGTCCAGCAATGACTTGTCGAGTTTCGCAAAGTTCACGCCGATGTTGGGCAGGTATTTGAAGGGACTTAATGTGCACCCAAAGTGTGTCACGGACAAAGGAATCTGCAGCTGCTGCAGCTGCAGGCAAAATTGATTCAGTCGTTCCGGTGCGCTGACAATATCCAGCTCGCTCACCTGCAGCACGATACGATCTGCGGACAAGCGTGTTGCATTCAGTTGTTGGGTTAGCCAAGGCAGGAAGTCGGTACCGCCAATGGAATTCTGCGTCAGGTTGATAGTGAGCTGCAGATGCGGGTCATTGCGTTCCTGCAGCAGCTGCAGGGACTTGCTCGTCACCCAGCGGTCTATTTTTTCTCCGAGTCCATGCTGGTTGGCCAGCTCCAGGAAGCGCGGTGGATAGATGAGTTGATCTTTGTCGCGCAGGCGAATCCGCACTTCATAACGCTCGACACGGTCCTCCTTGAGACTGACCACGGGCTGGAAGACCAGCACAAAATCTTCGTTCACAAAGGCCTGTTCCAGCCGTTCGTACATCTGTTCGGGGGTGCCATAGCTATCTTGTGGTGTTGTGGCGCTGTGCAGCTTCTCCGCTACGCGGATGGTCAGGTTGTGACGGGCGCGCTCCAGCAGGACATCGGTTGCCGGGGCCAGATCATTGACGATTGCGGAGCCGGCCGCCACGGTGATACTGGCCCCCTGGGGCTGCAGAGGTTGCAGCCCGGTTTCCAGAGTCTGGCTGAGACTTGTCAGCTGACGTTCACGATCACCGCCGCGCTGGAGGGGGAGCAGCATGGCAAATTCATCGTCACCACTGCGACCGAGGACACCGTGCTCCGGCAGAGCCTCCCGCAGGATGCGCGCCGCATCGGCAAGCAGCAGATTACTGGCCGAACGTCCGGAGAGCGCCACCAGATCTTCGAAACCGTTGAGCCTGAACAGCATCAGCACGCTGTGCTGACGTTCGTAAATGGCGGCGGCGATGGCTTGCTCGACGCGGGCGATCAGGCCACTCCTGTTGAGAAGGTCAGTCACCAGATCCTGACCCTGCAGTGTCCGGATGCGGTGCTGTTGATCCAGATTGCCGGTCAATGGTCGCACGATGACCTGTATGCTGCGCTCCTCCTGATAGGTGACAAGCGCGCATTCCATGCTGAGGCGAGTCACGGTATCGCCAGCAGTTAACCCGTGAAAGACAAAATGGGCAGCGGAGGATTGTCGGCAGTCGCGCAGCAACTGTTGTACAGCGGCGACATCCTGCTCCTGCACCAGATCGAGAAAGGCGACACTGTGCAGCGCACTCGCATCCGCGTAACCGAATAGCTCGGCGTAAGCGCGGTTGGCGTAAAGGTGTACCCCATCGTGCAGATAGCCTATGGCCTCTGAAGAGCTTTCCAGCAACAGTTGGTAGCGGTGCTGCAGGTCCTTCAGCGCAGCAGTGCTTCGGCGCAGCTCCCGGCGTCCTTGCAGTGCATCGAGTTCGTGCTGGACCTGCTGAACGAGCAGGGCACTCTGTTGTGTATTGCCGAGGTCGGTGATACCGCTGAAGAGCAAGTTGTCCACAGTGAGCGCATGGACATGCGGACTGGAAAGTTGAAAGCCAAGGCCGATGCAAGGCAAGTCCAGAGCCATTTCCTGCAGTACGGCCTGCAGCCGTTCGGGGGACAGACGTTGATTGTCCGCGAACAGGAACACCATATCCCAGCTTCTGAGCAGCAGCCGCCCGCGCAGGAAGTCTTCATCCCGCACTGCTTCAGCGTGCAGGCTGAAACCGCCTTTGCGCAGGAGCGTGACCAACCGCTCACCGTCGGTGAGCAGGTCTGCAACGATCAGGACGTTGATAGTGGGGTTCTGGTCCATGCCGGGTTCTGGTCTGTGACTTTGTAGGTGACGTGTATGGGCCGAGTTTAGCACAGTAAAGCGGTCTTCCTGACAGAGTGAGCCGCATGTTAACCGTCGTGTCATCCCGAAAGGAAAAAGCCAGCAGCCCTCTAATTTTTCCAATTGGCAACGTGTACACTGCTGCAAAACTCAACGGCCGGGGGCCATAAGGCAAGAAGATGTCCGCAAACAACAATGCTGCCAACGACAAAGCAGAAATACAGCACCGGGCGTTACTCGATATTCGCAGGACCAGGAACCGGCTATTTGTCTGTTTCTGGACCTTTCCGGTCTACGTCTATGCGGTGACCCAGGTGCTGAACTCCGGCAATTCGTCGACCATCATCATGTATTCCTACATGCTGCTGTACGCCTTCTTCGGGATCAACACTTCCGTCAAACGCTGCCCCGACTGTCATGAGCAATTCTTCGTGAAACGCTTCTTTCTCAATCCGTTCCGATCACAGTGTGCACATTGCGGGTTGTCGTTTAAACATCTTTAGGTTCTCTCTCCGAAAATGGCTGAGCCGATTCTCAGCAGTGTAGAACCCTCCGCTATTGCCGCTTCGTAGTCAGCGCTCATCCCGATCGACAAGGTATCCATCTGTGGATACAGCGTGGTCAGGTGTTGGAACAACTGACCCAGCGGTCGAAAGGCCAGGCGCTGTTGCTGTGGATCGTCACAGGGGGCGGGAATCGCCATCAGTCCGCGCAGGCGGATATTCTCCAGCCCCTCAATGGCGGCGCACAAAGGCAACGCTTCTGCGAGAGTCACTCCGGACTTGCTGGTCTCCTCTGAAATATTGATTTGAATGCAGACATTCAGAGGGCCTCGTTCCGGGGGTCTCTGTGCGCTGAGACGCTGCGCGATCTTCACCCGTTCGATGCTGTGAACCCAGTCGAAATGTTCGGCAATCTCGCGCGTCTTGTTGGATTGAATCGGGCCGATGAAGTGCCAGCACAGGCCGGGCAGAGGCAGTGCATGGATCTTGCCCAGTGCTTCTTGCAGATAGTTTTCACCGAAATCTCTTTGACCTGCTGCATAGGCTTCGCGCACCTGCTCTGCGCTCTGCGTCTTGCTGACAGCGAGCATGCTGATGCTGGCTGCCGGTCTGCCGTAGTCACGGGCGGCTTTGCCGATCTGTTCACGAACTCTGGAAATGTTTTCTGCTATGCTTGTCATGGCTCTCACTATAGCACCGGCACGACCATTATCGAATCCGACATTATCGAAGCAAGGGGCAGGCATCAGCATGGACATCACCGAACTACTGGGTTTCAGTGTCAAACAAGGCGCATCGGATCTGCATCTCACGGCCGGAATGCCGCCTCTGATTCGTGTCGATGGCGACATGCGCAAGATCAATGTCCCCTCCATGGATCACAAGGAAGTCCACGGTCTGATCTACGAGATCATGACGGACAAACAGCGCAAGGACTACGAGCAGTTCATGGAGACAGACTTCTCTTTCGAGGTGCCGGGTCTGGCGCGTTTCCGGGTCAACGCTTTCAACCAGAACCGGGGTGCGGCGGCGGTATTTCGTACCATCCCCTCCAAGGTGCTGTCGATGGAACAGCTGGGCATGGGTCAGGTCTTCCGCGATGTGTCTGATCTCGCGAGGGGGCTGGTGGTTGTGACAGGGCCAACCGGCTCGGGCAAGAGTACAACGCTTGCCGCGATGATGGACTACGTGAACAACAGTCGTTACGAACACATCTTGACCATAGAAGACCCGATCGAATTCGTTCACGAAAGCAAAAAATGTCTGGTGAACCAACGTGAAGTACACCGCGATACGCTGGGCTTCGCCGAGGCACTGCGTTCAGCATTGCGCGAAGACCCGGACATCATTCTGGTGGGTGAGCTGCGAGACCTGGAGACCATTCGTCTGGCGCTGACAGCGGCAGAGACCGGCCACCTGGTGTTCGGCACACTGCACACCACCTCCGCCGCGAAGACCATCGACCGTATCATCGACGTGTTTCCGGCCGCTGAGAAATCCATGGTGCGTTCGATGTTGTCTGAATCACTACAGGCGGTTATCTCGCAAGCGCTGCTGAAGAAAAATGGCGGCGGCCGCGTGGCGGCACACGAGATCATGATTGGCACACCCGCGATCCGCAACCTGATTCGTGAAGACAAGGTGGCGCAGATGTATTCGGCGATTCAGACCGGCTCCCAGTATGGCATGAAGACGCTGGATCAGACCCTGAAGGACCTCGTGCAGAAGGGCACCATCACCAAGGAAGCGGCGCGGGCCAAGGCCAAGATGCCGGATTCGTTCTGACGCATTGCTGTTGAACCCTGTGGGAGCGGGG
>JAZKJF010000012.1:47947-197842 GCA_040384465.1 Pseudomonadota bacterium | reverse complement strand
CACCGCCACCCACACCGCCACCCACACCGCCACCCACACCGATTCCACCTCCAATGCCACCGCCAATTCCACCACCAATCCCGCCACCAATGCCTCCACCCAGGCCACCGCCCGTTCCTGCGCCCACTCCTACCCCGACACCCCCACCTCCAGTGCCATCCACACTGATGATTTCGCGAATGGTGTCAGTCGCCACTTGTGATGCGTTGTCGGAGATGTTGACAGTCTCCTCCACCGTCTCGGCGATGATCTCGGCCTGCGCCTCTGCGCTTGCCTGTGCATCGACGATGGCCTCCAGTGCAGGCAGTTCGAGCCGATTGATGAACCCGGCAGGGGTCTCGCCGCTCTGAATCACACTGATGGTGAGATCCAATTCAGTGGTTTGTTGCGCCGTCGCCGCGCTGGCTGTGCAAAGTGCCGCGAGTGCGATTGCCATGGGCAGAGGGGAGTGTTTGCCGTTTTTCATAATGCTCTCCTGATGGTCTTTAATGATCCGTGTTGAATTTTGCAATTGAAGAGGTGGTCGGCTTCCGTGCCAGACCACCTGCTCTTGCGGGGGATGTTCCCGCGTTGTGGTTACAGCCCCAGTCCGCCAGTCACGCTGCTTGTGACTTCAGTGAAGCTGCTGATGCTGCCTCGCAAATCGCCATCAAGGGCATCCATGTCGCGCAGGCTTCTGGAAGACTCGATGGCGGCTTCGTTGGCGACTTCTGCTGCCACCGCAAGACCGGCGTTCACTTCCACCGCCTCGTTGACGCTCTCAACAGTGTCGCGAGCACCGGACGCTGTGACGTCGACGACAGAAGACACGTTGGCCGCCACATCAGCGCCGAGTGTCACAGTCTGAGAGGAGATTGCGTCCACGGTGTTGTTGGCGCTCTCTTCTGTCTGCCCGGCGCGTATGCCAGTGGTCAGAATCGCATTCGCCACGGCACCTGCGTCGGCAGAGACTTCATCTTCGCTCTGCGCAACAGCTACGGCATTCAGCACCACGCTGGCCGCACCATTCACGTTCGCAGACTGACTGGTGCTGTTGCCAGCTTCGGTAATTGCAATGACTGACCGACGAGCAGAAGCGTCAGCACTCGCAGCGACATTGGCCGCTGCAGTGGCGCTGGCATTAGTTGCGGCGGAGGAGTTGCTGGACAGTGCATCGACGATCTGGCCGTGATTGACTCTGGCAGAAGCTGTGCTGGTGGCAGAAGCCTGAGCGGTCGTCGCTGTCTCCAGAGAAGATTGTGCTGTTGCAGCGATGCCATACAGGCAGCTGGATGCAAGCAGCAGTGACAGAGTTGTTTTCTTGAATACATTTGCTTTGAAGTTTTGAATGTTGCGCATGGTTAAATCCTCTTTAAGTTGTTTGCTCGTTGGATGCGTCTCAGATGAACAGATTGATCGGCAACATGCCGGCCTGTTGCATCTGGGGCGCGGCTTCTACAGTGAGCTGCATCTGTTTGCGAGCGCCATCGGCTTCCACCTCGACGACGATGCTGCCACTGCTATTTCCCCGGAGTTGTACTGGCAGGGTCAACTGGTTGTTGCCCTGGGCAATCGATGTCGACCAGCGGATTCTGTCGAGGTCCGGATATCCTGCCAGACTCACGTTCTCATCCATTTGTACGGTGATCCAGGCATCCACAAGGGCGTGCCCGCTCACCATCAACAGATCCACTTGTCGAACCGATTGCGGCGCCACTTCTACCACTGACAGTGGTGAACCACTGCCAGTCGTGACCCCCGTTCCGGGAACCATGAAGGCTGCTCCGACGGCCAACACCAGCGTCGCCGCTGTTGCCAGCAACCAGCCGGTATTCACCGACGGTGCAGTCCTCTGGCCATCCCTGGCCGCCCATGCACGCTGCAGAGCCCTTTCTGCGAATCCTTCGCCTGGCCCTGCCACCGGGATTGCACTCAGCGCTTGTCTGAACTGCATATCCTCGGTGTATTCGCGACAGTCTGCGCACGACTCCAGATGCGTGTGCAACACACCGGGAACCATCTCGCGAAGGCCCTTCACCCCGATTCGTTGCAGTTGCTGTCTGAAATTTTCACAGTGCATGGTGTCTCTCCTTTGCTGACTAACACGGAGCAAATCCCTAAAAGGTTCCAGCTTCCAAAAATATTTTTAGTTTGTTACGTGCCCTGTGCAGCCGCGACTTGATGGTGCCGATATTTTCCCCAAGAATTTCAGCGACTTCTGATGCTGAATAACCTTCGGCATCATGCAGCAGAATAACGTCACGCTGATCGTCGTCGAGAGTGGCCAGAGCTTTGAGGAGGGCATCGCGGTCATCCAGCTGGGCGTAGTCGTCACGGGCATCGGCCTGCAGACTGGCAAGAGAAGGCGCCTCGTCGTCCATTTCGGCATGAGTACCAAACAGGGAGGACTCTGCCTGCAGAGGATTGCTCGCGTGACTTCTATGCAGGTCGACAAAGCGCCGGTACACACATTTGATGAGCCAGGGGCGCAGTTGTTCGATGTCCAGCATTTCGTCGACGCGATCGGCCAGGCGGATGAGAACATCCTGCACGATGTCCTCGGCATCGGCCTCGGAGCGCGTCCAGCGATAGGCCATGCGATACATCAGTTCAATGTGCGGGCGCAGCAGTTCGGTGAACTGGTGTTCCCGCAATCGTTCTGTGGCTTTCGCACTGCGGAAAAGTTTGACTAGAGTACCCAGAATAAGACTCCTTCTTGTTGTCTTCACTACGGAAGCAAGGGTGTGGTCTGACGCTGAGACGGTTTTGTGAAGGGCAGCTCAATGGGGCTATGTTATGAAAATTGCAGACTTGAAGTTGTGAACTGGTTTGAAAATGTGAGAGTGGGCTACACGCTGAACACCGGCGCAAATCCGCCTCCCGGTGTGCGGAAATTGGTGGTTTGCCCTTGATAGAGGCGGGCGGCCGTCAGCAGAATGTTGCCGTCGTAGGTGTAGAGACGGATGTCGGCCTTGCGCGCTTCCTTGTGGCCATCGATCTCGATCATGCGTTCACTGGGAGGTGCGAACTCCTGTGCCACATAGCCGCCTTTGATGATTTCCTCCCATGTGCCGCGTGTGAGTTTGTCACCGCGATAGACAGCCTTGCCTCCGTAACCGGCGGCAGGTTTGAAGAAGAGTTGCTTGCGCCTGGCCCACAATTGCTCGGCTTTTTCCTGTGTGACGACTTCGGTTTTCAACACGTTGCCAAGCGCGACAAGCGACGTCTCATCGATGCCCCAGCTGGCCAGCAGATCGCGGTCTGACAAGACAACGAGATTGCGCTTGTCTGCAAACAGCGCGTGTACACCGGGATGCGGTGTCAGCACGATTGCGTCGTCCAGATACGCCTGTCGCATTGCCGCATGGGCCGGATTGTCGAGCGCGAAATCCACCAGACGGTTATAGATCATGTCGACGGGTTTACCGTTGGCCAGCAATTGCGTGCCGTCGTAGGTAAGCGCTGCGGGGTCGACTATGACCGCTTCCACCGCGTGACGTTCGAAGAAATCGCGGGCCAGTTGGAACTCGGGATAGAGATATTGCTCTTCGGGGTTTTCATCCACTATGGCCACGCGAGTCGGCACGCCGCTGCGCCCTTGCAGCCGCCATTCATTGAGAAACATGTTCCAGAATGCTTTGTCGAATTTGTCCGCATCGCTATTCAGTTCCATGCAGGATTCCATCTCCATGCAACACGCACGCTGCGCATTGGCCAGCGCCGCGTTGAGGAAGGCGCCACCCGCATTGGTGTTGATCTCGATCAGTCGCGGCCCGTTGGCAGAGAGATGGAAGTCGTAGCCCATGAACACGCCCAGCGGACCGAACCGATGCTGTGCAATGTCGGGAGACCAGGCGGCAATCTGCGCACGGTACTGAGGCAGTTGCGCGACGGCTTCAATAGCCCTGACGGTTGCGAGCATCTGCGCCAGCAGTTCGGAAGAGAGGAACATCGACGCATTGGAGAACAAATTGGGGCGCGCATCGATCAGTGCCTGGCTGATGGTGTTGCCGGAGTCCCGCAGCAGCGCCTCATGCAGCGCGGGGCGATCCAGGGTGATGCAGAAGCAGTCCTTGTTGAGGGCGTCGGCGATTGATTGCGCGAATGGGGGTGTTTTCAACATGGGGTGAGCAGTGGCTGCCCTGCGAAGTGTGCCGCGAGGTTATCCAGCACCAGCTGGCCCATCGCGCGGCGCGTCTCGACCGTGGCGCTGCCGATGTGCGGGAACAACACCACATTGGGCATGCTCAGCAGCGCTTCGGGGACGCGTGGTTCGTTGGCGTAGACATCAAGACCGGCCCCGGCAATCACGCCTTGCTGCAGAGCGGTCACCAGATCCTCTTCGTTCACACTGCTGCCACGGCCGACGTTGATGAAGATGCCCTGCGGGCCCAGTTCACGAAAGACCGCCATGTTGAGCATCTTGCTCGTGGCAGCTCCGCCTGGCAGCATGCATAAAAGGATGTCGCTGGTCTGTGCCAATGCCGCAAGGGATTCGCAGTAACGCCAGGGCACAGGTTTGGGCTGACGATTGTGATAGGCGATCTGCATCTTGAAGGTGGTGGCGCGATTGGCAATTTCCTCGCCGATGGCGCCCAGGCCGAGGATGCCGAGGGTTTTGCCAGCCAGGCTGCTGGAGACAGGAAACGGCGCCTGCAACCACTTGCCTTCGCGCACATAACGGTCGGCGTTGATGAGATTGCGTGAAGTCGCCAGCACCAGTGCCATCGCTAGGTCGGCCACGGCATCGTTGAGCACGCGCGGCGTATTGGTGACGTGGATGCCGCGTGCACGGGTGGTGGCGAAATCGATGCCGTCCGTGCCGACGCCGAAACAACTGATCAGGCGCAGGTGTGGTAGTTGGTAGATTAACGGATTGGTCGCCCAGGAAGCGCTTGCCACCGCTTCGCAAACCGGGCTCAAGCGCTCGATCAGTGCCTGTTGCTGCGGACTGTCGAGCAGCCAGAGCTTGTGGGTGTCATATAGCGCATCGAGCTTCGCCATTGTTTCCGGATGGAAACTGTTGGCGATCAGCAAGGGCGGGCGCTGGTTGTCGTGAAGCGTATTTTGAGAAGCAGTGAGTGTGGTCATGGTTGAAATTCTAGCACGCCAGATACAGGGCGTGTGCTGCGACAATCTGTCGCTGTTTGTGGCTCGGCAATGCGAATGGATTGGGTTACACTGCTTGTCACTCCATGCACTGCTTTCGACCCCATAAACAGAACAACCGAGGTGACACCATGAAGAAAATGACACTGTTGCAGGGCCTGGCCGCTGCACTGCTGATGCTGGTCATGCACAGCGCAGCGTTTGCCCACAGCGCGATGAGCAGTTCTGTGCCGGAGAATGGACAGACCGTCGCCACCCCTGAAATGCTGATGCTGCATTTCAACGGCAATGTCCGTTTGGTACGTCTGACTGTCACCGGTGACAACGGTATCGTCGAGACCGGGTTTGTGCCCGATGCGGCTGCCAACATGATGTTTCATGTGGCGATGCCGCCCTTGGTAGCAGGTGCCTATCGCGTCAACTGGACTGTGATCGGTGAAGATGGCCATTCGGTCAGCGAAGACTTCCGTTTCACCGTGGACCCGAATGCTCCCGCTGCGGTGATGTCTGAGCACGGTCACGGCGGTGGAGACCACGTACACTGATGCCATTTGCCGCCGGTCCCTGGGAGCTGGCCAGCGTGCTCAGCAAGGTGCTGAGCTACGCGAGCCTCGCGAGTCTGGTCGGCGGTTTGTTGGTTTTCTGGCTGGGCAGTGAACGCGCTGCCCGCCCATCCTCTGCTGTTGCTTCCCCTCTTCTTCTTTCTCTTTTGAATCGCCGCTACCTGCACTGGCCACTGGCGCTGCGACAACATCTGTTGCAGTTGTTGTTGCTGGCCTGTCTGGTTGGCAGTTTCGCGGCGCTGTTGTTCTTCCTGTTACAGGTCGGCGTGGTCAATCAAACCGGAGTAGCCGGGATGTTCGACAGTTTCATGGCGGGACTGTTGCTGCAGTCGCCCATCGGCTACGGCGCTGGATTGAAACTGACTGGTTTCCTCGTTGCCGCAGTGACTTTGTTGCTGGCCAGACCTGCCCTGCTGGCTGAGAAAGACGCGCGCCTGCCGGTGTCACTGTACAGCGGCGCACTGCTGGCGCTAGTGCTTTTCGCAGCGTCGTTCGCGGTGCTGGGTCATGTAGCAAGCCTAGGGGTACTGGCTGGCGTGGCTATCGCTGTGCACATCAGTGCAATGGGTTTGTGGATCGGGGCGCTTTACCCGCTGCATACGCTTTGTCGCCAGGAGCAGCATCGTGATGAACCAGCTGTGCGGCTGCAAGCGCTGCTGCAGACTTTCGGCCGCCTCGGCTGGGCAATCACCGGCAGCCTGCTGCTCGCCGGAGGCTATCTGCTGACGCAATTGCTGGAGCAGCCTGCGGACCTGCTCTCGACGCCGTATGGCTTGATGCTGACCGGTAAACTGTTGCTGGTGGTTTGCCTGCTGGGGTTGGCGGCACTCAACAAATTTCGGTTAGTCCCCGCGCTGGCAGGAGAGAAGGTGGCAGCATTGCAATATTCGATTCGTGGCGAGATGGGATTGGCGTTTTTGATTCTGGTGTTGACCGCGTGTCTGACCACGTTCACCGGACCAGTGCATCTATTGTGATGGTCGTGCCGGTTTCTGGAATCAATTGCAAAAAAATTTTGTAAAGCATCAAGGGTTTGAATAGACTCCAGATCAATGAGCGACTTCGAAATTCTATATACCGCTGCCGGTGGCCTGGGGCTGTTTTTCCTGGGACTGAAACTCTTGTCAGACGCTTTGCAATCCAGTGGCGGTGACGCCATTCGCAGCGTGCTGGCCGGTCTGAGCCGCAACCGGCTCATGGCTGTTCTCGCCGGGCTGGGCATCACCGCCTTCGTGCAATCCAGCAGTATTTCTTCCGTGATGACCGTCGGCCTCGTGAACGCCGGCGTGCTGGAATTACGGCAGTCTGTGGCGGTCATTCTCGGCGCCAACATCGGCTCCACTTTCATTGGCTGGATACTCTCACTGAGCTTGGGTAAGTACGGTTTGCTGCTGATCGGCCTCGGGATGTATCCGATGATGGCTGGTCGCAGCAACAGCACAGGGGCTGTCGGCAAGAGTCTGGTGGCGCTGGGCCTGCTGTTCACGGCGCTCGACTTCATGGCGATGGCTTTCGGGCCTCTGCGCACACATCAGGGTTTCCTTTCCTATCTGCATCTCATCGACGCCGAGTCGCCGGGCACGCTGCTGGCCTGCGTGATTCTGGGTGGTCTGCTGACCATGCTGATTCGCAACAGTGCTGCCATGCTGGCCATTACGCTGGTGCTGGGAAGCACAGGTGTGATTGATTTCAATACAGCGGTCGGGTTGATCATCGGTGAGAATGTAGGCACCGCCCTGCTGGCACAACTGCCCGGCGTCGGCGCCAGCACCTCTGCGCTCCGAGTGGCCCGAGCCAACGCTGTGTTCAACATTCTGGGCGCCATTCTGATGATGGCGCTGTTCCCGTTCTACGTCGATTTCATTGACCAGTTGCTGGCGGGTGACCCCGATATGCAACTGACCTCCGGTGAGCGTCCGCATATCGTCTGGCATATTGCCGCCGCCCACACGATGTTCAACGTCATCAACGCGCTGCTGTGGATTCCCCTGCTCGATTATCTGGTGAAACTGGTGGTCTGGCTCGTCCCTCCGCAGGACAACGAAGAAGTGCATCAGGTGCGGCACTTGAGCCACAGCGTCTCCCTGACACCGGAAGTGGCGCTGCAGCAGGCCGATCTGGAGATGGACAATCTGATCGAAATCACCCGGCAAATGTTCAACCTGACGCGCACCTATACCACTGCAGAAAAATTGGACAGGGAGTGTTTTGATCGCATCAACGATCTTGAGGACATCACCGATTCCATTGAAGAAGAGATGATCATCTTCATCACGCGAGTGCTCACCGATGCCGTCACACAGGCCCAGTCTGCACGCGCTTATGGTCTGATCCGCATGGCCGATGAGCTGGAAAGTATTGCGGACTGTCTGGAGTCGTTCACCATCTATCGCGCCCGACTTTTCAAACAGCGTGAGACGCTGAGCGACGATGCCTGGAGTGATCTCATGACTTTCTACAACGAGATTGACACCTTCGTCGGGCGTGTCGTCAGTGCACGGCGCAAGCGCGCGGACTCCACGCGCATCACGCGGCTTATGGAAGAAGGCACTCGTTTGAACAAGATGGCCAACACCATGCGTGACCGGCACCTGGAGCGATTGAAGAACGGCTCCTGTCAGGCGCTTCCTGCGCAGACCTACAGCGACATGTTTGTCGCCATGCGTCGCATCAAGAACCACGCGATCAATATCCTTGAAACCTACGCCAACTAGGCACTTGCCTCTGACTGTATCCACTGACTGTAGGAGCCTGCCCTGCAGGCGATTTCCTGAGCTGGTACAGTGCCAATTCAGGTCGCCTGCAGGGCAGGCTCCTACAGGCAGTGGTTCAAAACAGACAGTGGTTCAAAACAGACAGTGGTTTAGAACAGTCAGTGGTAAAAACAGGCAGTGATTTAAACAGTCAGTGAGCAGCGTCGACGGTTGAGTCCACCGGCACCAGCAGCCGGAAGCTCAGCAGGGAGATCGCCGACGCCACCAGCATCAGCACCAGCATTGGGTAGACCGTGCCGTTGAATATCAACGCCACCGCCTGTGCCGCCACCGCCGAGAAGGCCATCTGCATGAAGCCCGTGAGTCCCGAGGCACTGCCCGCCATGTGTGGCGCAGCGTTGATGGCGCCCGCCTGAGCATTGGGCAAAGTGATGCCGTTGCCGAAGATTGCCAGCGCGATCGGCAGGAACAGCGCGGCAGGATGATGAAATCCGAGCAGTTGCAGAACAATCGCGAGGCCGATGCCAACGAGCGAAATCTGCGAGCCGTAATCGATCATGCGCTGTGTGCCGAATCGCCGTCCGTAGTAGCGGGTCACGTAATTGCCAATCATGAAGCCCAGCGGAATCACGATGAAGTAATAACCGTACTCCGTGGCCGGCCGCTCGAACACGCTGACCATGATCTCCGGCGCGGCGGAAATGAAACTGAAGAACACCACTGACACGAATGCCACGCTCAACGAGTAGCCCTGAAAAACCCGCAGGCTCATCAATGCCTGATAGCTGCGCAACATGTCACCGACGCCGGTAAAAATCAGCGGTTCGCGCAGCGTTTCCGGCAGCGCATAACACAGCATGCCGAGCAGCACTGCGCTGATGATTGCCACCAGCACAAACACCGAATGCCAATCAAGCCGCACCATCAGCTCGCCACCCACGGCCGGGGAGAGCATGGGCATCACCACCATCACCATGACCAGCGTCGCGATCACGGAGGCAGACTCGCGAGCATCGTAGACATCGCGCACGATGGCGCGTGCCACCACCATACCCACCGCACCACCCGCTGCCTGCACGATGCGGCCAGCGATCAGCAGTTCGATGCTGGGAGCCACAACGCACAGAATGGAACCGATGATGGTGATGACCATGCCGATAATCAGAATCGGTTTGCGTCCGTAGCGATCCGACAGCGGGCCATAGGCGAGCGTGGCCACGGCAATCGCCGCCATCGACAGACTGAGTGTCAGTTGTGCCACCGCCGCGCTGACCGCGAAGCTCTCCTTGATGATGGGGATGGCGGGCAACAGAATCTGCATGGCGACGGGGCCGAGCGCCGACACCATGGCCAGCAGCAGGATGATGCTTCTGGAGAGGTGAGTGGTCATTGCAGAACCGCATCGCGGTTGCGTTGCACACCGGTGTTGTTCTGGGAACTGAGAATGACGCTTGACCCCATCAACGCCATGCGTTGGGTCTGGCTGATTTCAATGCCGGGACCAAAAGTACGGTTGTGGAAGGTCTTCACCAATTGCTGCGCCGGAGTCAGTGCCTCCGTCTCGCCATCGACACCGATCTCCAGCGTAGTCACCTCGCCCATCTGCAGACAGGACAGCGGCGTTCCGCCACGGGTGCTCAGGCACAGCGTCAGATCGCTCTGCGGGAAGACTTCCAGCAGCAGACCGTCGGGGTGATTGCGAAAGCGTGGCGAGTTTTCCAGATAGCCGATGACCTCGCGTACGAAGTCGTCGTCGACGCCGGTGATATTGACTGGCAAGGCCAGACCGAGGCGGCGGATGATGCTCGGGTCCCACGCCAGTGCCTGTTCGTAGCTGCTGAGGGCGATCTCGGTCTCGCCCATGCGCCAGGCAGCGTCGGCGATGCGGGCTGCCAGCCGTGCCTTGAGCAGCACCTCCTGCGTCGGCAGCATGTTCATCGCCCGGCCGGCGTGTTCGATGGTCAGCAGATCCTGCCCACGTTGGGCGGCGATCTCGGCGTGATAGGCGTGGTAGTAGCCTTCGTTGAGACTGAAGGCGCCTGCTGTGAGAGTCTCTTCCAGCACCGAGGACATGACGCCTTCGCCCATGATCGACACCAGCTCTGGCTCCACCCACTCGGGAATATGCACGTCCAGCGGGGCGTAGGGGCGCAGACGGTTCTGCAGTGTGGTGGTGTTGGCAAACAGCGCTGCCGCATGACGCGCCGAGCGCCAGGATTTGAAGCGCAGGCTCAGTGCGTCGGCACGCGCGCTCAGTGATTCAGGAAACGGCAGGATCGCCACTTCCTCCAGCTTCATCTCGTAAGCGGTCTGGTTGGCCATGTGATTGATGAGTGCTGCGATGGAATCTTTCTGGGCCTCGTCGGCACTGTAGGAGCCGGTACGGTCCGGTTGATTGAGTGCAGTGGCGCTAAGAGTGGCCGCGTCCTCGGGATAGCCAGTCAGAATCAACAACGCGGCACTCACCAGAAAATGTTCGGCGCGGTTCATCACCCCGACGATGGGCTCCTGGTTGTCGCGCCACACCAGCAGACTGTCCAGCGCCGTGCGCGCTTCTTCGAAACGTCCCTGATTCATGTAGAGATAGAGCAGGTTGATCCACGGGTCGCCAACGCTTTCCGGATTCAGATAGCGCGAGGCGCGGGTCAGATAGTCTTCGGCCTCCTCCATGCGCAGCATGCTGAGTGCGACTTCGGAGGCGTTGAGCAGGTACACGGTGTCGACCACACCGCTCGCGTCTTCGACGGCTTCATCCTCGCTGATGGATTTGTCACAGGCTTCCAGTGATTCCGCCGGACGCAGGCTGGCCAGTTCGACTGCGCACAATGTGTTCCAGGCACGGCTGCGTTCGCGCACATCGTTGCTGGTGTTGAGCACGAGATTGGCACTGGCTCGGGCTTCGTCCCATTTTTGCATCTTGATCAGCGGCCAGCCGCGAAACGATTCCACTTCCTGGCCGTAGATGGTCTCGATCTTGTCGAGGTAATCGAGCGAGGCTTGTTGATTTCCCATCAACTGATGCACATAGGACAGTTGTGAGAGCGCGAGATAGTGCCACTGAGCGCCGCCATCGGCCATGGCCCGCCCGAGCGAGCTGTAATTGGTCAATTCCTCGGCGCGAGAGAGGTGAAAGAGGCCGCGTGCCAGGTTGCCCTCGACACGAATCAATACTTCTGCGAGTGCGTATTGCGCGGCGGCAGAGTTCGGTTGTTCGGCGATCCAGCGCTGGGCCAGCTCCCGCGCCCGGACATTTTCCTGCAGCGTGAGGGCGTCGCAGATATCGAGCGCGCGCTGCTCGGTGATGTCGATCATCCCGAAGCATACGGTGGGCGTGCCGGGCAGGTCGAAGCCGTCGAGGCCATCCTGAGCGAAGGCAGGCACTGCGGCGTTGATCAACGCCGCAACCACCAGACCAAACCCCATACGTAGGAGCCTGCCCTGCAGGCGAATTGACTTGGCACTGACTGTAGGAGCCTGCCCTGCAGGCGAATTCCTGATGCGGGCACTGTGCCAATTCAATTCGCCTGCAGGTGTGGAGTCGGGCAGGTCGCCTGCAGGGCAGGCTCCTACAGTGGCGGGTCGGCGGAGCATCACTGCAACGTCGTCCGCGCCAGTTGTTCCATGGGGTCGCGCATGCAGTCGTGCAGCACCTTGCCGAGATCGGCGACGCCGGGGGCCAGCTCGACGCGGTGACCAAGCACGCGCGGCAGCAATGTCTCGATGTCCTCGGCACTGACGAAGCTGCGGCCGCGCAGGGCTGCCAGTACCTGCAGAGCTGGCATCAACAACACCATGCTGCGGGTGGAGTTGCCCTGCAGCACGCGCTCATCGCTGCGCAGGTTGCGGGAGATGTCCACCAATGCGGTCTTGATGGCACGGGCGATTACCACTTCCTGATCGATTACCTCGCGCGCCATCAGCACCTCGTTGCGGGTGACCTGCACGCGGTGGTCAGTCTGATCGCGGCGACTCTTGTAGGTGTCCAGCACGTCCAGCTCGGCGTCGCGCTCGATGTGCTTCATTGTGATCTTGAACAGGAAACGGTCCAGCTGCGGCGTGGGCAGTGGATAGGTGCCGACCAGATCGAGCGGGTTCTGAGTGGCAATCACGAAGAACAGTTTGTCCAGCCGGTAGGTGGTGTTGTCGACTGTCACCTGCTTCTCGCCCATGGCCTCCAGCATCGCCGACTGCACCTTCGGCGAGGTGCGGTTGATCTCGTCGGCCAGCACGACGTGCGCGAACAGCGGGCCGTGGCGGAAATGGAAACTGTTGGTGCTGGTGTCGAACACCGAGCCGCCGGTCACGTCCGAGGGCAGCAGGTCCGGCGTGAACTGGATGCGGCGGAAGGGCGCGATGGCGGCCGCAACCTCGTCGGTCTGGTCTTGTCCGTGTCCTTGCGGCGGCGTGATGATGGCCTCACCGAGGGCCTTGGCGAGTGTGGTCTTGCCGGAGCCGGGGAAGTCTTCCAGCAGCACGTGACCGTCGGCGATCAGCGCGATGATGGCCAACTCGATGACATCGTCACGGCCCAGCACCTGACTGCGCACTGCGTTGCTCAGGCGGTTGAGGACCGCGACGGCTTGTTGCAGAGGCGCGGACTGGGTGGCCGCACTGGCAGTGGCTGTTGGCGTCTCGTGCTGGTCGGTGGCTTCTGTCACTTCTAGGTTGGCGCTTGTGGCTTCCAGGGTCATTCAGGGTCTCCGGACTGCTTGGTTTCTGTAAGGTCAGGTCAATGGGTTCTCAACCAGGCGAAAGGATCTAGGAACGCGAGCACGCGCTTCCACCAGGGGATGTGGCTGCCGATTTCCTTGCGGATGCAGTTCTGCAGGGCGAGCCAGTCTGGGGTGGAGGTGCCTGTCGCTGGGGCTTGATCGAGAGTCTGATCTAAAGGCAATCGCGAGCGGGCTTTTATGCCCTCGGGTACGCTCCCACAGGGGCCCAGGGCGGCCTGCAGGTGGGAGGAGGTCATCGTGGCGAAGGTAGGGGTCATCGTGCTGAGGCGGCGAGCGAAGGCCTCGCGACTCTCGCCGTAGCGACGACGCTGGCCCAGGGCAGAGAGCATGTCCAGCGTGGCGCGGTAGCTGAGGCGATAGCGCAAGGCGGGGTCAGCAAACTGTGGCGCGCGCAGGCGGTAGATCTTCACACTGTAGGCGGCCAGCAACGTCACCAACAGTGCGGCGACCAGCGTGTTCAGCAGCACGGCCAGCGGGAAGGGCTCATCCTGCTGGGAGCTGATGAACTCGTCGAACGCGGCTTCGTCACGCAACATGTCGCCGAGCAACTGCTGCAGGCTGTTCTGTGGGTCCACTGACATGTCCACCAGGGTGCGCCCCGGCGCCGGATCGACGATCACCCAGCCCACGCCATCCAGAAAGATCTCCGGCCAGGCATGGCCGTTGATGGCCTGAATCAGCAGTGAGGAACCCCCGGCGCGATTGCTGGCCGGCACGGAGTAGCCAATGCCCACACGGGCCGGAATGCCGATGCTGCGATACAGGTAGGTCGCGGCGAAGGAGAAGTGCATGCAGTAGCCGGTCAAGTCGCCGAACAGGAAGGAAGCCGCCGGGTCTTCGGCATAGGCGTGTTCGTTCTTGAGGCTGTAGATGCCGTTGCGGTCGAGGTAATCCTTGATCGCCAGCGCCTTGGCGTAGGGATCGTCGGCATAAGCGGGGCGCAGGTCCTGCAGGATGGTGTCGGCCAGCTCGCGGTAGCGCGGGTCGTCGGGCAGCTCCAGATAGGCCTGCCGCTGAGCGGGTGTCCAGTCCGGATCACCGGCGGTGCGGCCGACCAGGTCGGGGAAGTCCAGCAATGGCACCATCGAGTAGGCGTCATAAGTCTGCTTGAAGCGCAGGTTGTTCGGGTTGGGCGTATTCTCGAAAGCCACTGGCGTATCCAGCCCGAATGGCGTGCGGTGCGGAGCGAGCAGACCGATGGTGGTGCGTACCGCCTGCCGCTTGTCCGGCAATGGCAGCGGCTCCTCGATGTCGGCGCGCACGGGCGGGAAGTGGGTGATCAGGTCTTCATCCAGATCGTCCCGGTCTGTCACTGCCAGCATGGTGCCATTGAATTCGGTATAGGCGGATTCGCGGAAATAGTACGAGCCACCGGCGGGTTCATAGTCATCGCGGAACAGCACGATGGCCACCGGCGCCTCCTTGTCGCTGGCGTCATTCTCGCCGTCGCGGAAGGGGTTCTCCTGCTCCGCAGCACTGCCTTCGCCGCGTGCCACGCCGGTCAGGCCCATGTCGTCAGTCAGGCTTGGCGACGGCATTCCGAACAGTTGCACATAGGCCAGCAGGCTGAAGCACAGCAGTCCCAGCACGGTGAAATGGTAGGGCAGGCGGCGGTGGTTGTTCTCCATCATCAGCAGTCCAGCCAGCGCCAGCACCGCGCCGCAGCCCAGCGCCATGAGGATGGAGCTGGGGTCGATGCCACGGGTGAGGGCGTAATCGCCGATGAAGAAGGGGCGGTGAATCATGCCCTGCCGATGTGCCGCCAGAGTGATGACGAAGGCAGCGGCGACAAACAGGATTTCCGTCACCCGGCCATAGCTGGTGCGATGCGCGAGACTGCGCAGCAACGCGGTCAGCGCGGCCGCAAACAGGAACCACTGCAGGACTTCGCCGATCTCATAGGTCAGCAGCGGCGGGATCAGGCTCGCGACGGTCAGGCTGCTGGTGATGGCGCTGCTCAGGAACACGCCGACACACAGCAGCATCAGGGTGAAGACGGCAATCACGCTCAGGCGCAGATCCCGCAGAGGCGGACGCTTGATCAGTCCGTCGATCAGATAGCAGGAGAACAGGCAGCCGACGAAGGCCGCCACCGACCCGCTCTCGCTGGTCAGTGACAGGCTCAGCACCCAGTAGCTGGAGGCAATGATCGCCGCCCGCAGGCTGGAGGGCAGCAGCTGGCTGAGGATGGAGTCCTGCGCTGTGGTCTGTGTTCTGTTGTGCATGTGCGTGTCTCTCACACCCGGTTCATGCGTTTGTCATAGGTCAGCCCGGTCCGCCGATCCACGACCATGGTCGATTCTACAAGTTGACCGAGTTCCGTCAACAAACGGCTCAGTTCGGCCACAGAAGTCGCCTGCCCTTCGCGCTCACGCTGTTCACGGCGTGCCGCGCTGTCGTTGAACAAGAGCTTCTGCCAGTGCGGACGTGGTGTGCTGGTGATGAAGCCATCCGTCGCCAGTACGACCGAGAAGCGTACGCGGAAACGCCCGATGGTCGCGCGCAATTGTTGCAGCCAGGGCCCGGCTTCGGCGTTCGCAAAGACGATGCAGTGCACGCTGCCCTGATTACCGAAATGCTGCAGGTACTGGTCGAGCCCGTAGGCATGTGCGCCATCCAGAGCGCGCGATTGTGCGATCAACTCCAGCGCCTCGCCGACCTGATTAGTCGGTGTGTCCCCGCCATCGGCGCAGAACAGCCAGTCTTCCCCCAGCGCACCGGACTCCACCGCCACACGGGCGACGGCTGCCGCCGCTTCGTCGTTAGGGCCGGATAGCAGATAGGCGAGGGTACGGTTGCTGTGAAACACGCTGCGTTCGGCCAGCCGCACGGTCAGATGCCGGTTGCGGGCATAGACCTTCCACATAATGTTGCGCACGGAGTCGCCCGGCACATAGGGGCGAATCTCCATGCGGTCGCCCTCGGGGTGACCACCGGGGTCGGGAATCCCATCTTCAGCGGTGAGCGAGCGCAAGAGCGGCAATGACTTGATGCTGCCGGCCTGAGGCAGCGCCAACAGCTCGCCTTCCTGTGTGAAGCGCCAGGAGAAGCGGCTGAAGCCCAGCACGTCGCGCACTGTGAAGCGGCGGGTGATGGTGGGGCTCTTGCAGCGCCGCAACGGCACGATTTCTTCTTCCCACTGCTGTTCGTCTTCGGATAGGCGATTGTGAGTGAGAATCGCGTCCGGCCGCACAATTTCCCAGCGCACGCTGATTAACGGCAACCACGGCATGGTCGGCATGGTGAAGCCGGTTTCGTTCGGGTAACCCGCTTCCACTTTCATGCGGGCGATGTGGCGCTTCAGGATCACCTGACGCTCCAGCTGATCGACAATCTGGTAGCGCAGCAACAAGCCACCGAGCAGCACGATCACCGTGGAGAAGAGGACAATCGCGAGCGCGCAGACGGCCAGCGCGAAAACCACCAGATCCATGCGTCCGTAGCCGAAAGTGCGCAGCGCAAACATGCCGATGACGAGCACGGCGACGCCCTGCACGGTGAGCGGGAAGCGCTCGCGCAACAATCCGGCAACGGAACGCAACAGCGCCGGGAACGCATTGCGTGACGTCTCGGCGCGGCGCGGCGTTGTGTGACTGCTGGACGAGGAACTGTTGGCTTGTAACTGCATCGAGGGCCGTTGTCTGTGAAACTGATAATTTGAAACCGAGAGCTGCTTATATCAGGTTTTCAGCAAGAGGTAATACACATAAGCCACATACGCCGCTAGCAATACCAGTCCTTCCATACGTCCGAGACGGCGCCCCGTCCAGGCCAGTGGCAGAAGCAGCACGGCAAGCAGCAGCATGACGACAAAATCCGTCTGCGCGAAACCGGCAGAGGAGATTGGGTGGAGGATTGAAGCCAGCCCCAGAATGCCGAGGATATTGAAGATGTTCGAACCAACGATGTTGCCGATGGCGATGTCGTCCTGCTTGCGTACGGCCGCGACGAGAGACGTTGCCAGCTCTGGCAGGCTGGTGCCGACTGCGACAATGGTCAGACCGACCAGCGTTTCGGAGACATTGAAGCGCTGGGCAATCTCGACGGCGCTGTCCACCAGCAACGACCCGCCGCTGACCAGTGCGATCAGCCCGAGAGTAATGATCAGCAGGCAGAACCCCATGTTGCTCAGCAGTGCTGTGCCTCCAGCGGGAAGAGGAGCCGCTTCGATTGGCAGATTGACCTCCAGGCCCACCACCCCCGCATGGCGATAGCTGAAGATGACATAGACAATGATGCCGCCGAGCAACAACACGCCATCCCAGAAGCCAAGCGTCTGGTCCAGCAGCAGCACCCACAGCAACGCAGAGACGCCGATCATGATGGGAATCTGCTGCGTCAACAGGGAAGACTGCACCCGCATGGGCTGGATCAGCGCTGCCAAGCCCAGAATCAGCGCGATGTTGGCGATGTTGGAACCAACGATGTTGCCTAACGCTATGGAGCTGTTGTCATTGAGCGCAGCCTCCACACTGACAGCAAGCTCGGGCGCGCTGGTACCGAAGGCCACGACAGTCAGGCCGATCAGCAGAGGCGAGACTCCCAGACGCAACGCTAAAGCCGATGCGCCGCGCACAAGCCCCTCGGCCCCGGCGACTAGCAGGAGCAGTCCACAAAGGAAAGTTGTCAGCGTGATGATCATGATGTCCTCAGTCAGCGGGACGGCGTCATCGATCGAGGGACTGGGGAGTGGCGACCGTCGTGTGCTTGCCGGGAGCAGCTTGTGAAATACGGCGCAGACAGCGGCGCATCATCTGGTTGTTGTAACTGTGCACCAGATGTTCGTAATTGAGGAGCTGCGGCACCTCGATGATGGCGACGGCCAGCAACAGAGCACCGCCATAGGCAGGGCTGCCGGCGACAAACAGAGCATAGAGCGCAATTGACGACAGCAGCAGATCGAGAATGCCGCGTGGCCAGCGGCGCAGGTAGAAGTGATGCAGACCGAGCAGGAAGAAGCAGTTCAGCGCAGCATAGGTGCTGGGATGTTTGCGCAGAGAGCGCTCCATCTGCAGGTATTTTTCGTGCTGCGCAGGCGTCAGCAGCGAGACCTGCTCGCGCAGCTCGGTTTCCTCCAGATTCAACTCTTTCTCTGAGAACATGTTCGAGAACCGGTGTGGTGAGTCTTGCTCTGACCCTGTTCTTGTAGGAGCTAGCCCTGCTGGCGACCTCAGCTTGAGACTGCTGTTCAACAGGTCGCCTGCAGGGCAGGCTCCTACAGGGGGCCGCTGCGCTTTTGCCAGAAAATGACGCCGAACAACAAGGCCGCGCCAACCGCATGATACGCGATTCCGAAGGGATACCACATCATCAGGACAGCTGCCACCAGCAGCATCGTCGCGGTGAGTGGATTCAGAGGTTTTTCCAGACGCCACTGCAGGAAACCGGCCGCCGCGTACAGGCCCATGCAAGCCCAGAAAAAGACACTGAGCCGTTCGGGCCAGGTGCCAGTAATCAGCGGCGAGTAGGCAAACAGCAAAGGCACCAGATAGAGCCCCTTGGCCAGCTTCCAGGCCGTCATGCCGGTAGCGTTCGGGTTGGTGCCAGCGATGCCTGCCGCTGCGAAGGCGGCCAGGCAGACAGGTGGGGTCACGTTGCTGTCTTGCGATAACCAGAAGATGATCAGGTGGGCGCTGAGCAGCATGCCCGCCAGCAGCGTCGGGTCCAGCAGTTCTGTGCGCAGCAGCTGGCGCATCTCCAGGGGCATTTCCCGCAGCGCCACCACTGGGTCGCCACCGAACAGGCCTAGCGTGGCCCGCACACTGGTCGGCAGGTCGGTCGCCTGCAATGCCTGCAGCAGGTAGTCCTGCGCGATCAGGTCATAGATCATTGGCGCGGCCAGTGTCGCGAGCACGATGTAGGCGGCGGTGACCGGCAGACCGATGCCGAGAATCAGAGATGCCAGCGCTACCAGCACCAGGGTCAGGAACAGGCTGCCCTGCGCCCATTCCACGATCATCAGTGAGAAGGCATTGCCCACGCCCGTGGTAATCACCACGTTGATGACGAGACCAATCGCGACCAGCAGCAGAGCGGTCATGGTGGTGCCCTTGACACCGTCGACGCAGGCGTCGAAGCACTCCTGCCATTTCATTGGTGCGGGTGACATCCAGGAGGCCACGATGCAGGCGAAGATGGCGAAGACCGCCGACAGGATCGCCGTAAAGCCCAGCATCAGCCCACCCGCCAGCACGCCCAATGGCAGAATGAATTGCCAGCCCTCACGCAGGACAGCGCCTGCTGTTTCTCCTTTCTCCAGTTTCTCCGGAGTGATACCAAGACGTTTTGCCTCGATGCGCACGAAAAACGCCACGGTCAGGAAGTACAGAAAGGCGGGGAGCACCGAAACCGCCACAATCTGGGTGTAGGGGATCTGGGTGTAGCCCGCCATGACGAAGGCCCCAGCCCCCATGATCGGTGGCATCAAGGCGCCGCCGGTAGAGGCCGCAGCTTCCACCCCGGCCGCGAACTGAGCAGGAAAACCGGAGCGCTTCATCATCGGAATAGTGATAACGCCGGTGGAGACCACGTTGGCGACGGCCGACCCGGACACCGAGCCCATCAACCCTGACCCCACCACCGCGACCATGCCCGCCCCGCCAACAAAGCGCCCGGCCAGGCAGCGGGCGAGCTTGACGATGAAATCACCGGCCCCGGATTTGAGCAGGAAGGAACCGAACAGAATGAACATGAACACATAGGTCGCCGAGATATAAGCCGTGCTGCCGAACATCCCTTCGGCACTGAAGAAGCTGCGGTACAGCACTGTCTCCAGGCTCAGTCCCGGGAAGGAGAAGATGCCGGGCGTGTAGCGTCCGAGGAACAGCATGTAGCACAGCGAGACGACGATCAGTATCGGTGTGAACAGGCCGGAGGTGCGGCGCGTGAATTCGATGGCCAGCAGTACGGCGATACCTGAGACGAGATAATCGGCGAAGACGAACTCGGCCTCGCGGGCGTAAAGCGCGTTCTCAAACAGGACGAGGTAGGCGGGCACCGCCACGGCCAGCAGCGCCAGAGCGATGTTGATGCCCTGGCGCAACCGCCCGGGACGAGAACCATTGGTGCTGGCCTCGTTGTCCATCAGCGCGCACAGCGCACAGAAGCCGCCGAAGTGGATGGCGGAGAACCAAAGCTCCGACAGCGCAGCGAAGACATTGGTGTAGACATGGAACAAGGCAAACAGAAACGCGGCCCAGCGCAGGAACGGGGATTTCATCGGGCTGTCGGCTCCTGGTTCTGTAGGGACTGCTGTTCATCGAGCAGCAAATGCGGGGGAATTTCGAGCCCTTGTTCGCGGTAGTAACGCAGGGCGCCAGGGTGCAAGGGCGCGGCCAGGCCTTTGAGCGCAATCTCCAGACGCATGTCCTTGGTGGCGGCGTGAATGTCCTGCATGGTGCCGAGGTTTTCCCAGATCATCTTGGTGATCTGATAAACGGCTTCGTCGGGAATATCGGCACGCACCACCAGCACGTTGGGCGAGGCGATGGAGCGCATCGCCGTGTCCTGATTCGGGTAGGTGCCGGGTGCGAAGTCGTACCAGTCCCACAGCGGATAGCGGCTGTTCAGCGTGTCCAGTTCCTGTTGTGAGAAGGTCAGCAGCGTGATGCCATCCCCCATCTGCGCGAAGGCCTGAGTGATGGCGCTGGCGGGCGCTCCGGCCGGGACGTTGATGCCCGCGACGTTGCCGTCCTGCATGGCGTTGGCAGCGGCCTCATAGCCCATGTAGCCGAAGGTCATGGCGCTTTCGTAGTCGATGCCGAGTTGTTCGAGGATGTAGCGTCCGGTCTGATCGGCTCCGGAATTGCGGGCGCCGAGCACGACGCGCTCGCCCTGCAGGGTGCCGAAGTCACTGAGCGTGCCGTTCTTGACCAGCTCGGTCAGCAGCACAAAATGTTCGACGTTCAACCACATTGCACTGACACTGCGCATCTCGGTCTGCGGGTTGCGCACTGGCCCTTCGCCGTTCCACGCCCAGGCAGCAAAGACGCCCTGCAGAATCGCGAACTGCGCCTCGTTGTCGCGCAGCAGCTTGACGTTTTCCAGCGAGCCAGCGGAGCTGATGGCAGATAGCGAGATGTTGTGGGTGCGCTGCAGCTGGGACTTGGAGATGGTGGCCATCGCCACGCCAATCGGATAGTACGCCCCGCCGACGGTAGCGGTCGTGAGAATGTAGGGTCGGTTGGCGGCTAGCTGCTCCGAGCAGCCGATGAGCAGAGCCGGGACACACAATGCGAACAGCAAGTGGCGCCAGCGCCTGACGGAGTGGTGGTGTTTACCCATACTGCTCAGATCTTCTTTTTGTGGCAATTGCCTGTTTTTATTGGGTTTCTGGAAGAGTCTTGTCGTGATCTTCAGCGCGTCTGGATGAAACCACAATTTCCCGGAAAGCACAATTGAGCTGCGACGAAGCGCTCAGCCGAAGAACCAGTAGCTTGCGAATATCGCTGTGGTGATGCCCGCGAAGTCCGCCAGCAGGCCGCAGGTGATGGCGTGACGGGTCTTGCGGATGCCGACGCTGCCGAAGTAGACGGCCAGCACGTAGAAAGTGGTCTCAGTGCTGCCCTGAATGGTGGCAGCCATGCGCGCGGGGAAGGAGTCCACCCCAAAAGTGTTCATGGTCTCCAGCATCATCGCTCGCGCGCCGCTGCCACTGAGCGGCTTCATGAACGCGGTCGGCAGAGCATCGACGAAGCGGGTGTCGATCCCCAGCATGGCGACCAGTGCTCGAATGCCTTCGAGGAGGATATCCAGACAGCCGCTGGCGCGGAATACGCCGATCCCCACCAGCATCGCCAGCAGGAAGGGGATGATCTTGATGGCGACGTTGAAACCTTCCTTCGCGCCCTCGATGAACAGCGAGTAACAGTCGAGTTTGCGCTGGATGCCGGACACCAGGAACAGCACGATGACGCTGAACAACAGCAGGTTGCCGATCAAGGCCGAGCGCGCAGAAAGGATGTCGCCGGGCAGGCCGACGATGAAGCTCAGCAATGCCGCCATGAACACCGCAAAGCCACCGAACCATGCCAGCAACACCGGATCATGCAGGCGCAGTTTCTGTATCCACGCCACACTCAGGAGGCCGACCAGGGTGGAGGCAGAGGTCGCCATCAGGATCGGCAGGAACACCGCCGCTGGTTCCGTGGACCCCTGTTGTGCCCGGTAAAGAAAGATTGTCACGGGTAACAGGGTCACTGAGGAGGTGTTAAGCACGAGGAAGAGGATCTGTGCGTTGGTGGCGGTGTCTTTGTCCGGGTTCAACTCCTGCAGATCGTTCATCGCCTTCAGGCCCATAGGCGTGGCGGCGTTGTCCAGGCCGAGAAAGTTGGCGGCCAGATTCATGGTGACGGAACCGATAGCAGGATGGTTCGGCGGGACCTCTGGCATCAATCGTGAAAACAAAGGCCCCACGGCGCGTGCGATGATATTGATGAGCCCGCTGTGTTCGGCAATCTTGAACAGACCAAGCCACAGCGCCATGATGCCGATCAGACCGATGGCAATTTCCACGGCCAGATTCGCCATCTCGAAGGTCGCCGCGATGAGCTGGCTGAAAACTTCCGGATTGCTGCCCGACAACCATTGCCACAGCGCGGCAACGAAAGCGAGCAAGAAGAAACTGAGCCAGAGAATATTAAGCATGGCGGTCATGATACAGAAAAGCGGTCGTCGCAAGAATGCCCGGCAGTGCTGTCACCAATTGACACTATTTTGCCGAGCTTGCCAGCGACAGGTTACTCGGCAGCCTGCGTATCAACGGCCAATCAATCCCCTTTCCCAAACAGTTCGATGAAGGATATCTGCATGAAGATGGAACGCGACAGTCAGTCAGACATTCAGAATTCTGGTTTCACCCCGCCTGGCAGAAAGAAACGCGGCAAAAAATGGGGGCTGATCAGTGTCGTGCTGCTCTCTGTTCTCGGCCTGTATTTTTATCTGCAGGAGGATGAAGCAGAGTTGGTTGATCAGCCGCTGATCGCGACCGTCACGGTGGGCGATATCGAGAACACCATCTCTTCCGCAGGGAGTCTGAAGCCGAGCGTGTTTGTTGACGTCGGCGCGCAGGTGTCCGGGCAGTTGCAAAAGCTGCACGTCGAAGTGGGTGACAGAGTCGAGGAAGGCCAGTTGCTGGCCGAGATCGATGCGCGTACCCAGGTCAGCCGGGTGGAGGCCAGCCGTGCGGCACTCGCAGCACTCGAAGCGCAGAGCAGTTCGCGCCGCGCCAGTCTGGATTTGTCCCGCGCCAACGCCCAGCGTCAGGAGCGCTTGATGGCCGCCAATGCCACCAGCCAGCAGGATTTCGATACCGCGACTGCCAACCTCGCCAGCGCCGAGGCCAACGTGACGCAATTGGAACGACAGATTCAGCAGAGCCGTTCCACGTTGAATTCTGAAGAAACCCAGCTCAGCTTCACCCGTATCTACTCGCCGATCACTGGCACCGTCGTGTCCATCGAGATGAACGAAGGCCGCACCTTGAACGCCAATCAGCAAGCCCCGACGATTCTGCGCGTCGCCGACCTCTCCACCATGACCGTGCAGACCGAAATTTCCGAGGCCGACATCGGCAGCATGAAGACCGGCATGGATATCTACTTCACGACCTTGAGCGGCGGTGATCGGCGCTGGGTGGGCACTTTGCGGCAGGTGCTGCCGACACCGGTGATCGAAAACAATGTGGTGCTCTATACCGGATTGTTTGATGTCGAGAACAGCGACGGGACGCTGCTGCCCGAGATGACGGCGCAGGTGTTCTTCATTACCTCTGCTGCGCGCAATGTGTTGACAGTGCCGGTAGGGGCTTTGACTTTTGTTGATCCGCAGATGCCCGAAGGGGCGATGCCGATTGCAGCGTTGGCGGGAGCCGGTCGACCGGCCGATGCCGCAGGCGCTCCTGCAGGCACGCCCGTGAATGCCGAAGCGGCTGCTGCTGCCGTGCGTCAAGCGGTCCAGTCCGGACAGCGCCCTCCTGCGGGTGCCAATGGTGGGCGTCGTGGACGACCGGGGGCAATGAGCGGCGAGATGCCCGCCAGACGTCCTGCCACCGTGCGAGTCATCGGTGCCGATGGCATTGAGCAGGAGCGCAATGTCGTCGTCGGCATCAGCAGTCGCGTCAGCGCGGAGGTCCTTTCCGGCCTGGTGGAAGGTGAGCAGGTCGTCGCCGGTATCCTGCAGGCGGCCGCCGAGGATCAGGGCAACAATAACAATCAGAACATGGGCATTCCGCGCGGCATGATGCCTGGAGGCTTCCGATGAGCACTGCGGTTCTCGACGGCGGCATGTCGGGCTCTGCGCGGCGGCCGGATGGCCGCACCGAGCAGGCCCAAGACAACACCGCGCATGACATCAACGAGATTCCGATCATCGAGCTGCGCGGGATACAGCGCACCTTCATCACCGGCGGTGGTGTCGAGGTGCATGCGCTGCGTGGCATTGACCTGAAGATTCATGTCGGTGAGTTCGTGGCCATCGTGGGGCAGTCGGGTTCCGGCAAGTCGACCATGATGAACATTCTCGGCTGTCTCGATAAACCCACTGCCGGTACTTATCTGTTCGGTGGTCGCGATATCCGCGACTTCGGGCCGGACGACCTGGCCTGGCTGCGCCGTGAAGCCTTCGGTTTCGTGTTCCAGAGTTACAATCTGCTGCCGCACTCCACCGCGCTGGAGAACGTCGAAATTCCGGCGATCTATGCGGGCTACAGCAGCAACGAACGCCGCATCAAGGCAGAGGCACTGCTGACCTCACTTGGGCTAGGCGAGCGCATGGATCACCGTCCGAGCCAGCTCTCCGGTGGTCAGCAGCAGCGCGTCTCCATCGCGCGCGCGATGATCAATGGCGGCAATATCATTCTGGCCGACGAACCGACCGGCGCACTGGATTCCAAGAGCGGCGTGGAAGTGATCAACCTGCTCAAGAGTCTGGCGCGGCAGGGACACACCGTCATCATCATCACTCACGATCCCAAGCTGGCAGAGCACGCAGACCGTGTCATCGAATTCAGCGATGGCGTGGTGATCAGGGATCGCCAGCGCGAACACGGCGATGCTTCTGGTGGTGGACAGCATGGCAGAGCACACGGCAGCAACAGCAAACTGCGTGAACTGCTGATGAACCGTCGAGTGCCTTCGCCACTGGCTGGCGTGGGCGAAGCGATTCGCATGGCGCTCAGTTCGCTGACGGCGAACACTTTCCGTACCGTGCTGACCTTGCTGGGTATCGTCATCGGCGTTGCCTCGGTGGTGGCGATGCTGGCCATCGGTGAGGGCGCCGGACAGATGATCGTCGAGCGCATCAGCTCCGTTGGTACCAACATGCTGACGCTGCAGCCCACGCGCGTCGAGGGTCGCCGGAATGCGCCCTCGACACTGACCTTTGAAGACTCCGATGCCATCGCCGAGAGCATTCCCAATGTACTGGGGACGTTGCCGGAAATTCAAGGTAACTACACCGTGCGCTTCGGACGGCAGGACTATTCGACCACCGTGACGGCCAACACCGAGAACATGCCGGAAATTCGCAACTGGCCGCTGGCCCGGGGCATCTATTTCACCCGTGAGGACAGCGAGACCTATGCCTCTGTCGCGGTGCTCGGAGCCACCGTGGCCGATGAGATGTTTCCTGACGGTTCCGATCCGCTGGGCGAATACATTCTGATTCGCAATGTGCCCTTCCAGATTATCGGCGTGCTGACGCGCAAGGGTGGCTCCGGGTTTGGGGGTGCCGATCAGGACGACGCGGTGTTCGTGCCGCTCAAGACAGGCGCGTTGCGGCTGTTCGGCACCCGCGTCGCCCGTTCTATCTCTGTTGCCGTGGACAATATCGATCAGATCGACGTGACCGAAGCTAATCTGGTGGAGTTCATGGCAGTACGACATGGCACTCAGGACTTCCGCGTTTTCAACAGTGCCGAGCTGCTCGACACCGTGTCGGCGTCGCAGGACATTTTCACCATGTTGCTTGGCTCGATTGGCGCCATCTCTCTATTGGTCGGCGGCATCGGAGTGATGAACATCATGCTGGTGTCGGTGACGGAGCGAACCCGCGAGATCGGCATTCGCATGGCGACGGGGGCGCGGCAATCGGACATTCTCTCGCAGTTTCTCTCGGAGGCCATTGTGGTGTCTGCTCTGGGAGGCGTCATCGGGGTGGCGACCGGCGTGGGGATCGGGCTGCTGCTGGCGCAGGTCGGTGCGCCCATCAAATTCACGACCAGTCCCATGGTGATGGCATTCTGCTGTGCTGCCGGTACCGGTCTGGTGTTCGGTTTCATGCCGGCCCGCAAAGCGGCGCGCATGGACCCGGTGCAGGCACTTGCGAATGAATGAGTATTTATCAAGCCAGCATTTGGAAAAAAGGAAAGACGGAACGATGAAAGAGTTGTATGGAAGAAGTGTGCGGACGGCCGCCTTGTTGTCGCTGAGCATCGCCGCGCTGACTGGTTGTGCGTTACAGAGTGATGTGCCCCCGCTGGATCAGACCGATGTGCCCGCTGCGTGGCTGGGGCCGGTCACGACCGATGCGATGGTCTGGCCCGCCGTGAACTGGTGGGAGAGTTTTGGCGATACAGAGCTGACGGGACTGATTACCCAGGTGCAGGCGAGCAACTTCGATCTGGCCAACAATCAACGCAACTTGCAGGCGGCCCAGCTGGCTCTGCGCGAAGCGCAATTCAATCTGCTGCCCCGCGCCAGCCTGACGATTGGCACCGGGGCGTCCTACAGCGACACCCGCGTCGATGGCGTGCAGAACACTGGCAGCACTGGCTCGCCGTTCGATGTGGCAGGGTCGGTCAGCTACACCGATATTCTCAGCAAACCGGCCGTCTATACCCAGGCGCTGGCTGACTTCGATTCCCGCGCCGCGCAAGTGGCAGACGTGGCACTCAACACCCTGGGCACATCCGCCTCGACCTATTTCCAACTGCTGCTGATTCGCGACAAAACCACCGCTGCGCGTCAGAACGTCGCCAATGCCGAGGCCATCGCCGAGATTGCCAACGCGCGGGTGGCTGCTGGTGTTGCGGTGCCCATTGAGGCCTTGCAGCAACAGATTGCACTGCAGCGCGAGCGTGCCTCGCTGAGCAGCCTGCTGCAGAGTGATCTGGCGGCGCGCGCGTCGCTGGCCTTGCTCAGTGGCCGTGGTGTGCAGGGGTTCGATATCACCGGCCAGACGCTTGCCAATATCCTTGTGCCGCAAGTGCAGCCGGGACTACCTTCGGAATTGTTGCTGCGTAGGCCCGATCTCGTACAGGCCGAGGCGCAATTACGCAGCACGGTCGCAGGGCTGGATGTCGCACGCAGTGATTATTTTCCGAGTATCTCGCTGACCGGCGGGTTGAATGCCAGCAGCACGTCGTTGTCCGAGCTGGTGACCTCGCCGGATGTGTATTTCCGCTCCAGCGCGGCAATTCTGCAAACCTTGCTCGACACGGGACAGCGTGCGCGGACGGTAGAGAGAACACGGCTCACGCTCGACAGCAGCCTGGCAACGTATCGTCGCTCGGTGCTGGCCGCCTTCAATGAAATCGAGGTGTTGTTGAGTGCCATTCAGTTGCAGACCGAACAGGTCAACGTGGCGCAGCAGAATCTCAGTGCCGCAGAGGAATCGTTCCGCATCGCCCAGGTGCGCTACGAAGAGGGCGTCACTGAGTTCCAGACGGTGCTGACTTCCCAGAACACGTTGTTCTCCAGCCGCAACGCCTATCTCGACAGCAAGCTGCAGCAGCTCAACACTGCCGTGAGCCTCTATCAGGCCCTCGGCGGTGGTTGGCAATCCTTAGATTAACGGATGTCTGTAGGAGCCTGCCCTGCAGGCGATTGGATTTGTGCCAGTTCCAAAAGTCGCCTGCAGGGCAGGCTCCTACAGAAAGAAAGGCTTTACGCCAGCGCGGTCTCGAAGATCGCCAGCATACGACCCCAGGCCTTCTCGGCCTGCGGCTCGTTGTAAACAGCGGAGTCCGGCACACACCAGCCGTGCATCGCGCCCTCGTACACTTCAATCTCGGCGGTCACGCTCGCCGCATCGAATGCAGCGCGCAGCACGTTTTTGTTCTCCGGATCACGCTCGTCGTCGTTGGCGGCAACGGCGATCAGCATGGACGCCTGCATGTTGGGGATGCCCAGGTGCGGGCTGTCAGGGTTGGTGGTCGCCAGACCGCCGCCGTGGAAGGAACCACCGGCACCGATGCGCTCAGGCAGAGTCGATGCCGTGCGCATCACAATCGGGCCGCCCATGCAGTAACCCATCGTGCCGATCTTGCGACCCGTGTCGACAGAAGCTTGTTGATCGACCCAGGCCACAAAGGCGCGCGCGTCGGTGACGTGAGTCGTGGCATTCAGCTGGCCAGCCATAGGACGCACGATGGCAGCGATCGCCGGGTCTGCAAAGCTGGCGCCTTCGGCCACCACAGGAGACTTGGCGCTGCGGTAGAACGGATTCACCACCAGCACAGAATAGCCGGATTGGGCCAGACGCTTACCCATGGCGCGGAACGCTGGACGCAGGCCGAGAATGTCCGGCCAGATGATGACAGCGGCGTGAGCGCCACTGCTCGGATGCACGAAGTAGCAGTCAGCCGTGCCGTCGGGAGTCTCAATGTTGACGTCCATCTCCATCACGTCCTGTGCATGCAGCACAGAAGGCAGCATCGTCATCATGGCCGCGCCGGCAGCGAGCTTGCCGAAGGTGCGACGGCTCAGCTGCAAATAAGCTTGATTCTCTTCATTGGTATGATTGTCACACATTCTTCTTGTTCTCCTGGGGAGGTGCTTGATTTGAATTGTTCTACCGGGATTGTTCTACTGAGATTGGCCTGGGGCCAGCTGTCGGCAGTGTAGGGGAAAACGAGGGGAGAAAGCACGTTGAATCGGGGCTGCAGAAATGAAAAATCGCCTTGTCAGTGTCATTGCTCGCAAGCAAAAGACGTGGCAAGGCGATTCGGTGTTGCGATTGTCTGCAGAGGAGCAGAACTGCTTCCATCAGAACTCGGTGGTGACAGCTCTTACACTTTGAACTGACCCACCAGACGCTTCATCTCCAGCGCCAGTCTGGCCAGTTCGTCGGAACCGGCACTGATTTCCTTCGAGCCGGTCGCCGTTTCATTGGCCACCTGGGAAATGTTGTTGATGTTCTGTTTGATCTCGATGGAGACCGCTGATTGCTCTTCCGAGGCACTGGCGATCTGAGTCGTCATGTCTTTGATGACCGAGACGGCTTTGGTGATGGCCTGCAGTGATTGTCCGGCACGGCCGGCATGCTCCACGCTGGATGACGCCTGCTCTTTGCCCTTGCCCATCACGGTCACCGCCTGACGCGCACCGGTCTGCAATTTCTGGATCATCTTCTGAATCTCTTCAGTGGATGCCTGCGTACGGCTGGCCAGTGTTCGCACTTCATCGGCGACCACCGCAAAGCCGCGCCCCTGCTCACCGGCACGTGCTGCTTCGATGGCGGCGTTGAGTGCCAGCAGATTGGTCTGTTCGGCAATGCCCCGAATCACATCAAGCACTGACCCGATACTGTCAGTCTCTTTCTGCAACTGGATGATGACCTCGGAAGCGCGGTCGATGTCGTGTGCGAGTTCGTTGATGGCGTGCATCGTCTGTGCGACGACCTCTGCCCCTTTGTTGGACTCGTTGTCAGCCTTCTGGGCATCAGAGGCCGCCATGCCGACATTACGCGCTACTTCTTCCACCGTGCCGGCCATTTCTGCCATGGCTGTTGCCACGTGCGAAATCTCGGACTGCTGACGATTGGCACCACTGGCGGTCTGGTTGGTGGTAGCAGAAAGCTGTTCAGCGGCGGAGGTCAAGTTGAACGAGGAGTCTTTGAAACTGCTGACGACCACATGAATACGCCCCACGAACACATTGAACCAGTGCGCCAGTTGCCCCACCTCGTCTTCCGAAGTGACTTTGATGCGCTGCGTGAGGTCACCATCGCCCTCGGCTATGTCCCGCAGTGCGGCGACGACCTGATTGATGGGGGTGACAATCGAACGCTGCACAACGAAAGAGATTGCCAGCGCAATTGCTGCGATTCCGACGATGATCCCCAGTGCGGAAAACAGATAGGCGTTAACCACCCGCTGATATTCTTCCAGGCTGACCCGCAGATAAATGGTGCCGACCATGTCACCGTCCATCTCGATGGGTTCATAGAGTTCGATGTACCCGAGGTCATCGCGATGCAGGATCTCGCCCGTTGAGCCTGGCCGGTTCGGCAGCGACGAGGCGGTGGTCCCGCGTGCAGCGAAGGTTGCAAACGAGCTGCCTCCTGCATCGAAAATCGCTGCGCCGATAATATTCTGATTCAGTTCGAGTGAACTCAAGGTTTCGCTCGCCGACGCGGCGTCCATGAAAGCCAGCGCTCCGGTTGTGTTGGCGCCGATCAGACGCGCAGTAATCTGGGCGTCTGTATTGGTCGCGCTTTCAAGCCTGTCCAATTCCATCACGATAAAAATAGTGCTGCACAGCACCACTGCAAAAGTGCTGGTCACCGTGACGCCGGCCAGTACTTTCCACTTCAATGTCCACTTCGAACTTATCACTTGGGCACCCTCCAGCGGAGGACTACACCGGTGTCAAAGACGCTGCCACAGACACCGGTACAGAAGACCGACTGCAAATTGATAGGGGCCAGCTGCCTGGCCTGATTGACTGCTTGTTAATGCGTTGCTTGTTACTGAATCGCTCGCATCAGTTGCTCTCGTACCGTCAGATTGACGCTGCCGATCAAGGTCTTCTGGATGCTGATGGCAATCTTGCCGCCGGGCGCTGACGCCAGGCCGATCATGCCGCCACTCTTGGAGAAATCGGCGACTTCACCGACTGTCAACACGGGGAGACCTGACAGGGCTGTCGTTATTTCTTTCACTCGTGCTTCTTCATCGGCACTGATGTAGACGATGTTGCAGCTCTTGGCATCATTGAGTTGTGCCGCAGTCAGCTCGGTAATCGCAAATGCTCTTTCACCGGCCTTCTTGTTGCGCAGATTCTGCTCTAGGACGTTGCCAAGATGGTTGGCGCCCAGAACACAGAGTTTGAAATCAGCTGACGGTGACGCAAAAGCGGTTTCCGGCCAATCGATGAAACGGCCAAAGTTCAACAGAAACTTCGCAATGGAATCCTTGCCTTCGTCGCTTGCCGAAATACGCTCGGCCATCGCACTGGAATGGTAAGTGCTCAACACGAGCACGGCGACAATTGTTGCAAGTTTGTGAGTAAGCCTCGATCTGGAAGCTGTATATTTCATGGAGTTTCTCCGTACATTTTGGATGGGCAGTTTTCTTTTTCCGTACCTTTTGGGGATACGGCTGTTGCTGGTCTGAGGGTGCTGCATTGTCGATAGGATTGGCTTACTGCGTGTTCAAACCAGGACTCCCTCTTGGCCATTCAATACGAGTAGCGACCTGTTCAGGAGAAACTTTAGGAAAAAGGTGCTCTTTTTTTGTGCAGAGTTTTTGCAGAACTGAATGGGGGAATAGAAGAGTGGGGGAATAGAAGATGGGCAGGGCCGTCGTTAACGGCCCGCTCTCACCCACGCCAGGCCTAGCCGGACGCTCCAGAAGTTGGCATCACGACTCTGGCCGAGTGGTGGTCGGCGCACATCCAGCGGGGTGTAGGAGAATGCGGCGGTCACGCGCCAGTCGGGCGTGGCGTGGTACACAGCGCCGACCGACAGTGTGGAGAGTGTGCCTTTGGTCTCCATTTCAGACAGATCCAGGCTGTCAAAGACTCGGGCATTGACCTCTACATAAGGGCTGGCGTGAGTCTTGGCCATGGCGATGAAGGGTTGCCAGCGGGTATTGGGGATGCGGTGGGAAGCCATCAATTCGACGCCCTCGTGGTCGAGTTGCAGTCGATCCTCTGAAGGCTCCCGGCAGCCAAAGGGATTTGCCGCAGAACCTGGAGTAGCAGAGGCGACCGAGTGGCTGCACGTCGTATCACCCGAGGCCTCTCCGCGCACCGCGAACAAGCGTACGCCCAGTTGCCAGCCGCCTTCGTCAAACAAGGATTTCTCCAGTGCCAGACCGTAAATGCCCTCGGGCCGTGCTCCATCGACCTGCACGGGTGGCGTCCACGAGGCCTCCACGCTGACTTTGCCCGGCAGCCCGAGTAGTACCCGGCCTCTGCCAAACACCGGCGACTTGTTCATATCTTCCAGCTTGTACCCGCCGAAACCGACGCGCTGCTCCTCGCGGGTGAGATGGGGAATGGAGCCCAATTCTGCCGACACGCTCCAGTGCCAGGGCGCGAGCGCTTCCGGGGGCAGCGCGCCCAGATTCAACGAGGAAGACAAAGTGTGGGCCATGGCCCAGCCTTCCGGACTGTCGAAGGACTTGCGCTCGTAATCGCGCAACACCTCCTGCGCCAGCACTGCCGGAGCAGAGAGTATCAACACGCAAGCGGCGGCAGTCAGGCGCAGAGTCGTCATATCTGGAATGCTCATGCTGTCACCGCTGCAGACGATTGAAGATGAAGTTGGCGATGTCGGTGGCGCACGTCGAGTTGCTGTTGTCGACGCAGGCAGAGGAGTTGCCCAGCGGCATGGTGTTGTTGATCTTCACACGCAGGGTACTGAAGGTGTTGAAACCACTGGTCACGAGACTCGGACCCTGCAAGTCGCCGTCACCGTTGCTGCCATGACAACTGGCGCAGAGCTGGGCGTAGCGGTTCTGCCCGGCTGTGATGCTCAACTGCAGAGGGTCCGGCGCAGGTGGCGTCACATTGGTAATACCCAGCACCTGCAGATTGCCGAAGGTAATCGGGTCCGGCTTGATGAGTGTCATGTTCAGTTCATACAGCTGACTGCCCACCTGCACGCTGGGTATATAGAGGACGCCCCCATCCCGCACCCGCGCAGACTTGTCGTTGAGTGTCACCGGCGTCGTGTAGATCTGCGCCGACTGCAGGGTGAACTCGATGGGATTGTCCTTGCTCAGCCGCAGCCCGGCATTGACGACGCCCGTGCCGGGTACATCGACAACCGGTAGCGTTAGTACGCCGGTGGCACCGTCGAAAGCGGCATCAGCGGCCAGCGACGGGGTGGCCTGTGACAGCGCGCCCACCAGCACCAGTCCCGTGAGCAAAGTGTTGAAGAGAGGTCTCGAAAGTTTCCATGTTGAAATTTGCATGAGTGTTCCATTCCCCGGGCAGAGTTGCCCGTCAGCGGTGGTTTTTGGTTGTTACATGCTGACACAAGAACCGAGGTTTGGGCCAGCTTGTTGCGAATGATTCTTTCTGTCTCTCTCGGTTGAGTGCCACGGTCAGCTTGCTCATGCGGCTTTATAGGCTATGCTTGTGCTATACGAAATTCGATCAGGAAAGGATTCCGATGTCAGATTTACAAACTCTTGAGCTAATTGCGGGGAAGATAGTGACCCTGCGCGGTCAGCGGGTAATGATTGACGCCGATCTCGCAGCGCTATATGGCGTGTCAACCAAAGCACTCAATCAGGCAGTTAAGCGAAATAGTGTGCGCTTTCCCGAAGACTTCATGTTCCAGCTGGCAGCTACTGAAAAGGAAAAGGAGTCTGGCAGGAAGAGGCCTATCGGTTTTGGGCCGTGGAACGAGCAATAGTGTCTTGTCAGATCAATGCGTAAAGAGCTGGTCACAATTTGTGACCAGCTCTCAGAAGATAATCATGCTGCATGGGCTCGACGCAGCTACTTCTGCATTTTGATGTGAGGAATTCCCCGTTCAACATAGGCATCACCTATAGTCCGATAGCCAATTTTTTCATAGAACCCGATGGCTGATTGCCGCGCGGACATCTCGATTCGCTGGAAACCCCTCTGCCTGAGAGTGTCCTCGGCAAACTTGAGTAACTGCCGACCAAGGCCCCGCCCTTGGTGCTGTGGACACACCGCCATCTGCCGTAGTTTGACAGTGCCACCTCCAAGCGGTTTGGCTACCACACATGCCAGTAGAGTCCCTTCGTGCAAGGTCGTGAAATGCAGCTGCTGATCTTCATCTATGGTGTCGTTGTCGGACAATTTGAGGCCGAGGGGGATGCGCAGTACGCGCTCTCTGAGAGCGAGGGTCAGCTGGTATTCAGGAGAACCATAGGCGATTTCAGTGAGTGTCATTTGGCCACCGTCAGATCAGGATCAAGTGTTCCATTCCAGCGCCTGCTACCGCGCGGAAAGGCACGGCGTGATCAAACGTTACAAAGACCCCCGAGTTCTGCACCGCCAGCGCCAACAGATAAGCATCAGTAAGCTGGCGGGCATTGAACAGATGTTGCCAATCAAAGAGTTCGGCATCCAACAGTGACGCATCATCTGCCCAGAACTGATGCTGGGGAGATAGCGTGGCGTCGCGTAAACGTGAGGCGATCTCAATGGGAGAACGGGAGTTGGGATACGCTGATTGTGACATGATACGGATACACCCATTCTGAGTGATTGGACATGACGCCCAACCCTCCGCGATGTTGGTACTTAACCAGTTCATTGCCTGGGAATGATGGATGTGCGCGCTGTCCAGCAGTGCGATGAGCACGTTGACATCCAGCAGTGCCCGCATCACACCCCCAGCTCGTCGCGCAGTTTATTCACCATGGCATTACTGACCAGAGTGTCACCATTGGCGGACAGAGGGCGAAAGCCATAGCTGGCTGGCGGTTCGCTGACCGCATTGCTCTGTTGGCGATCAGACGCTCCAACACCCTGCAACAAGGCCTGACGTGCCAGCGTCGATATGACCTCACCCGCTGACTTTCCCTGGCGTTGCGCCAGTTCCTTCACTGCGTTCAGGACAGAGTCTTCAATGTCTAATGTAGTGCGCAAAATATACCCCTGTGCATCAGATGATTTGATGCTATCGCATCAGATGTGAGGGCGCAAGAGAGGCTTGCCGTCGACACCCTAAAACTTCAACCACAAGCCCTGCAGCCCCTGCTGCTCGACGCCGTCCTTGCTCCAGTCACACACGCCATCGCGGAAGACTTTCTGCAGGCGTGCCGATTGCGCGGTGTCGAATTGCACTGTGTAGTCTTGCATGTCGACAGGTTTCAGAGCGCACTTGATGACGTCGGCTGCGATATCCGCACCCGCGACAAAACGTGGTGAGGCGGGAGCAGGGTAAATGTCAGCACACTGGCCACTGCTGCGGCTCTGGGTTTCGGCGATGAAGGTCGGGTTCTCGTCGCGGGTGTTGCAGCCGTCCTGCAGGGTCGCCGGCTTGTTGCGTACGACTTTGTCATGCATGGTGGCATTCGGCGTGATGGCAGTGGTGTCGGCGGCGATATTGGCTAGCCACTGGTCCATCTGCGCCAGCGCGCTCATCAGCAGCGGGCTGCGGCTGCCGTAGTAGCTGTAGCGGAAGTCTTCGACGAGCATCACCTGGTTGTCGGCATCACCATTGGCCTTGCGCAGACGCTCACGCATCGAGAAAGAGTGGTAGCGCAGATGGATATCGCCGTCATCGTTATCATCGCTGTAGGCGCGGTAATCGATGATCGGAATGTCCCGCAGTCCGCCACCGGCACTGGTCAGGCGTCCGGTACGATAAGCCTGCCGCGTTGCCTCGATGTCCGCCACTGTCCGCTCGGCCTGGAAGTTGGCGTCGTTGTCGTAGCCGCCGATCTTCTCGTTGATATCGAGGAACTGATCGACACTGATAGTCCCCGCGTTCAAAGCCGCCAGCCCGTATTGCACACCGACGTTGTCGATGGGGCGGCGTGCGAAACCGGTGGCGGGATCTTTGCCATAGACATTCACTGTATGGTCGTAGACACCGCAGCGTGCGCCGGTGGGATTGCTGCTCGCGTTATAACGCTGGTCCTCTGGCAATGCGTCTGGGCAATAAGCATCGGCCGCGATACGCAGTGAGCCCTGGTACACGGTGTTGGTGTACATCGTCTTCACCGAGAGGATGCCAGCGACGGCTTCGATCTGTTCATCACTGAACTGTTGTGGTGCCGTGTCGCGAAAATAATGTCCCAGCAGACGCTGGTCGATAATCGAGTAGACGGTTCCGAAGGCGACATCGGGAAAACTGCAGCCGGGCAGGATGCCGTCGAGCAGGCCGGGATAATTATCGGCGATCTGGTGCTGCTGATAGGAGCCGCCGGAGCAGCCCCAGCCGATCGTGTAGCGCGGCGGACCATAGGCCTCGATGAAGCGCTCCTTCACCATCGCCATGGATTCAGCGGCGAGCAGGTCGTTGCAATTGTTGCCGAACACGTTGAGCGAGGACGAGGCGATGGCATAGCCTTGCTTCAGGATATTGTCGTCGAGTACGCCGCCGGTGTTGCTGCCTTGGCGATACCAGCCGTTGGTGCAGCCGCCGCCGAACGTGTAGACCAGGCGACCGTTCCAGCCATCTGGAGGGTTGCTCAAGCTCGGAGCTTCCTCTGCCGCCGGGTTGTGCAGCATCGCCGTTTGGTAGATCGCACGGTTGAGCGTACCAGTCTCGATGCGCACTACATAAGGGACGGTCTTGTTGTCGATAGTCGTCGTGCTGGCGACATCGGCGGGCAGGGCTGTGAGCGAGCTGAGAGGTTGCAGATCTGTGATGCTCGCATCCGTGCTGCGGTAAACGTAGTCGACGCGTGTAGCGACCGAGCAGTTTGCATCCAGAGGTGCGCCGAGGGTGCTGCCATCGGCGAGGTCGAAGGCGTCGGTCTGGCACACGAAGGGCGTTTCATGGGGGCCGGAGAACATCGGGCCGGTGGCCGGGGAATTAGTGACGTCCAGTGAGGCTGTGGTCAGGAGTTGTGCTGAGTGCGTGGTGACAGCGGCGGTGAGTGTGTTATTCCCGGTGGCCATGCCGCTGACCACGCCGGTCATGGTGCCACCGGCGCTGTCTTTGACGAGCTGGCTGGTGACGTCAGTGCCGTTGAGCAGTAGCTGAATCTGCGCATTGTCAGGCACATCCGTGGTACTGACGCGCACCATTGCATCGCCACCGGATACCCATTCGGCGCCGGGTGAAGAGAGGATCGAGATTGCGACGGAGGCCGGGGCCGCAGCAGAGGGGGAAGGGGCAGTGGGTGCAACCTCTTCGCTGCATGCTGTCAGACCGATAAAGATTGTGGCGAGCACCGCTGCACGGATTCTGTAACTTTTATGCTGATGTATTTGGGCGTTGAAAGAAAGTTCAGCCATTTACTTGTACCACCCGGGTTGTGTGAATGGCTGCAGTATGCCTGTTCAGGTTGCTCATTTCACTTGGAAACGGGCGAAGCGTTCTTTATCTGCCAGTGCGCGGTTGCTGCATCACTGAAGCTGCTGTCGCGCGGCCAAAAAGGTGCGAGCACGCCAACCGTCCGGAGTACTTGAGCGGCCCGTCAGCCAATTCACTCAGTTGCAGGCAGAATAGGAAATGCACCATTAACGTGCATACCTCTCCAGAGAGACCTTATTTGGTGCGAATAGTATCGATCAAAGGCCCTAGTAGTGCCATTTTTCGGTTGGCATGAGCCTTGCTTTGGCTAGCAGTACTGCGGTGCTGACATTGAACAGGCCATCCGTATCCGTCCGGGGGAAACCGACGACGATGCCATCTAACCTTACAGGTCCAGGAGATTTCCAATGACTAACGTTTCTCGAATTCCAGCCACTATGGCAGGCAAAGCAAAACGCATTGCTTGGTGGGGGCTAGCGGCAACAACTACCGCTCTCCCGCAACTCGCAATGGCGCAGGACGCGCCGGTGTACAACAATGGCGATATCGCCTGGATGCTGGTATCCACGGCTTTCGTACTATTGATGTCCATTCCGGGTCTTGCGCTCTTTTACGGTGGCATGGCGCGGGCCAAGAACATGCTCTCGACCATGATGCAGATATTCTCCATCTTCTGCATTATCGCGGTACTGTGGGTGGTTTACGGTTACAGTCTGGCTTTCAGTAACGGCAGCTCGATCTTTGGTGGCTTAAGCAAGACGATGTTAAGTGGAGTTGTTTTCGATGCTAACGGCTTCTTCGTACCTACCGCCACTTTCAGCAAAGGCGTCGTCATTCCCGAGATGCTGTTTGCCTTCTTCCAGCTCACGTTCGCCGCAATCACAGTAGGGCTGATCGCCGGTGGCTACGCTGAGCGCATGAAGTTCTCCGCAGTCTTGATCTTCTCGGTGCTGTGGTTCACGTTCTCGTATATCCCCATGGCGCACATGGTTTGGTGGTGGCCTGGTCCGGACGCCTACACGAGCCCGGACGTCGTAGCTGAACTCAATGCAACCGCCGGTTATCTGTGGCAGATGGGTGCACTGGACTTCGCAGGCGGCACGGTGGTGCACATTAACGCTGGTATCGCAGGCTTGGTCGCTGCCATATTCCTGGGTAAACGTACTGGCTACGGTAAAGTCGCAATGCCACCGCACAGTCTCACCATGACCATGCTCGGCGCTTCCCTGCTGTGGTTCGGCTGGTTCGGCTTCAACGCTGGCTCCAACCTCGAAGCCAACGGTTACGCAGTACTGGCATTCGGCAACACGCTGTTTGCAACAGCAGTAGGAGCTGTCACCTGGATGGCAGCTGAGTGGATACTGAGAGGCCGTCCCAGCTTGCTGGGTATCCTGTCCGGTGCCGTTGCAGGACTCGTTGCAATCACCCCTGCGTGCGGCTTTGTGGGCATCGGGGGCGCTCTGGTGATTGGTTTGGTAGCAAGCACCGTGTGCTTCTTTGCAGTGGCTTATATCAAGAACATGCTGGGTTACGATGATGCGTTGGATGCATTCGGCATCCACGCAGTCGGCGGCATCGTCGGCGCAATCCTCACCGGTGTATTCGTTAACCCTGCGCTGGGTGGTGCAGGCTACGTGATCGACGGCTGGGTCGGTCCGACGTTCGGCTACGATTCTGGTCAAATCCTGATTCAGGTGAAGGCAGTACTGGTCGCAGTGATCTGGAGCGCGGTAGTGAGTTCAATCATCCTGGCAGTGCTCAAGTACACCATCGGTCTGCGTGTATCGCCTGAAGTCGAGGCCACTGGTCTCGACCTCTCCGAACACGGTGAATCGGCTTATCACAACTAAGTCGGCACAAAGCCTCTTAGTTTTCTGAGCTGCATCCGTAATGCCCGTATCGCGAGATACGGGCATTTTTTTTACTGCAATATTGCTCTCCAATTCTGTCTAGTCCAGCCAGAGCGATGGAGGCCGACGATCCTTTCCAATCAGGCCCTGAGATTGCCGCCTGTTCCTTCGCAGTGGCTTTCCCTGAAGGTGGCCGCTTATACTCCCGGCGTCCTCCCGACTTATAACAATAATCAACGCTGACACTTCCGGCCACCGTTAGCGCCGCCGATGTCACGCCAGGAAATCGGCCATGTATCTGGTATTTGTGCTGTTCGTTCTGATAGTGCTGATCGTATTCGCAACGGCGAAACTCAAACTCAATCCCTTCATCACCCTCCTGCTCGCTGCTTTCGTCGCTGCTTTCGCCTATGGTTTACCCCTGCGCGACATCGAGACGACCATTCGTGGCGGGTTCGGCAGCATCATGGGCAACATCGGGCTCGTGATCGTACTGGGCACCGTGATCGGGGTGATTCTGGAGCGCAGTGGTGCGGCCATCACCATGGCCCAGTCCATCATTCGCGTGTTCGGGCAGCGCTTCCCGACGCTGACCATGTCGAGCGTCGGTTTTCTGGTGGCCATTCCGGTGTTCTGCGACTCCGGGTTTGTCATTCTCAACAGCCTCAAACGCTCCGTGACGCGCACGCTCAAGGCGTCGCCGGTCGCTATGACCGTTGCTCTCTCGACCGGTCTGTTCGCCACGCACACGCTCGTGCCACCTACGCCGGGGCCGATTGCGGCGGCGGGCAACCTCGGGCTGGGCGACAATCTGGGGCTGGTGATTCTCCTGGGGCTCGGCTTTGCCCTGATTGCCGCACTGACGGGGCTGGCCTGGGCGCGGGTCAGCGCTCATTTGCCGAGTGCAGAGCTGGAAGTGGCGGATGACGTGGAGGGCTTGGAGGAAACGTCCAAGTTGCCGCGCGATCTGCCGGGAACAGGCGCCGCTTTTGCTCCCATTCTGGTGCCGATTCTGCTGATCTGTCTCGGTTCGGTGGTGAACTATCCCGGCGCGCCACTGGGGCAGGGTGCGCTCTATGAGGCGCTGAATTTTCTGGGCAAACCGCTGAACGCGTTGCTGGTGGGACTGGGCTGCGCGGTGCTGCTGTTACGCGGCGAAGGCAAAGTGGCGCGCTTCAGCGATTACGTTGGACAAGGGCTGGTCATCGCCGCCCCGATTCTGCTGGTGACTGGTGCGGGTGGTGCCTTTGGCGCTGTGCTTGCTGCGACACCGCTGGGCGAGTTTCTCGGTAGCAGCCTGTCCTCTCTCGGGGTCGGGATGCTGATGCCGTTTCTGGTCGCGGCTGCGCTGAAAACAGCACAGGGTTCCTCTACAGTCGCGATGGTGACAGCGTCGGCGCTGGTGGCGCCATTACTGCCGCAGATCGGGCTCGACAGTGACATGGGACGGGCGCTCACGGTGATGGCCGTCGCCGCAGGTGCGATGACGGTCTCTCACGCCAATGACAGTTACTTCTGGGTCGTGGCCCAGTTCAGCCGGATGGACGTCGCGACCGCGTATCGCGCACACACCGCCGCAACGCTGGCCATGGGTATCGTCACAATCATCGCGGTGCAGCTTGTCGCACTGGTGGTTTTGTGAGGTTGATCTTGTGAAAGTGCTGATCGCGCCAGATTCTTTCAAGGAGTGCCTGAGCGCAGCGGCCGCAGCGCGGGCGATTGCCGAAGGTTGGCACCGTGGGGCACCGCAGGATGTGCTGGTGGAGATGCCACTCGCCGATGGTGGTGAGGGCACGACTGTGGCACTGGTCAATGCCACCGGGGGGACGCTGCACCCATGCACGGTGACCGGCCCACTGGGGGCTCCCGTCACTGCACGCTACGGACTGATCGATGCTGGCAGCACCGCTGTTGTAGAGGTCGCTGAAGGCAGTGGCCTGCACCTCGTTGCCCCGGAGCAGCGCGATGCCTTGCGTGCCGGCAGCTTTGGCACTGGCGAGCTGATTCTCGCAGCGCTGCAGCACCGGCCCCGACGCCTGATCATCGGGCTGGGCGGCAGTGCGACAACCGACGCGGGAGTGGGGCTGCTGCAGGCGCTGGGCGCACGCTTCACGGATGCCTTAGGTCAGGCGCTTCCGCCTGGTGGCGGCGCGCTGATCGATCTCGCTCATATCGACATCGCGCCAGTGCTCGCACGACTCGCGGGTGTCGAAGTGCTGGTGGCGACGGATGTGACCAATGCGCTGCTCGGGCCGTGTGGCGCGGCCGCAGTCTTTTCGCCGCAGAAGGGTGCCTCTGCCGTGCAGGTCATGGCACTGGAGCAAGGGCTGCAGCATTACGCGGCCTGCGCCAGGGCGCAGGGTTATGACGTGGACAGTGCCCCCGGCAGCGGTGCGGCGGGAGGCATTGGCGGGACTCTCTTTGGCCTGCTCGGGGCAGGCATGCCCGGAGTCCAGATCGTCTCCGGCGTGGCGCTGGTGATGCGCACCGTCGGGCTGGAACAACAGTTGCGGGACGTGGACCTCGTCATCACCGGCGAGGGCAGTCTCGATGCCCAGAGTGCCGGTGGCAAAGTGCCTGCGGGCGTCTGTGCGCTGGCGAAGCAACATGGCGTGCCGGTGATCGCGCTGGCGGGTGTGGTCAGTGGTTCATTGCAGCCATTGCACGAACAAGGTCTGACCGCCGCATTCAGCATCGCGCCGGGGCCGCTTTCGCGTGCGGAGGCACTGGCGGGTGCGGCGCAGAATCTTGCCAACACCGCCGAGCAGATCGCGCGTCTTCTGCAGGCAATGCGGTGAGCAAATTTCACAACAACGTTCCAGAACAACCACCCGTGTCGGAGTAATAAAATGACAAGACATCTCCGCTTGCCCCGTTTGAAAGTCGTCGTGCTGCTGGCTTTTTGGATCTCATCCCCGCTCTTTTCGCAGTCGTCTTTCGCACAATCATCAGCGCAAGAAGTGTTGCGCGTCGATCACTATGTGCAGGTCGTCTCCACAGCTCCGTCGATGAAGGGCGAGATGGCGCGCCTCTACGTGCGTGAGCGCACTCTGCCGGGCACCGCGCTGCGCAGTGCTGATCTCGCTGGCAAGGTCGTGCTGTTCATCCATGGCGTGGGCACGCCGTCCGAGGTAGCTTTTGATGTGCCGGTCGAAGGTTACAGCTGGATGGCCTATCTGGCGCAAGCGGGGTACGACACTTTCGCCATGGACCTCACTGGCTATGGTCGCTCGACCCGGCCCCATGCGCTGAATGATTTGTGCAATCTCTCCGAAGCGGCGCAACAGGATTTCATTCCCGACATGCTGTCAGCGCCTTGTGCCCCGAGTTACCCTTTTGCCGCGACGACGATTGAATCGGAATGGCACGACATTGACGTCGTGGTCGATTACCTGAGGGAGTTGCGCGGTGTCGATACCGTGCATCTGGTGGCCTGGTCCCTTGGGGGGCCGCGTGCCGCTGGTTATGCAGCGCTGCATCCCGATAAAGTTGAACGTCTGGTGATCCTGGCTCCCGCCTACAACCGCAGCCGCTCTGCGACGCCACCCGAATCAATACCCGTACCAGGAGCAGCATTCACCAAGCAATCGCAGCTTGACTTCGACAATGGCTGGAATCGTCAGATCGCCTGCAGCAATCAGGTCGAGCCGCGTGTCAGAGCCGCCGTGTGGCAGGACATGCTCGCCTCCGATGTTGTCGGTGCCACCTGGAGCACTGGTGTGCGCCGTGCGCCGAACACCTCGGTCTGGGGCTGGACCCGTGAAGTCGTTGCGGCCACCAAAACTCCGATGTTGCTGGTAGCCGGCATTCACGACGTGCAGGTGCCGCCCGCCCGCGTCAACGAAATGTACGAGGATCTCGGTGCCAGCGAGAAAGTGCTGCTCGATCTGGGCTGCTCCTCCCACAACGCCATGTGGGAGATCAACGCACCGCTGCTCTTCGATGCCTCGCTGCAATGGCTGCGTGATGGCACGGTGGATGGGCAAAGCAACGGGATTGTGCGCAAGGGGTATTGAGCAGGTGGGACTGACATCGATCCGGATGCCAGCAAGGTCGCGTTGGCTCGCTTGCCGGCATCACCGATGCTACTGCGGGGTCAACAACAGGAGGACTTTACTTGCGCACGCCTGTCGCAGTGACAGTAAAGGCATCCGTGCAATTAGGATTGCTACCGTCGTCAAAGATGCCTTGGACCGTCATGCTGAAGACGCTGCCATCGTCAGAAAACTGGCCGTTCAATGTCGCATCGGCTTCGAATTGGATGCTCAATGACCCGTCGGCAGCGATGTCCACATCAAAGCCTTCTTCCACGCGGAAATCATACTCGTAGCTGCCACGCAGTCTTAGTTCGTGGGTGAAGAGCTCGTGATCGGCGATACTGAGCACCGTGCCGTCCGACACGGCGTCGATGGTGGCCGAGCGCGTGCTGATGGAAGAAATCGCCTGCCCTTGCAGATAAGCAAAGAGGTTGAACTGGGGGCCTTGCACAGGGAAGGTATTGGCCCCGCACGCAAAGATCGAGGTTTCTGTCAGTGTAACGGCATAGTTCCCGACGTAGGGATCATCGTTACCGGCATTGATCTGTGCCTGCAGGCTGTTGACCAGGGCGCGCAAATCAGCCACTTCTTTGGCGAGCGCTGGCAGGCCACCGGCCTGGCTTTGCGAACCACCTTGGGCGAACACAGTGTCAGCCGTCAGGGCTGAGGTAAGCATTACTGCAAGGAGTGTCAAATTGGGTTTTTTCATTTTTTATCCTTATAATTTTTTTTGAAAGGGGGAGTATGACGAAAATAGTTTATCTGCCAACTTCGCAGGTGGCTAGATTGAATTGTCAGCCGAGTGCCTTTGTGCGTCCAGAGGGATTCGAATAGCATGCGGCTCTCATCCCCTTTGGAGAGCCCATTCATGATCCGACGCCCCTTCCGTATTGGCACAGTCGTGCTGTGCGCCGCAGTGACTGGCTGCATGCAGACATTGCCGTCTTCTCAGTCGGCAACGCCTGCCTCAGCTCTTCAGAGCGACCAGCCCGAACGTCCTGCTTTGGTTCTGGCCATCGTCGTGGATCAGATGCGTTATGACTATCTCGCGCGCTTCGAGCACGAGTTTACGGGGGGCCTCAAACGCCTGCTGGACGAGGGGGCTGTGTTCACGAATGCCAACTACGAGGCGGCGCCGACAGTGACAGCGGTGGGCCATTCCACTTTCCTGACTGGCGCGACACCCTCGGTCAGCGGCATCGCCGGGAATGCCTATTACGGCCGTATTGAGGGCCGCATGATCCAGAGTATTACCGATGACAATGTTACGCCGCTCGGTGACGGCGGAGGTGCGTCGCCGCATCGTCTTGCCGTCTCCACTGTGGGTGATGAACTGAAGATCTCCGGCAAAGGCGGCAAGGTGTATGGCGTGTCCTTGAAGGATCGCAGTGCCATTCTGCCTGCCGGGCGCGCTGCCGATGGCGCATTCTGGTTTGGAGATACCGGCACTATTGTCTCCAGTTCCTGGTATTTCCCGGCGCTGCCGGATTGGGTGCAGACCTATAATGCGTCCAAGCCAGCGGAACGCTATCTCGGCGCTGAATGGTCGGGGCGGCAGTTACCGACAGAGGCCAGCGCGAGTTTCTTTACCCGTCTCGATGCCACGCCCTTCGCCGATGAGCTGGTGCTGGAGTTCGCCCTGCAGGTGATGCAGGAGGAAAATCTGGGCACAGACCAGCAGACCGACCTGCTGGCAGTGAGTTTTTCCGCGACTGATTATCTCGGCCATGCCACCGGCACCGAGACACCGCAGATGCGTGAGATGATTCTGTCGGTGGATAAACGCATTGGCGAACTGCTGGCAGCGGCTGAAGAGCAGGCCGGACGCGGCAAGGTGCTGGTGGTATTGACGGCCGATCACGGGGTCTCTCTGGCACCAGAGGACAATGCCGCCCGACAGTTGCCGGGTGGACGTTATGAATTTGCCGACGAACGGGCTGCCGTGCAGGCAGCGCTCTCTGCAGCCTTTGGCGAAGGGGACTACATCGAAGGCACGGGTGAGATGAGTATCTATCTGCATCGTGATCCTGTCCCCGGCAAACACATCAGTCTCGGCGATATGGAGCGCGTGGCGGCGGCGACACTGCGCCAGCAGCCGCATGTGGCGCGGGTCTACACCCGCACCGAACTGGAGAGCAGTCACAGTGGCGGGGATCGCATCGACCAGCGTGTCCGCAACGGTTTCAACCGCCAGCACTCCGGCGACATTGTGGTGGTACATGAACCCAACTGGATCAATCGTGCCACCGGGACAACCCACGGCTCACCGTATTCCTATGACAGCCATGTTCCGGTGATTTTCTGGGGGCCGGAGGCCTTGGTCAGGCCCGGCCGCTATCACCGCGACGCGGCGGTCCACGACATTGCGCCGACGCTGGCGACAATGCTGCAGATTGCCACGCCGAGTGGCGCTCAGGGCCGGGCGCTGGAAGAGATTCTTCCCTAATCTCATATCCTCATATCCACATGTCGACGCAGCTTCTCGGCCAAGGGGACAACCACCCCTTGGCTGTCACTATTGGCGGCCCGCTGCTGTCCGAGATGCTGGCGCAGCGCACGGGCGATGTCTTCGCTGTGGCATGGTGAGGGCAAGACAGCCCATAAACGTTTGGATGTGACTCTCGTCAGTTGTGCGGTCATCGTGAAAAGTACTCCTGCTACCGAGTTTCTGAAGGGTAGGGCGAGTATATAGCCGCATTTTCAATTGAAAAAATGAAATTCAATGCAGCTTTGTATCAATTTTATTGATATAAAATCGATTTGAGCGGCATTGAGAGACAGCATGGATATTGAACTGGCGCGTACTTTTCTGGAGATTGTTCGCACGGGCAGCTTCGTCGCAGCCGCAGAACGGCTGCATGTGACCCAGACCACGGTGACGGCCAGGATGCAGAATCTGGAAGCGTTGCTCGGGTGCCGCCTGTTCGTGCGTAACCGTAACGGTGCCAGTCTGACCGACAACGGGGAACGTTTTTCCACTCATGCCAGTCAGCTGGTGCAGATATGGGAAAGCGCCCGCCGCGAATTGCCGTTGCCGGAGCGCGTCGACAGCATGCTGCGCTTGGGCGGGGAGATCAGCCTGTGGAATCCGCTGCTGCTGGGCTGGTTGCTGCAACTGCGAACCCGCAAACCCACGCTGGCGGTGCGCGTGGAGGTGGGTGAGCCACGTTCCTTGTACAAGAAGGTGGAGCAGGGGCTGCTGGATGCTGTGCTGGTGCACCAACCGGAATACTCGCCCGGTATGCAGGTGGAGCAACTGCTGGAGGAAAAGCTGGTGATGGTGCGCTCCCCGAACAAAGACGCACCCTACATTTATATCGACTGGGGAGAAGTCTTTCGCCAGCAGCATGACACTGCGTTGCCGGAGCTGGCGCGCGCGGAGGTGACGGTCGATCTTGGGCCGCTGGCTCTGCAATACCTGTTGCAGCAGGGCGGCAGTGGTTATTTCCGGACCCGGGTGGTGCAGGCGCATCTGGAGAGCGGACTTCTGGAACGCGTACAATCGGCGCCGGAGTTCAGCTATCCGGTCTATCTGATGTACTCCCGCGCCCGGGAGATTGCGCTGCTACCCGAAGCCTTTGCAATCCTTCAGGATTCTCTGGTGGATGGCGGGGATTGGCAGCAGGTTTCCGCTGCGCCGCGAACGTAGACAACGGTAGCCGGAGAAACTATGCTTCGCCTGCTTTTACTCCACTTCTTTCAGACGACGGCCAACGCTTATACGCTAAACAAACGCCTGCTTTCTTCATAGCCACTCACGACATTCGGACGATCAGAAAAATGAAAATGCTGATGATTTATCCGCAAATCGACGCTCCTCTCGGGACCAATCACGGCATTGCTTCGCTTGCCGGTGTGCTGCATGCCAACGGCCATGTGATGGACCTGATGCATGTTTCCGAGAAGTACAAACCCGTGCCCAGCAATGACGAACTGATCGCCTATATTCGTGAGACCAAACCGGGGCTGGTGGGCTTCTCTGTGATGTCCCAGCAGTACGACTGGGTGGTGGAGAAGTGCAAGGCGATTCGTGCAGCGATGCCAGAGATGGTGCAGGTCATTGGTGGCGTGCATGTCACCATGGTGCCTGAGGAAGTCCACAAGTCCCGCCTGTTTGATTACACCTGCGTGGGCGAGGCAGATTGGGCCTTGAAAGAATTGATGGACGCGCTTGAGAAGGGCGACCGCCCCCACCACCTGTCCAACTTCCGGTCCTGGATGGGCGATGTGCCGGTGGTCAACAAAGTGGCGCCGTTCCCCGATCTGGCCAAACTGCCACCGTTGGATTACAACGTCTTCGACATGAAGGCGGTGATGAAAGAGACACGCGGCTGGATGGGCATCCTGACCTCGCGCGGTTGTCCCTACAAATGCACTTATTGCTTCAATATCGAGATTGTCGATCAGTACGTGGAAGACGGTGCCGCGAAGAACGTGAAAGATTTCCTGCGCCATTTCCCCATCGACGTGATGATGGAAGACCTCAAGAAGCTGGTGCGGGAGAACCCCGAGATCAACACCTTCATCTTCGACGACGACCTCTTCACGTTGAACACCCAGTACGTCATTGAATTCTGCGAGGCCTACAAGAAGCACAAGGTCGGCATTCCCTTCGTGGTCAACGGCCATGTGAATTGTTTCGAAGAAGTGGCGGCCAAGGCGCTCAAAGATGCCGGTTGCATCATTGTCAAATTCGGTCTGGAAAGTGGCTCGCCGCGCGTGCGTCGCGATGTGCTCAAGCGCTACATGAAAAACGAACAGATTGAACGTTCTTTCGCCGCCGCCCATGCTTACGATCTGCACAGTTCCGCGTTCATCATGATGGGGCTGCCCTATGAGGGGCGTGAGGAAATCATGGAAACCATTCGCCTGTGCGCCAAGGTCAAGATGGGACGCTTCCGCTGGGCGTTGTTCTTTCCCTTCAAGGGCACGGCGGGTTACGAGATCGCCAAGCCTTTGATCGACGAGAGCAAGCTGGCCGGGCAGGGCAATTACTTCGACGGTTCCTGCCTGAATTTTGGCGAGGAGCATGACCTGTATCTGGACAAGCTCGCCAAGCTCTGCAACTGGTACGTCAACGCCGAGACCGACTGGGAATGTGCGCCCATCTACCGCAATCTGGTGGAGAAAGTGGAGGCGATGGATAAAGAGACCTGGATGCGCGAGCGCGATGATCTGGTCGCCTATGATCGTGATCTCTCCGAGGAATTGATGGCTCGTGATCTGATTCACTACACGATCCGTTACTCCAACGTCATGGGCGTGCGTTCCGACTACATCAAGCAGGAGCGTGAGCAGATGGCGGCCGGTACGAAGAAAGAAGCCGTGGCTTACACTCTGGATCAGAGCTGAGAAGCGGCAGGTCGCGAGTCAACCCATGCTTCCAGCCCTGCAGTCGGTGAAGAGTCTGGTGGTGCGCTGCCCCAACTGGGTTGGCGACATCGTCATGGCTACCCCCGTGTTCGAGTGTCTGCGCGCCAATTTTCCGGATGCTGTCATCACCGCCTGCGTGCGGCCTTATGCACGCGGCATTCTGCAGGACGCCCCCTGGTTCGATCACATCGTTCCCTGTCAGGACAAGAACCTCAAAGGCTTGCGCGAGCTGCGGGCTGATCTGCAGCCACTGCGCCCCGAGGTCGGCCTGCTGTTGACCAATACCACCCACTCCTTCCTCAGCTTCAAGTTCGCCGGTGTGCCGGACATTTATGGCTATCGCCGTAATCTGCGTCGCTTCTTCCTGGCCGGTGGTCCGCTGCCCCAGCGCGAGGGCGGCAAATATAGACCACTGCCGATGCAGGACTACTATCTGGAGCTGTGCCGCTACATGGGGCTGACCCTGCCGACAGCGCCGCGCAGTCGCTTGTATCTGTCTGATGAGCATAACGAGCAAGGACTGGCGCGGCTGCGGCGCTGGGGTATTGCCGACGAGGACATGGTCATTGGTTTGAATCCCGGTGCCAGCTTCGGTTCTTCCAAGTGCTGGCCTGCGGAGTATTTCGCGCAACTCGCGGAGCTGTTGCAGGATGCGTTCGCTTGCAAAGTGCTGCTGCTGGTCGGTCCTGGTGAGGAGGCTATCGCACAGAAAATTGTCGATGCCAGCCGTGCCTCCATCATCAACACCGGCGGGGAGCGAGTCGACCTAGCCGAGCTGAAACCCCTGATCAAGCGCTGCAACCTGCTGATTACCAATGACACCGGGCCGCGCCACTATGCCGTGGCCTTCGATGTACCGAACATCGTGTTGATGGGGCCGACCAATGCGCTGTACACGGCCGCCAATCTTGAACACACCCGGGTGCTGCAGCGCGACCTGCCCTGCGTGCCTTGCCACAAGAAAACCTGTCCGCTCGGGCACCATGCCTGCATGCGTGACATTACCCCTGTGAGTGTCATGCACGAAGCACAGGCACTGCTTCGCTCACCACTGCTTAGCTCAAAAGAGAGGATGCCAATATGAGACCTGCCTACTATCAGGAACTGTGGGAGGTGCTCAAGCTCAGCCCGGATGCGGAAGCGCTCAAGTCACTCGCCCAGCGCGTCGCGTCGATCTTTGTTGATCGCTATTTCTACAGCGATGAGTACAACGAGCGTTATATCGAGCTGTTGTGCGAGATGGCGACCTGTTTTGCCAATCCCGCTCTGAATCAGATTGCGGCGAAGACTTTATTCGGCGTGGTGGTAGAGCGGCTTTGTGACGATTTCGAGGAACTGCAGACCGAGACCTATAACCGTCTGATCTGCCAGGTCACCGGCTATCTGCGCGCCTTGCCGGATGGCAAAGCCTTGCATGAGCAGCTCAATGCATTTCATTTGCACTCGGATGAGCAGCTTTATCAGCGTATCGAATCCATGCGTCTGAGCCCTGACCAGCCACTGCCGCTGGAGTTGCAGCCACGCAAGGTGCTGATCCTCTCGCGTGTGACGATTGGTGCCGATGTGGCAGTAACCAGTGTGATCTGTCAGCGGGTACTCCAGGCCTTTCCGTCTGCCGAGGTGGTTGTGCTCGGCAACGGCAAGCTGAGGCAGATCATGGCGGCTGCTGAGACAGTCACAGCAGCCGGAGGCCGCATCCGCATTCGCGAGCTGAATTACGCACGGCACGGGGGCCTCATTGAGCGCTTCAACACCTGGCTGTATCTGGTCGCCGATGTGCGTGAGGAGCTGGCAGGGCTGGGCAGCAACGATTATCTGGTACTTGACCCCGATTCACGTCTCACCCAGCTGGGAGTCTTGCCCCTGGTGCCGGATCGCAACTACCGTTTCTTCAACAGCCGTGGCAAGCAAGGCTATCCGATCAAGGGCGCCATCTCGGTGCTGGCCAACAGCTGGCTGGACAATCTTCTGGGAAATGTACCAACGAATGTTCAGGAGCAAGAGCCTTCCTGTTATCCCCATGTGTGGATCGACAGTGAGGAATTGTCCAGCGCCAAGCGCCTGCGTGAGCGGCTTAATAGCGTTGGTCCTCGGCGAATCATCACGCTCAATCTTGGCGTAGGTGGCAACATGCGCAAACGTGTCCCTGGTGATTTCGAGGTGCAGATGGTGTTGAGTCTATTGCAGGAGCCAGACACCGTGGTGCTGCTGGACATGGGCTTCGGCGCTGAAGAGCTTGGTCGCAGTCAAACGATTCTGACAGCAGCCACAGTCGCAGGTATCGCGACGCACACATTGACGTTTGCGGACCTTGATACAATCGATCAAAAACTGGCACCTGGCACTACTGAAAAATTTTCGTTCGAGCGCTTGTTCGGAATTCATTGTGATGTAGGACAGATCGCTGCGCTTATTGCCTGCAGTGACGAATTTATCGGTTACGATTCTGCGTGCCAGCATATCGGTGCAGCACTCGGAGTGCGAACTTTCACCGTGTTTGCGGGCACTAACAATGCCCGCTTCATTCGCCGCTGGCACGCCTGTGGCCCCAACACCAGTGAGATTGTTTACGTGGACACGCTGAGTCGTGAACACGAGATCGACACGCTGGAACTTATCGAGCGCTTGCACGATTTGCGTCGACATTGATTGTAAAGAAAATTGTGCAGATGATCGCGTCACATTCATCAGGTTGCTCCTTGCGGGCGGGTCACTTTCTTTGAATTGTGTTAGAAAAGACACCTTTTTTGTTGACCGTGGAGGTCATGTTGGGCAGAATTGGGCAAAGTCCACAATAAGAAGTAGAAGGATTGCCACATGTCACAGATTGTCACGTTCCATATCCCCGCCAAACAAAAGTCACGCGTATCACATTTTTCCAGGGTATTCGGGAAGTAACTTCCCGCTGCAGTCGCTTCTGAGAAACTACCTGTAAATCAGCAGTTTTCCGAATGGATTCATCCGCAGTAAAGGATACAAAAGGACCGCATCATCAGTATCCGTTAGAAAGGTGCCGCGTCTCTGCATACCACAGTCAGTGAAATCATGTTGTGAAATCACTTTGTGGACATCATGCCGGGCACAGATGCCTTAGCAGTTCTACATGATCCAGAAAATTACAAAAAAGTAAGAGTGTCATTGGAGGAACAAAATGCTGTACCCACAAACAGTCAATCGTAAAAACTATCTACGCAACATGATCCGGGTTGGTATTGCACTATCATTGTGCACGCCAGCAGCCCTGATGGCGCAGACCCCTGCACCGTCAGATGATGAAGTCGAAGAAGTGGTTGTTACCGGCTCCTACATCCGTAACAGCGCCTTTGCCCAGAACTCCCCGGTTGCCACAGTCAGCCAGGAAGATCTTTATCAGTCCGGTGCGCCAAGCATGGCGAACTACATCCGTGATCTGAGCTTCACGCAAAACACCAACACAGTACAAAACGTACTGTCTGACTCTGCCGGCGCCCAGAGCGGCGTGGGCACCACGTTCAACCTGCGTGGTCTGGGCGAGAACAGCACCCTGTCCCTGATGGATGGCGTGCGCAGCATCGACACCTCCATCACTGCCATGCTGCCGGACATCGCAGTAGCGCGTATGGAAATCGTACTGGACGGCGGTTCAGCACTGTACGGTTCTGATGCGGTAGCCGGTGTGGTCAACATCGTACCAATCAAGGAATTCGACGGTGTTCGTGTTCGTGCCTACTACCAGACACCTGAAGAAGGTGGTTTTGAAGAAGGCAACATGTCCATTCTGTGGGGCAAAAGCTTTGACAACGGCGTGAACTACGTGGGTGCATTCGATGCCCGTAAGCGTAGCCGTCTGGGCATGTATGAGCGTCCAAGAGAGTGGGAAATGTCTGACGGTTCATCCGGCTCAGGCAACCCAGGGACCTATCGTCGCATCACTGGTGCAGTGCCCAAGCTGGGCGCACAGCACGGCGGCCGCCTGACTGGCGGCAACCTGCCAGACCCAAGCTGCGGCAAGTTTAACCAAGGCCTGGAAGATCGTACCGAACGTGGCAGCATCCCCAGCGGTATCATTACCGGCACGGGCGCCAACGCCACCTGCTGGTACAACTACACCACGACTTACCCCTATGCCCGTGGCATGACCGAGTACAACCTGTACCAGAACCTTACTTGGGAAGCGACCGACTGGCTGCAACTCGAAGCGACTGGCAACTGGAACTACCTCCTCGACGAAAGTACTGAGGGTGTTGTGACAGCGTTGAACCCGAACAACCGTACCGTGCTGTACATTCCAGCAAGCCACCCAGCGAACACCTTCGGCTTCGACGTGGTGCCGTACCTGTGGCGTCCTTACTCCGGTCTGGGAACTTCTCCAGAGTGGATCAGCAACTTCGGTGAGACCAAAGGTGGCAACGACACCAGCTCTGATCGTATGAAACTCGGCGCCCGTTTCGACATGACCGAAACCTGGTCAGGCTATGCCTACTACTCTCGTCAAGAGCGTAAGGCGTGGACCCGCAACTATCGTAACAACCTGAACCTGATCAAGCTGCAACAGGCTCTGATGGGCAAAGGTGGCCCGAACGGCAACCTGTACTTCAACCCCTTCGGTTCTGCTGATCCGCGTTCACCCTTGTACGTCCAGGGCAAGACCGACAACAGCCAGGCGATCATGGACTGGATGTGGGAACCGTTCAACTTCACGTCTGACCGTGACTACCTGGACATCGCCGAGGTCACCATTACTGGTGAGCTGTTCGACCTGCCAGCCGGTACTGTGCAGATGGCAACTGGTTACCAGTGGCGCGACACGATCGTAGAAGATTTTGCGAACCCGCTGTCTGCTACCAGAACGAACTACAACGTCGACATCACGACGCCAGTGCGTAAAGACGCCGAGTACTTCAGCGCCGTACGTGCGGTGTTCCTGGAACTCGAAGTGCCTATCCTGGAGTCTCTGACTGCACAAGGCGCAGTACGTCACGAGCAGTTCACCGATTTCGGCATGGAATCCACTACGCCGAAGATCGCCCTGCGTTGGGAAGCGATGGAAGGTCTGGCACTGCGTGCATCATGGGGCGAAAGCTTCTTGGCACCAACGCCTGAACAAGCCCGTCCGTTCATCCCGAACGAGCTGTGCGGTGAAGCCTTCTCCGGTAACGATCCGTTCTTCAATGCTTCTTTGATCGGTTCCTCTACTTGTCAGGCCGGTAACCCAGGTCTGGCGCCAGAGACTTCCACCATCAAGAACTTTGGTTTCACCTACGAAGGCATTGATAACCTCAGCCTGAGCATGGACTACCAGAGCGTGGAGTACATCGACCGTATCCGTACCTTGGACGATACCGACACTGTGTATGACCAGTTCCGCAACTTCCTGCAGTTGACTGGCCGTACAGCAGCGACTTACAGCGCTGCCAACCCGACAGATCGCGCTGCGGGCGAAGCTTACCTGCGCTCCATCGCAGGTCAGTCAGGCAACTCCGTGCTGCGTGATCCAGCCGACATGTCAGTGGACACGATCTTCAGACAAGCGCAGAACATCGCGTCTGTGTTCATCGACCTGGTGGATGCGAAGGCTCGTTACACAATCGATACTGACAACTGGGGTACGTTCACTACTACTGTCGAAGCTTCTTACTACAAGAACTACGAGTACGTGGACAACACCGGTGTGACGATTGATGCACTCGGACAGCAGAATGCCCAGACCGGTATTGTGCCTCCGTTGCCGAAAGTCAAAGGCAGCGTGCGTCTGGGCTGGTACATGGGTCAGCACAGTGCGAGCCTCTCTGCCAACTACAGACACCACGTCAAGTTTGACGACCGTCCCATCGACCGTTACGGCGATGGTTGGTTGACTTACGAGAACCGTCTGATTGACTCCGAGACCATCACCAACGCGCAGTACGCTTACACGTTTACTGATTATTTCGACAGCGAGATCACCCTGAGTGCTGGTGTGGCCAACCTGTTCGATATCAGACCGCAGCGTCTGCCGATCATCGGTGGTTTTGCATCACGTCTGTCTACACCATGGGGCCGCCAGCTGTGGGTCTCTCTGGACTGGCAGCCAGGTGCTTGATTGGTTGGTATGAAGCAACGGCTTGATCCTGAGCCGTTTGCTTGAAGCTCTTTGTTTGAAGCTCTTTGTTTGAAAAGAAAGGTGTCAGAGCGTCGCTCTGGCACCTTTTTTTTGCCTTGCGTTTGAGAATTCAGAGCAGTCGCGAGAGCGTCAACAGCGCCCGTTCTGCCCGCGCATCCCAATGCACCGCGCAGTTCAGCCGCAGACAATGTGAATATTTGCCACTGGCCGAGAACATGGCTCCTGGCGCGAAACTTATTCCGGCGGCGAGCGCTTGCTCCGCCAAAACACTCGTATCGATGGGTTCGGGCAATTCCACCCACAGCACAAACCCTCCGGCAGGGCGACTGACGCGGGTCTGAGCGGGGAACAGTTGCGTCACCCGGTCTGTCATGCGCGCCACCGCCAGCGCGAGTTCACTGCAGAGCTGACGCAGGTAGCGGTCATAGTGGCCATGCTGCAGGTAATGCGCCAGCGCCAGCTGCGAGGGCGTCGATACCGCGACGGTGTTGATGAATTGCAGATACTCCGCCCGCTGTTGCTGCTGACCCGGCACCAGCCAGCCCACCCGCAGACCAGCGGAAAGCGTTTTGGACGACGACGAGCAGTAATACACGAGGCCGTGCTTGTCCCAGCTCTTGAGGGGGCGTGGACGCGGGCCGGACAGTGGCAGGTCGCCATAAATGTCATCCTCCACCACTGGCACACGATGCAAGGCCAGCAGCTTGAGCAGCGCCTGCTTGCGCTCGTCAGACAGGCACACGCCGAGTGGATTCGAGAAGTTGGCGACCAGCACGCACGCGGCCACTGGCCACCGTTCCAAGGCCAGTGTCAGCGCCTCCAGCGAGATCCCGTGTACGGGGTCGGTGGGAATCTCCAAGGCTTTCAACCCCAGCGCTTCGATCACCTGCAGCAAACCGTAGTAGGTCGGCGACTCCAGCGCCACGGTGTCGCCCGGCTTGGTGATCAGCTTCAGGGCGATGGTGATCGCTTCCTGACAACTGTTGGTGATCAGCACCTGTTCGGGGCTGACGTCACAGTGCAGGCTCGCCAATCGTCGCGCGATCTGTGTGCGCAGTTCGGGTGTGCCCGGCGGGAACTCATAGCCCACGCAGCGGCGCCGGTGTTCGCGCAGGACGCTGCGGAACGATCTTTCCAGAGCAGCTGTGGGCAATAAGTCCGCCGTAGGAACCGCCGCTCCAAGATTGACGATGGCCGGATCATTGACTGCCTGCACCATCCGCAGCGCCCGCTCCTGCCCGGAGACGGGCCGAGGCGTGCGACTGACGACACTCAGCCGCGGTGGGTCGCGTAACACAGGCGGTTGGCGCACGAAATAACCGGAGCGGGGGCGGGCTTCCAGCATGCCGCGACGCTCCAGTTCCTGGCAGGCATTGACCGCCGTGGAGACACTGACGCCATGTTGTTCACTGAGGCGACGCACGCCGGGCAGAGCGCTGCCGACCGGATAAATCTGGTCCCGAATCAGGGATTGAAGCCTGTCTGCCAATTGTTGATAGATCACGGTGAGGGGCCTCGTCAGGGTTGGTTGCTGCCGGGTCTCAGGATACTGTCGTTGAGCCTTCACGCAGCGATACAGACGTGTTGCAAAAACACGGTACAGATCGACTGAATCTGCATCTGTACCGGTGCAATTGCGATTTTCTAACTCTGTATCGGTACAGATTCTCTGCCTAAGATGAGCATCAGACAAGCCCTGTCTGGTATCCACTGTTCTATAGAGAATCCTATGCAGCCTGAACAACTTCTGCCCTTGATCGGCTTCATCATTGCCATGGTGGCCACGCCGGGGCCCAATAATCTGATGCTGATGAGCGCCGGTGCCAACTTCGGCTTTTGGCGCTCAGTGCCGCACATTCTTGGTATTTCCGTGGGTTGCCAGATTTTGCTGCTGGCCATCGCACTGGGCTTGGGACAATTGTTTGACACCTATCCTCTGGTGGTAACGGTGCTGCGGGTCGCGGGCAGTCTGTTTTTGCTGAGCATGGCATTGCAGCTGCTGCGCTCCAGCCCGGCCGGGCTGGCAAAGCGGGAAAACGTACAGCCATTGACGTTCTGGCAGGCGGCGCTGTTTCAGTGGATCAACCCGAAGGCGTGGATGATGACCATTACGGCGTTGGCGACTTTTGCAAATCCGGCGCAGTTCATGATCAGTACCATGACGATCGGTGTGCTGTTTCTGGTGCTGGGATTGCCGCTGATCAGTGCGTGGAATGTCGGCGGAGTGGCGTTGAAGTCTTGGTTGCAGCAGGGGCGGAGGCTGGTGCATTTCAATCGAGGGATGGCGGTGCTGTTGCTTGGGTCGCTCTATCCGCTGCTGACCTAACCACCCTGTGGGAGCATGCCTGTACGCGATTTTGTTCATCGCAACAAAATCGCGTGCAGGCATGCTCCCACAGTCAGGGAGCGATCAGAACGAACCGTTGATCTTCAGCGACATGACACGGCCAGAGCCGCCGCACTGATCTTCGATTTCTTCCAGAATGCCTGCGCTGATTCTGCCGGTGAAGCGCTGGCGCTCACGGCACTGCAGGTTGTCGGTGGCATTGCGGGCATCGAAGCGGAACGTGGTGCCGTTGAAGGCGACGAATTCCACAAAGGCCATCACCATGGGGTCGCCCGAGGTCAGCTCGATGTCGTCGATGTCGTAGCGCTTGATGTTGCCATCGAAGCGATTATTCCAGCTCAGACCATAGTTCATGTTGAACTGGGGCACGTCGTGACGGAAACCCAGATCCAGACGGCCGCGCTCGTAGTTGGTGAAACGACGGTCGATACCGAGGAACGGGTCTTCGATCTCGGAATCACGCACCTGGAAGTTCGCAGTGACCAGCAGGTTGGGCATGTTGATCATCTTCATGCGGATGCTGGAGTTGACCGAGAACTGCCACATGTCACCCGTGCCGATGTTGCCGTTGGCAGCTTGCAGATTCGCTTCGTTGACGGTGACGTCAATGCGCTCGATCTTGTCGTAGTGACGCATGAAATTGATCTTGGCACTGACCACGCCGATGTCGTCGGGCAGCCGGTACTCGGCATCCAGATCGGCGTTGATGAAGGTTTCCGGTTCCAGGTTGGAGTTACCGGCCTGCGTGTTGGCGTCGTTGTCCTGGCTGTCGGTAGCGGCCACGAAGTCTGCAAAGCTCAGCTGACGTGACGCGAACTCGGCCATGGCACGCAGCTGGAACGTACTGGTGACGTCGAAACGATAGTCAACCTTGGGCTTCCAGAATTCGAAGCTGCGCTGGTTGTAGACATCGCCGGTCTGCGTGATCTCGGAAGTCTCCCACACCAGTGTGCTTTCCAGAGACATGCGTGGATTGATCTGCCAGTTGTGCACGGCGAAGGGCTCGTAACGCATTTCTTCCACACGGGAGTTGGCGTTGGACACCACTTGTGGCACCAGGCCGCCGTAGGCTGCCGATGGAGTGCCAGTGCCGGAGAGGCCCAGGCGCAGTTTGGAATCGAGGATAGTCTGAGCGCGCTCGACGCCCATTTCGATGTCCTGACCGTCAGTCAGGCTGGTGGTGTAGGAGCTGCGCACGATGCGCTCCTGGCTGACGCTGCTGCTGTCCAGAAACAGGTTCTTGGTTTTGGAGAGGTCATTGGCCACTTTGTAGCGTTCACGGACACTGCCTTCATCGGTCTCGTTGGTGATGAACAGCGCTTTGAAACGGTCGCCGCCGCTCGACTGGAATTCATAGTCGCCACCGATCTCCCAGTTATTGCGCTCACCCGGAATATCTTCGTACTCGTAAGAGAGGGTATTGGGCGTGACCTTGAGGTTGGTGGTGACGCGGTCGACTTCCGTCGGGTTGTCATTCTGACCATACAGCCCGTTCAGACGCACACTGCTGTTGCTGCTGATGTCATAGCTCAGGTTGGTGGAGTACTGGTACGCCGTCTGCTCGCGAATGCGGTCTTCGCGCACGATGTCATTCGGCGTGAAGTTGCCCAGAATGCTGTTTTCTTTGCTGATGTAATGATCGTAGCGCGGCTCGGCCTGCGCGCTGAACAGATAGTTCAGCGCACCAGTCTGACCGCTGACAGCCACCGAACCGCCGGGCTGTGTTTCGTGATCTGCGTAACGGTCGACGTTGGCCTCCCAGGAAATACTGGTGCTGGAAAGTTCTTCCAACAGCACGACGTTGATGACCTGACTGCTGCCGCGCACATCCAGTTCACCGGAGGTGCCACGTATGATTTCTATGCGTTCTACCTGACTGGCATTGATGCGGTCGAGCATGCCGCTGGTTTCATTGTTCTTGCCTGCCGAACGTTTGCCGTTGACCAGGATTTGATCGCCGCCACCGCCGCCCAGACCACGTCCGCCACCGCCGGGATTACGTCCGCCACCACCACCGCCGCCGGGTCCACCACCGCCTGTCGCGCTGCCGATGCCAGGAATTCTGTCCAGCATGTCTTTGGCAGTGATCGGGGCATATTCCGTGAAATAGGCTGCCGGATAGACAACTGTGGAATCATTGGCGGTGGGTTCTTGTGCGCTGGTGTTACCTGAAAGGCTCATGACCAGTAGCAGTGCGGAGAGGGTGTGCAGGTGTTGCGGTCTTTTTTGCGGTCTATGTTGCGGTTTCAGCAATGTCATCGTGCGGCCCTTTTCAAATTCAGCCCGACGCTCAGTATCACGCCAGATCATTGGTCGAGAACAGTGGACGGGAGTCTCATGTTCCGAATGTAATAATTATGGATGGATTCATCTATGTTTTACGCAGTGCTGTATCAAGCAATCCGTTGCAGTGACAGCCCGCAGGATTGTAACGGAACAAGCGTGCCAGTGTTGTAACAAATTGTAGGCCGTTCAGTCTACAGTGCCTTCATTGTGACTCATTATCCGCAAGATCGGCAAAGGTGCCACTTGTCAGTCTCCCCAGATCACCGGGGGTGAGTTCGATTTCGAGACCTCGACGCCCGGCGCTTACAAACATGGTAGAGAACTGCTGTGCAGAACTATCGATAAATGTGCGCAGCCGTTTTTTCTGACCCAGCGGACTGACACCACCGAGTACATACCCAGAGCTGCGCTGGACATCGGCAGCCGGCGCCATGCCTGCTTTCCTGGCGCCTGCCGCGCGAGCGATCTGTTTCATGTTGAGTGTCACCGCTACGGGTACGACACCGACCACCAGCTCTTTAGTGTCCAGCAGAACTACCAGAGTCTTGAAGACCCGCGCGGGGGCTACCGCCATTTTTTCTGCGGCTTCGAGGCCGTAGGAGGCATGGGCAGGGTCGTGCGTATATTCATGGATCTGATAGGAAATGCTGGCCTTTTTGGCCAGATTGATTGCGGGAGTCATGATGGCCTGTTCGCTGTGTGAATACCGGGCGGCGGGCAGTATAACGCAGCGGCGCAACCGGCAGCACTGCGGGAAGGGGCAGACGTGTTGTGTGCAGGTTTCCCGGCACCGGGGGAAGCGGGTAAGATGCCACATCTTCTTCAGGTTCAGGCATGTCATGGACAACAACAGCTCAGCTCGCGACCGGGAACTCTTGCAGCAATGCATCGATCACGCAGTGGCTTCTGTGGCAGGCGGCGGTGGCCCCTTTGCGGCCATGATCGTGCGGGAGGGGCAGGTGCTCGCGATGGCGAGCAATTGCGTGACTTTGCACAGCGATCCGACGGCCCATGCGGAGGTCGGTGCAATCCGCAAGGCGGCAGCGTTGCTTGGTGATCCGCATCTGCAGGATTGTGTGCTGTACAGCAGCTGCGAGCCTTGCCCGATGTGTCTGGCGGCGTCGCTGTGGGCGCACGTCACCCGCATTGTCTATGCTGCTCCGCATGCAGAGGCGGTGAGAGCCGGGTTCGATGATACCGCTTTCGCATTGCAACTCTTCGGTCAAACGACGCCTGTGGCATTGCCTGCCGGGCGACTGCAGCAATTGCAGCTGCCAGATGCAGGAGCTCCCTTTGACGCGTGGCTGGCCAAGCCAAACCGTCAGCCCTATTAATCTCAGGAAGTCGATCCCAAGGATGTCATTCCAATCCATGCAGGTAAGCAATCCTTTCAGGGGCAGCATCTGGCAGAACAGGAACTTCATGATCCTGCTTTCCACCGGATTTCTGCTCAGCTTCGGCAGCCGTGTCTATGAGTTGGCACTGCCGCTCATTATTTATGAATTGACCCAGTCGTCGGTGGCCATGGGTACTATGCGTGCCTTGCAGTTTTTGCCGATCTTTTTGTTCGGCATGGTGGTCGGCGTATTCGTGGATCGTGCCGATAAAAAGCGCTGGATGCTGACAGTCATCAGTTTGCAAACCATGGCGTTGTTCTCGCTGTATTTCTGGGCTGCGACTCCCGTGCCGGAAGAGCACAATGTCATGGTGTTCTATGTAGCTGGCTTCTTCCTGATGCTGCTCAACTATGGCTATGTCAATGCCCGTATCGCGAGTGTGAAGTGGGCGTTGCCGACCGCTCTGATGACGTCGGCCAATGCCAAGTTCACCTTCATTCAGACGCTGATGCAGGTGATGGGGCCCGCGATCTCCGGGGCCATTCTGTTTTTGTCCAGCTTGTATCTCGGCTTGCTCATCACTGCAGTGATGTATTTCCTCGGATTGCTGGCGCTGACGCGTCTGCAGTTGCAGGAATCAGCGCGTCGGGTAGAGCGCAGCAGCTTTGCGGAAGAGCTGCGCGCCGGCTGGCTGGCGCTGCGACAGAATCGCAACCTGTGGGCGATGACCTTGTTCGTGGTGTTCTTCAATGCGACCAGTATCGTTTACGAATTGATGGTGATCTTCTTCGTGAAAGATGAGCTGCACTGGAGCACCGCGCAGGTCGGGATCATCATGTCCTGCGCGGGCATCGGCGGGCTGCTGGGTAGCCTGCTGACCGAGCGAATCCGCCGGGTCATCGGGATCGGCGGCGCTCTGGCGCTGAGTCTGATCATTCTTGGGCTGACCTATTCACTGACGGGATTTCACAGCTCGGCCTGGTCAGTGGGTGTGGCGATGTTTGCCTTCGGCTTCATGACGACGATGCAGAATATCTGTATCTGGGCCTATCGCCACGAGACGACACCGGCGCCGCTGATCGGCAGAGTCAGTGGCATGACCGGCGCCATCTTCAAGATTGGTGTGCCACTGGCCTTGCTGGGGGCTGGCGTGCTCGCCGATGTTGCCGGGGCCCGCATGGTGTTCATGGTGTGCGGCGTGGTGCAGGCGCTGGTGTTTCTGGTGTTCATGCGGAGTCGGTTGATGGGGGTACGATAGGTGAAGAGCACGGTGAAGAGTGCGGTGCCGGATGCGTCGACATGCCGCCTGTGAGAGTCACCTGAGCTTGCCACTCCAGAAGCACTGCGGCATGCTCGCAATCAACCTGAAATCAATAAAAAAGTCACCAGGAGATCTTATGTACAAAGCCCTCGTATTCTCGGCCGGTCTACTGCTTGCCGCTCAGGCAATGGCGCAATCCACGTTACCCGCCATCGATGTCACGGCTGCCGAGATCAAGGCCTTCATCGACGCACTGCCGAAGGATGCCATCAGTGATCGCCCCATCCGCGTTGTCACCGTTGGCAATGGCAAGGCGGGCGTGTACGGCGTGTTCCGCCCCCAGTCGCTGCCCGGCGATGCGATCCGTCATGACACCAGCGTGACCGAGATTTACTACATGCTGGAAGGTTCTGCGACGCTGGTCACCGGTGGCACGATCACCGATGAAGTCAGCAGCGGCAACAGTCCCAACACCCAGCGTCCCAACTACCGGGGCAGCGCCATTGCGGGTGGCGTCAGCCGCAAGATCGGCGCGGGCGATGTCGTGATCATTCCACCGAATGTGCCGCACTGGTGGAGCAGTCTCGATTCCGATATCCGCTACCTGATCTTCCGGCCTGATCCGGAGGGCTTGCAGCCGTTGCGCTAGCATGAACGCGGCACAAGCTGCCCCTTGAATGACCTCAACTACAATGATTTCAACAATAAGTTCAACAATAAGTTCAACAATAAGAAGGCCTCAGTGCCCGGAGACTCCCAATTATGTTCAAACCACTTTTGAAACCTGTTCTCGCTGGATTCTTCATGCTTGCTCTGAGCGCCGCAGGCAGTGCTCAAACTCCCGCCGCTCCCGCGCTGTACGTGAATGGCACCGACATCGCGACGGCCCTGCAAAAAGCGTTGCAGGAGCGACCGGGTATGGGGGTCTCAACGATCACCACGACGGACCACTACCGCATCAATCTGATTACTCGTACTGAACCAGCCGGTGCCATCGTGCATCGGCCCGGCACCGAGCTGCATTTCATCACCGAGGGTGCGGGGACACTCGTCACTGGCGGCATTGTGGTGCGTTCTGCCGAGGGAGCGCCGGGCACGATTGAAGGCGGCGTGGCACAGCACGTCACCAAAGGCGATGCCATTCTGGTGCCTGAAGGCACGCCGCATCAGTACACTGCTGTGGAAGGCTCCGTGACTTACCTTGAGGTGCGATTCAATGTGCCGGTGGCGCCGTAAACTGCGGCTGCTATGGATGCCAAACCCCACAATGCCTACTATGAGCGTCCGGCCACTTTGTCGCTGTTGCCGGATGTGCGTGGCAAGCGCGTGCTGGATGCCGGGTGCGGCCCGCGTCATCACGCAGAGCTTTCGCAACAGCCATGCTTTCTGTGTGTTCGTGCAATTAAACCGATGTCTGAAGAGTAGATTTGCGTGATGCAGGAGAATCCAGGTCAACCATCGATCGAATTTCAGCCCCTGTTGGAAGGAGAGAATCTTCTTGTACGTCCCTTGCGGGCAGACGATTTCGATGCGCTGTATGCCGCAGCGTCCGATCCACTGATTTGGGAACAACATCCATCGCCATTGCGCTATCAGCGTCCAGTGTTCGAGAAAGAGTTTTTCCAGGGTGCGCTGGTGTCTGGTAGTGCCTTCGTCGTCATCGACAAGTCCACAGGAAAAATTATCGGCTCTTCTCGCTACTACGATTGGAATTCGATGCAACGGGAGATTGCCATCGGCTTCACTTTTCTGGCGCGTAGTCATTGGGGAGACGGCAGTAACCGAGAGTTGAAATGCTTGATGCTGGAACACGCTTTTCGCAGCGCCGACGTCGTCTGGTTCCACATCGGCAGAACCAACTGGCGCTCACGAAAAGCGGTTGAAAAAATTGGAGCTGTGTTTTCCCACGAGAACACGCATGAAATCAATGGGGTCGTGCGCGACTCTGCGTTCTATCTCATCAGGCCGGGGATGCAGCGCTGCTGAGTTGCTTGCTCACTCTTTCCAGATGGACCGCGCACTCAGGTTGATGTCGGTCTTGTTGCCAGCCGCGTTGACGACGTGAATGATGAACGTCTCGGGGCTGGGATTGCTGTACCCCAGAGACTTCATGCCGCCTTCACCGACGGCCACGAAATTCACGCTGTTTTCACCGATTTCCGACAGTTCCATCTTTTGCGCGGCCGGTGTGCGTGGCACAAAACCCGGATTGAATTGCTGAATGTGCAATACCAGCGAGCCCGCTTCTTCTTCAATCGTGATCATTTCGAACATGCTGGTCGCATCGCTGCCTGTCATGCGAACCATGGCGGCGATGGAGCTGCCTTCCACGGCAATCCAGTTTTCTTCCAATTGGTTCTGGCCCAGAGCACCGGCCCAGTTGCCAGTCATCCAGCTCAGGGCTTCGATCTCGGCAGGAGGACCGGCGTGGACGAATGAGGCAGCGGTGCTTAGAACGGTGATGCCGAATGCTAGTGCAAATCTTCTTGTTCTCATGTTGTCTCCAGAGTTCGTATTGGGAGCGTCTTGTTTAGGAGGAGCGTGCCTATCCTAATCCTTTGACGGCGGCAGCGCGAGACGAATCCGCGCTGCCGATTGCCCACTACCGATTGGCCATGATTGCATCCCGCACAAACTTCGCCATGCCTGGACGAACCTTTTCAAAATAAGCTGCATAACGTTCGTCTTGCACATACATCTCGCCGAGATTCGTGTGCATCCCACGTGGGCAGGGGTAGAACCATGTATCGATCAGCAAGCGCATTTTCTCTACTACCTCCAACGCTTCGAGACTCTGGGCTTTGATGCCTCGATCCATCAGTGCTGCCATGGCCTGATTCAAGATCTCTGCCTCTTGCCGGTAACGCTGCCAGTCTTCTGGCGTATAGCGCTTGGTCCGCCTTGCGGATTCTTTATAGGCATCGGTGTCGCCCCAGCGTTGCTGGACTTCCTCTTCGTACTGGTCCGGGTCGAAATTAGCGAAAGCGGCAAACTGAGAGGTGTTCATTGCTTGATGCTCCTGGTCTGTTATCAATTGATTGAGATGAGCGCGCATGCGTTGCAGACGTTCGAGATGAATGTCCAACTGCCCGCGCTGCTGCAATAGCTTTGCACAGCGGTCGGTCACTGACAGTTGCAGCAACTGCGTGATTTCGGACAGCGCAAAACCCAGCGCGCGGTAAAAGAGGATGTCGAACAGCCGCTGACAGTCTGCTTCGGTGTACACGCGATAACTGTTGTCAGCCCGACTGGACGGTGTGAGCAGACCGATGTCGTCGTAATGACGCAGAGTCCTGATGCTGACACCAGCCAGCCGTGCCAGTTCGCCGATGTTGTAGTGAGCTTGTGTGGACATGAGAAGTTCTCTTGCAACGAATGCCTGCCAGTGATGAACAGCAGCTTAGAGGGTGACCTTACGAGAGGGTCAAACAAAAAATTAAAAATTTTCAAATGCGTGGCCTGATGGCCATCGCAGGGTCAAATCAGCTAGCATTGCCCTTCCCACAAAAGATGGAAAACCAATAATAAATGAGCACTCCTGACAAGCGTTACCCTCGTATGCACCGCACCTTGTTCCCGATGTCGTTTCTTGCCCTGACCTTGCTTTCGAGTCCGCTCGTTGTGGCACAAACCACCGACTACGACATTCCTCGTGTCAATGCAGCACCAGTAATTGACGGTGAGATAAGTCAAGGCGAATGGGCGCAAGCGACACAAGTGCAATTGGATATCGAGACCTCGCCGTCAGAAAATATTCCAGCGAGCGTGCAGACCACCGCTTACATCATGGAGGATGGTATCAATCTGTACATCGCCTTTATCGCCCAGGACCCTGATCCTTCGCAAATACGCGCTTTTTATCGTGATCGCGATGAAATACGCGGCACCGACACAGTAGGGGTGGCACTGGATACCTTCAATGACGAGAGCCGTTCCTTCGAGTTTACTGTCAGCCCTCTCGGTGTACAGGCCGACTCCACGACGGACGACCTCAGTGGCAGTCAGGACGAGTCATGGAATGCCTTGTGGGACAGTGCCGGGCGCATTACCGACACGGGCTACATGACCGAGATGGCAATCCCCTTCAAGCAACTGCGCTTCGAGAGCGGAGCACAGGAGAAAATCTGGGGCGTAAAGTTTGTTCGTAATTATCCGCGCGACAGGAGCTACCGTTTCTCGGACGTGGTACAGGACCGCAATATTTCGTGTTCTGTCTGCCAGTTCGCGAAGGCCACTGGATTTGCAGGCACACAGCCAGGCAGAAACCTGGAGATTATTCCGACCCTGACCACGACCGGTGTGCAATCACGCCCCAACCCTGCAGTCGATTCCTGGAGCAGCACGGACGCGGATGCTGATGCGGGTGTCGACGTGCGCTGGGGTATCAATCAGGACATGGTGCTCAATGCCACGCTGAATCCGGATTTCTCGCAGGTGGAAGCGGATGCCGCGCAGCTTGACATCAACAACACCTTCTCACTGTTCTTTCCCGAACGCCGCACGTTCTTCCTGGACGGCGCTGATTATTTCAACAGCAATCTCAATCTGGTGCACACGCGCAATATTGCGGACCCCGATTACGGCATGAAGCTTACAGGCAAAAGTGGTCGGCACTCTTATGGTCTGATGCAGGCCAACGATACTTCTACCAGTTTCATGATTCCCACTAACGAGAGTTCGCGGGTGGCGACACTGGGCGACATCGACAGCGATGTCTCCGTATTGCGCTATCGTCAGGATGTGCTGGACAACTCCAGTATCGGCACCATTCTCACGCACCGCAACAGCGCCGATTACAGCAATACTGTGGCGGGCGTGGATGGGCGTCTGCGGTTGACGGGCAGCGATGTGATCAGTGTGCAGGCGCTGCGTTCGCAGTCTGAGTATCCGCTGGCGATCCAGACGCGTTATGGTCAGGCGGATGATCTGAGTGATGAAACCTATCTGCTGGATTACCGACACAACGACCGGCGCTGGGACGTCTGGGCGGAATATGTGGATTACGGCAAGGATTTCCGCGCTGACATGGGCTTCATCAATCGTGTGGACTATACGCGCAGCACCTTACGTATAGGACACACATGGCGCTTCGAAGCAGGCAGCTTCTTCGACCGCATTCGTATCGCGGGGGATTGGGATCAAACCTTTGATCAGGCCGGGCTGGAATTGGAGGAAGAGACCGAAGTCTTTCTGGAAATGAGTGGCCCGTATCAGTCTGAAATAAACGGCCTCTTTGGTGGTAGTAGCACGTACTGGAATGGCCAGTATTTCGATGAGCAGTTCAATCAGTTAAGTCTGGGGGTGCGGCCGACCAGCACACTGCGCCTGGAAATGCTGGTGCGTATCGAAGACATTGTGGATTTTGCCAACACGCGGCTGGGAAAATCGAAACGCTATTCTCCGGGGATCAGTCTGCAGGCGGGGCGTCATCTGGAATTGGAACTTGAGCACACGCATCAGACTTTCGATGTGAAAGGGGGGCGATTGTTTACAGCAGACCTGACGGATTTGCGTATGACCTATCAATTCAGCGTGCGCAGTTTTCTGCGCTTTGTGGTGCAGCACGGGGACACCAACAGAGATGCGTCGCTGTACGTTCGCCCGGTGCAAGAGCTGAGTCGGGAGCTGACGACGCAGTTGTTGTACAGCTACAAACTGACGCCACAAACCTTGTTCTATCTTGGCTATTCGGATGCGGGATTTCAGGATGACAGCCTGGACAATATCGAGACCAGCAACAGGGCCGTTTTCGCCAAGTTCAGCTACGCGTGGCAGCCTTGATTTTCTTCAATACACACTGACTGTAGGAGCTGGCCCTGCCGGCGATCATTTCCCACAACCACTCCCGGTGAGCACTCTCTGTCGCCGACAGGGTCGGCTCATACAGGAGTTATTTCTTTGCGGCGCAACATTCGCGCAGGGATCAGCGACAGCAGCATCAGCGCTCCCAGCGTGATGTAAATCGGCGGCCAGGTGAAAGGTGCTGGGGGAGCCTCGCCCAAGGTGATCTCGGCAATCGTATTGCCCACTGTGACGCGATAGGTGGCCTCGTACTCTCCCGTGAAAGTGAAAATGCCTGCTACGTCCGTTTGCAGCGTTGCTACGGAGATCTGCGGCTGCAAGCTCTGAGCGATCTGCACGGATACGTTGACGGCGGGTGCTGCATTAGCACCGCTGACGACACCGATGATGAGGTTGCCGTCACCGAGCAGTTCGAGCTGCAGGTCTTGCGCGATGGTGACAGCCGACGCGAATGTCAGGCAGAGGGCTAAAAGTATTTTAGTGAACATGCGGTTCACCTCCATCGTGGCTGTGAGGGACACCCGGTGCGGTAATTTCCGTGGTTGTCGCCGGCCCGTGCACATGACCGCTCTCATGCAGATAGCCGTGCAGTTGAAAGAGCAACAATAGAAAACCGCAGAACACCAGCGCTCCATTGACGATTCGGGTGAGGGGTTCCCACACCGTCGTCTGCCGCCAGGCGCGGATGACAACGCCCATCACCACCAGCGCCGCAATCTGCCCAAGCTCGACCCCCAGGTTGAAGAACAGGATTTTACTCAGCAACCCGCTCTCGTCGGCCATGGTCAGGTCTTGCAAGCGAGCTGACAATCCGAAGCCGTGAATCAGTCCGAAGGTGAAAACCATGACCAGCAGACTGGGAGCGGCCGTGCCGATCCAGCGCCGGAAGCCGTCGAGGTTTTCGAAGCCTTTGTACATCACGGTAATGGCGATCACCGCATCGATCAGATAGTGGTCTGCCGTGATGCCGGCGTAAGTGGCTATCACCAGAGTGAGCGTGTGGCCGACGGTAAAAGCCGTCACGAACTTGAAGATGTCGATGAACCGGGTCAGGAAGAACATCACGCCGAGCAGGAACAGCAGATGATCGTAGCCGGTCAGCATGTGCTCGGCGCCGGTCCAGATGTAATCTGTGATGCCACCGTTCTGCATGCGTTCGCGTGCCACAGCGGAAACATCGTGAGCAAAAGCGGTCGAGCAGGCGATGCTGCCCAGTGGCAGCACGAGCAGCCGGATTAGCCGCAGGAAGAGCCTCTGCACGTTAACCTCCAGTCTGTATAAGTAAATTTATTGATGTATTTGCAGCGGGTTTTAGCAGATTGTGCTCTGCGAGACCAGTGCCCATTGATCAAGCGTTGTAGATGGTTACGCTCAATGTATCTCGAAATTGCCGAAAGTGACCGCATGGCACTGCAGTTCGTCACCGAAGGCTGTAGGATGCAATTCACACGAGAAAAAGGCAGATGAGTATGGATCGCACTTTACCTTTGGATCAGCAATTGCTGCTCAAGCACATCCCCGGGATGGTCTATCGCTGTCGCAATGACGAGGCGTGGACGATGCTGTTTGTCAGCGATGCCTGCAAAGAACTCACTGGTTATTCCCCCGACGATTTCATCGATAACAAACGTGTTTCCTACGCCTCTCTCATTCACCCGGAAGATCGTGAGCTGGTGCGTCGAGAAGTCGCAGAGGGCGTGCGAGCCCGACGTGCTTTCCACTGCACTTATCGGCTGATCACTCGCAACAAGACCATTAAATGGGTGCGCGAGCAAGGCGAGGCAGTGCGCTCTGAAGAGCGTGGCATAGCGCTGCTGCAAGGCTACATCACCGACATCACCGACGAGAAATCCAAGGCAATGGCGCTGGCCGAAAGCCAGGCCAGCTTCACTCAGCTCGCTGACAGTATGCCGTTGATTGTCTGGACCGCCGATGCCAATGGCGTGACCGAATACACCAGCCGGGCGCTGGCGGAATTTACGGGGATCGCCCCGCAAGCCATGCAGAACACAGTCGAGCGCTGGATGACGGCCATCCACCCTGAAGATCACAGCAAAGTTGCCGCTGCCTGGAGAGTGGCCAATCAGACCGGCAGCGATTATCAGCAGGAATATCGTCTGCTCAGTTCCGACGGTGCATACCGCTGGTACCTGAGCCAAGCGCGGCCGATCAGGAATCGGCAGGGTGATATTCTCAAGTGGTACGGCGCGACCATTGATGTCCATGATCAGCGTTTGTTGCTGCAGGATGCCCGGCGCCTTGCCACGCGGCTCGTCAACACGCTGGAAAGCATCACGGACGCTTTTATCACGATGGATCACGACTGGCGCTTCACTTACCTGAATGCCAAGGCGGAGGAACTGCTGGCAGTCAAACGCAGTGACATGCTCGGTCGGGTGGTCTGGGCAGAGTTTCCTGGCTCTGAGGTTTTTGAAACTCACTATCGCAAAGCGGTGAAGGAAAACACTACGCAGGAGTTTTCCGCTGAGTACGCTCCATTGGGAAAAACGTTTCATGTGCATGCTTACCCGTCCGGGGAAGGTCTTGCGGTGTACTTTCGGGATATCACCAGCGCACTGGCGATGGAAGAAGGTCTGCGGCGTGCCCAACACCTGGAGGCTGTCGGGCAGTTGACTGGTGGTGTAGCACACGATTTCAATAATCTGCTGACGGTCATTCTGGGCAACGCCGAATTGCTGGAAGAGCTGATGGCCGAGCAACCGGACCAGCGGTCTCTGGCTAGCATGATCAAGAGAGCGGCAGAGAGTGGGGCAGACCTGACTCGGCGCCTGCTGGCCTTCGCACGTCGGCAGGCATTGGAGCCCCAACTCATCGATATCGCTGATCTGGCGAACAGTATCGAGGGCTTGTTGCGCCGGACACTCAAGGCAGACATCGAGATCCAGTTCATGCACGGCAGCCAGGCGCTCGCGCTGGTAGATCCGGTGCAACTGGAGTCTGTGCTGCTGAATCTGTGCCTGAATGCACGCGACGCCATGCCCTGCGGGGGGCGTCTGACGATTGAGACCGGTCTGCGTTATCTGGACGCGGAGTACGCGGCAGAGCATGCCGATGTGGCGGCAGGGCTGTACGTGATGATGAGCGTTTCAGACACCGGCTGCGGCATTGCTCCGGATGTGCTGCGCCGGGTTTTCGAACCCTTTTTCACGACCAAAGGACCAGGGACTGGCACGGGGCTTGGGTTGAGCATGGCCTATGGCTTTGTAAAACAGTCCAAGGGGCACATCAACATCTACTCCGAGCTGGGAGAAGGCACGACGGTCACGATCTATCTGCCCCAGAGATCAGGCATTCCACAGCAGGCACCGGAAAAAATGATGACGCTGCAACGCGGGGTTGAGAGTGTGTTGCTGGTGGAGGACGATCCGCAGGTGCGGGACTTTACGGTGCGGCTGCTGCGGGATCTGGGCTATGCGGTGGAGCCGGTTGGCGATGGCCGCGCGGGGCTCGAATTACTGAGTAGTCAGCAGCATTTTGATCTGCTGCTGACCGACGTCATCATGCCCGGCGGCCTCAATGGACCGCAGCTCGCCAAGGAGGCCCGGCAGCTGCGTCCGGGCCTCAAGATTTTGTATATGTCCGGGTATACGGAGAACGCCGCTGTGCAACATGGCCATCTGGATGCCGACAGTCAGATGTTGAACAAACCCTTCCAGCGCATCGAGCTGGCCCGCAAGGTGCGTACCGCCCTCGATAGCAATTGATTTACCCCTCCTTTTGTCCGCCTCTTGCAAATAGATATCAAAGTGATATCTACTGTGTGCACATTCACAGGAGGTCATCTCATGAAAGAACAATCGAAAGGTTCGCTGCCCGGCATTTTGACGCTACTGATTTTGGGAGCACTGGTGCTCTTGGGCATCTGGCTGCTAATCGCGTCAGCCCGCGCCTACAATGGCAGTGGGGTGCTGCTGGCGGTCTTGCTGATCCTGGCCTGTGTGGCCTGCCTGCCGGGTTTCTTCATGGTGGAGCCGAATCAGGCGGCGGTGCTGAGTCTCTTCGGCAAATATGTTGGCACGGTGAAGGAGCAGGGCTTGCGCTTCAACAACCCTTTCTTCAGGGCGCGCAAGGTATCACTGCGGGTGCGCAACTTCGAATCCGGCAAACTCAAGGTCAACGAGCTGGAAGGCAGCCCCATCGAGATCGCGTCCGTCGTGGTGTGGAAGGTGGTGGATTCCGCCGAAGCGGTCTACAACGTCGACGACTATGAGAGCTTCGTGCACATTCAAGCCGAAGCGGCGCTGCGGGCGATGGCGACCAGCTATCCCTATGATCAGGGCGATCATTCCGTCGAAAGCAAACCGCAGATCGCCTTGCGCAGCCACGCCAACGAGATTTCCCATGACCTTGCTGGTCAACTCTCCGAGCGCCTGAATCAGGCGGGCATCGAGGTGCTGGAGGCACGCATCAGCCATCTGGCCTATGCGCCGGAGATTGCCGGCGCTATGCTGCAGAGACAGCAGGCGGGCGCCATCATCGCCGCACGGGAGCGGCTGGTGGAAGGAGCCGTGGGCATGGTGGAGATGGCGTTGGCGCAACTGAACAGCCGGGGTGTCGTCGAGCTGGACAATGAACGCCGCGCCCAGATGGTCAGCAACCTGCTGGTGGTGCTGTGTTCTGACCGTGCTACTCAACCAGTCGTCAATGCAGGGTCGTTGTATTGAGCATGAAAAAATCCTATCCCTTGCGCATCAGCCCCGCTGTCATCGAAGCGATGCAGCGCTGGGCTGACGATGATCTGCGTTCCCTGAACGGCCAGATCGAGTATGTGCTGAGGGAATCATTGCGCCGCACCGGGCGTTTGAAGACGACCACCGCTGAGCCCGTCAGCGATGCCGAGGTCGATGCTAGCGCTGATCTTGCGGAAGGCAGCGACAGTGCAAACAGTGACGGCGACTGACAATGGTCGCCTCTTGTTATTCAAACCGCCCCCGCTTCCCATTCCTTGTTAGCTGTTTCCAGCGCATCCCCCAGTGTCGGGAAGAAGGCCAGCACCCCCGGTTGTGGCTGGACCCCGGCGCGCGCCAGCGTCTTCAGCGGTTGAAACTGCAGGTCCGTGAGGTACAGTTGCGAGCCATCGCTCGCGCATTGCTGCACTAATTTGTCCAGCGCGGAGACTCCGCCAGCATCCAGAATTGGCACTCCATCCAAGTACAAGATGATGCCCCGGCGCTGACCGCAACCCATGGCGATCTCGCTGAAGATGCGGTCGGCGGCGGCGAAGAACAGAGGGCCGCTGATCTTCAGCACACACCAGCCCGGGGGTACAGGCTCGGTCACCAGACGTCGATTCTCGCTGATGTCCGAGACGCGGGTCATATCAGCGATCTCTTTCATGAACAGCAGTGCGGCCAGTACCATCCCTGTGCTGATGGCGATCACCATGTCGAACAGCACTGTCAGGCTGAAACAGGTGAAGAACACGGCGATGTCGCTGCGTGGCGCGGTCTTGATCAGGTGTAGTGCTTTCGGTGCTTCGCTCATGTTCCAGGCGACCATCAGCAGCAGGGCGCCCATGCCGGACATCGGCAGATAACTCAGCAGCCGCGTTAGTGCCACCAATCCCAGCAGCACGATCACCGCATGAGTCATGGCCGCCACCGGCGAGGTTGCTCCGGCCCGATAGTTGGCGGCCGATCTGGCCAGCGCAGCAGTGGCGGTGATGCCTCCGAAGAAGGGCGTGACGATGTTGCCGATGCCCTGGCCCAGCAGTTCGCTGTTGGCGCTGTGTTTGCGGCCGCTCATGCCATCCAGCACCACAGCGCACAGCAGCGACTCAATGGCACCCAGCATGGCGATGGCCAGGGCGGCGGGCAGCAACTCCTGCACGACCTGCCAGTTCCACACTGGTGCAGCTCCTCCCGCTCCTTCACGCAGCCACGGCCATTCGAAATGTGGCAGTACAGGAGGAATGCCCTGACCGCTGCTGCCATCGGGCAGCAGATAACTGAAGCGTGAACCAATAGTGTCGACCGGCATGTCGGCCTGCGCGAACAAGAGCGCGGCGATGCTTGCCAGCGTGATCGCGGGCAGGTGGGCGGGAATCGGTGTTTTCAGTGTCGGCCAGAAAATCATGATCGCCAGCGTCAGCGCGGCCACGGCGACGCTCGGCCAGTGCACCTCTTCGGCATGCGCGGCAAGCAGGCGAATCTTGTCGAGGAAGTGCTCGGGCATCTCGGCAATTGGCAGGCCGAACAGGTCCTTGATTTGCAACGTGACAATGACCACAGCAATGCCGCCGGTGAAACCCAGCACCACCGATTCTGGAATGTACTGAATCAAACGCCCGAGTCGCAGCAGGGCCATCGCCACCAGAATGACGCCGGAGAGCATCGTCGCCACCAGCAAACCACTGAGGCCGAAGTTCTGGGCAATCGGGTAGAGGATCACGACAAAAGCGGCTGTCGGCCCTGATACGCTATAACGCGAACCTCCACTCAGCGCAATCAAAAAGCCTGCGATGATCGCCGTATAAAGACCGTATTGCGGTGCCACGCCGCTCGCAATTGCCAGGGCCATGGCCAGCGGGATGGCGATGATACCGACGGTGATGCCGGCGAGAGCATCCTGATAAAAGCGTTGTGCGGAATAGGGTTCGGTAACGCAGCTCTCGCGCAGGGCGTGAGCGAAACGCAGAGAGAACAGATGACGGCGATGGGACATCGTGACGACTTCTCTTGGAATGGACGACATCTTCCCGATTGTACGCCCGGCCAGGCGTCAGACATAGCCGGTTGGCAGGCTTTGGGGGTAAACCATTGACAAGCCGTTGTCGTTATTCTGACAGTAACAGAATTCCGGTGATCGCCTCCCGGCCCTTCTCCAGGAAGACGAAAATGTCAGCCAGTGCGTCGCCATTGAGGCTGCTCGTCATGACGGCGCCATTGCGCATGGTCGTACTCAGCGGCAGGGTGTGATCGGGGCTGCGGCCTTCGACGAGGCGCAATTCGCTGTTCTGCTCGATCTCGAATTCGTCGATGATGCGGCGAATGTCGATCTCGTAGTCGTTGCGGGTACGGCTGTAGTCCAGCGAGGCCAGGAATTGTTCTTCGGGAGGTGTCGCCTCTGGTTCCATGCTATTCAGGAACACCTGCACCTGTTCATCGAGCAGCACCAGTAGATCCTGGTTGCTGCCGACGCCGCTGACCTTGGCGATGGCCGTCGGAATAGTGCGGGTGTCTTCTAACGCTTCGGCCTGCTCACGAAACTCTATGGCCGAACTCAACATGCCCAGTGCGGAAGGAAACTTCAGCGCCACGGTGAGCTGGCGTGCCGGGCGTCGAGCAAAGCTTTGGCCCTCGTTGTGATAGACGAAAGCCTCCACGTTGATGCTGCCGGAGATGGCCAGCCACAGGAACAGATCGCCAACAGACACCTCTTCCACGCGCCACAACCACAGATCCTTGAGGCCGTCCTCATTCTCGTCCTGCAGGAAAGTGGTGATGACATTGCCGCCGGAGCGCAGTACTTGTCGAGGTTGGGTGAAGTCCATGCCATCGGCGTTGCCGCCAAACAGAGACACTTTGCCACCCTCGCGCAGGAGGAAATCAGCGATGCCGTCGCCATCCACATCTTCCAGAGTTTCCTCATGGGTGAGTGCGAGGATGCCGGTCAGGTTCGAAAAATCCAGTTGATCGATATCGAAACTGCCGAGGCGTTCGCGAATCTCCAAACGGTCCACCGAGTAAGTAGGTGTCTGCGGAAAATAGTCGCCGCCCTGAGCGCTGGCCAGAAAGACGTCGAAGCGTTCGTCGGTAGCGGAGAGCAGGTCCGGGTGGCCGTCGTTGTTGACGTCCCGCAACTCGATCAGAGGGATGCGCAGCGATTGCCCGACGTCCCGCTCCAGCGCCTGGCGCACGAACAGGCTGGTATTGATCTGCATGTCCGACAGTACGCTCAAGGGCTGCTGATAACTGCCATCGGCATTGCGGATGTGCAGCAGCAGTGTGCCCGCACCCGGAATGATGAGGTCGTCCAGACCATCGTCGTTGATATCGCGGGAGAAGTTCAGGCGATTGACGCCGCCTCCGGCAAAACCACTCAGGCCGCTCAGCAGATCGTTGGGTGTGCCGAATTGTCTGGCGACCACTGGCCACTGCGTCACGCGCTGGCCGTCGATCAGCGCCAGAAGGGAGAAGGTCGGCTGGCCCTGAGCGTCAGGATAGTTCTCGCTCAGCTCCCATCCGGCGCTGCGCCCCGGCAGTTCGAGTGTCGTGTCGGGCTGTGCGAAGTCGAAGCCTTGCTCGTCATCCTGGAAGTACAGGCTGACACGCTGCTTAGCGATCGTCAGTAGATCCTTACGCCCGTCCCGGTCCGCATCCACCAGCAACAGCCGCTCGGTGTCCGGCGGCAGCGAAAACGCCTGACTGCTATAACCGGGCAACGCGACCCCCGTGTCCTGCGCCACCGCCCCCATCAATGGCAACCCACAAACCATCACAACGCCCACTGACAGTAGGAGCCTGCCCTGCAGGCGACCCTCGAATCTGCATCTCATCATTGCGCCGACACCAATACAGTCACAGCCGTGGAGTGATACAGCAGCACATCCGGCCGCCCATCGCCATTCAGGTCCTCCACCGCAAAACGCAGCACGCTGCGCGTCGGCACGTACTGCCAGAACGGCGCGTCGGCGAAGCGTAAGGTCGTGTCGATGGCTTTGGCGGCCAGCGTCCCCTCATTGGTCAGATACAGCGCATCGCGGCGACCGTCCAGATCCAGATCGGTTTGCAGATGAATCTGTGAGGACAGACCGCGCACCGCATCGGCAGAGAAATTTTCTTCCAGACTGAAGTCCGGGCGGGGGTTGAAGAGCTGCCCGTCACTGCCGCTCGCATAGAGCAGCTGGGTGCGGACGATGCTGGCGTTGCGCACCGCGTTGACCACAGGAATCGTGTAATAACTCACGCTCAATTGCGGCTTGCCGTCGTTGAGCAGATCGGTCACCGAGAGGTTCACGTCGTAGCCGGAAAACTTCATGACTTGATCAGGCTGCTGCAGGTTGAATTCACCTTCGCGGTTGAGAAAAAAATGCACGTCGTAATCATTGCCGTTGTCGATGCTGCGCAACAGGTCGCTGGCGCCGTCCCCATTTAGATCGAGCAGGCGAATGTTGCCGCGCGTGTCGATAGAGCCCTGCCAGTCGGGTTTCGCCGCAAACCCACCATCGGTAGTCTGCCGCAGGATATTGACCTGCCCGTACAGATCGTTGCCGATGTTCATGTAGACGATGTCGTCGGCGGCATCGCTGTTCATCGTCACGCCGATTGCCGACGGCAGGAAGAGCTGGGTGTCGAGCAGACTGGTCTGCTCTCCGTCGTTCCACTCGGTGAGGAAGTTCTCGAAAGTGGTAGTGGTGCGAGCCCGTACACTCAGCACGATGCCCTCCCGTGCATTGAGCGCAAAACTGGTGTCGATACGGGGCCCACCAAGCGGAATCTCGGAGGGATCGAGTTCTTCGTTGATGGTGCTGAAGTGATGCTGCAGCGTGAAGGCCTCATCCGCGCCGCCGAAGAACACGCCGTAGCCTTCGCGGCCAGGCAACAGCAGATCGATGTGGCCGTCGCCGTTCATGTCGCGCAGGTTTTCGAAAAACAACACGCGCCGCCGATCCGGCACCGAGGCCACCAGCTCCCAGTCGAACAAGGGCTTGAGATTGCCACTGTAGCTGGCGATGGCAGAGGAGAGGCTGAATACGCTCGTGCTGGCGAACAGCAGTAACTCGTTACCGGGCTCGGCACGCAGGTCGGCAATCGCGATGGCGATGATCTCGGGCTTGATCTCGATGCGCCGCGAGGGCTCGGACAGATAGCTGCCATTACTCTGCTGCAGATAAACCAGCACTTCGCGCCCGGCTTCAATGCTCCATTGCGGCACCAGCAGATCGCGGCGGCCGTCGCCATCCATGTCTGCGTAGAGGATGTCGTCGGGCCATTCGCCCAGCGCGATTTCTGAGGCAGTGAAGTTAATCTGTGCTTGCAGGCTGTTGCTTACAAACAAAGTGCTGAGCGCCAACAAGGCAAGCACACTTGTAAAAGGCCGCAGGTGATTGACCGTCATGGCGCAGTTTCCTCGACCAGTTCGCCATAGCCGGTCGCGAAACGGAAGATGCTCAGCAGCCGTACCTCTCGCTCACCTTCGCTGAGCTGATAGTCGAACAGCGAAAACAACCAGAGGTCGCCGATGGACAGGCGAGTCTGTTGTGGTGCCAGGCTGGATTCATACTGCAGCAGCGGACCGAGCGCGATGCGGCTCACGCGCGAGCCAGGATCCCACAGACGTACGTCCTGCTCCAGCAATTGGTTCTCGCCACCGGCGTTGCGCAGCAGGCTCAACGTCACGCGCTCACCCGGCTGGAACTCGCTGTGCAGCCGCGTGATGAAGCTCTGCGCGGACTCCACACTCGCGCCATTCAGCGCGAGAATCGTGTCGCCCTCGCGCAGGTCGGCGGCGGGCAGCGGACTCTCCGGGAATATTTCCACGATGCGGGCACCAGAGACAGGCGCGGCCCCGGCATCCTCGAATACCTCAGTGGTGAAACCGGCGCGGATCAGAATCGGATCGGCCCGGTAGAGTTCGGTGGGCACGCTGCGCTCGTCGCTGTTCGCGCTGGCGTTGACGGTGGTCTCGAACACGGTGGTGTTACGGCGCACCTGAAACACGAAGGCGCCAGCACTGCCGGTCTGCTGTGCCAGGGCGTCGAGCAGATCGGGGTGATTGATCTCACGTCTGTCGATGCTGAGGATTACGTCACCTGCGCGAATTCCGGCTGTATCCGCCGCACCGTTCGCGGTGACAGCGCGCACACGGATGCCGGGCAGCACGGTGATGTTACTTAGCGAATCGCTCTCGTTGACGGCGGCCGTGATACCGAAGTTCAAGCCCGCGCCGACGGCCTCGCCTTCGCTGAGGCTGACGATCTCTGGCGACAGGGTGATGCTCGGCACCAGCTGGCGTGGTTCCTGGCTGACACAGGCGTTGAGCAGGCAGGTGGCGAGCAGCACACCGAGACTGTAGGAGCTGGCCCTGCCAGCGATGAGTTCTCTGGCAGGAGCTAAACCGTCGCCGGCAGGGCCAGCTCCTACAGCAATCAAGCTATCGCGGGCAGGGCCCGCTCCCACAGTGGGTTCAGAAATGCGTGTCATAGTTTCTTCCCTCTCACCAGCAGCAGCGCCAGCACCACAAACAGCAGCATCTGCGGCAGCGGCACCCACTCGTTCAGTTGCAGCACCCGGTTGTCGATCATGACATCGGAGTAGCCACGCACCAGGCGGCTGACATCCTGCAGGTAGGACTGGTCGATGAGCGAGGGCTGGAAGGTCGCATACAGGTAGTAGGCCCGCTCGCCGAGCACGCCCTTGAAGATGTCCAGCGCCACGGTAATGCCGAGCGCCGTGGTGACGGCTTGAGTCGCAGACTGGGCGCACACCGACACCAGCAGCCCGAAGGCCAGCGCCGCTGGCAGTGGCAACAGCGCCAGCCATAGACCGAGCCCCACCTCCGCGCGGATCTCGGCGCTGCCGATCAATTCGTAGCCGTCTTCCACCACCGGACCGAAATCCCAGAGCAGCGTAGTGATGGTGCCGATACTGGCAGACATCAGTCCCAGCGCGCACAGCGCCAGCAAATAGACCATGCTCAGTTTGGCCAGCACGAGGGCAGAGCGGCTGGCGCGGCGAATCAGGATATGACGCAGTGCGCCACTGTCGCGATCACTGGCAAAAGTCCAGGCGGCGTAGGCGACGAGGGTGAGGCTGAGCAAGGTCAGTCCGGTAGAGAAACTGTCGACGAAGTGGCCCCATGCATTGCTGCCAGCGACCGCTTCGGCTTCCTGCCCGAGCAGCGCTTCCCGTGCCTGCTGGCCGGTCTCGGTCAGCCGCACGACGATGGCGCGGGCAATCACGATCAACGAGGGCAGCAGCACCAGCAGGCGAGTGCTGTTGCTGCGCAGGGCTACATAGATTTCCGCCTTCAGTGCCGCCACGAAACCATTCACAGAGTTGTCTCCGGAGCCGCAAGTGTCAGGTCATGCACAGGATCAACAGGATCACGCGTCACGATCTCGTGGAACAAGGAGGTCAGCGAGGCGCGTTCGCGCCGCAGCTCATGGACGGAGATGCCTTTCTGCACCAGCCGCTGATTGATCAACGCGGGGTCGGCGTCTTTCAGCAACAAGGTCAGCAGGCCAGCGACACTGTTGTCCTCGATCTGCACGCCGGGAATGTCCTGCACAATGGCGCACGCGCGCACCACGTCGTCGCAGGAGACCAGCAGGCGGCTGACACGGGAGTTGAAGAGGCGGTTGACGTGATCGCTGACCACAATGCGGCCCTTGTGCAGAATCGACAGGTGCGAGCAGATTTTTTCCAGATAAGGCAGCTGATGACTGGAGAGCAGGAAGGCGGTGCCTTCGTCGCGATTCAATGTGCTGATCAGGGCCAGCATGTCGTCGACACCCCCGGCATCGAGGCCGTTGAAGGGTTCATCGAGCAGCACCAGAGCCGGGCTGCCGAGCAGCGCCTGGGCAATGGAGGCACGGCGGCGGTTACCCAGCGAGAGGTGACGGATCTTGAAATGGCTGTACTTGCTGATGCCCAGCAGCGCCTCGACCTGCGCCGGAGTCCGCACCGGCTTTTCGCATAACAGGCTGGCGTGTTCAAGCACCTGGCGCACGGTCAGCTGTGGATGCAGGCTCGGATTGTCGAAGATGCTGACCACGCCACCCCGGCTGCGATGCAGCTGATCCGGTGGCAGCCCCAGCACGCGAATGCTGCCGCTGTCGAAGGACTGCATGCCCAGCAGGCACTCCAGCGTCGTGGTTTTGCCTGAGCCGTTCAGCCCCACCAGGCCATGCACGGCACCCGCAGTCACTTCAAGGCTCAGCTTCCTGAGCACCTCGACGTTACCGTACTTCTTGCTCAAGTCTGTGACGAGCAGGGGCGCTGTGGTGTGATAGGTCATGAGTGCTTGGTTTCTCAATAAGTCAGTCGACAAAAATGTCGTCGACTTGCAATTGAGTCACCTTGCCAAACTGATTCAGCGCCTCCGCGCCAATGCGGTCCAGATCGCCCACCACCGAGATCAGCTTGGGTTTGCCCGCGATGTTCTGGCGCTGGAAGTTCAGCATGTCGTCCAGCTCTGCAGACTGCAACTGGGCGAAGCGCGCCGCACGCGGGTCGCTGCCCTGAAGGCCTAGACGTTCCCACGAGCGCACGGTGCCGATCACCTGGCGGAACCCGACAGTGGAGGTGCGATAGCGGTTCTCCAGAGAACTCTTCGCCTCGTTGAAGCGCTCGGCCGAAACCGGCATGTTGTCGAACAGATCGAGGAAAGCAGCGACGGCTTCCACCGTCTTGTCGTTCTGCGAACCGATGGCGCCAACCGCGACGTTCTCCGCATTCAGACGTCCGCCTTGCGAGTATTGTGCCTGCGCGGAATAGGCGAGGGCGCGGGCCTCACGCAGTTCCTGAAACACCACGCTCGACATGCTGGTGCCGAAATAGGTGTTGTAGAGTGAAGAGGGAACCACCAGTTGCTCATCGTAAGTCCCGTCGGGGAACTCGATGCGCACCTGCGCCTGAGCGGTCTCCTGATCCACCACGTAGACCTCGTTCTCGTTCACCACGCGAGTAGTGCGGAAACGGTAAGGCGGAGTGTCTTTCAGCTCGGCCGGAACCACATAGTGCTCACGCAGGCTGGCGAGCAAGGTATCGAGCGGCAAGGAGCCGGTATAGCTGAGCGTGTGCTTATAGTGCAGCAGGTCGCCGATCAACGTTTGCAGCTCGGCAATCGTGGCGGCCTGAATCTGTACGCTAGTCAGTGACTGCAGCATCGGTGAGTCGTCGCCATAGCGGTTGTAAAGATAGAGCGCCTGGCTGATGGCGGCCGGGTCCTGCTTCTGGTCTTCACGGGATTTGAGAATGATGGCTTTGAGTTCTTCCAGAGTGGCGTCATCGGAAGTCGGGTTGCGCACGAGTGACAGCATCAGATCGAGGCTCGGTTCAAACTGTTCGTCCAGCCCGGAGATCCCGATGGAGGATTCGTTGGCTCCGGCGCCCACACCAAATTCGCTGCCCAATCGATACCACTCTTTCTGCAGGTCGGTGGCCGAGAGAGTACCAGCACCGGATTTCTCTAACAGGGCAGTGGCGAGTCCGAGACGGTCGTTCTCCTCGGTACCGACTTCGACATTGATAGAAAACGAGAACAAGTCATTGAGTGGGTTGGGGGAGTAATACAGCTGCACGCCCGGTGCGAAGTCGACGACCTGATAGTCCTCGCTTGGGTCCACGTAGGTAGGCTCGATCTCTTCGTAGGGCATCGCCATGATGTTGGCGGCGAACTGTGACTGACGGCTCGGATCGATGGCCACCGGGTCGATCTGGGGCTTCTCGACCAGCGGAATGTCGTGTTGTTCGTCGATGCGGTGTACCGCGACGTAGTTGGCACCGAAGTAGCGATTGGCTACGTCGATGATGTCCTGCTTGGTGATCTGCTCCAGACGCGCGATCTCGCCGACGTAGTGATCCCAGTCCTCTTCTGCCTGGAAGGCGCTGCGCATGGTGGTCACTCGCGCTGTGTTGGATTCCAGCGCGCTCTTCTGACTCTTCTTGAAGTCGTTGACGATGGCCGGAATGATCCATTCTTCAAACTCGCCAGCCTTCACGTGTTCGATCTGATCCAGCAACAACTGTTCGACCTCGGCAAGAGTCTGTCCCTGCTTGGGCACACCCCACAAGCGCTGCGACCCATAGTCATTGAGGAACTCTGGAGATGAACCGGCGGCTTGCACCGCCTGTGCCTGATTCAGGTTGAGGTTGATCAGCCCTGCCGTACGGTTGTCCAGAATCATGTCGACGAGCATCAAGGCTTCTTTGTCGGCATGCGTATTGTTGACGGTCCGGAAAGCGATCTGTACTTCTTCTTCGCCACGGTAGCTGACTGTCACGCGCTCGGCGCCCTGGATCGGGTCTTCCACCCACGGGCCGACTTCCGGTACGTCTTTGCGCTCCCACTGGCCAAAGCGTTCGCTGATCACCGCGATCGTTTCATCGATATCGATGTCGCCACTGATGAAGATGGCCATGTTGTTCGGCACATAGTAGGTGTCGAAGTAATTCTGGATATAAACGAGCGATGGGTTCTTCAGGTGTTCAGCATCGCCGATAGTGCTTTGCTGGCCGTAGGGGTGCTTCTTGTAAAGCAGCTCGCCGAGAGCGTAGTAGGAGACGCGGTCACGGTTGTCGTCGCTCTGGTTCTTTTCTTCATAAACGGTTTCCAGCTCGGTGTGGAAGAGGCGGAAGACCGGATCGATAAAGCGGCTGGATTCGATGGTGGCCCACTGCTGCAGACGATTGGAAGGCAGGCCGACTTTGTAGACGGTCTCTTCGTGCCAGGTGTGCGCGTTCAGCCCGGAGGCGCCCATGCCGTTGTAGAGCTTGTCCATCTCATTGGGGATAGCGTACTGCGCGGCCTGTTGTGATACCTGATTGATCTCGGCATAAATCGCGGCACGGGCGGCGGGGTCGGTCTCGTTGAAGTGACGTTCGTAGAGGGCAGTGATCTGATCCAGATACGGTTTCTCGGCGGCGTAGTCCAACGTGCCCAGCGACTGGTTGCCCTTGAACAAGAGATGTTCGAGATAGTGAGCGAGACCAGTGGCGTCAGCCGGGTCGTGCTTGCTGCCCGCCTTCACCGCGATTTCGGCGTAGAAACGCGGTTCCTCGTGGTTCTCAGTGAGGTAGACCTGCAGTCCGTTGTCGAGTTCGAAGATATGAGTGTCCAGCGCGTCGGCTGGATTCGGTGTGTTGATCTGGCGATAGCCAGGATTGGTGGCCTGGGCAGCGTCTGTTACCTCTGTTGTGCTGTCTGCTGGCGCATTGCTGCTCTGCGGACCGCAGGCTGTCAGCCCGAGGGTCAGCAGCAGAGCCGCAAGAAGACCTGGTCGCTTAAGGCCACTGTGGGAGCGGGTCTGCGCGCGATTGCCGATTGGCAGGGAGTGATGCATAAGTTTCTCCAGAAATTGGGCGGCAAGGGCAATTGTTGCGCTGCTGAGTTGGGGGCTAATGTAAAGAATTCCACGAAGAAGTCTACCTCTGTGCGCTTCTCTGGAAGGTCAGGGGGAGGCTGGCGGAGTGACTGCGTCCGAGGGCGCTGGAATGGCAGTGCCGGGGTTGAGCATTTCGCGCGCTTCCTGCAGAGAGGCGGAGAGCAGAGCGAGCTGACGGGACCCACTTTGCAGGTTGTCCTGCAAGGAAGCGATTTGTCCCTCGAACGTATTTTGCAAGGCGGTGTTGGCCGCAATCTGCTCCTCCACTTGCGCGCGTAGAGTCTCGCGCTGAGCGTGGGTTTGCTGCAACTGTGCACGCAGGTCTTGGACAGCGATGTACTCGTACGCCGCTACTGCGAATCCTGCAAAGGCCAGCGCCACGGCGCCGAGGGTGACTGCTTTCATTGCACTATCCTTCATAAAAACGTCCGGATTAATAGGTTCGAATTCGCGGGTTTTACTCGATGGTTTTGATGATTCCAGCGTTCTGTCATGCGACCACAAAGACCCGCCAAAATGAAAAGGATGTTCAGGGTTAAAATGCTTTGCTCTGCCAGTAGTGAGCTGTTATGTTTCGTCGCGCGGTAGTTTCAGTTCATCGTGGTACTCGAGGTCTGTTGCTTTGCCTGTCGCTACACCAGTTGCAGTACCTCCTGTGGTGCCTGTACGCATGTTTTAAGCCTATAAGTGATTGATAATCAAAAAAATAAAGGCCGATATATGCCTACGGGCATGGCCGACACATGGAGCTTAATATGCAATACATCTCCCGGCGCGGGAAGCTGCGCTATTTGATTCACACCTGCCTCGCTACTTCGTTCGCACTCCCACTCCTTGCCTACGCACAACAACCTGCGGCTGACGCCGAAGTAGAAGAAGTTGTGGTCACGGGCTCTTATATCCGCAACAGCGCCTTCGCGCAGAATTCGCCGGTCGACACGGTCTCGCAGACCGATCTGTTCGAATCGGGTGCTCCCAGCATGGGCGCCTACATTCGAGACCTGAGCTATACGCAGAATACCAATGTGGTGAACATTGTGCTCGGATCGGCCGACGGAGCCCAGACCGGTAACAGCAGCTTCAACCTGCGTGGTCTGGGAGAGAACTCCACGCTGACCTTGATCGATGGGGCGCGTACCCTGAGCCCCTTGATGTCAGCCAGCTTGCCGGAGATCGCGATCGGTCGCATGGAGATGGTGCTCGACGGCGGCTCGGCATTATACGGTTCTGACGCGGTGGCGGGGGTAGTCAACATCATCCCCATCAAGGAATTCGAAGGCTTCCGTGCCCGCAGTTACTACCAGCGCACGGAAGACGGTGCTATGGAAAACATGACCGGCTCCTTTATGTGGGGCAAGTCGTTCAACAATGGCATCGACTATGTCGGAGCTTTCGAGGCCCAGAAGCAAACCCCACTGATGATGTATGAGCGACCGCGCGAGTGGCAGCATTCCAACAATGCCTCCAACGCAGGCCCCATCGGTTCCTTCCGTGAACTGCGCGGTGCCACTCCCGGTGTGCAGCTGCTGAAACCGCACGGTGGTACCAGTGTCGGTGCAGTGCTGCTGGACCCGGATTGCGGAACCTTCAATGCGGGTTTCCCATCGCACGGCCAGGGCATGACGACCAACCCGTCGGGCACGATCTACAACGGTGCCTGTACGTATGAGTACAGTATTCAGCACGCTTACTCACGTCATGAGGTCAACTACAACCTCTACAATACGGTCAGCTTTGAACCCACCGACTGGCTGCGCCTGAACGCGACCTTGAACAATCATTATCGCTACAACCACGAACGGACTACTGGTACATCACCCAACGGGGGTAACGACCGTGCGGTAATGAAGATTCCCGCTAACCACCCGGCCAATATCTGGAAGCGCGATCTGACGCCCTGGAACTGGCGCGTCTATGGAAACACCGGGGGCAATATCCCCTCGGCCTATTACACTGACTCTTCCAAAAAGGTGGACGGGGATTACGCACTTAACCGCTTGAAACTGAGCGCTGAGTACGACCTCACCGATACCTGGACGGGCTACACCTACTATGCTGCACAGGAAGCCAAGCGCACCAATGATGAGATGGTCGTAAGTTCCAGTCGTCTACAGCTCGCGATGTCTGGTATGGGCGGCCCGAATGGTAATCAGTGGTTCAATCCCTTCGGGTCGCAGTCTCCGTACTCCTCCCGTTATGTGAAAGGCGTGACGGATAACCCCCAGGAAATGATTGACTGGTTGATGCTCTCCAATCCCAACCGGCTTGGCGCCCGCGACTTCCTGGATGTTTTCGAAACGGTACTGACAGGAGAAGTAATGGACCTGCCAGCAGGCGCGGCACAGATGGCCTTCGGCTATCAGTGGCGGGATCTGGTGAATGAAGTTTACGAGGATCCCTACGATATCCTGGGTGAAGACTACGCCAACAGCCAAGTGCTGGGTGCGCGTCTGCAAGATGCTGTCTATATGTCAGAGACCCGCTCTGTGTTCGCCGAACTGGAAGTGCCCATCATAGAAGGGCTGGACGCTCAGTTTGCTGTGCGCCACGAGCAGTTCAAGGACTTCGGACTGGAAGCGACCACGCCCAAGGTCTCCTTGCGCTGGGAAGCTCTGCCACAGCTGGCGTTGCGTGCATCGTGGGGCGAAAGCTTTCTGGCGCCGTCACCTGTGCAGGCCAGACCTTTCGTAGCGGACGATCGCTGTGCCGACATGTTCAGCGGTATCGACGAGTTCACCAATACTCCACTGATTGGCGGTGTGTGGTGTCAGTCGGGTAACCCGAACCTGGCGCCGGAAACGTCGACTATCAAGAACTTCGGTTTCACCTGGGAGCCGACAGGTAACTTTCTGGAAGGCTTGAACCTGTCTGTGGACTATCAGGAGATCGAATACCAAGATCGTATCCGTACACTGAGTCAGCAGGACACAGTGGGTTTCGAGTTCAGTCGTTTCCTGGCTGAAACCGGTATTGCCAGATCCTCCTACAGTGCTGTGCCGGGTTCTGCGACCCGTGCCGCCGCCGATGCCTGGCTGGCTCTGCAGGCGGCACAACCGGGCAACAAGATCCGTCGCTATCCGAACGGCTCGGTCGAAAGACTGTTCGCACAGGCTGCCAACATCAGCTCTGTGTGGATAGATCTCGTGGACATCAAGGCGCAGTACCAGATGGAGACAGAGAACTGGGGCAGTTTCACTACGACTGTGCAGACCACCATCTATGACACCTATGACTACATGGGCCTGGATGGTATTCGTGTAGAAGGGCTAGGCAAGCAGAACGGCAGAACGGGCATTGTGCCCCCACTGCCAGAGATGAAGGCCAATGCACGCGTGAACTGGTTCATGGGCAACCAGAGTGCATCGATTTCCGCCAACTACTGGAGCAGCATCAAGTTTGATGACCAGGTGGTGGACTTCTATCCGGAAGATGGTAACAACGCGCTCAACCCGCCGAGAACGATCCGCGGCGAGTACATCTTTGATGCGCGCTATGCCCTCGTGTTGGACCAGTACTTCGACAGCGAGTTCACGATTGCGACAGGTATCAACAACCTGTTCGACAAACGTCCGCAGCGTCTGGGTATCATCGGTGGTGCCGAGACCAGACTCTCCACGCCGTGGGGACGTCAGTTCTGGGTGTCGCTGGAGTGGACACCGGGAGCTTGATGCTTCGCAACGTCAGCGGATGAGCATGCTGTTCGTCGTACTGACGGGTTTGTGATGAAAAGGAGGGGCGGTGCAGATTTTCTGCTCCGCCCCTCTTGCATTCAGGTGGTGCCATCAGACATTTCCTTTCAAAATTTTACATACGCATTTGCAATCAATCCGTCTTGTTTAAGATTCGTCCTGCCATCGATAATATTTAATACAATCCATTCCAATTTCTATCCAGTTTGACGGACTGTCTTATAAGTTCCCATTTGTGTTACCTATCAACTCGATTTTAATAGGGTTTTTTACAAGAATTTGCCCGAAAGGTTTAAAAGTTAAAATTTAGATTGGTGTTGAACTTTTTGGTGAAAATAAAACTGTTTGATGTAAATGCTCAAAGATGTCTAAACTGCGCGTGCATGTGCGTTGTGACAAATTGTTGCAATTTATGTGTCAAATAATAAAAGCCGACCCAAGTCCATCACTGCCCGGCTACTACAACGGAGATGAATATGCCTCACATTACCCCACGCGGAAAACTGCGTTACCTGATCCACTCTTGCCTCGCGGCTTCTCTTACGCTCCCTCTGATCGCCCACGCTCAGGCGCCTGCGGCAGCTGCTGCAGCTGAACCGGAAGTAGAGGAAGTTGTTGTTACTGGTTCGTACATCCGGAACAGTGCCTTCGCTCAGAACTCCCCGGTTGATACCGTCAGCCAGGTGGACCTGTTTGAATCAGGCGCTCCCAGTATGTCCAACTACATTCGGGAACTGACCTATACCCAGAATACTGACGTAGTGGCCAACGTACTGGCGACCTCTGATGGAGCGCAGGACGCAGTTGCGGCCAGCTTCAACCTGCGCGGCTTGGGTGAGAACTCAACACTGACCCTGTTTGATGGCACGCGCACCTTGTCGCCAGCCGTGTCCAGTGCGCTGCCGGAAATTGCCATCGACCGTCTGGAACTGGTGTTGGACGGCGGCTCCGCTCTCTACGGTTCTGATGCGGTAGCGGGTGTGGTCAACATTCTTCCGCAGAAAGAGTTCGAAGGATTCAAAGCCCGTACCTACTATCAGACGACTGAAGAAGACGGCATGGAAGAGATGACGGCCTCAGCAATGTGGGGCCATACTTTCGACAATGGGATCTCCTATGTGGGCGCCATTGAGAACAAGAAAAAGACGCCACTGATGCAGTATGAAAGACTGCGTGAATGGGAGATGGCCTACGGATCATCGACGTCCGGTAGCCCAGGTTCCTTCCGTCGCGTAACGACTCCTGCACCAGCTGGTGTCAGGCTGTATCAGCGCCATGGCGGTGTTGTGTCCACTGCGGCCAGTAACCGTATCCTGATCGACCCGTCTTGCGGCACATTCAACGGTGGTTCACCAGTGCATGGTCAAGGCAAGTACAGTACTCCGTCCGGTGTGCCGCAGAAGTCCGCTACCGGTGCGCTGACGGGTAACTGTTTGTTCGACTACACGCAGCAGTTCGCCTATTCCACAGAGGAAGAGAACTACAACGTTTACAACTCTGTGAGCTACGAAGCTGCGGAGTGGTTGCGCCTGAATGCGACATTGAACAATTCCTACCGTATTTCCAACGGCAGGACCACTGCCACCACGGCCGTCGCAGGTAACAACCAGAACGTGCTGTATGTGCGCGCCAATCACCCCGCCAACCCCTACGGGTTTGATGTGGTGCCTTGGAACTGGCGTCCTATGGCCGCTTCCTACACACATCGGCCCAGCCACATTGAAGACTCAGGTGGTTCAAGAGCTTTCGAGACTCATACCCAGCTTAACCGCATCAAGCTGAGTGCCGAGTATGACATCACCGAAACATGGACTGGTTACAGCTACTACGCTACCCAGGAAAGCAAGTCCATGAATGACTCCTATTCCGTGCATCTGGGCAAGCTCCAATTGGGCCTGGCAGGTTTGGGCGGACCGAATGGTAACGAATACTGGAACCCCTTCGGCTCTGCTGACCCGCGTTCACCTTTATTCGTTCAAGGCAAAACCAGTAACTCGAAAGAAATCACCGAGTGGCTCTATGACAGGAACAAGAATGTCGTCAGCCAGCGTGAAGAGTTGGATATCTTCGAAACGGTGTTGACCGGAGAGTTGTTTGCAGTACCTGCCGGTGCCGTGCAGGGGGCATTCGGTTATCAGTGGCGTGACTTCTACGACAATCGCTTCGCCAACGATTTTGATGCGATGGGACTCGACTACAACACTGTGGTCGGCGCTCCGTTGCCCGAAGACGAACACTATGCGTCCGAAGTGCGCGCAGCGTTCATGGAGTTGGAAGTGCCAATTCTGGAAACTCTGGCCCTGCAGGCTGCCGTACGTCACGAGCAGTTCAAGGACTTCGGTCTTGAGGCGACCACGCCGAAAGTAGCGCTGCGTTGGGAACCGATTCCCACTGTCGCGTTGCGCGCATCGTGGGGCGAAAGCTTCCTCGCACCCACAGCGGTTCAGAGCCGTCCATATGTGCGGGACGAGAACTGCGGTGAAGTGTTCAGCGGACGTGATCCGTTCACCAACAACCTGCTGATCGGTGCAACCACCTGTTCTGCTGGTAACCCGAACTTGGCTCCGGAAACCTCCACGATCAAGAACTTCGGCGGCACCTGGGAACCTGCGGGTGTGGTCGAAGGGTTGACGCTGTCTCTGGACTATCAGGAGATCGAGTACACCGACCGTATTCGTACTTTGAATACTCAGGATACCGTGACCTTCCAGTTCCAGCAGTTCCTGTCAGCGACCGGTATCGGTGCCTACGACTATACCGCTGGCTCCGCAACGCGTACTGCAGCGAATGCCTGGCTTGCAGATTATGCAACCGGTGCAGGCGGAGCAGTTGACCGACGTGCAGACCAGTCAGTAAGCGCTGTGTATACGCAGGCTGCCAACATCAGTACCGTCTGGATTGATCTCATCGACGTGAATGCCGAGTACGAGTTCGATACCGACAACCTCGGTACCTTCTCCACTACCCTGCAAACCACTTACTATAAGTCCTTCGAGTATCAGGATCTGTTCGGTGGTGTTCAGGACGCTGTAGGCTCCCAGAACGCCAACACCGGTATTGTTCCGCCGATGCCGAAGTTCAAGAGCAACGTGCGTTTCAGCTGGTTCCGCGACAATCAGAGTGCGTCATTGGCAGCCAACTACTGGCACACCATCAAGTACAACGATGTTACGGTTGACGCTTATAACGACGGTTGGATTCCTCCGCGTACCATCAAAGGTGAAATGCGTTGGGATGCTCGCTACTCGATCGTCCTCAGCGACTACCTTGACAGCGAATTCAATGTCAGCGTAGGTATCAACAACTTGTTCGACAAGCGCCCGCAGCGCATGCCGATGCAGGGTGGTTTTGAATCCCGTCTTTCTACGCCATGGGGTCGCCAGTTCTGGGCGTCCGTCGAGTGGACACCGGGGGCCTGACCACGGGAGTTTTCCCCGCTATTCAGTGGGGCTGGTTGGTAGCCAGCAGGGGGGTAACAGAGTTCGGCTCTGTTACCCCCCTTCCTTTTGGGGGAGATTAATGTTTTTAAAGCCTGAAATTCGGAATATCGTACAAATATTTCTTCTTGTCTTATCGTTCAGTTCTGTGAACAAAAATAAAAGTTCTAAAAGTTATGGAACTAATCTGGAAATAAATAAATGCTTGAAAAAGTTTTTCGAAGGCGAGTACACTCCGGCCAAAAGGACTGTCAAAAATTGTCGCAGTTATAGCGGAAAACAGTGCCGAACACTGTGGAAATCGCTGTAGATGGTTCAGGGTCTTTTTGTGTAAGTGGTTGATATTTAGATAATAAAAGCCGAAAACGCTCCAATAATAAGCTGGCTACCAACGGAGATAAATATGCTTCACATTACCCCGCGCGGGAAACTGCGCTATCTGATCCATTCCTGCCTCGCTGCTTCTCTTTCACTTCCACTGGTCGCCCACGCCCAGGCCCCTGCTGCTGCAGCAGAGGAAGCGGAAGTTGAAGAAGTAGTTGTCACTGGTTCCTATATCCGGAACAGTGCTTTTGCTCAGAACTCCCCGGTAGATACCGTCAGCCAGGTAGACCTGTTTGAATCAGGCGCACCCAGTATGTCGAACTACATTCGGGAACTGACCTACACTCAGAATACTGACGTGGTGGCCAACGTGCTGGCCGGTCAGGACGGCGCCCAGGATGCAGTGGCCGCCAGTTTCAACCTGCGCGGTCTGGGTGAAAACTCAACGCTGACGCTGGTTGATGGTACTCGTACCCTGACTCCTGCAGTGTCCGCAACGCTGCCGGAAATCGCCATCGATCGTCTCGAAATGGTGCTGGACGGTGGTTCTGCACTGTACGGTTCAGACGCTGTGGCGGGTGTAGTGAACATCATTCCACAGAAGGAATTTGAAGGCTTCAAAGCCCGTGTCTACTATCAGGTGACCGATGAGAAGGGCATGGAAGAAACTACCGCCTCTGCAATGTGGGGTAAAACCTTCGACAGCGGCATCTCTTATGTTGGTGCGTTCGAGAACAAGAAAAAGACTCCACTGATGCAGTACGAAAGACCGCGTGAGTGGGAGATGGCTTACGGTTCCTCCACATCAGGTAGCCCCGGCGCGTTCCGTCGTGTAACGACCCCTGCACCAGCCGGCGTCAGGCTGTATCAGCGTCATGGTGGTGTGGTCTCTACAGCCGCCAGTAACCGTATCCTGATCGACCCGTCTTGCGGAACATTCAACGGCGGTTCTCCTGGTCACGGCCAAGGTAAGTACAGCACTCCGTCAGGGGTTCCCCAGAAGAACGCAGCAGGGACCCTGACCGGTAACTGCTTGTTTGATTACACACAACAGTTCCAATACTCCACAGAGGATGAGAACTACAACCTTTACAACTCACTGAGCTATTCGCCCACTGAATGGTTGCGCTTGAACGCCACGCTGAACAACTCCTACCGTTTGACATTCGGTAGAACGACATCAACCACGGCGATCACCGGCAACAACCAGAACGTACTGTACGTGCGCGCCAATCACCCCGCCAACCCCTATGGGTTTGACGTGGTGCCCTGGAACTGGCGTCCTATTGCGACGGCGTTCACACATATGCCCAGCCATCTGGAGGAATCCGGTGGTTCACGTGCGTTCGAGACGCATGCTCAGTTGAACCGTATGAAGTTCAGTGCCGAGTACGACATTACCGATACCTGGACCGGCTATTCCTACTATGCCACGCAAGACACCAGGGCGATGAACGACTCCTACTCTGTGCACTTGGGCAAGCTGCAACTGGCTCTGGCTGGTTTGGGCGGACCGAATGGCAATGAGTACTTTAACCCCTTCGGTTCTGCTGATCCCCGTTCGCCGTTCTTTGTGAAGGGCAAGACGGATAACTCAGTAGCAGTCACCGAGTGGCTGTTTGAGCGCGACAAAAACCGTCTGACACAGAAGGAAAGATTGGACATCTTTGAGACCGTGTTGACTGGTGAGCTGTTCTCGGTGCCTGCCGGTGCCGTTGCGATGGCAGCAGGTTACCAGTGGCGCGACTTCTTCGATGACCGCTTCGCCAATCCTATTGATGCTGCAGGTTGGGACTACAACACTGTAGCTGGCGCACCGCTGCCAACTGACGAGCACTATGCGTCAGAAGTCCGCGCTGCGTTCATGGAAATAGAAGTGCCGATTCTGGAGACTCTGGCCCTGCAGGCTGCCGTACGTCACGAGCAGTTCAAGGACTTCGGTATGGAAGCGACCACTCCGAAAGTAGCGTTGCGCTGGGAGCCCATCGAAACACTGGCGGTTCGTGGATCATGGGGTGAGAGCTTCCTGGCCCCGTCACCAGTGCAGGCCCGTCCGTATATCCGGGACGAGAACTGTGCCGAGGTGTTCAGCGGGCGTGACCCGTTCACCAACAACCTGTTGATCGGTGCAACGACCTGTTCTGCTGGTAACCCGAATCTTGAGCCAGAGACCTCTGAGATCAAAAACCTCGGTGCTACCTGGCAGCCAAGTGGTGCAATGGATGGTTTGACCGTGTCTGTGGATTACCAGGAAATCGAGTACACAGACCGTATCCGCAGCCTGACAACTCAGGACACGGTTACCTTCCAGTTCCAGCAGTTCCTGGCAGCGACTGGTATCGGTACTTATGACTACACTGTGGGTTCTGCAACACGTAACGCCGCCAACGCCTGGCTTGCCACCTATGCGGCAGGCTCAGCGCCAGCAGTGGATCGTCGTGCTGACCAGTCAGTCGACTCGGTTTACACCCAGTCACAGAACATCAGCTCCGTATGGATCGACTTGTTCGACGTGAATGTGGATTACGAGTTTGAGGTCGGTAACCTGGGCACCTTCTCTACCACTGTGCAAACTACCTACTACAAATCTTTCGACTACCAGGATCTGTTCGGTGGCCGTCAGGAAGCAGTAGGCAAGCAAAACGCCGGTACCGGTATTGTTCCTCCGATGCCGAAGTTCAAGAGCAACGTGCGCTTCAACTGGTTCCGCGACAATCAGAGTGCCTCACTGGCAGCCAACTACTGGCACACAGTGACCTATGATGACGTGACCGTGGATGCCTACAACGACGGCTGGATTCCTCCGCGCACCATTCAAGGTGAAATGCGTTGGGATGCTCGTTACTCAATGGTGATCACTGATTACTTTGACAGCGAGTTCAACGTGAGCGTGGGTATCAACAATCTGTTCGACAAACGCCCGCAGCGTATGCCGATGCAGGGTGGTTTCGAAACCCGTCTTTCTACTCCGTGGGGCCGTCAGTTCTGGGCATCCATTGAGTGGACGCCAGGTGCGTAAGCCGATGGTGTAAAAACCAATGGTGCAAAAAAGGCCAGAGCAGTGTACTGCTCTGGCCTTTTTCATTTCCTGACGAGAGAAACCGGCTACCAGTAACTTTCCAGGGTTATTTGCCCGGGGCTGTCTTCGCGATGTCTGCTGAAACCTTTTTGTTCCAGCGCCACAGTAGCGTCTTGTACCATTCCTGGATTTCCGCACAACATGAATTGCGAATTCCTTGGCAGCATCGATTGTCCTGCGACGCGCTCCAGAGTGCCGTTGGTAATGCTGGCGGGAATATGCCCATGTATCGTTTGTGCAATCTGTTCTCTGCTTACGAAGGGAACAAACCTGAATTGCTCCGGATGCTCGCGTCGCAGTTGTTCGATGACATCACCATAACCCAGGTCCTCCCACAGGCGCATGGCGTAAACCAGAATCACCTGCTCAAAGCGTTGCCAGGGTTCCGGTGTTCTCAGCATCGACAGGAAAGGGGCAACACCAGTGCCCGTTCCCAGCAACCACAACTGCTTCGCTGACGGCACCTGTTCCAGAGTGAAATTGCCTTCTGGCTGTTGTTTGATCCAGACCGCATCCCCTGTCTGTAGTTTCCGAAGCTCGCTGGAAAGTTGGCCGTCGGGATTGGTATAGCAAAAAAATTCTACCGGTTGTTCACCCGGCGCACTGAGGATGGAGTAAGGCTGTGCCACACGAATGCCATCGCTGCCCTCATGGCAAGGCAGTGCCAATGAGGTGTACTGTCCGGCCTTGAAAGGTGCCAACGCTGCCTGAATGCGCAGAGAAAAATGGTTGGACGTCAGGTGTTTGTTGTCTGTGACAATGCCCTTGATCCATGCCGTTTTGCTGTCGGTCATACGCGTAGCCTGTCTTTACGGTCAGTAGAGCCGGTTGAAGTGGGCGCGCATTGTCGCATATTTGCCGCGTTTTGACCTTTCCCTGAAGCCATAAAATATTGGCACTCCCAAGCCTTTTTCTATAGTCTCCAAACCCATGTGAAGCTTAAAAACACAGCGCTCTGGGCAATGCCCAGTCAGTAATTTCGGGGAAATCGGCATGATGCAAAAGTGGTTCGAAACAGCTCTCTGGAAACGGATTCTGATTGCTCTGGTGCTGGGGATTATTGTTGGCAGTATCTGGGGTGAAGGGGCTATTGCTATCAAATGGGTTGGTGATCTCTTTGTGCGTTTGATCAGCATGGTAGTAGTGCCACTGGTTTTCTTCACACTGGTTGCCGGCATTATCTCAATGGGAGATCCACAGAAACTCGGGTCACTGGGAGTGAAGACGCTCGCGCTGTACCTGATAACTACGATGATTGCGATTGTTGTGGGGCTGGTGCTCGCAGTCTGGTTACAGCCCGGTGTGGATGTCGACCTCTCCAATGCGATTCCCCAGGTTCTGCAGGAACCTGTCCCCCTGACGCAGCAGATGATGAACATCGTCCCCAGAAACCCGGTGGCCGCTCTCGCCAACGGGGACATGATGGCGATTATCTTTTTTGCAGTCCTGTTTGGAGTAGCGACCTTGCTTCTGGGGGAAAAAGCAAAACCGATTCCTCAGTTGATGGATGCTGTCTCCGAAGTGATGTTGAAAATAACCGGCTGGGTGATGGAAGTAGCGCCGTTCGGAGTCTTTGCATTGATTGCCTGGGTTTCTGGTACCCAAGGTGTCATGGCACTGCTGGATGTGGTCCGGCTGGCGTTCGCCGTGGTGGCAGGTTGTGTGTTGCATCTGTTACTGGTGCATGGTGCGCTCGTCAAATTTTTTGTCGGGGTCTCGCCATTGGCGTTTTTTCGGGGCTCCCGCGAAGCCATGTTGGTGGCGTTTTCAACGTCATCCAGTTCTGCCACTTTGCCAGTCACAATCTCCGTGGCAGAAAATAAACTCGGCGTAAGTTCGCTGCTTGCCAGGACCACGATTCCTATGGGAGCAACCATCAGCATGGATGGCACCGCTCTTTATGTCGCCATCGTGACCGTTTTTGCGACACAGGCGTTTGGCATCGATCTGAACATGTTGGATTATCTGATGATTGTGGTCTCCGCCACGCTCGTCGCGGTGGGCACTGCGGGAGTCCCGGGAGCATCATTGTTTCTCATGGCTGCGGTGATGAGTACCGTCGGTGTCAGCCCGGAACAGATTGCGATAGTGATCGGTTTCATTATTCCCTTCGACCGACCGCTGGACATGGTGCGAACCTGCGTCAATGTAACCAGTGACCTTTCTGTGGCGATGGTGGTTGGGAAATCGGAAGGGGAGTTGGATTTGAGTGTGCTGGAGCAAGCACAGAAGCGCTGAAGCCAGGGACGATTTGCATCGTCCCCGTATGAAGAGTGATATCAGAGACCGCAGCGATACACGCCAAAGGTCTGGCGACCATCGGTGATCGGAGTTTCTGGAACGATTCTGTTGCCGCCCATGTCGCCGGCCTCGTTTCTGGCCAGATCGATGAGTTCAGTCTGCAGCTTGGCACTGCCGCGCTCTACGAAGGCGATCTCACTGATCGCATTCGCGGTGCTGGAACCGACACGCGTGCAACTGGCCACTTCAGCCGGTGTGGCAACCGTCACCAATCGCCCTGCGGCAGTGACCTGCACCCAGGTACCACAGGCGCTCAACGTTGTGCAGAGGCCGATCATCATCAGATTTTTGTACATATCACTCTCCTGCTGTGAGTTCGAATTCATTGCCGTCTACCATGCCAGTTCTGCCGCCCCCGGTAAAGTCTGCTCTGGAAATTATGCTACCATCCTCGGCCTTTGAATCCTCATTGGAAAGGGCTGGAGCGAGCAGATGAGCATGAACAAACTGGCGGGAAAAAACGTAGTGGTGATCGGCGGCACATCCGGTATCGGGTTAGCGACAGCCTTGGCGGCAAGCGAGCTGGGGGCACGGGTCTGGGCTGCCGGGCGTTCCGACGAACACGTGGAAAGTGCGAAGCGCATTGCCGGTGACCGCGTTGTCATTATGAAGGCTGACACCCATGATCAGGACAGTCTGCTCGCAGTGTTTCGCGCCGCCGGTGTGATCGACCACCTGGTTTCCGCTGCGACAGGGGGCACTCGCACATTGAAGCCCTTCATAGAACAGACCGAAGACCAGTTTAAGGACGCCTTTGGGAAGCTGTGGGGATACGCCAAGGTTGTGCGTACCGGCGCGCCCTTTGTTGCAAAAGATGGCTCCATCACCCTCGTCAGCGGCGCCCCAGCCCGCAAGATCAAAGCTAACAGCTCAGCACTCAGTTGTGTGGGGGCAGCGGTCGAGACATTAGTGCGCGCTTTGGCCACCGAGATGGCCCCCATCCGCGTGAATGTGGTGTCTCCCGGTATTATCGATACAGCTTTGTTTGACTGGATGGGCGACCAGCGTGCCGAGCGCGTTGCGGCGATGGTCAAAGGGCAGCTGGTCGAACGTGTCGGACGTCCTGAAGAAGTAGCCAGCGCATTGATTTACCTGATGCAGAATGGCTATGCTACAGGCACCACGGTCGATGTCGATGGTGGTCAGCTGCTGCGCTGATCTGGAGAGAGCATTGAATGAGCTTCAAACCCGTAATCCTGATATACGATCTCGACCACAGACTGGTCGATGAGATCGCTGCCGAGATCGGTAATACCGGCCTCTACACCAGTATCAATACTTACAACGAGTCCAACGCCATGGACGCGATCAAGCAGTATGATCGCGGCTTCGGGATGCTAACCAACAAGCTCTCCTGTGTCATTACCGGCTGGAACAATCACAAGAAACCTCGTGACCAGTTCCTCTATCATTTGCGGGAGATCGAGAAAAAGAGTCCGCTGCGCTCCGCTACGCCGGTCGTCATCGTCACAGAGGATCATCGGGCGGACCTGAAGAAGCGCGCCTTGGATGCCAATGATGGTGCGGTCTGCGCTTACCTGCATCGCGACAGTTTCCGCGACTCGTTATTGCCACTGTTGCAGCAGATTATCTATCAGCAGAAAGCAGTGGAATTGAACCGCCTGGCCATCGAGCAATTTGAGAGTGCAGCCCTCGAAGATTAGAGGGCTCGATTCCTGCTAAGACGTAAGCTCACGATAGCGGAAGCACTCGTGGACGTGATCGTTCACCATCCCCGTTGCCTGCATGTGGGCATAACAGATTGTCGACCCCACAAACTTGAAGCCACGCTTCTTCAGATCCTTCGACATGGCATCGCTCTCGGGCGTAGTGGCGGGGATATCGCCCATGCCGGTGCGTTTGCCGTCGATGGTTTTGCCGTTGACGAATGACCACATGTAGTTGTCAAACGACCCGAACTCCTTCTGCACCGAGAGAAAAGCAATCGCATTGCTGCGCATGGCATAAAGTTTCAGACGATTGCGAATCAGGCCCGCGTCCAGCAACAGCGCTTCTATGGTGTCGTCCGTCATGCTGGCGACCGCTTCGGGCTCGAAATTATGGAAGGCGCGGCGATAATTCTCCCGTTTGCGCAGCACGGTGATCCAGCTCAACCCTGCCTGCTGGCATTCGAGGCAGAGAAATTCGAACAGCGCGCGCTCGTCGTGCAGGGGCACACCCCATTCCTTGTCATGGTATTCGATATACAGCGGGTCGTTGCCTGGCCACTTGCAGCGCGTCGTCATGGGGATTCCCTTGTGGTTGTGATCCTGCTATTGAGGATAGCGCAATTTCGCATTTTCGCCGATCTGTAATGTGCTTTGCTGTACAGTCAGCACGATGGAAACGCTGTAAAATGACCGCCAGTTCAGCCTGTGGACACGACATTGCTACTTTATCGCCGAGGTCATCATGAAGCGCTTTTACGTCACACGACAAGTCAAAACCAGAGTGCTCCTGTCAGCCATGTGGCTGGGGCTTTTGACAATCGCAGGGTGCGCCGTCAACCCGGTAACCGGTCAGCGTGAGTTGGGCTTTATCTCCGAGCAGCGTGAGGTCGCCATCGGGCAGGAGCAGTACACTCCCTCCCAGCAGAGCCAGGGTGGCCAGTTCAGTGTCGATCGCGCACTGAGTGCCTATGTGCAGCAGGTGGGCAATCGCCTTGTCGCTGTCAGTGACAGACAACTGCCCTACGAATTTGTCGTCCTCAACAACTCCGTCCCCAATGCCTGGGCCTTGCCCGGTGGCAAGATCGCTGTCAACCGCGGCCTGCTGGTGGAGCTGACTAATGAGGCCGAACTGGCCGCAGTGCTGGGCCATGAGATCGTGCACGCCGCTGCCCGCCACGGCGCCCAGGCCATGGAGCGTGGCATGTTGCTGCAGGGCGCCATGGTGATCGGCGCTGTTGCGGCACAAGGTTCAGATTATGCAGATTACATCGTCGGCGGCGCTCAGCTTGGCGCGCAACTGGTGACGCAACGCTACGGACGCGAGGCTGAACGCGAGTCCGACGCCTATGGCATTCGTTACATGGTCGACGCGGGCTATGACCCGGCTGCCGCCATCAGCCTGCAGGAAACCTTTGTGCGGCTCTCGGAAGGGCGTCAAAGCAACTGGCTCGATGGCCTGTTTGCGAGCCACCCGCCCTCACAGGAACGGGTCGACAATAACCGCGCACTGATCGCGCAACTGCGCGCCGAGGGCCGCGCCGGTGGTGACCTGGGCGAAGCGCGCTATCAGGAAGCCACCGCCTTCCTGCGCGAGACCAAACCCGCGTACGACGCCTTCGACGAAGCCGAAAAACTGGTCGGCGAAGACAAGCTGGAAGAAGCCTCCCGCAAGCTCGACACTGCCCTGAGCATGGTGCCCAATGAGGCGCGCTTTCATGGCCTGCAGGCTGACATCATGATCTATCAGCGCCGCTATGAAGCGGCCGTCACTGGCTACGATGCGGCCATCAGCCGTGACCCCAACTACTACGATTACTACCTCGGCCGTGGCGTTGCCTTTGCCAGACAGGGCCAGCGGGCACGTGCCAACGAAGATCTGCAGGCCAGCATCAAACTGCTGCCCACCGCGCTGGCCATGAACGAGCTCGGTACGCTCGCGCTGGAGAACAACGACCGCGTCGCCGCCAAGGAATACTTCGGCATGGCGGCAAGTGCACAAGGGCTGGTCGGCGAACAATCCCGCGCCGCCTATGTCCGTCTCGATATCGCCGACAACCCGGCGCAGTACGTCAGCGCCCAGGCCTACATCAACCAGGCGGGCCGTCTGGTGGCGAGAGTGCAGAACACCTCGCCAGTGCCCGTGAGCGATGTCACCGTGGAGTTCCGCGCCATCGTCGGTGGTCAGTTGGTCAGCCGCAGCGTGGTCATCCCGCAGATGGCGGCCGGGCAGGGCGGTGAGCTGGATTCGACCATCGGCTTCCAGGCAGGTGCCTTGCCAGCGGCCGGCCAGTTCAGCGCGGATGTGCGCGGGGCGCGGGTGGAGTGACTGCTCCAGATGTCTATAATCCCGGCCGCACGCATCCGTAGCTCAGCTGGATAGAGTAGGTGGCTTCGAACCACTTGGTCGGGAGTTCGACAAGCGCGTAGCGCGCAGGACAGCCGGAGGCTGCCCCGCAGGGGTGAGGAATCTGGCTTAGCCAGATTTCGAATCCAATCTCTCCCCCTCAGCCCTCTTAGCTCACATCGAAGTCTTAGACTGGATTTGTGGGTGACCACCCGGAAAGAGTTCTATATAATCCCGGCCGCACGCATCCGTAGCTCAGCTGGATAGAGTAGGTGGCTTCGAACCACTTGGTCGGGAGTTCGAATCTCTCCGGGTGCACCAAATAAAACAGCCCACTTTACGTGGGCTTTTTTATTTGGCTTCCCGGAAGATCGAACTCCCTAGTTCGACAAAACGCGCAGCGTTTTGGACAGCCGCAGGCTGCCCGGAGGGTGAGGTATTTGGCTTAGCCAAATGCCGAATCAATCTCTGCGGATGTGGCATTGGCTGGCTTTTCGTTGGTTTGATGTGGTCGTTCTGACGCGGAAGTTCAGACGGCTTGAGCACAGGTTCACTGCGCTACAACCGCACCGTCTTCGAGCCTGACCCTGATAGATTCGAACTTCGGTTCACCACTGAGGAAATCAGACCCTTCTGCCAAAACACAGAGAGAAAGGAACTCTTCTGACTCGAACTGATGCTCGCCAGACCACCATCTTGATCCAATGGATCCTGAGAAATCCGATACCCGCCAGGGCCCGACTATGTCTCCCAGCGAGAGTTTTCGGATCAACTGACCCGATTGTCCGTAGATAACCACTACATCGGAGCCGTAGCCGATCGAGAACCAGTTGTCGAACGTGACTACAAAACGCCCGTCAGCAGACACGAGCGCACTGACATGAGAAACCTCATTGACGAGTTTTCGCTCCCACAGTACTTCACCGGACGGCGAAACAAGGCGACCTTTCGGATACTCCGAGTCGACACCAACATCGGCCTGTCCCGTGGACCTCTCCTTGAAAAGGAATAGCTGACTGCCAAACAGCAGTGGCTCAACAGTAAAGGAGTAGTCGCCCGATTTCGAGGTGTAGTTCTTGATTCCAGGCTGCATCCATGAATCTGCTTTCACAGCGCATGGAGCGAACACCAGCAGCGCGCAAGTTAGAATGGCTGAGATGCGCAACACGGTTTCTCCCTTGCTTAACGCCGCCGTGACACGGCAATGTCTTTTGGGATCACAGTCGCTTGTTATAAAGCTGAACGGCTAATTAGATGACTAATCTGCATTTTCTTGCTGATAAAGCTAAATAACGTGCAGACCACTGCAATCATGGCAATAGCATTAAATTCATTCGTGTTTATCAGTGAGTCTATAAATATAAGGGACGTTGCTGCGCACAGTACAGCCCAGAGGATCATCATATTTATTTCTCTTGGCATAGAATTATTGCCTTCACACGCTTCTTTACCACAAAGTGCGCGGGGATTTTGAGAATCAAAAATAACCTCAGTTCTATTATCCGAACGGATTAGGACTTTGATTTCCACCGACCACATCTTCGATATTGCATAAACCTCTAAGATTGAACCATCACCCATCCGAGCTGACAAATTGGGAAATTTGCCTGAGGGGAACATTGTGGTATCGTCATCCCTCTTATCCCCATCGATGTATAGTTTGGCTTTCTGGAAAAACGGATTCTGAATCCTAATTTGGTTGCCCTTGTATTGAAACTCCCAATCCTTTCTCATTCTTATCTCCTTTCACTGATCTATGTATAACACCGCGTTGAACGTATGGTTAGGTAGCTCGCGGCTGACCGACACTACGAAGCCCTCGAATGAACGGCCCAATTGCCGTTTGATCTGTTGTGAACGAGAACTGCAGCTTTTGGGTGTGGTCACCATACTCAGTTAGCAAACCGCTTACTACAATGTGGCCCCGACCATTGCCCACAAACTTAATATAGGGATCTTCATACTGCTGGCCAAGAGTAGCCTCACCAGAAAGCGATTGTTCTATTGCAGCTAGCTGTTCTACAAATTGATTTAGCGGTGGCCAATCAAAGAAGAACTGCACACTGGCTCGAAACGGTATGGAGATGACCTCCAGACAGCAGGTTCCGCCTGATAGGTCTGGAAATATTTCAATATTGACCATGCATAGGCTGCAAGTGTCGTCATTGGTTCGAAGCTCAGAGTTCATTTGCTACCTAACTTTCGCCTAGTGTGCGTGCCTGCAATTTAGAAAAACCGTGCCTGCACACTTTTCATGATTGCCAAGGAGTATCCCACCGAATTCGTGGAATGCCAATAGCGTCAGAGTGCACTTGGGATAAAGTGTTCCACAAGGTCATTAACCAGCAGTGTGTAAGGTATTATTGGAATCATTTGAAATCTGACCAAGATCGAGACTCTTTGACAGCGTTTAAAAACTGGATGTAGAGTGGTTTATGGACAAACCCATGCCGACTGCTGCTACCTGCATCTCATACCTACTGAGTTATTGGAAATGGCGGCCCGGCGATAAGATTGATTTCTGCGAGGCCAGCAACTCGTAAAGAGCGCGCCCAGCACGAAGACATGAATTGATCAGGTGGCTTCCATGAATCCAATATATGCACCAGATAACAGTGATATCCCTGTTGAAATAGATTTCAGCTCCGGCACTCGCGGCAAATTTTTCCAGCCGAATTCCGGTTTGAATATACCCCTGCCTCCCGATGCAAAAAGTCAGAACTCTCTTCCTCGCATCGCTAATGAGAAAGGTGTGGAAGTTTCAGCGCCGACAAATGGGCGGTTGAAATAACTCGGCGAATAAATTTTGTCTTAGTAAGATTAAATTTATATAAAACAAATAGATAACATTTATTCTGCACACTAACATTAGCGACGTTAGTGTTCAGATCACTGTTATTGATCTAAGCAAGATTGACACGTCAATATGACCTGATCAAAAGAGTGGCTACCCACCCCGAATCCCCTCATCCAACACCCGAATCTGATTGATGATCGCCAGCAGTTTTATCCCCGAGTCAGTCAACGCATATTCAGTTCTGGGTGGCACCTCCGGAAAGGTCTGCTTGTCGAGCAAACCATAAGCGGTGAGTTTACGCAGACGCTCGGACAACACTTTGGTGGAAATACCACTGATCTCCCGCTCCAATGCGCCGGGGCGCGTGATGCCTTCGCCCACACATTGCAGCACCGACACCGACCATTTGCAGCCGACAACATCTTCGAGTTTCTGGTAGCTCGCCTGTTTGTCAGTACGCTTGCCTGCGCTCGAAATTTTGTTTTCCTTTTGCATCATTAAATTACACCTGAATGTGGGGAGGGCACCAAAAAGTGCCCGCTTTTCGCAGTGCGCGATGTTCTCTATTGTGTCGGCCATGCTGCAGCATACAACTGACCTTTCATCATTGAACGAGATAAACACTGGAGAACATTATGAAGAGCACTGCCACTTTCTACCACGCCGGTTGCCCCGTTTGTATTGCGGCTGAACAGAGTATTGCCGCTGCGTTGGATGCAGGCCGATATGCCGTCGAGATTGTACACCTCGGCACTGACCGTGCGCGTGTGCAAGAGGCCGAGAAAGCAGGGGTGAAATCGGTGCCTGCACTTGTCATGGATGGCGGGGTGTTTCACATCAATTTTGGCGCGGGGTTGGAGGCGCTGAAATAGTTCGATCTCTTCAGCAGCGCCAGGCTTGGGCTTGGCGCGGCTGATCCGTTTCATTGGCGCTATGCCCGGCTGAGTCATTAAAGGTTGGCTTACTTCAAGTAAATATCGACCTTTGCTTTGCGTGCTGCCTTCAGCAAATCCTTATCCAAGGTGGCCAGCGCAATTCCTTCGCGCAGGGCCAATTCCAGATACGCTGCATCGTAGCTGCTTAACTGGTAGGCCTGAGCCAGTGAAAGCGTGCTGCCAAATGCCTGCTGTGAGGTGAGTGAATCCGTCTGGATGGGCAACACCTGCAACTGGGAAACAAAGCGCTCCACATCGGCAACACTTAGCTGACCCTTGTTCTTCGCTCCCAGCAAAACATTTGCGGCTTCCAGGTGCCACAGCGTGGGCACCAGAGCCGTGGCGCTTTGCAGGCTTTCCAGAGTGGCAATGGCATATTTTTGGTCAGCCGTCTTGTCGCTGGCCAATAGCCAGCGCATGGCCACTGAATTATCCAGAACAAAAGTCGTCATTTGCGGCCAGTATTCTTGAGCTGCATAAGCTCTTCATCGGCCATGGGGCCATTCAGCCCGCGCAATATATTGTTGATAGCCGCCGCTATTTTTACCTGACTGCTGGCTCGGCTGGGGGTCAAATCAGCGATAGGTTTGCCGCGATTGGTAATGACAAATTCTTCCCCGGATTCCACCCTGCGCAGAATTTCCGGCAGCTTGGTTTTGGCATCGTAAGAGCCGATTTCATGTTGCATGCAATGCACTCCTCACACAGTCCTTTTCGCAATAGACCAGAATGGTAGTCTATTCGTCTTTTTATGCAATAGAGATTTGATGAATCTGCAATAGTGCGCCATGCGACTTCAATCAGGGCACTACTGCGCGCAGGCTTTTATGTCCTCGGGGACGCTCCCACAAGGCGCTAGAGTTCGGGAATCCGCGCCACAATCACTTCCTGCCGCGCACGACTGATGCCGTAGATCACTCGCTCCCCGGTCGCGCTGCGATCCCACGCCCAGGACTGTCCTTCAAAGGGCACGTCGATGGTGGTGACATACTCTAGCGTCACGCCCTGTTTCGGCAGCCGCAGCACGTGCAGCTGCGCAGCGTCGTGACCCGTGACATACAGCAAACCATCGTTGCCCCAGTCGCCACCCGAACAAGAGCTGTCGCCCCAGGTGGCGATGACTTGGGGCGGGAAGAGCCATGCCTGCAGCTCCTGCCAGTGGTCGTCGAACTTGGCCATATGAGTCCAGCGCTGATCGAATCCTGGCGTGGTGCCGCCGTCGTTGTAATTGGCGAAGCAGGCCCACCAGAATCCTTGATGCCGCACGGCCCAGGTCAGGGAGCCGAGACGCATGCCCAGGCTGTGACTCTCTAGCGGCTGCAGGCTGCGCGCGTCGTAGATCTCCAGCGAGCTGGCCATGGGCAATTGCGGGAAGTTCGAGTGCGAGAGTACTAATCGGTCACCGTCCAGCCAGCCTGAGTTCAGGTGGATGATGGCGCCAGCGCGTGGCCCGAACCATTCAGCCACACGCTCGCCGGTATCCTTGCGGTGCTTGACCAGTGCGTGGTTGCCGATGCCGTAGAAATGCTCGGCGTCCACGGCCACCCCCTGATTCGCTTCCATGATGTGCCAGCGTTTGAGTTCTGTGGCCGCCACGCCGTGCGATTTCAACTCCGGCACCGGCGCCGCTGGCAGCGACTCCAGCCATTGTCGGTAGATAGCCCGCAGGGCTTCATCGCCAACGTTCTCGGCAGCGAAGCTTCTGCTGAGGAGACCCGTGGCAGCAACACCGGCCGCACCAGCCATGCCGAACAACATTTTGCGACGTGAGAGTGTCGGTAGCATCAGAATCTCCTTGTCACTTGCAGGTTCCAGCTGCGGCCGGTCAGCAGGGACTGACTCACAGAGGGGTCATATCCAAAGCTTTCCGACGCCAGCGGTGGCTCTTTGTCGGTCAGGTTGCTCACGCCGAGCCGCAGCCGGGTGTCGCTCAGCATCGCGAAGCGCGAACCGTCGAACTCATACCCAACAGACAGGTTGTAGGTGACAAAACTGTCCACCACGCGGCGGTAAATCGTTCTGCCCTGAGTGAAGAAGGGCTCGATGTAGCTTGGGCGGCCCAGGCTTTCGTATATGGCCTGCGTGGTCGTGGCACCGGCGTCGTGGGTCTCGCCCACATGATAGATGCCAAGGCCTGCGTTCCACTTGTCCTTGCGCCAGAAGATATTGCTGGTGCTGCGCCATTCTGCGGCACCGGAGGCGAGCAGCAGATCGTTGACTGTCGGAGCCACGTTAGCAGGGGACAGTGTCGTTTCCGCCTTGTCCAAATAGGCCCATTCGGAGCTGAATACCAGATCGCCGAATGGCAGGTCGCGCAGCTCGTAGCGGAAGCCGAAATCCACACCGCTGTGCTCGCTGGAAGACAGATTCAGGAACGGCTGGTTGCGGGACAGGATGCGTCCTGCTGCTGCCACTGGCTTGTTCGGGTTGGCTGCGTTGTAGGCGGCGAAAGCAGCGATGTCCTCCGGGGTCAGGGCATAGCGCTGTACATCGGGGTCGCCCTTGTAGCCAGCGGTGCCGCTGCCCAGATCGATCTGTCCGACCGGTACACCAGCGGCCCGTTGTTGCTGGGTGTAGGCCGTCAGCAGCGCAATGTCGCTCTCGTTGATCTGCGCCACGCTGCGCTGCCCCAGCAGGTCGCTGCGGCGGATGCGCCACCAGTCGGCGTTCACAGTCAGTCCGTCGACGAACGGCACGTCGATTACAAAGCCGGCGGTGTCACCCTTGGATTCTTGCGGTGCCAGGTCGGGGTTGCCTCCGAAGTAGGTACGCATCACGTAGGGGCCTTCGTTCAAGGCCGGATTGCGGTAGGGGTCGATGTCGCCAGCGCCAGCGGAGATCGTCCAGCGCGGGCTGGTGTACAGCGCGGCCAGGCTCGGCGCCATGAAGCCTTCGTTGTAGGAGGCACGCAGCATCAGCCATTCTGCAGGTTTCCAGTTCAGGCCGATCTTGGGTTTGGTGGTGCTGCCGAAGTCGCTGTAGCGCTCGCTGCGGGCAGACAGGTTCAGCTCCAGACGATTGATCAATGGTACGCCTGCGTCCTCGCCCACCAGCGGCACCATGATTTCGGCAAACGCGCTGGTGACGTCGCGGTCACCGAGGACATCCGGGCGCGGCGGATGCAGCAGGAAGTCGTTGTTGGTGGTGTCGAGGCCCGAGCTGGCGGGGTTCTCGCCACTGAAGGGCGGGCGAATGTCTTCGAGGTCTTCCTGACGGTGCTCGACACCGAAGGCCGCCATTACGTCGCCGCCCCACCAGCTGAACAGCTGGCCCGAGACACGCGCATCGGCGCTGGCGATTGTCGCTTGAGCTTCGCGCGCAAACACCGCGCTGAATGAATCGACCACCGCCTGAGGGTTCGCATAGGGAGCATTGGCCACCACGGCGCCATTCTGCACTTTGAAAGTGTAACCGAAGGGATTGTAGGCATTGGTGTCGGTGCGGGAGATGGCGGACTGCAGCAGGCTTTCGCGCACATCCGGGTAGGCCTCATCACTGCCGTCGACCTGGTTGTAGAACAGCGAGGTTTCCCACGTCCAGGTCTCGCCCAGCGAGCCTTTCAGACCAGTGGTGAAGCGCAGCACATCGGAATCTGTGTCGATGACTTCAGGCGCGAGGCCAGCTAGCGTCATTTGCGTGAAACCGACGGTTCTCGGAGTGCCGGTCAAGCGTGGGGTACCGTCGGCGTTAGCGGTGCCGCTCGGATGATAGAAGCGCGAGCCGTAGGGGTTATAGGGGTTGTCCACCGGCATTAGCATCAGCTTGTCCGAGGTGGGGCCGTTCAGTGCCAGGGGCTGACGCTGCATGGTGGAACGCGCCAGGTAATAGCCGAACTCGGCGAATGCGGTGACGTCTTCACTCACGTCATACTCACCGGCCAGATAGGCATTGCCGCGTTTGACTTCAGGAGAGGCATAGCCGAACTGGTTCAGGTCGAGAAAGAACTCTGGATTGGTGGCGCGGCTGGGTGCGGCGGTCGTCAGTGACGGCACGCCATTGACCGGACGGAAATAGTTGTTGGCGGAAGCCGTGCCGACGCGGAAAGTGGGCCAGTAGCCGCGTGCCGAGCGGCCGTCAAAAGGGCCGCCCACGTCGTTGAAGGGGGCGGGCGCACGACTCGAATTGAACGAGGTGCTGCTGAAGTCGCGATCCGTCAGCGCGATGCTGTCGCGGGTCAACGCCTCGAAGCTGCCGATGAAGCGACCACGTCCGTCGGCCATGTTGGTGGAGCCGAAGGTGAGTGCAAACTGGGTATTCGCTCCGCCGCCATGCTCCGTTCCACCTTGTTGTAAGGACGCTTCGATGCCGTCGAACTCGCGCCGCATGATGTAGTTGATGACGCCGCCAACAGCGTCCGAGCCATAAATGGACGAGGCGCCGTCACGCAGCACTTCGATGCGATCCACGCCCTGCGTCGGCAGCTGATTCACGTTCACCGCCTGAGACAAGCCCGCCGTCATCGGGTTGATCGCCATCCTGCGACCATTCACCAGCACCAGGGTCGCCGTGGCGCCCATGTTGCGCAGATTGATATTGGCATTGTCACCGCGCGCGCCGGAGGAGCCCAGTCTTGTTTCATTCTCGGGCAGGTTCACCACGGAGGGTAGTGAGCTCAGCAGCTCTACCGGCAGCAGCGCCGCACGCACCTCCATCGCCTCTTCGCCGATCACCGATACCGGCACTACGCCATCGTTAAGCGCGCGGCGGATGTTGGAGCCGGTGACCAGGACTTCTTCGATCACGGGAGCATCGTCGGCATTGTTGCCAGCTGCGGGCGCCTGGGCCGTCACGCTGGAGGCCGCGCCGAGCAACAGGCCCGAGAGCGCGAGCTTCACCATGACATAAAGTGGCTTCTGGGATATGGGGTGTGGGTTGAATTTCATCTGGTTCGACTCCTCTGGGGGCCCGAAGTGTTCTTCGGGGCATTGTGAGGCGTACAGGGTAAGGATTGATTGCGACAGTGTTGTGGCACTGACATGGCAGAAAGACTGCGGTTGTGTGACAGCCCGCTCCCACACAGTTGCATGAGTGCAACTCTTGGCATAGTATGATTCAACATCTATTGAGATATTGAAATGAAAGTCACGGAAAAGAACGCCCTCAATGGCTTTGCCGCGCTGTCCCAGGAGACGCGCCTGCGTATTGTTCGCCTGCTGGTAACGGCCGGTCCGGCGGGGCTGCCGGCAGGTGCTATCGCCGAGCAGGTAGGCGCCAGTTCGTCACGCATATCGTTCCATCTCAGTCATCTTGAGCAGGCCGGGCTGGTGCTGTCCCGGCGCGAGGGGCGCTCCATCATCTACCGCGTGTCCTTTCCTGCGCTCAATGGCCTTGTCGAATTTATTACCCACAACTGCTGCAAAGGGCATGCGAACCCGCATCCCTTTGTGCATTAAAAAAATGCGCATTAAAAATAGTGCATTGAAGGAGCGTCTTGATGCCAGCCAGTACCCCCAATGTCGTTGATGAGCTGTTCCAGGTTCCCCGCGCGGATAAGCTCTACGAGAGTCACTCCGACCACAAACCACGCATCCTCCTGCTCTATGGCTCGCTGCGCGAGCGCTCTTTTAGCCGTCTGCTGACGCTGGAGGCCGAACGGCTGCTGCAAAAGATGGGTGCTGAAACCCGCGTTTTTGATCCTCAGGGATTGCCACTCCCCGATGGTGCGGCGGTTGATCATCCGAAAGTCCAGGAGTTGCGCGAGCTGACCTTGTGGTCCGAGGGCCAGGTGTGGACGAGCCCGGAGCGGCATGGCTCCATGAGCGCGGTGATGAAGGCGCAGATCGACTGGATTCCACTGGCGCTTGGCGCACTGCGCCCGACCCAGGGCCGCACGCTGGCGGTGATGCAGGTGTGCGGAGGCTCCCAGAGTTTCAACACGGTGAATCAACTGCGGGTGCTCGGGCGCTGGATGCGCATGCTCACCATTCCTAACCAGTCCTCTGTGGCCAAAGCCTTTCAGGAATTCGACGAGACCGATCGCATGAAACCCTCGCCTTATTACGACCGTGTGGTGGATGTGATGGAAGAGCTGATCAAGTTCACGCTGCTTACTCGGGATGTGTCTGACTACTTGACGGATCGTTACAGCGAACGCAAAGAGTCGGCTGAAGAATTGAGCAAGCGCGTGTCTCTGCAGGCAGCTCTTTGAACAATCAGTCGAATGCGGATGACGACGTCGAGGCGGACGCAAGCACAGGCGTCAGACCACGCTGGGCGGTTGTCTGTGCATTGGGCATTGTGCAGATTTTTGCCTGGGGTGGTTCGTTCTATCTGTTGACTGTCGTCGCCGCTCCCATTCAAGCGGATACAGGCTGGCCATTGCCCTGGATCATCGGCTCATTGTCGGTCGGCCTGCTGGTGTCAGGGATCGTTTCACCGCGAGTCGGCAACACCATAGATCGACGGGGAGGGCGCTTCGTCCTGGCTGTCTCCAGTCCGCTGCTCGCTGTCGGGTTGGTGGTCTCAGGCTTTGCACCGAACTTGCCAGCTTTCATTGCTGGCTGGGTCATCATCGGGTTGGGCATGGGAGCAGGCTTGTACGACGCTGCTTTTGCCACGCTCGGGCAGATCTATCGGGAGCGTGCGCGCTCCGCCATCACCGGACTGACTTTGTGGGCGGGATTCTCCAGTACTATCAGTTGGCCACTCTCCGCTTGGTTTGCGGCCAATCTTGGTTGGCGCGGTGCATTCTTTGGCTACGCGGCCATTCAACTGCTGGTATGTTTGCCGTTGGTGCTGACAATGATTCCCCGTCATTTTCCCAGAGCGGCACTGCCGAACGCGACTGCGGCGTCGGCAACATTGACTTTTTCGGCACACGAACGTCGACTCTTCCTGATTGTGTCAGGCGTCTTCGTGATGGCGGGCACCAGCTTTTCAATCCTGACGATTCACTTGCTGACGTTACTGCAAACACATGGCGTGACGCTGGAGAATGCGGTGCTGCTGGGCACACTGATTGGTCCGGCGCAGGTAGTGGGCAGAATTGTAGAGATGTCCAATCGCGGTCGTCATCATCCCTTGTGGACACTAACATTTGCCGTCCTCCTGATTGCTGTCGGCATGACCTTGCTCGCCACCGGCTTCGCCATCATGGGCATAGCGATTGTCCTGTACGGTGCAGGCAATGGTGTGTTCTCGATTGCGCGTGGCACCGTGCCGCTGATCTTCTTTGGTCCTGATCGTTATGCGCGTGTCATGGGGAGGTTGGCACGGCCAACGTTGTTGGCGCAAGCTTTGGCGCCGATGCTCGCTGCCTGGGTCATGACAGTGGGCGATGCGGAGTTTCTGCTACCGTCAATTGCCGGGTTGGCCGTCTTGAATCTGGCCATAGTGAGTCTGCTATGGCGCTATCGATTTATTAAAGAATCATGATTTCGACGGGAGTCATGGCTTTTGCATCAATCGATGTCTCCAAAATTATTGGAAACCGGGTAAAAACGGGAATAAACCTAACTGTTATCCGATATTTATAAAGAAGAAAAAATGGAATGTGATAGTGTTCGCAAAATCTGCAATTCCAGCAGGTATTTAAAAAATAAAAGGGGCAAATTTTGAATAAGACCAAATTGGCAATTGCGATCGGCGCATTGAGCATGGCAGCGACTCAGGCAACGCTGGCCGCTGAGTTCACGGTGTCGGGCGTGATCGACTCCACCTACAACTACTCAAACAATTCCAACACGTTGAGTCACGTAGAATACGGTGATCGCTATGTCGCGACTATCACTTATGAAGCAGATACCAGCTCTCCGGACTATTTTTACACCAATAACTATAACGACTACTACGGCTATATACAGTCTCAAGCGGAGTGGTACAACAGCATTCAGTCCATAGAAGTGGTTGTTTTCGACTCCGAGGGAGGCATTGCACACTCCTCACTGGTCACCGTGGATGAGGCAGGTCTGACTTACAGCCATAGCTACGCAGGTAACTATGAGATTGACTATCAACAATCGTATGGCGACTTCGAACAGGTTTACTTTGGCATCTATACGCAAAAGTACGACGGTCAAACCAACGAGCAAAAGCAAGTTCAGCTCTACTTCTACAGCGATGCGTTGAACCTCGTTCTGGATGTCAATTCGTTTCCGCAGTTTCCGACGCAAGCTGACATTGACAGCGGCAGCCTGACAGGTCAGGTCTGGAACTATGATTACTACTACAACTCCCAGACTGGCGTGTATGAGCAGTGGCAATACGGCGGGCGTATCGACTCTCTTTCCGGTGAGATTCCTACAGAGCCAGATGCCGATGGCGATGGCGTTCCCGATGCTGAAGATGCTTTCCCCAACGATGCCAATGAGTCTGTTGATTCTGATGGTGACGGTGTCGGCAATAACAGCGATGCATTCCCCAACAATCCAGCCGAATCCACAGATTCTGACGGCGACGGTGTAGGCAACAATGGCGATGTCTTCCCGAACAACGCCAGTGAATCTGCTGACACTGATGGCGATGGCGTAGGCAACAACGCGGATCTGAATGACAATTCTGACCTGTCAGCCACTGTCACCATCGACGGAAACGGTTCGAACGTAGCTAACACCTTGCTGACCAATGGGTTGACTATTGCCGACATCACGACTGCCGCCTCGGTTGATTGTAAAGTCGGTGCCAAGAACCACGGTCAGTACACAAGCTGTGTGGGCAAAACCCTGAACAGCCTGCTGGCTGCCGGCAGCATTACTGATGCCGCGAAAGGCGCGCTGCAAAGCACTGTAGCCAAGTCTTCATTCGGCAAGAAGTAAGCGCTGAGTTAGTCTGGTTGTAAAAAGCCCGGGTCTCCTCCGGGCTTTTTTTTGCCTGAAAATTCGCTGATAGACTTCCCGGAGGAGAGCTTTTATCCTCCCGGCATCGACGTTAAACAGCTCAATAATAATTTCAAGAGTCTTGTTCTGTGAATGATGCGGAGCAAAGAGGAGAGCGATGACATGAAGCACGATGCTTGTTCAGCACCTGAATCAATGACCAAGGGCGGGAGGAGCGCGCTGCTGGTGGGCTGCGGTATCGCAATCTTTCTGCTGGCGCAATCGTCACAGGCCCAGTCCGTCAGTTGCGACCTCGGCAGCTATGACTCCGCCTCCGGCATCGCCGTGAGTAACACCGCGACGGGGCCGCAACTGTTGTGGAACGGGACAGGCAATCAGCAATTGCAGATGCAGCTGGCCATCGTCGCGGGCGAGCCGATCATTCAGTCGCTGCAGGTGCGTGAAGGCAGAGCGGCGTGGCAAACCCTGCTCACCGATGCCCGCATCGAATTCACTATCGTCGAAGGGTTGCGCCGGATCAGCAATCAGCAGCTCGAACCTCTGCGCGATCTCGGTGTGGAGCTGACCGCCGATGTGGTGGACCGCTACAAATGGGATGTGTTCTGGGATGCCCCGCTCGATCTGCGCGAAGAGATCAGCACAGGCAATCCACCGCCAGCAGACGGAGTCGCCAATCAACCAGGCTTGCCACGCACTGCTGAAGAAGTACGACGTGGCAGCATCGACTACGACGTGAGTGGTTGCGAAGTGATCTCCGATGGCGCGCGCGTAGAAGTCAGTTTTCCCGGAGTGACGCTAGGGTCGTTCAGCGGTGCGCTCACGCTCACGGTATATGAAGGCACCAACCTCATCCGCACGGAAGTGCTGGCCGCCACACAACTGCCCTCGGTCGCGTACAAGTACGACGTCGGCCTTTCCGGCTTGGACCTCGAAGGTCCCGACCCGGACGACAGCGCAGCCGTCGTCTGGCGTGATACCAGTACACAACTGCAATCTTATGCGCTGGCCGGCCCGGTGAATCAGAACCCCGTGCCCATCACGGCAGCCAATCGCCTGCTGGTGGCTCACACCAACGGCGGCAGCATTGCCGCTTTCCCTCCTCCCCACACTTTTTTCTGGGCGCGGGAGGTTGAGATCAATGTGGGGTACAACTGGTACCGCAAGGACAGTGACGATTCCTTCAGCATCGGCATTCGACAGGGTGAGCAGGAAGTCGTCGAGCGTTATATGGCCAACTGGTCGCTCTACAGCGCGCCACCCGGTTCGCAGCAGCAGATGGTGGGCTACTTCTTCCCGTCTGCTGCCAGCGTCGATGAGACTTTCGAGCAGGCATTGGCCTTCACGCATCACGATGTCTATAAAGCGTTGGATGGCTACAAGGTGATGGGCAGTCACTATCACACCGACATGGGGCGCAACCTGATTGCCAGTGGCAGCATCGATACGCGCCTGCGGGATTTCGAAGTCATTCGTTCGGCCGGCATCAATATCGCGGGGCCGGTGGATCGTCCGCGTGAAGAGACGCAGCTGCAGGAGCAACACTGGTTGTTCGAGGGCGCGGAGCGGCATTCCGATGCCGACTTCATGGTGATGCCGCAGATGGAGAACAGCAACATTCTCGGAGGGCACTGGGATCTGTTGTTCTCGCACCCGGTGTATTACGTCGATGGAAGGGCGCCCGGTACACCGCTGGTCACGGAGCATCCCGAGTACGGCAAGATGTACAACATCGGCAGCGCCGAGGACATCATGACGATGGTGGAGGCGGAGGACATGCTGATCTATATGCCGCATCCGCGCACCAAGGGTTCCACCGGCTATCCCGATGCGGTGGCGGAGTCTGCTCAGTTCCTCAATGATCGTTATCGTGGCGTCGGCTGGCGCTGGGGAATGGGCTCTGATCTCTCGGAGAAGCGGCTGTCGGATTTTCGCGTGATACCGCTGCTGGATGACATGAACAACTGGCTGGTGGGAAGCGGATTGCAGCCGAAGTCATTGCTGGCAATCACCGAGACCTACTTCAAGGCGCCAGGTGATGATATCTACGCCAATGGTCCGGTGACCTATCTGCCGCTGGACGAACTGCCCACCGGGAAAGATTACTCTCCGATCATCAATGCACTGGAGAACGGGGAATATTTCGTCACCTCGGGCGAAGTGCTGATTCCCTCACATGAATACTCTGGCAGTGGCGCTGAGCGTACGCTGCGGGCGGAGGTGGAGTGGACCTTTCCTCTGGATTTTGTCGAAGTCGTTTATGGCGATGGCCAGCAGACCAGCAGTGTCGTGATGTCGGCGACGCACCTGCCAGCCTTTGGCAGTCATACCTTCGAGATTCCGTTCCCGGCGGGCGGGCAGGCCTGGGTGCGCTTTGCTGCGTGGGATTCGGCAGGAAACGGTGCGATGACAATGCCGGTGCGCCTGGTTCCATGAGTGTTTATACTCTTTAACAAATGGCGTTTCCGCATTCAACAAGGCAACCATGACGACCAATACCGATTATCTGCAACTCGACAAGCAGCTGTGCTTTCCGCTCTACGCGGCCTCGCGCCTGGTGACGAGGTTGTACCAACCCCTGCTTGAACCGCTCGGAATTACCTATCCGCAGTACATCGTGCTGATGATCTTGTGGGAGGACGCGCCTTGCTCGGTCTCCCACATTGGCAGCAGGGCGCAGCTGGCTACCAACACGCTGACACCTTTGCTCAAGCGTCTCGAATTACTGGGAATTCTGGAGCGCCAGCGCGCGGATCAAGATGAACGTGTCGTCAACGTGGTGCTCACGGCGAAGGGAAAAGGGTTGCGCAGCAAGTGTGCCTGCATCCCCGAACAGCTGTTCAAGCGCGCTGGCTATCCCTTGCAGGAAGGCATTCTGTTGAAGAAGCAGCTGGATGATTTTCTGGCCCATCTGCAAGCGGTAGCCGATCAGAAGAGTGATTGAATTATTTATATCGCATGCGATACAATCGCACAAGTTGTCAGGTTCGGTATTCATAATCATCAGACGTTAGAAGGAATTCATCATGTCCAGCTCTTCAGTCAATTCGGCATTAAAAAAACAGCCTTCCCGCCTTCGCATCGGTGCTGCACTCGGCATTGCTGTGCTGACTCTCGGGCTTGGTGTCACTCAGCTCAAGGCCGCGACAGAGCAGCCGTTGCAGGTCGACGCTACCAGCTTTGATTGCTTGACGACCATGACGGCGGTGCGTGGTTTCTTCGTCGACAATCTGCTGGGCAATCTGGATGCGACAGTGGCCGCCGCCAGTTCGGAGACAGGCGCGGTGTATCCGGCAGGTTCCGTCGTACAACTGGTGCCTACTGAAGTGATGGTAAAACTGGCACCTGGCACCAGCCCAGTGACGAACGACTGGGAGTTCTTTGAATTGCAGGTCAGCGAGGCTGGCTCCACGGTTGTGAGTCGCGGCTTTACGGATGTGATCAATCGCTTTGGCGGCAACTGCTTTGGCTGTCACGTGAAGGCCGAGCCGCAGTGGGATTTTGTGTGTGAGACGGGCCACGGTTGCGATCCGCTTGCGATTACCCGTGAAGTGATCGAAGGCATTCAGAACAGCGATCCGCGCTGCAAGGCGCCAGAGGAAGTTTGAAGCCTGTAGTTAGAAGTCTGTAGTTTGAAGCCTGTGGTTTGAAACAGAACTCTACGCCCGGACACTCCGGTTCTTGCCTGCGTGCTTGGCCCGGTACAACGCCGTATCGGCTGCGTTGAATGCCGATTGCGGGTCTGCATCGGCGCCCAGGTCGGCAATGCCGATAGACATGGTGATGCGGCTTTCCCCCAAACTGCCATGGAAAGGTTGTGCCATCGTCTGCAGAATACGCTGCGCTATGGCATCCACAGTGGTGCTGTCGCTATTGTTGAGCAGCACCACAAACTCGTCACCCCCCCAGACGAGCAGCGGTATCGTCATCACGGATGCTGTTGCGAAGACGTCTGGCGACCTCAATCAATACCTCATCACCTGCAAAATGACCACGTGTGTCATTGATTGTCTTGAAGTCATCCACATCGCACATCAACCGGCTGATTGGGGTCGAGGCTGTGCTCTGGCGAAGCTGTTCAAGCCGCACGCTGAGTCCGGCGCGGTTATACAGACCCGTCAGCTGGTCGTGATTGGCTTGATACTGCAGCCGCGTTTCTTTCTTGATTCCTTCAATCAAAAGGAGTTGGTAGGCCTGTTTTGAGGATTCCTTGAACTCAATATAAGAGGTAAGTAAATCGTCTGCCTGACCCCTTTGTTCGACAGGACGGTTGTTGCAGACATTGACGATAGGGTGGAATCGGTACGGATTTTGTTGACGCTGCTGGCGAAAATGGCTAGTGTTCCCGGGGCTTTTAGCCCGGTCACTGTCCGTCAAAATACTTTAACAAGAAGAATCGCTGCTATGAATTACGCAAAAATTGTTGGTTTGTTTGTGGGTGCATTCCTGCTCAATCTGGTTGCACCACAGATCCTTGAACATCTGGCTCACCTGCCCGGCGCTGAGGCTGCTATTGCCCAGACCCTCTGGTGTATTGGTCTGTTTCTGGTGTTTGGCTGGGCCTGCAGTAAGTTGGCCGAAGGCACAGTGTTTCCGAATTTCACGCTGCAATTGTTGGTCGGTATCGTGCTGCATGATGCACTCGCCCCGATTGCTCCGCAGATCATGATTGCTGTGGTGTTGTGTACGGCACTGGCTGCGATCATCCTCAAAGGAGGTGGCGACGAAGTAGAGCGTCTCGACTTCCTCAAGATCGCCTACCCGACCATCATGATTGCATTGGTGGGCTACCTGATCACTTTCTTCGTGATGTTTCCGCTCCTGCTGCTGTTGGGCCTGGATGGCAAGACCGCCGCGCTGCTGGCCGCCATCATCGGTTCAACGGATCCGGCCGCGTTGATTCCGACATTGAAAAAGATTGTCTTCAAGGACCAGTACAAACGTCTTGCCGGCCTTTCCATTGCTGAAAGTGCGGTGAATGATGCGGTGGGTGCGATCTTCGTCGGCGCACTTGCTGTGATGATTCTGGCCGGTACTTCAGTGGACACCACTGCAGCGTTGACCACAGGATTGTTCAGCGCAGAGAACATGCTGGGCCTGGGCCGTCAGTTCCTGTTTGGTACCATTGCGGGTGTCATCGGCTGGGGTTTCATGTACAGCTACGAGAAATACAAGTCCACGCACCACCACAACACAGGTGAGGCTGAAACTGCTTACGATTTCGCGATTGTGCTCGCGGTTCCGCTGATAACGTTTGTACTCGCGCAGTCCATTCACGGCAACGGCTTCCTGGCCGCGTTTATCGCTGGTCTTCTCGCCAACTACAATCACAACAACCATGCTTTCCAGAAGACTCTGCATACCATGGAGATCAAGATCGAAAGTATCGCCAAGCCGATGATCTTCATGATGGTAGGACCTTTCGTATCCCTGGGCGATTTGGCTGATACTGCCGTGATGGGATTTCTGGTATCCATCTTGTTCATGGTTATCGCACGTCCGGTTGCCGTGATGATTTCTCTGTTGCCGACAAACTTGAACATGAAAGAAAAATTGTTCATGACAGCGGTGCGTGAGACCGGTGTGATTCCGGTGGTGCTGGCCGTGATCACGGTGGCTCAGTTCCCTGAGCTGACACAGCTCATGCCGTTGACGGCATGGGTCGTGATCTGGACGCTGACTGTTCTGCCTGCCATCACTCCGTGGTGGGCAAACAAGCTGGGAGTCGTCGAGACCAGCTCCAAGTAAGATCAGGCAGTAACGCTCGAACAAAAAAGGGGAGCATTCCAGGAATGCTCCCCTTTTTCATTGCCGGGTTTTGCGAGTCAGGTCTAGGGCATCGCTTTACGCAAGCTGATGGCTCCGCGTATTTGCCCCGCGCTGTAACCGGTGGCCATATCATTGGGGTAATGACGCAACAACGCGCTGCGGACATCTTCAGCAATGTCGGTGCCATGACATGTCAGACACAGCGGCGCCGCAGGTTGGGCCTGCATGTAACGAAACTCTCCCGCGACCACTTCTGCCAGATTGATGTCGGCACCCTGTTCTCCGTCACGCTGGCGCTGATCAAACAGACTCAGAGCCATGGTCTCCCAGAAATCCGGTGTGGCGCTGCTGCTGTTGCGCGCTTTCAAGCTGACGCGGTTGACATCCCAGCCCGTGTCGGCACTGAGTTTTTGTGCGATGGCTGGAGCCTCGACCGCACAGACTTCAATCGCATTGAGTGGTCCACCAGCGGCCATGGCCAGCTGCAGGGTGGGCAGCAGCGTCCCCACGAATTGCTGCGTAATAGAGGCCGCTTCGGCGACCAATTCTGTGGGCACCGCCATTGGCATCGTCATGGGGGTGCCGACTGGATAGGGGGAGGGCACCGACGTGTCAGAGCCGCTGTCGATAGACTGAGCGAGAAGACTTGCCGCAGGCAGCAGCCCTGCCAACAGGGCGAAGGTCGCGAGTGTTCTGGTCCGCTTTTGCAGACGAATTTTATGATGTTGTGGCATGACCGTAGTCCTCTGGATTGAAAGGGGCCGGGAGGCATCAGCGCTCACTGGCCGAGTCTGGTGGCGGCATGATAGCGCTGACGTCCGAATGGCGGATAGACATTTCTGCCGCTGATCTGCTGACCTCTATAGATTGGTTCAGCGTGGCAAGAGGAGTAACATCCAGTGAATATCGACAACGTACGCAATAGAGAAAAATCACCAATTCCTGACAGGTATTCTGTGTGACTGTAGCCAGCCCAGAGTCGTCCCTTCACGGCGTGGATAACCAAGCGCCGGTGATCTTGCGTACCAGCGGATTGAGCAAGGTGTACACCATGGGGGAGGTGAGTGTGCATGCGCTGAAGAATGTCGACTTGTCTCTGCACGAGGGCGAGTTGCTGGTGTTGCTGGGTGCCTCCGGCAGCGGCAAGTCCACACTCCTCAACATCCTCGGTGGTCTCGACGTTGCCTCTAGTGGCAGTCTCTTCTTTGGTCAGCAAGATCTCAGTGCCGCGAGTCAGACTGAACTCACTTTGTATCGGCGCGAGCACGTTGGTTTTGTTTTCCAGTTCTACAATCTGATTTCCAGTCTGACGGCGCGCGAGAATGTCGCACTGGTCACTGACATTGCCCGGTCGCCGATGCGGCCCGAGGAAGCGCTGGAGCTAGTCGGGCTGGGGCCGCGCATGGATCATTTCCCTGCCCAACTTTCCGGTGGTGAACAACAGCGTGTGGCGATCGCCCGCGCCATTGCCAAGCGCCCGCATATTCTGCTGTGTGATGAACCGACGGGGGCGCTCGATGCGAATACCGGCAGACTGGTGCTGTCGGTGCTGGAGAGTGTCAACCGGGAGACGGGCACCAGCATGGCGATCATCACCCACAACGCTGCCATCGGCAGTATTGGGGACACCGTGGTGCAAATGAGCAGTGGCGAGATCGTGGCGCGCACGCACAATGCACAGCGTGCTGACGTGGAGGCTGTGCAGTGGTAGGTCACTGGCGTGCGTTGGATCGCAAACTGCTGCGGGAGTGCTGGCACCTGAAAGGACAGTTGCTGTCGATTGCATTGGTGGTGGCGACCGGCATCATGACCGTAGTCACCATGCGCGGCAGTTATGAATCGCTGATCGACGCGCAGCAGCGTTATTACAATCAAACCCGTTTTGCCGATGTCTGGACGTCGCTGCGCCGTGCCCCCGAGTCGCTGCGTGAACAGATCGAGGCGATTCCAGGTGTCACTCTCGCGGACACCCGGGTGAGCTTTCTGGCCACGCTCGATCTGGAGGGCTTGGATGCTCCGGCACAGGGACGCTTTGTGTCGATCCCCGAGAATGGCCGTCCCGTGCTCAATGACATTCTTATCACGCGTGGGCGTTATGTGGAGGCGGGAGCACCGGATGAGGTGATCATCAGCGAAAACTTTGCGCTGGCACGCGGTCTCAACCCCGGCGACAGTGTGCGCGCCATCATCAATGGGCGGGCGCGGGCGCTGGACATTGTCGGTGTGGCGATCTCTCCCGAGCACACCTATTCGGTGCCCCCCGGTTCGCTGATTCCCGAGGACGATCGTTATGGCGTTCTGTGGATGGGACGGCGGGCGCTGGGACCGGCCTACGACATGGATGGCGCTTTCAACGAAGCTTTCGTGAAACTCAGCCCGGGTGCCAATGAGCTGGCGGTGATCGCCAGTCTGAATACCTTGCTGACGCCCTATGGTGGTTTTGGTGCGTATGCGCGGCGCGATCAGGCGTCGCACCTCATGCTGCAAGGCGAGTTGGATCAGAATCGTGCGATGGGCACGGCGATTCCGGCCATCTTTCTGGTGGTCGCGGTGTTTCTGTTGCACCTGGTGCTCGGGCGCTTGATCACGACCCAGCGTGGCGAGATTGCGGTGCTGAAAGCGTTTGGCTATCGCGACTGGGAGGTGGGTCGGCATTTCCTGATGTTCGCCGTGGTGGCCATGTTGTTTGGAGCACTCATCGGCACGGTCGGTGGGTTGTTGCTGGGGGATGCCTACATCGGCGTGTATCGACAGTATTTCGATCTGCCGGACCTTGAATATCGTCTCAGTCCGCTGCTGCTTGGTATTGCGTTGCTGGTGAGCCTTGCAGGAGCGTTCAGCGGGGCACTTGGCGCCGTGCGCAAGGCCGTGCGCTTGCCGCCTGCAGAGGCCATGCGCCCGGAGCCACCTGCTCGCTTCAAACCCGGCCTGCTGGAGCGGCTCGGCGTCGGTAGGCTGCTGCCGTCGGCGGGCCGCATGATTCTGCGTAACCTCGAACGCAAGCCCTTGCAGGCCGTGTTCTCATCTCTCGGTGTCGCCTTCTCGGTGGCGATTCTGGTCGTGGGGCTGTTTATGTTCGATTCGATCAGTTACCTGCTGGAAGTGCAGTTCCGGCAGACGCAGCGGGAAGACATCACGGTTTCCTTTCTGCAGAATCTGCCTGGCGCCGCGCGTCACGATCTCGCGCGGCTGGACGGCGTCACGCGCGTGGAAACCTATCGAATGGCGCCAGCTCGCCTGCGTTTCGGACATTGGAGTCGCGAGACGGTGATTCAGGGCATGGAAGAGGATGGGCAGTTGCGGCGCATCATCACGGCCGATGGCGGCGTGCAGCCCTTGCCCGCCGACGGTCTGGTGCTGAGTCTGGTGCTGGCCCAGCGGCTGCGCGTGCAGGTCGGCGACACGCTGACCGTGGAGATGCTGGAAGGGCGACGGCAGATCACCTCGGTGCATGTCGCGGGGATTGTGGATGATCTGCTGGGAGTGTCAGCCTACATGAACATGCAGGCGTTGCAGCGTCTGACCGGTGAAACCGATGTGATTTCCGGCGCCTATCTGTCCGTAGAGGAATCAGAGCGCAGCGCTCTCTACGCTGAACTCAAACAAGCACCCACGGTGGCTGGGGTGGCGTCACCAGCGTCCATGCTGGCGTCGTTTGAAGAACAACTGGCGCAAAATATTTATATCTCGGTCGGGTTCCTGGTGGGCTTCGCGAGTGTGATTGCTGTAGGCGTGATCTACAACGGAGCCCGCATCGGCTTGTCCGAGCGCGGGCGCGAACTTGCCAGCCTGCGCGTGATGGGTTTTCAGCGCGGCGAGGTTGCGTTGCTGTTGCTGGGAGAGCAGGCGGTGATTACGCTGCTGGCGATTCCGCTAGGGTGGATCATTGGCTACTGCATGGGTTTGCTGATGGTACAGGCGCTGCAGACGGACACTTTCCGTGTGCCCTTTGTGATCTCGCCGCGCACCTACATGCTGGCGGCTATGATTACCTTGCTGGCTGCGGTCGGCAGTGCATTGGCGGTACGCCGTCGCCTCGACGCCATTGATCTTGTCAGTGTTTTGAAAACGCGTGAATGAGCACCCTAATAAGCGCATGAAAAGGAGTTAGGGAATATCTTGAACAACACACCCAAAACAACGCCCGAAGGTGGCCGTCGCAGTCGCTGGTGGTGGCTGCTTGTCCTGCTGGGAGCAGTGCTGCTGAGCGTGCTGATGACGCGGCCGCAGCCAATGACGGTAGACACGGCGCTGATCGAGCGACGTGAGTTGCTGATAACGGTACAGGAACAGGGGCGTGCCCGCGCCCGAGAGCCCTTTACGGTAGCGGCGCCGGTCAACGGACAACTCTTGCGTACAGTGTTGATCGAGGGTGATCGCGTACTGGCCGGGCAAGCCCTGAGCAACATCGCTGTAGCGCCGGAGGATCAACGCACTGAAGCGGTTCTGCGCGCAACCCTCGCTGCCGCGCAAGCGCGCAGCACGGCAGCAGAGGCTGGTGTGAGCGAGGCGCAGAGTGCCTTGCAACTTGCCCAGCAGGAAGCACAGCGCCGGGAGCAACTGTTTGCACAGCGTTTGATCGGGCAAGAAGAGCGTGACATATATCTGCAGTCCGCCGCTGTGGCGCAGACCCGGCTGCGGGCAGCACAGGCGAGCCTGGAGGCCGCGCAGGCAGAGATCGACAGTGCCAACGCACAGTTGATCGGATTCAGTGACACTGGTCCCGAGGGCTTGGTGCCTGTGCTGGCACCGACCGCCGGGATCGTGCAGCGAGTGTTCGAGAAGAGTGAGCGCATCGTGCAGGCAGGCACGCCCTTGTTCCTGATCAGTCGCGGCGATGCGATGGAGCTGGTGGTGGATCTACTGACGCAGGAGGCGGTGCAGGTGACACCCGGCGACCGCATGCTGATTTCAGGCTGGGGCGGCACTGAGACTCTTGAAGCGCGGGTGCGTTACATTGAGCCAGAAGCGTTCACCAAATTCTCGGCGCTGGGCGTCGAGGAGCAGCGGGTCAACGTGATTGGTGAGCTGCTGGAAAGCAACCCTGCGTTGCGCGCCGAATATCGCATTGAGGCCGCCATTGTCGTTTCCGAGCAAGCGTCGGCACTGACAGTCCCTACCAGTGCGATGTTCCGGCGCGACAGCGGCTGGCATGTGTTCGTGATTGAGGATGACATGGCACGGCTGCGTGCCGTCGATGTCGGCGAGCGTAGTGCCGAGTATGCCGAGATCTTGGGCGGCCTGCAGGAAGGCGAGCGAGTCGTGATTTTCCCTTCCGATGTGGTGGCCGACGGTGTGCTGGTGCAGCCGAGGAATCAGGACTGATGTTATGAATGAAGAAACCGCAGGTGCCCAGTCCGAACGTTCTCGGTCAGAAGAGAGCGTGCTGCTGTGCAACGCTGGCAGCTCCAGTCTGAAGCTGGCGCAGGTTGTTGCAGGCGATGGGCGCTGTGTCTGGCAGGCAGGATTTGAGGGCGACGTGGACACTCTGTGCGAGTCGCTACGCGGGGCGCTTGATAACTTCGCGCTCGATGACCTCGCGCTTGATAACCTCGCTCTCGATAACTGGCCAAGGCCGCAAGCCGTCCTGCACAGAATCGTGCATGCGGGACTGGTCACGGAAAACCCTGGTCTACTGGATGCCGCGCTCCTCGAACGTATCGCTCACTGGGCACCACTGGCCCCATTGCACAATCATCTCGCTCTGCAGTTGATCTACATCATAGCCGCGCGCTGGCCACAAGTTCCCCAGTATGCCATCTTCGATTCCGGGCTCTACGCCGATCTGCCGGATGTGGCGTCGCAATACGCATTGCCTGCGAATCTGTCGCCGCAGTGGCCGCTGCGGCGTTATGGATTTCACGGCCTTGCGCATCGCAGCCAGTGGCGCAGCGTACAGAGGCTGTCATTGGAAGCTGGCAGAATGGCGCCAAAGCGCCTGATTACCTTGCAATTGGGCAGCGGCTGCTCCCTGACCACCTGGCGTGACGATCAAGCCATCGATACCACGATGGGTTTCACGCCGCTGGAAGGACTGGTGATGTCGAGCCGGTGCGGCAGTATTGATCCGGGCATCGTCTTGCATCTGCTGCGCCAGGAAAAATTGTCGGTGGACGAACTGGACAGTGTGCTCAGTCGGCAGTCGGGTCTGGCTGCGCTCGGCGCGGGCAATGGCGACATGCGTGTGGTGCTGGCGCTGGAGCCTGCCCGGGCCGATGCGGCATTGGCCCACTATGCCATGCAGATTCGCAAGAGTGTCGGTGCCGCCATCGCGGTGCTGGGCGGAGTCGATGCCATCAGCATCGGCGGTGGCGTCGGCGAGCACCAGCCCGCTGTGCGGCAGGCAGTATTTGCGGGGCTGGACGAACTGGGCATCGTGCTGGATGCGGAGCGCAACCAGTGTGCCGACAACCATGCCGCGTTGCACGCCAATAAGAGTGCCGTGGCACTATGGTTGTGCCCGGTGGACGAAATGGACGAGATGTGGCGGCAATACCAGATTCTGTGCCGTTGAGTCATTATTGCAAACAGAGGTAAGGTCATGAGCAGTAAAAGTGAACAGTGGCGCGCCGGTTGTGGCGTGATTCAGCACGACGGTGTGACGTGTGAGCGCGTGACGCAACTGGTGCTGCGCCTGGAGCAGAAAGGCCTGTGCAGTGCAGAGGCCGCCTGGGAGCTGTTTCTGGCTGCGGACCGATTGGCCAGCATGGGTCTGTGGTTGACAGCACACATGACCTACGCCCGTCAGGTCTATCTCGATGGTCGCATCATGGCACCCGAGGATTTCAAAGTCGTCCCGGAAGGACACACCGGTGGCGCGCTCAACATCGTGCCTGCTTATGTAGGGTACCTGCTTGCCAATGCGCTGAGCGGCACCACGCGCGCCTGGGTGATGGGGCAGGGGCACTGTGTGGCGGCCATCGATGCCGTCAACGTGCTGACCCGCAATCTGGAACCGGAGCAGGACGCACGTTATCCACTCTCCGACGCGGGTCTGAGCCGTCTGTGCCAGGATTTCTACAGCTACGAGATCGGCCCGGACGGGCGCCCTGTGGCGCCACTGGGCAGCCACGTCAACGTCTTCACCGCTGGTGGTATCAGCGAAGGCGGTTATCTGGGCTTTGCGGGTCTGCAGTACGTGCACATGCCGTTACCCGGGCAGGAGCTGGTGAGTTTTCTGAGCGACGGCGCTTTTGAAGAGCAGCGCGGCAGTGACTGGGCCGCGCGCTGGTGGCGCGGTGAGGATACCGGGCTGGTGATGCCGGTGATGATCGCCAACGGGCGCCGCATCGACCAGCGCACCACCATGTCCCAGTCCGGTGGCGTACATTGGTTCCGCGAACATCTGCAGCTCAATGGTTTTGAACCGGTCGATATCGATGGGCGCGACCCGGCCGCGTTCGCGTGGGCGATTCTGACGATGGCCGAACGATTGCAACAGCAGCACGAAGCGATTCGTGCCGGACGCAGCCACTATCCGGTACTGCTGCCCTACGCGATTGCCGAAACCATCAAAGGTTTTGGATTCCCCGGTGCTGGCACCAATGCCGCACACAACCTGCCGCTGCCCGGCAGCGCCGCGCTGGATGTCGTCAGTCGTGACGCTTTCAACAGTGGGTGCGCGGCGCTGCATGTCGCGCCAGAAGTCTTGCAAAGCGCGATTCGCACACTCGGCACGCATGCGGCGCAGCGCCGCGTGCTGGAACGGGATCACTGCCTGCGTAAACTCGATGTTGCTGCTCCCATAGTACCGGCGCCGCGCGAGGTCGCTCTCGGGCAGTCCATCGCGCCGATGGCCGCTATCGACGAGTGGTTCGCGCAGTTCGTGCAGGCCAATCCGGGCCTGCGGGTCCGTGTCGGCAATCCCGACGAGATGCGCAGCAATCGCATGAACAAAACACTGGACCTGCTCAAGCATCGGGTGACGTCGCCCGAGGCAGGCATCGCCGAATCGCTGCATGGCAGTGTGATCACGGCGCTCAATGAGGAGGCCGTGGTCAGTGCCGCGCTCGCCAACAAGCAGGGCATCAATCTCGCGGTCAGCTACGAGGCCTTCGCGGTGAAGATGCTTGGAGCGATGCGTCAGGAAGTCATCTTCGCACGCCACACCCTGGAGACGGGACGCGAGCTGCAGTGGCTGTCAGTGCCGGTGCTGGTCAGCTCCCACACCTGGGAAAACGGCAAGAACGAGCAATCCCATCAGGACCCGACGCTGTGCGAGGCATGGCTGGGTGAAATGGCTGACGTGGCGCCTGTGTATTTTCCCTTCGACGGCAATTCGGCAGTTGCTGTGCTGACTTCGCTGTACCAGCAGCGCGGCAGAGTGGCGACAGTGGTGGCTGCGAAGAATGTCGGCCCCATTTACTGCACAGCCGCGCAGGCGCAACAGGCCGTGCGCGACGGTGCGGTGCTGCTCAGTCACGATGAAGGGGCACGCCTGCAACTGCTGGCAGTCGGTTCTTATCAGCTCAGCGCTGTGTTGGAGGCGGCAATGGCACTGCGCGCGCAGCATATCGCCTGCTCTGTGGTGGCCATCCTCGAACCGGGACGTTTCCGCCTGCCGCGAGATGAACGCGAAGCGGCCTATGTGCTGAGCAATGATGCGATTGCAGCGCTCATTCCTGCCGTGCAGCGGCGCGTGATCGTCTGTCACACCCATGCCGAGGTGATGACGGGCGTGTTGCGACGTCTGGACACGGGGCCTGCGCACACATTGGTGCTTGGCTATCGCAATCGCGGTGGCACACTGGATGTGGCCGGCATGCAGTTTGCGAATGGTCAGGACATGCCACAGATCGTCAAAGCGGCACATAGCCTGTTCACGAAGAGCCTGTTGACGAAGAAAGTGTGAGAGGAAACAGGAATGAGTATTCAGGAAGAGTCAGGCTTAGAAACAGCTGCAGAAGATTTTCTCTATCTGACTTGTCTCGGCATCGATACCCACCAGGAACCTATCGTCTACATGCGCGAGGACTGCCACGTCTGCCGCTCAGAGGGTTTCAGCGCGCAGGGACGCGTGCTCATCTGTCTCGGTGACCGCAGCATCATTGCCACGCTCAACATCGTCACCGGGGATTTCCTCAGTCATCAGAAAGCAGCACTGAGCAACAGCGCCTGGCGGTTGTTGGGAGCCAAAGAGGGCGACAAGGCCATTTTCAGACATGCACCGCCCGTGGAGTCGATGAGTCATGTGCGTGGCAAACTCTATGGCAAGCCCTTCACGCTGCAGGCAGCGCGCGAGATCATTACCGATATCAGCCGCGAACAGTACTCCGACATTCAGCTGTCAGCCTATGTGACAGCCTGCGCCGCCAATGCGCTCAGTCTCGACGAGACCATCGCCATCACTCAGGCCATGGTCGAATGCGGGCAACGCTTCAATTGGGGCGCCGGTGTGCAGGTGCTGGACAAGCATTGCGTCGGCGGGCTGCCGGGCAACCGTACCACCCCCATCGTGGTGGCGATTGTCGCGGCCAATGGCCTCCTCATGCCCAAGACTTCTTCGCGAGCGATCACCTCGCCCGCTGGCACTGCCGACACCATGGAGACACTGACCAATGTGACGCTCAGCCTTGACCAGATGCACGCCGTGGTGAGATCGCAGGGTGCCTGCCTGGCGTGGGGCGGCTCGGTGGCGCTGAGCCCGACCGACGACATCATCATTCGCGTGGAGCGGGCACTGAATCTGGACAGCGAAGGGCAGCTGGTGGCCTCTGTAATTTCCAAGAAAGTCGCGGCGGGTTCGAGCCATGTACTGATTGATATTCCGGTGGGAGCTACCGCCAAGGTTCGCAGTGCAGATCTGGCTGCGCGCCTCGGGCAGTTGCTGACCCAGACCGGCGAGGCACTGGGTCTCAAAGTCCGTATCGTCATCAGCGATGGTTCGCAGCCCGTCGGGCGCGGCGTCGGGCCGGCGCTGGAGGCGCGCGACGTGCTGGCCGTGTTGCAGTGCTCGGAGCAAGCGCCGCAAGACTTGCGCCAGCGGGCGCTGACACTGGCGGCAATCCTGCTGGAGATGGGCGGTATCTGCGCGGCAGGTGGCGGCATGGTGCTGGCCACACAGACGCTGGACAGCGGTCAGGCCAGGGAAAAATTTACAGCGATCTGTGAGGCCCAAGGCGTGTTGAAGACACCCCCGGTGGCTGCTTTCCAACACCCCATCGTCTCCGAAAAAAATGGCATCGTCGCGATGTTCAACAACCGGGTGATTTCGCGACTGGCGAGTCTTGCCGGTGCGCCCAATGCGCCAGCAGCGGGGTTGGATTTGCACGTGCAGCTCGGGCAGAAAGTGGAGCGCGGCCAGTCGCTGATGACTTTGCACGCCGAAGCACAGGGCGAGCTTAACTACGCGCTGGAGTTTTACCGATCACACCCCGAAATATTGCACATCGAAGAGGAGGTAGTATGACGCGCGTGTTGTTGGCCATGCCGGGACAAGCAGCGCTGGCGCAGAGTCTGTGCGAACAAACCGGACTGCAGGCAGGACAAATTGAACTGCGGCGCTTTCCAGATGGCGAGAGTTATGTGCGTGTGCTGAGTGATGTCAAAGGTGCCGACGTCGCCATTCTCTGTCAGCTGCATCATCCCGACGACAAGATTCTGCCGCTGTTGCTGCTGATCAACACCTTGCGTGATCTGGGTGTGCGGCGCGTCGGTTTGATTGCGCCCTACCTGGCCTATATGCGCCAGGACAAACGTTTTCATGAAGGGGAGGGGATCAGCGCCCGCTACTTCGCGCGCCTGCTCAGTCAGCAGGTGGATTGGCTGCTCACCGTCGACCCGCATCTGCACCGCATTCATGCGCTGAGCGAGGTCTACAGCATTCCAGCACTCGCGCTGACAGCAGTGCAGCCGATTGCTGCGTGGCTGCGCGCCAACATCGCTAAACCGGTAGTTATCGGGCCGGACGGTGAATCCGAACAATGGGCGGCGCGGGTCGCCGAGGCAGCGGGTTGTCCTTACGAGGTGCTCACCAAGGAGCGCTTCGGAGATCGTGATGTGCGCGTGTCATTGCCACATGTCGATGCTTATCGAACACACACTCCAGTGCTGGTGGATGACATCATCAGCACCGGACGCACGATGCAGCAAGCGGCGGCCCACTTGCAGGCGGCTGGCTTGTGCGCGCCGGTGTGCATTGGCGTGCATGGTATTTTCGCCGAAGGTGCGCTGGCCGAGATGCAGGCGGCGGGATTGCAGGTGGTGACCAGCAACAGCATTCCGGATGTCAGCAATCAGATTGATTTGGCGCCCTTGCTGGCACAGGGGCTGCGACAGCTGTTCTGAATTCTCTGCCCTGACACCTTAGCTCTGACATCAATCAGCGGTCAGCCTGCCTGACCCTGCGCTGCCAGACCCCCGAGAGCGCCTTGTCCGCTTCCACCACCATCAGCACCACGCTCGCGGCCAGCAGAACCAATCCCCAGTCCTGCAGCGTCAGCGCGCTGACCGCAAAGATGCGTTGCGACAGCGGCAGATAGGTAAACAACAACTGCCCCAGTATGACCAACCCGATGGAGATCAACACCGGGCCGATGCCCTTGAGAATGTCGCGGTGGAAAATAGTCTGTGCGAAGAAGCGGCTGCTCAGCAGGTAGAAGGCCTCGATCATGACCATGGTGTTGACCGCCACGGTGCGTGCGTACTCAATGGGGTACTCGTGCCGCAGGTAATGACTGAAGATCGTGAACACGACAATGGCGCCGCTGACGCCCACCAACAGCAAGCGCCTGAGCAGCATCGGCGTGATGAAGCCCTGTCCATAGGGGCGCGGCGGCCGCTCCATGATCTTTTTCTCACCAGCCTCGAACGCCAACGCGAGTGACAAGGTCACCGTGGTGACCATGTTGATCCAGAGAATCTGGGGCGCGGTGATGGGCAGCAGCCAGCCAAACAGAATCGCGAAGAGCACGATGCTGGCCTCGGCAAGATTGGTGGGCAGCATGAAGACGATGGACTTCAGTGTGTTGTCATAGACAGTGCGACCCGCTGCCACGGCGCGGGCGATGGTGGCAAAGTTGTCGTCGGTCAGCACGAAGTCGGCAGCCTCTCGCGCTGCGTCCGTGCCCTTCAGGCCCATGGCGACACCGATGTCCGCCTGCCGCAGCGCCGGGGCGTCATTGACTCCGTCACCGGTCATCGCGACTACATGACGATGACTCTGCAGACTTTGCACCAGTTGCAGTTTGTTGGCCGGACTGGTGCGCGCATAGATGTCCACTTCTTCTGCCGCGCGCGCGAATTCCTCGGCACTCAGTGTGGCACTCAGGTCGTCCAGCTCCTGCCCTGTCAACACGCGCGCCGTGTTCAGACCCAGCTCACGGCCGATGGCAGTGGCGGTCACGGGATTGTCTCCGGTGATCATCTTCACGCGGATGCCTGCGCGATGGCAGTCAGTGATGGCAGCGATGGCTTCGCGGCGCGGGGGGTCGCTGATGCCTACCAGCGCAACCAACAGCATGTCGTGGTTGATGTCGTCGTGATCGAGACTGGTCTTGTCTGCGTCGACAGTCCGGCAGGCCAGCGCCATCACCCGCATGCCAAGCGCCGCGAGCCCATTGATCTTCTCTTGCCACAGGGCTGGCTGCAGTGGTTCGGGGCCATTGTCGCCGAGTTGTTGTGAGCAGAAGCCCAGCAAGCGCTCCGGTGCTCCCTTGAGCATGATCTGCGACACGCCTTCGGGGTTGCGATTCAGGGTGGCCATATAACGACGCTCCGCCTCGAAGGGCAGGACATCCAGACGTTGCCAGGAGCGATTCACTGCGACGGTATCCAATCCGTGTTTCATGGCGAGCACGTAGAGAGCACCTTCAGTCGGGTCGCCGTTGATGATCCACTGGCCGTCCGCTTTCTTTTCCACATTGGATTCGTTGCACAACACCGCAATGAGTGCTGTCTGGTTCAGCAAAGGTTCGGTTGCTGCGCAGGGCTCCTCGATGCGGCCCTCTGGCGAGTAGCCCTCGCCGCTGATTTCAAAGCGCCGCGTGGCACTCTCAAGGACACGTACCGTCATCGCGTTGGCAGTCAGCGTGCCGGTCTTGTCCGTGCAGATGATATCCACGGAGCCCAGCACCTCGACGGCGGGCAGGCGGCGCACCAGGGCATTGCTGCGTGCCATACGCATTACCCCGATGGCCAGCACGATGGTGACGATGGCTGGCAATTCCTCGGGAATCGCCGCGACGACGATAGCGATGGCGCCTTGCAGCATCTCGCCGAAACTGTCGTCATACACCAGCATGCCAAAGGCAATGGTGACACCAGCAAGCAGCAACACCACGAGGGTGAGATTGCGAGCCAGGTCGGAGAGTTGTTTCTGCAGTGGGGTCTGACTGATGGCAACGGCCTGTACCAGCGTGTTGATGGCGCCGATCTCAGTGCTGGAACCGGTATGAGTCACCACCCCGCGCGCGGCACCCGCGACCACCATGGTGCCCATGAACACCATGTTATGACGTTCGGCCAGAGGCGTGGCGGCTGGCACTGTTTGTGGCTGCTTGCCGAGGGGATTGGATTCGCCGGTCAGCGCTGATTCATCGCAGCGCAATTCCTTGCTGGTGAGCAGTCGCATATCAGCGGGTACACGGTCACCGGCCTGCAATTGCACGAGATCACCGGGCACCAGAGCGGTGGCGTCCATGCTGTGCAGTTGTCCGTCGCGCTGCACCAGGCACATGGTGGTCGTCATGGAGAGGATGGCACGCAGCGCGTCCTCGGCCTTGCCTTCCTGAATGAAACCGATGATGCCGTTGCTGATGACAACTGCGAGAATCACACCAGCGTCGACGTAATGCCCGAGCATGACGCTGAGCCCGGCGCTGAGCATCAGCACATAGATGAAGAGACTGCGGAACTGGCGCAACAGGCGGCGCCAGGCGGGTGTCGGTGGTTCTTCCGGAAGACGGTTGGGGCCGATGTGCGCCAGTCGTTCTGCAGCGCTGGGGCTATCCAGTCCCTCGGCGCTGCTCTGCAGCTGGGTCAGCAGCTCCTGTTCCGTGCTTGCGTGAGGCGCGTTCATGTGCGTGGCCTCCTCAGAATGCCACGCTCTGGCCCAGAGTCGGGATCTCGCTGCGCATGCCGTGCTCGGTCCACAGTGTCTGGGACAAAGTCTCCAGCGCTTGCGCTTCGCCGTGTATCAGCATGAGACGTGGCGCAGGATTGAAATTTTTTGCCCAAGCGATCAGCTCGCTCTGGCCGGCGTGGGCCGAGAAACCACCGAGCGTTTCGACGCGGGCACGCACAATGAATTCATCACCGAACAGGCGGATTTTTTTCTCGCCGTCGACAATGCGGCGGCCCAGCGTGCCACGCGCCTGAAAGCCGATGAACAGCAACGTGTTGGTGTCCTTCCAGATGCGGTGCTTGAAATGATGCCGAATACGCCCGCCAGTACACATGCCACTGCCCGCGATGATGATCGCCCCTTGCTTGATCTTGTTGAGCGCCATCGATTCTTCAGCACTGTTGCACAGCTTCAGGGTAGGCAGAAATTCCGCCAGGGATTCGCGCCCGGATTCAGTCAGACAGCGCACATCTTTGTCATCCATGAGATTCAGCCAGCGGTCGTAGACTTCGGTGACAGCAATTGCCATGGGGCTATCGAGAAACACCTGCCAGTCGTCCAATTGACCACTTTTGTACAGGCAGCCCAGATGGAAGAGAATTTCCTGCGAGCGGCCCACAGCGAAGGCCGGGATCAGCACGTTGCCGCCACGCTCCCAGGTCGCGTGGAGAACCTCGGCCAGTTGCTCCACCGTGTTATCCAGCGTACGGTGGTTGCGATCACCGTAAGTGCCTTCCATCAACAACAGATCGGCGCTGGACAGTGGTGTGGGGTCGTTCATCAAGACGGAATCGGCCTTGCCCAGATCGCCGGAAAAAACCAGACGCGAGGTTTTACCTTTTTCGTTGAGTGTCAGCTCGACAATCGCTGAACCAAGGATGTGGCCCGCGTCGTGAAAAACGAGATTCGACTGCGGTGTGATCGCGACGTTGCTGTCGTAAGGTGCCGTGCTGCACTGTTTGATGACGGCGTCGACATCCTTCTCACTGTACTCGGCCTGCAGTGCAGGACGTCCACTGCGGGCCCGGCGCAGATTCTCGTGTTCGAGGTCGCGGTGATAAAGCCCGGAAGCATCTTCCAGCAGAATGCGCAGCAGACCTTTGGTTGCCTGCGTGCAATAGATGGGACCACGGAAGCCCTGGTTGACCAGCAAGGGCAGCATGCCCGAATGGTCGAGGTGGGCGTGGGAAATGATCACGGCATCGATACTGGTCGGGTCAAACAGAAAACTTTCTTCCTGAACACGCTCGACAGCGTCACCGCCCTGACGCACGCCGCATTCCAGCAGGACGCGGCCGATAGCGGGAGATTCCAGCAGATAGCACGAGCCCGTGACTTCCTGTGCCGCACCGTAAAATGTGAGTATTGCCATGGGTTCCCTCGTCGAAGGCAAATGATACAGCGACCTGTCTGATCTCTTTTTGTTGCAGGTCAAGGTTTGCAGCAGGTCAAGGCTTGCTGCTGAAGAGAATGTCGGCGAACCAGGAGCGGGAGGTCAAGCCGCTGTTGTCGGTGTCTACCATGACGGCGAGCCCGTCCAGGCTGCGGATATCCTCGCCGAATGCTTCCAGCCAGTCGGCGCGGATATCGCGCACGTGACTGCTCCATTCCCCGGCTTTGGCATTGCCGCTGTCCAGTGCCCACATGTGCACGTTCTCGCCGCCGTAGGGATTCGCCCAGTGGGTACCCGCGGGGATGTTGCTCGACCAGACATAGCTGATGGATTTGGGGCGCCAGAACGTCAACCCGCCATCACGAATCACATAGACCCGCGCGGCATAGTCATCACCATTTTTACTGCGCTCATCGATCTCGGAGCCCAGCGTGCGCTCGACTCTCCAGCGCCAGTGCAGGTAAGGGGTTTCAGTCAGATTGATACGCTGAGTTTGATAAAGAGCACTGGCGCTGTCGTCGGCTTCGCCACGTAATACGCGCTCGCCATCCAGCACGACGCTGCGATACACGGTGGAGTTTCTGAAAATCCGTTCCTGCCAGCGCATCATGTCCACAGGCCTGACCATCGGTTCCGCATCGGTCGCGAAAGCAGGAGCAGGCACGGCCATTACGGCCGCCGAGAGGGCTATGGCTTTTACGTAGGGCTTCATTTAGTCTCTAGCGCATTACCGTTTTTTATGATGCGCGAACAGTAACAGTAAATATTCACCGATGACAATCCTATGAATCCCTGAGGGGGAATCCATGCAAAATAATAATAAGAGCGAACCGGTACGCAGCGACGAAAGGATTACGTTGCTGTCAGATCAGGTGGCAGGGAATGGGCTGCTGAGTCGACGTCATTTGTTGGGCTTAGGCCTCGCGGGCGCCGGGGGATTGGTGACCAGCAATGTGCTGGCGGCTGATGCAGGGGTGCTGACTCGTTCGGCGTGGTCAATGGCACCGGGGAAAGACCCGTCAGAGTACGGCAATCCTTCTTCTTATGCCGCTCAGGTCAAGCGTCTGGCGCCAGCGCCCAATACAATTTCACCCGGCACTGGTGCTTCGCGCACGCCCTTGCATCTGCTGCAGGGCACCATTACTCCCAACAGTCTCCATTTCGAGCGTCATCACGCCGGCGTGCCGGATATTGATCCGGCCCAGCATCGTCTGGTGCTGCACGGCATGGTGCGGCAGCCGCTGGAGTTCTCTTATGAGGACTTGCTGGCGTATCCGATGGTGAGCCAAGTGTATTTCCTGGAATGCTCAGGTAACAGTGGTGCCAACAGCGGCCCCACGGTCACCGACAACAGTGCGGGGGGATTGCATGGCCTGCTGTCCTGTGCCGAGTGGACAGGGGTGCGCCTCTCCACATTGCTCGACGAAGCAGGCGTTGCCCCCGGGGCCAGCTGGATTACCGCGACCGGTGCGGACGCCGCGTCACTGGGCCGCTCGGTGCCCCTGGACAAAGCGCTGCGCGACGTCATCATCGCGCTCTACCAGAACGGCGAGCCGATCCGTCCGGAGCAGGGCTACCCGATGCGCATGTTTGTGCCGGGCTGGGAAGGTAACGTCAGCGTCAAGTGGCTCACGCAGATCAAAGTCACCGACGGTCCCGCCAACTTCCGCGATGAAACTTCCCGCTACACAGAGCTGTTGCCCGATGGCAAGAGTCTGCAGTTCACTTACCCGATGGGCGTCAAATCCGTGATCACTGCTCCTTCCGGGCAGATGACCCTGACCCGCCGTGGTCTGCACGAGGTTACCGGTCTTGCCTGGTCGGGCAGCGGTGCCATTCGCCGTGTCGAGATTTCTGCCGATGGCGGTCGCACCTGGGCCGATGCCCATATCGATGGCGATCAGCGCGAGCTGGCCCTGACCCGTTTCCGTCTCCCCTGGTTATGGGAGGGCGCAGAAGCTGTGCTGCAGAGTCGTGCCACCGACAGCGCGGGCAACGTGCAACCGTCGCGGGCTGCCTGGGTGGCTCAATACAGCCCGGCCAACCGCTACCACTACAACGGTATTCAAAGCTGGGCCGTGTCGGCTCAGGGCGAGGTGAAGAATGTCTACGCATAAGCCTGGAAACCGTTCACTCGCAAACCCGCGCACGCTGGCGGCCTTGGCTGTCTCCGGTCTGCTGCTGGGCAGCGCTGTCATGGCCGCAGAAGGTCCCGGCCTCGGCAAACCCATCAGTGAAGCGCAGCTGCAGGGCTGGGACCTGATCGTTGCCCCCGATGGCACGGGGCTGCCCGAAGGCTCCGGCACGGCGGCGCAAGGGCAGGCGGTGTACGAGCAGAAGTGCGCCGCTTGTCACGGCATGCAGGGCGAGGGCACGCCCGGAGTGCCGGCACTGGCCGGTGGCTCGCTGACCGCCACGCCGCCCGTGATGACTGCAGGCAGTTACTGGCCACATGCCAGCACGATCTTCGACTATGTGCGCCGCGCCATGCCTCCGTTGGCACCGAAGTCGCTGACCGACACCGAGGTCTATCAAGTGACAGCGTATGTTCTGCATCTGCATGGCATCGTCGAGCGTGACTTCGTGCTCGACAGCGCCAGCCTGCCCCAGGTGAAGATGCCCAACGCCGGTAATTTCATTGATCGCAGTCAGGTGCAGTAGTGACCTTGTGCGGACCTGTGTGGGAGCGGGCCCTGCCCGCGATTAAGATGGGCTTCAGTTGTGAGCGCCGCAAAGATGCCTGATACCCAGCTTGGTGACCCGGCGTTGTTCCGCCAGCAAGTCTGCATTGACGGCCTCTGGCAGGACGCCGACAACGGCGCCACCCTTGCCGTATACAACCCCGCCACCGGCGCTCTGCTCGGCACTGCACCGCTGTGTGGTGCCACCGAGACAGAGCGCGCCATTGCTGCAGCCTCCCGTGCTTTACCCGCCTGGCGTGAGTTGACGGCAGGCGCGCGAGCAAAGGTGCTGCGACGCTGGTTCGATTTGGTGCTGGAGCATCAGGAAGATCTGGCGCGGCTGATGACACTGGAGCAGGGCAAGCCGCTGGCCGAAGCGCGTGGGGAGATTGCCTATGCCGCTTCATTCATCGAATGGTTCGCCGAGGAAGCCCGGCGGGTCTACGGCGACACCATTCCTGGCCACCAGAGCGACAAACGCATTCTGGTCATTAAACAGCCAATTGGCGTGACCGCCGCCATCACTCCCTGGAATTTTCCCTCTGCCATGTTGACCCGCAAGGCGGCTCCGGCATTGGCGGCGGGATGTACCATGGTGATCAAACCGGCCTCGCAGACACCCTTCTCCGCACTGGCTCTGGTAGAACTCGCGCAGCGCGCCGGAGTACCGGCGGGGGTGCTTAATATCGTTACTGGCAGTGCGACAGAGATCGGTGCCGAACTCACCGGTAACCCATTGGTCCGCAAGCTTTCCTTCACTGGTTCGACAGAAATCGGCAGGCAGCTGATGGCGCAGTGTGCCAAGGGCATCAAGAAGGTATCACTGGAGCTGGGTGGCAATGCGCCCTTCATTGTCTTCGATGACGCCGATCTCGAAGCCGCAGTACAAGGCGCGCTCGTTTCCAAGTTTCGCAACAACGGCCAGACCTGTGTCTGTGCCAATCGTATCTATGTGCAGAATGGGATCTATGACGCTTTCGCCACACGCTTCCGCGAGGTGGTGAGTCAGTTGCGCGTTGGCAATGGTCTGGACGAAGGAATCAGTCTTGGCCCCTTGATTGATGCGCGCGCACTGGCCAAAGTGCAGGAGCATATTGCCGATGCCATCGCTCTCGGTGCACACCTGACGCTTGGTGGTATTCCCCACGCGCTGGGCGGTCATTTTTTCATGCCGACGATTTTGGAAAATGTTCCGCAGACGGCGTTGCTGGTGCGCGAAGAAACTTTCGGGCCCGTGGCACCGCTGTTGCGATTTCATGAAGAAAAAGAAGTTGTTGCGATGGCCAACGACACGGAATTTGGTCTTGCTGCTTATTTGTATTCGCGTGACATTGGGCGCGTCTTCCGCGTGGCCGAAGCACTGGAGTGCGGCATCGTGGGTATCAACACCGGTCTCATTTCAACGGAGACTGCACCATTTGGTGGCGTGAAATCCTCAGGAATTGGCCGAGAAGGATCGAAGTACGGCATCGAAGAATATCTGGAAATCAAGTACCTCTGCCTCGCAGGTCTGTGAGCTTTTCTTTCTGCTTTTTTTACTTTCTAAACTGTGATAAGGCACCCGTTTCGACAATGGTGCCATATCGCTGTTGAAAAGATCTTGACTTTTATCAATGGAAAGTTTTACGGAGCCGTTGTTTATTTTAATGCTTTACACAGGATTTTGCGGTGATATATTCAGCGCCCGAGAGAGGACTGGCAGCAATGCGAGTCCTGTTTTCAGGGGAGAGTTTGTACAGTCAGGGGAATTTGCAGTATGCATTGAGGTTCATCTTCACGCATGCAAAAGTCTGACTTTTGCCGCGTAATCCTTCAGAACCCGGCATTATTCCTCAGGCATTACAACCACCTGATTGCGCCCGCTTCAATTACATTACAAGTGCGGATGCGTGTTCGGGGTATACCAAAATAATATTTCAGAGGTTGAAGCATGAAGGTTAGTAAATACCCACAGAAGAAATTGCTTTGCGCAGCTATCTCCATTTCTTTGCTGCAAATCAGTGGTTCTGCACTTGGTCAAGCAGCAGATCCAGAAGTTGAAGAAGTTGTTGTTACTGGTTCCTTTATCCGTCGTACAGAAGGTTTCCGCGCAGCATCACCAGTGACACAAATCAGCGCAGATGACGTAGCACTGGCCGGTACCCCGAACATGGGTGACGTGGTCGCCAACATGAGCTTCAACCAAGGCTCACCTGTTACACAAAACTCCCTGACTGGCGCGTCCAGCACCAGCACGTCAGTAAACCTGCGTGGTCTGGGCTCAGCAGCAACGCTGAACCTTGTAGACGGCATGCGTGTAATCGGTACCAACGTCAACACCTTCGTTCCACAGATCGCTCTGGCGCGTCTGGACGTGGTGACTGACGGTGCAGCAGCACTGTACGGCTCACAGGCAGTAGCCGGTGTGGTCAACTTCGTACCACGTGACTCCTTCGACGGCGTCCGTGTAGAACTGTACCAGCAGGGCGATGACCGTGGTGACTACAAAGACACCATGCTGAGCTTCCTGAGCGGCACCGAGTGGAATGGCCTGAACGTTGTTCTGGCTGCTGAATGGCGCAACAACGGCACGCTGCGTATGCGTGACCGTCCAGAACAGGCCAATGCCGGTCTGACTTCTTCTTCTACCTCCAACCCAGGTAACTACACCGTTCCACGTCGTGACGCGGCCGGTCGTATCGTAGGCTCATCCGTATTGCCAGATCCAGGCTGCGGCGCAACCCGTGCTGACGAGCCAATGTCTGAAGGCTCCAACCCGAACGGCTTCCTGTTCAACCAGACCGGCGCTGCCGGTGGTACACGCTGCTGGTACGACTACGGCGAATTCTGGGACTACCGTACTGCACAAGACGTAGGTACTGCGTTCCTGAACCTGTCCTATGACGTGAGCGACGACCTGAGCTTGTCTGCACAGACCAGCTTCTTCTCCCGTCGTGCCTACAACCGTGGTTCAGCCTCTAACCCAGGCGGCCGCGTAGCAGAGCTGCCGACTATTCGTGGCGAACTGCCAGGCAACCCCTACCGTGCCAAGACTTCCACTGGCGCCCTGCTGTTCGCACAAGATGCGAACCGTGATGGCATCCCAGACCGCAACAGCTCCAATCAGGTTATCCTGGATCCAGCCGGTATCGCGTTCAACGAAGACGTGAAATTTGCTGCATGGCGTCCATGGGGCAAGCAAGGTACGTTGCCAAGCCAGTTGAGCTCTGATGGTTCATTGGCTTCTGACACCTACATCCGTGGTTTCCGTCAGGCTCTGAAAGCTGAGTTCGCGGTTCCTGGTGATTTCCTGGTGGATTGGAGAGGTACTGCAACGTACACATTCTCTCAGCAACTGGACAAGAGCCTTGCGCCTAACTTCAGTCTGAGCGCCATCAAGCAAGGTCTGAATTGCGACGTGATCAATGATCGTGAAGCATGCTTCAACCCCTTCGTGGCGACCAACCCAGCCAACCTGAATACTCAGGCTGTTGCTGACTCCACGTTGCTGCACAGCAACCGTCAACACGAAGACACCAAGCTGCAGACTTTCGACATCGTTTTCAACGGTGACCTGCCACTGGGTGGATTTGAACTGCCAGGCGGCCCGATCGGTTCTGCAATCGGCTACCAGCGTCGTGATGACCGCTTCAACAACATCCCCAGCCTGCACAGTCTGACTGGCGACGTGTTCATCGGCACCCAGCTGTTCCCGAACAGCGATGGCCGTAAAGTGGACTCTTACTTCGCCGAACTGTCACTGCCAATCCTGGAAAACCTGGAAGGCCAAGTGGCTGTGCGTAACGAGAAGTACAGCACTGGTCAGTCTTCTACCGACCCGAAATACGGTCTGGTATACACCCCGATCGACATCCTGACCCTGCGCGTCAGCGCTGGTGAGTCCTTCATTGCTCCTACCCTGGATCAACTGAATGCGCCTCAGTCTTGCGGTCTGACCAACGTATCGGATCCTTTCACCAGCTTCGCTGCGTTCACTGCGAACTGTTCACAAGGCAACCCGAACCTGGTACCGGAAACTGCGGACACACTGTCTGTAGGCTTCGAACTGGAAATCATTGAAGACCTGAACCTGAGCATCGACTGGAGCGAGACTGACTTCACCGACCGTATCGTGACGTCTACTACTTCTGACGTACTGGCAACAGACTTCTTCAACTTCAAGCAAGCGACTGGTTTTGCCGGTACTGGCAAGCCCACGCTGGCTCAAGTAGCAGCCTGGAATGCAGACCCACGTTCTGACAAGCGCATTCAGCGTAACCCGGATGCGATGGATCAGATCGATCGCATCATCAGCGGCGACAGCAATGCTTCCAGCATGCTGGTACGTGCTACTGACATGAAGCTGAGCTACCGCTTTGATCTGAACGGCATCGGTTTCTTCAACGTTGCTCTGGACGCGTCTTACCTCGAAACTTACGCTTACCAACTGCGTCCTGATCGCCCCGTCGTTGAAGGCGTAGGCGCGCAGAACGAGCCAACCGGTGCGGTTCCTCCGCTGCCACGTTGGAAAGGTAACCTGAGCGTGGGTTGGACTGCTGGTCAACACAGCGCGAACATGACTGTGCGTTACCTGCACGACATGGACTTCGACGCCAACCCGTTCGACTACCAGGCCAGACTGCCGTTCAGCAACTTCCGTAACCCAACTGAACTGCACGCGTTCACCACTGTTGATGCAAGCTATAACTTCAGCCAAGTCGAAGCACTTGGTGGCGAGTTCAGCTTCACAGTAGGCGCACGTAACCTGTTCGACAGACTGCCCCAGAAAGTGCCGATGCTTGGTGGTATTGAGTCCATCCTGTACGACCCGACTGGCCGCATGCTGTACGGTCGCGTGTCTTACCAGCTGTAAGACTTGACGGTGGCTGAGCCTCTACGGAGGTTCAGTGCCTGAAATAGAAAAGGGCGATTCCCTCGGGAGTCGCCCTTTTTTTTGCCGCGAGATTTGGGGTCAGGAGGTTTGGGGTCAGAGTAAAAATACAGCACTGTATTTTTACTCTGACCCCATGTCTCACCCCATGAACTTCACGAACTCTTCGGGGGGCACAGGTTTGCTGAACAGGTAGCCCTGCACTTCGTCGCAGCCATGATCGCGCAGGAAGGTGCGTTGCTCTAGTGTCTCCACCCCTTCGGCGAGGGTCTTGAACCCGAGGCCATTGGCCATGCCGATGATGGCAGAGACGATGGCTTCGTCCTCCGGGTCTTTGCCCAGATCGCGCACGAAGGACTGGTCGATCTTCAGCTTGTCGATGCGGAAGCGCTTCAGATAGTTGAGCGATGAATAGCCAATGCCGAAGTCATCAATGGCCAGAGAGATGCCCAGGTCATGCAGTTTCTGCAGCAAGGTCAGGGTCAGCTCGGAGTTGTCCATGGCAATGCCTTCGGTGATCTCCAGTTCCAGCAGCTCAGGGGCAAGATCACAAACGCGCAGCGTCTCGACGACATCGTCGTAAAGCGATTTCTGACGGAACTGCACCACGGACAGGTTGACGGCGACAGGCACCACCGGCAGCCCCTGCTTTTGCCACTGCGCGACCTGACAGACGGCCGTCCGCATGACCCAACTGCCGATCTCCAGAATCAGGCCGCTTTCTTCCGCCACCGGAATGAATTCGGAAGGCGACACCAGCCCCCGTGTCGGATGCTGCCAGCGCACCAGCGCCTCGGCGCCAATCAATCGACCAGAGACGGTTTCGTACTGCGGCTGATACAACAGGCGCAGCTGGTGGCCGCTGACCGCCTGCCGCAATTCACTCTCCAGATGCAGCATCGCGCTGGCCTGTTCATGCATCTGCCGCGTGAAGAACTGGAAGTTGTTGCGTCCGTCCTGTTTGGCTCGGAACAGTGCCGCATCGGCCGACTGCACCAGTTGTCCGAAATCGGTGGCGTCTTCCGGGAACTGTGCGATGCCGATACTCGCGGTGAGTGTGAGGCGTTGCCCTTCGATTGTGAATGGTTGCGAGATCACTTCAAGGATACTGCCCGCTGTGTGCGCGGCCGCCTCGGCGTCTTTGCCGGGGAGCATCAGAATGAAGTCGTCACCCCCTTGGCGCGACAGGATCTCATCAGGTTCCAGCATCTGGTTCAGACGCTCAGCCATCTGCTTGAGCAATTGATCGCCTACCCCGTGTCCCAAGGATTCGTTGATAATCTTGAAGCGATCCAGATCGATACACATCAGGGCGACATGCCCTGCAGTCCGCGTAGCACTGGCCAGTGCGTGCAAGGTCAGGTCGCGCAGCAGCTGCCGATTGGGCAGACGTGTCAGGGGATCGAAATTGCTCAGGAACTGAATCTTTTCCTGGGTGGCTTTGTGCTCGCTCAGATCCATCAGCACGGTGATGTACTGGATGATCTGCTGATCCGCATCCCGCACGGTGTTGATCGACAGCCACTGAGGGAAGGTGTCGCCATTCTTGCGGCGATTCATCAGTTCTCCCTGCCAGTGATCCTGCTCCTGCAGCGTCGCCCTCATGGTGTCGAAGAACTCGGCGTCATAGAGGTCCGACGCCAGCAGCACGGCATCGGTCCCCCGGAGCTCTTCTTCGGTGTAGCCGGTGATCTTGGTGTAGGCATGATTGACAGAGATGACCACGTTGTTGGCATCGGTGATCATGATGCCATCACGGCTGGCTTCGAAGACCTGGGCGTGCAGGCGCAGCGTATTTTCGTAGTGCTTGCGCTGGCTGATATCGGTCGAGATGCCGCATAGCGCATAAATGGTGCCGTCGGCCCGGCGCAGCGGCAGCTTGACGGACCAGTAGGTCACGACGGCGCCGGAGCTGGTCACCATATTGGTCTCTTCTTTCTGGACTGTCTCGCCCTTCTCGTACACGAGCCGATCATTCTCGCGGATGGCCCGGACGGTGGCTTCGTCAAAGAACTTGCTGTCGTCAGCGCCGACTACCTGATCCAACGTGGTGCCCCACAGGTCCAGCACGGGCTTGTTGGCGAACAGGTAGCGTCCGTCCATATCTTTCAGATAGATGCAGGCGCTGACTTTTTCCATGATGGTGGAGATGCGCTGCTCGCTTTCTTCGAGCTGGCGCGTGACTTTCTGGCGCCGCATCTCGCGATCAAAATTGTCGAGCGCGAAACTGATGTCTCCGGACAACTCGGCGAGCAGTGCAATGATTTCGGCATCGAATGCCCCAACTTGTGCGTGGTATACGTTGAGCACCGCGAAGGGTTTGCCGTCGCGCTGGATCGGGAAAGCGGCGCTGGCGCCCCAGCCGAACTCTTGCGCCAGCGCGTGCCAGGGCTCGGTGCTCTCGTCGGCCAGGTAGTCGTTGACGATAATCGCATGGTTCTCGCGCAGAGCTCGTCCGGTAGGCCCACGGCCTTCGGGCAGAGCGGCGTCGGCAGAGATATTGAGGTTGTTGAGGTAGTCGAGCCCGGTGCCATAAGACGCTGTGACGTGAAGGTTTTCACTGCCCGGGTGCAGCTGACCGATCCAGGCCATCCGCATCTCGCCGAAATCCACGGCGACCTGACACACCAGCGGGAACAGTTCACTCTCATCGCCCATGCGGATAATGGCCTGGTTGATTTCGCTGAGCGCCTGATAAATATGCGTGAGGTAGTTGATGCGTCGTTCAGCTTTCTTGTGTTCGGTGTAATCGCGCACCACGGCGATATAGTGATTCTTGTCCAGTGCGGTGGCATGAATCTCGGCGGGGACTCTGGCGCCATCACTGCGCAGCAGTGGCCACTCTGCCAGATGAGATCCTGTGTCCATCACTTGCGTGATCTGCTGATTCAAACGCTCGTGTTCTTCGGGCACCACAATGTCATGTGGACGCAGTTGCAGCAGTTCTTCACGCGAGTAGCGCAGCAGACGCTGGAAGGTAGGGTTGCTGTCGATGATGCGGTGCTGCAGGTCGAACACCACGATGCCGTCACCGGCCTGATTGAAGAGGCGGCGGAAGCGGAGTTCTGCAGAGGCACGGCCGCGCGTCATCAGCCAGGTCAGCAGCGTCAACAGCAGCGTCAGAGTGGTGCCGCTGAGCAGCACCATGGTTTGCCGGAACGGCGGCAGTACAGCGTCCTCGAAATCGGGAGTGGAGCTGATCTGAAAGGTCCATTCACGCCCCCCTACGGACAAGGGCAGGCTGAGTTGCTGGTAACCCTCGCTCTCGCGTAACTCATAAGCCACCGTGTCACTGTGGAACAACAGGCTCGCGTCTCCCTGTGGCAGACCATCGTGAATCTCGATGTCCAGGTCCGGACGAAATTCGCCTTGCAGGCCTGCCATGAAATCAATCATGCGAAAAGGCACATCTACCCAACCTTCTATGGCGGCTTCACGCTCTGTCAGCGTCCCGGTGGGGGCCCCTTCACGGTAAACCGGCAGGTACATGACGAAAGAAGCGGTTGCCTCGCGGCCGGCATCCTGCACCAGGGACAGCGGTGAGGTGATCGCGATATCGTTGCTCTGCAAGGCCCGGTTCATCGCTTCCTGCGCCCGGTCCACCGTCAGCACGTCGAACCCGAGCGCGGCCAGATTCTCGTTTTCCAGAGGCTCTATGTAGACAATCGGAGCATAGCGGCTGCGCTCTCCTGGCGGGGTGATCTGGTAGTCCGGAAAGTCCTCGCTGCGGGCGGCTGCCACATGCGCCGCAATCTCTTCGGCGGGGATCAAGCTGACATAAGCGATACCCAATACCCCCTGCAGTTGTTCTTGAAATTGCAGCGCCCCTACGTATTCTGCAAATTCTGCACGGGTGACCGCGTTGGAGGAATTCATGAACCCCTGCACACCGCGCATGACGACCTGAAAGGTTTCGATCTTGTGCTGGATATTCGTAGCAGCGCGCCGGGCGGCGGCGTCGAAGGTGATCTTGAGATTGTCGCGGTCGCGGGCGGTGGTTTGTTGCCACAGAACAACGGTAATGACCAAGCCTCCGATGAACACCAGGGTGGTGATCAGAGCAGGCCTGAGTCTGATGCGCTTCTTGCGGGTCCGCCTGGCTTCCATCTTGTTTGATCCAATCCGATCCGTTGCTGTATATGCGACGTTGTCTGTTGGGGTTCTTGTTGCGGCTTGATCACAGAGTAGTCGTCTGCCAGTCTGGTGTCCAACGATTACGGTATGTACAGGAAGAACGGCGCTTACAAACAGACACATTTGCAGACACCTGAAGGGCAGCAGGACTGTGCTAGTATCCGGGCTTTTTACAGCCAGCTGGCTCGATCCACATTGCTGTGGTCAGCACCGGCAGATCGGGAACACTATTTTGGCCAATCACTCTGCACAGTTTCGGCGCTTGTCTTCGCGAGCGCTTCCTTATTCCACTACCGTCTCGTTGTCTTCCGTCATCAGACCGGTGCTGGCTTTTGCCATGGGCGCCGGATTGCTGTGTGCCAGTGGCGCGTTGCAGGCACAGCCTGCACCTGCTGATGCGCTGCCACTGGCGTTGCCGAGAGTCGAGCTGAGTGAAGCCACACGCGTCACGCTCGACGGTGAACTCAATGAAGCGGTGTGGCAGCAGGTAGCCCCTTTTGACGGCATGCGGGTGATAAAACCCGATACGCTCGCAGAGGCGTCTCTTTCCACCAGAACTTATCTCTTTTACAACGAGCGCGGTCTCTACGTCGGTGTGCAGAATGAACAGTCTCCTGAGACTCTTGTAGCACGCATGAGTTCGCGGGATCAGGATCTGGAGCGCGATGCGTTTGTACTGGCCATCGATCCTTCCGGCAGCGGTCTCTACGGATACCTCATGCAGATCAATCTCGGCGATACGCTGAATGACGGCACCATTCTGCCCGAGCGGCAGATTGCACTGCAGTGGGATGGTCCGTGGAATGCGCGCACTGCCGAGACAGCAGAGGGCTGGTCTGCCGAGATATTCATTCCGTGGTCGATGATGAGCCTGCCCGAGGCGAGTGCCGAACGTACCATCGGCGTCTACACGGAGCGTCGGGTCGCCCATTTGAACGAAACCTGGTCATCACCCGCATTGCCCGATACCTCGACTGGCTTTCTCTCGGCGTTTACCAAGGTGTCACTGCGCGAGATCAACCCACGCACACAACTGACCTGGTATCCCTTCGTCGCCAGCAATTTCGACAACATTCGCAACGAGCGCGAGTCGCGCGTCGGCACCGATATTTATTGGCGCCCGTCGTCGAATCTGCAGCTCACCGCTACGCTCAACCCTGATTTCGGTTCGGTGGAATCGGACGATGTCATCGTCAACCTCGATGCCTTCGAGACTTACTACGCAGAGAAGCGTTCCTTCTTCCTGGAAGGGCAGGAGATTTTCATCACCTCGCCGCGTGCCGGTGACGATGGCGGCCCGAGCAATGCCGGTCCGCGTGGCAGTGGTGCACGCGGCCAGCCGACGACGATGCTCAACACGCGCCGCATTGGTGCCTCGCCTGATTATGTGCTGCCAACAGGCGTGACCTTTGATCCTGTCGACCTCGGCCGTCCGGCTGACCTCATGGCGGCGTTCAAGCTCACCGGGCAGAGCGGCAACCTGCGTTACGGCACGCTGGTCGCGACCGAAGACGACAGTCAGATCCGGGGCCGCGACGCGGCCAATAACTCTGTGCTGGTGGAGGCAGAGGGGCGGGACTTTCTGGTGGGCCGTCTGCTCTATGAAGACACCAACGGCGGTGGCCGACGTGCGCTGGGCTGGATGACGACTCAGCTGACTGGCGCGGTGAACGACGCCATGGTGCACGGTGTCGATGCTCACTATTTTTCTCAGGACGCGCGCTGGCTGCTAGATTCACAATTTCTGCACAGCGATGTTGAGGGCAAGACCGGTTCCGGCATGTTCTTCGACATGAGCTTCCTGCCGCAGCGCGGCACCACACATCGCCTCGGTGGCGAATACCTCGGCAAGGATCTGGACATCGACGACTTCGGTTTTTGGCGCCGTGCCGACAGCATCGGCCTGGAATATCAATACAAAGTCTCCGAGTCCAACCTGGAACGCTTCCGCAGCCGCACCCGCAGCCTGACCTTCCGCTATTACTGGAACGAGAAAGGTGAGGGCGTGCGAGCAGGCATTTATAGCGATCAGGATTGGGTGCTGCACAACAATCACAGCATCGGCATCAGCGCCAATTATTTCCCCGGCCGCGTCGAAGATTTGCTGACGCGTGGCTTTGGCACTTTCAAAATTCCCGAGCGCTGGGATGGCCGCCTCGCGTGGAATTCGGATCGCGCGCAACCACTGAGCTTCAGCTCCACGCTGATGCTGCAGCAGGAAAACCTCGGTGTGCGTCGCTTGACACTGGGCATGGGGGCCAACTGGCGCCCAGTGGATCGTTTCTCTTTTCAGCTCGACATCGACCGCATCGATCGCGAGTCCTGGCTGGTGCATCGCGGTGGCAATCGTCTGACGTCCTACGAGACCAAAGAGTGGGCGCCGAAGCTGGGTGTCGAGTATTTCGTGACGGCGAAACAACAGTTCCGTGTGTCGATGCAGTGGGTGGGCATCGCGGCAGTGGGGGACAAATTTTTCACCAGCAATCCGCTGCGCACGGAGTTTTTGACCGAAGTGGCGGCGCCAGCGGCAAAGGATAATTTCAATATCAGTCGGATGAGTTTCCAGGCGCGGTATCGGTGGGAGATTGCGCCGTTATCAGATTTGTTTGTGGTCTATACGCGGGGGAGTAATCTGCCGCGTACGTTTGATGACGACACCGAAGGGTTGTTCCGGCATGCCTGGACTGACAAAATTGTCGACACTTGGGCGATCAAGTTGCGGTATCGAATTGATAGTTGATGTGAGCTTCGTGGTTCGAGCGTGGTGGAGGGTGGCACCATGCCGGACACGCCATCCATGGCGCTCAACGGTCCGGCATGGTGCCACCCTCCACCACGCTCTGACATCCGTGGTTCGCGGGGCATTTTAAACCCGTTGCGCGGTGCATCGCACTTCGCCTGCTTTCTCTGTGTTGTTGCTGGACTTCAACGTTGCGCCAATGCTGTCCCCACCCAACGGTTTTGAGCTACCACTGCAGCCAGATCTGGGGCGGGGGGAGGGCCGCGAGGGACCGTTGAGCGCCATGGATGGCGCGAACCGAGCCCTACATGGACGTATTCACGGGCGTGTCCCGACCGGCCTTCCCTCCGCCCCAGATCGACCTACGAAGCACCTCAAAACAGTCATCCAATTTTGGGGATGGTGATTACGATCTCTTCAGGTGATTTTTCGGTCTGCAGCCCTGTCGCATCGACGGGCGCATCCAGCGGGATCGAGCGCGAGAACTGACTGATGCTGGTGCTCTGCAGGCCGCCCCTCGGACTGCCACTTTCGCTGCGCACTTGCGCCGAGATCGAGAGCGTGTTGTCTTCCAGCTCTGTCGCCAGCTCCACCTCGCTGTCTTTGGCGATGGAGATAATCACCCGGTACTCGTCGTCGGATTCCTGCAGCTCGATTTCGGGTTGAGTGGAGGCACCGAAGGCGCCCAGCCCGCCGCCAAATCCGAACGCTGTCCCGTTGCCAGTCACACCACTGAAGAGACGATCCATCTCGTCTTGCATCTGCTGCAGGCGCTGAAACGGATCACCACCGATCCCCAGCCCGGTCCACGGATCAAACAGTGCCTGTTGATCCACCTGCGCCTGCTGCTCGGCAGTTTGCTCCAGCTTCTGCAACAACTCCCGCTCAGCCCCCGCAGAACCTCCGCGCAGCTCGTCAACCTCCCTGCTCAATGTCCAGCTGTAAGCCCCAAGGGCACCAACCGCCAGCAACAAAGCCGCTGCCACACTGCCCATCACAATCATTCGAGTGTCTTTACGCATGCTAACCACCCCGTGCACCAGTGAAACAATGTCGACGCCCGGTCGCCGCGACCGCCGTCGCTGCCGAGATAGGGATTCAAGGAAAAATTTCAAGGCCTGCTATCCAGAAGCCTTCCAGTCGAAGCGCTGAAGTCAGGTCTGGGGTGGGGGCAGGGCTGTGCTGGACCGTGTGCCGCCAGGGATGGCGGCACCCGAGC
>JAZKJF010000012.1:0-47937 GCA_040384465.1 Pseudomonadota bacterium | reverse complement strand
CCCTACAGGGAAGTATTCACGGGCGTGTCCAGCACAACCCTGCCCCCACCCCAGACCGAACTACGAAGCACATCACCGATCCACAGTATATTTGATATCCACACTCTGGGTAGTCCCGGACTTGGCCTCCAGCTTCACCCGCTCCGATAACGTGTAATCAATTGATAGCGTCGACTCCGTCTCGAACAAGCCCACCCCGTAGCGAATGAACAACCTCGGCGTCAGATATTTCCCCAGCGTCAAACTGCTGTTGGTCGCATCTCCGGTGCTCGTGATCGCCAGCGTATCCAGCCCCAGCTGATTGCGAATCTGATTCGTCAGCGACTGCCCCTGATTGATCCCCAGACTCGTGATCGCGCCGATCAGTGCATTGCTGTCCTGCGTGCCGATTTCTGCGAAAGGCCGGTCGGTGAGCAGCACCGCGATGATGTCGCCATCGGGCAGCGTCGGGGTCGAGAACAGCTGGCTGCGGATATTGCGCAGTGTCCCGTTCATCTGCACTCCTACGGTCATGTTCTCGGCTCGCCGCGTCGCGCGGATATCCAGAGCCGGGTTGTCGTAGCTGCCGAAGAACAGCAGCTTGCCGTGCTCGATGGTGAGCGTGCGGCCGTAGGTCTCGTAGCTGCCGTCGACGACCGTGAGTTCGCCATAGGTCAGCGGTGCGCCGGTGGCACGCTGGGTGATGTCCAGTGCGCCGGTCAGCTGGCTGTTGAGCCCAAATCCGTTGAAGTGGACGTCGTCGCCAAGCTCCACACGCAGTTGGGCGGTGAGCGGTACGTTGTCGAGGATTCCCCGATCGGCCTGCGCGGCGTTGTGGATGACGGGGCCATCGCTGGGCTGGTCGACCAAGACGGTGTCGGGGGAGACGTCGATGGCGCTGGCGGGCAGGGTGGTGATGCGGGCGTCGAGCAGGGGAATACGTAGCAGGCCGTTGATATCGACGCCAGCAGCGCTGGCGGTGATGGTGACATCCGGGGTGATGGCCAGCGTCAGTTCGGGGCGGCGGATGAGGTCGACGTTCTCGCCCTGCAGCGTCAGCGTCATGTGGCGCTCGGGGCTGAAAGGTTGGCGGACTTCGCTCTCGAAGCGCAGCTCGCCTGCGCCTGAACGGGCCTGACCTTGCAAGGTCAGCGTGCCGTCGGCCGTGCTGCCAGTAGAATTGCCACCAGCGTTGGTGGTGCTCAATGCCGAACTCACGGTGGTGTTCAGTGCGCTGATCTGCAGGCCGAGGGCGGGAATGCCGAAGGCGGTGTCGCGCAGGTAGAGGTTGCCGCCGATCAGAGGGTTGACCAGCGTGCCGGAGAGCGTTGCCAGACCGCTGAGCTGACCCTGGCTGATCTGCACCTGGCGCATGAAGGCCTGCACCCAGCGCAGATCATCGAAGGCGACGGTCAGCTGGCCGTCGAGCCGCATGTCTGGGGTGATGGCCGGGTCGGGCGTGATCGCCAGGCGTCCGCGAGTGGAGCCTTGCATCGAGATGCCGGTGGCGGCCAGATCAGGTTGGTCGAAGTCCATGCCGATATCCAGCAGCCAGCGATTGTTGAGGCGGGTGCCCGTCAGCAGTGCTCGCTGCCACTGGAACTGCTGGGTTTCTGCAGCGATGGGCGTGTCGTCGCCTTCCTGCAGTGGTGCTCCAACAAGCGTCATCTGACCAGTGCCGAGGTCAACCTTCATATCGATGGCCAGATCTTCGGGGGTGCCGGAGAGGCGGCCATTGATGTTGATTTCAGCGGCCACGTCCCCATCGAAACGAGTACCGTTCGGCAGGGGCGGCAGTGAAGGCGCTAATCTGGCTAACAGTGCTGCGACCGGTGAGGGGGGCACTTGCGGGTCGACATTGAAGAGACTCAACGGGTAGCCACTCAGGCTGGCACCAGCTTCTATTTCTGACGATTCGCTCTGCCAATCGCCCTGCAGACACAGCGCACTGGCCGCCTGTCGCCAACAATGCTGGGCGACACTGACCTGCGCTGCCGAGAGCTGTAGCGCAACGGGGTCTTGCAGGAGCCACTCCCCCAGCTCGGTCTGCAGCGATCCGGTATCGAGTTGGCCTTGCCAGCGCAGGTCCTCGTCCGCGTTCAAGCCACCACTGAACTGCAGCGTTCCTCCGCCGAGCGGGCTTTGCATTGTGAGGGTCAGGCGATGAGCGGAAGGTTGCCCACTGAGGTCCAGTTGCAGCGAATCGATACGCTGCGCGCCCGCCACGATGTCGTTCCCCGTCGCGGTGAGGTTGAGTCGCGGTGAGCTGCGCGGGCCGACAATGGAGCCACTGGCACTGATACTGCCAGCCAGCTGTGGAGAGAGGTTCTGCAAGGTCCCGGCTTGCAGCTCGAATTCGAGCGCCACCTCGTCAGACCAGCGCCCGGAGGCACGCAGCTGGTTGTCGCCGATGGCCAGCCGCAGTGCCGACAGTGCATAGTCACCACCGTCGAGAGAGACGACACCGCCACCGGAGAGTGGGTAATCGTTCAGGTTTCCTTCCAGAGAATCGATGGCGAGGGTGCCTGTCAGAGTTTCCCCGGCTTGCTGCAGCGTCAGGCTGCCGGTGCTGGCCAGTGCGACGGGTGACGATCCGGAGGCGAGCGACCCCAGCGGCAGCAGGGCCCGATAGCTGCTGGCGTCCTGTTCACGCAGACTGTAGCTGATGTTCAGGTCGAGCCCGTCTGCCCAGCTCAAGCGGCCATTGCTGCTCAAGGAGCCGGAGGCCGTGCTGGCGTTGAGCTGGTCGACCGTCAGCGTGTTGCCTTGCAGCAGAGCGTTCCAGCTCAAGGTGAGGGGAGGCGCGGCGTGTTCATCGGCGCTGTTCAGTACGTTCAGAACTGTGGTGCCGGTGAGGTGCAGGGCATCGAGGCCGCCCGTAGTGTTGATCTCGGCGCTGTCGACCACGACGCGCAGATCACCGCCGTCACTGTCCGTAAATTGCAGCCGCTGGCGCTGTGCGGTGAGGCGGTGGACCAGGCTTACGCCGCCGGAGAATGCTCCCGTATTGACAGTCCCCTCGCTGAGGATCGCCAGCGGGCTGCTCAGTTGATGAGACACGATCAGGGTGTTGAGATCGCCGCTCAGGGTCAGTTGCCCACCAAGGGAGAGCGTGTCGTTGACGCTGCCGGGCTGAGCGGACGGATTGGCCAGCAGCGCAAACAGTGCGTTGGGGCTCTCGACGCCGTTGGTGTTACCTGTATTGAGAGCTTGTTCCCAGCCCCAGTCCAAGGTCAGCTCCAGAGGGTGGGGTGCGGTGAGGTCGATCTGGCCAGCACCGCTAAGCTGCAGTGGGATGCTCTGCCCCGGTGGCGTGGCGCCTGCTGAGGTCGCACCTTGTGAGGTCGCACTTACTGAAGTCGCTTCCAGCGCAAGTTCCTCCAGCACCAGGCGGCTGCTCTCCAGCGACGCACCCAGACTGAGCGAATTGATTAGGAGCGCTTGCCCATTGAGATCGAGGCTGGCATCAATGAGGCGCAACTCACTGAACCTCATGCCACGGTTCAAGGGAAAGGGTAAGGCGACCAAGCTGGTCTGCAGGCTCTCCAGCGCAGCGCCGATTGAGTCGGCCAGTGTCTCTGTAGAGTCAGGGTTCACGTCCTCCGCACTGCGCCAGGAGACGCGCACGTCCTGCAGAGACAGTTCGTCCAGCGTGAGCTGGCCGCCGAGCAACGTGAAGGGGTTCCAGCGGCTGGTCAGGGTCTGCACGCTGACGGTGTTGCTGCCTTCGCTGAAGCGGACATCCTGCAGCGTCATTCCCCACAGCAGCGTGCCCGCGCTGCTGCCGATCTCCAGTGAGCGCGTGTCTGCGGCGCTGCCGTCGAGCTGTCTCTCAACTTGCCTGACGACCCAGCCGCTGCCCGCCGTGGTGCTGAGCAGGGCACTGATCACGCACAGCAGTGCGATCACCAGAATGAGCAACGTGATGATGGCAATCACCGCCCCACGCAGCAGGCGTGCGCGCGGGGACTGATCGCGTTGCGCGGGTGTCTGGTGCGGCGGTCTGGAGTCGGCTGGTGTGGTCATCATCATAAATCCGGCCCCATGGTGATGTGTAGGCGGAAACTGTCTTTCTCATCGCCAGACCCCATCCCCATGCCGAGGTCAGCACGGATCGGCCCGATGGGAGACATCCAGCGCACACCGACCCCGACGCTCTTGTAGAGCTGGAAGTCGGCGAAGTCGGCGAACGAATTGCCCACGTCGTAGAACACCGCCATCTTCCAGCCCGGCCGCACCTCGAAATCGACTTCGGCGCTGCCGGTCAGCAGGTGTTTGCCACCGATGACTTCCCCCAGTTCGTTGAGGGCGCCGAGGCTGTTGAACTGATGCCCCCTGACGGTCTGGTCGCCACCGGTGAAGAAGCGGATGGTCACCGGTAGATCGTCGACAGCATCGACAATCGTGGTGGCAGCTTCGGCCCGCAACAGCAGCCGCGTACGTCCGAGTGGGTAAACGATCTTGCCGCTGCCATAGAGCTGCAGAAAACTCATATCCGACAGGAAGGCGTTGGAGGCGCCACTGACCTGACCGAACAGGCGCCAGCCTCGTGTTGGGAAGATGGGGTCATCGGATTGGGTGCGGGCCCAGTTGATGCCGGAGACGGTCAGGTTGCTCTGTTCGCGGACATGGTTGATCTTGGAATTTTCGCGCTGGAAGTTGGTGTAAATGTTCTGCAGCCATTCGTTCCCCAGCAGCCAGGCGTCCACGGTCGAGCGATAGCTGACACCGACGCGGTAGGTGTCGGAGTTGAAGGTGTCAGTCTGCTGCCCGAGATAGCCGGTGGAGATGCTCAGGCTTTCGGTGACCGGGTCGCGCAGGGGGATGACATAACTCAGGTTGGGTTCCTGCCGGGTCGGGGCAAGCGCCGCGTCGGCATTCAAGCGGTGCCCGCTGCGGTTGAGGTAGCGGTCTTCATAGGCCAGTGTCACGCGCGGGCCAATGTCGGTGGTGACTCCCAGGCCAGCAGACCACGAATGCCGGGGACGTGGAGTAAGCGCAATCGTCACCGGCACCACACCCGCGACATCACTCCCCACCCTGTACGAGCCAGCCTGCTGGCGACCACCCGGATCTACTGCAACAGCCGCAACCCCACCAGGACTCATCGACAACTGCGGCGTCACCGCCACCTGGCTGAAGTACTGGCTGTCGTTGAGGTTCTCGCGCAGCGCAATCAGCATGGCGCTGGAGTAGGGCGCGCCTTCCGCGAAGGTCAGATAGCGGGAGATGAAGCGGGGCGACAATTCATCAATCGGGCTGATGTTGATGGTGCCGAACTGGTAGCGCGGGCCGGGATCGAAGTCGATGGTCACGTCCGCACTGTTGCGCTGCAGGTTCACCGCCAGCTCAGAGCGATTGAAACGCGCCGCGAAATAGCCGTTGTCCACAGCCACGGCGCTGAGGGCCGACTTGAGGTTTTCGTAGTCACTGTGGATCAGCTGGGCGCCTTCACGCACGGGTGACTCTGCCAGCAAGCGGGCGAACGGGTCATCGATTGTAGAGGCTGCGCTCTCGGGGGACGGGGCTGCGACATTGATATTGGGTGCCGCGAAGCGCACAGGCTCTCCCGGTGTCACCGCCATGTTGAGCGACCAGCAGGGTGTGCCAGCCGTGAATTCAACTTGATGAGTCTGGCGGTAGTAGCCCAGAGCCTGTGCTGCACGTTCGATGTCCCCGGAGACCTGTGGCAAGAGCCGGTTCAGGCGCCGTTGTTCCGCGCTGCAGGGTTCACCGGTGACGCTCAGGTGGGCACGCAGGTTTTCATCCAGAAGTCGGTCCGCGCCACTGATGGTGATCGTGGGCGACCCCGCCAGTGGCGCAGTTGCCGCTGCAGCATCGACATCTGCAGGCTGAGCAAGCCCGTCAGCCATGCCCAGCAGCAGCGCGCAGGCAAACAACCCGCTGTGGGAGCGGGCCTGCCCGCGATTGGCCATGCTCACCAGCGGCCAGACGAACAATCCTGTCCGTCTGGCCGCCATGAATAGTCTTGATCGCCTCGACATCATGTTCATGTACTGCTTGTAAACTCCCGTGTTCGCCAGCAGACTCCTTGATAACAGAGCCAAGGTCTTGATTATCGCCCCTGATTATCTCACCCCGAGCCTACCGGGGTAACCCTTAATTCCCGCAAGGAGCCCCACTATGGCAAGAGGACCCGGCAAGACGGAGCAAACGCACTCAATTGACGACATGCGTAGCAAAGCCGTACACAGCAAAACCGTTTGTACCCTGAACGTACTGGGCACCCCGGTGCATTACCACAGCCTGCCCGCGCTGCGTGAACTGGGCTATCCCGACCCGGCGCGCCTGCCTGTCTCCTTGCGTATCCTGTTGGAAAACCTGCTGCGCCGCCTCGACGGTACCACTGTCACCCTTCACGACATCGAACAATTGCTGCACTGGCCTGATACGGCCAGTTCCAGCCATGAGATCAGTTTTCTGCCCGCGCGGGTGCTGATGCAGGACTTCACCGGCGTGCCAGCGGTGGTCGATCTGGCGGCGATGCGCGACGCCGTGGCTGCCGCTGGTGGCGACCCTGCCGTGGTGAATCCGCTCATCCCCGTGGATCTGGTGATCGACCACTCGGTGACGGTCGACGCTTTTGCCCAGGATTCGTCGTATCGCGACAACGTCGCCCTGGAGATGGAGCGCAACCGCGAGCGCTACGAGTTTCTGCGCTGGGGCCAGGAGGCCTTCAGCAATTTCCGCGTCGTGCCACCGGGCACCGGCATCTGTCATCAAGTCAACCTCGAATTCCTCGCGAAGACTGTCTGGTCGAGCACACGCAACGGCGAAATGTTTGCCTACCCTGACACGCTGGTCGGCACCGACAGCCACACCACTATGGTTAACGGACTCGGGGTGCTGGGCTGGGGCGTTGGCGGAATTGAGGCCGAGGCGGCGATGCTGGGTCAGCCGATGGCGATGCTGATTCCCGACGTGGTGGGAGTGCGGGTGCAAGGCAGGCTGCGCGAAGGCGTCACGGCCACCGATCTGGTGCTGACGGTCACTCAGTTGCTGCGCCAGCATGGCGTGGTCAACAAGTTTGTCGAATTCTTCGGCCCAGGCCTGAAAAGCCTCTCGCTGGCGGACCGTGCCACCATCGCCAACATGGCCCCGGAATACGGCGCAACCTGCAGCTTCTTCGCGGTGGACGATGAGACGCTGCGCTATCTCGAACTGACTGGGCGCGACGCGCAGACGCTGGCGTTGGTGGAGAGTTACAGCAAGGCGCAGGGCATGTGGCGCGATTCCCAGGACACAACAGAAACGGCCATGGTGTTCAGCAGCACCGTCGATCTGGTGCTGGATGAGGTGCTGCCCTGTCTTGCCGGCCCCGGTCGCCCGCAGGACCGTGTCCTGCTGCCGCAGGTGGCACAGGCCATCAGCAAGCAACTCGAAGGCGGCATCCGCCGTTCCATCGCCGTGATCGACGCGGACTATGCGCTGCACGACGGTGATGTAGTCATCGCGGCCATTACCTCCTGCACCAACACCTCCAACCCGGCCGTGATGATGGCGGCTGGGCTACTGGCTCGCAAAGCCGTGGCATTGGGAATGCAGCGCAAGCCCTGGGTAAAGACCTCGCTGGCACCTGGCTCCAAGGTGGTCACTAACTACCTGGTGCAGGCAGGATTGCAGGAGCCGCTGGACGCGCTGGGATTCAACCTCGTCGGCTACGGTTGCACCACCTGTATCGGCAACTCCGGGCCGCTGCCTGCAGCGATTGATGAGGCGATTGATGTCGCAGAGCTGACGGTGTGCTCTGTGCTCTCGGGCAACCGCAACTTCGAGGGGCGCATCCACCCCCGAGTGCGCGCCAACTGGCTGGCGTCGCCGCCGCTGGTGGTCGCCTACGCGCTGGCCGGTACCATGAATCTGGATATCAGCCGCGATGTCATTGGCCAGGACCGGGATGGTCATCCTGTATATCTGCGCGATCTCTGGCCGAGCAGCAAAGAAATCAGCGACGCGATGGCGCTGGTCAGCCGCGCCATGTTCAGCCACGACTACGGTGCAGTGTTCACGGGCAACGCCCATTGGAATGCGCTGCCGATCAGCCAGGGCAAGACCTACGCATGGAACACTGCCTCGACTTACATCCAGAATCCGCCGTTCTTCACGGCGCAGATGGGGCCAGCAACGGACGACATAGAGAATGGCGATATAGAGAATGCGCGTGTGCTGGCATTGCTGGGAGACTCGGTGACGACTGACCACATTTCCCCTGCCGGGTCGATCAGCAAGGTCGGCCCCGCCGGGCGCTACCTGCTGGACCACGGTATCGCGGCGAAAGACTTCAATTCATACGGGGCGCGGCGCGGCAATCACGAGGTGATGATGCGTGGCACCTTCGCGAATGTGCGGATTCGCAACGAGATGCTCAGCGACGTCGAGGGTGGTTACACCGTGTTGTTGCCGGAGCGGCAGCAGATGAGCATTTACGAGGCGGCGATGGCTTATCAGCAGCGCAACGTGCCCTTGGTCGTCATCGCCGGACGTGAGTACGGCACCGGGTCGAGTCGCGATTGGGCCGCTAAAGGCACGCGCCTGCTGGGGGTGAAGGCGGTCGTTGCCGAGAGCTTCGAGCGTATTCATCGCGCCAACCTCGCCGGGATGGGCGTGCTGCCATTGCAGTTCCTGCCCGGCACCAATCGCAAGACGCTGCCGCTTGATGGCACCGAGCTGATCAGCATCCACGGCCTGCACGCTCTGCGTCCCGGGATGCGGGTGCAGATGGTGATTCTCGACAGGCATGGAGTGCGGCACGAATACGAGTTGCTGTGCCGACTGGATACCGAAGACGACGTGGCCTGTTTCACACGCGGCGGCATCCTGCCCTTCGTGCTGGAGCAGTTGCTGGCGGGAGATAAAAATCAACACGCGAATTGAAAACGGCGTTCGAATTGAAAGCGACACCATGGGCGAGATCGCTGTACCCGTCGATGCGTTGTGGGGGGCGCAGACGCAGCGCTCGCTGCTGCATTTCCATATCGGCAACGACCGGTTCACGCCCTTGTTCATCCGTGCCTTTGCGTTGGTCAAGAAAGCCGCCGCGCTCACCAATGCTGAGCTGGGCGCCTTGGATGACGAGCGCTGCAAGCTGATCGTGCAGGCCTGCGACGAAATCCTCGCCGGTGAGCATGCAGAGCAGTTTCCATTGTCCGTGTGGCAGACCGGCAGTGGCACGCAAACCAACATGAATCTCAACGAGGTGATCGCCAATCGCGGCAATCAGCTGGGGAGGGGGAGCGTCGATGTCATCGCTTTACACCCCAACGACCACGTCAACCGCTCGCAATCCTCTAACGATGTTTTCCCGACGGTGATGCACGTCGCCGCGCTGCAATTGCTACGGCAGTCCTTGTTGCCAGCGCTCGACAAGCTGATCGCCGAACTGGGCCGCAAGAGCGAGGCGTTTGCCGATGAGATCAAGAGCGGTCGCACGCACATGATGGATGCCACCCCGGTCACGCTCGGGCAGGAGTTTGGTGCCTATCGCTCGCAGCTGGAGTACGCGCGAGTGCGGATCGTGGAGGTCGAGAGCGGTCTTGCCTGTCTGGCCATCGGCGGCAGCGCGGTGGGCACCGGGGTCAACACCGACGCCCGCTGGGCGGAGCGGGTGACACGGCAGATCAGCGCGCTGGCGGGCATGGAGTTTGTGTCGGCGCCGGACAAGTTCATGGCGCTGGCGGCGCACGACGCGGTGGTGGATCTGCACGGGCGTCTGGCCTTGCTGGCGACCGCGCTCTACAAGATGGCGAGTGATATCCGCCTGATGAACAGCGGGCCGCGCTGTGGTCTGGCAGAAATCCGTGTCCCAGCCAACGAGCCGGGCAGCTCCATCATGCCGGGCAAGGTCAACCCCACGCAGGTCGAAGCGCTGACGATGGTGTGCCTGCGAGTGCTGGGCAACAACAGCACAGTGCTAATGGCGGGCACGCAGGGGCAGTTCGAGCTGAATGTCTACAAACCACTGTTGATTCATGTGTTGCTGGAATCGATGACCTTGCTGAGCGACGCCATGGCGAGCTTTCGGGAGCACTGTCTGGCGGGGCTGCAAGCCAACTCCGAGCAGCTGGCCCGCTCCGTGGAACGCTCCCTGATGCTGGTGACGGTACTCACGCCACAGCTCGGTTACGAGAGCGCCGCGAAGGCCGCCAAGTACGCCGATGAGCATGACATCACTCTCAAGGAAGCGGTGCTGGCGCTGGGATTGCTGACCTCCGCGCAGTTCGATGTGGCAGTCGATCCCCACAAGATGCTGTTTCCGTTCTCGGGCAATCCCGGCTAAACTCGGTCTCCCGCAATCACTGAATGAGGATTTATGGAATTCCTGTTGGACCCTGCGACATGGGTCGCGTTGATTACCTTGATTATTTTGGAGGTAGTCCTCGGCATCGACAATCTGGTTTTCATTGCCATTCTGGCGAACAAGCTTCCCCCGCATCAGCGCGACAAGGCCCGAGTTCTGGGGCTTTCACTCGCTGTTGTCATGCGCCTCGGCCTGCTTAGTGTGGTGTCCTGGCTAGTCACGCTCACTGCACCTTTCCTCACTATTTTCGACATGGAGTTCTCGGGCCGCGACCTGATCCTGCTCTTTGGTGGTTTTTTCCTGCTCTTCAAAGCGACAACCGAACTGCACGAGCGCCTGGAAGGCAGCATGCGCGGTCAGGTCGAGAACCGTGTCTACGCCGGTTTCTGGCTGGTGGTGTCGCAGATCGTGGTGCTGGATGCGGTGTTTTCGCTGGATGCGGTGATTACGGCCGTCGGCATGGTCGACCACATTTCCATCATGATGACGGCGGTAATCATCTCCGTCAGCCTGATGTATCTGGCCTCCAAACCGCTTACCCAGTTTGTCGATGCACACCCCACCGTGGTGGTGTTGTGCTTGAGTTTCCTGCTGATGATCGGCCTGAGTCTGGTGGCTGAGGGCTTCGGCTTCCACATTCCCAAGGGTTATCTCTACGCCGCTATTGGTTTCTCGATCACCATCGAATTCTTCAATCAGATCGCCAACGTCAACCGCAAGAAGAGCGAGGCACGGCTGCCATTGCGTGAACGCACTGCCGCTGCCGTGCTGAGTCTGTTGGGCGGACGGCCCTATGATCAGCCCGAGCAGGCGGAGACCAAGGCAATTGCCGCAGAGCTTTCCGCGTTTCATCTGGCCGAACGTAACATGGTGACAGGCGTGCTGACGTTGGCGGAACGCTCCGTGCGTTCGCTGATGACGCCGCGCATGGACATCTCGTGGGTGGATTTGGAAGAAGACACCGAGACGATCCGCTCTCTGCTGATCGAGACTCCCCACAGCTTTTTTCCGGTGTGCCGTGGCAGCCTGGACGAGATTGTTGGGATCGCCCGCGCCAAGGATCTGCTCAATGACCTGTCGGTGAACAACAAGATCACCCTCAAGGACAGCCTGCGTAAACCGATCTATGTGCCCGACTCCATCGCCGTGCTGCCGCTGATTGAAACGCTGCGCAAGTCGAAGGGGCAATTAGTGCTGGTGGTGGACGAGTACGGCACGATTCAGGGATTGATCACGCCGATTGATGTGTTCGAGGCGATTGCCGGAGAGTTCCCGGACGAGGACGAGACTCCCGCGATCGAAGCCATCGCCGACAATGAGTGGCGCGTGGCCGGACATGCCGACCTGCATGAATTGGGCAGGGTGCTGGAATCGAGTGTGTTCGACGACGACATCGACAACTACTCCACCATCGCCGGCTTCCTGATGAGCAAGTTCGACCAGCTGCCCGACGTGGGCGCAGTGCTGGAGCTGAGCGGCTTCTGCTTCACCGTGAAGCAAGTCGAAGAACAGCGCATCGGCGCTATCGAAATCAGCCGCGTGCTGCAGCAAGACCTCTATATCGCGTGAAGCAGTCCGAAAAATCATATTCCCTGAAGTAAATGTGGGAGCGTACCCAGAGGGCATAAAGGCCTGCCCGCGATGGGGATCGAGTATTACTCAAACCCCATCGCGGGCAGGCCTTTATGCCCTCTGGGTACGCTCCCACAAAAGCTCAGGAAATTGAACTCACCGCCTTAGCGTGGCGCCGCCACAATCTGCAACTCCACGCGACGGTTCTGCGCACGTCCTGCCTCATCGGCGTTGGAAGCGATGGGCTGATCCGGGCCCATGCCTTGGGCGAGAATCCGGCTCTGTTCCACGCCGCGTCCTGACAGATAGTTCGCTACGCTGGTCGCACGACGATTCGAGAGGTTGTAGTTGTAATCCGCACCGCCGGTGGAATCGGTATGGCCTACCACCTGCACGCGGGTGTCGGCGTACTTGGCCAGCACGGTCGCGACGGAATCCAGCGTCGGCTGGAACTGTGAGCGGACGGTGTACTCATTGGTGTTGAAGGTAACGTTGCCCGGCATGATCAGATCGAGTTGATCGCCATTGCGTTGCACCTGCACGCCGCTGCCTTGCAGCTCCTGGCGCAGCTCTGCTTCCTGCACATCCATGTAGGCACCGACACCGGCACCGATCACGCCACAACCCGCAGCGGCATTACGCGCACGCTGACCACTCTCCACCGCACCCACCAGGCCGCAGACGACGGAGCCAATCGCGCCGTATTTCACTGCGTTGCTGACTTGCTGTTGACCGGTGTAGGGGTTGATGGTGGTGCAGCCGATCATTAACAGCGGCAGCGCCAGGGCGGCGATTGAGGTTTTGATGGTTCGATTGAAAGTTCCATTGATCATGATGCTTACTCCTGTTGAATAACGTGGGGCTATGTAAACAAACGCTGTGCTATTTGTCTGTGATGCGTTCGATACTAAAGGCGCGTGTATTAACGGCGCCTTAATAATGAGACTGCGAGAATTGGGGGAAGTTTGCGCTGGATGCTTGAAACCTTCAGTGCGGTAACGAACAGCTGTGGCAATTGACAGCACAATGTCGTATGCCTGTATTGTCTGCAGGAATTACATTAAGCTTGCCCCTTCTCCTCTCCAGAAGTGTGGACCTCCATGAGTCAGGCTGACTATCAGCAACGTGTGAAGAATCTGTCCGACCGCCTGATCGCGCTGCAACAACCCATTCGCATCCTCGACGCGATCAAATGGCCCGCGCGCTTCGAAAAGGAATTCCTCGCCTCCGGTGGCACGAAGATGCCAGCCGCCGATCTCGATTACTACCTGAAGCAGCCGCTGAATTTTCAGCCTGAGGCGTTGCGCACGCAGTTTCGTGACTTGCGTGACGAAGTGCGCCGCCAGCTCGGACGCCGCGATGGACTGGGTTCGATCATGGTCGCGACTATCGAGCAGTATCTGTTGGTGATCGATCTGCTGAGCACGCGCGGTACGGCAGGCTTTGGCCGCTGCAGCAGTGAACTCTATGGGTCGGCGAGTGATCGGTTGCGCGGTGATCGTCATAGCCTGCGTGAGCTGGGCGAAAAGCTGTGCCAGATTTTTTCACTACCTGCTGCGGGACATCTCAGTCGCCCCTATGGCAAGAAGATCTCGGCGGAGAACGCCGTGCAAATTCTGCAGCAGAAACTCAATCCCTATTTTCCTCCCGGGGATATCCGCGTGATTCTCAGCGACGGTATCGTGTCCGACGCGGCGGCCGGTGGCGATTACATCAAGATCAATCAGGACTCGGAGTTCTCCGAATTCGATCTGCAGATTCTCGAAGTGCATGAAGGCTGGGTGCATGTCGGCACGACATTGAATGGGCGCAAACAACCGTGGGCGACCTGGCTCAGCGTGGGTTCGCCGCGCGTCACTGCCTGTCAGGAAGGCCTCGCCGTGCTGATGGAGACGCTGACCTTCAGCTCCTATCCTCAGCGTGCGTTGCGCGTGAGCGACCGCGTGGTGGCCGTCGACATGGCCGAGCAGGGCGCCGACTTCATTCAGGTCTACCGCCACTTCGTCGAGCGTGGACTTAGCGAACACGAGAGCTATCGCATCACGCAGCGCGTGTTCCGGGGCGGCACGCTCACCGGCGGCTCAGTCTTCACCAAGGACCTCTCTTACCTGCGCGGCTTCGTCGAGAACGTCAACTTTCTGCGCAGTGCGATCAACTCTGGCGTTCCGGAAATCATCCCGATGCTCTTTGTGGGCAAGGTGACCCTGGACGATGTGCCAATTCTTTATCAGCACTACCTTGAAGGAACGATTGCCGGCCCCCAACATATACCTGCCATGTTCCGAAACATGAATGGATTGTACGTGTGGTTCGGGTTTGCCAGTGGCATCAGCGTGGTCAACAGCATTCGGGTGCAGAAGCACTTCGACCTGATGTTCCGCAAGATGCCCAAGAGTGATCCGCTCTACGACACGCAGCAGCAACCCATGCATCAACCGCAGCACCGGGCGGCGCAGGAAGCAGCGCGCTCCGCTGAGAACAGACTCTTTGAGGATTTGACGTAATGAAACGCATCGCTTTGTTTCTGATGACCAACCTGGCCATCATCTTTGTCTTGAGCATCACTCTGCGCCTGCTCGGTGTCGAGCGCATTCTCGACGAACAGGGCGCGGGTCTCGACCTGAACAACCTGCTGGTGTTCGCCTCGGTGTTTGGCTTCGGCGGCGCGTTCATTTCACTCGCCATGTCCAAATGGATCGCTAAACGCTCCACCGGCGCGCGCGTCATTACTCAGCCAGCCAACAGCACTGAGCAGTGGCTGCTGAGTACGGTCACTCGTCAGGCGCAACAGGCTGGCATCGGCATGCCCGAGGTCGCCATTTTCGATTCGCCTCAGGTCAATGCCTTTGCCACAGGTGCCTCGCGCAACAAAGCCCTGGTCGCCGTCAGCTCCGGCTTGCTGCAGAACATGACGCGGCCAGAAGCGGAAGCTGTGCTGGCCCACGAGGTCAGCCACGTCGCCAATGGCGACATGATTACTCTCACGCTGATCCAAGGTGTGGTGAACACTTTCGTGATCTTCTTCTCCCGCGTGATCGGTCACTTCGTTGATCGCGTAGTCTTCAAAACCGAGCGTGGTCACGGCCCTGCTTTCTGGATCACGACCATCATCGCCGAACTGGTGCTGGGCATCCTCGCGTCCATCATCGTGATGTGGTTCAGCAGACAGCGTGAATTCCGCGCCGATTCAGGCGGTGCGTCGCTGGCGGGCAGGCAGAACATGATCGCAGCGCTGGAGCGTCTGCAGATGGGGCAGTCCGCCGCGCTGCCGGATGAGCTGGTAGCCTTCGGCATCAACAACAAGGGCGGCAGCTCCTTCTCACGACTGTTCATGTCGCACCCGCCGCTCGCTGAGAGGATTGCGGCACTGCGTAATCAGTAAGACCTGATCGCTCCCCAAGAGGGCCGGAGTTGATTGACGAAAGTCAGTCGATTTCGGCCCTTTCTTTTTTGCAGTTTGAAACTGGCAAAATTTAGGTTCTGTACTAGATTCGAAGTAAACATAACCAGAAGGATGGATTTATGAGCTTTGAATTTACAGCCAGGCAGAACAAGTTCGGGGCGTTGTTGGGGGTTGGTTTTTTTCTCGCATACGTTGGAGTTATGTATGCTGGTGGCAGCATTGGAGTTTTCGTTTTCAATGCCGTATTCACAGCCGAAGACGCACTAGGCTCGCCAGTGTCGAGCGCAGATGCAAATGTCATTTCTCAAGTGATTAATCGTATCAGCGGAATGCTGCTTGGCGGTATTGTTGTATTTTTTTTGATCTTGCTCAGTGTCCGGAAAATGCCACAGGAAGTGAATTTTTCTGAAATGGGATTTGTGCGTAGTGGTTGGACAAAGTGCGTAGTGGCATTCTTGGCTGGACTGTCGCTGAGTCTGTTTTTCATGGTAGTACTACGTCAGCTATTTCCGTTCGAGGGGGAAAGACTTACCGAAGATTTGGCAGGAATAAATGAAGTAGCAGACGCATTTAAATATATGGCTGCATTTTGTTTTATTGTATTAGCCCCCTTAAACGAGGAGATGCTTTTTCGCGGAGTGCTTAACACTGGCTTTGTAAATTCATTTGGAAAATTAGCAGCTGGAATAGTAGTTACTCTTCTATTCGCATCAGTGCATCCAAGTGCATTCGTCGATGGGTATTGGGTACACATAACTGCGCTGCTCTCATACTCTGTACTATTGTTTCTTCTAAGGATCTGGAGCGGTTCGCTGTATCCCTGTATCTCTATGCATGCAGGTATTAATTCGGCGCTGATTTTCCCTGTGCAGATTTTTATGGAGTGACTGCTACTTAGTTTGAAGAATTACGCGCCGAATTCTGAGCGGCAGTAATCTGGCTTCGCATCCGCGTATCCAGTTTAATCTCAGGGAAAAGGAGTTCATATGCGTATCTTAGGGAAGCAAGAGATTGAGTTGGTGAGTGGAGGTGCAGACTTTCACATCGGAACGGACGGGGTCGGTGTCGACTTCACGGATGACGAGATTTTTGCGGTCTACGACTGGGCTGTCGATCAGATGACCGACTTCTTCGAGTGGTGGGATCCCGCTGGCTACTACAGCAGGAGCTAATCAGCTCTGACCGGGAGAGGCAGGCTAGCGCTGGCCTGCTCTCTCCCTTTAAGCATCAGATCAACGTGCCTTGTAGCGCATGTCGAGCGTGTACGGATGCGCGGAGTGGGGTTCGCCCAAGTCCGGTGTCATCGCTCCCTGCGTATGCCCATGTTGCCAGAAGCGCGCCACGCGGCGAGCCTCGGCTTCGTTGGCGTTGACAGGGAAGGTCTCGTAGTTGCGTCCGCCGGGGTGCGACACGAAGTAAGTACAACCGCCCAGAGAGCGATTGTGATGTGTGTCGACGATGTCGATCACCAGTGGCGAATGAATATCGATGGTCGGGTGCAACGCGGAGTAGGGGGCCCATGCTTTGTAACGGATGCCACCGACAAACTCCCCCTCTGTCCCGGTGCTGCGCAATGGCACTTTGCGACCGTTGCAGGTGACGATGAAGCGATTGCCCGTCATGTTCTGCGTGCGGACCTGCAGGCGTTCGACGGACGAGTCCACGTAGCGTGCGGTGCCCTGTCCGGTAGATTCTTCGCCAAGTACGTGCCACGGCTCAATCGCGCGATGCAAATCGAGCTTGATACCTGCGGCGTGTATGGTGCCGTAATGCGGGAAGCGGAATTCCTGAAACGGTGCAAACCAATCCAGTTTGAAGGGATAGCCCGCCTTGTTCAGATCGTCCACCACCCAGCCCAGATCCTCCCAGACAAAGTGCGGCAGCATGAAGCGGTCGTGCAGTTCCGTGCCCCAGTTGATCAGGGGGCGGTCGTAGGGTTTCTGCCAGAAATGCGCGACCAGTGTGCGCAGCAGTAGCACCTGCAGGCTGCTCATCTGCCAGTGTGGTGGCATCTCGAAATTGCGGAATTCCACGATCCCGAGGCGACCACTGGCACTGTCTGGCGAATAGAGTTTGTCGATGCAGAATTCCGCACGATGCGTGTTGCCGGTGAGGTCCACCAGGAAATTACGCAGAATGCGATCCACCAGCCAGTACTGACCAGTCGTCTCCTGTTCCAACTGCTGCAGCGCGATCTCCAGCTCATAGAGATTGTCGTCGCGTGCTTCGTCCACGCGCGGTGCCTGACTGGTCGGCCCGATGAACTGCCCGGAGAAGAGATAGGACAAGCAGGGGTGGTTCTGCCAGTAGCGCAGCAGGCTGCCGAGCAGGTCAGGACGCCGCAGGAAAGGACTGTCTTCCGGTTTGGCGGCGCCGAGCGTGACGTGGTTGCCACCGCCTGTCCCCATATGACGACCGTCTAGCATGAACTTCTCCGTGCCAAGACGATTCTGCCGTGCCTGTTCGTACAGTGTCTGCACGATGTTGGTTAGCTCGGGCCAGCTGGAGGACGGCTGTACGTTGACTTCGATGACACCGGGGTCCGGGGTGATCAACAGTTTCTGCAGGCGGTGATCCTTCGGTGGCTCGTAACCTTCGATGATAAGCGGGCAGGTCAGCTCTTCCGCTGTGGCCTCGATGGCGGCGAGCAACGCGACGTAACGCTCCAGATCAGTCTGCGGGGGCAGGAACAGATAGAGCCTGCCGTCACGCACTTCAGCGCATAAGGCAGTGTGGAAAATGCGGCCGTCGCCGGGTTCGGAAGCGTCCAGCGCCTCCTGGTCTTCATCGATCAGCAGCGGGTAGGGCAGCTCTTCGCGTGGCGCGAACGGGTCGCGCGCCGATTCATGTTCGCCCTCTTTGGGTTCCTGCCATGGCAGGCTGTCCAGCGGCAGTCGGAAGCCCACGGGGGAATCGCCGGGAATCAGCACCAGCTTCTCTTTGCGGAAATACCACTTGCAACTGAGCCAGCGGATATCGCCTTCGATTTCAGTGGAAGTGAGAGGCAGGACGTAACCGACCTCTTTGTCCAGCCCATGTGCGAAGACGCGTTTGATACGGGCACTTTCCAGTGGATCGATCACCTTGCTGTCCCACAAGGACACGTTGGCGGGCAGATCGGATTCGCGTTTCAGATACCAGGTCTTGTCCTCGAAAGCGGGCAGCACATAGCGCGGGCTGATTCGCAGCCGACGTGCCAGCGAGCCGATGAAACTGGCAACCTGGCGCTGATTCACGGGACCAGTCACGCGGTCGTCGGCCAGCAACTGAGGGTTATGCCAGAGTGGTTTGTTGTCGGTGCGCCAGAACAGTCCCAACGCCCAGCGCGGCAGTGGTTCGCCTGGATACCACTTGCCCTGCCCGATGTGCACGATGCCATTCGGGCCGTAGTGCTTCTTCAGCGCGTGCAGCAGCTCACCGGCGAGTTTGCGTTTTTCTTTGCCAAGCGCGGCAGTGTTCCACTGTGCGCTCTGCATATCATCGATAGAGATGAAGGTGGGTTCACCGCCGACAGTCAAACGTACATCCTGTTCCTGCAGTTCCTCATCGACGCGCATTCCCAGTGCATCAATCTCCTGCCACTGTTCATGGGTGTAAGGTTTGGTCACGCGCGCGTCTTCGTGAATGCGCGTCACACTGTTGTCGTGGAAAAATTGCACCTCGCAGACGCCAGTGCTGCCCGTTATTGGTGCGGCACTGACCGGGTCAGGTGTGCAGGCGAGCGGAATGTGCCCTTCGGCGGCCAATAGTCCGGAAGTGGGGTCCAGGCCAACCCAGCCTGCACCAGGAATGAACACCTCTGTCCAGGCATGCAGGTCCGTAAAATCCTCTGCAGGGCCCGAAGGTCCGTCGATGGCACGGACGTCTGCACTCAATTGCACCAGATATCCTGAGGCGAAGCGTGCCGCCAGCCCCATATGGCGCAGAGTTTGCACCAGTAACCATGCACTGTCTCGACAGGACCCGAGATTGCGTGTGAGAGTTTCTTCGCAACTCTGCACGCCGGGTTCCATACGAATGATGTAGTTGACGGCGTGCTGGGTACGACTGTTCTCGCCGACGAGGAAACTGACGATGGGCTGTTTGCTGCTGTTGACACCCTTGAGCCAGGCAGTCATCTGCGGACCAGTCTCCTTGATCTCAAGATAAGGTGCCAGGTCTTTGGCCAGTTGTGGATCGTACTTGAATGGAAAAAATTCAGCGCTTTCTTCGACAAAAAAATCGAAAGGATTGATGACCGTCATGTCGGCGATCAACTCGACTGTAATGGACAATTCTTTCGCCGGTTCCGGGAAGACCAGACGCGCGAGATGATTGGAAAAAGGGTCCTGCTGCCAATTGATAAAATGCGCGGCCGGAGAAATTTTGAGTGAGTAAGCACTGATCGGCGTGCGACAATGCGGTGCGGGTCGCAGGCGTACAACGTGTGGCATGATCGGTACAAGACGATCAAAGCGATACGTGGTCTGGTGGTGTATTGCTACTTTAATTGTCATAAGGTAATGTGCCCGAATATGCGTATTGACTGGAATTCCTACAACCCTGGAGCGTTCTACGACGAGCTGATCAGTTCGCCTGGAAATGCTCGAAACTCTGGTCGGATTCTGGCCGGATATCTCGCCTCACTCAAGAGTGAAGACCTTCAACAACGCAAGACAGCTGCGGAACTTGCCATCAAGGCGATGGGGATTTCGTTTACTGTCTACAGCGAAGCTGGAAATATCGATCGGGAGTGGCCGTTCGACATTATTCCCCGAATTATCACAGAAACACAATGGCGCCAGACAAGTAAAGGTCTTGAGCAACGTCTGCGTGCATTGAACTGTTTTATTCACGATATTTACAATGATCAGAAGATTCTGAAGGACAAAGTTGTCCCTGCCGAATTAATTGCCAAATCGGTCAATTTCCGCAAAGAATGCATCGGAATGAAGCCACGCTTCGATGTGTGGGCACACATTTGTGGCACGGATTTGATTCGCAATACCGATGGTCGCTTTTATGTGCTGGAAGACAACTTGCGTGTTCCTTCCGGTGTCTCCTACATGCTGGAGAATCGTCAAGTCACCAAGCGTGTATTCCCGGAGTTGTTCGAAAACTACGATATCGAACCTATCAGTGAATATACGGCGCAGCTGTTCGATATGCTCGCGGCCATTTCTCCCCGGCCACTGGATTATCCCGAAGTGGTGGTGCTCACCCCCGGCATCTACAACTCAGCTTACTTCGAGCATTCATTTCTCGCGCAGCAGATGGGCGCTGAACTGGTCGAAGGGAGTGACCTGGTGGTGGAGAATGATTGCGTCTATATGCGCACTATCAACGGACTTTCGCGTGTTGATGTGATCTATCGCCGCATCGATGACATGTTCCTTGATCCTGAAGTCTTTCGTCCCGACTCTGCCCTCGGCGTGCGCGGTCTCATGCGTGCATGGCTAAAGGGCAACGTGGCGCTTGCCAATGCTCCCGGTGCCGGCGTCGCGGATGATAAGGTCATCTACACCTATGTGCCAGCCATGATCAAATACTATCTGGGCGAGGATGCCATTCTCGAAAACGTCCCCAGTTATCTGTGTGTGGATGATAAACAGTGCGAGTACGTATTGAAGAATCTGGACAAGCTGGTGGTAAAACCTGCCAACGAATCGGGCGGCTATGGCATGTTGATGGGACCGATGGCCAGCAAGAAAGAACGCGAAGAATTTGCGCTCAAGATCAAGGCAGACCCGCGTAATTACATGGCGCAGCCATTGATTGGTTTGTCGACAGCACCTGTGCTGGGTGAGCGTGGTGCTGAACCTCGTCACATCGACCTGCGTCCGTTCATTCTGCAAGGTAAAGGCGCTTATGTGACGCCGGGCGGACTGACGCGTGTCGCCATGGTCAAGGGCTCTTATGTCGTGAACTCTTCGCAGGGTGGCGGCAGCAAGGATACCTGGATTGTGTCGGACAAGGAGGGTGTGTAGATGCTGTCCCGTGTCGCTGAAAGAGTTTACTGGCTTGGTCGCTATCTGGAGCGTGCGGAGAATACTGCGCGTTTGCTGACGGTGTACTCGACACTGCTGCTTGATCTGCCCCGTGGTGCACGCATCGGGTGGCACACATTGGTGGAAATCACTGGCAGTCGTTCGGAATTTCACGAGCATCATCAGATGACTGACGAGCGCTCCGTCATCCATTTTCTGCTGTCTGATCCTAAGAACTCGTCGTCGATTCTGAATTCCCTGGCGATGGCGCGTGAGAATGCCCGCACCACCCGCGAGATCATTCCATCCGAAGCATGGGAGCAGATCAACAATCTGTATCTCTTCGCGCGTGACAACGTCAGCAAAGGTATTGGCCGAGGCCCGCGTCATCAATTGCTGCAGCAGATCATTTCCTATTGCCAGTTGATCACGGGCTTGCTCTCTGGTGCCATGAGTCACAACAGCGGCTACAACTTCATTCGCATCGCTCGCAGTCTTGAGCGCGCCGATATGACAACACGTATCGTCGATGTCGGTTCGGTCACCCTGTTGCCCGGTCTGACCGGCGGGGGGCACGCCGAGCATGTTCCCGAGCCCTATGAAAACATGATCTGGATGAGTGTGTTGCGCTCGCTCAGTGCCTATCAGATGTATCGGCAGCATGTGCTGGACAGAGTCAACGGCGAAGATGTGGTGACCTTTTTACTGCAGGATGCACAATTCCCACGCTCGGTCGTACACAGTCTGACCAAGTTGGAGAGTTGCCTGCAGTCATTGCCTAATAACACGGAGACCCTGCAGCAGTTGGAAGTCACCCGTACACTCGCCAGTGATGCCGAAATTCCGGACTTGCTGCAAAAGGGGCTGTTGGAGTACATCGATCAGTTGCAGGTGGAGATTGCCCGGGTGCATGCACGCATTGCTTCCACCTGGTTCCTGCCGGTAGTCAGTGGCCAGCAGCAATCCGCGTGACGATGGTCTGGTGGCCGCGCGCAATCAGTGACGTCTTGCCATGAAGAACTTTCTCTGTAGTTGTGGGCAGGTGCTGTTTTTTGAAAACACGCAATGTACCCACTGTCATCGCCGCCTCGGCTTCGACTCTGTGAGCCGTAATCTGTTGGCGCTCGATCCTGTCCGTGATTTGCAGAGCGATGCCACGCTCTGGTGGCGTGCAGCACAGACGGGTCAGTTCTACCATCGCTGTCTCAATGACACTGAATTTGATATTTGCAACTGGCTGGTGACGACGCCAGGTCACTCTTATTGTCTTGCCTGTTCTCTCAACCAGACAGTGCCTGGCGTCATGGTCGTCAAAGACGGAGAGCGACGCCAGCGCTGGTGGCACAGCATGGAGCAGGCCAAGCGTCGTCTTCTCTTCACTCTGTTGGAGCTTGGCCTGCCGGTGGAGAGCAAAAGAGAGAATCCGGAATATGGCCTCGCCTTTGCTTTTCTCGAGGATTGGCGCTCCAATCCGCTTGTGGATGAAGCGCATGTTTTGACCGGGCATGCCAACGGGCTCATCACCGTGAATCTTGTGGAAGCCGACCATGTGCTGCGCGAGCAGGCGCGGCAGCGCTTCGAAGAACCCTATCGCACGTTGCTTGGGCATTTTCGTCATGAGAGCGGACACTACTATTTTGAGCGTTTGATTGTCAGTGCTGCTGATTGCGCGGAGTTTCGCGCGCTATTTGGAGATGAGCGTGCCGACTACGATCAGGCGATTGCCGATTACTATGCTGCAGGGGCAGCACTGGAGCGCCGAGGCGACATGATCAGTGCCTACGCGCAAGTGCATCCGCTGGAGGATTGGGCAGAGTGCTGGGCGCATTATCTGCATATGGTCGATACGCTGCAGACGGCAGCACAGTTCGGATGGCCGGGTCCGGTAGCGTGTGACGTGGACGAGGGGCTGTCGCGCAATATCGAGCACTGTATAGATCAGTGGTCACAGGTGAGTGTGATACTCAACTCGCTGAATCGCAGTATGGGGCTGGAAGATGCCTATCCGTTTGTGCTGTCGGCGCAAACGCTCAATAAGATCCGCTTCGTCCATCGGAAGATTTATCCCAGCTTGATGCCCATGCAAACGGTGGCATCTGTCGGAACGCATCCTTGAGGCGCTGATCCCAACTGCGCTTGAGTTCGCGCAGAAACTCACTGTCTTCGTCGAAGCGCAGTGGTTCGTTGAGGGTGAGTGTGTCGGTGCGGTACACCAGCGTTTCGATGGGCGGACCCACGCTGAGATTGCTGCGCATGGTGGAATCCATCGATACCAGTGCACACAGAGCACAGGTATCCAGATTCAAATCCGGAGTCAGAATGCGGTCGAGGATGGGCTTGCCATACTTGCTCTCGCCAATCTGCAGGTAAGGAGTGTCCTTCGAGCTGGTGATGTGGTTGCCTTCGGGGTAGACCAGCATGATGCGATGTTTGCTGTTGGCAATCTGGCCGCCAATGATGAAGCTGGCTTCGAAAGTAGTCCCGCTCTTGATGTGCTTTTCCTGCTGTGCACGGCTCACGTCACCCAGATAGTCCGCTGCTTCACTGATCGTAGGAACTGTGAGAAGGCTGACGTTGGCGCGCTCTTTGATGTCGCGTTTTACCTGCGCGATGGTCGCCTGCGTGGTCGCAAGGTTGCCGGCAGTGAGAATGATAAATTGCCGCTGACCTTCGATGCCGAAGCGGTACATTTTGCCGTAGGTGCTGACCTGATCAATCCCCGCATTGGTGCGCGAATCAGAGCAAAAGACCATGCCTGCATCTACTGCAATTGCCACACAATACGTCATGATTTTGAAACCGGGTTGCTTTGAAATAGAACTGTAATAAGGAGTCGTTGGGTCGAACAGTACACTAGTTCACTCGCAAGGTGAACACATCTTTCCATTTCTTGTGCGTCGCTGCGCCCATGTGATTTTGATAATTTGGCGCAATTTCTTGTCGGGGCGTCGTCAGAAATTCGGAGGGCAGTGAGCCCTGGTCTGTCTGCATTTTTTGCAACAAACCGTGCGGGCTCTCAGTGAGCCTGGATCAATGGTCGTCTAACGCGTCGTCGTAATCGTCGAAATCGTCAGATTCGTAAGTGTCCTTGAAATTGACGTCATCGTTGTCGTCGTCCAACTCCAGGCCACCGTACATACGCTTCCAGTCCAGACGTTCTTCCGTCTTGCGACGCAGCTCCGTCAGACGGCGCTTGTGAACGTGTTTGTCCTGAGGCTCTTCCACTTCTGTCTCAGGTATGAAAGCGCCGGAATCAAAAAAGTCTTTCGATGTATCTGCAATATCATCCCATTGATGACTTTTCATGTGCTTGCTCTCTGGTTTCGGTATTTCTTCAGTGTTTCTTCAATATATTTCAGAGCTTGTCTCAACTACTTCTTCGGCATTGCTAATGCGAGCTTTAGCCTTTGTCAAGAGTTTCGGCTGGGGCGTTTACGATGCGAATTATGGTTATAAAATCTTAGAATGCAATAGTCGTAAAAATTATTTTTCTGGCTGTTTTTCGGTGCATAATCGCCGTTTTTCGAGGCCGAAATGATGCCGCGTAATGGGGCATTGTCACGGTTTTGGGGCGTAATCGAGAGGTTGTAGAGAGGTTGCAGAAAGCGTCATGAAAGTGGTCAGAGAGTGCCTGGATTGCGGAATGCAGCTGCCATCAGCCGCGTCGCGCTGCCTCAAATGTGATGCGGTGCTCGATCTGCAAACCGATGGCTCGGTCCTGCATGTCGATATCGCTCATCAACATGAAACCGTCAAAGTGGCGTTGTCCAAACTGGAGAAGGTGCTTGCGGAAGCAAGGAGTGGACACGCGCGCGGTGTCAGGGTAGTCGTAGGGCGCGGGTTGATCAGAGAGGAAGTGCTGCGGCAATTAAGCTGGTTGCTGCACGCGGGGGAAATTCTCGCCTTCGATCACGAGAACGGCAATACCGGTGCCATCATGGTGTCATTGCGCCGAGGGTGATGAGCCCGCCAGCCTGTCGAGGATGGTTTGACGAATCTGTTTCTTGGCGATCTTGCCGCTGGCAATGCGCTCCAGCTGGGTTCTCTGTACCCATATACGACTCGGAATCTTGAATTGTGCGAGGCGGTTTTGCAGAAAGCCCTGCAGCTGGTCTGGTAGTAAATCCTGCAATTCAGGATCACTGATCCGGGCGTCGGGCTGAATCATGACCACTGCCGCCACGACCTCTCCCAGACGTTCATCCGGCAGACCGAACACAGTGGCCTCGCATACCAGTGGGTGCTCAGCCAGTGCGTACTCGACTTCAGCGCAGGCGACATTTTCACCCCCGCGAATCACAATATCCTTCGCACGATCCTTGATAATCAGAAAACCGTCTTCGTCCAACAAGCCGAGATCTCCGGTGTGAAACCAGCCATCCTTGAGCACCTCGGCAGTCTCTTCCGGCTTGTTCCAGTAGCCCTTCATGACGGTAGCGCCTTTGATGCAGATTTCCCCCAGCTGACCGCTGTCGAGCACGCGACCCTGCGCATCGACAATACGAATGGCCGTAACAGGCTGGGTGACCCGCCCGGTGCTCTGGGGTTTCGAGAGATAGAATTTGCCACTGATCGTTGCACCGATGGCATTGGTTTCAGTCAAGCCGTAGCCGAGCCCGGGAATCGCCTGCTCGGGAAATTTTTTCTGCATCATGAGCAAATGTTCGGGTGGGCGTGGCGCACCGCCGCTCTGTACGCTGCGCAGGCTGCTCAAATCGGTGCTGGCAAATTTCGGTGAATTCATGACCTCCCAGGTCATGGTCGGTACGCCATGCAGAACCGAGAGGCGTTCTTTCTCTATAAGCGTCAGCGCATGCTCTGCGTCCCATTTATAGATCATCACGAACTTGCGCAGGTGAAGGAAGCTGGCCAGAAACTGGGCATGAGAGCCAGTGACATGGAAGAGTGGCACATTCGCCAGAATACCGGGCTGATACAGCGGATTCTCTTCGCGCAGTTCCGGGCGCAGAATTTCAGTGATTTCCTTGACGAAAATCCAGCTGTAGATGGCATTGATGATGTTGCGATGTGTTGACAGGACGCCTTTGGGTTGCCCGGTGGATCCTGATGTGTACAGAATCGAGGCATCGTCGTCCGGCAGGATATCTCGCTCTTCTATCAGTCCCTGCCGTCCTGCAGCGCCACGGCGGGTCACTGCATGAAACTCAGGAAAGGGGGAGGCCGCAGAAGGGTTGATGGCGATGACGGCGATGTTCAGGCTATCCAGGCGAGGAGCCAGCCTGTCGATGCGCTCCTGATCGGCGAACAGCAACTTGCTGCCACTGTCCTCCAGCCCATACTGCATCTCATTGCTTTGCCACCAGGAATTCATGGGTACCACGATGGCGCCGCTCATCGTGATTGCCATGAACGCGATGCACCACTCGGGATTGTTGCGTGAACAAATGGCGACACGATCGCCTTTGACGACACCGTAATCGTTGATCAATGTGGTGGCAAGATTGCGGGCGAGGCGGTAAGTCTCACCAAAACTGTAGCGCTCGTCCTCATAGATGAGGAAGGGAAGGTCGGGGCGGGCCAGGCCGAGTCGATACACGCTGTGTAAATTGTCTGGCACCTTGGTGAAAACGGGCGTGTCGATGCCATTGATGACCACTGTGCCGACAGCCAGCGGCGCTTCCGGCGCCCGGTGACAGATCACGATTTCCTTGAGGCGGATCAGGTCCCGCTCAATCTCTGCTGCAGTCAGCATGGCGAAAGGTCATACACTGGTTGAGGGGAGCGTTTACTGATCGATCAGACGGAAGTCTGGCACGATCACCGGATTAAGAACTTCTTCGACCGGAATCAGTGTTGAGGCCGGTTGCGCATCGGGTCCGAAGGAGAAACCGAATGAGCCCCTGGCAATCAGATTAGAGGGGTCAAGCACGGCCCATTCCACGACGTAATAATCAGCAGCAGGCAGCTCCGGCAGGTTCCAGAAAAATACCCGACTGGCTTCGGGTTGATAGCGGAAGCCGATATCGACAGGTTCGTTGCCGGGTGCCTTCAGAGTCAACTTCATCAATCGCACGTAGCCGCTGAAGCGCAGCATCAGATCGGCGGGTGCGGCGGGAAGAATTTCGTCATCCGCAGGGGAGGACTCCAGAACCACTGTGCTCTGGCTGCCCAGCGGCCCCATCACATGCTGTGCAAAGCTGTTTTGCGGTGCCACCGCTAACCACAGCATCGTCGCGACCAACAGGGCGTAGAGTCGGCTGCCGATTCGGTTGTAAAACAGGGTGGTTCTCACCGCTGATCCTTTCATGATTTTTCGCAATACCCCCGGGTACGGCATCGGCCCGCGCCAATACCAGTCTTTCTCTTCGTTCTCTGGCTGACCAGCTCCGCTGGCAGCGCGGCTTTTTATAGCATGATCGCAACCTGCCTTGTAAAGGGAATTCTGGCTTGGCGGACGGGCGGTTTGCGAACCCGTCTGCTCTGACGAATTTCACCCACTGTTGCGCTGGGCTGTTGTTGGAATTCGTCAGAAGGTTCAAATGAGGCCGGACTGACTCAAAATGAAATTTCTGCATTTCACGAATACGTCAGAACTATTCTGGATTACGGGAGACGCTGCCCCGGGTGCAGTGCTCCACTGGCGGGCGTCTATTCTTGCAATGGCCAAACGAGCCTTCAAGTAGATGAATGGTGTTGACTAAAAATAAACAATAAAAAGAGGTCCAGAATGCGTGCATTTATCACGGCTTTTCGACTGCCGTCTGCGATTCAGCAAATCTTCTCAGCGATTCTGTTGTCTGCGGTATTCAGCCAATCGGTCCTGGCGGCCGAGCCCAGTTATCGGAAGGGGCAATTCATTGAGCCTGCCTACGAGGGCTGGCGGCAACAGGAAGACGGTTCCTATGTCTTCATCTTCGGTTACCACAACGAAAACTGGGAAGACGAGCTGGATATTCCCGTCGGCGCCAACAACTTCTTTACTCCCGGTGCAGAGGATCAAGGCCAGCCTACGCATTTTCTGCCCCGGCGTAACCGCTTTACCTTCGAAGTTCCTGTGCCTGCCGACTGGGGCGACAAGGAAATGGCGTGGACAGTGACGGTCAACGGGGTGACTAAGGTGGCCTATGCCACGCTGGCCCGTGACTATGTGGTCGACAATGTCGTTATTGCTTCTGAAACCGGTTCTCTTGGGGCCGGCACGAGCAGCCCCGAATCCCGCTCCAATCTGCCACCGCTCGTGACTGTGCAAGGTGACCGGGTCGGTGAGGAAGTGGTTCGCAACATCCGCGTGGGCGAATCCCTGAATCTGCAGGCTCATGTCGATGATGACGGGCTGCCCAAACCCCGTGCGCCCGGAGTGAATGCCGTCACGCCGAAGACCGAGCTGGAGCGCTACCTGCGCCCGCCGACACGCGTCACTGTCGGCAAAACCAATGGTCTGTTTCTGTCTTGGAACGTGTATCGCGGTGAAGGCGCTGTGACCTTCGATCCGCCCCAGCCCAAACCCTGGGAGGATACCCGCACTTCCGCCAATTCCCCTTGGGGCCCGCTCTGGACCCCACCTCCTGTGCCTGAGGATGGCATGTATTCCGTCAACGTCACGTTCGCAGAGCCCGGAACCTACGTGCTCTGGGCGCGTGCTGACGATGGCGGCCTGTTCCACGATCAGTATGTGACAGTCAACGTCACGCCCTGACTTGCCATGAATTGATGCCAGCGGCTCCCCCGAAATTCCATTGGAGTTTCGGGAAGCACGCCGGTGCCAATGAGTTGCGTATGCCGCCAGGCAAGGGCGGTGTTGGTAACGTGACATAACTACAAAAATAAGACGATCTACTAACCGGAGCACACTTTATGCGTGAGAGCCTTCACTGCAAAAAAATACTTTTGAAACAAACCCTCCTCTATACCTCGATTGCGTTGGCGACAGCACTGCCGGGTGCAGTTTTCGCCCAGACCACTCCCCCTGCACCAGCGGATGAAGAGGTGGAAGAGGTTGTTGTCACCGGAACCTATATTCGCAACAGCGCCTTTGCCACTGCGTCACCTGTCGACACCATTGATCAGGACGCCCTGATGAATACGGGCACTATCAACACTGGCCAGTTCATGCGTGACCTCGTGTACACAGCCAACACCGACGCCGTGTCCAATGTGCTTGGCGGACCAGGCGGAGGCCAGGACGGTAATACTTCGGGTTTCAACCTGCGCGGCCTTGGTACCAGTAGTACACTGACGCTGTTCGATGGTCACCGCACAGTGAACTCAGACGATGTCGGTGCCATACTGCCTAGTATTGCCACCAGCCGCATGGAGATTGTACTCGATGGGGGTTCTGCGCTTTATGGGTCCGATGCGGTAGCAGGTGTGGTAAACATCATTCCGATCAAGGAATACGACGGCATCCGTGTGAATTCATCCTATGGTCGAGACGAGGGTGGTGGCATGGAAGAATATTCTGCCAGCATTCTGTTCGGCAAACAGATCGACAAGTTCAATATCGTAGGCGCCCTTCAGGTCAAGAAAGATACTCCTCTGACCCGTGACGAACGACCCAAGTATCTGCGTGCAGACAACGACATTTTCACCGACGGTCCTCCCGGCACCTTCCGCAGCGTGACGAGTGCGGCGCCTCTGGTAGATCCGTCTTGCGGCACCTTTGGCAATGACCAGAACGACAAAGGGCAGTGGGACAGTTTCCCGAGCGGTGTCAAGCTCGCCAATGGCCAGCGTTGCGCCATCTTTTTCGGACAGTGGATTCAGTACAACCGCCCCTCCGAGCAGTACAGCGCTTATGTCAACGTGACGCATCAGACCACCGATTGGCTGGAGCTGGAATATCAAGTTGTAGCGGACAGCACGCTGTCAGTGTTCATCACAGAGGCGACTTCGCCAATGAACACCACGCGGGCTGCCACCATGATCATCCCGGCATCGCACCCCGCTAACCCGTTTGGCAAAGATGTTTATCCGGTTGCCTACCGTACCTTCAACGGTCGTTCACAGTCCGCTCAGCCCAGCTATCTGAAGCGAGGTTCACAGTGGGATGACTCGACATTCCTTACGGACCGACACACCTTCTCTGGCCGATACGAGCTAGGTGGAGACTGGTCTGGCCAGACGTCCTACAGCTATCAGACCCGCCGTTTCCGCTACAAGACCTATGAAGAGTTCGCGAGCCGGATCCAGGCCGCCTTCAAAGGCAAGGGTGGGCCCGGTGGCAACGAATGGTTCAACCCCTTCATGTCTTCCGACAAGCGTTCTCCTTTCTACAAAGCTGGCGTGACAGACAACAGTCAGTCAGTGGTTGATTGGCTCTCCGTGCAGGCCACTACCGAAGACGTGACTCGCTTCCAGACGTTTGACTCCGTGGTCACAGGCCCATTGTTTGATCTGCCTGCCGGTGCCGTGCAGATGGCTTTCGGTGGACACATCCGCGATGAAAAGCTCGTCGACAACCCCGTGAAGGCGCGCACCATTGGTGAGGACTTCAACGCCCCGGCCAGAATCCAGACCCAGGCCGTGTCCGAGTCTACCGTCCGTGCAACCTTCCTGGAATTGGAGGCGCCCATCTTGGAGACGCTGTCGTTGCAGGCGGCTGCTCGCTACGAGAAGTTTGATGACCTCGGACTGCGTACGACAACTCCTAAGCTGGCCCTGCGCTGGGAAGCGTTGCCAACACTGGCTGTGAGAGCATCCTGGGGTGAAGGCTTCCTGGCACCACTGGCCGCAGACGTCGGCGCCATCAACCTCAACAACTGCGCCAGCGCCCGTGATGGTACTGACCAGTTGACCGGTACCTCGTTCATCGGTGTCGATGGTTGCACCACATCCAACCCGGATCTGGATGTTGAGCGTTCTACGCTGCAGAACATCGGTTTCACCTGGGAGCCTATGGACGGTTTGACACTGGGGCTGGATTACCAGGAGATTGAATACACTGGCCGAATCTTCACGCTGACCAATCAGGACATCGGTACGCAGGATTTCCTGAACGTATTGGCCGCTATCGGTTCGACCCCTACAGGTTTCAGCCGGGTTCCTGGTTCCGCGACCTGGGAAGCGGCGAGAGCCTACGTGAATGCCAATCCCAATCCGGCAATCAATCGTGATCCGGTGACTCTGGTTGCGTCGCGAATTCTGCGTCAACCCCAGAACGTCGACCAGATGGACGTGCACACTCTTGACCTGCAGGCTCGCTACGATTTCAGTATCGAGAACTGGGGTGACTTCTCTGCGTCGTTGGATGTCACACACTTTGTCGAGTACAAACTGACAGAGTTCAATGGCAACGAGCGCGTGATGGTGGGCTTCAACAATAGCGACACCGGCAAAGCGCCACCCCTGCCGGAAACGAAGTTCAACCTTGCTCTGAGCTGGATGCAGGGCGCCCATAATGCGCGCGTTCTGGTCAAGTACATGGACGATGTCGAGTTCGGTCTGGTTGGCCCGATCACACTTGCCAACCCACCAGCTACAACAGCCGGTATACGCCGCGATGTGCAGGGCGGATACCGTGCGGACTTCAACTATGGCTACAACATGGACAGTCTGTTCGGGTTCGGCGAATCTGCCAACATCAGTCTGGCGGTTCGTAACGTGTTTGACTGGGAGCCTACGCGCCTGAACGTGCAGGGCGGCTTGCAGACTCGTCTGTACGACCCCTACGGCCGTATGTTCTCTGTCAGCATGGATGTAGAGATCTGATCTCTCAGACTGACAGCGTACTATCCGTGTACTACCCGCACCTCTGCTTCCCTGCTGGGCGTTACTCCAAACGCACAGCAGAGGAGCAGAGGTGCGCCTCTTTTCAAGCAGCGCTTAACAGCAGCAGAAGAATTTAATCATGAAAATTTCGACAGCAGGTTTCTCCAGTCGATGGCAGCGGTTGGCAATCTTCACAGGATTCCTCCTGGCTTTCAGCGATGCAGTGGCGCAGGACTCTTCGACACTGGACTCCACCGTGGTGTACCCGGCTGAGTATTTTGCCGAGTTTGCGCCGGTGAATGTGAACGACATGATCGACCGCGTGCCCGGTATTGCAGTGGCTCTCAACTCCGGCGCCACCAGCGGGGGCGGCAGTACCAGTACCACCAACAACAATAGTCGCGGTCTCGGCGCAGGCGCGCAGATACTGATCGATGGCAAACGCCTCGCAGGCAAGGATAACGAAGCACGCACCCAGCTCAGCCGCATCGCTGCAAGTCAGGTGCTGCACATAGAAATCATTCGTGGCACCTCTGGTGATCTGGATGTGAGAAGTGCTGGGCAGATTATCAACATCGTCCTGCGTGAAGCGCTGTCGGAGAGCACTGTGTCTGTCGAAGCGGGCGCGATTTCCTATCACGATGGCGCAGTGATTCCGCAGGGATCGCTGGTCTACAGCGGTACCCGCAGTGGAATGAATTATCTGCTCAGTGCCGAGCGAAAATCCGCGTATGAGGCGCTGGAGAGCTGGGAGGACAGTTTCAATGCCGACTTTTCTTCCAATGACATGATCCTCGTGGATCAGGTGCGTGACCAGAGCAATGTGGCGCTGAATGGCAACCTGACTTACGACTGGACACTCAGTGACCGCATCGCGCTCAACATGCTTTACAACGAGACTGATCCGCCCACGTCTCTGGATCGCGCGATCACGAACCTCAACAGACGACCGCCAGTCACCACCTGGGAGCGCGAAGCCATTCCCTCTGAGCGTGATGGCTGGGAGCTGGGCGGCGATTACGAACATCAGTTTGCCAATGGCAGCCGTTATCGTTTCCTGTTCATCGCCAATGATGAGTCACATGACACGGTGCGCGAACGCTTCACGGGAGCGACTCGTGACACGACGACGAGAAAGAATCTGTTTCTCGCCACCAACACCCGTACTGTCGAGCGCATCGCCCGCACTTCCTACAACTTTCAACTCTCTTCATCACAAGGGGTAGAGCTGGGTGTGGAGCGGGCACTGACGCGACTGGAGTCTGCGCTGCGCATGGGCATGCCGCTCAATGGCACACCGTCACCTGCGCACGGTGGCTTGGTGCCGGTAGTCGTTCCGAGCGCGAACTCCACGGTGCAGGAAACCCGCTATGAAACCTTTGCCGTGCACAACTGGCAGATCAATCCGCGCATGGCGCTGGAGAGCACGCTACTGGTCGAATTTTCCGAGATCAAACAATGGGGCGATGTCAGCAACAAAAGGGACTTCCGTTATCCGCGCCCGAAGTTCGATTACCGTTTTGATGTCAATAGCTCCACGCAGTTGCGCTTGTCAGTGGAGCGCTACATTGCCCAGTTGGCGTTCGCGGATTTCACGGCGTCCTCCGCCAATGCGCGTGACGAACAGCAGGCCATCGTCGCGGGTAACTCCGAGCTGGAGCAGGAAAAGGCCTGGCGTTACACCGTGAACATGGAGTATCGCCTGCCGCAGGACAAAGGCGTGTTGAACGCCAACGTGTTTTTCTATGATGTCGAGGATGCCATCGGCAAAATCGATATCTCGCCGAGCCCGACCAGCATCCTTTCTGCCAACGGCAATACCGGTGACGGTGAGATTTATGGCATCAATCTGGATGCGTCCATGCGCTATAGTTTCTTCGGGCTGCCACCGGCGTTGCTGACTGCGGGGCTGCTGTTGCAGGACTCCACGACGATCGATCCTATCGGCGGTTTCGAGCGCCGAATTGTGCCTTACGATCGTGGCAATTATCGCTTTGGTGTGCGGCAGGATCTGCCTGCGTTCGGACTCAGTGTCGGGATGAATTATCGCGCGGGGATCGAGGGCAATCGCAGAATTGTGGATATCGACAAGATCGATGTCGTCGGGTTTCCGAGAGCATTGAATCTATTTGTTGAGAAGCGTGGTTATGCTGGTTTTGTCTATCGTCTGGATGCGAACAATATCAACGATGGTGAACGCTGTCGTACCCGTGATCGTTACGCTGGTTCTCTGGTCAACGGCATCATCACCGAGTATGAAGACAACTGCAACATTACCGGTGCGCAGTATATCTTCACGGTCCGCAAGACTTTCCAGGGCTTGTGAACAGTGCACACCAATGTTGCCCCTCAGTGGCCGCCAACAATCCTTTGCGGGCTGTTCTTGCAAAGGAGCGGCGGCTGCACTATCGTTCCGAACAGCCTTCGAAAGGGACTTTCAGGCTGATTTCCTGACTCGCTAATCAATAATAAACGATCCCGATATGCAGACTCTTCAGTACGCAACGAGTTTTCTGGCAATCTCGCAGTTGCTTTTCATGGTGCTGTTCTACATCGCGTATTACCGTCGGCAGACTTTGGGGCGGCTCATGGCGTTCTATGGGTGCTGCCTGATTGCCTACATACTGGCGACGCTGCCGGAGATGGATCAGGCGCCGTTCGGCATTGACTTCATACTGACGACGCTGGCGATTACGGCACCTTCGCTGTTGTGGATCATTACACGCTACCTCTTCGACGACAGCCCCAGCATCAGCTTGCCTCTGTGGATCGTGATTGGTGGGTATATCCTGCTGAGCATAGTGGGCAGGTTGTTGGTCACCTTCGGCAGTGTCCCGACCGGATTGCCTTACCTGATCTTCAGGTTCATTCCGCAAATCATCATGCTGGCTTTCTCGTGTCATGTGATTTACACGGCGGTCACTGGACTCAGCGGTGATCTCGTGGAACCGCGTCGACAGTTGCGGGTTCCCTTTGCCATCACGATGGGTTCGATTGTGGCGATCATTGTCGGGGCCGGGTTTTTCGAGTGGACGGAGAGCTGGCTCTATAGCGTCTACATGGGTTCCATCTTCCTGTTCATGTTGTTCTTCAATCTCTCCACTTTCCCGTTGCACAGAGATTCGCCGCAGGTGATCGATCAGGTGGAAGAACCTCCCGCAACGCCTGCCAACAGTCGACGCGTCAGTGACAATGACAAGGACAAGCCGCTGGTAGACAGGGTGCATCATGTCATGGAGAGCAAGCGACTCTATGCCCAGACGGGGCTGACCATCGGCATGCTCGCGTCCAGCGTTTCCATGCAGGAATATCGCTTGCGGCGCCTGATCAACCAGAAGTTGCACTACCGCAATTTCAATCAGTATCTGAATCAGTATCGCATCGCCGAAGCTGCACGACGTCTGCAGGACCCTGCCGAAATCACTCTGCCGATCTCCAGCATTGCGCTGGATGTCGGCTATGCCTCGTTGTCATCATTCAACAAGGCTTTCAAAGAGGTGCACGGTGTCACGCCATCGATCTATCGCAGCCGGGCCCCTCAGTAAGCTGACCGTGAGGGTCAGGTTTCCTTGCGGATTTCCAGGATCACCTTGCCCATGGCGCGGCGCTCGCTGAAGACGCTGAAGGCAGAGACGTAGTCCTCCAGTGCGAAGGTCTGACTGATGATCGGTTTCAATTTGCCTTCGCTGAACATCTCCAGCAGTTCAGCAAAATTCTCCTCATACGCCTGCGGTTCCTCCTTGCGGAAGCGGCCCAGAAAAACGCCGACCATTGACGCCCCTTTGAGGAGTGCCAGGTTCGCCTTGTACTCGGGGATTCTGCCACTGGTAAACCCCACCACCAGAATGCGGCCGTTCCAGTTGATGCAACGCGTGGCCTGATCGAACAGATTGCCACCGACAGGGTCATAAATCACATCAGCGCCCTTGTCGTCAGTCAGGGCTTTGACCTTTTCCTTGAGGTCGCCATCGCCATAGTTCAGTAGTTCATCCGGGTCTGCCTGCTGCACGAACTCCAGTTTCTCCTCGCTGCTGGCTGCCGCGATAACCCGTGCTCCCATCAGCTTGCCTAATTCCACTGCAGCCATGCCGACGCCGCCACTGGCACCGAGCACCAGCAGGGTCTCGCCCGGCTTGAGCTGGGCGCGTTGTTTGAGAGCGTGATAGGAGGTGGTGTAGACCATGGCGAAACCCGCCGCCGTTTTGAAATCCATGTTGTCGGGAATCTTGCGCAGACCGCTGGGGGTGACCACAACCTGTTCCGCCATGCCACCGATAGAGGGCGTCGCCATGACCCGGTCACCGACCTTGAAGTGCTTGATGGCGCTGCCGACAGCACACACGACTCCGCCTACCTCTGATCCCGGCGTAAACGGCATTGGTGGTTGGAACTGATATTTGCCCTGGATCTGCAGAGTGTCGGGGAAGTTCAGCGAGGCGGCGTAGACGTCAACGACAATCTGGCCACTTTCCGGAACCAGATCCGGGACGTCTTCCAACGTGAGATTTTCCGATGAGCCAAAGGAATGGCAGACAAGCGCTTTCATGAGTTCCCCTTTTTCTAATTTCCGTGAACTGATTCAAGCACTTTTGTCCCTGTGGCTGCAATCGCGTGGGCGGCGAATGGGTCTTCTGGCATATAATCGCCGTCAGTCTGTCCAGACGGGCACAGGTTGCAGGCATCGGTCACACAACGATCACACAACAGAGCGCAGTTCCATGGCAGTGAATGAATTACAGCGTCAGGCGTATCTGCGGGAGTTGGGCATTCAATGCTACTTCCCGAAGCGGCCATTGCCCGGTGCCAAACCCTCGCGGCTGTTCGGTGCTTCTGTTCTGACGCCTGTGGCAGCCCTCACATCGGTCGCCATGGCTCCGAAGCCTTCAATGTCGGCTGCGGCAGCTCTTGCTGTTGTCACGACGTCGGCGAAGGCTGTTGACGTGATCTCTGTGCCGCAAGCAGAACCGCTTCGCAAGCCACTCGCGGCACCGCCTGTCGTGACTTCTGTGCCTGTCGCTGCTCCTATGCCTGTGGCAAGCCCTGTATCCGCTATAGCAGCAAAACCGGTGTCTGCTGCAGCTTCATCAGCATCAGCGGCGGTGCGCTTTGCTTTCGCTTACTTCCCGGTCAGCCCGGAGCTTGCCGTCATCAGTGAACTGCCTTGGGCGAAATCCGCCGCTGTTTCGGCAGCCTGTCGGCAGTTGCTGGTCGGCATGCTGCGTGCGCTGAACATGCCCCATGATGACAGGGCGCTGACCTCCATGGTGTTCACATGGCCGCTGATGGAAGGGCCGGACATCGATCAAGGCGAAGAAAGTGCACGCCAGACTCTGGTCGGCTTCCTCGCCCGGCGCCTGAAACTGCGGCCCGTGCGTTATCTGCTGGTGCTTGCCGAGCAAGCGACGGGCTTCCTGTTTCCCGCCGATTTTGACTGGCAGCAAGGGCGTGGTGAGTTGCTGCGTCATCCGCAATTCCCGATAGAGATGGTGGTCACCCGCAGCCTCAATGCCATGGATGCTGTCCCCGAACTCAAGCGCGAAGTCTGGCAGGCCATGCAACCCTTGCGACTCGCACTTGCCAACCCGGCTGGGGGAATCGCTCCCTCCTCAGATAATCAGTAGCGTCTTCATGCAGTCGTTTCCTCGTTCCGAAGTCCCCAATATCGTCCTGCGTGCCATGCGTCCCAGTGATCTGGACATGGTGGTGCAGAACGAGAATCTGTCTTATCAGCAGCCCTGGTCCAAACGCGTTTTCTCGGATTGTCTGCGCTCCGGCTACGAGTGCTGGGTTTTGGCGACCCGGGATCGCATCGTGGCGCACGGTGTGCTGTCGGCAGCAGTGGGCGAAGCGCATGTGTTGACGCTGTGCGTGCACCCCGATTTTCGGCGCGCCGGTTATGGCAGGCGTATGCTGCGTCATCTGCTGGACAAGGCTGCGAAGAAGGATGCGCGGGAATGTTTTCTGGAGGTGCGGCCTTCCAATACCGAGGCTCGCCAGCTCTACATGTCGATGGGATTTACGCAGGTGGGGGAACGTCGAGGCTACTACCCGGCTGACCCGGGCACGACACAGCGCGAAGATGCGCTGATTCTGGCGCTGGCCTTGCCGCTCTAACCCTTCTCTGCAGAAATGCCATGTGGGAGCGTACCCGAGGGCATAAAGGCCTGCCCGCGACTGCTTTTCCGTCTTAATCCTCGTCCCCAGACTTGCCCAGTACCAAACCAAGCAGCTTGCGCACACCGACCCATGCCGCCACCACGCAGACCGCAATCACCGCGATCCCCCCCAACAACAGCAGACAGCCGATAAAGAAGCTGAGCATGTTGGCGCGCGCCTCTTCGTAACCAACCGCCAGTGCAATGAGCGATGTCACGGCGACGAGCAGCCCTGTGAGGATGGAGCGGGTTTTCTTGCGCATGTTGAACTTGGGAATTATCACGTTGACCTGTCAGCTTTTTGATTTTGCATTGAAATCGGGTTCGCCGTTCTTGTCCGGCCAAGTATGGCGACACTCGGGGAACTGGCTGCAGCCCCAGAAGCGACCAGTCTTGCCGGTGCGCTTCTTCAGCAGTTGACCGCAGTGGGTGCAGCGGAACGACTTGGCGGGCATGCCATTATCGTCGGCGAGCCGCGTCTTGCAACCCTTGTCATAACCGGTGCAATACCAGTAGAAGCCCTTGCTGTTCTCCGCACGGATCAGTGCGCGGGTACACACGGGGCATCGATAGCGTTCATCGGCTTCTCTGGACGGCTTGCCGTCCTTGTCGAAGAGGCTGGTCTTGCACTCGGGGAAGCCGGTACAGCCCCAGAAAGGGCCTTTCTTGCCGACAATCCTGCGCATGGGCTTGTGACAGTCCGGGCAGTAGTGCTGCCGACCTGCGCCTGCTGGGCCCGGGTTGGGAACAGCGGGCTCGGGAATGTCGCCTAACAGATCCTTGGGCATGAACGGCCCCGTCAGTGTTTGCTCAAGTAACTGGCCAGAAATTGCAGCAGCTTCTGGTTCTCTTCGAGTGTCCCGATCGTGATGCGCAGTTTGTCGCGCAGGCGTGGTTGATCGAAATAGCGGATCAGAATGCCATCGTCCCTCAGGCGCTGGTAAAACTCGCGTGCCATCAATTCGGTGTTCTCATAGCGGGTATCTCCCAGTGGCACCCGTGCCAGCAGGAAATTGCTTTGACTCGGTGCACAAGCAAAGCCCAGCGCTGTGAGCGCAGCGGTCATGCGGCTGCGTTCCGCTCTCACCTTCTCCCAGCTCAGTGCCGCTATGGCGTGATCTTGCACTGCGGCAGTCGCCAGCAGCTGGGAAATGACATCCGTGTTGTAGCTGTCGCGAGTCTTGTGCAGCATCGGCGAGGTCAGTGAGGTCGCACCGATACCGTAGGCGAACCGCAGGCCGGCGAGCGAGTAGCCTTTGCTCATAGTGCGCAGGATCAGCAGGTTGTCGAAGCGCTTGATCAGTGGCAGGGCATTGTAGTGCTGGTCTGGGTCGATGAAATCCACATAGGCTTCGTCGATGACGAGGACGCCCTTGAATTCTGCCGCGATCTGTTCCAGCTGCGCGACCGGAGTCAGCAGCCCTGAAGGGGCGTGAGGATTGACGATGAAGGCCAGCTTCGCGCCACAGGCATTCAGCTGTGCCGCAAAATCGGCAGGCATGCTCCAGTCTTCCTGCAAGGCAATGCGGGCCACTTCGCAGTCCTGAATCTGAGCGAGCACCGGGTAGAGCGAGTAGCTGGGTTCGGCAATGGCGATGGTGTCACCGGCATCGACGAAGGTCGTGATGATCAACCGCAACAATTCGTCGCCACCATTGGTAGGGATGATGTTGTCGACCTCGACCTGATGATAATTGGCAGCGATGCGCCGGAAATCGTTGGCCAGCGGCTGGGGATAGCGACGCAGATCCTCGACACGCACACTGGCAAGCGCAGCCGCCACCGCCGCTGTGGCCGGGTAGGGATTCTCGTTGGTATTCAGTTTGATGATGCCAGCCTGGTTGGGTTGTTCACCGGAACTGTATCCGGTCATGCGCTGGATATTGGGTCTTTCGTAGCTTTTGGAGGTTGGCATAGGAATCGGCGTTGCTCTGGGTCCTGGCAGGAGCGGCCAAGGTTACTGGTTAATCCCCCCCGGTTCAATTGTTACGCAGATTGACGACATAGTTTTCCCGTGCCTTGCTGAGTTCTGACGTTTCCAGCAAGTCTTTCTGGTAATCCTCCCACCAGCCCCGGGAGTGCGGAATCATCATGCTGAAATTGTAAAGACCGTTCTCCAGCGTGGTCAGAAAGTTGCGATAGTCCTGTTCCTGACGAATCAGGATGCGCTGTACACGAATAAGGACATTGCGTTGGTCATTCACGTCGATGGTGGCGACTTGCGCGGAAAGATCGGTGAGTTCTGTTCCCAGTTCTTCGGAGCGAGCCAGCAAGGCTTCGACCTGAGAGGTAAAGAAGGCCATCTGCTCGTTGATCAGTTGAATCTGCTCTCTTTCGGTCTCTTCGACAGCCGCCAGGTCTCGACTGTCGGACAGCATCATCATCAGCGTCGTGCCCGCCATCAGCAGCGCCAGTACACAGGTTGCCAGCAAACCTATTAACAGCATTTGCTGACGCTTGAGTTTCGTTTTCAATGGCTCAAGAGGATCTGCCTGCAATGCCAAGTCGGTACTGCGTTCAGTGTCTTTGCTCATGTCAGCCTCCAATTGCCCCGGAGGGCGTTGCCCTGAGGTCTCTAGACAGGAGTATCGGCCGCATCTGAGCGAATATTAGTCAAGGCCGCAATTGCTGCGCGCGTGGTACTTGCCAAGAAGTCGATAAGGGCTGTATCAGGGCTGGGCGGAATAGGTGGCCACTCGGTTATTCCAACCCGCCAACCAGCGTTGCTCGCCGCGCTCGGGAGGAGAGTTTTCTACACGGCGTGTCAGGACATGACTCGCTGCCTGGGTGAATTGCGGCATCAGCGGGGTGGCTGTGCGGTTCTCCAGAAGATGTTCGAGCACCTGCAGCAGCCCCCAACCCTCGCCCTGATAGCGTTCGGCTGGGGACGTTCCCTCACCCTTGAAGTTGATGTAGTCGATCAGAGCATACATGCCCACAGGAGTCGCGCTGCGACTGATCTCCAGAAACAACTGCTCTACTTGTCGAGGGCGTTCGGAGGCGGCGACCAGCGCGGGGAGGCTGGCATGCATGCGGCGAATGATGAAATCGACCTGTACATGCCGGGTCGTATCGAGGAAGGTGCGCAACTCCAGCATGCGGGGGCTGGAGAAATCATTTTGAAATTCCTCACGGGTCTGCCAGGGGGAATCCGGCTGCTCCAGCTGGCTGATCCAGGCCGGTAGAGGAACGCCTTGTGCAGTATAGAACTCCAGCAACTGAGGGAAGCTCTCCACAAAGACTTCACGCTGATTTTCCCGATACCATATGAAATGGCCAATGCCCAGCGAAGGGAAATCTTCCCCTGTGTTCCAACTGGTTAAGCACTCTGTTTTCAGGTTACACTCGTTGGCGAATATGCGCTCCGCTATCCAGGCGGATTCCGTCCTGGTGAGAGTGGGCAGGGTCGTTGAGATCGATGCTGATGGTGATGTGCAGGCCTGCAGCATGAACATCGACAAAAGCAGCCAGCCCGCAGGCGCAAAAGAAAACCTTGCAGTGAGTTTCAAAGAGTCAGTTCCGTTTCTTGACAAAGATAGAGGGTGTTCAGTGCGGCGATGTTACCACAGCGCAGTGCTCTGACCTGCCGAATGCAAGCAAACGCTCCAACGCGGATTAATCAAGAGTTGAACCAGATAGCAGAAGAGCCGGTGGTAAAAGAAGCAGAACCCCAGGACGCATTTGTGCAGGGGTTGTCGCTGGTTTATCAGCGTCTGAAACAAAGTAAGCAGCTTAAAAAAGCCATGAAGGAGACCGAGCGCGCGCTGCTTGATCTGCTCGGCGTGCGACTGTTTACGATTTATCAGTGTGTGCAGAACGGCAAGGAGGTCCTTGCCAGCTTCAAGGGCGGCGATTCGAACGACAGCGGTTCACCTGAGATACGTGTCCCTTTCAGTCCGACCTCTCTGGCGGGCTACGTTGCCCTGAGCCAGCGTGCTCTGGTGATCAGAAATGTCCTCGATCAACAGGAGCTGCTCGACGTTCACCCGCGTCTGAAATTCGACAGACGTTTCTCTGATGCCAAGGGCTGGGCCGTCAAGTCGATGATCATTGTGCCGATCAAAGACGGTATTCTGCTGGGCGTTCTGCAATTGATCAATTTCGAGGGTGATCGCGAATTCAGCAAGACGGATCTCAAGCACGCGATGATGGTGTCGCAGATGCTGGCCAAGCAGTTCCGGGCAGAGTTGCAGAGCACGCAGGGACCTTATGACTATTTAGTCCAGAAGAACAAGCTTTCCAGTCAGGATCTCGACGAAGTCCAGCGCAAAGTCGCCCTCTATGGAGGCAGCGTTTCGAGGCTCTTGATTGAAGACTATGGCATTGAAGCGGACGCCATTGGTCAGTCGCTCGAATACTACTACCGCGTTCCCTACATGAAGTTCGAGGCGGGACATACTCTGCCGCCCGAGCTGTTCGAAAATATCGGCGTCAGTTATCTGCGCAAGAACCTCTGGCTGCCGGTTTCCGGCAACAAGGAAGAGGCTGTCATCCTCATTGATGACCCCAGTGACTATCAGCGCATCATGGAAATCCAGGGCGTATTGAACGCCCGCAACTATGCTTTCCGTGTGGGCCTGCCCGAGCACATTCTGCAATATCTGCGTGATGACGATGGCGCTGATCTGGAGGCAGGCTTCGATGACGTATTCTCGCGCCTCGAAGAGCAGGGCAATATCGAAGTGGATGCGGAGGATGAGTCCGAAGACGAGAACTTGGCGTCGACATCCGCCATCATCCAATTGGTGAACCGTGTGATCACCGAGGCAGATCGTCTGGGAGCTTCCGATATTCATGTGGAACCCGGCAAAGACAATTCACCCGGGATTGTGCGGATTCGTGTCGACGGTGTGTGCCGTGAGTTGCTCAAGGTACCGAAGGAGCATACCTCGGCCCTGATCGCCCGTATCAAGGTCATCTCCCGTCTGAACATTGCCGAGCGGCGGATGCCGCAAGACGGCAAATGTAAACTCAAGGTGCGTGGCAAGAAGCTGGAATTGCGGGTGGCGACTATTCCCACCGTGAATGGTGAAAGCGCGGTCTTGCGTCTTCTGGCAGCGGGCAGCGCTATGCCACTGGCCAAACTCAATCTCTCGCAACCGAACTACGACAAGATTGTGGAATTGTCTGCCCACCCGCATGGTTTGCTCCTGGTAGTGGGGCCGACCGGCTCGGGCAAGACCACGACGCTGCACGGGGTGTTGGGGTATATCAACACGCCTGATCGTAAAATCTGGACCGCCGAGGATCCGGTGGAGATCACTCAGCCCGGTCTCCAGCAGGTCCAGGTATTGCCCAAGATCAACTTTACGTTCGCCACCGCGATGCGGGCATTCCTGCGGGCAGACCCGGATGTGATTCTGATCGGTGAGATGCGTGACCACGAGACCGCCAGCATTGGTATCGAAGCCTCGCTCACCGGCCACCTTGTACTGTCCACTCTGCACACCAACTCCGCCCCGGAGACCATTACGCGCTTGCTTGATCTGGGGCTTGATCCAGTCAATTTCTCTGATGCATTGCTGGGCGTGTTGGCGCAGCGTCTGATGCGAACACTCTGCAAGAAGTGCAAGGAATCGTACAGGCCCACTGAGCAGGAGCTGGATCATCTGATCGACAACTACGGGAAGGACGATTTCCCTGAATTGGGGGTTGATCTGGCCACCGTGCAGTTGAATCGGGCGGTAGGATGTGACGAGTGCGGGGGTACCGGGTACAAGGGGCGTACCGGTATTCATGAACTGCTGGTCGGAACTCATGAGCTGCGTAAAATGATTTACAACAAAGCCGATCTGGATGCGATGCGTCAACAGGCGTTGAAAGACGGCATGCGTACGCTGAAGCAGGATGGCATCAACAAAATCTTCATGGGCTTGAGTGATTACAAGCAGTTGCTGGGAGTGGTGGCGGAGTAGAGAGACTGCTTATCAGTCCCGGGTTATTGAGGCAGTTTTTTGATCTGGTTCAAAATTTACAGCATCGTTTGCAGCAAAGTTGTTTGCATGTCGTATAGTCAGCTCGCAATCCTGAGCAATGTTTAGCAATCCAAGTGGCACCTGACTATGAAATTTGCGTTGTACGGCCTGATTCTGTTCATCGGCCTCGGTATCACGCTGGCGCGTGAAACTCTCACTCGTTTCGGTCTGGAAACCAACTACTTGCTGATTGCGCTGGTGGCCTTGTTGTTCACGGCACTGCTGGCGCATCGCAGTGTGATGCTGGTGCTGCTGATCGTGGGCTTGTGCGTCGTCATCAATCTTCCTCCGGAAATGCTGGGAGGAGTGGTGATCGATCAGGATATCGTCATCGCCGCGTTGATCGCCGTCATCATCCTGCCAGTAGTCCACCGGGTGCTGGTGCGCTAGCGCTGTTTATTCGGCAAGCGGGCCGGGCACCACCGTGAAATGGGTGAACAGCCAGAGTCCGTCACGGTAGGTCATGATTGCTTCTGAATTCACTCTTCCCAGGCTGTAATGTGCAGTGGTGGCAAACTGTGCGGCGGGCGCCGTGCTGCTGAGAGAGGTCGGAATCTGTGCTTCCCCCTGTGGCGGATCGATGCTCACCAGGCGACCATAACGAGTCAGATTTGATAAATCAGGCGTCTGCACGAGCACGAGAGGATCGGTATGTTCTGACAGCAAGGTGCTGTCCCCCGAGCTGAGTATCTGCAGCAAAGTGTCGGTCATCAGGGCACCTGCTTGTTCCTCCAGACTGTAGCGACGATTCAATTCCCAGACAAAGAATGCGGCCAGCAGCGACAGTCCTGTCGCAGTAGTGGCGAACAATAGTTTGCGAGAGAATTTCATCAGTGCACCACCTCGTTGCATCACCGCAATAATCAGCCTGGAACGGGCCGATTATAGAGGAAAAAAACCTAATAAAAACAGCGCTCAAACGAATTCGTTTTAACAAGAAAATGAATTGTGCCCCCTTTTTATGCACACAAGGGACGGTTTTGACACAAATCCCCTGTAAATACAGTGTTTTTCGGCGTGGGAACGGTCGATAATTAACTATATATTTGATTTTATTGATCTTTTACATTTGGTTAAAAAATAACCAAGTTGTGTCAATCGGCGTGTTTTTCAGCGTTTCAGAGCGTTATTTTCAACTTATCAACTGAGTTATCCACAGAAACTGTGGAAAACATTTTCCAATTCTCTCATCACAATTATTACCGGTCGTCAATCAAAAGCGGGAGCGGATTTTGAGAGCTGAGACTGGCTGCAAATTTGTGCGTTGAAATGCTTTGGTGAACACAATTGTCAACTGCTTTTCGTCATTCTTTTGTAGCTGGAGGAGGCTGGCAGAAATGATTATGGCTTTGTCATGCCCTTGCTTTGATGCTATTGTTGGGCCGTAATCACACCACATCAGTATCACGCAATGGTTGAGTTGACAGGTAATATTCCGTTTTTGTGGAAACTCAGTCCGGAGTCCAGCGAAGGGCTCTGCGCCGTCTCCATGGTTGTTCCTTACGAGTCTGAAGAAGATGATCGCCGGGATTTGACCATCGAAACCAGTGTCGTCAGCTTTGCATCGGACAGCTCCCGCGCGGAGACCGAAGAGATGCTGGAGTGGAATCAGGATGACATCAACCTCTTCCTCAAGCTGGTCACCCACGAGCAGGAAGAGAATCGCATCGCAGTGGTAGACACTGTCCGCATCGATCTCACCGACCCCGCTATCATTGACATCATCCACGTTGTGGCTGCTGCCGGTTTTGGCATGGCCTTCAATTCCAATGGCATTCTGCAGTCCTCTGCAGGCCTGTATCCTGCCCACACCTGCGACATTGGCAGTTTCGCTTCCCTCAATACGCTGGTGGGTTTCAAGCGTTGCGTGGTGGTGGACGTGGACAACGAAGATGTCGTGGTGGTGTTACTGGAGGAGGCCGATGTGGAATCCATTGGCGAGTACGACAGGCTGGAGCGTCACGATCTGCTGCTGGTCAAACGTTCGGATTTGCTGCACCCCGATTTCGCTATTACCACTGACCGCCCCGTCTCTGCCACTGTCCACTGACCCAATTCCTCTCGTGGGAGCGTGCCTGCACGCGATCAGACTCTTCGCCATTCAATCGCGTGCTGGCACGTTCCCACACTTCGTTGTGCTGGGCACAATGAGGAGCCGCGAGTATAATCCGCGACCTTTCGTGTACATCCCGCAATTCGCAAGGACCAACAGCCATGAGCCAAGGCGCACTCGCCGACGAAATCCTCCGCAGACGCACTTTTGCGATTATCTCTCACCCGGATGCGGGCAAGACGACAATCACGGAGAAGCTTCTGCTGCTCGGCCGTCTGATTCAAAAAGCAGGTACGGTGAAGGGCAAGAAGTCTGATCGCCACGCCACGTCGGATTGGATGGCGATGGAGCAGCAGCGCGGCATCTCCGTGACCTCTTCGGTCATGCAATTCCCCTACAACGACCGCATCGTCAATCTGCTCGATACGCCAGGCCACGAAGATTTCTCGGAAGACACCTACCGCGTGCTCACCGCCGTGGATTCGGCGCTGATGGTGGTTGACGGCGCAAAGGGTGTCGAGGAGCGCACCATCAAGCTGATGGACGTGTGCCGTCTGCGTGATACGCCTATCTTCACCTTCGTCAACAAGCTTGACCGCGAGACGCTGGCTCCCGTGGATGTGCTCGATGAGATCGAGACGGTGCTCAAAATCCGTTGCGCCCCCATCAATTGGCCGCTCGGCATGGGCAAGGAATTCAAGGGTGTCTACAACCTTTACACCGATACCGTGCATGTCTACCAGCACGGCCAGGGCGACCGCCTGCCGGATGACATCCGCATTCAGGGTCTGGACAGTCCCGAGGCCCGCAAACTGCTCGGTCCCTACGCGGACGACGTGCAAGCGGAAATCGAGCTGGTAAAGGGCGCGAGCAACCTGTTCGATGTGAATGAATACCTGGCTGGCCGCATGACCCCGGTCTACTTTGGTACTGCTCTGGGCAACTTCGGTGTGCGCGAGATGCTGGATCAGTTCGTGGAGTGGGCGCCATCGCCGCTGCCGCGTGCTACCCAGACGCGTGAGGTGGCTCCTGATGAAGAGAAATTCAGTGCCTTTGTGTTCAAGATTCAGGCGAACATGGATCCGAATCACCGTGACCGCGTAGCTTTTCTGAGAGTCTGCTCCGGCGCATATCTGCGAGGCATGAAGGTCTTGCACACCCGTCTTGGTAAGGAAGTGCGCGTCAGTGATGCGGTGACTTTCATGGCGGGAGAGCGCGAACAGGCAGAAGAAGCCGTTTCCGGTGACATCCTCGGTTTCCACAATCATGGCACTATCCAGATCGGCGACACTTTCACTGAGGGTGAGGTGTTGCAGTACACCGGCATTCCACACTTTGCTCCGGAGCTGTTCCGCCGTATCCGCCTTAAAGACCCATTGAAGATGAAGCAGTTACAGAAAGGGTTGAAGCAGCTTGCCGAGGAAGGTTCCGTGCAGGTCTTCATGCCGTCCAAGAACAACGATTTGATCGTTGGCGCGGTCGGTGTGTTGCAGTTCGAGGTGGTGGCGTTCCGGCTGCAGGATGAATACAAAGTGGATTGCGTCTACGAGCCGGTAAGCGTCTACAGCGCGCGCTGGGTCTACAGCAAGGATCGGGCGAAGCTGGATGAGTTCAAGAAAAAAGCCTACGAGAACATCGCAGTGGATGGCGGCGACCATCTCACCTATCTGGCGCCGTCCCGAGTAAATCTGGCGCTGATGGAAGAGCGCTGGCCGGACATCGAATTTCATGCGACTCGCGAGCACTAAGTTAGTGCTCCGGTTTTCGAGCTTGGGTGGGCAGATGCTGCATTGCAGGACACGCCCGTGAACCCATCCATGGGGGGCTCGATCGCGCCATCCATGGCGC
>JAZKJF010000011.1:0-70132 GCA_040384465.1 Pseudomonadota bacterium | reverse complement strand
CCGCCATCCATGGCGGCACACGGTCACCACTGTCCACCCCGACACCCCGCTCCTGAGGCACTGCACTCTGGCGTTATTGCAAAACTTATTGAGAATGATTAGCATTGACGGCAAAATCCTACATGCGGTCGTTCATGCTCATGTTTAGAAAAACGGTTTTCTGGCTTCATTTGATTTGTGGCGTAGTCGCTGGCTTGATCGTGTTGATGATGTCGGTGACTGGGGTCATCCTGACTTATGAGCGGCAGATACTGGCTTGGGAAGATCGGCAGCATTATTTCAGTGAGCCGGAGGCGGGGCAGGTCAGGCTGAGTAGTGAGGCGTTGCTGGAGGGTGCTGGTTTTGAGACGCAGGGCATCACTGTTGGTAGTGCTGCGGCCGCGCCTGCGATTCTGCGTGCGGGTCGGGAAGTGCGGTATGTGAATCCTTATACCGGCGCGCAATATGCACCGCATAGTAGTGAACTGGATGGCTTCTTTTCTGCGGTGACGGGCTGGCATCGCTGGTTCAATGTCAGTGGTGAAGGTCGTGACAACGCTCGTCTCATCACGGGAACGAGCAACCTCATGTTCCTGTTTCTCGTGTTGAGCGGTGTCTATCTCTGGCTGCCTGCGGTGTACCGCTGGAGCACGATGCGATTGCGGCTGTGGTTTCACCCCAACGCTAAATCCGGTCAGGCGCGAGATTTCAACTGGCACCATGTGTTTGGTTTTTGGGCCGCGATTCCGTTGGCTGTCGTGGTCGCAACGGCCACCGTTTTCTACTATCCCTGGGCGAATAACCTGATCTATCAACTGGCCGGAGAAGAGCCTCCGCAGCGCGGTGTTCCTGCTCCGGGCAGTGATGCCGGTGCCGATATTCCCGTGCCTGCCAACGCAGCCCCTCTACCACTTGATGAGTTGCTGCAGGTCGCCGCGTTGCAAAGCCCGGACTGGAAAACCCTGACGCTGAACCTGCCGCAAGCCGAATCCGCCGTCGTGACCGTCGCGATTGACGAAGGCAATGGCGGTCAGCCCCAGCACCGCCACAACCTTATCCTCAACGCCTACACCGGCGAAGTCGTCCGATGGCTGCCCTTCAACAGCCAGAGCACCGGTCGACAGGCCCGCTCATGGGTGCGTTTCCTCCACACCGGCGAAGCCCTCGGCATCCCCGGCCAAACCGTCGCTGGCTTCGTCTCCTTCGCCGGCGTCATCATGGTCTGGACCGGTCTCGCCCTCGCCTGGCGCCGCTTCACCCGCTGGCTAGCCCGCCTGCGCAAAGCCCGCGACACCGAGCCCGCCAGCGTCAACGCCTGATGTTTCTTCTTAGCACCGACATGAATTGAGGCAACGCGAGAGTCAATCGCCTGCAGGCAAGCTCCCACAGACTGTGGAGGCCGAATAGAATTCAGATCGCCAGTAGCGGAAACCGCTCAGGGTGATCGATTATTTCCTCGGTAAGATCAATGTCGATATCCGGCCAGTAGAAATGGCTGGGGGATACCTCCTCGACGTTCAATATCGCCTTGACGGGTTGATTAATGAACCATGGAAATTGCTCGTACGAGAGGAACATTTCCTTCGTGCGACACTGCAACCGCAAGCCGAGGTTGGAAATGTTGGTCACCTTAACATCCGAAGTGGTGTTTCCAGGCGTTGACAAGCTCATGGTGGTGTTCCTCAATCAGTGTCGCAATTTCGTGCAGCTGCAGCAGGTTATGTCCTTTATTCTTGACCATTTCAATTTGGGGTTCAAGCCAGAACTTGGCCTCTCCTTTCGCGGAAAAGACGTGTACATGCATGCGTGCTTCTTCTCGCGAAAAGAAAAAGAAGCGGTAACCTCTTTCCCTGAAAATGGTTGGGCTCATGTTGCCTCCTTGCACATGAACTTTGCTTCGATGCTTGGAGTCTAGCAGATGAGTCAGCATTCGCCGCTGGCTGGGGAAGTAGCTTTCCAAGCGAGCGTTGAACGAGCTGCACAGGGAGGTCATCGGAACTGAGGTTGACCCTGTCACACACCCCCGCTGATAATCTGCCCCCAAGTGCAACTCCGCCCGCCATCAAACAATAAGGAAGCAATTGATCATGGCCATCACCCCCCCGCGTGCCGACCGACCTCATCACCCCCTCCTCGGCGTCGCTGCCCTGTTCCTCGGCAGCGCCCTGTGCCTGCCTGCCAGCGCTCAGCAGACGCAGGCCGAGAACGTGGCCATCGAAGAGATCGTCGTCACCGCCCAACTGCGTGAGCAGGCCATCAGCGACGTGCCGATGAGCCTCTCGGCCTTCGATGGCGCCACCATGGAGCGGCTCGGCATTCAGCAGTTCGATGAACTCGCGGCCTTCGTGCCCGGTCTGCAAGTGCAGGAGCAGAGCCCCAACAACCCCAGCTTCGTCATCCGTGGCATCACGTCCGATAACGGCGCGGCCAATGTCGAGCCGCGTGTCTCCGTGTATCAGGACGGCGTGTCTATCGCCAAGTCGCGCGGTTCACTGGTCGAGCTGTTTGACATCGAAAGGGTGGAAGTCGCGAAAGGCCCGCAGAGCACGCTCTATGGACGCGCGGCACTGATCGGTGCCATCAATGTGATTCAGGCCAAAGCCAGTCCCGAGTTCGATGCCAGCGTCAGCGCCGGATTGGGCACCGACAACCTGGAAGTGCTCGAAGGGCACATCAATGGCTCTCTCATCGACGAAGACCTGAGCGGCCGTCTGGCGTTCCGTCACAAGAGCCGCGATGGCTATGTCGACAATGCCTTCGGTGGTGACGCTCTGAATGGCGTGGACCTGTTCGCGGTGCGCGGGTCGCTGAATTTCCGCATGGTCGAGAATGCCACGGCAGACCTGATCGTGAATTATCAGAAGGACAGCCCTTCGGGCACGGCTTTCAAATCCGGCAGCTTTGCCCCCAGAGGCGGGGATCTGAAGCCTTGGTCGCCTGCTGCACTGAGTACCTTCGGCGGTTTTGAAGGTGGCAAGGATCTCGGCATTGAGCGCGAAGTGGCGGGCGTGACTTTCCTCGTCGATGTACAGTTGAACGACCAGTTTTCGCTGCATTCCACGTCGGCCTACCGTGAGTTTGAGTCGCTGGAAGTCTTCGACCCGGACGGCACCGGCGTGCCGATTCTGGTGTTCGCGGAGGATGCCCGGGGCGAGCAGGCCAGTCAGGATCTGCGTTTGAACTACGACGATGGCAGCCGTCTGAGCGCCTTCGCGGGCGTGTCTTATTTTGCTGAGGATGGCCGCACGCGCATCCCGATGTATACCTATCTGCCTGCCGCGCTGGGCTTCTATTCCGGCGTGGTGAATGTGCCCGCCCAGAAGCCGGTGCTGCCCTTCAACCCGCTGGCCATGGTGTCCGAAGAGTTCACGCTCTACGGTGAGACCACCTCCTATGATCTTTACGGCGATGCGACCTACTCGGTCACCGACCGCCTGGCCATAAGCGCCGGTCTACGCTGGAGCAACGACGACAAGGTCAGCGGCATTCGCGGCATCGTCAAGAATTCCCCGCTGGGCGTGGGTCTGAACATCAACAACACGGCTGGCAAAGCCCGCATCGATGCCAGTGACGACTTCGACGGACAGAGCTGGCGCGTGATCAGCCGCTACGACGTGAATCCTGACCTCAATGTGTATGCCAGTTATGCACGCGGCCGTCGCCCGGATCTCATCGATGCCAACTTTGACTCGACTGCAGCCACGGGCGTCATCTTCACACCGGTGGACGAAGAGCAGGTCGACTCCGTGGAACTGGGCGCGAAATACACGCACCCGGAAGGGCGTCTGACGGTGCATGGCGCGGTGTTCACCTTCGACTACGAGAACTTCCAGAGCGTGATCTCCGAGACCAATGGCGACATCACCACCATCAATGCGGGCAATGCGGACTCCACGGGTTTTGAGCTGCAGGCCAGCTACCAGATCATGGACAATCTCGGCTTCTTCGGCACGGCGGCGCAGAACAAGGCGCGCTTCGACAAGACGGCGAATGGTCGACCGCTCATCTTCGGCGGCAACCGTTTCCGTCTCAATCCTGACAACACGTTCTCGATTGGCGCGACCTACACGGCTTCTGCGCTGAGTGGCACGTTCACGGTGGTGCCGACCTACAGCTGGAAATCCGAAGTGTTCTTCGACGATGACAATGACCGCCCGGAACTGCAGGCGACAGATCGCATTCAGGATGAGCGCCAAGGCAGTTATGGCTTGCTGAACCTGATGGTCAACTATGTGCCGGAGGCAGGCAACTATTCCGCACAGTTCTTCGTGACCAATGCGCTGGACAAGGAGCACATCATCGATGCCGGCAACGTGGGCGACATCTTCGGCGCGCCGACTTTCATCGCCGGTGCCCCGCGCCTGCTGGGCGCGACGGTGAAGTATCAGTTCTGACTTGTAGGAGCCTGCCCTGCAGGCGACCGGTCTTGCACACGCCGGTCGCCTGCAGGGCAGGCTCCTACAATCAGAGCACGAACGTTTGCAGCAGTAATCCTGCGACCGCACTCACGGCAATCACCTGCATCACGTTACGTTTGAACTTCAGCAAAGCGATTGCCGCCGCGATGGCGAGCAGCGCTGCTGGCCATTCGAACGCACCCTCCAACCCCGTCGGCCATAGCACGTGGTACGCGAAGAACACCGCCAGATTGAGGATCACCCCCACCACGGCTGCCGTGATGGCCGTCAGTGGCGCGGTGAATTTCAGATTGCCATGGGTCGACTCGACAAACGGCCCCCCTGCCAGAATGAAAATGAAGGACGGCAGGAACGTAAACCACGTCACCAGCACTGCCGCCAGCGCTCCCGCCGCGAACTGCAGCTCCGACCCGAACAGCGCCTGCACATAGCCACCCACGAAGCCGATGAAGGCCACCACCATGATGAGCGGACCGGGATTCGCTTCGCCCAGCGCCAGGCCATCGATCATCTGCGTAGGTGTCAACCAGCCATAATTGCCGATCACACCCTGATACAGATAGGGCAGCACGGCATAGGCGCCGCCGAAAGTCAGCAGTGCAGCCTTGGTGAAGAACCAGCCCATTTGCGTCAGCGTGTGGTCCCAGCCAAACACTGTCAGCAGCACGCCCATCGGTACCGCCCACAGCAGCGCACCGGCTGCCAGCACTCGGGCGAGGCGCGGCCAGCGGAACACTGCATGAGTGGGAGTTGGCGTGTCGTCGTCGATGAGGGCCGACCCCCAGGATTTGTCGCCTTTGCTCTCTTTGCTACCCCTGTGGCCACCACCCCCGAGCTGAAACTTCTCCGGCAGATAGCGGCCGCCCAGAAAACCGAGCAGCGCTGCACTGATCACGATGAACGGGAAGGGCACATTCATGCCGAAGATGGCGACGAAAGCCGCTGCAGCAATCGCCCACATGAACCCGTTCTTGAGCACCCGCGAACCGATGCGATGCACTGCATGTACCACCACGGCGGTAACGGCAGGCTTGATGCCGTAGAACAATCCGGCCACCAGTGGCACGTCACCGAAGGCAATGTAGATCCACGACAGCAGAATCAGGAACACCAGCCCGGGCAGGAAGAACAGCGTGCCCGCCACGATGCCACCCCAGGTGCGGTGCATCAGCCAGCCCATGTAAGTAGCGAGCTGCTGGGCTTCCGGGCCGGGCAGCAGCATGCAGTAGTTGAGCGCGTGCAGGAAGCGCCGCTCGCTGATCCAGCGTCGCTGCTCCACCAGCTCCCGGTGCATCAGCGCGATCTGGGCAGCGGGACCGCCGAAGCCGAGAAAGCCGAGTTTCAGCCAGAGGCGGAAGGCCTCGGCGAAGGAGACAGGCAAGGGTTTGTCTTGTGCGTCGGGCATGGCGGCTCCGCTGGGCAGGTCAGGCTGAGTCATGTGCGGATTCATCACTGGCGAAGTGGGTGAGCAAGGCGTCGAAGATAGTGGCAGCTGCGTCCAGCAGTTGATCGTCGTTCTGAATGGAGTTGCGCAGGCCGGAGAGCACGCTTTCTACGCCACCGGCTTCCGCAGGCGACACTCCCCCGACATCCAGGTAATGCACCAGTGTGGCCAGGCGCTTGAGGGAGGGAGTGTCGAGCGCGAAACTGCGCAGCAGCACCTCGAAGCTGACCAAAGCCCCCACGTGGGTGAACGTCGCGCCATCGAAATCAAACCCCAAAGCGTCCGGTGGACAGTCGGCAGGCGAGTTCAGCCAGAGAAATTGTGCCTGAGGATCGATGAAGCGCCGGATCAGCCAGGCGCTGGCAAGTCGATCTACCCACGGACGGCGACGGGTTGCCCAACGGCGACCCTGATAATCAGCGATGCTCAGCGTTGCAATGGCGCCTTCGCTGGGGTGTGGTTCTCCCGGGGAGACGAGTGCATTGATCATCGTCTCCAACTCTGCAAGCGCTCGCTGCACTTGCTGTTGCGCTTCACCCGGGAAGAAGTCGATATCCCCAAGGCTGCTGGCGCTTTTGCGTAGCTTGCGCAATTGCCGGACACTTTCGGTGGCAGTCCGCGCCGTCAGAGTCCTGCGCAAAGCCGTGACTTCGGCGAGCAGAGTGCTGAATTCAGCAGTGCGATCGAAGAGCGCAGTAAAACTGTCATCGGCGGGGTTTTCCACCCGCAACACTTGTGCTTTACCTCCACCACTCACGACGTCGTTGGCGATGGTCTCCAGTGTTTCACGGCACGGGCCACGCTCTGGCAGGAGATACACTCCGTCCCGCAGCACCACGGCACCAGCCGCTTTCAGTGCGCGCCAGGCACGCATGCGGATTGTGGCGTTGTCGGTGGGTAAAGAAAGAATGAGGATGAGTGAGTGCATGGCTGTAGAGATTAATACGAATTTGTACTTTTCTCTACAGTTAGCCTCGATCCTTGTAGGAGCCTGCCCTGCAGGCGACCGGGTTGACTTGGGCAGGTCGCCTGCAGGGCAGGCTCCTACAAAGTCACCGTCCTCTGGCGTGCACCAAGCGGTAGAGCGCTGGCAGCACCAGCAGCGTCAGCAACGTGGAAGAGATGATCCCGCCGATCACGACTGTTGCCAGCGGACGCTGGACCTCTGAGCCAATGCCGGTGTTCAGCGCCATCGGCACGAAGCCCAACGCTGCTACAAGAGCCGTCATCAGCACCGGCCGCAACCGGCCCAGCGCGCCAGCGGTGATGGCACTGTCCAGTCCATGTCCCTGCTGCCGCAAATCGCGAATGAACGACAGCATCACCAGCCCGTTGAGCACGGCGACGCCGGACAAGGCAATGAAGCCCACGCCTGCTGAAATCGATAGCGGAATGCCCCGCACTGCCAGTGCCAGCACGCCACCGGTCAGCGCCAGTGGCACCCCAGTAAAGATGATCGCTGCGTCGCGGAAAGAGCCTAGGGCCATCATCAGCAAAATACCGATCAGCAGCAGCGTCACGGGCACTACGATCAGCAGACGCTGTGATGCAGACTGCAGCTGTTCGAAGGTGCCGCCGTATTCCACCCAGTAACCCGGTGGAATCTCGACACCGCGCTCCACTGCCTGCTGCACATCGCCAACAAAGGAACCCAGATCCCGGCCACGCACATTGGCGGTGACGACGACGCGGCGCTTACCATTCTCGCGGTAGACCTGGTTATAGCCGCTGCTGATGCTGATATCCGCCAGCTCGCCAAGCGGCACGTAGCCTCCATCGGGCAGGCTAATGGGCAAGTAGTGGTAGCCGTCCGGATCGGAGCGCAGGTCTTCGGCCAGGCGCACCACGATGTCGGAACGACGGTCGCCTTCGTAGAACTGGCCCGCCACCGCACCGCCTAGTGCCATCGCCACGCTGTCCTGTAGCTGCGTGATGCCGATGCCCAGCCTTGCGAGCACCTCGCGGCGTGGCGTCATGGTCATGACTGGCAGGCCGGTGGCCTGCTCGACGGCGACATCGGCGGCGCCGGGCACAGTGCTCAGTGCGCTCTCGATCTGCGCGCCAATCGCTACCAGTTGGTCAAAATCATCACCGAAAACCTGTACAGCCAGCTCGCTGCGCACGCCTGCAATTAGCTCGTTGAAACGCATCTGAATCGGTTGCAGGAATTCGTAGCGGTTGCCTGGGATAGGCGTCACCAGCGCTTCCAGTTCCGCGACCAGTTGCGCCTTGGGTTTGGAAGGGTCCGGCCAGAACTCACGGTCCTGCATGATGATAAAGGTGTCCGCGACACTCGGGGGCATTGGGTCGGTCGCGACTTCGGCAGTGCCGATTTTCGAGAATACCCGTGCGACCTCGGGCAATTTCAGAATCTCTTCTTCCAGCTGAATCTGCAACGCGATGGCCTGTTCCAGCGACGTGCCGGGAATGCGCAGCGCGTGCATGGCGACGTCGCCCTCATCCAGATTGGGAATGAACTCGGTGCCCATGCGGCTGGCCAACAAGGCACAGACGCCGACCAAGACTAGCGCGAGCGTGACCACCAGCCACCGCAAGCGCAGCGCGAGCTGCAGCGCTGGCCGGTATGCAGACAGCGCCACACTCATCACCGGGTTCTTCTTCTCCACGACTGGTTTGCTGAACAGCAATGCGACACAGGCCGGAATGAAGGTGATCGACAGCAGCATACCGCTGAGAAGTGCGATGACGACGGTGATCGCCATCGGGTGGAACATCTTTCCCTCCACGCCTTCCAGCGCAAAGATCGGGATGTACACGGCGGTGATGATGAACACGCCGAACAGCGCAGGCCTGATCACTTCGCGAGTAGCCGAGGACACCACTTCCAGACGACGTTGCAGTTCCAGCTTGCTGTTCGTGCTGGCAGCGCTGGCTTCACTGAGACGGCGCAGACAGTTCTCCACGATGATGACACTGCCGTCGACGATCAGGCCGAAATCCAGTGCGCCCAGACTCATGAGGTTGGCACTGACCCGGCTCTGCACCATGCCGGTGATGGTCATCAGCATGGCGATGGGAATGACGGCGGCAGTCAGCAGCGCGGCGCGAATGTTTCCGAGCAGCAGGAACAGCACGGCGACTACCAGAAGAGCGCCCTCCAGCAGGTTTTTCTCGACAGTCTGCAGGGTCTTGTCCACCAGCGTGGTGCGGTCATACACAGCAGTGACGGTGATGCCGGGCGGCAGGCTGGCTTTGGTTTCCTCCAGCATCTCCGCTGTGGCGCTGGCGACGGCGCGGCTGTTCTCGCCGATCAGCATGAACACGGTGCCGAGTACCGCTTCGTGTCCACCCTGAGTGGCAGCGCCCGAGCGCAGTTCCTCGCCGATGTCGACAGTGGCCACATCACGCACCCGCACCGGCACACTGCTCTGCTGTGCGATGACGATGTTGCGCAAGTCCTCCAGCGTTTCGGCCTGGCCGGGCATGCGCATCAACAACTGCGAGCCGTTGTTCTCGATGAAGCCGGTGCCGCGATTGCTGTTGTCACGTTCGAGTGCGCGGAACACTGCCGCGCTGTCGAGCCCATAGGTCAGCAGTTTAGCGGGATCGGGTGCTACGAGAATTTCCTTCTTGAAGCCACCAATCGGATTGACCTCCACCACGCCCGGCACCCGCAATAACTGCGGGCGAATGATCCAGTCGTGCACGGTGCGCAGATCAGTCGGTGTGACAGGCGAACCGTCGGCGTTCAGTGCGCCCGGTTCGGCGTCGACGGTGAACATGAATATCTCGCCGAGACCGGAGGCAATCGGGCCCAGCATCGGCTCGCTCGCAGCGGGCAGGTCACCGCGCGCGGCGGTGATGCGCTCGCTGACCTGCTGGCGGGCGAAGTAGATGTCCGTGCCCTCTTCGAACACGGCGGTGACCTGTGACAAACCATAGCGCGAGATCGAGCGCGTGTAGGAGAGACCGGGCATGCCGCTCATCGCGGTTTCCAGCGGATAACTGATGCGCTGCTCTGTCTCCAGCGGCGTGTAGCCGGGAGCTTGCGTGTTGACGGCCACCTGCACATTGGTGATGTCCGGCACGGCGTCGATGGGCAGGCGCTGGAAATTCCACAGCCCCAGCCCCATCAGCAGCACTACCAGCACAAGCACCAAGCCACGGCGGGCCAGCGCTAAATTGATTATTGATTCCAGCATGATAGTTCCTGATCCAGTGACAAAGAGCTTAGTGGTCGTGAGCCGCGCCGGCTTTTTCAATGTCGGCCTTGAGGATGTAGCTGTTTTCGGTGACGTAGACGGTGCCTGGATTCAGGCCATCCAGTACTTCGACCCACTCGGCAGACTGACGGCCAAGTCCCAACATGCGCACCTCGTATTCATCACCGATCTGTGCAAAGACCACGGTGAAATCGCGGAAGGGTTGCAGCGCTTCCCGGCGCACCGCCAAAGGCACTTCATACTCGGCGACCTTGATCTGCGCGCTGACCCACGTGCCGGAGAGCAGACGCCCGTCCGGGTTGTCCAGTACCACGCGTGCCGTCACCGCTTGATTCGGGCCAGTCGCTGGCAGGAACATGGCGATGGTGCCCGCCAGCGGCTCTTCTGCGTGTGCTGTGCGGATCTGCACTGGGGCGCCAACGCTGATGCGGGCGAAGTCGGTAGGGAACACGGCGAGGTCCACCCACACTGTCGAGGTGTCCGTGATCGTGAACAGCTCACGCCCCGCAGTCTGCTCACCTGGCCCGGCATGGCGCTCGGTGATGACGCCGCTGATGGGCGCGGTGATGGTGTAGGGCGTGAGGCTCTGGTTGCTCTCTATCTGCGCGAGCCGATCACCGGCGGTGACAAGCTGCCCGATGGCGCCGGATACCGATTCGATGCGTCCCTCGAAGCGCGCACTGACATGGCCGACACGCTCGGTGTTGGCGGTGATCTGGCCATACACAGGAATGCTCTCTTCAATGATGGCAGGACCAGCCACGGTGGTGACGATGCCGAGCGCGTCGCGTACCGCAGGCTCGATCCGGGTGCGGCCTTCGAAGCTGTCGTACTGCCATTCGTGGGTCTGGCCGTTGTAGCGGGCGGTCACGCTGACGCTGAATGAATGCGGTTCGTAGATTTCGCTGTCACCGCGCAGGAACTCGCCCTGCGGGGTGAAAGTGATGTTGTCCTCGGCGCCCAAGCGCGTCAGCCGAACTTGCAAATCGACGGCAGTGGGATCGATGGGGTTGCCATCACTGCTGGCCCAGGCTCGGTATTCCGGTGGCACGCCGGTTTCGAAGATGGCCAGCTCCAGCTGGAAACTCTCGTCATGGAGTAGACGGCCGTTGTTGGGGCCGCGTTCCTCGTCAGCGGTTTCGATGTGCTCATCGGTGCTGGCGGCGGGCAGGGTTGCTGCCGGGTCGCTACAGGCGCTGAGCACCAAGCTCAGCAGGCCAAGTGCGACGAAGTGGAGCAGTGTTGTGTGCGTGTTCATGTCTGACCTCGGGGTGAAGATTGGAGATGCATTCATCATGGTGGGTCTCATGTTCAGTCTCACGGTGCAACCGGCAGCTGCGCCAGGCGCGCGCCGGTCAGACGTTCAATTTCAATCAGCTTCAGATGCGCTTGCACGCTGGTCTCAGCCAGCTCGCTGCGAGCATCAAGCAGCTCCTCCTGCACCTGCAGGCGCTCCAGATAACTGGCACTGCCCAGGTCGTAGGCGCGGTGAATCTCCGCCAGCGCGGCCTCGAAGCGCGGGATGACTTCGTCGCGCAAGGTCTCGGCGCGATGGATGTTGTGCTGCAGCTCCAGATAGATCACCAGCAGGCTGGTCTGGATGCGGATGCGAGTCGCGGCTGCCATCGCGTCAGTCTGCTCCAGCGTGGCGCGCACCTCGGCGATGCGGCCCTGATTGAGGTTGCCCCGGTTCAGGGGAATCGACACGCCCGCGACAAAGCCGGTGTCGCTGCTGCTTTGCAAGCGGCGCAAACCGGCGTTGAAACGCCACAGCGAGTTGCTCTGCGCCTGCTCCAGTTGCAGCAGTGATTCCTGCAGACGGGTCTCGGAGAGGAAGTGACTCAGGTCCGGGTTTTGCTCGATGCGAGTCACCAGCGTCTCGTAGGGTTCGACCACCGGCAGGCGCAGCGGGTCGCCTTCCACGCGCTCGAACTGCGGCGTCAGATCACCCCACTGAGCCGCGAGGCGATGGTAGTCGGCCGTGAGTTCGTGCTCGAAATCCTCCCGGTACAACACGCGCTTGGCCAGTGCCGCCTCGGCCTGGGCCAGCTCCGACGTCATCGCGATGCCGGTAGTAACGCGCTGCTGGATGGCGGCGATGTTCTCCGTCGCCAGCTGCACGGCGCTGTCGGCCATGTCCCGGCGTAGTTGATCAGCCAGCGCGTGAGTGTAGAGGCGCGCGGTCTGTGCCGCCGCATCCAGCCGCATGACTTGCGCCTCAGCGACCAGCGTCAGCGAGCCCATGCGCGCGGCGTCGATACGGCGCTGGCGCAGATCGCCTTCGACGACCCAGGCAATCGAGACCGTCGTCTGCGAGCCGGACAGCCCGCGCGCCACGCCCGTGCCGAGCACGTCCTCTATGGCGACATTCAGCTCGGGCTTGGGGGCCAGACTGGCCTGCAGAATCCGCCCGTCCTGAGCGCGCAGGGCATAGCCGAAGGCCTGCAGGTCGGGGTTGCGCGTGATGGTGGCGGTAATAGCGTCTTCCAGAGTGAGGTTCTCGGCCGCGTGGGCGGCCTGGCCGAGCAGCAGCGCGGCGCAAAAAAGGGCAAGCAGGCGCAGGTGTTTGCGCCATCTGAAGGTGCGGACAGTGGTGTTCATTGCATTGATTCCATCAAAAATCACAGCAGGCCGCCGTGCCGGAATCAAGCAATGATTCTCGCGGGCACAAACGACATGCTTTGGTTGCCCGGCGCAGGGCTGGGCTCAAAAAAAGGACGAACGGGTACTGAGGAAGTTAGCGATTGGGCGGTGGGACAGGAGGGGAATAGGTCTGGCTTTGATGAGGTAATGCGTAGCTGGTTGAGGCCTGGCCGCTCTGGCGCTGGAGGTCGAGGCTAATAGTCTGTGGCACATCCATGTTCAGGTGCGTGTGAGCGCCGTGTTCATGGTGAGGCTCATACTCGTCGTGATGCCCCGAGTCCGTCGCGGTGCTGCTGGCGTCGTGATGCTCGTGCTGGTGCGAGTGGTGATGCAGGAGTTCGTGCTCGAAAGTCTGACCGTAAGGGTGCGCTGCGTCTGGAATTTCCTCAGCTTCCATGGTGCCGAACATCACGGAGTGATTCAGAATCAGCAGCAGGGCGATGAGGACTTTCTTGAGCACGGGGGTTGATCTCGGTCTGGTGGCGTTTGTCACGGTAGTTGCGGCGACTGTAGCACCGGGCTGTTGCGGGGGTCAACGTGATGGTGTCTTTCGGGTTGTGCATCTACACTTGTGTCACTTTTTGACATCGGCAGGTACTCCTATGCACAAACCCACCCGGCTCACCCCCTTCCACCTCGCCATCCAGGTTCGCAATCTGGAGGAGGCGCGCGATTTCTACGGCACCAAAATGGGCCTGCCCGAGGGGCGCAGCTCCGACCACTGGATCGACTTCGATCTGCTGGGGCATCAGCTCGTGGTGCATGTGAATCCGGCGCTGGGGCCGCAGGGCAAGGTCAATCAGATCGGCAATCATGTCGATGGGCACGGCGTGCCAGTGCCGCACTTTGGCGTGGTGCTGGAGATGGCACAGTGGGAGGCATTTGCGGAGCAGGTGAAGAGCTTTGTGCCGGAGTTTTTGATTGAGCCTTATATTCGCTTCAAAGGGCAACCTGGCGAACAGGCGACGATGTTCTTTCTGGACCCGTCCGGCAATGCCCTTGAATTCAAAGCGTTCAAGGACATTGCCACGAGTCTGTTCGCGAAGTGACTTAACGAAGCACCGCTTCGGTGATCTCGAAATAGCTGGTCATGCTTGATAGGCGGGAATTCATCTTGGTGGCCATGCTGAATGGACCGAGGTCACTCAGTTCGAGGCTCATGCTGGCGCTGGCAGTGTCAGATATCGTGATCGTCAGCGTCTGTACTGGCAGCCCACCAATGGTACGGTTTTGCGTGTTCTGGCTGACGGCCCCGTTATTGGCCAGCGCACCCGATATGGCCGCCTTGACCGTGGGGGTTTCTGCAGCCTGCAGCGCCAGGAGCATGCCACTGACAAGGCCGGGCCCGATCAGCGTTGCCTGCGCCGCAGAATACTCGAAGCCGTTCATGGCAAGGCGCACTACGGTCCCCTGGGCATTCACCCACATGTCGTAAATGATCGGTGTGGACACATTGGTGCCCTTGATAGTCACCTTCAGCCTTTGCGTCGCGGCCCCGCTGACCGTATCCGCCCCAACAACCTCCAACGTCACCGAGGCATCTGTTGTCAACGGAGCGCTATTGCCGATGGCAATGCCTGATCCGTAGGACAGAGTCAGCTTTCGGAAATAGCCGATGAGGTCCAGCAGCTTGCTAGCGGTGATGTAATCCTGAAAGGGTTGTGCCGAAGTCCCCAGCATGCCCTGCACCGCAGTGATGGCACCGGTGACGCTGCCCTGATAACTCACTGTATTGCCGAAGGAACCTCCGAGCAGATACAGGTCGTTGCCGTTGATGCCGACGTAGACCCCACTGCCGGCAAAATATTTGTAGTGGAAGCCGTCGAAAGTGCGCCACGGAGTGGCCTGGGAAAACAGGGCAGGATGGGCCTGCTGGGCCAGTTTTATCAGCGTGATGGCATTTTGGGAAACACTGGTGTCTGCAATTTCGACACCAGGCAGGGTCTGTGCACTGGTTGTACTGAGAAAGGTCAGGCTGAACAGCAGAACCAGAGTGCTGCAGAATTGGCGTTGAGCAAGCATGGGGGGAAATCCTCTATGTGTGGACTGACCACGAGATAATAGAGGGGGCAGGAGGAAACGGGATATCCCCAGATGTGGGGGGCGCTCCCACAGACAGTGGCGATGTCAGTAGACTTCGAACAACCCCGCCGCGCCCATGCCGCCGCCCACACACATCGTGCAGATGACGTACTTCGCGCCTCGGCGTTTTCCCTCAATGAGGGCGTGGCCGACCATGCGGGCGCCGCTCATGCCGTAGGGGTGGCCGATGGAGATAGCACCGCCGTTCACGTTCAGCAGCTCGTTGGGAATGCCCAGGCGGTCGCGGCAGTACAGCACCTGCACGGCGAAGGCTTCGTTCAGTTCCCACAGACCGATGTCGTCCATGGTCAGGCCGAAGCGCTTGAGCAGTTTGGGCACTGCGAACACGGGGCCGATGCCCATCTCGTCAGGCTCGCAACCGGCCACCGCCATGCCGCGATAGGCACCGAGGGGTTGCAGGCCGCGCTGTTCGGCCAGCTTGCTGTCCATCAATACCGCGGCGCTGGCCCCGTCGGAGAGTTGGCTGGCGTTGCCCGCCGTGATGCAGCCGCCTTCGATGACCGGCTTGAGCGAGGAAAGGCCCGCCAGTGTGGTGTCGGCGCGGTTGCCCTCGTCACGATTCAGCAGCACTTTTTCCTGTGATTCTTCCTTGGTGTCTTTGTTGACGACGATCTTGATCGAGGCCATCGGCACGATCTCGGCGTCGAACTTGCCAGCGGCCTGTGCGGCGGCCGTGCGCTGCTGGCTCTGCAGGCTGTATTCGTCCTGCGCCTCGCGGCTGATGCCGTAGCGTCTGGCGACAATCTCGGCGGTCTGCAGCATCGGCATGTAGGCGTGCGGGGAGCGGGCGATGACCTGTGGGTCGATGGCGCGGAAGGTGTTGCGGTGTTCGTTTTGGACCAGGGAGATCGATTCGAGCCCGGCGCCGATGACGATGGGCATGTGGTCGATGATGATCTGCTTGGCGGCGGTAGCGATGGCCATCATGCCGGAGGCGCACTGACGGTCGATGCTCATTCCGGAGACAGTGCTTGGCAGCCCGGCGGCCAGTGCGGCGAGGCGGCCGATGTTGGCGCCTGCGCTGCCCTGTTGCATCGCGCAGCCCATGATGACGTCATCGACTTCGTCGGGGCTGATGCCTGCTTTCTGCAAGGCGGCGTTGATGACGTGACCGCCCAGAGTCGGGGCTTCAGTGTTGTTGAACGCGCCACGATAGGCTTTGCCTATGGGGGTACGTGCGGTGGCGACTATGACGGCTTCTTTCATGCGGGGTCCCCTTTTCCAAGGTCTGGCTTCGATGGTCTTCAGTAAGCGAGAGTATGCGAAAGTGCGCAAAAGTGCGCGAAAAAGAGTGTAACCGAATGCCCGTTCGTTGTGCACTTTTCTGCGGCAGCTGGCATTTTCGTGTCTGCGTATTTCGATGTGCCTGTGTTATCGTCTGGGCAGTCTGTTCATTACTGAATGCTTGGTAAAACTCTAATAACACGAGGCAACGACGATGAAGCGATCAACTGGTAAACGACAGCGGCTCTCCTGTTCCTTGGCGCTATTCTTTGTACTCCCTCTCTTTGCACTACCGCTGCTGACAAGCACCGCACAAGCCGCCGAGCGCGTGGGCGACTTTGCGCTGCTGGATCAGGATGGCAACTTTCATCACATGAGCTGGTACGACGACCACAAGGCCATCGCCTTTCTCGTCCAGGTCAACGGCAGCGCGCAGACTGCTGAAGCCGCCGCCGACTACGCGCGACTGCAATCCCGCTTCGATGCCGAGGGCATTGAATTCATGCTGATCAACCCGCTGGGCGAGACGCGCGCCGACGTGAAGCAGGCGCTGGCGCAGATCGGCGTGCAGTTGCCGGTGCTGATCGACGATGCGCAGGTGATCTCCGAGGCCATGGGCATCGACAAGAGCGGCGAGGCCTTCCTCTACGATCCGCGCAGTTTCGAGGTGATTTTCCGTGGTCCTGTCAGTGCGCTGGAGACGGCGCTCAAAGACGTGGTGGCGGGCAGGGCGGTGAGCACGCCAGTGGTTGCGCTGGTGGATGCGCCCGCAGCAGACATTCGCTATCCGGTCACCGAGCTGGTGTCCTACGAGGCAGACGTGGCGCCGATCCTGGCCGAGAACTGCGCCAGTTGTCACCGCGAAGGCGGCATCGCCCCGTTTGCGATGGACAGCCACGCGATGGTGCAGGGCTGGTCGCCGATGATCCGCGAAGTGCTGATGACCAAGCGCATGCCGCCCGGTCAGATCGATCCGCACGTGGGCAGCTACAGCAATGACTACGTCCTCTCGGTGCAGGAGCAGCAGACGCTGATCAGCTGGATCGAAGCGGGCGCTCTCAAGGACGGCAGCACTGATCCGCTCATGGAGCTGACCTGGCCGGAGACCAAGTGGGCGCTCGGCGAGCCAGACCTGATAGTCAAGGTGCCACCGCAGACCATTCCCGCCACCGGCGTGCTCGACTACATCACGGTCGAGGTTCCCTTCGATGGTCTGGAAACCGATCGCTGGGTCCGCGCCAGTCAGTACCTCCCCGGTGACCGCACCGTGCTGCACCACACGCTCAACGACATCATTCCTCCCGATGCGAACGAGCAGCGTGGCTTCCTGGGTGGCGGCGATCCGAATCAGGCCAACATCACGGCTTACATCCCGGGCGCAGAGCCGAGCATTGAGCCTGCCAACACCGGCGGTCTGCTGCGTGCTGGCTCCAAGCTGCGCCTGCAACTGCACTACACCACCAATGGCAAGGAGACAGTAGACGCCAGCGAGATCGGGGTCTGGTTCTATCCGGAAGGCGAAGTGCCAGCGGAGCGCATGTCGGGTCGATGCGCCTGCATCTTCACGCCGAGTTGGACCAACATCACGCCTTACGATCCGGCATTCGAAATGTCCCAGAGTGTGGTGATCGAGCGAGACGCGCACATGTATGGCTTCCTGCCGCACATGCACTTCCGTGGCAAGAGCATGCGCTTCACGGCGTTCTACCCGGACGGCACGCAGGAGGAGCTGATCAACATCGCCAATTACAACTACAACTGGCAGATTCGTTATCTGATGGAGGAACCGAAGCTTATGCCCGCGGGTACCCGAGTGGTGGCCACGGGCGTGTTCGACAACTCCACGCAGAACAAGAACAACCCTGACCCCTCACGCTCCGTGCCTTGGGGGCAACAGAGCTGGGATGAGATGTTCTTCGGCGCGATGAGCTGGAAATATGTGGATCAGGGAGCGGGCGGCTAACCGCCTACGCTGTAACTGGTGCCGACGCCCGGCCCCAGTGGCAGGCCTACTACAATCCAGAGCAGCACCAGCACCATGCCGGTCAGCAGCAGCCAGATCGAGTAGGGAATCATCGTGGCAACCAGACTGCCGATGCCGAACTCTTTGTTCCAGCGCTGACAGAAGGTGAGGATCAAGGCGAAGTAGGGCATCAGCGGGGTGATGATGTTGGTCGCGCCGTCGCCCACGCGGTAGGTGGCGGTGGTCATCTCCGGGCTCACGCCCAGCAGCATCAGCATCGGCACCAGCACGGGGGCCAGCAGGCCCCACTTGGCGCTGGCGGAGCCGATGAAAAGATTGATCAGTGTGGTCGTCGCGACGATCACTAGCAGCAGTGCTGGGATCGGCAGATCGACACTTTTGATCGCGCCGGCTCCGTTGACGGCAATAATCAACCCGAGGTTTGACCAGTTGAACATCGCCACAAAATGCGCGGCGGCGAAGGCCAGCACCAGATAGTAAGCCATGTCGCCCATGGATCCAGACATCATGCGCACGATGTCGCGATGGTTCTTCACACTGCCGGTGGCGGAGCCATAAGCCCAGCCGCAGGCCAGAAACAGGATCATGAAGGCGGCAATCAGCGATTGGTAAAATGGCTGCATGCGCCCGCCACCGGCGGCTTCTTCTTCGATCAGTGGTGTGCCAGGCATGACACACAGCAGCACCCACACAGCCACGACCCCCAGTGCCGCATAACCGGCCCGCGCCAATCCGCGTTTCTCCAGCTCGCGATCTCCGATTTCTTTCGCCGTACTACTTGCCGCTTGCACATTGCTCGGGTTGACGCCTGCATTGCTCGCCGTGAGTGGCGCCAGGCGCGGCTCGATGACTTTGTCTGTGAGATACCAGATCACCGGCAGAAATATCACCAGCATCGCGGCAATGAAGTACCAGTTGCCCGCAATGTTGACCGTGAAGGATGGGTCGATGGTCTGCGCGGCGGTTTGGGTCAGGCCCAGCAGCAAGGCGTCGAGCTGTCCCGGCAGCAGGTTGGCGGAGAAGCCGCCGGAGACGCCTGCGAAAGCACAGGCGATGCCCGCAATCGGATGACGGCCCGCTGCCGCGAAGATCACCCCGGCCAGCGGAATCAGCACCACATAGGCTGCATCTGCTGCGAGGTTTCCCATCATGCCCATGAAGGCCACCGCCGGTGTCAGCAGGAAGGCGGGGGCTTTCTTCACGAAGGCGCTCATGGCGGTCGCAAACAGGCCGGAGCGTTCCGCGACACCCGCGCCGAGCATCACCACCAGCACCATGCCCATGGGGGCAAAGTACGTAAACGTCATTGGCATTTCGACCAGAAAGCGCCGGATGTTGGCGGCTGAGAGCAGGCTGGCGGCCTGAATGATCACCGGGTTGCCATTGGCATCGACCTGCGTGGGGTGCTGGGCGGAGAGGCCGAGCATTGAGGCCACCACGCTGATGGCGACCAGAATCAGGATCAGTTCGAAAAAAAGGAATACGGGGTCGGGCAGTTTGTTTCCTGTGCGCTCGATCCAGCCGAGCATGCCCTTCATTTGCTGACCATTCTTGTCGAGTTGCGTCATCGCTGGTTCTTCTTCTGTTATTGGGGCGTGGACAGAGTCCCTCTGCAGGGCGTGCTGCGAAGCAGGCTTGAGCATAATGCACCAGCGCGCGGGGATGCAATCAGCGGGCGTGGCGATGAAAGTCAGGCTGGGGACAACAACAGAGGTGGGGGTGAGAGGGTTGGACGCGCGGAGCCATTGACCCGGCAGGATCAATGGCTCCGCGCAACTGCGTCCGGACTTGCATGCTTCCTTCGTGGTGCTCGTTTGAACCCCATGTGGTTCATGGCTTCCAGTATAAACCACATATGGTTCATCTGCGGCAGCGCCTGGCAAAATTCATCAAAGAAAAACGGGGAGATTCTTCGCAGCGTGATTTTGCTCGCAAAATCGGGGTGTCCCAGTCGACCATCATGCGCATCGAAAACCACGAACAGAACGTCACCATCTCAACCCTCGAACAGCTCTGCAAATACTACCGGGTTGATGTTGCCGACCTGTTTCCGTCTGCTTACAGCCCGACGATTTACCCGAACGTAGGCTCCGATGCGGGCTCGCGCCCTTCGGCGCTGCTGCATGAGAAAAAGCCGGATCACAAGCCTGAATAGTGACTACACGGCCAGCGCAGCGATTACCAGGTAACGCAGCAGTTTGCCTACGGCTACCAGCAGCAGGAATAACGCAAACCTCACCCTCAAGAATCCGGCGATCAGTGTTAACGGATCCCCCACCACCGGCACCCAGGACAACAGCAAGCTCCAGACGCCGTAGCGCTGAAACCATGCCTGCGCTCTGGCGATCTGCTTGTCATCGAAGTAGAACCAGCGGTGGTGTCGAAAGCGCAGTAGTTCCTTCCCCAGCCACCAGTTGATGCAGGCGCCCAGTACGTTGCCGAGGGTGGCGACGGCAATCGTCAGCAGCGTCTTCACCGTCCAGCCCTCCTCTCCCTGCAGCAACGCATACAGAAACACCTCCGAAGAGAAGGGCAGTATCGTCGCGGCGAGCAGGGCGCTGAAGAACAGGGCGAGATGGGTCGTGAGCATACGCAGATGTGACTCTGTAGAAGTGCTTGGAGGCCGGACTATACCGGCAGCACACACGGGCGGGCAAGGCAGTCTCAACGGCCTCAGCTGGCCAGCGATAGGCCAGTGGTGGTAAGGTGCGCGCACCGATTCCACATGCACTTGCCCGTGGTCAAGCCCGCGCACATTCCCACTACCATTCTCGATCCAGACAGGACTTACCCGTGTTTTCCGACTTGCTACTCGATCAGCGTCTGCTCAAATCCGTCGACAAGATGGGCTTCGAGCAACCCACCCCCGTGCAGGAGCAGGCCATTCCTCTGGCCATGGCGGGCCGGGATCTGCTGGTCAATGCTGCCACCGGCAGTGGCAAGACGGCGGCCTTCCTGCTGCCGATTCTGCAACGCATGATCACCGACGCCGGCCCGAAGCAAGGCACGCGCGCGCTGGTGCTGGTGCCGACCCGTGAGCTGGCTCGTCAGATCGGCAAAGAGTGCGAAAAGCTCGCCAGCTATTGTGGCATCAAGGTGGGCGTCATCACTGGGGGGCAGGAATTCAAGGTGCAGCGCGCGCTGTTGCGCAAAGATCCGCAGATTGTGATTGCCACGCCCGGCCGTACTCTCGAACTGGTCAAGGAGGGCACTACACTGTTCACCGGGCTGGAGGTGCTGGTGCTGGACGAGGCGGACCGCCTCTTCGAGATGGGCTTCGTGGATGACGTGCTGGCGATCATCGCCACTTGCAATCCTGCACGACAGACGCTGCTGCTTTCCGCCACGCTGCCTGCCGGAGTGCGGCGCCTGATGCAGGTGCTCAACGATCCGGTGCGCGTGATGGTCAACGAGGCGCGTGAGCAACATGAGTCGATCCGTCAGCAGTTCATCCTGGCCGACGACGAGAAGCACAAAGAGAAATTGTTATTGTGGCTGCTGGAAAACGAGACCTTCGAGCGGGCGTTGGTGTTCACTAACACACGCGATCAGGCCACCCATCTGAGCGGTGTGATGCGCTACCGGGGTCAGCGGTCGGGTTACCTGCATGGCGAGGTCAAGCAGGACGTGCGCAACTCCACCATCACGGCGTTCCGCGACGGCAAGATCAACGTGCTGCTCGCCAGCGACGTGGCTTCCCGAGGGCTGGACGTGAAGGGCATCGATCTGGTCGTCAACTTCGACATGGCGCGCAAGGGGGACGACTATGTGCACCGCATCGGCCGCACCGGTCGTGCCGGGGAACAGGGGCTGGCGGTGTCGCTGATCGGCCCGCTGGAATGGAATCTGAAGGCCTCCATCGAGCGCTATCTGCGAGTGACGCTGGAATCGCGCAAGGTCAAGGAGCTGCCCGGCAATTACAAAGGGCCGAAAAAACTCAAAGCGTCCGGCAAAGCCGCCGCGCCGTCCAAGCGCAAGAAAAAGGAATAAGGTTGTGAACGCCACCATTGTGAATGTCGAGAAGGTGATGCGGGCTGAACAGGCCACGCGGCAGTGGCTGGAGCGGGTCGTGATCGGTCTCAATCTGTGTCCGTTCGCCCGTCGCGAACTGGATGGTGGGCGTGTGCGTATCGCCGTGACGGGAGAGACCGATCTGGAAGGGCTGCTGATGACTTTCGCGACCGAGCTCGCTCGGCTCAACAACGAACCGGCCATCGAGACGACCCTGGTGGTGATTGCCGACGCCGTGCCGGACTTCTTGGACTATCTGGATCTGCTGGACATGGCCCAAGGTTGGTTGGAAGAACAGGAGCTGGAGGGCGTGTATCAGCTGGCCAGTTTCCACCCCGACTATCAGTTCGCCGACAGCGACCCGGATGACGAAGCCAACTACACCAATCGCTCCCCCTTCCCGGTGATTCACATTCTGCGCGAAGAGAGCGTTGAAAGCGCCGTCGCCTCCCACCCCAACGCCGAAGGCATCCCCGACCGTAACATCCGCATCGCCCGCGAAAAAGGCCTCCCCTACTGGCAAACCCTGCTGAAGACCCTCACCACCCCTGATTGACTCGAACCTTCTGTCGCCGCTCCCACCAGATTCCGCACGATGGGCTCTTACAGCTAATTTTTAAGGGCCTAAATGAAGCTCAAAGTAGCCAAAACATTGGTCAAATTCAGCAATAAAAACAACATTGCTATACGCGCCAATGCCTTACCCGGGTCTGACCCCCGATAGCCTTTGTCGACGCCCAGCAGGAGGAGGAAGGACCAGCCCACCAGCGCCAGAATCATCGCCACGTAGGGGATCCAGTTGCGATCTGCCACCAGCACACTGCCGACCAGGAAGAACACCGCAGCCACCGTCAGGTAGAGAGCCCAGTAGGTCTGTGCCAGGCCGTAGTAGTGTCCGTGAATTAACCTTGTCAGAAAGGTGGTGCTGGTGTTGCTTTCTACCATGTCGTGACTGCCTGTACTGGTGTGGTTATGGGTGTGATTGCAGAGAGCAGGCGGTGGGCGCAGCCCTCAATCGAGCTTAAGCACGCTGCGCAGTTTTTGCGCCAGTTCGTCGCGTCGGTACGGCTTGCTCAACAACTGCACTCCTGGGTCGAGGCGGCCATGGTGGACGATGGCGTTCTCGGTATAGCCGGAGGTATAGAGTACTTTCAGCCCGGGGCGCAGTGCAATGGCGACCTCCGCCAGCTGCCGACCGTTCATCTCCCCCGGCATCATCACGTCGGTGAAAAGCAGGTCGATCTCCGCCGTGCTGCGCAGTTGCTCCAGTGCTTCGCTGGCATTCGTGGTGGTTGTGACCCGATAGCCAAGCCCCCGCAATTGCCCTTCCACGTACTCCCGCACCAGGTCGTCGTCCTCCACCAGCAGGATGCGCTCGCTGCCACCGCTGGCGCGCACTATGGGCGGGCGTTCATGACGTTCGTCCATTTCTCCTTGAGCACGGGGCAGGTAGATGCGCACCGTCGTGCCTTGCCCCAGTTCTGAGTAGATCTTGATGTGGCCGTTGGACTGTTTGACGAAGCCATACACCATGCTGAGTCCGAGCCCGGTGCCGTGACCGAGCCCCTTGGTGGTGAAGAAGGGGTCGAAGATCTTGTCCAGATGCTGGGGCTGAATACCGGTGCCCGTGTCCGACACTGCGATCATGACGTACTGGCCGGGCAATACGTCCGGATGTCGCTCGGCATAACTCTGGTCGAGGTGCATGTTGGCGGTCTCGATGGTCAGGCGTCCGCCCTCCTGCATCGCATCCCGTGCGTTCAGACTAAGGTTCAGCAGGGCTCCTTCGAGTTGAGCCGGATCGATCAGCGCGCGCCATAAACCGCCGGCATGCACCAGTTCGATGTCGATTTGCGCGCTCAACGTGCGGCGTAGCAGGCCCTCCATGCTGTCGATCAATTGCTTGACGTTGACGACCTTGGGCTCCAGCGCCTGTCGTCGAGCGAAGGCCAGCAGGCGCTGGGTCAGCTCGGCCCCGCGCTGGGCGGCATCGCGGATCATGGTGGCGATGCTGACCAGACGCTGCTGGGTGGCCAGTTCGTCCATCAGCAGTTCCGAGTTGCCCATGATGACGGTCAGCAGATTATTGAAGTCGTGTGCCACTCCACCTGTCAGCTGCCCCACTGCGCGCAGCCTGTCGGTCTGCTGCAGCTGCTCCTCCAGGCTCTTGCGTGCGGTGATGTCGCTCAAGCCACCCACGAGACGCAATGCCTTGCCGTTGGCGTCACGCAAGACAATGCTGCGGTCCGAGACCCAGGCATAGCTGCCATCCTTGCGCTGGAAACGGTATTCCGCCCGCCACTCGCCAGCATCGCCTTTGGCGGCCTGCATAATGCTGGGCACTACGCGGGCACGGTCTTCGGGATGGACGCACTGCGCCCAGAAGTCTCCCGTTGTCCCCATATCCTCTGCCCGGTAGCCGAACATCTCGTACAAGCTGTCGCTCCACCACAATTCCCGGGTGTTGGGGTTCCAGTCCCAGATGGCATCGCTGGTGGCTTTCACCAGATAAGTCAGGCGCTGTTCGCTGCGTTTCAAATCTTCTTGCAGCATGTGGCTGTCGTGCACATCGATGGCCGTGCCATACCATTTCAGCACCTTGCCATGGTTGTCTTTCATGGGGCGGGCATAAACCAGTAACCAGCGGAATTCACCGCTGGCGGTGCGGAAGCGGAACTCCTGGGAATATTCCTGGGAACTCTCCAGTCCCGCCAGCCAGGTCGCCATGCGGCGCTCCCGGTCATCTTCATGCACGATTTCCATCCATTGCTGAGCGGACAGCAGATCGTGGTTGGGCATACCAGTAAATTCGGCCAATGCTTTGCTGGCGAAGTCGACTCGGCCATTGGGCGTTGCAGTCCAGATGATCAGTGGCAGGGCATTGGCCAGTTGCTGAAAGCGTTGTTCGGTCTCGTTGATGACTTCGGTCAGCTGCTTGGCCCAGGTCAGGTCCTGCATGGCACCCTGCACTTGAATGACGCGTCCGCTGGGGTCGTAAACCGGTCGGCCGAGCGCACGAATCCACAGACGACGGCCATCGGGAAGATTGAGTTGCATCTCCTCGTCGTAAGGAACGCCATGATCGCGGCAGCGCCGGAAGGAGCGCAGGATACGTTCACGATCCACGGGAGAGTAGTACTCCAGCGCTTCCTCAATCGTGGGCGCATAATCCCCCGTGTGCCCGTGTATTCTGCGAATTTCCTGCGACCACACCAGTTTCGGCTCTGTCGCATCTTCCGGCAGCATGGGCGAGCCTGGCAGATAGATCACCCAGCCACCCAGCTGCGCGATATCACTAGCGATCTTCAAGAGCTGATCACTTTGTTCAGCCTCGGCGATGGCACGGCGCAGGTCGCTGCTGATGCGCTCCCTTTTCTCGATATGCAGGATTGCCAGCTGTGCGACAAAGGCGGTGCTGGTGAGCGTGAGAACCGACACCAGGCGATTAGAGAGTGCATACACCAGCGCCAGGCCGGGCGGGGAGACGAACGCACCGATGATGGTGAGTACAACGGCCAGGATCGCGGTCATGATGACAAAGCGACGATCGCGAGTCAGACCTGCGGTGAGAATGCAGAGAACGTAGAGAGTGCCGTCGGCGAACCCGAGTGGAGTGTAGAAATCGTTGACAAAGATGATGGCCATGGCCAGGCCGGTGAAGAGCGTCGCCGTGCGGTGACGGCGCGAAAGCAAACCTTCTTTGTTCGGCATGCTGCTGGGTTCCCTCGTTTGTTGCTGTTCTTGTTGTTCTTGTAGCCTTTAGTTAAGCATATCGGCAGTCGCACAGGGAAATCCAGCGGCGCAGTGGGCATGAGGGGGATAGATGCTATATCCTGAGACCTCTCCGTTCAGGGTATGAATCGATGTCCGCCAGTTTCAAAAGCCACTTCTATGCCTATATCAGCAAAATCCGCTGGCTGCAACGCTGGGGACTCAAGCGCAACGTCATCAACGAAAATGTCATGGAGCACAGCTGGGAAGTGGCCACCATCACTCACGTGCTGGGCCTCATTCGCAATCGTCGTTTCGGTGGTGCACTGGATGTGAACGCCATCGTTGTTGCCGCGCTCTATCACGACTGTGGTGAAGTGATCACCGGCGATATGCCGTCTCCTATCAAATATCACTCGCCTGAGATCACCCGTGCCTACAAGGCAGTGGAGAAACAGGCCGAACGCGAGCTGCTGGGATTGTTGCCGGAAGAGTTGCAACCGGACTTTCGAGTGGTACTGCTGCATGAGGAGATTCCCGCTGAACATATGCAGTTGATCAAGGCCGCAGATACCTTGTGCGCCTATCTCAAGTGCAAGGCCGAGCTGCAGGCAGGCAACTTTGAGTTCTCGCAGGCGGAGAAGGATGTGAAGGCGCGCCTTGACCGCATCGAGCTGCCCGAGGTCAGGTATTTTCTCGATACATTCGCCCCGAGCTATGGCCTGACCCTGGACGAGCTGCTGAAGTGAGGCACCGTTTTTGCATTCTCAATTATCATCACAACCCTTCCCAAGGTAATACAGCGTTATGACTGACCAGGTTTCCAAGACATTCGCCGAACTGGTAGAGCTGAACTTTCAACTCTACAACAGCTTGTTTCTGACCTTGCCACTGGATGCCGTGGAGCAGACCGGCACCTTGTTACCCTTGCTCAGCGAAGCGTGTGCCAACGGGCTGGAAAGCGGACAGGACCCGGCCACGATCATCGAGAATTTTTTCGAAGTACATAAACCCGCCTTCACCGAAGACGAGCGCATTCAATTCCTTTTCAAAGTGATTCAGTACGTGGAGCGCCAGGTCGTGCTCATTGACGCACTGGAAGATGCCGCTTACAGCCGCATTCACCGCATCGAAGAGAAAAGCTCGCTGGGGCAGCTCATGGATCGCGCCCGCGACAATGATCTCGACGAGAAACTGGGGGGAATTCTGGAGAATTTCGGCGTGCGTGTAGTGCTCACTGCTCACCCGACGCAGTTTTATCCGGGGCAGGTACTGGCGATTATCTCCGATCTCACTGACGCAATTTCGTCGAATCAGATCGGCACCGCGCGTGATCTCTTGCAACAACTCGGCAACACGCCATTCTTCCAGAAGCAAAAACCCTCGCCCTACGACGAGGCGGTACTGTTGACCTGGTATCTCGGCAATATTTTCTATCCGAGCATTGGTGAGATTGTCGACCGTCTGGCCGAGCAATATCCGCAGCAGGTGCTGGGCAATCAAGAACTCATCACAGTGGGTTTCTGGCCGGGCGGGGACCGTGACGGTAACCCCTTTGTCACGACCGAGACGACCCTGAAGGTGGCGGCCAAGCTGCGCTATACGGTGCTTAGTTGTTACCACCAGAACATTCGTGCACTGAAACGGCGCTTGAGCTTTCATGGCACCTACGACCGGCTGGTGGCCTTGGAGCTGCAGCTGCATGAGGAGTTGAGCGAAGCGCCCGTCGAAAATCCGCTCAATCTCGATGCCTTCCTGGCCGAGATCGATGCCATCGAACAGGTGTTGGTCAGCGAGCATCAAGGGTTGTATCAGGACCTGCTGAAATCTTTCCGCCGCAAAGTGCAGCTGTTTGGTTTTCATTTCGCCAGCATCGATATCCGGCAAGACAGCCGCGTGATTTCCACCACACTGGAAGCCGTCATGGCTCAGCGCCGCGACCTGCTGCCGTCGCACATCTTCGAACTCAACTGGCAGCAGCAGATAGACTGTCTGATCACCTGCCGTGGCCATGTGGACCCCAGTACCTTCAGCGATCCGGTGGTGCGCGATACGCTTGCCTCCTTCGCCATCATGCGCAAGATTCAGATGCTCAACGGCGAGCGCGCCACGCATCGCTACATCATCAGCAACTGCCGGGGCGCTGCCGACATTGCCAAAGTATTCGCGCTGTTCCGTCTGTGCGGCTGGGCCGATGTGCCGTTGACAGTGGACATCGTGCCGCTGTTCGAAACAGTGGACGACCTGCAGCGCGCCGGTGCGTCGATGACGCACATCTACACTAATCGTCATTACAAGGCGCATCTGGAGCGGCGCAGGAAACGTCAGACAGTAATGCTCGGCTTCTCCGACGGCACCAAAGACGGCGGTTACCTGATGGCCAACTGGGCCATCTACCGCGCCAAGGAAGACCTCACGGCGATCTCGCGACAATCCGGTGTAGAAGTCATCTTCTTCGACGGCCGTGGCGGTCCGCCCGCGCGCGGCGGTGGCGACACCTATCTGTTCTACGCGGCACTCGGCAAGAATATCGAGAGCAATCAGATCCAGATGACGGTGCAGGGGCAGACGATCAGTACCTTCTACGGCATCAAGGAAGCCGCCGTGCATAACATGAGTCAGCTGCTCATGGCCGGCCTTGAAAACAACTTGTACGACCGCGCCGAGCGTGAACTGGACGGCGAGCAGCGTGCATTGATGGAAGAGCTGGCCCAGTCCAGCTATCGCACTTACGAGGCCTTCAAGAAACACTCGCTGTTCCTGCCGTATCTGGAAGAGATGAGCACGCTGAACTATTACGCGATGACCAACATCGGCAGCCGCCCTGCCAAGCGCGGCACCACTAAGAAGCTGAAATTCGAGGACCTGCGCGCTATTCCGTTTGTCGGCGCCTGGAGCCAGCTCAAGCAGAATGTGCCGGGTTTTTACGGCGTCGGCTCGGCATTGAAGGAGCAGGAAGACAAAGGCAATTTCGATTCCTGCGTCCGCCTGTATCAGCGCTCACGTTTCTTCCGCGCACTGATCGCCAACAGCATGCAGAGCATGAGCAAGACCAACTTCGCGCTGACCCGCTACATGCAGAAGGACCCGCGCTTCGGCGTGTTCTGGAACATCCTGCACGATGAGTACGAACTCAGCCGCGCGATGGTGCTGAAGATCTCCGGTCAGCAGCAGCTACTGGAGGACAACCCCCGCAGCCGCATGAGCATCCAGCTGCGCGAACGCGTGGTGCTGCCGCTGCTTACCGTGCAGCAGTATGCGCTAATGCGGATTCAGGAACAGCGGCAGAGTGAAGGGCATCCGCTGCTGGAGCAATACGAGAAAATGGTGATGCGTTCGCTGTTCGGCAATATCAATGCGAGCCGCAACTCGGCGTGACGGGTAAGCTAAAAAGTAATTTCAGGAAGAGAATAAAAACAACATGAGTTCAAGACGCGTCCTGTTCGCGAGCCTGATCGGTACCACGATCGAGTTCTTCGACTTCTACATCTATGGCACTGCCGCCGTGCTGGTGTTTCCCACACTGTTCTTCCCGGGCACCGACCCGGCGACGGCCATGCTGCAGTCACTGGCGACGTTCGCACTCGCCTTTTTCGCACGGCCGATAGGCTCAGCACTGTTCGGCCACTTCGGCGACCGCATCGGCCGCAAGGCGACTCTCGTTGCCGCGTTGCTTACCATGGGCGTGTCGACAGTCGCTATCGGGCTGCTGCCCACCTATGCCTCCATCGGCTTGCTCGCTCCCGCATTACTCGCGCTATGCCGCTTCGGGCAGGGCATCGGCCTGGGCGGCGAATGGGGCGGCGCCGTGCTACTCGCCACGGAGAACGCTCCACCGGGCAAACGGGCCTGGTATGGCATGTTTCCACAGTTAGGCGCCCCCATCGGTTTCATTCTCTCTACGCTCGTGTTCGTGGCGCTCAACGCGACACTCACTGAAGAACAATTCTTCGCGTGGGGCTGGCGCGTGCCTTTCGTGGCCAGCGCGCTGCTGGTCTTCGTCGGCCTCTACGTGCGCCTGCAGATCACCGAGACGCCCGCATTCCAGGAAACTATCGACAAGCAGGAACGAGTCAAGGTGCCGCTGGTCACCGTTTTGCGTGACCACACCAGCACGCTGATTCTGGCCACGCTGATGGCGACCACCACCTTCGTCACGTTCTACCTGATGACGGTGTTCACCCTCAGCTGGGGCACCAGCCAGCTCGGCTTCGCGCGGCAGGATTTCCTCATCATGCAGATCATCGGCGTGCTGTTCTTCGCTGCGATGATTCCCTACTCAGCCATCGTCGCCGACCGCGTCGGCCGTCTGCGTATGCTCATCTACGCCACCGTCGCGATCATGCTGTTCGGGCTCGTGTTCGGGCCGCTGTTCGCCGGGGGCAGCACATTCATGGTGATCGTACTGCTGTCGCTCGGGCTCGGCTGCATGGGCCTGACCTACGGGCCTCTCGGCACCGCATTGTCAGAATTGTTCCCGACGGCGGTGCGTTATACCGGCGCCTCCCTGGCCTTCAACCTGGCCGGCATTCTCGGCGGATCGCTGGCGCCCTACATCGCGACCTGGTTGGCGGTGAACTATGGCATTGCGGCGGTGGGTTATTACCTTTCTGGTGCTGGGCTGGTGACGTTGGCAGCGCTGGTGGTGATCAGCAGGGGCGAGCATGGGAAGAGGGAGAGGTTGGGGGAGTGACCCCACTTCCATGCTACACTTCGGCCACGCATGGGGGCTGCCGCGAGTTGTTCCGGCCCCCGGATATCCAGGTTCAGGGGGATCAGCCCCTCAATGACGAGAGAAAGTTCATGAAGCAAGTGTTGACCCTGCTGGTGCTGCTTGGCACCAGCCTGAGTGTGTACGCGGATGTGTTCGCGGTTTTCCGTGATGAGGACGGCAGCACCAATTGGCAGTATGTCGCGAATACCAGCGCCAGCCTGTTGATTCTGACCCTGCTGGTCGTGTTGTTCTTTCTGGTGCGCGCGCACCTGCGGGCAACCCGCTCCAATCAGGCGTTGACGGACATCAAAGCCACGCTCGAAGAGCGCGTTGAACGGCGCACGGTGGTCTTGCAAGAGACCGCAGAGCAGCTGCGTAAGCGCGAGGCCTATATCACCAGCATTGTGAATTCGATGCCCGTGATGTTGATCGGCATCGACGACAAGTTGCAGGTCACGCAGTGGAACAAGACAGCAGAGGATATTACCGGACGTCCGTTTGCCGATGTGGCGGGGAAAAATTTGTGGGCGGCTTACCCCGCTATCACGCTGACCGATGAGCAGGTGCAAAGCGTGCTGAGCACTGGTGACACGATTCACCTGAAGCACACGCAGCCCGGTCAATACAGTTATGAACTCACGTTGTATCGGCTGAAAGATCATGATGACACCGGCATCGTGATTTTGATTTCCGACATCACCAGACAAGTGAATGCTGAAAACAAAGTGGCGGAGCGTGACAAGATTTCCGCGCTCGGTGAACTGGCTTCTGCGATGGCCTATGACATCAGTTTGCCGATCAATACGATCTTCCAACATGTCTCGGATTCGCGACAGAAAATTGAAACGGCGGATCTCGGGCCGCTGCAAACCTTCCTGTTGCGGGAAGTGGAAATCGTGCGACAGAGTGCGCAGCAAGCGACAATCATCGCGCAGAATCTGCTGGATCTGGCGCGTAGTCACCGCACGACGATGCAGTTCTCTGATTTGCCTGTCATCATGGATCGCAGCATCGAAATGGCCACAGAGCTGTTTACCGATGCGGATGGTCTTGCCTTCAAAGACATCGAGATTCGTCGCAATTACAGCACCTCGTTACCGCAGGTGTCGTGTTTCCCGGATGAGCTGGTGCAGGTCTTTACGCGTCTGTTGCGCAGTGCATTTTATGCGTTGAAAGCGGCAGATGGCGGCGCAGACAGCAACCCGCGAATCAGCATCGAGATCAGTCAGTTTATTGATTCGCTGTGGATTAAAATCGGGCACAAGGGACAGTGTTTGAGTGCTGAAGCGCAGACGGATATTTTTGAGCCGTATTTCGCGACGTCTGCTGGCCCGACCAGTTGCCCGGTTGAGCATCGTTTGTCGTATCCGTATTTTATTATCACGGAGCATCACCGAGGTCATATGTCGGTGACCTCTAATGATCAGTTCGGAACCTGCTTCAATGTGCAGTTGTCACTGGTCTGAAGCGCAGCGTCACGCAGGTGCCTCTTGCGGCGCCTGCGTGATCGTTATCCCTCACGATCACCACTCCGCCATGCAGTTGCATGATCTCCTGCACGATGGATAGCCCCAATCCCGCCCCTTCGCAGGCTGCATTCTTGCCGCGCCAGAAGCGGTCGAAGATGCGCTCGCGATCCTCGACTGCAATGCCAGGACCCTGATCGCAGACGCTGATACTCCCATCCGCGTGTACTTTCACCTCGATGCTGATGGCCTCGGTGGAGGGCTCAGTGATGTCCTCAGCGGAGCCGCCGTGGATGATGGCGTTTTCGATCAGATTCCGGATGGCGTCTTCTACGGCATGCGCCTCGCCGAGGATGCTCACGGGGGTGTCAGCTTCGACGAGTTCGATGCTCTGTCCCTGTGCGATGGCCAGAGGGGCCATGTATTCCAGCACCTGATGCGCGATCTTGCGCAGGTCTACAGGCTCGTCGGTCTTCAGCGTGAGGCTGTCCAGACGAGCCACATGCAGCAGTTGTTCGACGAGACGGTTCATGCGGGCAACGTCCTGCCGCAGTTTTTTCAGATTGCCGTTGCCGGCCATGCCATCGATGGCGCCGGTGATGATGGCCAGTGGCGTGCGCAGCTCATGTGCGGCATTGGCGGTGAAACGTCGCTGCAATTCGAAGCCTGCTTCGAGGCGGTCCAGCGCGCTGTTGACGGCATAGACAAGCGGAAACACTTCACGCGGCAGGTTGTCCGTTCCCAACCGGGCCGATATTGCTTCAGGCTTGATAGACGCAGCCTCCAGCGCGGTTCTGCGCAGCGGCTGCAGGCCGCCACGAATGGCCAGCACTCCCACGAGCAGCGTACAGAAAATGAAGAGCGGTACGATCCAGAGGGCTTTGAAAACCACGTCCCACATGATGGCATTCATCAGTTCCTGTTCGACCTGCTCCGGTTCCGCGACCACCACCGCGACGCGTCCTGCTTCACTGCGCTCGATGTTCACCAGTCCCAGGAAATTCTGCGGCGGGGTTCCAAATTCATCGAGTCGAAAGGATTCGGTGCCGCCGGACATGATGTCGCGTTCAAGCACGACAGTCACGAATGCGGTATCCGATGAGGCCAGTACTTTGCTTTCGCTGTCGAAGGTTTCACCGTCAAAAATTGCATAGCGGGTGTCATTATTGAGCCAGCCGCGCGCGATCAGCTCTTCGATATCATCCAGCCTGCCATCGTTTTCGATCTCTTCGGCCAGTTCTTCCGCGAGCCTGAACAAGTCGCGGCGGCTCAAGGAATCTGTCAGATCGTAACTGAGATAAAGGAACACACTGAGCAGAATGATCGTGGCCAGCAGGAACAACGCCCCGAGCCGGGTCGCCAGCCGCACTTGCAGCGAATTAGAGCGGAACCAGTTCATGGACGTCCCTCCGTCAGCAGATAACCGACTCCACGAACAGTGTGGATTTGCGCGCTGGCGCCCCCTTGCTCCAGTTTGCGGCGCAGATGGTGGACGTGTACTGGCACCGCATTGGACTCTAGCTCTTCGCCAAATCCGTACAGTTTTTCTTCCAGCAGTTCTTTGGGCACGACACGCCCGACGCGGCGCATGAGATGTTCCAGCACAGCCACTTCACGGCGAGACAGTTCCACCCGGCACTCGTTGATTTGGATATCGCGGGCAATGGTGTCCAGCGTCAGGTTGCCCGCCACCAGAATGCTGCCCAGTACACCGCCCGGTCTGCGCAACAAAGCCTTGAGGCGCGAGACGAGTTCGGATGTCGCGAAGGGTTTCACCAGATAATCATCGGCACCGCCATCCAGCCCTTTCACACGATCTTCCACGGCATCGCGGGCGGTCAGAATGAGAATGGGGACTTGCGAGCCTTGACTGCGGATACGTTTCAACAGATCGATACCATCGCAATCCGGCAAGCCGAGGTCGAGGATGATGGCATCGTAGGCAATCATCTGCACGGCCTCGAAGGCTTGCTGGCCGCTGGAAACCGCGTCGACAACAAACCCCGCTGTCTGCAGGTTCTCAACGAGAACTTCCACAAGACGGGCTTCATCTTCCACCACCAACAATCGCACGGTTATCCCCTTGGGCTTTGAATACAATCTGAATACAGCGTGAGCATACGGCCTGTTTATTATGACAGTTTTAACGGCGTGAATTTTCGAGTTTGTACGCGTGATGCGGACTCTCGTAATACTCCCTTAAAAGTGTCGTGTGATACTCCTGCTATCGATCAGTACTTCAATCAATGCATTGGCAGCAGGAATAAAACAGATGGCGCATTTTTCAAAACAACGTAAATCACGATTCTATTTGGCACAGATCATTGCGAGTGTGATGGGCTGTGCCGCGTTTTCGGTGGCGATGGCGCAAGACACCGCCAACCTCAACGCACCGGGCGTCATTGTTGCGGATGCTGGCAATCGTGTCATTTACACCGCCGATTATTTCAGTCAGTACAACGTGATCACGGCGAGCGATCAGCTGGAGCGGGTGCCCGGTATTCAAGATATTTTCGGAGGAGGCGGTGGCGGCCAGCGCGGGTTTGGCAGTTCTGGCGATCAGATACTGATTAACGGCAATCGCGTGTCAGGCAAGTCGAACGATGTCGGCTCGGTGTTGCAGCGCATTCAGGCGCGGCAGGTGTTGCAGATAGAAGTGATACGCGGCTCTGTGCCCGGGCTTGATGTGCGCAGTCAGGGACGGGTGGTGAATGTGGTCCTCGAAGACACCCTCAATACTGGTTATGGCTCAGTCACTGCAAGCGCGGAGCACTATTCCGATGGCAGCCCTGGAGCCGGTGGCGAGGTCAGTTACAACGGCGATCTGGGGGCGCTCAATTACCTCGTTTCGGTGGAAGGAGATGTTCGCAGAAACAGCTCGGCATCTCTCGATAGTTTCTACACGCCGAGCAATGTGCTGTTTGAAAGACAGGTCGAAAATTATGCGGGCAAATTTGATGAAATCACGTTTTCCACCAATACGAGTTATACGTTTCTCAATGGCAATGTGCTGAATCTGAATGCGCTGTATGCCGATGAGGGGCAGTCTGGCAGCGAAACTTCGAACGATTTTTTATTCGTGGGAGCCAATCCAGTTGCGGATGGTGGTCGCCTGAATGACGACATTGAGGATGCGCGCGATTGGGAAATTGGCGGCGATTATCAACACGTTTTCAGCAATGGCAATACCTTGAACACGCTGCTGATTTATTCGAGCGCTGCGAGTGAAGAGGAGAGTGCATTTTCCTTCATTCCGAATGGTGGCGTTGCCGTATTGGATGACGTGCAGCGGGAGAAAAGTGTAAGTGTGGAGAAGATTTTGCGCAGCTCCTATCAATGGGCATTGGCGGAAGATCATCTGTTCGAATCAGGAGTGGAGCTGGCGATCAACAGCGTGGAGGAAGACGCTTCATTGTTGGAGAACAGAAGCGGTGTATTGGTGGAGGTGCCACTGTTCAACGAGGAGTCGACTATTGAAGAGACCCGCTACGAAGTGTTCACCAGTTATTCCTGGCAGGCAACGGAAAAACTTTTGCTGGAGAGTTCGCTCGACCTGGAATATTCGGAGTTGCAGCAAAGCGGGGGGGATGTGCAGCGTACCCGCGACTTCTTCTATCCCCGACCACGGTTGGCATTGCGCTATGACCTGACCGAACAGACGCAGTTGCGGGGGCGCATCGAACGCACCATCAGCCAGTTGGATTTTGGCTCGTTTGTCGCGAGCTTTACGAATGACGACAACCGATTCGATGTCATCAACGCGGGTAATCCGGAGCTGGAACCGGAGAAAACCTGGGAGTATGAATTGTCCTACGAGCGCCAGATGCTCAATGATATGGGCGTGTTCACGATCACCGCGCTCTATTCCGATGTCACCGATCACATCGGCCGCATTCCGCTGTTGATCGCGACAGCAGACGGCATCAGAACGCGCACAGCCCCGGGCAATCTCGGCGATGGCTACGCGGTCGATCTGGAAATCAGCAGCAGTTTGCGGCTTGATTGGATGAATGTGGACGGTGGCGTGTTGGATCTGAGCGTCGAATTTCAGAAGTCCAGTGTCACGGATCCGTTCACTGGCAAGAAGCGTGAATTCAATTTCAGCACGGACTATGAGTGGTCACTGGAATATCGTCAGGACTTGAACTGGAAGAGCCTTTCTTACGGTATTGAAACACGCATGGATGCTCCGCGCGCGCAGTACGATCTGGATTTCTGGCAGGAATCCGAACAGGACATCGACTTCGAATTTTTTGTAGAAATGCAGCCGATGGAGGATGTCACTCTGCGTCTGGAAGCGGAAAATCTGTTGCGTGCTGAGAGTCAACGCGAGCGGTTTGAGTACATCAACATTCGCAGCAGCAGCCCGCTGGAGCGCAGAGAGTTGCGCACCTCACGGCCGGTGCGGGAGATCAGCCTCAGCGTGGATTGGGTGTTCTAGGCAGCCGTTGCCGAGGGTTTGAATCCATGAGATATCAGTGGTAGTTTTCGGACTCACCTAATCTGATTACGAGGAATGGCCAATGTTTCGCAACCCGATGATCTACTTGTTGTCGTGCTGTTTTCTGTCAACTTCTGCTTTAGCCGCGAATGTTGATGCTTATTTCGATACCGTGACTGGCAAGTTGGTCATTCCGCATCTAAAGCTCAACGGCGAAGTGTATTATGCAACGCTGACCTTGACCGATGCAGCCAATCTACGATTTCAGGCCGATGTGTCCTCTCTCACTGCAATTACGCCTCCTGTTGTTGCTCCTGCCATTAACGCCAGCGCGTCGGCGATAGTCGGGACGTGGACGGATAGCAGGGGTGTCGACAAGATGCGTATCAATTTCAAGGCGAACGGTACTTACGAACACTTCGAGATTGCAGAAGACCCTAATTGTGTGACTGGCAGCGAGTCCGGATCTTACGTGTGGGAGCCTAGCACTGGCTTGCTGATTGCGACTGTTGGCAGTGACGGCAACAAAGAGTGTGGACTTTCCCATCCTCGTGATCGTGTGCCACTGCGGTTCTTCGTCGATAGCACCAGAATGCAGATTCTTGAGAAAGGCCGAGGTTTTGAGCCACTGCAATTTGAGCTTGTGCGAGTGGGAAACTGATGGCAGTGTTCTGCAGACTTGCCGCTGAGGTAACTCGTTGCATGCGTGTGCATGCTTCGTCTGTGCCGAGAAAATTATGATGACTTTTCAAGAATCGATTCGCACGTGTCTCAACAAATGTACCGATTTTAATGGCCGTGCTTCACGGCCTGAATTCTGGTGGTTCGTGCTGTTCGTGGGGCTGGTCGAGGCCGCATTGTCATTCGTGAGCGAGATATTGGGAAACGTCTTTCTGGTGTTGATGGCCCTGCCGCTGTTGGCGGCGGGCGCACGTCGATTCCACGACATCGGCAGAACAGCGTGGTGGTGGATGTTCGCGGTGGTGCCTTTCGCAGGTATTTTTCTGCTGGCGTTTCTGTGGGCGTTTCCGACCAGGCTTGCGCCTGTCGATGATACTTCCGTGGAGTGATTGTTTTTTAACTACTTGACTGCCGCCTTCGTCACCGTCAACTTCAATTCCACTTCCTTGCTCTCGCTTGAGAGATACACCGCGTCGTCCTGAATATTGCACTGCAGCGTCATGTTGCGGTCGCACAGATCGGCGAGCGTCGTGGAGGAGACTGTATCGATGGCGATGATGTTGAGTTTGTCGAACCGCGACAGTGTCTCTGCGGCTTTCGCGAACCACGGGCCGGCGTTGCGGGGCTGATAGGTGTAGATGAACACTTCGTCGGCGCGGCCGCAGGCTTTACGGATGCGTTTGTCCTCAGGCTGACCGAGATCGATCCAGGTGGTGATGTGATCGGTGAGGTCCTTGTCCCAGATATCCGGTTCGTCGTCGGTGCTGATGCCCTTGGTGAAGGCCAATCGCTCGCTGGCGTGCAGAGCGAAGGCGACGAGGCGGACCATCAGACGTTCCTCGGTCTCTGACGGATGTTGCGCCACGGTGAGCTGGTGAGTCTGGTAGTAGTGGCGGTTCATGTCGGAGATCATCAGTTCCGCTTTCAGGATTGTCGCTTTCGTTGCCATGTCTTTCTTTTCTACCTTCTGTTTGTTCTGTTGGAGCGTGCCTGTGTATGAGCCTGCCCTGCAGGCGACTGCCTTCTAATTGAGCCTTGCAGCGATTTTTGTCAAACCTTGCGTTTGTCGATGCTATAAGGCCCCGCCCCAAGCCCGCTCAGCACCAACAAGCCAGCAATAATTCCCAGATTCTTCACGAAATTCTGGGTCTCGTGCCCACGCTGTAGAGCGTCGGCCACATCCCAAAAGTCGTGCATCACCAGGCTGATGACCAGCGTGAGTCCCGCCAGCAGAAACGCGGCGATCTGCGCCTTGTAACCCGCGATCAGAGCAGCGCCTGCACCGAGCTGAATGATGATCGTCAGCACGAGGAAGAAGGGAATCATGACCATCCCGTGCGCAGCCATGTAGTCCGCCGTGCCCTGATAATTGAAAATCTTCATCAACCCGCCGGGCAGTATGAAATACAACCCCAGAATAATGCGGCCCGCCAGCGGACAAAGCGCTTCCACTCTCTCGATCATGTCTCCCCCTCGTGGGTCAGACCCACGCAACCGTTTGATTTTTAATAAAACACTATCTGAAAGGTGGCGTCCTGCACACTTATTCAACCCTTTTCCAGGCTGAAAAGAGCCTCTTCGAAGTGCATCAATTTTACGCTTAAAAGCCTCATATAAGCAGTTTTCATGGCGAAAAATCTCAATAAAAGCATTTAAATCAATGGCTTGCACGGGTCTGGCCCGCGCGCGGGGGTTACCACATCAGGTCGTCGGGGACTTTGAAGTCGGCGTAGGGGTCGTCTTCGACAGTGCCTTCGGAGGATTTCTGCTGTTCGTTGCAGACGATGATGAACGCCGGGTCGCGCAGCTGGATCTTCAGGGCGGCCGCTTGAGGAACGATCTCGTAGTGGTCGTCGAGTTTCACGATGGCCAGGCGCCCCTGACTCAAGTGATTCAACGTAGCGACATCCACATGCATCGATTTGATCTTCTTGTCGTCCACAAAGTTGTACACCACATCGCCGCCTTTTTTCGGCAGTCGGTTCATGGTGATGATCTGTTTGATCTGCGCGGCGATGGCCTTTGTTTCGGCGGCCTTGTTCTGCTCGCGGGCCAGTGCGCGATCGCGCTCGGCTTTCTCCGCCAGCGCGAGCTTGGCGGCCTCTTTGTTCTCGTCGATCACGCCAGCCTTGCTGTGCTGTTGCTGACGCACCTGTTTGCGCTTCTCGCTGTTGCTCTTCTTGAGCTGTTTTTCCTTGACCAGTCCGGCCTTGAGTAATTGTTCCTGGAGGGATATTGCCACGGGAGAGCCTCGTTACGGGTTGCATTTTGCGTGAGGGAATCATGTCAGGATGCCTTGGTGAAAGCAATTTCAGGCTGTGCAACCTCACCGCAACACTCTTCCTTCAGCGCCTCGCCGCCTGCCGGGTTGTCAATTCGCAAGCGCTGCGCTAGTTTGAGCGACCTGACACGGTGAAGCCCGCAGATCTTCTCCCTCATACCTGCCGCCAAAGAATAACAATATGAGCCACAAATACACCCTGACCTTCGTGTTCGTCACACTCCTCATCGACTCCATCGGTTTCGGCATCATTCTCCCCGTGATGCCACAACTCATCATGGACGTGTCCGGGGAAGGGCTCTCCACCGCCGCCCGTTACGGTGGCTGGCTGATGATGATTTACGCACTGATGCAGTTTCTGTTCTCTCCGATCATGGGCAATGTTTCGGATCGCTTCGGCCGCCGCCCGGTGCTGTTGCTCACACTGCTGTTGCTGGGAATCGACTACCTCGTCATGTCCTGGGCGCCGACGCTGATCTGGTTGTTCGTCGGGCGTATGGTGGCGGGAATTGCCGCATCGACCTATAGCACCTGTTATGCGGTGATCGCGGACTCCACTCCTGCGGAAAAGCGCACGCAGACTTTCGGCATGGTCGGCGCAGCGTTTGGCCTGGGTTTTATAGTTGGCCCCGTGATCGGTGGTCTGCTTGGTGAATACGGCGCGCGGCTGCCGTTCATTGCCGCCGCGTGTCTGGCCTTCACGAATCTTGTCTTTGGTTTCTTCGTCATGCCCGAAACATTGCCGCAAGAGAATCGCCGTGCCTTCAACTGGCGTCGCGCCAACCCTGTCGGCACGCTCATGGCACTGCGCAAATATCCTATGGTGATCGGCATGATCAGCGCGTACTTCCTGTTCATGATGGGGCACCATGCTCTGCCGAGCACGTGGACCTATTTCACCATCGAGAAATTTGCCTGGAGTGAGCGCGAAGTAGGCTACTCCTTTGCCTTCGTCGGCAGCTTGATGGTGCTCACTCAGGCCGTACTGCTGCGCAGAGTGTTGCCGATTATCGGCCAGCACAAGGCTGCGCTGATTGGCTTTACCTTCTGCATCGTGTCCTTTCTCGGCTATGCCTTCGCCAGCTCAGGATGGGTGCTCTATCTGTTCATGATTCCGGGTGCGTTGCAGGGCTTCGTGATGCCTTCGATCAATGGCATTACTTCCGGACAGGTTCCGGCTAATGCCCAAGGCGAATTGCAGGGAGGAATGGCGAGCATGTCGAGCCTGACGTCGATCATCAGCCCGTTGCTGATGACCGGTATTTTCGCTTACTTCACTGGGCAGAGTGCCCCGGTGTACTTCCCCGGGGCATCGTTCTTCTTTGCGGCAGTGCTGACGGTGTGCAGCGTGGTGGTATTTATGAGAGTGGTGCCAAGAGCGCGAGGCGCGTCAACAATCAACGCCTCGGCATCCGACTAAAACTAAATTCATAACTCACATCCGATGTCGCCACTGCCGCGCCATTCTCAAAGCGCGGCGCATAACGCAGCCCCGTCACTGCCTCGGTAGCCGCAGCGGCCAGCTCAGGTTCAGCGTCGTCATCGGTGACGCGTACGTTAGTGACGAAACCCTCAGCATCCACATCAAACTGCAGATTCACCGGGCCTTCTTCGGCGAGCGCGTTCGGGAAATCCCTACGATAGATCAGCGTGGGGGCAGTATTGCCCGCGCCCACGAACAAGACGTGTGGTGTCGCTTCGGCGCGCTGATCCTGCCGCTCGAACGCTTCTGCCAGTGCTGTGTGAGTGTTCACGGAGAAGGGGCGGGCTTCGGGGAATCTGTCGAACACGTCAGCGGCCGCTGTCAGCGGCGCGATGGCGGCAAGATGGTTGCCCTGGCTCATTTCGAGACGACCGATCCAGAAGTTGGCGGTGGCCAGACGGTAGCGGGCGATGTCGTTGTCGATCGGTTCCAGATTCGCACGCGCGCCCTGCCATGCCTCGCGGGCCTCTTCCATTTGATTCAGGCTGAAATAGGTCGTGCCGAGCTGGATGCCGATGATGGCTTCCAGGAAGGGGTCGCTCGGCTCCATGGTCTGAGCCAGTCCATAGGCGCGCAGATAGTGGCCGCGCGCATCGGCGAATTCACTGTTGGCGGTGGCGGAGTCGCCCAGTGCCATCAGCGGGTCGACCAGTTCCAGCGCTTCCTCGCCGTGAACATTCTCGGCAATCTCCAGGGCATGCTCCAGAATTTCAGCGGCGTCGTCGCCATCACGGACCACGTTGCCATAGTTCATGGCCAATGCGGCGGTGGTGGCGTGCGCGTCACCCAGCACCTCCAGCGCCAGCTCGTAAGCCTCGCGGGCGGGTTCGATGGCTTGATCCCGAAACTGTGGGCCCTGCGCCACCAGTTCCTGATATTGACGGTAAGCAGCGTTCATGGCGGCGCGTTTCTCGTCATCAGTCTGGGCCTGAGTCGCCAGAGGAATGCTCAGCAGTGCGATCAGAGCCAGAGGTTTGAGCGCAGCAAACGGGAGGCGTGCACGGGGAATAGCAGAGTATTTCGTCATCTTGAAAGCCCTTTTGGTGAAGAGTCTGTTATTGAAACCCGATCAGACGGTTGTCATGTCGGTAGTGATAAATAGTCATGTGCTGCACGGTTTACACGAAGCATCGAGCACTGGCAATCGGATTACGGCTGGCCCGGTGATTTGTCTGTTGAGCAGTCGTTCGGTGCCCTGAGTGGTGGCACTCCACTGGGCAAACCACTGATAGAGACACGTGATCCCAATTTGGCTACACTGCCCGCCAGTTCAACACCTGCCACCAATAACAATAAAGAGGTTCCCATGCTCCGACGCTCGCTCTCCTCTGCTATTTCCTCCGCCATCGCTCTGTGTACCGTCGTCCTGTGCGCCAGTGGACTGCACGCCGCCGAACTCAATGCCAATCTCAAGATCGTCCGCTACGGACCTGCCGGGCAGGAAAAGCCAGGCTTGGTCGATGCGTCTGGTCAGCTCCGCGATCTGTCGGCGCACGTCACCGACATTACGCCTGACGTGCTTTCTGACGAAGGCCTGCAACGCCTCGCTGCCATCCCGCTGGATCAATTACCGGTAGTGCCAGGTGAGCCACGTATGGGTGTGCCGTTGACCGGCATCGGCAAGATCATCGCCGTGGGCTTCAACTATGTGAACCACGCTGCCGAGATGCAGGTGGAATTACCAACTGAACCTTTGATCTTCATGAAAGCGACCTCCGCATTGACCGGTCCGTTCGATGATGTCATTCAACCGCGCAACGGTGTGAAGCTCGATTATGAGTCTGAACTGGTGGTGGTGATTGGCACGCGTGCCCAATATGTTTCCGAGGCAGACGCGTTCGACTACATCGCCGGCTATGCAGTAGGCCATGATGTGTCCGAACGTGCCTTCCAGCGTGAGCGTGGCGGCCAGTTCACCAAGGGCAAGAGTGCGGATACCTTCGCACCGCTGGGTCCCTGGCTGGTCACCCGCGACAGCATCACGGACGTGCAGAACCTGTCCATCTGGTCCGAAGTCAATGGCGAGATGCGTCAACAGGGAAATACGGCTGACATGGTCTTCGGTGTTGCGAAGATTGTCAGTCATTTGAGCGAGTTCATGACCCTGTACCCAGGGGATGTGATCTACACAGGGACTCCGGCAGGGGTCGGTGATGGCATGGTACCTCCTGTGTACCTCAAACCGGGAGACGTGGTGCGGCTGGGGATTGAAGGGCTCGACGAACAACGTCAGACCATCGTTCCATCGCACTGATCTTTCGTTCGGTCATTACAAAAAGTCACAAAAACGACACAGGCAGTGGTTTTTAGCTGTCTGTGTTGTGTGCATACTTGCCGCAGTCCAAAACCTACAAAATATGAATTGTCGGCGCCAAGAGCAGCCGACAACGACCCTAACGCCTGGAGTCTTACCAATGAGTTATCGCTTGATTCGCAAGGGGTTGCGTGCCGCTGTGCGCCCCACCACTCTGGCCGCTGCGGCCCTGCTGCTCGCCAGTGCAGCGTCAGCGCAACAGCCTGCCACTACTGATTCTACTGTTACCTATCCCGCCGAATTCTTTGCCCAGTACGAACCCTTCTCCGTCAATGACATGCTTTCCCGCATCCCCGGTATCACTCTGGCGATGGGCAATGCCAATCAAGGCAGCAGCGGTGGTCCGGGCAGTTCCGGTGGTGCAGATCGCCGTGGCCTCGGGGCCGGTGGCGATCAGATACTGATCAACGGCCGCCGTATCGCAGGCAAGGAGAATGAAGGTAACGCCCAGCTGGCTCGTATTCCTGCCAGCCAAGTGCAGTACATTGAAATTATTCGTGGCACTTCCGGAGAGCTGGATGTACGCGGTGGTGCACAGGTGATCAACATCGTGCTGCTGGAAGCGGAGACCCGTTCCAGTATTTCAGCCGAAGTGAATGTGGATCGTTATCACGATGGCACCATCGAGCCGGGCGGTTCGGTGTCCCTGAACGGGCAACGTGGCGCTCTGAACTATCAGTTCAGCGCCGCCGCAGAGCCACGCTACGAATTCCGTGATGGTTTCGAGACCAGTATTCTCGCTGATGGCACGGCGAACGACATCGTGGTGCGTCAGGAATACCGCGATTCCAAACCAGTGACACTGAGCACCAACCTCGGCTATGACCTGACGCTGAATGATCGCGTCAACTTCAACGCGCTGGTCGCGGATTCCGATGCGCCGATGACCGTTGATCGCTACATCACCGATCTGCGTGCCCGACCGAATACGCTGACTACCGAATATGACGACATTCCTGCCTCCAGTGACAACTGGGAAATCGGTGGCGATTACGAACATACCTTCGCCAACGGCAGCCGCTTCAAGACCTTGTTCATCGTCAATGAGGCCGAGAGCGAAAGTGCCCGCGATGCGTTTGACGTGAACGGTGCCACCTACACCAAGTTCCTGTATCTGGCGACTCAAAGTGTCACCAAAGAGCGCATTGTCCGCAGCACTTATTCCTTCGGTCTGAACGACACGCAAGATCTGGAGTTCGGTATCGAACGCGCTCAGACTATTCTGGATTCACAACTGCAACTCGGTCTGCCGCCAGTGCCGTTTGCGCCGTCCGCTCAATTCGGCGGTCTGCGTCCAGCCAGCAACACCGATGCGCTGGTCGAGGAAATCCGTTATGAGTCTTTCGTGGTGCATAACTGGCAGCTGAATGATCGGATGTCTCTGGAGAGCACCTTGCTGTTCGAGAACTCCACCATCGAACAGAGCGGCGATGTGCGTAACAAGCGTGACTTCGACTTCATTCGTCCGAAGGTCGACTACCGTTTCGATATCACTCCGGCTATCCAGTTCCGCGCGTCCATTGAGAAAGACGTGGCACAGCTGAGCTTTGCTGACTTCACCGCCAGCATTGCCGGGGGTGACGACGATCAGAATGCGCTGGCAGGCAACCCTTCTCTGGTGCAGGAACAATCGCTGCGCTATGAAGCCAACCTGGAATACCGTTTGCCCGAGGACGCTGGCGTGCTCAGCACCAAGGTGTTCTACCACGATCTGACCGACGTGATCGACAGAGTGGATGTGTCTTCGCGCACCACCATTCAGTCGGCCAGTGGCAACATCGGTGACGGCGAGCGCTACGGCATCAATCTGGACGCGAGTCTGCGTCTGGGTTTCCTCGGCGTCCCTCAGATGCTGCTGACCTCCGGTGTGGCTCTGGAAGATTCCAGCGTGACCGACCCCTTCCTGGGCACCGACCGCAAACTGCGTCAGGGTGGCCGTGGCAACATGCGTCTGGGCTTCCGCCACGATCTGCCCGCATTGAGCCTGAACTATGGTTTTAACTTCGCCCACCAGTTCAAAGGTGACAGAAAGGCCTACGATATCGACAAGATCGAAGATTACGAGCAAGGCGACAACTTGACCGTATTTGCCGAAACCGTTGGCTATGCGGGTCTGACCTACCGTTTTGAAGCCATGAATGCTCTGGAAGGCGAGCGTTGCCGTGAACGTTCACGTTATGTCCGTGGCACCATTGCCACCGGCGTGCTGAACGAGATCGAAACGTCTTGCAGCAACACCGGCATCAAGCTGGCGTTGAAGATTCGGGGGACGTTCTGATTTTTGTCGTGAACCGTTGGTCGTTAGTGGTTCACGATTTTTGGATTCGCGTGGCAGGCAAGCTCACATCCAGAGCGTCACAAACTCGGGAGCGACCCTGGTACGCGATGATTAACCTGTAAAGGTTTATTTATAAGAGCAGATCAATCTGCCACAATTCGATGCCCGTCTCCGACAAGGATGGCGGGCATTTTTATTTACGACATTCAGCAGGAGCCCGCATGGCCGAGATCGGCAAATTCAACACTCTACCCGTGACCAAACAGGTGGCCTTTGGTGTTTATCTGGACGGGGGAGAGCTGGGCGAGATTCTGCTGCCACGTCTGGACGTGCCGACGGACTGCAAAGTGGGCGACACGCTGGAGGTGTTTCTCTATCACGATTCGGAGGACCGCCCGATTGCCACCACCCGGCGGCCGCGTGCGCAAGTCGGACAGTGCGTCTCGTTGCGAGTAGCGCAGGTCAACCACGCCGGGGCGTTTCTCGACTGGGGGCTGCCCAAGGATCTGCTGGTGCCCTTCGGGGAGCAGCGGGTGCCGATGCGCGAAGAGAATTCCTATGTGGTCTATGTGTATCTGGACAAACCCAGTGGACGCATCGCAGCCACGTCGCGTCTGGATGCCTGGCTGAGTGAAGACGGCACCGGTTTCGAGCCGATGCAGCCGGTCAATCTGCTGGTGTGTGCGCGCACGGATTTAGGCTACAAGGCTGTCGTCAATCAGACTCATCTGGGCCTGATCTTCAAGACGGAAATATTGCAGCCGCTGCGGGTTGGTCAGAAGCTGAAAGGTTTCATCCGCCGGATTCGCGAGGATGGCCGTATCGATCTGTGTCTGCAGTTGCAGGGGCAGGAGGTGCGTGACGATCTTGGCGAGAAAATTCTGGCGCACCTGCGGGACAATGACGGCGTGTCATCCCTGTGCGACCATAGTGCGCCCGAAGATATCTACGCGGTGTACAAGGTCAGCAAGGGCAACTACAAGAAGGCGATCGGCACGTTGCTGAAAAAGAAACAGATTACGATCTACCCGGACCATATCCAATTGACAACATGACTGTGGGAGCGTACCCGAGGGCATAAAAGCCCGCTCGCGATTAAATTTGGGGTCAGAGTAAAAATACAGCCTGTATTTTTACTCTGACCCCAAATTTCGCTCCCATCGCGGGCAGGCCCGCTCCCACAAGGACTCAGACATTTGAAACAAGAAGAAACCCTCGCCCTCGATTTTGACCAGTGCTGTAACCAGTTCATGGAGTTCGGCTACGAGGTCTCTCCCTCGGAAATTCACGGCCTGCTGTCAGGCGTCGTCACCACGGGCCTGAAGATCCGCCCGGACAGCGTCGTCAACCTGGTGGTCAAGCATGTCGACGCGGACAGTTGTTCCGAACGGAATCGCCTGACCGTGCTGCAGATGTATGAATTCATCGAGCGCGAGATGTTCAACAGCGATTCGTGCTACACCCTGTTCCTGCCCGATGACGAACTTGATCTTTCGCAACGTGTGCGTTGTCTTGCTGCCTGGTGCCAGGGATTTCTGGTAGGGTTCGGGACGGCAAGTGGTCAGAGAGGTATCGCCAACTTCAGCCCTGAGACCGAAGAGGCACTCAAGGACATCGTCGGCATCGCCAACCTTGCCGACGATTTCGGCACGGAGGATGACGAAAGCAACGAGAACGCCTATGCCGAGCTGGTTGAGTATTTGAAAGTCGCGGTGTTGCTGATGAGTAGTGAGCTGTTGGCGAGCACCAAGAGAGATAGTTAGGATAGAACTGAGAATTGTCGCCTGCAGGGTATAAATGCCCTGCAGGCGACCAACAAAATGAGGAACTCATGCTGCAACAATATCAACACTCAGCGCGGTTCCGTGCTACCCGTAAATTGTGCCTCCTCGCGGTGATGCTGCCTGCGCTCTCCCTCGCTCAGCCCCCCGACATCGGCGAAGCCAGCATCCACGAATTGCAACTGGCCATGGAGACCGGCGCTCTCACCTCGGCTGCGCTGGTGGCCGCCTCGCTGGCGCGCATCGAGGCTTTTGACGATCAAGGTCCTGCGCTCAATGCGCTTATTCACCTCAACCCTCAGGCCCGCGAACAAGCTCAAGCCTTGGATGACGAACGTAAGGTCACCGGTCCGCGCAGCCCCCTGCACGGCATTCCTGTGATCCTCAAGGACAACTATGCCACGGCGGACATGCCCACCAGTGGTGGCTCACAGGTGCTGGCAGATTTCATTCCCGATGCGAATGCCACCCAAGTGCAACGCTTGCTGGATGCCGGAGCGGTGATCCTCGGCAAGGCCAATCTGCATGAATTCGCCTACGGCATTACGTCGGTCAGTTCGCTGGGCGGGCAGACTCGCAACCCTTATGACCCGACGCGCGTCCCGGGTGGTTCTAGCGGTGGCTCGGCAGCCGCCATTGCTGCGGGCTTCGCGACAATCGGTATGGGGTCGGATACCTGTGGCTCCATCCGCATTCCCGCCGCCTTCAACAACCTCGTCGGTCTGCGCCCGACCAAAGGCTTGTCGAGCATCTACGGCGTGATGCCACTGTCCACTACGCAGGATGTCGCTGGCCCGCTCGCGCGCAGTATCAGGGACTTGGCCGTGGTGCTGGATATCGTGGACGGCTACGATCCGCTGGACCCTGCCACAGCGTCCATGCAGGAGCGCGAGTTGCCGCGCTTCCTCGATCAACTGGGCAAAGCCAGTCTGCAGGGTGTCCGCATAGGACGCTTGCTGGATTATTACGATCCCGCCGAGCCAGCTGTCCAGGCGCTGCAGGATCAGGCGCTGGCGCAGATGACAGAGCAGGGTGCTGTCGTTGTGGACGTCACTATTCCCAATCTGCGTGATCTGATTTCCCGTTCGGGAGTGATTGGTCAGGAGTTTGAGAGCGACCTGAACGCCTGGCTCGCCGAGTTCGGAAGCACTGACTACACGACTTTGGAAAGTATCGTCGCGACCGGTCTGCACCATGAGGCAGTTGACGGTGTGCTGACCCGCAGCGCCGCTGCCACGCAGGATCCAGCGCTCTACCGTGCTGCGCTGCTGGCGCGTGAGGAGTTGCGCTCTGCGATTGAAGCTGCGATGCGGGCGCAGAACGTGGAGCTGCTCGCCTATCCACCGATTGGATCGCTGCCGGCGGTGATCGGTGAGTCTCAGCCTGGCAACAATTGCAGTCTCAGTGCTCATTCCGGATTGCCAGCGCTGTCAGTGCCAATCGGCTTCTCGCCCGAAGGGTTGCCCATGGGCATGGAATTGCTCAGTGGCGCCTTTACCGATGCGCGGCTGCTGGCTTTGGGGTATGAATTTGAACAACTGACGCAGCACCGCCGCACGCCGTCCAGCACGCCAGCGCTGTTGCAGCTGGAGCGTTGAACAGCTCAATCATGCAAGTGAAGTCAAATAACGGGAGCCAGGCACGATGACTGACAAGGGATCGAAGGAGCAGGACAGGCAGAGCTGGGACAACGCCATCGTCGGCACACCGGGAGCCGGAATGGTCGGCTCGCACAGTTTCGGCGGCGCAGGCAGCTTCTTCCGTGTGCCCTACTCGCGGGACCTCAGCGGCGTGGATGTCGTCGTTAGCGGTGTGCCGCTGGACATCGCCACCACCAATCGCTCGGGGGCCAGGCTCGGGCCGCGCGCCATTCGCAACGCGTCACTGTCGCTGGCCTGGGAGCGTCCCTGGCCGTGGAAAAAAGACCCGATGGCAGAGATGGCGGTCATTGACTATGGCGATTGTGAGAATCACAGCGGCGGCGGCTTGCTGGGTGTGGCGCACATCGAGCAGCATGTGGCGCGTATTCTCGATGCTGGCGCGGCCTCATTGTTGCTGGGCGGCGACCACTTCATCTCCTATCCCAGCCTCTGCGCTCACGCCAAAGTGCATGGCCCGCTGAGTCTGATCCACTTCGACGCTCACACTGACACCTGGCCTTCTTCCGGCGAAGGCATCAATCACGGCACCATGTTTTACAAGGCCGCCAAAGAAGGCATCGTGATTCCTGAGCAGTCCATTCAGATCGGCATTCGTACCACGAACGATGCTACTCTCGGCTATCAGATCCTCTCGGCATCCGATGTGCACCGACAGGGTTGTGACGCGGTGATCGCGCAGATACGTGCGCGGGTAGGGCAGAATCCGGTGTACCTGACTTTCGACATCGACTGTCTCGACCCGGCCTTCGCGCCGGGCACCGGCACGCCGGTTCCGGGTGGCTTGTCCTCGTATCAGGCGCTGGAAATTATTCGCGGGCTCGTCGGTATCAACCTGGTGGGCATGGATGTGGTTGAAGTGGCACCTGCCTACGATCACGCCGAGATCACTGCACTGGCGGCGGCGCAGATTGCCATAGAACTGTTGTGCCTGTACGCCGCCTGTAGGAGCGAGCTTTGCTCGCGATGAACTTATCGCCACACCTGATCGCGAGCTAGGCTCGCTCCCACAAGATGCGTTCAAGGAAAAAATTGTGATCGATAACACCGTAGTCAAGAACGCCTGGACCTCTGCTGATGCGGAGGAACTCTATGCGATGAAGAGCTGGAACGCGGGCTTCTTCAGTATCAACGCCAGGGGCCACGCGGCCGTCAAGCCGATCCCGGGCAGTGATCTGGAGATCGACATCACCGAGGTGATCGACGCTGCTGTGAAAGAAGGCTGCACTTTCCCGTTGATCGTGCGCTTTCAGGACATCATCAGCGCGCGGGTACGCCGCCTCAATCAGACCTTCCGCGAAACCATCGCCGAAGCGGGTTACTCCGGCGAGTACCGCACGATTTATCCGATCAAGGTGAATCAACTGCATGAGGTGGTCGCCGAAGTCATGGACGCCGGCAAAGAGTTCAACCTGGGCCTGGAGTGTGGTTCGCGCGCCGAACTGATGGCCACGCTGGCGCTGATCGGCGATGACATTCTGATGCTGTGCAACGGCGTCAAGGATCACTCGATGCTGACGCTGATGCTCAACGCACAGCAGCTGGGACAGCAGGTGCTACCAGTGATCGAAAAATATTCCGAGTTCGAGCAGCTGCTGGTGTTGGCTGACCAGCGCGACAAACCGCGCGATGCGTCGGTAGAGGGGCAGCGCAAAGCGCCGCGCATAGGCGTGCGCCTGAAGCTTTCCACGCGTGGCTCGGGTCGCTGGTTCGAATCGGGCGGTTCTGGCTCCAAGTTCGGCCTCACTGTTCCCGAGCTGGTGCAGCTGGTGCATGAGCTGGAGAAGCGTGGCAGCGGTGACTGCCTGGAATTGTTGCACTTCCATCTTGGCAGCCAGATCGCCGACACTCAGGCTCTGCGCTCGGCAGTGCGCGAAATTACGCAGTTCTACGCCGATCTGCATCTGCGTGGTGTCAAGGTGAAGTACCTCGATGTCGGCGGCGGCCTTGGTGTGAACTATGGAGGCAATTACGGGAGCGGTCACGGTGCGGGGCATGGTACTGGTCACAGCGGAGAATACGAAGAGGTGGAATCCTCGATCAACTACGGCTTGAAGGAATACGCCAACGTCATCGTTTTCACTGTGAAAGAAATCTGCGAGCAGCGCGGTGTGCCCATGCCGACCTTGCTGTCCGAGAGTGGCCGCGCGATCACTGCACATCACTCCATTCTGGTGGTGCCGGTGATCGGTGTGCATCAGCCGGACAATCCGCCCAAGTGTGAGGCGCCCACCAACCCGGCACCGGTCGTGCAACGCATGGAAGCCGCACTGAAAGAAGCGAAGACTGTGCGCTCACGCGGACTGCTGATGGAGGTGATTCACGATGCTCAGGATGCGCGCATGGAGGCGGGGCAGTTGTCGCGGCTCGGCTATCTCGACATGGAGTCGCTGGCCTATGTGGAGAGCGTCTACTGGAGCATCTGCCGCAAGGTGCTGCGCAAGTTCACCGCGCTGCATTTGAATCCGCCGCCTGTCGAGCAGACAGAGCTGGAGACTCAGCTCACCGATCTGTACCTGTGCGATTTCTCCGTATTTCAGTCGATACTCGACCATTGGGCTATCGGTCAGGTGTTCCCGGTGATGCCACTCGACCGTCTGGACGAGGAGCCGACGCGACGTGGACAGGTCGTTGATCTGACCTGTGATTCCGACGGCAAGATTGACCAATACGTCTCCTCCCACGCCAACAAGAGCTGGCTGCCCTTGCACGAGTATCAGCCGGACAAACCCTATTATCTCGGTGTGTTTCTGGTGGGGGCCTATCAGGAGATTCTTGGCGACGCCCACAATCTGCTGGGCCCCGTCGGCGAGGCGCACATCTACGCCAGCGCTGACGAGCCGGGCAACTTCTGGATCGAGGAGACCATCAAGGCCATCAGCATCAAGGACATGCTGTCGCAGGTGCAGTATGTGCCCAGCGATCTGGACCGGCGCATGACCGAGCTGATCCGCCGCAAGATCGAAGCGGGTGTGGTTAAGCCAGCCGAGGGAATGCGTATCCTCAACAACTACACGAAGCGTCTGGAGGACACCACCTACTGCGACACAGACAAGGTGCATAACCCTACTGTATGAGCCGACCCAGAGGGCATAAAAGCCCTGCTGGCGACCGCCACATAGATGCGTAGTGCAGTGTTAGCCAAGGTGAATCGCATGTCGCTATTCTCGGTATCGCGTTCGAATTTGTCCGGTCTTCTTGTCTGGATCATCGGCTGGACGGCCATGTGGCTCCTGAGCGCTCAGTTGGGGCTCAGTAATCTCGGATTGATCCTGGTGTTGACTTCCGCGATAGCCGCCATCTGGCTGTCAGTGCGTGTCACTCTCCTGGCCAGCTTGATTGCCCTGATGGCTTTCAACTGGACTTTCGTTCCTCCTCTTCGCACATTCGCCATCGATTTTCACCAGGACGCGTTGTTGTTGCTGGCGATGCTGGTGGTGAATATCATCATTGCCAGTTTGATGGCATCGCTGCGTGAAAAGTCCCGACAGTCGCAAGTGCATGCCGATGCCGTCGAGGCGTTGCGCTCCTGGAGCGACAGATTGCGTGATGCCGAAGATACGCGAGACTTGTTGCCTGCCCTGCAAACCCTGCTGGTAGAGTTGAGCGGTAGAGAGTGTGCGTTGATGGCTCTGCAGAACGGCCTTCCCTCTGAAGACCCTGCATCGGCTACCATTGAACTCGGCGCAATCGACAAGGAACAACGGGATGCACTTTGGCATTGCCTGCGCAGTGGCCAGTCATTGGGGCCAGCAACTGGGCGTTATGAAGAGTTGAACGATCTGTATTTGCCTTTGCGTGGCCGCAGGATTCCCTACGGATCGGTGATGATCAGTAATGTTTTTACAACCCCATTTTCTCAGACGGTTCAAGCGCAGGCGTTGTGCGATCAGATGGGAATCGCCCTAGAGCGACATCATTTGCTTTGTCAGGAACAAGAAGCGCGCGACCAGGCGCAGGCACAGTCCGTGCGTAACACTTTGCTTGCTGCCATCTCGCATGACTATCGAACACCATTGGCCACTATCATGAGCGCGGCCTCTTTGCTCGAACAGCAGGACGAGCGCATGTCGCATGCGCAGCGTCGGCAATTTGCCAAGAGTATTGTGGATGAGGCAGATCGCCTGCGTCGGCTGACAAACAATATTTTGCAGCTTGCCCGGTTGGATGCTGTGGGAACTCAGATCAGTACGGACTGGGAATCTGCGGAAGAAATCATCGGCAGCGTTGTTCATCGAATGCGCGCTCATATTGACTACTCGCGCTTGAAAACCAATGTGCAACCCGGACTGCCTCTTGTTCGCGGCGACTCTCTGTTGTTGTCGCAGCTGCTGGAAAATCTTATCGACAATGCCTTCAAATACGGCGAGCCTCACTCTCCGGTTGAAGTGTCTGCAGTTGCGGATCAACAGTTTCTGACGATCGCCGTCAGCAACAAGATTGAAGGAATGAACCCAGCTAAGTTCGAGCAATTCTTCTTGCCCTTTCAGCGCGGAAATCAGGCACACGCTGCGGGGGTCGGCATTGGTCTGGCGTTATGTCGTGCCATTGCCCGTGCGCACGGAGGGGACTTGCTGGTAAAAAGCGGAGATGCGTCGGTACGCTTCGAATGTCTGTTGCCGCTGGGCTCTCAGCCTCAGATAAATTCAGAAGAGATGCTTTCATGACTCTGCGGGTTTTGCTGGTGGAAGATGACAAGGAGTTGCGCGCCACTTTGCGTGAGGCTTTGCACCTTGAAGGCTATCAGGTGGTGACGGCTGTCAGTCTTGCGGAAGCGAACACGATATTCGGTCAGACTCAGCTCGATTCGAATACACGGGTGCAAGTGTTTGATCTTATTCTGTTGGATCTGGGGTTGCCTGACGGTGACGGCGGAGAGTTTCTCGCAACAGTCAGGCGGCGACTCTCTACCCCTGTCATCGTGATTTCGGCGCGCGATACCGACCGGCAGAAAATTGGCCTGCTCGATGCCGGCGCCGATGACTATCTGGTGAAGCCTTTCAGTGTTGGCGAAATGCTCGCGCGTATCCGGGTAGCGTTACGGCACAAGGGCAATTCCTTGCGCGCGTCGGTGACTCGCTACGAGAACGCAGGAATTCATATTGACCTTGCTGATCATCGGGTCAGCCGGGATGGTCAGAGTGTTCATTTGACCCCGACGGAGTTCAACCTGCTGGCACGGCTGGTGCGCAGTGCAGGACAGGTGGTCACGCATCGGCAATTGCTTGCGGATGTATGGGGGCAGGAGTTTGTCGAGCACACTCACTATCTGCGCCTGTACATGGGGCAGCTGCGTGCCAAATTGGAGGCCACGCCCGCTGAGCCTCAGATCCTGTTGACGGAGCCAGGCATCGGCTATCGATTACTGGATGCCGATGCCTAGCAGAATACTTATGCGATCCTGACGTCGTTTTTACGACACTGTCGGCATATTCACTGCAAAGGTAGTTGCCATGTCCGCTTCATCTCACACAACCCCTGTGCCTCAAAGTCTGTCAGCGTTGACGCTGGCTGCCATTGGCGTCGTCTATGGCGATATCGGGACCAGCCCTCTGTACACCGTCAAGGAAATTTTCGCCCCCGCCACTGGGGTTCCGCTCGATGCCACGAATATTATCGGCGCAGTCTCGACAATTTTCTGGGCCTTGATGCTGGTGGTAACGCTCAAATATGTGACGCTGATATTGCGTGCAGGCAATCGCGGAGAGGGGGGCTCGCTGGCGTTGACAGCTCTGGCGGCGCAAACCGCTGCGAATAATCCCATGTTGAAACGCTGGATTCTCGTCATCGGATTACTCGGTGCAACCTTGTTTTATGGCGATAGTGTTATCACTCCCGCTATTTCCGTACTGGGGGCGATGGAAGGCCTGGAGGTGGTGACGCCCGCACTGAAGCCTTTGGTTATCCCGGTCAGTCTCGGCATTCTGATCAGTTTGTTCTGGGTTCAACGCTTCGGAACGGAGGCTATGGGCAAGGTGTTCGGCCCCATTGTGACTGTCTGGTTCCTGATGCTGGCTTTGTCAGGTGTGCTGCACATTTTTGCGCAGCCCTCCATTCTGGCTGCTCTGAATCCAATGGAGGCATGGCACTTTCTCAGCGGCCGCGGCTGGTATGTGTTCGCCGCCATTGGGGCAATCGTACTGGCGCTAACGGGCGCGGAAGCCCTCTATGCCGATATGGGGCATTTTGGCCGTAAACCGATTCAAATGGCGTGGACGTACCTCGTACTGCCATCTCTGGCTTTGAACTATATGGGGCAGGGTGCACTGCTGCTTTCTGATCCTTCTGCGGTGAGCAATCCTTTTTACAATTTGTTTCCGACGATGCTCCTCTGGCCGGCGCTGCTCATTGCCACCCTCGCGGCGATCATTGCCTCACAGGCCGTTATTTCCGGTGCTTACTCCATGACTCGCCAGGCAGTGCAGATGGGTTTCCTGCCACGCATGACAGTGCTGCACACCTCGGCACGAGAGTCGGGACAGATCTATATGCCAGGGGTGAATTGGGCGCTGCTGGTAGGTGTTATTGCTGTAGTGCTGTTGTTTCGCAGTTCTTCAGGCCTGGCTGGAGCATACGGCATTGCCGTCACTGTCACGATGGCAACGACGACCTGTCTGACCTTCTTCGTCATTCGGGGCGCGTGGAAACTGCCTGCGTCCGTTGCCTATTGCGCTACGGCGTTCTTTTTGACCTTGGACTTCCTGTTGATTGCGGGCTGTGCGTTGAAGTTCTTCGATGGGGGTTGGTTCTCTTTGCTGGTCGCGGCCGTTCTGTTCTTGTTGATGAGCACCTGGCAGAAGGGCAGAAGCATCGTGATGCAATCTATACGTCGCGAAGGCACTGAGCTGCAATCCTTTGTTGATAACCTGAAGCCTGCAGAGATTCAACGCTCTAGTCGAGTCGCTATCTATATGGTGGCAGACCCCAGCACTGTTCCCCAGGCACTGCTTCATAATCTCAAGCACAATCAAGTGCTGCATGATCAGAATCTGATTCTGACTGTTCAGTTCGAAAACGTTCCGTGGGTCAGCGATCAGGAGCGCGTCCAACTGCAAGAGTTGGGCAACAGCTTCTGGCGCGTCACCCTGCATTTTGGTTTCATGGATACGCCTGATGTCCCGACCGCTCTCAAGCACTGCGCCGCACACGGGCTGGTGATTCCGACCTTTCAGACCAGCTATTTCCTGAGCCGGGAATCGATTGTCTCGACCCCGGGCAGTGGCATGTCCGGGTGGCGAGAACAATTGTTTGCAGCGATGACCCGCAATGCCGGTGGAGTAGTCGAATTTTTCCGGTTGCCGGACAACGCCGTCGTTGAGTTAGGTACTCGTATTCAGATCTGAGTTTTCAAGTACCGCCAGCCCGCGCCTCACGATCTGAGGCGCGCCCCGATGATCTCATCCACGCTGATACGTCCGGCGCCAGAGATCAGCAGCGACACAGTGCCGGCTAGCAGCGCGAGGCCAAATTCGTAGCCGTTGTTGGCCATGAACAGCCCGTTGCTGACGTGCACTGACAGAATCGCGACGATCATCGTGACCGCCAGCACCAGTGCCGAAGGTCGCACGAGCAAACCCGCGATCAGCAGCAGCCCGCCAAAGAATTCCGCAGAACCCGCTGCGCCAGCCATCAGAACGCCGGGCGCGAGTCCAATCGACTCCATGAATTGCCCCGTTCCTTCCAGCCCATACCCGCCGAAAGCGCCAAACAGTTTCTGCGCGCCGTGGGCGACGAAGATCACCCCCAGCGGCAGGCGCAGTACCAGTGGTGACCATTGATTGCCTGCGTCGATGATGCGATTGATGTTGCTCATGATGTGCTCCCTGAACTTGTGATGTGATGTGTTTTCAAATCTGCTGACCGTTGTCGATCTGCCTTGGTGTGTAATTTAGAGCGCAGGGCGGGGACTTAAAAGCGGAACATTTTGAGTTTATACTTCAAATAATTTGAATATCATTCTTTGCCAACATTGAGACTGCTGCCATGTCCCACGCCATCACGCTGGAAGCCTTGCGAGTGCTGGATGCCATTGATCGTCGCGGCAGTTTTCTGGCCGCCGCCGATGCCTTGTTCAAGGTGCCGTCGGCGCTCACTTACACAGTGCAGAAGCTGGAAAGTGATCTGGGTGTCAGTCTTTTTGATCGTAGCCGCCAGCGTGCACAACTGACGGTGGCGGGCAGGCTGGTGCTGGAGCGTGGGCGCGTGCTTCTGCAGCAGGCCGCAGACCTGGAGGAGGCCGTGCGGCAGCTCGAATCCGGCTGGGAAACCACCTTGAGAATTGCCCGCGACACGGTGCTGCCGATGAGTTTGTTACTGCAGCAGGTAGGCTTGTTCAATCAGCTTGGCCGACAGGTCGTGGTGCAGATCAGCGAAGAGGTGCTCGGTGGCGGGTGGGATGCGTTGGTGGCGGGGCGCTGTGACCTCACCCTCGGGGCTTCCGGGGATATTCCCAAAGGCATTTTCGAGTATCGCGTGCTGGGTGACATCGAATTCGTCTTTGCGGTGGCAGCAGATCATCCACTGACTCAGGTGGTGGGGCCGGTTGATGCGGCGGCGATTGCCGAGTTTCCCACTGTGATTGCAGCGGACACGTCCATTACCACGCCCGCGCGCTCCTCGGGCCTGCTGGCCAGTCGACAAAGCCTGCGGGTGGCGAACATGGAGGCCAAGATCGAGGCGCAGCGGATGGGGGTGGGTGTCGGCTTCCTGCCGCGCCATATGGCCGCGCCTCTGCTTGCCAGCGGGGCGCTGGTGGCATTGGAGTGCAGCGTGCCTCGTCCACCCATGCCGATCTACATGGCCTGGCGCAAGCACCAGAGTGGTCGGGCACTGACATGGTTTATCGAGGCCTGCGCCCGGGTCGACTGGCTGGCGCCACTTCCTGAAAAATCGGTTTGAATCCCCGGTTGAATTTCCGGTCGGCATTGCCAGCCTGAGATGCCCGCTGTTACTCGAACACCTCGGAGAGAATCTCCACCACCACCGCTGTCGCGATGAGAACCAGAATCAGATCCTGCCCCGCGATGCGCCATTCGTGCCCCGCAATTGAAGGCAACCCGGACAACATACCCTGCGGCACCATCTGTCTGGCGATACCCGGTGGGAGTGGTTTGCCACGCGCGAGGTTGCGCGCGATGCCGGGAGGTAATGAGCGTCGTCCGGTCAAGCCGTTGGCGGCCGCCAGTTGCCGCGCCTGCGCTGCCGATATGGCACCGCGCGCCGCAGCCGGAGTATTGCCAGAGTTCCCGGGAGCCGAGGTGATGACCCGGCCGCTGGCGGAAGGGGGAGTGCCGAGCACCATGCCCATGTCGGCGCAGCTGCTGAAAGTGGTGAAGATGCAGCACAGTGCAACGGTGCGGAATGAAGTCAGCTTTTTCATGTGCAATTTCCTTTTTGAATCATCGAATCAAGAGAGCATTGATGGTGCTGTCCGCAGGTGGGCTCGCATGGTACATCGGTGTTCTCCCACACTGCCAGTCACAGCGGCAGTGTTCGATCAATCGGTGCGTGTTTCGTTAACTCCCTCACACGGCGACGAGATTCATCTGTTCCAGTCGCGCCCGCCCGGTGGTGGTGAGCAGACCGACGGCCTCCATGTTCAGTGCCAGTTGCCGCAGGCGCTGTCGGTTCAGCTCCGGGTGTTGCAGGCGATAACGGCGCAGATGGAGCCGCAACGCCGCCAGATCCCAGCCCTTGGCCACTGCGATGCGGTTGTAGAGGTTCAGTGAATTGGCCAATTGCAGGACATTGTCCAGCACGAAGCCACAACGCTCTTCCAGGGCAGCTTCTTCCAGGGTTGCCAGATGCTCACGCAGAAACTCGACCCCGAAGCGCACGTGCCGTGCCTCGTCGCGCAGGATGTAGTCAATCGCGAAGCGCAGTTCGGGCACGCGTGTATGCTGGCGCAGTTCCTGGAAACGCGCCATGGCCAGACTCTCGATCAGAATCTGACAGGCGATGAACTTCATATCCCAGCGTGCTTCGTCGACGCTGGCGTGAATGAGCTTCAGCAATGCACTGCTGGGGCCGGGAATGTCACCACCCAGCGTCGTCAGGTAATGGGAAAAGAATTCCACATGCCGGGCCTCGTCGTTTACCTGAGTGCTGGCGAACAGCTTCGCTTCGACCGTCGGCAGGCATGCGACCAGTTGCGAGGCGATCACCATGGCGGCCTGTTCGCCGTGCAGGATCTCCGCGACTTCCAGGCGGTGTTGCCACCAACTCAAGCGGCAGCGCTCGGCTTCAGGAAGCCTGTCATAGTCCGGAAAACCAACCAGCGGATTGTTTGCTTCGTCACTGGGGAAGTGACCGAGCGGATCGTCCTGCGACCAGGGGACATCGGTGCTCGCGTTCCATTGCCCTGCTTTTGCCAGCTCGTACAGTCTGTGAATCGGAGTTTTGGTTTTAGGGTAATGCCAGGGGATGAGGCCTGACAGGGCAGACTGGAATTCTGTCGAGATGACTGAGCTGGTTTCACTCAAGACCTCGACGGGCTGAGAGAGCTGCTGGGTTGCGGTGTCTGCAACTGCGTTATGAGAGGCACGTCGTTGAGGTGCGCGCGGGCTGTGAATGAGCATGTCAATCCTCCTTGAGGGACCTGTACTGCCTGTATTGCTGTCTGTGCTGCTAGTACTGAGAGCATAGTACGGATTTTGTGTTTGCGCCTCCCATTAGAGCATTTGACGATATGCAGTTCTCTGCCTATAGTCGATTCAGACGTTGCTTCGGACGTAAATCAAGAGCCTTTCAGGACGAGAGTGCTCCAAGTTCACAAGTCAGTTCAAGGATGAAACCCATGGATCGGGATCTGCTGTCCCTCATTGAATCGCGTCTGCACACGCAGGCCGACCACCCTCTCTACTCTTTTCTGGACCGTAGCGGTGCTGTCACGCAGAGTCTGACGGCCGCTTCACTTTTCGCTGCCGCAGACAAGCTGGCCGAAGTGCTGCTGGCTCGCAGTCTGCAACGACAGCCAGTGGTGTTGCTCTATCCGCACGGCAGTCAGTTCATTGTCGCGTTCTTCGCGGCGATTCTCGCAGGTGCCTGGCCGGTGCCGGTGGCAAGACCGCATGGCCGGGATTGGCGCACTTTCAGCGGGATTGTGCGTGCCAGTGGGGCGCGAACATTGCTGAGCGTAAGTACAACATCGCGGCATCTGCCGTCGGAGATTGTTGACCAGCATTCGTTGCAGATTATCAACACGGATAGTTCAGAGGACTGTGATCTCAACCGGCCGGTATTGCGGCGCCGATTTGATTACAATTCCCATCCAACGCCTGAAGACACTGCCTTCATTCAGTACACTTCCGGGTCTACTTCTGCACCGAAAGGCGTTGTGATCAGCCACGCCAACATTCTGCATAACTGCGAGCAGATTCGTCAGGCCTTTCGGTGCTCGACCGCCGATACGGGAGTGAGCTGGCTGCCCTTTCATCATGACATGGGCTTGATCGGGCACGTGCTGACGCCCTTGTACTGTGGCATTCACAACTATTTCCTGGCGCCTGCCGACTTCTCCGCCCAGCCAGTCCGCTGGCTGGAGGCTATCTCGCGCTACCGGGGCACGATCAGTGGCGCACCGGATTTCGCCTACGAGTTGTGTCACGCGCGGCTTCTGCACAAGGAGCAGGAACAGATGCTGGACACGCTGGATTTAAGCAGCTGGCGCCTCGCCTATTGCGGCGCACAAAGAGTGGCAGCCGACACCCTGCGAAAATTCGCGACACGTTTTGCGCGCGCGGGCTTCGATGCCAGAGCTGTGCATCCCTGTTACGGCATGGCTGAAGCGACGCTCTTCGTGTGCAGTCGTAATGGCTTGCGTACGCATCGACATCCTCTCACTGGGCAGGAAAACGTCAGTATTGGGCAACTGCAGGAATCGGTGGATGTGCGTATTGTGGCACCCGCATCGAACCGGGAAGTGGAGGAGGGGACGGAAGGAGAAATCCTGGTGAGTTCTGCGTCAGTGGCTCGTGGCTACCACGAGGATGATGCGCGTATAGCTGAGGTTTTCGGTGCCACAGTGCTTTCTGGCGAAGAGGAGAAAAGCGGCGAGCAGAATTCTTGTCGGTATCTGCGCACCGGCGACCTCGGCTATATCTGGCAGGGAGAACTCTATTTCACAGGACGTTGCAAAAATCTGATCAAGCGACGTGGTCGCAGTTTTCACGCAGAAGATATCGAGAGTGAGGTAGAGACGCTGCTGCGTCACAAAGGCGTGCTGCGTAGCGCCGCCTTTGAATTGGAGCCGGATGCGGAAGATTCTCTTGTGATTCTGCTGGAGTTGGACAGTGTTGCCGACCCTCAGCTCATCGAGCGCGAAATTCCATTACTGCAATCGCGGTTGTGTGAATCGCCAGGCATTCTCGCCACGCACATTCGCCTCACGCCTCGGCGCAGCCTGCCATTGACCAGCAGTGGCAAACTGCAACGGCTGCAGTGTCGTGAACGCTTTCTGGCGGGAGAGTATGAGAACAACATGGATGGTGAACCAAACAAGGAGCATGAGCATGCAAGGGAATGTCAGAAAGTCAGTCACGGAGCAGGTGCAGCGGATTTTGCGTGAAGGTTGCGAACGGCGCGGCATGATTGTTGACCCTCAACCGGATACTGCGCTCGCCGCGCTGGGGCTTGATTCATTGCAACTGGTGGAAATGGTCTTCGAGCTGGAATCCTATTACGCGGTACAGGTCGATGAAGAGCTGCTGGCGCAACTGCAGAGTGTCGCGGATGTCATCGACATGCTGACACAGGCATTGCCGACAGCTGCTGTTGAGGAGCTGGCATGAAGGTGGCGGCAAATCCTCAAGGGCTTGGTGCACAAATTCTGCTGCAGGATGCCAGACGTGCGCACGTTGATGGTCGTTACACGCAGGCTGTCTCCATGGTTTGCGAGGCGCTGGAAGCAATGCTGGCCAGCCGTGAATCGACGGTCATTCGTGCACTGCTGCGCGTGTATCCATGGCCGTCTGCCTCCACACGGTTGCTGCATACCGAGATCGGACATCGTATCGAGTTATGTCAGGAAAATTATTCCGCGACACAAAGCTGTCAGCACCTGGAATACGCCGAAAAGTTGCCCTCGGTGTGGCCACAAAGAACAGTCGCCGAGGCTGTTTATGTCTTCCTGCAAGAAGCGTCCACGCGCTGTCTGCAGAGTGGATTGAGGCTGTCGTACAAGCGCTGGTTGCTGAGTTGTCTGCGTCGGATGCGCAGTGTGCTGCTGCCCCGTCTCGCGCAGGCTGCTGCACATCGTGAAGCGTTGGTCCTGGGGCTGGGTGCACTGTTGCATGAGCCTCGCAGTGCGTTGTTCCAGCTTCTGAATCAGCATGATGATTTTCTGGCATCACACTATGCCAAGCGTCTGCAACATCATCCGCAAATTGTCACACATGAACCGAGAAGAAAATTCATCTGGCAGGAACAGGATGCGTACCGCGCACTGATCAGTCGGTGTCCCGGGTCGCGTGTGCTGGTGACCATTCACATGGGCGATTTTGTGGGGGCGTTTCGCTGTCTTGCGGAGCAGGTTGAGACTGGCCGTCAGGTGCTGTCATTGCAAAGGGAACGGCACAACGCTGTAACTCATGCGCTGAATGCAGACCTGCGTTTGCAGATATTGCCACATGGTGAGGGTGTTTCAGCGGCGGTGGTCGCGGGCTTGCGCAAGGGTAATCAAAGTTTGGGAGTGCTGTTCGACTTGCGCGAGGATTTTGGTGCTACCACGGAAGTGCTGTTCTTCGGTCAACGGGCCCGTCTCGTCAAAGGACCAGCCATGCTGGCAATCCTCGGACGTGCACCGATCATTCCCTTTGTCACATGGGAGTGTGACGGTGTTGATCAGATCGATATGGAGGACATGATCGATACCCGTGTGCGCGATGGCGAATCGCTGCCGCATGCGGTGACCCGCATTACCCAGATGCTGGCGCGGCTGGCAGAAAAGTGGATCAGGCGCACGCCTGCGCAATGGAAATATCTCCCTGCGCTGCTCAGTTATTGCAGTGTTGCCGCCTCCGCAGAGAGGGCGCCGCGATGAGCGACACATTGTTCAGGCCGGAAGCACTGCTCGCGATGACTGGCTCTCGCTTCGGTGCAGCCGTTTTCTATCAGCCCCCAGGGTTGCGGGTGTTTTGTGTTGGAGTCCTGTTGACGTTTCTGGGTTTTCTGCTGTTTGCGATGTTCGCCGGATTCAGCCGTACTGAGTCGGCGCGGGGCCATCTCAGTCCGCTTGCTGGCGCTGTTGAAGTCTATGCGGGGCGCACAGGGATACTGCAGAAGGTCGAGGTCGTCGAAGGACAGCGTGTTGACGCCGGGCAGATACTCGGAGTTGTGAGTACGCCGCAGTTCTCTGCAGACGGCAGCGCTGCCAATCTTTTCCAGTTGCAGCAAATCGACCGTCAATCCCAGCATCTGGAGGAACAGATTCAGGTAGCCCATGAGCGTGCAGCACTGGACAGCGCACAATGGCGTCAACAGGCTGCGGCGCTGGAATCCGAGGTGCAGCTGTTGCGTGAACAGCAGGGGCTCGTCACCAGTCGGCTTGCCCTCAGTGAACACGACTACGAGCGAACCGCCAGATTGCATGAGCAAGGCATGCTGGCGGATGCTGTTCGTGACCAGCAGCTGGACAAACTTTACAGCGCACAGCAGTTGAGCCGCAGCAATTTGCTGCAGATCGAAGGGCGTGAACGGGAACTGGTGGAGGTGCGTCATCAACTCGTCATGCGGCCACTGGCGCTGCAGCAAGAGTTGCTGGAGTTGCAGCGCCAGCGCTCACAGCTGCTGGTGCGCCGCAAGGATATGGAGACACAGGACAGTTTCGCAGTGACAGCACCTGCCGCCGGGGTGGTCAGTAATTTGCTGGTGACGCAGGGAGACGCACTGGAGTCACGTCAGCCGCTGCTGACCTTGTTGCCAGAGGATAGCGAACTGGAAGCATGGTTGTATCTGCCTTCGCGGGCGCTGGGAGAGATCGCGCTGCAGCAGGAGATCATGCTGGCCTACGACGCATATCCTGTCCGTGTCTACGGCACCTTCCCAGCATCCGTGACATTTATCGCTGACACGGTGTTGGACCCACGCGAGATCGATCTGCCTCCTGAGCTGCGCGAGCCAGTGTATCTGGTACGTGCAGCACTGGGTGGGTTGAAAACGAATGGTACGGAATTGGAGCGTCTGCGCCCTGGTATGCAGTTCAGTGCCCAGATCGTCACTGCCCGCCAGACGATCCTGCAGCGTGTTTTCGCTCCCTTGCGCAGCCTCGGGAGAAAAATGTGATCGCGGCACTCTTTGGTACCGGGCGCGGCTTGCCCGAAGTGTTGCAATCGGAACGCACCGAGTGCGGTTTGGCTTGCCTCTCAATGGTCGCGTCCTTCTATGGAAAGCGCATTGATCTGAACTCTTTGCGCCGAGACTATCCAGTATCCGCCAGGGGGGCAGGATTGAATGACATCCTGTCGATTGCCAACGCACTAGGATTGCAGGCGCGACCACTGCGTCTTGAATGTGAAGAGCTTGGCCAATTGCAATTGCCTGCCATTCTGCACTGGGACATGACGCATTTCGTGGTGCTGCGCAGCGTATCGCGCAAAGGCATCGTGATTCATGATCCTGCGGTGGGGAAGCGCGAGTATTCATTCAGTGAAGTGGGGCGGCATTTCACCGGCATCGCCATCGAGTGCGTGCCCGGCAAGGACTTGCGAGCGGAGAAGCAGGAGTTACGCTCGCGTCTGTTCGATCTCTTCACGCGTTATCCTGGGTTCAACAGAGCAGTGGTGCAATTGTTTGTGCTGTCGTTGTTTCTGCAGCTGTCGTCCATCGGCACCGCATTTTATCTGCAGCTGGTGATCGATGAAGGAGTGTCGAAACTGGACGCGGATTTTCTTGCCATGCTCGCGATTGGCTTCTTCATGCTTGCGCTGACCAATGTTGGTATGAGCAGTGCGCGCGCCAGCGTGCAGTTGTATTTCTCCAATCAATTGGGTTTTCAGATGGCAGGCAATGTCTTCAATCATCTGATGACACTGCCCACGGAGTTTTTCAGCAAACGGCATGTCGGTGATCTGGTTTCCCGGTTTGGTTCAATTCGGGAGATCCGGCACATCCTCACAGAAGATCTGATTACCGTGGTGCTGGACGGCACCTTTGCATTGCTGACACTGCTCGTCATGTTTACCTTCAACACAGTGCTCGCTTCCGTGGTGCTGATTTTTGTGGTGCTGGTGGCGACCTTGCGCTTGGCGATGATTCCGACCGTCAAATCGCTCAGCGAGCAACGTATCGTGGCGGATGCGAAGTCGAGCACCAGTCTCATGGAAAATATGCGGGCCATCGAGATGATCAAGTTCTATTGCCGCGAGCTGTCCCGTGTCCTGCTGTGGCGAAATCAATATGCCGAACAGGTCAATGCCAATGTCCAACTGACGCGCGTGATGATTCGCATTGATGCTGCGCATGGCTTGCTGAGCGGATTGGAAAATGTGCTGGTGATTTACCTCGCGGCGCTGGCCGTGCTGGATGGTACTTTGTCACTGGGTTTTCTGACCGCCTTTGTCGCCCTGAAGAGTAATTTTTCTTCCTCCATTCGTTCGTTCATTGAAAAGCTGGTGCAGATCAGGCTGCTGCGTCTGCAGCTGGAACGTGTGTCGGACATCACCTGCACGCCAAGAGAATTCGACAATTTCTACTTGCCGAAACTGCGCGTCCCGGTGGCAGGGCGATTGCAGCTGCTGAATCTTCAATACAGTTATCCGGGTTGCCGCACTCCGGTTCTCGATGGCATCAACCTCGATATCGCGCTGGGTGAAATTGTTGCGATTACTGGTCCGTCGGGGGCGGGCAAGTCGACACTGATCAAAGTCATGGCGGGACTGCTGCTCCCGACGGCAGGGACCGTTCGCATCGATGAGATGGATATCCAGGAGTTTGGTCTGCGCCAGTTCCGCTGCGTCTGTGCCGGGGTGCTGCAGAGCGATCAGCTGCTCTCCGGGACGCTGATCGACAACATCACGCTGTATGCGGAGGAGGTGGACCATGAGCTGCTGCGGCACGCTTGCCGGATGGCGCGGATAGACGACTTCATCAACGCATTGCCGATGGGCTACAACAGCTTGATTGGGGATATGGGTTCCATCATGTCGGCAGGACAGGGACAGCGAGTCTTGCTGGCACGGGCTTTTTACATGCAGCCGCGCCTTCTGTTTCTGGATGAAGCCACCGCGAACCTCGACCCACAGGTGGAAGCGGCGGTGCTGCAAGAGATTCGAGCACTGCAAATCACTACTGTGATGATCACCCACCGCCCTGCACCGCTGGCGATTGCCGATCGCGTTTTGTGTTGCAGTGAGGGTGGTCTGGCGCCCGAAAATGCAATCAGTAAATAGTTGAAGCCAGCTCCAACGCTGGCTCAGTCCTGCGCCTCTTCCACAATCGTCGAGATGGTGTCCTGATCGTGTACCTGTTTCAGCGCGCCGGTGAAGATGTTGTAGTGCCAGCCCTTCAGCGTCAGCGTGCCCGCTTCCACACGGCTGCGAATCCACGGATAGGTCATCAGATTGCGCAGAGAGTAACCGACGGCGGCCTGCTCGCAACGATTGAACGTGACGTGGTCGTTGGGGTCGAGTGTGTCCGGATCGGCCAGGTTGGCGACCGGGGCGACGATGGACATCCAGCGGGCAATGAAGGTGTCCTGCGGCAGGCGCTTGGACTCCATGACCAGCGAACGAATGCCGCCACAGCGCGAGTGGCCGAGCACGATGATCTCCGGTACTTCCAAAACGGTAATGGCGAACTCCAGCGCGGCGCTGGTGCCGTGGTAGGCGCCTTCGATTTCGTAAGGGGGCACGAGGTTCGCCACGTTGCGGATAACGAACAAGTCTCCGGGGGCCGTATCGAAAATCAGAGCCGGTTCCATGCGGGCGTCACAACACGTTATCAGCACGTGATTCGGGCGCTGCTGCTCGGCGAGTTGCCGCAATTTTTCTCTGTTCTCTGCAAAGTAGCCGTTCTTGAAGCGCTGATAACCAGCGAGAAGTTTATCGCTCATAGTTCTTTACCAAATGCTGGGTTGCTTGAAGCTGTGGGAGCAGGCCTGCCCGCGATCAGGTTTGTTCTTGGGGCAGGCAATCGCGAGCAGGCTCGCTCCCACAGGATTATCACTATTCCGGCAGGATGCGGATGATGCCATCACCCTCGGTGGCGACATAGATGTAGCCATCCGGGCCCTGCTTGATGTTGCGGACGCGGCCGATGCCGGGGAATACGTTATCGCTGGCCACCACGGTGTTGCCATCCAGCACCAGATGCGTCATGTAACGGAATTTCAGGGAGCCAACCAGCAGATGGCCTTTCAGCTCCGGTCCGTAGTTGTCACTGGTAATGAAGGCCATGCCGGACGGTGCAATCGACGGGTCCCAATAATAGATCGGCTGTTCGATGCCTTCGCGGCTGGTGGCCACTGCCAGGGGTTGACCGTTGTAGTCGATGCCGTAGCCGATGATCGGCCAGCCGTAGTTTTTGCCTGGCTGAATGATGTTGATCTCGTCGCCGCCCATCGGGCCGTGCTCGTGTTCCCACACCTGTCCTGTGGTCGGGTGAATGGCGAGGCCCTGCGGGTTGCGGTGACCGTGCGAGTAAACCGCTGCTTTGGCACCGGGCGTGTTGACGAAGGGGTTGTCGACCGGGATGCGGCCATCGTCGTGCAGGCGGTAGATCTTGCCGCCGTCGCGGTCCAGCTGCTGGGCGTTATCGAAGTGGGCTCCGCGCTCGCCGATGGAGAAGAACAGATAGCCGTTGTTGTCGAAAGCGATGCGGCTGCCGTAGTGAGCGCCGCGCTCAGTGTTGCCTTCGCCTTTATAGAGCACCTGTTGTTCGACCAGGCTGTCACCCTGCAATTTGGCGCGCATGATGGCCGTATGGCTGCCGCTGCCAGCACCTTCCATGCTGGAGTAGGTGATGTAGATCCAGCCGTTGTTGGCGTAATCCGGGTGCAGTGCGATGTCGAGCAGACCGCCCTGGCCATTCACATGCACTGTCGGCACACCGCCCAGCGGAGCACTAAGAGTCCCTTCATGGACGCGATACAGCTGACCGCCACGGTTGGTGACGAGCATGTCGCCATCGGGTAACCAGGTCATGCCCCAGGGCACATCGATGCCTTCCACGACTGTTTCGGTGCGGAAGCCGGGTTGATTCTGGGCGCTGACCGTGGTCAGGGGAAGGGCGACTGTCAGCAGGACCGCTGTCAGGCAGCTCGTCAGTATTCTCATGAGTAGTTCCTGGGTTCATTGAGTAAAGATGCCGGACGGGCATTGTATCCAATGCCGTCCGGGCTGGCAGCAATAAACTTGCGAACATATCTGCTCTACAGGAGGGGGTAATGCTCAGAACTGGAATTCGACCGTGCCCAGTACGCGGTGCTTGTCGTAGGCGTAGATGTCGAAGTTGTCGCGCTGATCGGTGTACTGATACTCGGCCTTTGCGCGCCAGTGCTGATTGAAGCGATAGCTGACATCGGCTGTCAGCCGGTTCTGCTTGTTGACGCGCTTCTCCTCGCGGATCTGCCCGTCGGTGTCGCGCAGACGATTGGCCTCGTCGTACTGGCTGTCGGTATGTTCAGCGATCAACCCGGTGCTCCATGCCGACGTAGCCTGCCAGCGCGCTTCCAGGCGCAGACCGTGTCGATCCGGCGAGTAGCTGGCGAACGCTCCGGTGCGCTGCAGATCGTCACGCGCATTGGTCTCGTAGCGATAGCGGCTGCGCAGGCTGAGATCACCGAACTGCTTGCGCCAGCCGAGTTCGATCACATGCTGGTCGCCATCGATCTGCGCGAAGTCCTTGCCTGCGTCGAAGCGGCTGTAGGCGTAGCTGGTGTTCACTGTGCCGAACTCGAAACGGCGCGAGATACCCGCGCTGACCTGCCACTGATCGGCAACGTCGCGTGAGTTCAGTGTGGTGTTCGTGGCACGTACCCCGCCTTCAAACAGATAACTGCCAAGCGGTTTTTCATACACTGCGCCAGCGCCCAGCACCTGACTGTCGAGATGTTCAAAGGTGTTGAAGGCGCGATCGAAGCCCATCCCGTAGAGGCGGAAACCATTGCCCTGCTGCCCGCTGAGTTGCACATGGCCATAGAGCAGCAGTTCATGGAAAGCATCCTCTGCGCTGCTGGTACTCTCCAGCAGCTCGTCCGCCAGACTCGACGCATTGGAGTCTTCTCCGCCGCTGAGGCTGATCAGTCCGGCCCAGCGCTTTTCTGGCGAAGCGGCTGCAGCAGCGGGCTTGATGCTTTGCTGCTCCAGCGCGTCGAGTTTCTGCTGCGCCAGCCCGCTGACCCGTTCGTTCTCCTGTTGCTGCGCGGAGAAGCGGTAGTGCTCGACTGCCGCCGCAGTGTCTTGCTGCGCCTCGGCCACCAGGCCGAGGTTGTAACGCACCAGCACTTGCCAATCGGGTTTGTCGGCAAGCGTCTGGAAGCGCTCCTTCGCTTCCTCGTAACGACCGAGACGGTAGAGGCTCACAGCGATGTTGTAATCTAGCGCATCACTCTGATCGCCCGCCCGCTCCGCTGCCTCGAACAATCCCAGCGCCTGTTGATAGTCGCCCTGGTTGAAGGCGCTGATGCCTGCGTTCGTTTCGGCAGCCGTCTGGCTGCCGCTGTTCTGTGCGTTTTGCGCCAGCACCGGAATGGTGGCCAGCAGTACAGAGATGCCCAATGTCTTTCTGAAACCCGGTTTGAAATACAGCGCCATGATTCTTTGCCTCTTGTTGCCAGTGACGTTATGTCTGCGACTTGATGTGGATGCTATCTACAGTCCGGGAATCTCCGGAATGTTATCCGTCACAGCATCCAGCACATCATTCGCTGGCAAGTCATCGACAGGCAGTTCGTCGATAGGTAGATCATCGACGGGCAAGTCCTGCAGGTTTTCAAGAGGCACATTGTTGGCGTCGTTGAGGATGTCGACCACCGTGCCGTCGTTGACCGCATCAGAGACAGCGCCGCTGATGGGCGCCGCAAGGTTGTCGACGATGACATCGGCGGCTGCGTTCACACTATTGTCGATCACCGCGTTGCTCAGCACGCCACCGGCTGCGCCGCCACCGATCACGCTACCCAGATCGGGTGCGTTGCCTGGCAGATTCACGTTGGGGAGATTGTCGACAATGCCGTCCAGTCTGTCGGCGGTTTGCGTGATCGTTTCGTCCAGTGGCAAGGTCGGTTCGAGAATGTCGACAATGGCCGGAGGCACGGCACCCAGGCCGGCACCGACACCGCCACCCACACCGCCACCCACACCGCCACCCACACCGCCACCCACACCGCCACCCACACCGC
>JAZKJF010000010.1:72004-77124 GCA_040384465.1 Pseudomonadota bacterium | reverse complement strand
CTGCTCACCGCTCCCCGCCGCCGCAGATCTGACTATGTGCCGCGTCAAAAAAAGCGTGTGACTAGCAATGGCAGTAGTTCAATGGTGTAGACATAACGTTGCATCGGCCCAATCGTCCTGCTCGGCTGCGAGCCGACCCTATGCCTCACCCCACCGATGATGAGATCCCCATCGCGCTCCACAGTGTGGGAGCGGGCCTGCCCGCGATAACCACAGTGTCAGAGGCGGGTGGTGGGGGTGGCACTGTGGGACCGTTGAGCGCCATGGATGGCGCGATCGAGCCCTACATGGACGTATTCACGGGCGTGTCCCGCAGTGCCGCCTCCACCACCCGCCTCGACCTACGAAGCACTAAAGCAGCGATCTCATCATCAAAAAGAACTCGTTGAACAGGGACTCTGCGGAGCCCAGGAAGGTCCCCATCGTCATCCAGATGACGAACAATCCCAGCATCAGCGCAATCGGAAATCCCAACGCAAAAATATTCATCTGCGGCGCCGCCCGCGTCATGATCCCGAACGCGAAGTTGGTGATCAGCAACGCCGTCAGTGCTGGCAGCGACAACACAATGGCGCTTGAAAATACCCAGCTCAAGGTCCGCACAATCTGCATCAGAATCTCGCCGCTGAAACCCGCTGTTCCCACCGGCAGCACCGCGAAACTCTCCACCAATACTTCGAGCATCACCAGATGCCCGTCGAAGGTAATGAACAGCAACATCACCAGCATCAGATACACGGTACTGACAATCGCGACGTTCACGCCGTTGGAAGGGTCCACCATCGACGCAAAGCCCAAGCCCATCTGCATCGCAATCAACTGCCCCGTGAGCACGAACACCTGAAACAGCAACTGCATGAAGAAACCCAGCGCCAGTCCGATGACCAGTTGTTGTGTGACAATCAGCACCATCTGCAGCGACAGGCCATCGACCTGCGGCACGGCAGGCAACAGCGGCGCGATCAACACGGTAACTGCCACCGCCAGAATCAGGCGCACGCGCATCGGGACCAGTTGCGTGCCGATCAAGGGCGCGGCCATGAAAAAACCCATCACGCGGAACAGCGGCCACAGAAAACTACCGAGCAGTCCGCCGAGTTCCTCCGCACTGAATGCCAGCGTCTCCATGGGTGTCTGCCTCAGCCCAGCAGAAACGGAATACTGGTGATCACATGAGCGGTGAAGTCGAGCACTTTGCGCAACAGCCAGGGGCCAGCCAGTAAAACGGCGAACAACGTGGTCAGCAATCGCGGCAGAAAACTCAGGGTCTGCTCGTTGATTTGCGTCGCTGCCTGAAAGGTGCTGACCACGAGACCCACCACCAGACTCGGCATCACGATCACCGTCACCATCACCACGATCAGAAACATCGCTTCACGCCACAGCGCCACTACACTTTCAGGAGTCATATCATCAGGTCCCAAAACTCGCTGCCAGGGTGCCTATCACCATGGCCCAGCCATCTACCAGTACAAACAACATAATCTTGAAGGGCAGCGAAATGACGATGGGCGAGAGCATCATCATGCCCATCGCCATCAACACGCTCGCCACCACCAGGTCGATCACCAGAAAGGGAATGAACAGCATGAAGCCGATCTGGAAAGCCGTCTTCAATTCGCTGGTGACGAAGGCCGGAACCAGCACCGTGAAAGGCACTTCCTGCTGATTTGCGACTGGCGTTGATGCGCTCAATTCCATGAACAGGGCCAAGTCTGATTCACGGGTCTGCGCCATCATGAATTCACGAATCGGCAACTCGGCCTCGGCGAGTGCCTGTCCTGCGTTCAGCTCTTCGTTCAAATACGGTTGCAACGCGCGCACGTTCACCTGATCCAACACCGGGGTCATGATGAACAACGACAGGAACAACGCGAGACCGAGCAGGATCTGATTCGAAGGCGTCTGCTGCAGGCCAATCGCCTGGCGCAGAATGGCGAACACCACCAGAATGCGCGTGAAAGACGTCATCATCATGAGCAGCGCGGGCAACAATGTCAGCGCCGTCATCAGCATCAGAATCTGGATACTGACGGTGTAGTTCAGGGAGCCATCAGGCTGAGTGGTGACGGTCATTGCCGGGACACCGAGACCGGTGCTCGATTCCAGCATCTGCAGGGCTCGCTCCGGCCCGGTCACAGCAGCGCTTGCGCTGCCACTGCTGAGAGGGTCATCGGCTGCAGGCACAACCTGAGCCTGTGCTGGTAGTGCGATCACCAGCAGCGTCAGCAAGGTCAACAGGCGGGCAACGTGTTGGAGGAAGACTCTCACTGGCGCTGATCCCTATTGATGAAGCTCTGCAGCTTGGAAGCAAATTCGCCAGCGCTTGCAGCGCTGTTTTTCTCTGCATCACTCAAAGGGGGCAGGACGTTCTCTTCGAAGACATGCAGGGTGCTGATCTGCCCTGGACAAAGCCCCACCAGAATTTGTTTGTCGCCCACTTCCAGCAACGCGATGCGCTCGCGGTTGCCCACCGAGATCACGCTGCGCACACGAATCACATTGGCGGCTGTCAACACCGTGCCGTTGAGACGTCGAAAACCCCAGGCACACAGGAGAATGACTCCAATCACTACGGCGAGCCACAGCAGCATTTCCAGGGCGGCGCCAAGGCCCAGGGTGGTGGAGGCTTGTTCGCCTGCGGCGGCTGCGGCGGTGGCTATGGTCAGGATGTAGGTCATGGGTGGGTCCGTCGCGAGCACGGCTCGCTCATACAGGTCAGGTTCGCTCGCACAATGCAGGCTCGCTCATACAGGATAGTTAGCGAAGTTTTTTGATGCGTTCCGACGGGCTGATGACATCGGTCATGCGGATGCCGAACTTGTCGTTCACCACCACAACTTCGCCGTGTGCAATCAAGGTACCGTTGACCAGCACGTTCAGCGGTTCACCCGCGAGACGGTCCAGTTCGATCACCGATCCCTGATTGAGTTGCAACAGATTACGAATGGTGATGGACGTACTGCCCACTTCCATGGAAATCTGTACCGGAATATCCAGAATAACATCCAGATCCGGACTCGTCGCCGCTGGGCGTGGCTGTTGCGTCAGTGCATTGCTCGCACCCGTCGCGGACTCGTCCTCTGCCATCGCAGCGGCCCATTCATCTGCTATTTCCTGATCTGACTTGCCGCCGTTCGTTCGTTCATCCGCCATGCTGCTTCCCCTTGTTGATCAATACTTGATTCTTGTTTCGGTAAACGCTGTGAATTTTCAGCGCGAGATTGCCATTCGAGATACCGAGGTGAGTGTGGAACATGGGCACTCCGTTGGCGCGCAGCACCACCGTATCCGGCATGTCCACCGGAATCACGTCACCAGCCTCCAGATCCACCACGTCACGCAACGTGATTTCCTTATTGAAGATGTTGCAGCCGAACTCGACACTGGCATCCATGATGTCTTCACGCAGTGCCTTACCCCAACGCTCGTCGTGTTCGTCCACGTCGCTCTGCATACCGGCATCGAGCAACTCGCGGATCGGTTCAATCATCGCGTAAGGCATGGTGATGTGAATGTCACCGCCACCGCCGTCGAGTTCGATATGAAACGTGCTGATCACCACTACTTCGCTGGGGCTGACGATGTTCGCCATCGACGGATTGACCTCGGAGCGCAGGTGATCGAATTCGAGTTTGTACACATTGCGCCAGGCTTCGGCGAGATCCACGAAAGCCTGATTCAGCACCATCTGCACAACGCGCAATTCGGTCGGCGTAAATTCGCGGCCTTCGATCTTGGCGTGACGGCCATCGCCGCCGAAGAAGTTGTCCACCAGCTTGAACACCAGCTTGGCGTCCAGCACGAACAGTGCCGTGCCACGCAGAGGACGAAACTTGACGAGGTTGAGACTGGTCGGCACGTAGAGCGTGTGCAGGTATTCACCGAACTTGCTGATCTGCACACCGCCGATGGACACATCCGCACTGCGGCGCAGCAGGTTGAAAAGACTGATGCGCGTGTAGCGGGCAAAGCGCTCGTTGATCATCTCCAGCGTCGGCATACGGCCGCGCACAATGCGGTCCTGGCTGGTCAGATCGTATGACCTGACCCCCAGGGCATCGACATCCATATCGACTTCGACATTGCCGTCGTCCACGCCGTGCAGCAGCGCATCAATCTCGTCTTGTGATAACAGGTCTTGCATGGTCTTCACCGTTTCATTGCGGTTCTTGAGGAGGACATCAAATCGCCATTCTGTTTGCTATTGCATGACAAAGGACTCGAACAAGACCTCCTCAATGCCTTCGCTGCCGTATTCACGAATCAGGACGTCCTGCACTTCACGGGTCACCATCTGCCGCAAGGGTTCGATACCGGACGCTGGGGATTCCGCTACCGTCAGCATCTGGGCGCTGAACAGGCTGATGAGGTTGTGGCGAATAGCGGGCATGTGCTCCACCACCGCCGCGAGACCACCGGGGTCGCGTGACATGACGGTGAGGCTGGCCTGCAGGAAGCGCTGGCGGCCCTGATAGGGGAAGTTGATGATGAACGCGGGTTCCAGTTTCAGATATTCAACAGGAGCGTCGGGATCAACGCGCTCGGCGACGGTTTCAGCATGGGCTTCGCCGCCTTCGGCAGCGGCAGCGTCGGCGGCAGGGGCCGGTTGCAACAGGAAGAACCAGGCACCGGCGCCGCCAAGGGCGAGCACGAGGACGGCGGCCACGGCAATGATCAGGGGTTTCTTGCTTTTCTTGGGCACAGCGGCTGGGGTCTGCGCGCTGTCATTATCGGGTTTGTCGTTTGCTGCCATATCTCCACCGTCAAAAAATAGTTCTTACCGGGGGAGTAGCAAAGGGTGTGCCAGTGATGGGGGTTTTGTTTCTTAGGTGCTGGGTCAGTGGTGGAGTCAGGGTTTGAGAGGGTGGCAGAGCGGACACGCCCGTGAATACGTCCATGTAGGGCTCGGGTGCCGCCATCCTTGGCGGCACACGGTCCGCACTGCCACCCCCTCAAACCCTGACTCCGGCGTACTGTGCCAAGATTCTGTAAACCCTCTCACTGTTGTGGCGGAGAGCAGAGTCCGCACTCCTGCCACCCAACAGCAGACGCGCTGGTGTCAGCTATTCGTCGCCTGACGTGGCACATGGGTAGAGCGCGGTGGGTGGGGTGGCGCA
>JAZKJF010000010.1:38997-71994 GCA_040384465.1 Pseudomonadota bacterium | reverse complement strand
CCGCCAGGGATGGCGGCACCCGAGCCCCCATGGATGGGTTCACGGGCGTGTCCCGCATGCGCCACCCCTCCCGCCAAGGCTCGGCACCAAACCACCACCAAATCAAGGCGACAAATAACTGACACCAGCGCGTTTCACACCATCACGCGTAATAGTCGACCAGGCCAGTCGGGGCCTTTACCGATTGCATGGTCACCGGCCCCGCGTTGTTCTCATCGGCAAATGAACCACCCTGCCCACCACGCCCCTCACCCTGCTGCTGCCGCGCGGCCGGTTGATCGGAGACTTGCGCATCCGCCAGTTGCAGCCCCTGCTGACCCAGCATGTCCTGCAGACGCGTGAAGGTCTGCTCCAACGCCTCGCGCACCTGCGCGTGAGCACTGGTGAAACTCACATTGGCCTGGTCACCGGTGACGCTGATCCGTACGGTCATTGCTCCCAGCTCAGGTGGGTCCAGTTCGATCTGCGCCGAGCTGACTTTCTCCCCAGCCATCAATGCCACACGCCGCGTGACGCTCTCAGCCCATTCGCTCTCTCCAAATGCCGCTCCCAATGGCTGCCCAAACGAAGAAGCCTGCATGCCCTGCATATTCTGCATGAACCCCAGCGTCCCCGCCGCGCCTCTGGCTCCGGTCGCCGGGGCGCCCGTGATAGTGGAGTCCGTGCGCCAGGCCTGTGAGGTCTGATTGAGCGGGTCGCTACCTCCAGAACCGGCATTGAATGTACTCGTACCACGGTCAGCGCTCAGCAAGGTAGCGGAAGCTGATCCGGACTGTGAGCCCGTCGAGATAGTCGATGAGAAACCAGCAGACGCCAGCCCAGCGTCGCCACCACTGCCCGCTTGTCGCAGCGCTTCGGCAAACTGCTGGAGTTGCCCGCCCTGCCCGGCTCCTGTTGTGCTGTTAACGGAGAATTCATGGCGCACTCCCTGCCCCTGACCAACCACAGACTCAAGCGACGAGAGGCCGCGCCAGGCCCGTGCGCGTTCTGCCGCGTCCAGTTGCCAGGCAATGCCGGTGGATTGCTCCTGAGTGGACACCGTCTCAGTCGCCGTCTGCGTGGTGGCGATGAGCGCCGGATCAAGAGCCTCTGCCTCTGGCACAGCGGCGCTGGCATTGGCAGCAGCGGCCTGTGCAAGTGCGCCTGTGACGTCATCAAGAGACATGCCTTCAGAAGCCGAGGGTGACGATTGCGTCAGCATCGCGCCGTTCGCGCCAGTGATGGCTGTCGGGAGTTGCTGCAAGGGCTCCGCCGCTGACACCGTGCCGGATGCTGTCACTGGTGTGGCTTGCTGCAGTTCAATGTGTTGAGGGGCTGGTTGAGGTCCAAGCTGCTGAGCAGCCTGTTGGCCAGCCGATTGTGCCGCACCCGTCATCAAGCCCGGGATGACAGCGGCCGCCCCATTTGTCTGCGCGAATGAAAAACCCGGAGCACTGGCAACAGAGGCGTCATTGGCCGCACCCACCAGACCGCTCTCCGGGAGTACAGCCGTTGCCGCCGGACTCTGCGCCATCTGCAGCAGGCTGGTCTGGCCCTGCGCGGAAGCGAAGAGGCTCGGCTCAGGCCCGTCCAGATCAAAGAGTGAGGGTTGCGCTGACGAGGATGCGAACAAGGAGTTTGACGCCATGGCTGGCATTGTCTCCGCTAACGGCCCAGAAGTAACAGCAGTGGTCTGCCCGGCAAAGGCTTCCGACAGTGCGTTCGCGGTGCCACTGTTGGCGGAAGTGTCGAACACCCCCAGCGAGAATTCCCCGGCTGCCGCAGCGGCGACCGGCGGCAAGCTCTGACCTGCAAGCGGCAGAGGATTTCCGCTGAACAGACCCGTGGGTGTGGACTCCCGGGTTGATGCGGTATCCACAGGAGTCTCGGGCTGCTGCTTCTCTGACTGCTTCTTTGACCGCTCCTGCATCCCATCCTGCAACACCCGCTCGAAGGGGGTGTCGCGGGTCTGCTCCGGCTCGCGCTCGTGCCGGGCTGCCGTCTCGGCCTTGCTGGACGCGGGCTCGTGGTTTTCCACACGACGCTTGCCGTCCTGCTGAGAGGAAGTTGAAGGAGTGGCCGAGCGCGCTGTCGGCGTGGTGTTCAAAGCAAGAAGGATGTTGGATTGGGCCATGCTGCTATCTCCGCCGCCTGACCTCGGGAGCGGGTACAGGCATGTGTCTTACCATGCCTGGAGCAATAAGCCTGCCAATCTGTTTTCATGGAGCGGATGAAGGGCAGTCGTGCGGACCACCCCCGAATTAGGTACTGGCTTTCTCGTCAGCAGAGGGCACTGCAGATTCCTGAGCTGCTGCGGCAGCAGCAGCGGCCAGACGGCGCTCCTGCTTCTCGTTGCGTTTGCGGACTGCTTCGCGGTGGAACATGTTGAGAATTTCGATGCCTGCAGAGAACGCCATCGACGCGTAGATGTAACCTTTGGGCACGTGCACTCCAAAGCCTTCGGCGATCAGCGTGGTGCCGATCATCAACAGGAAGCCCAGCGCCAGCATAACGATGGTGGGGTTGCGAGCGATGAAGTCAGCCAGCGGATCGGCAGCAAACATCATCACGCCCACGGCAACCAGTACCGCGATGATCATGATCGGCAGATGCTCGGTCATGCCGACTGCAGTCACGATACTGTCGATGGAAAACACCAGGTCCAGCAGCAGAATCTGAAATATCGCCGCAACACCGCCGGTAACCACAGCAACCTTCAATTTGGCCTCTTCGTCGATGGGATCGGGATCAACGCTGTGATGGATTTCGTGGGTCGCTTTCCACACCAGAAACAGACCACCGGCGATGAGAATGATGTCTCGCCAGGACATCGGTTCGCCAAAAATATCGAAGAGAGGTTCGGTCAGCTGCACGATGAAAGCGACAGTGCTCAACAACAGCAGACGCATGACTAATGCGGCAGAAATGCCGATGCGGCGGGTTCTGCGGCGTGACTGTGCGGGGAGTTTATTGGTCAGGATGGAGATGAAAATCAGGTTGTCGATGCCCAGTACAACCTCCATGGCGATCAGCGTGGCGAGTGCAATCCAGGCTGTAGGACTCAGGGCAAGCGATATCAGGTATTCCGTCATGACAAGTGTATCTCGGTAACAATTATCGGGGAGTGAAGTAACAATGCGCGCCCAGAGTAGTGAAGCACGGGCGGGTTTTCAATCAGAAATTCACCTCAGAGAGGGGTATTTTGTACAACAACCCACGTCAGCGGCGGGGCAGAACAGACTAACGCTCCCCCCGTTGACGCTACCTCCACGGTGACTTACCACGCCAACGACCGGCAAACTCGTCCTGTTCTTTCTGGGCGATGCGATCCTGTGCGGCACTCTCTTCCAGCAGGATGCGGGCAAGCAGTTTCTCCAGCCCCTGCTGCCGAGCATCCAGCTTATGCCAATGGCGACGGATCTGCTCGACCTGCCGCAGCACTGTCGCGACCTGCTGCTTTTGCTGCTCAATCGCGCGCTCGACGTTCTGGCTGAAATTGATGAAGACGCGGAATTGCTGGGCACTCAGACCCTGCTGTCCCTGGGTCTGCAGCGAACCACGGTACTCGACCAGGTACTGCTCAAGCTGTTCCTGTTGCTTCTGGTCCGCGAGCAGGCGTTGCTGAATATAGGCCAGCGCTCTGGCTGCTTCCTCGGCCTTGCGCGCCGCCAGCGCGACGACCACGGCCAGCCGCTGGGAGCGTTTCATCAGCTAGCGCCTGTGGCGCCAGCGGGCCGTGTGGTGGGAATGGACTGGCCGTGACTCAGCGTGCGGGCCTGCATCTGTGTCACGTTGGTGGTGCCCTGGGCCGCCGCGCGCGCCGCCGGAATCACGACTTTGCCCAGCTTCGCCAGTGCTTCTTCATACGGCACTTTCTCCTTCAAGCCCTGCTGCATGAACTGGCGCAGATGCGGGAAGCGCTCGATGGCAAAGTCGATATCCTTGTCCGAACCGGCCACGTAAGCGCCGACGCTGATGAGGTCACGGTTCTGCTGGTAGCGCGAATAGATGCGGCGGAACAGCTGCATCTTCGCAAAATGATCCGGAGTCACCACGGACGGCATGACCCGGCTGATGGAGGCTTCGATATCGATGGCGGGGTAATGCCCTTCTTCGGCGAGACGCCGGGACAGCACGATATGCCCGTCCAGAATCGCCCGCGCGGAGTCTGCCACCGGGTCCTGCTGATCGTCGCCTTCGGTCAGCACGGTGTAGAACGCGGTGATCGAGCCCTGCCCTGCAGCGGCGTTGCCCGCGCGTTCGACCAGCGCAGGCAGCTTGGCAAACACCGAAGGCGGATAGCCCTTGGTCGCGGGGGGTTCGCCAATGGCCAGCGCAATTTCACGCTGCGCCATGGCATAGCGGGTCAGCGAATCCATCAGCATCAATACATCTTTGCCCTGATCGCGAAAACCCTCGGCTATGCGTGTCGTCAGCACCGCCGCCCGCAGTCGCAGCAGCGGTGAATCATCCGCTGGCGAGGCCACGACCACCGCACGCTGCAGACCCGCTTCGCCAAGAATCTCGTCGATGAACTCTTTCACCTCGCGGCCCCGTTCGCCGATCAGACCAACGACGATCACATCCGCCGTGGTGAACTGCGTCATCATGCCCAGCAGCACGCTCTTGCCGACGCCGCTGCCCGCGAACAAGCCCAGACGCTGACCACGCCCCACCGTCAACAAGGCGTTGATGGCGGCGATACCGACATCCAGGGGTTTGCGAATGGGTTGACGCTGCAGGGGGTTGATGGTGGGAGCTGCGGTAGATGTGCCCTCGGCCACCGTGTGCATGGGCACCGGTCCACGGCCATCCAGCGGCTGCCCGAGGCCATTGAGGACGCGGCCCAGCAACTCTGTACCGACGGTCAATTCCTGCCCGCCCTGAATGGGAATGACTTTGGCGCCGGGTTGCAAACCCTCGATGCTGCATAGCGGCATCAAATAGATGCGGGGACCGTCGAAGCCCACCACTTCTGTCTCGATCTCGCGACCACTGCCATCGGTGACGCAGCAACGTCCACCGAGCACGACATTGCAGCCCACTGCCTCCAGCGTCAACCCGACGACGCGAGTAAGGCGGCCTTCCACAACGGGCAGCAGACGGGGTGATTGGCGGGGCTGATAGTGACGTATGCGCTGGGCAAGACTTTGCCGCAGGTGTTCGGGTCGCTGGTGCTCGGATGCCGACATCTCAATCCTCTCTCATCTCAACCAGCAAATCGGGTGGCACGATGCCCGCGCGCAGTGACTCCACGGCATCCATCAGCCCTGGTTCACCCGCAGGCTCGGGTTCTTCGTTGTCAGCGGTGATAGCGCGTAAACGGGGCACCAATGGCTCTGGCGCTGCTTCTATGGGTTCGACTTCCAGCAGCGCCGGCTTGCCGGTCAACTGCTTGTTCAGCACTTGCGTGAGCATCGCCTTGAAGCGACTCTCTACGGTGAAATCCACCAGACTCTGTTCGGTTTCGATACGGCAACCGCCTGCGGTAACGCTCGCATCGGGCAGTGCACGCCAGTTGTCCCCATTGCGCGCCCGGGCCTCTTCCAGCAAGGCCACATCGGCCGGGTTGACGAACACCCGCACGTTGTCGCGGCTCGGAGGTAAGGCTGCCAGCGCTTCACGCACCACCTGCAGGATATGCGAGGAGTTGATCTCCAGTTCGCGCCCGATCACGGCACTTGCCACCCCGGTCACCAGATTGAGCAGCGCCTGCTCCAGCTTGTAATCCTGTTCATTGAGGGCGTGAAAAATGTGCAGCATCAGCTCATCGAGCTGGGCCAGTTTGGCGTCGATCTGCTGCTGCGCGCGCTTCAGGCCCTGTTGCTCCCCCTGCACGAGGCCCTCTTTCTGTCCCTGCTCGAATCCGCTCTTGCGACCCTCGGCATGGCCTTCCTGACGACCTTTCTGCAGTCCTTCCTGATAGCCTTCGTCGACCCGCTCGGCGCGTGATTTTTCCGGCGTTGCGGCCGCACTCGCGGCGTGGCCATTAGTCGTTTGCCCACGCGCATCGCGACGGGTGCCGTCCTCGCGGACCTGGGCCTGGACCAGATGTCCCGCTTTATCGATCACGGGCGGCAGCCAGTTTTCCACGGGGATCGTCGCCAGATCCTTGAGTGCCACACGGCCTACGCCGTCGAAGAGGTGTCTTTCCACTTTGGTGTCCTGTTTGGGCTTTGCTCGAAGTTGCGCTTTAAAAATTTATCGCGAGCAAGGCTCGCTCCCACAAGTCAGGGTTAGATCATGGCTTCGCCGCCACCGGCCAGCTGGATCTCGCCGGCATCGGCCATACGGCGGGCGATGCCGAGAATCTCTTTCTGCGCCGTTTCCACTTCGCTGATCCGCACCGGGCCCTTGGCCTCCAGGTCGTCGCGCAGCAGCTCGGCCGCGCGCTTGGACATGTTGGCGAAGATTTTCTCCTTGAGGAAATCGTCGGCACCCTTGAGCGCAAGAATCAGCACCTCGGAGGAGACTTCCCGCAGCAGTGCCTGAATGCCGCGATCATCGACTTCACGCAGATTGTCGAAGACGAACATGAGGTCTTGAATTCGTGAACCCAGCTCTTCGTCGACGCTCTTGATGGCCTCCATCAATTCCGCTTCGATGCTGCCTTCCAGGTTGTTCATGATCTCGGCGGCGGTCTTGGTGCCACCGATACTGGTCGACGGGTTGGAGCCTTTGCCGGAGAACTGTTTTTCGAGAATGGTGTTGAGTTCCTTCAGCGCATCCGGCTGCACGCTTTCCAGCGAGGCCACGCGCATCAGAATTTCCAGCCGGACTTTATCGGGGAACTGCGCCAGAATGCTGGCGGACTGATCTGCTTCGAGATAGCTGAGCACCACCGCCTGAATCTGCGGATGCTCGTGACGAATGACGTCGGCGACGGAGCGCGGGTCCATCCACTTCAGGCTGTTGATGCCACTGCTGGAGCCCCCGAGCAGAATGCGATCGAGCAGGCCGCGCGCCCGGTCTTCACCCAGCGCTTCCACCAGCATGTTCTTGATATAGGTCTCGGCGCCGACCCCAAGGCCGGACTGGGAACTGCACTCCGAGAGAAACTGCCCAAGCACAGTCTGCACGCTCTCCTGACTGACAGAGCGCAGGGCCGACATGGCAGTGCCCACCTTCTGCACTTCTTTCGGGCCCATCTGCTTGAGCACCTCTGCGGCGTCCTTCTCCCCCATGCTCATCAGCAGGATGGCAGCACGATCCACAGAGGTGACATTCTTCACTACGCCCGCACGGGAAGGAAAATTATCTTCAGGCATCATCGTTTATCCATTGTTTGACTACTTGTGCGACACGCCCCGGGTCTTGGGCGACCAAACCTTTGATAGCGTTGAGCTGACGTTCATAGCCGTCACTGGGGCCGGCCAGCAGCATGTCATCGCCCCCGGAGAGCGTGACTTTGTCAGCGGAGACTGGCTTGCCATCGATGTCGAGGTCGCCGTATTCGCCGCCACCGGCCACGCGGGCCAAATCCTTGCTCTGGCTGCCTAGCGCCGCGAGATTACGCAGAACCGGACGCAGCACACCGAACACCAGCAGGAACACCAGCAGCAGCCCTCCCAACTGTTTCAGAGTGCTGAGCAACCAGTCCTGCTGCCAGAACGGCTGACTGCCGATCTCTTCCAGCACCAGTGGCGCAAAGCGATTGTTGATGACGGTGACGCTGTCCCCACGCGCCTCGCTGTAACCCACTACATCGCGCACCACAGCAGTGATGCGATCCAGCTCTTCCTGTGTCCATGACTCTGTGGCCGGGGCACCGGCTTCGGCGGCCAGAGCGGGGCGGTCATCCAGCATGACGGCGACGCTGAGGCGACGCACGGCGACAGGGTCGTAATTGGTGTAACTGATGGTGCGGTCCAGTTCGTAATTGCGGGTGGCCTGCTCGCGAGTGTTGCCCAAACCAGCGCTTGCAGCGTTGGCGGCCGCCGGGTCGAGCAGTGCCCCATCTGCAAGTAAGGGGTCCTGAACTTGGCCGTCAATGGGAGGCTGATTGCTCAGCGCGCCCGGAATGCCACCGTTGAGTTCCGCGCTGTCACGACGCTCCTGCAAGGACTGTTCGCTACGCAGGATGCCTTCGGGGTTGTAGGTTTCTGCTGCCTGTTCAGTGCGAGTGAAATCGATGTCGGCGCTGATCTCTGCGGTGAAGCGCCCGGCGCCCACCAGTGGCTGCAGCATACGGTTGACGCGCTCGACCAGGGCATCTTCGTAGCGACGCGCGTAGTCGAACTGTTCGCCCGCAATCACCAGATCGCTCTTGTCGTCTTTACGCGACAGCAGGTTGCCGCGTTGGTCTACGATGGTGACGTTTTCTGGCGTCAGCTCTGGCACGCTGGAGGCAACCAGATTGGCGATGGCATCGACCTGCGTGTCGCTGAGATCACTGCCACTCATCAGAGTGAGAAATACTGACGCAGTCGGCTGACGGCTGCTGCGCACGAACACCGAACGCTCCGGTGTCGCCAGATGCACACGTGCTGCCTGCACGTTGCGGAAACCCATGATGGTGCGTTGCAGTTCACCCTCTTGACTGCGCTTGTAACGATTCGCTTCCATGAACTGACTGGTGCCCAGCCCCTGCTCCAGATCCAGCGCTTCGTAACCATATCCTGCCTCGCGGGTAATCCCGGCGGCGGCCACCTGCAGACGCAGCGTAGAGACCTGGGCGGCGGGTACGAGGATGACGCCGCTGGCAGGATCGACCCGATATTCGGCACCGCTGGTTTCCAGCACTTCTGCCAGTTGATTCATGTCGTAGCCGTTCATGTCGGCATACAGTGGCTGATATTCTTCACCGCGCGACCATAGAACGACCGCGAAGCCGATGGCGACACTGGCCGCAAGGCCGATCATCAAACTCATCTGACGAACCAGATCCAGACGCATGAACCCGGTCAGAAATTCGCTGCTCATACTGTCCGTGATGCGCCGACCGTTCATTCCGGATTTGGCGCTGTCGCCTGCTCCCGAGGATCTTGCCGCTGCGTCGCCTGTTGTCGTTGCCATGGTGTGTTCTTCTTGGTTCAGGTGTTGATTGTTTTAGTAGAGCTGATCGTTTTAATGGAGCTGATGGTTTTAGTGGAACTGCTCGTTCTTGCTGCTTACAGCGGCATGTTCATGATGTCCTGATACGCGCTGACCAGACGATTACGCACCTGCGTCATGGCCTCGAAAGACACCGACGCCTTCTGCATCTGAATCATCACCTGCGTGATGTCGACATTGCGGTCGCCCAGTTCGTAAGCAGTCTGCAATTCGCTGGAGCGGGTCTGTGTCTCGTTGACCGAATCCACCGCTTGCTTGAGCAGATCGGAGAAGCTGCCGCGTTCACTCGCGCCACTGGCATTGACCATGTCCGAGCGCTGCGCCGCATCGAGCACGCTGGCGAAGTTGACCTGACCCGGTGCCATATCCTGCGCGCCAGGCCCCTGGATCTGACTGCGCATCTCGCGCATCTGCATGAGCACGCGGTTGATGTCGACGCGGTTGGTGGGTTCACTCATTTGTGATCAGCTCCTGTTATTCCAATCGTTATGCGTTCAACAGACACTCAGTAGGCACCCAGCATGGTGTCGATGTTGATGCCGCTGTCACGCATTCTGGCCATCTTGTAGCGCAGGGTTCTGGCGCTGACGCCCAGCACCTCGGCAGTCTCTTTGCGGCGACCGCCCTGCTGACGCAGAGTCTGCAGAATGATCTCGAACTCACGCTGCTTCAGATCACTGCCAAGGACGCCTTCATCGTCATCGGCTTGCGCCTGCATGTCCTTCCTGTCTACTTTGTCTACTGCAGCATCCGTGCCAGCCGTGTGCATCAGCGAAGCGATGTTGTCCACACTACGACCTGCACTCTGGTTAAAGCCGCTGGTAAAACCATTGTTCTGCGCGCCGGTCGCATCAACGGCAAGGCCTGCAGCGGTGATGACGTTGCCGTCCTGCATGATCAGCGCGCGCTGAATGATGTTGTCCAGCTCGCGCACATTGCCGGGCCAGGGATAGGTTTCCAGCAGTTGCTGGGCGCTGGCGTCAAAACTCAGTGAACCACGCGCCATTTTTTTGCCGTGACGCTGCAGCAGACGCTGAGCCAATGGCACGATGTCCTTGCGGCGTTCACGCAGTGGCAACCACTGCAGCGGGAATACGCTGAGGCGGTAATAGAGGTCTTCGCGGAAGGTGCCCTGGGCCACACACTGACGCAGATCGCGGTTGGTGGTGGCGATCACACGCACATCCAGAGAGATGGTCTTGCGTCCGCCGACGCGCTCGACTTCGCGCTCCTGCAGCACGCGCAGAATCTTGGCCTGCAGACCGATGTCCATCTCGGAGATTTCGTCCAGCAGAATGGTGCCGCCATCGGCCTGTTCGAACTTGCCCTGGCTACTGTTGTAAGCGCCGGTGAAGGCGCCCTTCTCGTGGCCGAACAGTGTGGCTTCCAGCATGTTCTCGGGAATCGCTGCACAGTTGATGGCGACAAAGGTCTTGTCGGAGCGTGGCGACTGCATATGGATGTAGCGCGCCAGTACTTCCTTGCCGGTGCCGCTCTCACCGGAGATCAGCACCGTGGCATCAGAAACCGCCACCTTGCGGGCCATGGCGAGCAGGTTCTTGCTGGAGGTTTCTTCAGCCACCGGATCGACGTCGGTGCCACGCACCGGGGTGGCGACATACTGACGCACCGCGTCGACCAGTGTCTGCGGGTCGAAGGGCTTGACGAGATAATCCACCGCGCCGTTACGCATCGCCTCAACAGAGCGGCTGATGCTGCCGTAGGCCGTGATCAGCAGCACCGGCAGCATCGGCGCCAACGCACGGATGCGTTGCAGCAGCTCATGACCGTCCATGCCACCCATATTGACGTCAGAAACCAGCATGTCGATGTCGCGGGTCGCGAACAGCTCCAATGCCTCTTCCGCAGAGCTGGCCGGAATGACACGAAAACCGCCGAGTTCCAGCGTGTCGCACAAGGCCTCACGCAGGTCCCAATCGTCTTCCGCCACCAGTATTGTTGCCTTGCTCATATTGACCTCGTCCTATGCAGTTACGATGTGAAAATCTGTAGAAACCTGTTCTGTAGGAGCCTGCCCTGCAGGCGACAACGCGTCGTCCACGTCCGGCAACCAAGGCAGCAAAAACCCAGCACAAGTGCCACTCGGTGCACCACTGCCTTCGCCCTCGTCGTCAGCCTGCCGCGACTCAATAAAAAACTCCCCCTGATGCGCCTTGGCCACCACCTGAGCAACCGCCAGCCCGAGGCCAGTGCCCTGCGGCCGCGTCGTGAAAAAAGGTTCGGTGATCTGTTCCAGCAGCGCGGCGCTGATGCCGGGGCCGCTGTCGCGCACGTAGACACGCAGGAAGTCTTCGCCCTGTGGGCCGGTGACACGCTCGGCGCCAATCTGCAGCGCGCCGCCCTGCAGACCTGGCAGCTGACACGCCTGCAGTGCATTCTCGATCAGGTTGAGCAGCGCACCGATCAGCGACTCGCGGTTGCAGCGGATGGCGACCGGGCCTGCGTCGTTGCGCCACTCACAGCTGAAGCTGCTGCGCAGCACCACTTCGGCGGCGATGTTGAGTTCTTCCAGCAGGGTCTGCACGCTGATCAGCTCGTCCAGCACGGTGTCGCCGCGCGCGAAGATCAGCATGTCCTTCACCTGCCGCTCCATGTTGTGTAGGCGCGACATCAGTCTGCTGCGGAATTTCTCGCTCTGCTCGCCAGTCAGTTCGGGATTGTCGAGCTGCCCGGCATAGAGCATGGCCGCGGAGAGTGGCGTGCGGATCTGATGAGCCAATGAAGAGACCATCTTGCCCATCGCCGAGAGGCGCTGATGACGGCTCAAGTGCTGCTGCAGGCGGCGCGTTTCGGTCTGGTCGGTCAGCAGGATGATCTGGCCGGGTTCGTCGTTCAGCGAACGGGTCGCCAAGCTGACGCGGCGGCCGCTCTTCAGGGAAATCTCGTGACCGTCGTCCATGCGCGGGGCGAAGCGCTCGCGGATGATGTCGCGCCAGAACTGGCTCTTGAGCGGTTCGCCAAGCAGCTCGACAGCGGCCGGGTTGCAGTCGCTCACCTGGCCATGGCTGTTCAGCACCACCACACCACCAGGCAACAGTTGCAGCAGATTCTCCAGACGGCTGGCGATGCGCTCCTTTTCGGAGATTTCGACCAGACGCTGACGATTCGCCAGCTCCACTTCATGGGTCAGTTGTTCGACACGCTCCTGCAGGGTCTGGTAAGCGGAGCTGAGTTCTGTGGAGAGTTCACTGAAGGCGCGGAATGCCAGCTGCAGCGCATCGGGGCTGGTGAGTTCGAGCCCGTCTTCGGCCCACAACCCGTCAACGGACGCTGGCATGACCTGCTGTTGAAGGAGGGTCTCATGATCGATTCTGAGTCTGTGTGCCGTTGCGCTCATGCCGCTCCGCTCTCGTCTGTGTCCGTTGCTTTATCGCAACATCCTGCAGACGGAGGAGCAATCTCTGTGCCAGCAACACGACATCAATACTTTCAGTGGGTTAGCAAACCTCCAGACTTAAACGGTCAATATTTTGACCCCGTACGCAGCCTGGCGACCCCGGCGCCTCGGGCAGCGCGTGTCAAAATATCAACGCAGGTCAGCGGCAGTGGATTGTCAACATCACGGTGCCAATGACACACTGAGCGCCGCTTCCGCATGCCATGCATGCTTCACTGATTTGAAGAGGGTTCGTTGTGCCATCCTACCTTACCGGTTCCACCGTTGTTGGTTACACAGTCTCCCCCGATTACCGCATCGCGGCCCTGCAAGGCACCTTCATCAACGGCGCGCCACAGGTATGGCTGGACGTCAACATGACCTACAGTTTCCCGAACGGGTCATCGAGTTTCGCCAATGGGCAGAACTACGGCAACGGGGAGATCAGTGCAGGCTGGGTACCGCTGAGTGCCGTGCAACAGGAGGCAGCGCGAAAAGCGTTGACGGCATGGTCGAATGTCTCTGCACTCAAATTCACTGAAGTCCCCGATGGCAACACGGTAGGCGATATCCGTTTCGGTTTTTCATCCGCCGTGCAAGGCACGATTCTGGGGCAGGGTTACTACCCGACCAACAACAGCGCCACGGCAGGCGATGTCTGGCTCAACGCCAAATTGACACAACAGGCGTTCACATCGGGCAAGGTGCTGCACACGGCGCCCAACCCGGCCGATGTTCACAGTCCGACAGCCGCAGCCAATTACTATGTGCTGCTGCACGAGATCGGCCATGCGCTGGGGCTCTCGCACTCGTTTGCCAAAACCGGCGAAACCCGTGGCACGGCCACCCTGCCCAGCACCGAAGACAGCTATTTCAAGACCATCATGAGTTACAACGCCGGTTCGGACCTCTACGGCGGCACGCCCACCACGCCAATGCCTTACGACATCCTGGCGATTCAGCATCTCTACGGCAGGGATTTCTATCACAACAGCGGTAACGACACTTACACCTACGACGTGAATGACGTCAATTTCGAAACCATCTGGGATACCGGTGGCACCGACACGCTGGTCGTCACCAACAAGACCAATGCCACCGCATTCAGCAGCGTCTATATCGACCTGCGCGAAGGCATGGCGAGTGGCATCGGCTTTGCCAGCTTCGCGGCATCCACCTATGGTCAAACCATCAACAATGCGATTCACCTGACCTACCGGGGCTCGGGCCAAGTGGCGGTTGCCTATCACGTCACCATCGAGAACGTCGTCTCCTCGGACATGCACGACAACATCACCGGCAATGATGCCAACAACCGCATCAGCAGCGGGGATGGCAATGACATCATCAATGGCGGAATGGGCCTGGATACCTCGGTCTATGCCCGCGCCCGCGCCGATTACGCCCTGAGCAAGACCGGCACGGGCTTCACGGTGACGAATAATTACTTGACCGCAGTCCAAGGCGGCGGGACCTACCAGGCAGACACCTTGACGAACATCGAGCGGCTGTCGTTTCAGAACGTCAAAGTGGCGTTGGATATCAGTGGCAATGCGGGCAAAGCTGCGAAAATTCTGGGAGCGGTCTTCGGCAAGGAGACCTTGAGCAACAAGGACTACGTGGGCACGGCTATCAGCCTGCTGGACTCCGGTATGAGCTACCGCAACCTGATCGACGCCGCCTTGAATGTGCGGCTGGGAGCGAACGCCGACAGCGCAGCCGTGGTGAATCTGCTGTTTACCAATATCGTTGGTGCCCCGGCTGGGGCAGCGGATCTGGCGCTGTATACGGGCTTGTTGAATTCCGGCGCGCTGGCGCGGGCAGATCTGGCGGTATCGGCCGCCGACCACGCCGTGAACCAGACCAATATCAACCTGGTAGGACTGGCGTCCAGCGGCATCGAATATATCTGAGACAGGCCTTTCCCCCCTGTGGGCGCGGGCAGGCCCGCTCCCACAGGCTTCAGCGGTCCATCAGGCCTTGGGGGGCGTCACACCGGTCTGGCCCATGTACTTGCCGCCGCGCTGCTTGTAAGTCACTTCACACTGTTCATCAGACTGATAAAACAGCATCTGCGCCACGCCCTCGTTCGCGTATATCTTCGCAGGCAGCGGCGTGGTGTTGGAAAACTCCAGCGTCACGTGCCCTTCCCATTCCGGCTCCAGCGGCGTGACGTTGACGATCAACCCGCAACGCGCATAGGTGGATTTGCCGAGACACACCACCAACACGTCACTGGGAATACGGAAATACTCGACGGTGCGGGCCAGCGCAAACGAGTTCGGCGGAATGATGCAGTAGTCTTCCTCGATGCTCACGAAACTCGTCTCGCTGAAGTTCTTCGGATCCACCACGCTGGAGGTGTGCACGTTGGTGAAGATCTTGAATTCACGGGCACAACGCACGTCGTAGCCATAGCTGGAGGTGCCATAAGAGATCACCTTCTGGCCGTTCAGGAAACGTACTTGCTTGGGCTCGAAGGGCTCGATCATGCCGTGTTCGGCGGCCATTTTGTTGATCCATTTGTCGGACTTGATGGTCATTGCTGCTGTGTTCCTGATGGTGGACGAAATTCATTGATTACGTGGGACGTATCTGTAGGAGCCTACCCAAAGGGTAGGCTCCTACATACAGGTTCGCTCTTGAAATTTGGTGGCGATGATACGGCCTTTGCTACTCCTCGAACAGCCCGTCAGACCACGCCGTCGGGATGCGGTACTGCTCCAGAATCGCCTGCTCGCTCGCCTGCGCTGCCTGATGATCGACCACCACCTGATAGCCGCTGCTGTTGCGGAAGACGACATGTGGGCTGGTATTGCCGTGCACCATCTGAGTGAAATGCCGGAAGTCGCGCACAGGTTGCCCGTTCACGGTGTCCACCACCCAGTTGCGCAGGTCGTGATAGCCGAGGTTGACGTCGGCGGCCAGCACTTGCAGCGCCACCACCAGCTCGCGCCGCTCGGGCGAGGCCCACTCGTCACGCGCTTGCAGCAGGTTCACCGGCGCGGTACGGTTCCAGTCCGGCCCCCAGCGCATGATCAGGTTCATGTTCAGCGGCACGAACAGCACGCCGCCGTACACGTAATACTCGGGAATCTCATCGAAGGCTTCCGGCTTCACCAGCCCGTAGCTCTCCTGGCGCTTGCTGGCGACTAGCTCGCTGGTCATGACCTGGCCATTGCGCGCATATTCGATCTCGATGTTGTCGCCGATCTGCTGCAGATCGATGGCGTACTTGAAGTTGGTCTGCAACGCTTCATTCACCGCAATGGTACTGTCGCCCGCCACCGCAAAGCCCGCGATCTTCATTACCACATCGTTTTCCTGCAGGATGCCCGCCGCTGGCGAGCCTTCGAACACCTTGATCACCAGCACCCCGCTCTGCTCTGCTGTCAGCCCATAAGCCTCCTTCGCGGCGGGGCTCTCCAAATCCTGCGTGCGGAAGCCCAGATCAGGGAAACCGTCGTAGACACCGTCTTCGGCATCGGTCAGCACATGGTTGATGATGTCGGGCGGCACGAAATAACCGAGGTTCTCGGCGCGCCCGCCGGAGTTGGCCTGCATCACCACACCGACAATCTTGCCGTCGACAATCACGGGCCCACCGCTGTTGCCAGGGTTGATCGCGGCATCGATCTGACCAGCCAGCAGGAAGTCACCGGAATGCGCGTAAATCTGTTGCTCGACCCGCGAGAGGATGCCCTTGGTGATGCTCATCGTGCGGCCGCCCATGGGATAGCCGAACACATAGACCTCTTCCTGCGGGTCCGGCAACGGACCGAGCGTCAGCGCCTCCAGATCGGCGAAGAACGCCGGATCATCGACCGTCACCAACGCCAGATCCGACGCATGCGAGACGAACACGACACGCGCCGTGTAGCGATTGGGATCGTTGTGTTTCTGCACCTGTACATAGCTGGCGTTAGCAACCACATGCGCATTAGTGAGGATGCGATTGCCACTGATGACCGAGCCGGAACCACTGCTCTGCGTTGGCGTCAGCAGACGCCAGGGCGTGAAGTAATCAGGCGCCGCCGCTGTGGTGTAAATCTTGATGATGGAACTCTCGACGGCGCGAATCTCTTCGCTGATCTGGGCGTGCGTACTCGCGCTGCAGAGCAGGCAGATCAGCGTGATTGCGAGAGAGGCCGGAGTGAATTTCGAGGGGCTGTGCGCGGCGGGTACGGCAGACGTCATGGGCTGTCCTTCAATGTTGTTCTTGTGCGGCTCGTGTGCAGCAGGTGACCGCCTTTATGTCACATCCCTTCGCGGGAAGGCAAGGGGCGGGGCGCTCCGGCTACCGGAGCACACAGTTCGCCGCGTAATCCGTAGCCTCATTCAGGCTCCAATCCCCTTTCGGCTTTTCTTCAAGATTGGCGCACCACTTTTCGCTGCCCACTTCGGGCGCACAGCCTGTGAGAGTCAGAGTCAGCAGGGATGTCAGGGTGAGGATGGCGAGGCGTGATGGGTTGTTCATGGTGCGTAATTCCTTCAGTGAAAATTGGGATCAGGTCTTGATCAGCGTGTGGCAGTAAAGCTGATAGCCCATGCTTTCGTAAAATGCCTGGGCATCAAGATTACCGGCAAGCACTTCCAATCGCACAGGCTTGTCATCATAAACGTCGGCTCGCAGAGATGACAGCAGATGTCTGGCTAAACCCTGACGCCGACAAGCGGCCACGGTGAAGAGCTGTCTCATGTAGTAATGCTCGGTGTCATCCCGCCATAGGCTATAACAGACAATCTTGCCGTCACGTTCAATGCCATAACACTCGTAGCAGGTATCCAGCCAGCCGCGCATTCGCGCAGCCAGCTCCGCGACAGACATGGGGTTGCTGTGCCCTTCGTCCAGGATGAGTTGCTTATTGAGTTCTGCAAGCTCTTCGGCTCGGTTTGCATGAAACCTGGTGACGTTGTTCATATCAACTCCGGCTGTTCATCCCCGCAAGCAGTTCGTCCAAACGCTCCAGCGTCGAGGTCAGACCTTCTTTCATTCCCATCGCAATGACTGTTTCGAGGTCTTTGAGAGAGTTATAAAACACGACGGTCTGAGCAAGTGTATGGGCAGATTTATCCGTAAAAGTGACATGCCATTTTGCTCTTGGCAGCGCGGGATTGATCGCGCCCGACGCATCGCTGAAAGCATCAAGCGACGTATAGCCATCGATAGGGTTGATGGTCAGATAATCGGTGTAGCCCCAGTACTCATTCCCCTCAGGATCGATCATGGCATAGTGCCAATGTCCGCCCTCGCAGAAATCCATGGACTTGGTCTTTGTCGTCAAAGGTTTGGGTGCAAACCATTGATCAAGAAGCTCACTCTTGGTGTGGCAATCCCACACCAATTGCCGGTTGGCAGCGAACTCTCTGCGCACCGTAAGCGTGTTGAGTTTTTTGTCGACAAGGAAATCAAATTGCAGGGTTGGGTTCATTTTTTCTCTCCATTCAGATTCGCCAGCAGGTTATCAAGATTGTGATAGCGGGCTTCCCACAATTTTCGGAACTGTTCGAGCCACATATCAATTTCACTCATTTTTTCCAGATTCACTTTGTAATAGATTTCCCGCCCCGCCCTCTCCTGCTCCACTGCGCCGCATTCCATCAGCACCTGAATGTGCTTTGAGGTTGCTTGGCGGGAAATATCAAATTGATCGGCAATGGCGTTGGGGGTCATGGCCGTGGCGGCGATTAACACCAGAATCGCCCTTCGCGTGGGGTCGGCAATGGCTTGGAATATGTCGCGGTTCATGGGATCACCTCTTTGCGCAACTAGATGGTTGCAAATATATCTGCAACAAATTGGTTGCGCAACTGGAATTTTCAGGGATTTTAGAGTGGACGACAACGGGTCGGGAGATTTACTGCGCAGGTAGATTATGCAGATCTAGGCTGGATAACGCGGCTGGGTCACTGAAAGGTTCGGCCCCCGTGTTTAAGCCAGCCAGCAACGTGACGACCTGCCGGATCGTGATGCGTCCAATGCACTACGCCGCCGAGGTCGTTCCATTCGTACTCGCCGTTGAACTCAACAGAATCACCCACTGCAATTGCACTGATGCGTGGAGCGAGGTCGATATTGTGTGCGACAAGTAATGTTTGCCCAGAATTCAATCTCAGGATAAAGCGCTGATGGCGACTGCCGTTGTTGTCATCCTCAAGTATTTGCGTCACGACACCATCTCCCTGGACTTGACGACCCGCGTCCTGCTGATCAAATCCGCCGAGGGCCGATAAAGACTCCGCTGCAGAAGTACGGACGGTTCCTGACGTCGGGACGGATTCAACTGGCGCCTCTACGGGTGCCTGTCCGAATCCAAAATAAATGCCACCGACGACAAGCAGTATTATAAAAACGTTCTTCACTTCTGCCTCCCCTGCGCTATGCACCGGGCACTGGCAAGCACTCCATCACCTCGACGGCCTCACCAGGGAATATGGCGAAATGAGGATGACCCTCGAACAACCGGGATGCCGCCTCGTGGGACTCCGCTGCAACCACAACGTAGCCGCAAATGTTGTTTTGAGCTCTCTCCACACCAGCCGTCGATACGCGCTGAGTCTTTCCGATTGGGCCACCCGACACCACGATTTGCTTTTCGTTGTTGTGCGCCCAGGCTCCCCACGCTTTCATGCCCGCCTGTGTTCGTTCTTCGCGCTCCGGCTCGTTCATTGCGTTCCATCCTGATTTTTCCATTTTTTCAGCCGTGCCTGTAAAAACGGCCAGAAAGTTCTTCATATGGTGCTCCTTGGTGATTTGAGTAGGCCATGCACTCCGACGGAGCGGCAACCCTCCCAATCTGTCGAACAGGTAGGCCGAAAATCGACACAGATGAGGAAAAGAGGCTGAGTAATTATTTATAAATGAGTACTGGATGATCTGAACCCAACATAACTGCTAAGTTGGGATCACAGTCGCTTGTTATTGCTACTGCCCACGAATGTGCTGATTCGAAAGGCTAGCAGCTAGATTTACAATCAATTCATCGTTACTGGCGCTATATGTATACATATAGAACTTTACCCCTCGGCAATTCGCTATTGTTGGGCGCTCTGTTTCATGAAGGTAGGCCTGATCCGTCTGTTCACAGAACACACCTAAGCACTTGCTAAACTTTCCAGCCTTGAAATTATCTTCGTTATCTAATGCGAACTTATCTAAGTTTTCCGAATTGTATTCTTGCAGTATCGCTGCCGAGGGAACAATCAGCATGGTGTTTTTTGGATTAACTACATCATTAACATTTATTGCAACGAACCCTCTCGATTTATTGGATAAATCCAAGCTTAGCCTTTTCTTTAGTTGGCTGTTCGCCTTACTAATGTTCTTTGATATTTTCGACCCTGATTTTATTCTCTTGCATTCAACGTAGATTTTTGGAGTATCTTCTCGTTTTGCAATGACATCAGCTTGGTTGTTCAATGTAATAGCAAAACCACCACGAACAAACCTTGCAGCCATAGTTAATTCAAAAGCAAAGTCCCTTGACTGATCTTTGGCTGAGCCGTTTCTAAATCCTTGACCTCCAGTAACTTTTCTCAATTGGTCGATGTAATCAGAAAAGTTGAACTTATGAAGATCATTGTAAATTCTGATGATTTCTACAATTTCGGAGTGGGCATTTAGAAACTGATAAAACGTCCTCTGAAATTCCTCTTCAGTGTCGGTTGTTAGTCGACGCTCAAAATCATAAATTGCTTTCCTGTAACCACCGAATCTAGTTTTTGAATATGGCAGGCCCAGCGAATCTAGCCAGCTAATTGCCAGCTCATAGTGCCCCATAAGCTCTTCGCCTTCCGCCTCAAATATTTTGTAACCGTATTCGAACGCTATCACCTTATGTGCTCAGGAGTAATAACGATTCAATAACCGGCGCAGCTTTGCTGCGTCCGGCGCCTGAAAGGCGCGAAGTTCATTGACTTGTTATATTTCGTCGTCATGGCGCCACATCTGGAATTGATGATTGCGTCGTTGGTTGCAGTTTAGAGACCGTGTTCGGATTAAGAGCAATTTTCCATACGCCAATCAACATGCCCAATACATCTACAAATAACGCTGCTCCTGCTGCGGTTACTACGGCCTCTGGAAATTCTGTGTTGTTAAACAGAATGAAAACCGAAACAACCATTACCGCTACGAGCAGAACTATTGAGGAAAACCCCATAGCCAATCGCAAAATAAACCACCATTGATCATGCGACTTAGCTTGATCAAATGTTTCTCTTTCTTGCCTGAGTTGCTCTGATGCTCTTTCTAAGATTACAGGGTTCAGCTCTTCATTACTTGTCATGCCGAGCCTCCATATCTTTTAAAGTAGCATGGAGTTCTTCGATTTTTCTTAATACTTCATCTTTGTGTGGTTGCTCCTTTCTCATATACAGCAGCGAACCCACCATTGATGCTACAGCGCCAACAAGGAATGCGAGAATCCATTCGAAATTAGAGTATTCAATATTTGCGACCCAACCCAGAAGACCTACCGAGGCGGCAATGGAGGAAATCAACGTCGCTATCATAGTAATAAAGAACATTTGTCGAGAACGAAATTTCTTATATTCCACATACTCAAGGCTTTTGAGCATAAGAAGTTTCTTCTCAATTTCAATGTTCTCGACCTTTGTTTCAAGGTCTTGCTTGATAGATGTTTTTTGGTCGCTTGCCAGACTTTTTACAATCTTTGACATTCCTGATTCAAAATCTTGTCCTTTGGAAATATCTAAATACAGGTAGTCTTTTAAGAAAAAGGGGATTTCGGTGTTTTTCTCAACAACAATTGGGATTAATTTAACTTCTTTTCCTTTTAACTTATTGTTGAGTGCAATTGACATCTCTTGATGAATCCACCTGCTTTTGTCAGTGTTTTTTGAAATGACGAATAGCACGGCATCGGAGGAACCAATGGCCTCATTGATTGAGGAGGCTAGATTTGAGCCCATTGAAATATCAGTCTTATCATCAAAGACTTCAATATCTCTGTGTGCCAAATAATTTCTAATATTATTGGCTATTTGAGAATCTTCACTGGTATGACTAATGAATACCTTCATCTATGCTTCCAAGAAATATAACCTGTGAATAGTGTGCATGCACACCTATTTGAAAAGCCGCGCAAGCACACCCATCCAACATTCCGTGCCTGCACGCCTTTCACCAACCTCGGCCGGAGTCTACCCCTGAAGCCCCCACAAAAACAACGGCATCGTTAAGCGATACGATGAAGGAACTATACCTCAAGCAAACCACTCACCTCTCCCACACACCCATCATCCGTTCCAACTCCCTCTCCCGAAACCCTTCCACCTGCGTCGGATACAGCACCTTCGCCACAATCTCCACAATGCGGTTCAACAATTCTTCTGTGGTGACCGAGCCGCCAACCTCCGCCTCAAGCTCGACAACCACCTGCATGGCGACACGAAACGGTGGCTCCTGCTCGCCGGTGATGCCGAGAGCGTCGATGTGGCCGATGATGCGCTGCTCCAGCGCAACGGCCGGATGTACTGTGTTAGGAGTGATGGGAGTGCGCAGCACGGCGACTGCGTCTTGGGCGTGCAGAGGGAGTGCGGGGGTGGAGAGAAACAGAACTGTCAGTAGCAAACGGGTCGCGGCTGTCATGTTCTGTCTCCTCCTCAAACTTGCAGTGGTCCGTGTGTTTACACCACCCGCATGCCCGGCTGGGCACCGCTGTCTGGCTCCAGCAACCAGATGTCTTTGCCGCCTGGCCCGGCGGCCAAGACCATGCCTTCGGACATGCCGAACTTCATCTTGCGCGGGGCAAGGTTGGCGACCATGACGGTCAGGCGGCCGACCAGGGTTTCGGGCTGGTAGGCGGACTTGATGCCGGAGAAGACGGTGCGCAGTTCGGGTTTGCCGTTGGCGTCCAGGCCCAGGTCGAGAGAGAGCTTGAGGAGCTTCTCGGCGCCTTCAACGTGTTCGGCGTTGAGGATGCGCGCGATGCGCAGGTCGACTTTAGCGAAGGCGGCGTAGTCGATTTCTGGGGCGATGGGGTCGGTGGTTAAGGGAGTAATTATCGCGGGCTGGCCCGCTCCCACAGAGTCGCCAGCAGGGCTGGCTCCTACAGAGGCGGAAGCAGCAACAGCGGCCATCATGGCTTCGATTTTGGCCGGGTCGACGCGGGTGATCAGAGGCTCGAAGGTGCCGATGCGGTGGCCGAGCAGCAGCGTGTCAATGCTATCGAAGCGCAGCGGCTCGATGGCGAGGAAGCGCTCGACGTTCTGGGCCATGGCGGGGAGCACCGGCTTGAGGTAGGCGATGAGCAGGCGGAACAGGTTGAGCCCGGTGCTGCAGATGGCCTGCACCTCGGGGGATTGCTTGTCGGTCTTGGCCAGAGTCCATGGCGCCTTGTCGGCGATGTACTGGTTGGCTTTGTCGGCCAGCGTCATGATCTGGCGCAGCGCCTTGCTGAATTCGCGTGCCTCGTAGTGGGCGGCGATCTCGTCCTTAGCGGCCTGGAATTCGGCGACCAGCTCGGGTTCGCTGCAAGTGGCGGACAGCATGCCGTCGAAGCCTTTGGTGATGAAGCCCGCGCAGCGGCTGGCGATGTTGACGACCTTGCCGACCAGATCGGAATTCACCCGTGCCACAAAATCGTCGAGATTGAGATCGAGGTCGTCCACCGCTGCAGAGAGTTTAGCGGCGTAGTAGTAGCGCAGGTACTCGGAGTCGAGGTGGTCGAGGTAGTCACGCGCGTTGATGAAGGTGCCACGGGACTTGGACATCTTCTGGCCGTTGATGGTGACGAAGCCGTGCACGAACACGCCGGTGGGCGTGCGGAAGCCGACGCTGCTGAGCATGGCCGGCCAGAACAGGGTGTGGAAATTGACGATGTCCTTGCCGATGAAGTGATACAGCTCGGTGTCGCTGCCGGGTTTCCAGTAGTCGTCGAAGTTGTAGCCACTGCGCTTGCAGAAGGCCTCGAAGCTGGCCATGTAGCCAACCGGGGCATCCAGCCAGACGTAGAAATATTTGCCGGGTTCGCCGGGAATCTCGAAGCCGAAGTAAGGCGCGTCGCGGCTGATGTCCCATTCCTGCAGCCCGCCTTCCAGCCACTCGCTCAGCTTGTTGGCCACCTGCTCCTGCAGCGTGCCACTGCGGGTCCACGTCTTCAGCATGTCGGTAAACACGGGCAGCGTGAAGAAGAAGTGTTCGGAATCCCGCAGCACGGGCGTGGCGCCGGAGAGTGTGGAGCGCGGGTCGATCAGGTCGGCCGGGCTGTAGGTGGCGTTGCAGGATTCGCAGTTGTCGCCGTATTGATCCGGCGTCTTGCACTTCGGGCAGGTTCCCTTGATGAAGCGGTCGGCCAGGAACAGGTTCTTCTCCGGGTCGAAAAGCTGGCTGATGCTGCGGCGGCTGATGTGGCCGTTGGCCTTCAGCTTGAGATACAGCGCCTGCGCCAAAGTCTTGTTCTCGGGCGAATGGGTGGAGTGGTACTGGTTAAAACCGATGTTGAAACCCGCGTAGTCGCGCTCGTGTTCCGCCTGCACGCGGGCGATCAAAGCCTCCGGCGTGATGCCCTCGCTCTCGGCGCGCAGCATGATCGCCGTGCCGTGGGTGTCGTCGGCACAGACGTACACGCAGTCTTCGCCGCGCAGTTGCTGGAAGCGCACCCAGATGTCGGTCTGCACCACTTCCATGATGTGGCCCAGGTGGATGGGGCCGTTGGCGTAGGGCAGCGCGCTGGTGACGAGGATGCGGCGGGGCTTGCGGGTAGTTTGTTGCACTTTTTGAATCCTTTTTTGAAATCCTTTTTCCGAATCTGTCTCGGGAATTTATGTAGGAGCCAGCCCTGCTGGCGAATGCTCTTTGCGGAATCCGGTCGCCTGCAGGGCAGGCTCGTACAGGGAGCGGCCCGGGGCAGCAACAGCGCACAGAGCGACCGGTTAGATCTCTACCATCTCGAAGTCTTCCTTGCCGACGCCGCACACCGGGCAGCACCAGTCTTCGGGGACATCTTCCCAGCGGGTGCCGGGGGCGATGCCGCCATCGGGGTCGCCGAGGGCTTCGTCGTAGACAAACTCACATACCAAACACTGCCATTTCTTCATGCTGATCACCGTTATCGCGATTGTGGGGGCACTCTCAAGGGCGCAGATAATACTCCATGCCAGCGGGTAATTCAGCCACGCGGCCCTCTCCTCGTCTACCGCAGACCATAGATCGCGTGATTTTCCGGGGGCAGCCGTGTTTTAATCCGGCAAAAGCCGTCACGGCAACAACAATAATGAGTGGAAGGAGAAGAGCATGGGTTGGCGCGTCAAACCGTTGAACGACATTATGGCTGCTGCGGAAAAGCGCTCGCTCAAACGCTCGCTGGGCGCTTTTGATCTGACGATGCTGGGTATTGGCGCTGTAATCGGAACCGGGATCTTCGTGCTGACCTCCATCGCGGCAGAGAAAGCCGGACCCGGGATGCTCATATCCTTCGTCATCGCAGGCGTTGTGTGCTTCCTGACCGCACTGATCTACGCCGAGATTGCGTCCATGGTGCCGGTGTCCGGCTCTGCCTACACCTATTCCTACGCCGTGCTGGGAGAGTGGATCGCCTGGATGGTCGGCTGGGCACTCATCCTCGAATACGCTGTGGCAGCCGGTGCGGTCTCGGTGGGCTGGGCGGGCTACATCAACGGCTTTCTGGAGATCAATGGCTGGGGCTTGCCGCTGGCACTGACCGCCGGGCCTGCCGATACCGTCACGCTGCCCAATGGTACTGAAGCGTCTGGCGGCTTCAATCTGCTGGCCTTTCTGATCGCCCTGTTCATCACCTTGATGCTCCTGATCGGCACCACCGCCAGCGCACGTCTGACCACGATTCTGGTATTGGTCAAAATCACTGCGCTGACTGCTTTCATCGTGCTGGCCATGCCAGCGGTAGATATGAACAACTTCGTGCCACTGCTGCCCAACGGCTGGGGAACTCCGCTTTCCGGCATCGGGGTGCTGGGCGCCGCGGCCTCGATCTTCTTCGCCTTCATCGGCTTCGATGCGGTGTCCACTGCAGCGGAGGAAACCAAGAACCCGGATCGCAATATCCCTATCGGCCTGATCGGGTCATTGGGTGTGTGTACCGTCTTCTATTTGCTGGTCGCGTTTGCAGCGGTCGGCTCAGTCGGTGCGCAGCCCGGTGGCATACTTTCCCAGTCCCGGGAGCCGCTGGCATTCATTCTGCGCGAACTGGGCTTTGGTGCCATGGGTAACTGGGTCGCGGCAGCAGCGGTCGTCGCCCTGCCCTCGGTCATCCTCATGATGATGTATGGGCAGACGCGCGTCCTCTTCACCATGTCCCGTGACGGTCTGTTGCCGGAAGTGTTGTCGCGCGTTCACCCGCGTCTGCAGACACCACACGTCGTGACCTTGGTGACAGGGTTGGCGGTGTCGTTCTTCGCGGCGATGTTCCCGGTCGGCATGCTGGCTGACCTGACAAACTCGGGGACGCTGTTTGCGTTCTTCATGGTCGGTGTCGGCGTCATGGTGCTGCGTCGACGCGAACCGGAACGCCGCCGTCCTTTCCGCACGCCAATGATCTGGGTCGTCGGCCCGCTGGCGGTCTCTGGCTGTGCGTTGCTGTTCATCAGTCTGGGGCTGTATACCATTCAACTGTTCATCGGCTGGGCATTGATCGGCATTGGCGTGTACTGGTTCTATGGCCGCCGCCGCAGTGTGCTGGCACGGACAAATCCCTGAAGGTCATCATGAAAGCGCATATTTTTCAGCACGTACCTTTTGAAGGCCCCGGCAGCATTGCCTCCTGGTTGGAGGCAAAGAATGCCCAGGTCGGGCTCACCCGGTTCTACGCCAATGATGCCATCCCCGCACTGAACGAAGTGGACCTGCTCGTCATCATGGGCGGCCCCATGAGTGTCAATGACGAAGCTACCCTGCCCTGGTTACGCGACGAGAAGCGCTTCATTGCCGAGGCGATTGCGGCGGGCAAGGCAGTGATCGGCATCTGCCTCGGTTCTCAGTTGATCGCAAGTGCCTTGGGGGCACGAGTCTATCCGGGACTGCACAAGGAAATCGGCTGGTTTGACATCGTTGCACGGCCAGTAGTCTCCCATGGCAGAGAGGACAAACGTCTCTTCCAGCTGCCCGAAAGCACGCGTGTATTCCATTGGCATGGCGAGACTTTCACGTTGCCGGAGGATGCGACGCGGTTGGCTGGCAGTGCCGCCTGCGCGTTGCAGGTCTTCCAGATTGGGACACGGGTGCTCGGTTTGCAATGTCACTTGGAGACCACACCGGACAGCGCCGATGCCATCCTGACTCACTGTCGCGAGGAGCTGGAAGCCGCGCAGAGCAGCCCGCATGTACAGTCAGAGCAAGATATCCGCGCCGAGCCGCTGTCGACCTATCAGCACATGAATGCTGTGCTTGACCAGATGCTGGATTTCATTACCCGCGAATTCTGACGTCTTGGTCCGGACTCTTGGTCAGAGCCCTTCCTCTCAACCCTGCGGCTGCAGATGAGCCTGTGCTAGAATCGCGCCTCCTTTACCTTCCTCGGAAAACTCCAGCAAGTGGCTGAATCTGTTGATGTCGTAATGCCTGTTGCCAGCATCTCTCTGGTCGAGCTTATCAACGACCTGCTGCCCCAGACGCAGTGTGGCCAGTGCGGACACAATGGCTGTCGCCCCTATGCGGAAGCCATTGCCGCTGGTGAAGCACTCAACCGCTGCCCTCCCGGCGGCGGCGCCACCATTCGCGAGCTAGCGACACTGCTGAACCGGGAAGTGCTGCCACTGGACCCCGAAAACGGCGTCGAGAGTGAGCGCCGTATCGCCTGGATTCGTGAAGCCGAATGCATCGGCTGCACCAAGTGTATTCAAGCCTGCCCAGTCGACGCCATCCTCGGTGCCGCCAAACAGATGCATACCGTCATCGTCGCCGAGTGTACCGGATGTGACTTGTGCGTGGACCCCTGCCCCGTGGACTGCATCGACATGCTGCCAGTCTCTGCTGTCCCTTCAGCACTGCTGACACTGCCACTGCTTGCGTCAGTGTCCGCTGCCAGTGCCGGATCGGACCACGAGACTCTCGCTCGACGCCAGCGTTCCAACCACTGGCGCCAGCGCTATGAGTTTCGCGAACAAAGGCTTGTCAGTGTGCGCGCAGCGCAGCAGGCCCGGCGCCAGGAAGTCCGCAACGAGACGGCAACCGCGAGTGCATCACTTGCCCCCAATGTCATGGAATGGGCGCCCTCTCACGAACGCGGGATCGGCGACGCTGATGATGCAGCCTTTCCACTTCCCGTCTCCTCGACCATCGTCGCCAAAGCGGTCAGTTGTGCCGATCTGTACAGTGAAGGACCCGTCGTTGCCGCCGCCGTGCATCCCGCAACGCCGCTACTGGACCCCGTAAAAGCTCGGGTGGAAATCGAAGCTGCCGTGCTGCGGGCGAAGGCACGCAAGGACGCCTTGCGTCGAGCCGAAGAGCCATGAACAAACTCAAACGTGCAGAAATATTCCGACGCTTACACGCGGAGAACCCCAATCCCACCACCGAGCTGGAATTCGCATCCACTTTCGAATTGTTGATCGCGGTAATTCTTTCCGCACAAGCCACCGATGTCAGTGTCAACAAAGCCACCCGCGAACTCTACAAAGTTGCGAATACGCCGGAGACCATGCTGGCGCTCGGCGTCGATGGGCTGAAGCGCCATATAAAAACGATTGGTTTGTTTAACACCAAAGCTGAGAACGTGATCAAGACCTGCGCCGCGCTGATCGAGCGACACAACTCGCAAGTCCCCGCTGAGCGCGAAGCGCTGGAGGCGTTGCCTGGAGTCGGACGCAAGACAGCAAATGTGGTACTGAACACAGCGTTCCGTCAACTGGCGATGGCGGTGGATACGCACATCTTTCGCGTGTCGAATCGCACGGGGTTGGCGCCAGGCAAGAACGTACTCGAAGTCGAAAAAAATCTGCTTAAGTTCGTGCCGCGCGACTACCTCCTGGATGCGCATCACTGGCTGATCCTGCACGGCCGCTACACCTGCGTGGCGCGCAAACCCAAATGTGGATCATGCTTGATCGAAGATCTTTGCGATTTTTCTGAAAAAACTGAAGAGTGATATGTGGTTAGAGTGGGTTGGCGGTACGGGTAGCGGTGACACGCCCGTGAACCCATCCGTGGGGGGCTCGGTTCGCGCCATCCATGGCGCTCAACGGTCACCGCCACCCGCACCACCAACCCACTCCTGCACGTCTCTGCTAATTCGCAGCGATGGGTGTGTGCCACATATTGGAAGTGAGGGAAGCTGCAGCGTCTGCAGCTTCGATTTCGTGAAAGTATCTGAGGTTTTCGGACGTACTACAGAAGGTAGAGTTGAGGTGCGGGGGGCCTGATTGCCGGACCGTGTGCCGCCAGGGTTGGCGGCACCCGAGCCCCCCATGGATGGGTTCACGGGCGTGTCCGGCAATCAGGCCCCCCGCACCTCAACTCGGCACACGAAGAACACAAAAACAATCAACTAAACTTGCGCCCTTTGTTAGCCGCAATTCTCATACGCAAAGCGTTGAGCTTGATGAATCCACCAGCATCTGCCTGATTGTAAGCACCGGCATCATCTTCGAAGGTTGCGATCTTCATGTCGAACAACGAATCTGCCGACTCACGCCCCGCCAGAATCACGTTGCCCTTGTACAACTTCAAACGCACCTTACCGTTCACGAACTGCTGCGAATAATCGATCATCTGCTGCAACGCCAGACGCTCTGGCGACCACCAGTAACCGTTGTAAATCAGCGACGCATAACGCGGCATCAACTCATCTTTCAGGTGCGCGATTTCGCGATCCAGTGTCAGCGATTCGATAGCACGGTGCGCCTTCAACATCACGGTGCCGCCGGGAGTCTCGTAGCACCCACGTGACTTCATGCCCACGTAACGGTTCTCGACCAGATCCAGACGGCCGATGCCGTTGGCACCGGCAATCTTGTTCAGGGTGGCAAGGATGGTAGCCGGTGACATCTTTTCACCATTGATCGCCACGATGTCGCCTTTCACGTATTCCAGATCGATGTAGGTCGGAGTATCCGGTGCATCTTCAGGGGACACAGTCCACAACCACATGTCTTCTTCCGGTTCGGAGCGCGGGTCTTCCAGCAGATCGCCTTCATAAGAAATGTGCAGCAGGTTGGCGTCCATTGAATAGGGCGACTTGGTACCGCGCTTTTTCTCGACAGAAATGCCGTGCTTCTCGCAATAGGCCATCAGCGTATCGCGAGAGGTCAGGTCCCATTCACGCCAGGGCGCAATTACCTTGACGCCGGGCTTGAGCGCATAGGCACCGAGTTCGAAACGCACTTGATCGTTGCCCTTGCCAGTCGCGCCATGAGAGATAGCATCGGCACCGGTTTCGTTGGCAATCTCGATCAGACGCTTGGCGATCAGCGGACGGGCGATGGAAGTCCCGAGCAGATATTCGCCTTCGTAAATTGTGTTGGCGCGGAACATCGGGAACACGAAATCGCGCACAAATTCTTCACGCAGATCGTCGATGTAGATTTCCTTGATGCCCATGGCCTGCGCTTTCGCACGCGCTGGCTCCAGCTCTTCACCCTGCCCAAGATCGGCGGTAAAGGTCACGACTTCGCATTGATAGGTTTCCATCAGCCACTTGGCGATGACGGAGGTATCGAGACCGCCGGAATAAGCGAGCACGACTTTTTTGATGGCAGACATCAAGGACTCCTTGCACTTTCAGTACATTCAAGAGAGGGGGAAATTTTGAAGAGCGGGCATTGTACAGGGATCGTCAGTGAATTTCGACGGGGGCAGGTCGTGCGCCAGCGCTGGTTTAATCGCGCCGCAACAGCAAGGTAACGCGGCGATTGCGGTCACGATCGGCAGCGTTGCGTTCGTTGCGGACAATCAGGAAATCTTCCGTCTCGCCGAAGTAACGCGTCTCCAGCATGGCCTCGTTGACCCCCTGACTGACCAGATAATTGTGGACCTCGAAGGCCCGCAGACGCGAACTTTCCAGGTTATCCCCACTAAGACCAGCGGTATCCGTGAAGCCATTGATCTGGATGGAGTACACGCTCGGGTCAGCGCGCAGATAGGCAACCATGTTGTCCAGTAACTCGCGCCCCCGGGCATCAAGCGTCATCTGACCTTCACGCCAGAACACTGACGAGCGCTCCAGCTGTGAGAAATTCGCAGGCAGCAGATCGAGCACGCAGTCTTGATAGAGTGCGTAAGCGCCCTGAAAATTCACCGGGGAGACGGCGACGCGAATTGACTTGTCATCGCTGTACCAGGCCTTGCGCGTCAACGTCGGCATCATGCCTTTGAATAATTCAGACATCACCACGCGGGTGTTGGTGGCGTCCAGGCTCACGGGGCGATTGCTGCGCGACACCTCCACATAGGCGATCTCCTTCTGCGGCAGGCCCTGCTTCCAGGAAGGGGGCACAGAACTGAGCAAGGCTTGACCGGCCGCCATTTCACTCTCGATGGCTTTCAAATGAAAGATCACCGCCTCTCCGGCCTGTCGGTAGAACACAGCTTCACCGTAATTGGGAATTTTCTGGATGATGCTGCATTCGAACACTGACCCTTCCACCTGCCATTTCGCCACACCAAAACCCGCAGCATAGACCGGCCCCTCGGCATAAGCCCAAGGCACAGGGAGCAAACTCAGGAAAGATAAGGTAAACTTCAGCCTGTTTTTCATACTCTGCATCTGGTTCAAGCATTAACCCGCATCTGAAAAGCCCAGGCACACAAGTGACAGTGCCTCAGTAGTCAAACATCGGCAGCGCATCTGAAAACTTTATCGGATTCCTCAGCGGAATCTCGCAGCACAAGGCAAGCAATCCCGCATGAAGAAAATAACTCTGATACAACCCGACGACTGGCACGTTCATCTGCGCGATGGTGACTCTTTGCCACACACAGTGGCAGCCACTGCCCGCCAGTTTGCTCGCGCCATCGTCATGCCTAACCTGAAGCCGCCCGTCATCAACACGGCCTCTGCCCTGGCCTATCGCCAGCGCATTCTGGCCGCCGTGCCGGAGCGAGTGCAGTTCGACCCCTTGATGACGCTCTATCTCACCGATGCCATGACGCCGCAGGAAATCAGCACGGCCAAAAGCAGTGCTCATGTAGTGGCAGTGAAGTACTACCCTGCGGGCGCTACCACCAATTCCGAGAACGGCGTGACCGGAATCGAGAAGGTTTATCCCGTCCTCGAGGCTATGGCCGCCCTTGGCATGCCGCTGCTGATCCATGGCGAGGTCACCGATGCGAGCGTGGATATTTTCGATCGTGAGAAAGTCTTTATCGACACCGTTCTGGCGCCCTTGACTGCACGCTATCCGACACTGAAGGTGGTGCTGGAACATATCACCACGAGCCATGCCGTCGACTTCGTGAAAAGTGCGAGTGCCCATATTGCGGCCACGGTGACTGCACATCACCTCCTTTATAACCGCAGCCATATGCTGGCCGGTGGTATCCGCCCGCATCTCTACTGCCTGCCGATTCTCAAGCGCAATACGCATCAGCAGGCGCTGATCGACGCGGTGACCAGTGGCAGTACTCGCTTTTTCCTGGGCACCGACTCCGCCCCCCATGCACGCCATCTCAAGGAACACCCCTGTGGTTGTGCGGGTTGCTTCACCGCTCACGCGGCACTGGAGCTTTACGCGGAAGTATTTGAAGAGGCCGGTGCACTCGACCGGCTGGAAGGATTTGCCAGTTGCCACGGCCCGGATTTCTACGGTTTGCCCCACAACACCCGCCGCATCATCCTGGAACGGTCCAGCTGGTCGGCACCGGCAGACTATGCCTTTGGCAACGAACGAGTGATTCCCTTGCGTGCAGGCGAGACAATTCAATGGCAGGTAGCGGGGTTCAGCGCATGAGTTATGACGACGAAGAACAAATGTTGGAAACGCCGATGTCGGCACGCTTTCGTGGCTACCTGCCCGTAGTCGTGGATATCGAATGTGGCGGATTCAATGCCAAGACGGATGCCATTCTGGAAATCAGCGCCGTCATTCTCGGGTTCAATGAAAAAGGCTTGCTGGGCGTGGAGCAGACTTTTTTCCAACGAGTGATTCCGTTCGCGGGATCAAACATCGAAGACGCCGCTCTCAAATTCACTGGCATTGATCCTTACCATCCTCTGCGTATCGCACGTGCCGAGAAGGATGTCTTCGAAGATATGTTCCGCATCATCCGTTCAGCGCTGAAAACCAATCAGTGCAAGCGTGCGATTCTGGTCGCTCACAACGCCCACTTCGATCACGGTTTCATCAACGCAGCAACGGATCGGCATGCGCTGAAGCGCAATCCATTCCATCCTTTTTCAAGTTTCGATACCGCGACGCTCAGTGGTCTGGCCTATGGTCAGACGGTGCTCGCTCGCGCTTGTGAAGCCGCCGGTATGGAATTCAGCAACAGCGAGGCACACTCGGCAAAATACGATGCAGAGAAAACCGCACAGCTGTTCTGCGGGATTGTGAACAAGTGGAAGGCGATGGGGGGATGGCCGGGGAATTGAAACGGTAGGACAGTAGAAGGGTCAGGCAGGTCGCCTGCAGGG
>JAZKJF010000010.1:22806-38987 GCA_040384465.1 Pseudomonadota bacterium | reverse complement strand
TCCTACACTGAGCCTGTATGAGCCTGCCCTGCAGGCGACCCACATCTGTAAGAGCCTACCCAAAGGGTATAAATGCCCCGCAGGCGACCGACAATCGATACCTAATTACTGCGCGGCAGCCTGCTGCCCTGCACCATCCACAATCTTCTGCAACTCACCACTCTCGAACAGATCGGTCACGATATCGCAGCCGCCGATCAGCTCACCATCCACATACAATTGCGGAAAAGTCGGCCAGTTCGCGATCAACGGCAACGTGGCACGAATCTCTGGATTGGCGAGAATGTCGACGTAGGCAAAGCGTTTGCCGCAGGACATCAGGCAACGCACGGTCTGTGCAGAAAAACCACATTGTGGCTGATCAGGACTGCCTTTCATGTACAGCAAAATGGTGTTGGAACTGATCTGATCTTTAATAGTGTCTTCAATGCTCATAATTTTTCCGGCTCATCTTGGGGGAATTGTCAGCTCTGCCTGCTCGTGAAAACGAGCCTCGAACTTGCACAGCGAGGCGGCATTCTACACCAATGCGACAGCAATTTTTACTACACATTCACGCACAAAATGCCGGGAATTGCCTCGCCTGTACAAAGTAATATAAGATACAGGCTCGATCAGGGGTAGCGATTGCTACTCTTTGAGATTTGATCATCGAGGCAATCCGAACCATTCATCTGCGTCCGCGACCGTGTTTCTTCCACGCTCGCGCGCGTAAATTTTCCGTTCCTCTTTGCGTGTTGACGATCGACGGCCGGGATCTTTCGGTCCGCGACTCTGCGTGCTATTGCAGCGTCGGCAGCACAGACGACTGGAACATAACCAAAAGTACAACCCAAGAGTACAACCCAAGAAAACTTAGCCATGGCTACCCGACATTTTTTGACATTGATGGACTTCAGCAAAGAGGAGTTGCACGCGATCATCCAGCGCGCCATCGCTTTGAAGCACAGCCCCTCATTGAGTTCAGATCCGCTGAAACACAAAACGCTGGCGATGATTTTTGAAAAATCCTCCACTCGCACGCGTGTCGCCTTCGAAGTGGCCATGACGCAATTAGGCGGCTCCAGTCTGTTCCTCGCCAACAGTGATACGCAGCTCGGGCGTGGCGAACCCCTTGAAGACACCGCCAGAGTTCTATCGAGCATGGTGGATTTCATCACCATCCGCACCTTCGATCATGCCAAGCTCGAAGTCTTTGCCAAGCACTCGACAGTGCCCGTTATCAACGCCCTGAGCGATGATTTCCACCCTTGTCAGCTTCTGGCCGACATGCAGACTTATTTCGAACACCGTGGCGATATCAAGGGCAAGCGCGTGGCCTGGGTCGGTGACGGTCACAACATGTGTCAATCCTATATCAATGCCGCCGAGCAGTTCGATTTCGAACTGGCTATCGCGTGCCCGGAAGGGTTCGAGCCGGAGTCCTGGCTCATGCAACGCACCAAGGCGCGCGTCCGCATTGTCCGCGATCCTAAAGAAGCGGTGAGAAATGCCGATCTTGTTGCTACAGACGTGTGGACTTCCATGGGGCTTGAAAAAGAAGGCGCCTTGCGTATCCAGCAATTTGCTGGCTATCAAGTGAACGCCGAGCTGATGGCGCTGGCAAAACCAGATGCCCTCTTCATGCATTGCCTGCCCGCACACCGTGGTGAGGAAGTCACAGCCGACATTCTGGATGCACCACACTCCGTGGTCTGGGAAGAGGCAGAGAATCGTCTGCACACCAAGAAAGCGCTGCTGGAATTCCTGAGTCGTTGAGGGCGTCAGGTCCAAGGCACAGTGCGTGAGGAATAGAATTCGGACCTGACTGCTAACGACCCACCGGACCCAGACATGAGCAAGCGCGAAACTCTCAGATCGGACAGGAGACTGCATTTCGTCCTGTTGCTTCTCGTGTTTTTCGCTGCGCTGGCCGCCGTTGCCCTGTCCATCTGGCTCACCTATCGCAATGCCATCGACAACAGTCGCGACTCCATACTGCTTTCCGAAGCTATCAGCATCGGCCTCATGCTGGCCGCCACAGTGCTGAGCAGTGTGCTGATTCTGCGCCAGCGCAGTTCCCTGAACGAACAGCGTTTCCGCGCCATTACCGAAAACACCAACAACATTACCGTCATCTGCAACCCTGACGGCAGTCATCGTTATACCAGTCCGTCCTTGGCTCTGTTGCTTGGCGAAGCGGCAGCGCAGATGCGCCGCATGCAGGATTACATCCATCCTGATGACCTTGCCGACATTAGCAATGCGATTGCCCGCACCGTCGAGATGAACCTGCCTGTCCATGTTCGAGCCTTTCGCTGCCGCCGTCACGACGGCCAGTGGTCAACGATGGAGGGCGAATTCACCAGTATGCTGACCGTGGCCGGCGTCAACGGCATCGTCGCCAACTTCCGCGACGTCACCGAACAACGCCTCGTCGAACAGTCGATGCGCACGCTCTCCAGCGCCGTGGAGCAAAGCCAGAGTGCGGTGTTGATCACCGACCGCAACGGGGTGATCGAGTACGTCAATCCCCGCTACACGCAGATCACCGGTTACAGCAACGACGAGGTCGTCGGAGTGCGGGCCGACATCCTCTACGCGCCTCATATCACCGACGACCAGAACCGAACGCTAGGCGACTGTCTGAAAGGCGGTCTCAGCTGGGAAGCCTCAATGGCCAGCACGCGCAAGAATGGCGAGCGCTTCTGGCAATCAGTGTCCGCCTCACCGATTCGGAACGAAACGGGCGAACTCGGCCACATCGTGTTCGGCATCGAGGACATCAGCGAGCAGCGCGAAACTCACGCGCAGATGGAGAAGCTGGCGTTCTACGATCCACTGACCGGGCTGGAGAATCGGCGCCTGTTCAAGGATAGACTCGATCAGTGCCTCAAACACGTACGCCGCAACAAGAACATGATGGCGCTGCTGTTTCTGGACCTCGATCAGTTCAAGCGCATTAATGACACCCTTGGCCACGATGCCGGTGACGAACTACTATGTACCGTGGCGCGCAGGATCAAGAAATGCGTACGAGAGGAAGACATCGTCGCCCGCTTGGGCGGTGACGAATTCACTATCCTGCTGCCCAATCTGCGGGACGCCCGCTCGGCCGCGCAGGTAGCTGGAAAGATTCTCAAAGCACTCAATCAACCGGTTCAGCTCACTACTCAGGAAGTGATTGTCAGCGTCAGTATCGGTATTACGCTAGCCCCCGAGGACAGCATGAACGCCAGCGTCCTCATGCGGAATGCCGACCTGGCGATGTATCGGGCCAAGGATCAGGGGCGCAACAACTTCCAGTTCTTCACGGACGACATGAACATCGAATCCGTGGCCCGGATGTCCTTGGAAAACGAATTGCGTCTGGCCGTATCCCGCGACAATTTCGTGGTCTATTTCCAGCCCCAAGTGGATCTGTTACGCAACACCGTCTGCGGGTTCGAAGCACTGGTGCGCTGGCAGCACGCCGAGGTGGACATGATTCCACCGGATCGTTTCATCCCCGTGGCCGAAGATACCGGTTTGATCGTGGAGCTGGGCGCTATCGTGCTGCGCAAAGCCTGTCTGCAAATCAAGAAGCTGCAAGCCGAGGGCTTCCGGAATCAGACTGTGGCGGTCAACCTCTCCGCACGCCAGTTCCGCGACCATAATCTGCTCGGCATGGTGAAAGGCATTCTCGAAGAAACCAGCCTCGATGCCTGCTGGCTGGAGCTGGAGATCACCGAGAGCATGCTGATGGACAACATCGACCAGGCCATCGTCATTCTGCAGCAGCTCAAGGATTTGGGGCTGACTATCTCCATCGACGATTTCGGCACCGGTTATTCCTCTCTGAGCTATCTCACGCGCCTGCCGGTGGACAAGTTGAAAGTAGACCGCTCCTTCATCTGCAACCTGCCGGAAGACCGCAGCCACATGGCGATCACCACGGCGATCATCGCCATGGCACAAAAACTCAACATGCAGGTCGTGGCCGAGGGCGTCGAAACCCATCAGCAAGTCGACTTCCTGCGTCTGAACCAGTGCAATGTCCTGCAGGGCTACCTGTTCTGCCGACCGGTTTCCTCCGGCGATCTGAGCAGTTCCATCGTCCGTTTGCAGAGGGTGCTGGGCGACTCCTCCTTGCTGGCTTTCGGGACAACTGCGGGCTACAGCGTCGCGCACTGACTTTCATTAATCTATCCACACTTTATCCACACCCTGTGCACATAAAAAGCCCTTGCGCTCTCCTGTGTAGCGCACTATATTGTGTTCCTGATCCTGAAAACCCCTATATGTAGTATCTGGATCGTATTTCCGGTTTCCGGAAACAGCCTTGCAGGACACACGTTTTCCCTTAATTCCCACAGGGATAACGGCAGGCGCAGACACACTTTCCAGTAATTAGAAGCCAAGCAAACCGGCGACCGAACCACCATAAAAACATCATGGAGAACCTCATGCAGACCGAACCCTATAGTCAAACCAGCACGTCCACTTCGGCGCAATCAGGCACTCAGCACAAAGCCTCTGCTACTTCCGCCATCGCCCCCGGCCAGATTCGGGTCATCAAGCGCAATGGGGCGGTAGTCGGCTATGACGAATCCAAAATCGTCGTGGCAATCACCAAGGCTTATCTCGCCGTAGAAGGTGGCACCGCTGCTGCCTCCTCGCGTGTGCACGAGACTGTGACCAGACTCGCGCAGCAGATCTCCACGATCTTCTTCCGCCGCATGCCTTCCGGCGGCACCATTCATATCGAAGACATTCAGGATCAGGTCGAACTGGCGCTGATGCGTACGGGCGAGCACAAGGTAGCGCGCAGTTACGTGATCTACCGTGCCGAGCACGCCCGTCTGCGTGAAACCCAACGCGTCCGCGAGAAAGACCTGACCCCGGCGATTGCCGTGACCTATGCCGACGGCACTCAGGGCCCGCTCGACACCGTGCGTCTGCGCACCGTCATCGACGAAGCCTGCGAAGGGCTGGAGAATGTCTCCGCCGACGCCATTTACCAGGACACGCTCAAGAACCTCTACCCCGGCGTGCGAATTCAGGACGTGCGCACCTCTGCGGTGATGACAGCCCGCACCATGGTCGAGAAAGATCCCAACTACTCTTATGTGACCGCCCGCCTGCTGCTCGACACCTTGCGCTCCGAAGCACTGGGCTTTCTGGGTCTGGCCGACAGCGCCACACAGGGCGAGATGCACTATCGCTACGCCATGACACTGCGCCCCTACATCGAGAAAGGTGTCGAACTCGGCCTGCTGTCTCCGCACCTGCTCGAATTCAACCTGGACGTACTGGGCGAGGCGCTGAAAGCAGATCGCGACAACCAGTTCACCTATCTCGGCCTGCAGACACTGTACGACCGCTACTTCATTCACAGTGGCGAAACCCGCTTCGAGCTGCCCCAGGTGTTCTTCATGCGAGTGGCGATGGGTCTGGCCACCAACGAAGAAAATCGTGAAGAGCGTGCGATCGAGTTCTACAACCTGATCTCCAGCTTCGACTACATGACCTCGACGCCACAGCTGTTCAACTCCGGCACGCTGCGTCCACAGCTGTCATCGTGCTTCCTGACGACTGTGCCCGACGATCTGTTCGGTATCTACAGCGCGATCCGCGACAACGCCATGCTTTCCAAGTGGGCAGGCGGTCTGGGTAACGACTGGACGCCAGTGCGCGCACTCGGTGCCCACATCACCGGCACCAATGGCACCTCACAGGGCGTCGTGCCCTTCCTGAAAGTGGTCAACGACACTGCCGTCGCCGTGAATCAGGGTGGCAAGCGCAAGGGGGCGGTCTGCGCCTATCTGGAGACCTGGCACCTCGACATCGAGGAATTCCTGGAGCTACGCAAGAACACTGGTGACGACCGTCGCCGCACCCACGACATGAACACCGCGAACTGGATTCCCGATCTGTTCATGAAGCGCGTCTTCGAAGATGGCGACTGGACACTGTTCTCCCCGAACAACGTGCCTGACCTGCACGACCTGCATGGTCGCGCATTCGAAGAAGCCTATTGCGAGTACGAGCGTCTGGCCATTGCCGGCAAGATCGAGGTCTACAAGACTCTCAAGGCGAAAGACCTGTGGCGCAAGATGCTGTCCATGCTGTTCGAAACTGGCCACCCATGGATCACGTTCAAAGACAGCTGCAACGTGCGTTCGCCTCAGCAACATGTGGGCACCATCCATTCGTCCAACCTGTGCACAGAGATCACTCTGAACACCAGCAAAGACGAAGTGGCCGTATGCAACCTCGGCTCCGTGAACATGGTCAACCATGTCACCGAGAGCGGGCTGGACCACGAGAAACTCAAGCAGACCATCAAGACCGCCGTGCGCATGCTGGATAACGTCATCGACATCAACTACTACTCGGTTGAACAGGCGAAGAACTCCAACCTGAAGCACCGCCCGATCGGCATGGGGATTATGGGTTTCCAGGATGCGCTGTATGTGCTGAAGATGCCCTACTCCTCCGAACGTGCCGTGGAATTCGCCGACACCTCCATGGAAGCCATCAGCTACTACGCCATCGCGGCGTCCAGCGAGCTGGCGGCCGAGCGCGGCGCCTATGAGACCTTCAAAGGCTCGCTGTGGGATCGCGGCATTCTGCCAATCGACTCCCTGAAGATGCTGGGCCACGAGCGTGGCGAAGAGTTCCTCGACGTCAACATGACCCAGACGCTGGATTGGGAAACGTTGCGCGAACGCATCAAAGCGGTCGGCATGCGTAACTCCAACGTGCTGGCGATTGCGCCGACGGCGACAATTGCCAACATCAGTGGCGTGTCACAGTCCATCGAGCCGACCTATCAGAACCTCTACGTCAAATCGAACCTGTCGGGCGAATTCACCGTGGTGAACCCCTTCCTGGTGCGCGATCTGAAGGCCCTGGATCTGTGGGACAGCGTGATGGTCAATGACCTGAAGTACTACGACGGCAGCGTGCGCAACATCGACCGCATTCCGCAGCACCTCAAGGATCTCTACGCGACTGCGTTCGAAGTCGAACCGCGCTGGCTGGTGGACGCGGCCAGTCGTCGTCAGAAGTGGATCGATCAGGCACAGTCGCTGAACCTCTACGTGGCTGGCGCCAATGGCAAGAAACTGGACGTCACCTACCGCATGGCCTGGCTGCGCGGACTCAAGACGACCTATTACCTGCGAGCACTGGCCGCCACTGCGACGGAGAAATCAACCATCTCCAGCAGCAGCCTGAACGCCGTCTCCAACCAGACGGTGCCGGACGCGGCGGACGTGCCGAAGGCGTGTTCGATTGATGATCCGGATTGCGAAGCCTGTCAATAAAGGTCAGTGCATGGCCCCGGGATGCGGGGCCATCAATACATAATTCAAAGGGGAACAAGCATGTTGTCATGGGACGAGTTTGAAGCGGAGGAAACCACCTTCGCACTCTCTTCAGTAAAAAACGGCTCGGTGAAAGGATCTGCAACAAGAGACACTTCTGCCGCCGCAGCAGCGCACGCCAGAGAAGAACTGGCCGCTGCCCCCGTGCAGGAACGGGTGGTACCAGTGTCCGCTCCGGCCATGGAGCGAGTGGCACCTGCCGTGGCGCCGCAGAGCGTTGCCCCGGCTCCGGCCAGCCCGCAGACAGCCTTCGTCGCCGATCCGGTGCAAAGAGCCATTCAGTCTCTGGAGACCCTCGACATCAACGTCGGGCTGCAGGAACTGGAAGAATCTGCCCAGCGTGTGAAAGTCGACGACAAGCGCATGATCAACTGCCGCGCCGACCTCAATCAGCTGGTGCCTTTCAAGTATGACTGGGCCTGGCAGAAGTACCTGGACGGCTGCTCCAACCACTGGATGCCGCAGGAAGTGAACATGAACGCGGACATCGCGTTGTGGAAAGGCAAGACTGGCCTGACTGATGACGAGCGCCTGATCGTCAAACGCAGCCTCGGCTTCTTCTCTACCGCCGACTCACTGGTCGCCAACAATCTGGTGCTGGCCGTGTACCGCCTGATCACCAACCCCGAGTGCCGCCAGTACATCCTGCGTCAGGCTTTCGAGGAAGCGATTCACACTCACGCTTACCAGTACTGCATCGAGTCACTGGCCATGGACGAGGGCGAGATTTTCAACATGTACCACGAAGTTCCCTCCGTGGCGAAGAAGGCCTCCTGGGGCCTGAAGTACACCAAGGAATTGAGTGATCCGAGCTTCAACACCGGCACCCGTGAGAACGATCAGGCGCTGCTGAAGAATTTGATCGCCTTCTACTGCTGTCTGGAAGGCATCTTCTTCTACTGTGGCTTCACCCAGATTCTGTCCATGGGCCGCCGCAACAAGATGACCGGCACCTCCGAGCAGTTCCAGTACATCCTGCGCGATGAGTCCATGCACCTGAACTTCGGCATCGACATGATCAACCAGATCAAGCTGGAGAACCCCAGCCTCTGGACCGACAAGATGAAAGAGGAAGCCACGCAGATGATTCTGCAGGCCACTCAACTGGAGATCGAATACGCCCGTGACACCATGCCGCGCGGCGTGCTGGGCATGAATGCAGTGATGATGGAAGAGTACCTGCAATTCATCGCCGACCGCAGACTGGTGCAGATCGGCCTGCCGGAACAGTTCAAGGGCGTCAAGAACCCGTTCCCGTGGATGTCTGAGATCATGGACCTGCGCAAGGAGAAGAACTTCTTCGAAACGCGCGTCACCGAGTATCAGACTGGCGGCGCACTGACCTGGGAATAGGCCTGGGAATAAGTTTCCCTCTGCTATCGAGCCTTGCGGTGTCATGACTGAGCAGCCCTCTACTCACTCGCCTTCAACAACCCCTGTCTTCGGCAACGAGACGGGGGTTTTGTTATTGGCCGCAGGCTTCAGCCGACGTTTCGGTTCTATCAAGCTACAGGCGCGCCTGCGCAACGGCAGCAGTGTGTTTGAACAAACGCTGACGCGCATCGTGGCTGCCACACCCCGTATTCTTGTCGTCACCCGCCCGGACCTGCTCGAAGTGCCACTGGCAATCCAGCGAGTCGTGCGAAGTCTTGATCAAAGTGTCTGTATCGATGTCCTTCAGTGCCCCGACTCTCATCTGGGCATGGGCCACACGCTGGCATTCGGTATGGCACATCTGCCGGACTGGGCGGGCTGTCTGGTGTGCTTGGGTGACATGCCCTTCATTGCCACGGCCACCTACGCACAGATGCTGGCCGCGCTGCAGCACGACACGATCTTGCTGCCTCAATATGAGGGTGAAGTCGGCAATCCGGTGGGCTTCGGCTGCGACTTTTTCCCGGCATTGCGCGCCGTGCAGGGCGACAAGGGGGGACGGGACGTGGTGCGGGCCAATCGTGAGCGCGTGCGGGTGTTGCCTGTTACGGACGCGGCAGTCCTGCAGGATATCGACACGCCGGAGGATTTGGCGCGGCTTGATGGGGTGTGACTCGTCGTCAAGGCGATCTCGCCCTTGACCGTTGTCGGGATTGCATCGTGGGGAGGGGGAGACCTACAATCCGGGTGAACATTTAACGTTGATCGCGAGCGGGCTTTTATGCCCCCCGGGTACGATCCCACAGGTATGCTCATGGAACACCGATGAAATTTTCGCTCAAACTGATTGCCTCCGCTCTGTTATTACTGCTCACGCCACTGGCGACGGCAGACGTGACGACTGCCACGCAGGCAATGGAAAACCCGAACAATCCATTGCTGCTCATGCGCACCTCACGCGGCGAAATTTTTCTGGAGTTGTTTCCAGAGTCGGCACCGCGCAATGTCGCCAATTTCATCGCGCTGGCTCAGGCCCAGGTGCCACTGTTCGATGTCACCACCGGCAGCATGGTGCAACCCAATTACTACGACGGCATGACTTTCCACCGGGTACTGAAGAATTATCTGATTCAGGCCGGTGCGCCACGCCAGCCCGGCGCACCCGTGCCGGAGTATCAGCTCGATGACGAGATCAATGCGCGCCAGTTCGGTCTTCACGAAATCAAGGTGCTCGACGCACTAGGCAAACCGCATCCCTGGTTGAATCTGCAGGACAGCGAGGGTTTTCAGCGCGAGGTGCTGGTGCCCCTGTATCGGCAGTTGGAGATTCGCACGCCGGAGGCTTTGGAAACACGTCAGTTCGCCGTGTCTGATGCTCTGCAGGAAATGACCTTGCTGCAGGCCTACCAGAATCAGGGTTACCGTTACAACGACCGTCTGACCTCGCGCGTGCCTCTGCGCGGCAGCATCGCCATGGCCGGTTCAGGCCCCAACACCAACACGGCAGAATTCTTCATCACCATGATCGATGCGCCCTGGCTGGCCGGTAAGGCGACTGTCATTGGCCATGTGGTAGAAGGTATGGAGATTGTGGATCGGATCAACGCGTCGGCCGCCATGCGCGGCACCAGCACCACACCCAGTCCGAACACCGCGACCATGATTTACGATATCCGGCAGGTCAACAGCATCCCCTAGCGAACCCTTATAACAACAATTCATTTCACCCAGCGGGAGTACAGTCTATGTCCAGAAGGTCGAAGAAGCTCAAGCCCACCAGTGTTCTGCCCATGTGCGCTACCGTCGGGTTCTTCATCGGCATCGGTCTGGGAGCATTGATGGGGGAATTCCTGCTGGTGATGCTGATTGGTGTGGTGATTGGCAGCGCGGCGGGGTTTGCCATTGATAAGAAGAATGGGATTACTTATGGGCGTAGCCCTCGGAATCCGCATTGAGGGTGGTCGCCGGCAGGGCCTTTATGCCCTCTGGGTAAGCTCCTACGGGAGCGGGGGGAAGATTTCGCGGCGGTAAGGTGGGAGTGAGTTGAAGATCGCCGCGCCGTAGAACTTGCTGACGATGCGCTCGTCGAAGAGCGTGATGCGGCCGGTGTCCTTCTCGTTGCGCAGCAATCTGCCCGCCGCCTGCACCAGCTTGAATGCCGCTTCCGGCACTGCCAGCGTCATGAAGGGATTGCCCCCCTGCTTCTCGATCCACTGCGATAGCGTCGCCTCGATGGGGTCGTTAGGCACAGCAAAGGGAATCTTCGCAATCAGCACGTGTTCGCAATACTTACCCGGTAGATCCACGCCTTCCGCGAAACTCGCCAGTCCAAAGATGATGCTGGGGTCGCCCTTGTCGATACGCTGGCGGTGGAACTTGAGCAGCTGCGCCTTCTGGTAGTCATCCTGACACAGGATGATCTCCCGCCATTCTTTATCCAACCCTTCGAGGACTTCCTGCATCTGACGTCTTGAGCTGAACAGCATCAGCGCGCCCTCGTTGCGGTCCAGCACTTTGGGCAGCAGACGAATAATCGCCTCGGTGTGCTGGGCGCTGTTGGCAGGGTCGCAGTTGAGCTTCGGGACGATGAAGCGCGCGGCGCTGGCATAGTCGAACGGGCTGGCAATGCGATGGTAAGTCGTGTGTGGCGGCAGCCCGGCACGCATGCGCAGGACGTCGAACTGCCCGAGCGCGGACAGCGTCGCCGAGGTCAGCACGGCACCGGCACAGGTGCTCCACAGTTTCTCCTGCAGCGTGCGCGCTGCCAGCACGGGACTGCAGGACAAGGTGATGTCGGGGCCACTTTGATCGCTCGACCCTTTTTCGGTAAGCCCCAGCCAGCGTGCCCACGGCGCCTCTCCTGCCGCATCACGCATGCCGAAGTGATGCCACAGCTTCTGCGCTGCCGCCGCCCGGGCGGTCATGCTGCCGATCAGTGGAAACCAGTATTCCGCGCGCTGGCGGGCATCAACGTTGTCACCCTCCTCCATGCCGCGCTTGAGATCATTGCCAATGTCCTGAAACAGTGTCGCGAGGCGGGTGAACTGAGCTTCCAGCTCCACGGCCAGTTCGCGCAAGGGTTCCGGTACTTGCCCCAACGGGAAAGCGTGCTGCTGCCCCTGATCACTTTGTCGATCAGATTGGCGGTCGGGCACCGCACTCTGCAGAATCTGCTCGCATAGCGGCCAGATCTCATTGAGGCGGATCTCGGCTAACGCCATGGAATCATCGATGCCCGGCAGCTCACGCTGCAGCGTCTTGTTTTCCTCCACCACGCTATCGCCGCCGAGTTTGGCCAGCGTCTTGCGCCACTGATCGAGAGCGGCAAGGCTGCCCTTGAGACGGGTGAAACAAGCGAAATGGTTGTTGCTCTTCAGCGGCAGGTGATGGGCTTCGTCGAAGATGTAGATGCTGTCCTGGGGCGCAGGCAGGATAACGCCTCCGCCCAACGCCAGATCAGCCAGCACGAGATCGTGATTGGCGACGACACAATCGGCTTTCTGCACCTCTTCACGCGCCTTGTAGAAACAGCAGTTGCTGAAATTCGAGCATTTCTGGCCGATGCACTGGCCGTTGTCGACGGTGACCGGTGTCCAGTCCTTGTCGCTGAGCAGATCCTCCCAGTCATCCCGGTCTCCCTGCCATTCGCCCGCATTGATTTTGCGAAACATCCGTTCATAGAGCGCCAGCGCGTAATCATTGGGCTGGCTGATGACTTCACCGTAGAGGTCGGCCATGGCGTTGAGACTGGCATTGCCCTGCAACAGCAGGTCCAGCCGGGAGAGACACAGGTAGCGGCCCCGCCCCTTGGCCAGTGTGAAAGTGAATTCGAGATCGCTGTAACGTTTGATATCTGGCAGGTCTTTCAGCGTGACCTGCTCCTGCAGCGCGACGGTGGCCGTCGCCAATATCACCGTCTTCTTCAAAGATTTGGCCACCGGCAAGGTGCCCAGCACATAAGCCAGAGTCTTGCCGGTGCCAGTGCCCGCCTCGACGACACAGATAGGACCAGGCGGCAGCTCCGGATCAGGCTCCCCTTCCATCGGCATCGGTGCCTGCAGAGCCGCTTTCTCATTCTCCACAATGCCACCCAGACTGCGTGCAATCTCGGCAATCATCAGACGTTGCCCGTAACGGGGCGTCAGCGATTTGTTCTCCAGAATCTGCCGATAGGCACTCTGAATGGTGTTCTTGACGTCATCGGGAAGCATAAATTGGGAGGGTCGGCCATGGTTCTAGAGTGGGTGAAAAGCCAAGCGCGTTGGTCGTGGCGGCGTTGCGAGTATAGCACTGGGAATGCGGTGCGGCCGCCCAATTGCCACCATCTGTGACAAACACAATGCGTGCTATCGGCGCGGAAAAAACTTCTGCTAGAATGGCCGCTTCATCAGCACCCCAGATCAGCACCCGAGAGAACAGCACTCCGATGATTTTTCAGAAGTTTCTACAGAATAATAAATGGCAGCATAAAGACCCTGCAGTACGTCTGGAAGCAATCGTGGAGCTGAGTCACGGCACGGAGCCGAGCGAGGAAGAAGCGCTTGCCGCTGCAAAGATTCTCATCGAACTTGCCCGCACCGATAGTGACACCGCTGTGCGCCTAGCCTCCATCACCCACCTGAATGCGCCCGAGGTGTTACAGGAACTGATGGTCGATGCCAATGAAGAGGTCCAGCAGGCCGCCAAAGTACAGTACTGCCGTGTCGTGTCCGGCGCTGCCCGCAGCGCGCTTTCCCCTGTTGAGCGGATCGCTCTGATGCTGATGATGACTGAAGTACAGACGCTGCTTGCCGTTCTGCACGACTGCGGTTGCGACGAGACCGGGCTTGCCACTCTCAGCCGCCTGACAGAAGAACACGCTGTCGATGAAGAGACCCTGCTGAATATCGCCGCACACTCCAACAACCATACCGTGCGCAACGCGGCCTCCCTCGGTGTCACTACTCCTGAATTGCTGGAGAAACTAAGCAATGTCGTTCGTCACAAAGACAAGACCGTCTACAAATACTGCAAAGAGACCTTGCAACAATTGCACGATACCCAGGCACAGCAAGCCGCTGACCAGAATCTGGCCAATGAAATCTGCGCCACCCTGGAGACGCTTGCCGATAAAGTCATTGGCGGCCTGACGCAGGCGCAATTCGATTATCGTCTCAGTCAGTGGCAGGAGGTCAGCGAGATCGTTGACGAAGCACAGCAACAGCGCTTCGCAGCGGCCTGCGCCAACCTGCAGGCAAAAATCGCCGAGCATCACGCCGAGCAACAACAGCTGGCGTTGCAACAACAGAGTTTCGAGAGCCTCGCGTCCGCATGCACCAGCGCTAGTGCGTGTCTGACAGGATTACAGGCACCGCTGACAGAAGAACAGATCACCGCTCTGCAGCAACAGATTCATGCCCTGGCAGCACTCTACGCCCAACGCAGTAACGCGGAACCAGCCGAACTGCTCGGCCAGACTCGCGAGCTGCTGACCACCGGCGAGAAATCCATCACCGCCTTCCACGCGTTGGAAGCCAAGGCCGGTGATCTGGTCACCTTGAAAGGCGAGTTGACCGCGCTCACGGCCAAGAACACCACAGGCATCGGCAAGACTGTGCAACGCCTGCACAAACTGTTCGCCAAGGATGCATGGCCGGAGAGTCTACCCCACAGCGCGCTCTACGAGACCTGTGTCGAAATGGCGCAACAAGCACAACGCCTGAACGAGAAGAACCGCGCCTACCAGGAAAAACTCCACAAGGATTCTCTGGCCAATATCGCCGCGCTCGAACAGCACGTCGAACAGGGGCAGGTCAACGATGCGCAGCGCCTGTGGGACAAAGTGCAGGGTGCCATCAAGAATGCTGACGGCGATCTGAAGAAAGAACTGCAGGATCGCGTGTCGCCCTACAAGGCTCGCATCAAAGAACTGACCGACTGGAAAAACTTCGCCGCCACCGAGAAGAAGAAAGAACTGATCGTGGCGATGCAGGCGCTGATCGATGGTCAGTTGCATGCGGCTGACAAAGCCAAACGCATCAAGACGCTGCAGGACGAATGGAAAAAACTCGGCCATTCACTGCACAACGACGCCCTTTGGAATGAGTTCAATGACCTCGCTCACAAAGCCTTCGAGCCTTGCAAGGAATACTTCAAGGAGCGCAAAACCAAGCTGCACAGCAATCTGGAAGAGCGCATCAATATCTGTGCTCAACTTGAAGAATTGCTGCCGACACTGACCGCAGAAAACATCAACATCGCCAATCTGAACAAGATCGAAACCAAGGCGCTGGAAGACTGGAAGCTGTTTGCCCCCGTCGAGCAGACCAAGATCAAGAAACTGCAGAAACGCTTCAACACAGTGCTCACCGCACTGCGTCAATTCAAACGCAAATCGCTGCAGTCCAACGCCACGCGCAAGCTGGAGTTGATTGCACAGGCTGAGCAGTTGGATACTTTGGAAAATGTCCAGGAAGCGATGACTGAGGCGAAAAAACTGCAAGCCTTGTGGAAAGGCATCGGGCCTTCTCCTTACAAAGACGACCGCAATCACTGGAACGCGTTCCGCGCTGCTTGCGACAAGATTTTCAACAAGCGCAGTGCCGAACCTGCGGCAGATAAATCGTCCAGTCGACCGCCTCGTCCAGCTGCGGCTGCAGGAAGTTCTGCCAGTGCGACTGCTGGCTCCGGCAGCTCTGCTGGTCGCGCCAAACCACCTCTGAATCCTGCGGTTGCCGCTGCACGCGATCAGTTGAAAAAAATCAGCGATCTGGTCAGCCAGAGCAGCGAAGAATTGACGCAGTCCCGCAGACTATTCACCGAACTGAAAGACGCGTTCCACAACACGCTGACCCCGGATCTCAAGCACGAGAAAAAAATCTTGCTGGAGCAGTTCGACAAGCTCAGCAAAACCTATGACGCCAAACTGCGTGCAGCTCCGGACAAGAAGAGTCTGCAGCTCAGCGGGCAGGTCCGAACCAAGGCCGAATTCTGCGAAAAGCTTGAATCCGATGTGTTGGCAGGTAAAAACGCCACCGACGATGTGGATACACTCACCGAGCAGTGGCAAGCACTGGGCAAGCTCGCCGATGGCATGCAGGAGCAGACACTCGAACAACGTTTCCACAATATCGCGCATGGCAGTGCTGATGCTCGCCTGCTCAAGAAGCAGTCGAAGGACAACGAAGACAAAGCACGCGAAGTCTGCATCGCTGCGGAGATTCATGCGGGGATCGATTCTCCGGATGCCGACAAGCCGCTGCGCATGCAGATTCAGCTCAAGCAGCTCAAAAACAGTTTCGGCAACCGTGCCAGCAAGAGTGGTGCGCAACTGGTCACCGAGTTGGAAATGCAGCTGATGTGCATCGGCCCTATGGACAACGCCTCTCGCAAAAATTACGAGAAGCGCATCACCAAGGCCAAAGAAAAGCTGTAAGCCGGAACCCTGTGGGAGCGGGCCTGCCCGCGACAGGATTTTCG
>JAZKJF010000010.1:10217-22796 GCA_040384465.1 Pseudomonadota bacterium | reverse complement strand
AGGACTTTATCGCGGGCAGGCCCGCTCCCACATAGATCGGAAGAAAAATGGATTCCCTGACTCTCGCTCCACTCCAATCCATCACTGGTGACGTCACCCTGCCCGGCTCGAAGAGTCTGTCGAATCGCATTCTGCTGCTTGCCGCAGTCGCAGAGGGCCAGACGCGAATCAGCAATCTGCTGGATAGCGACGACGTGCGACATATGCTCAATGCTCTCAAGGCACTCGGCGTCTCTTACACACTGAGTGCGGACAAGAGCGCCTGCATCATGGAGGGGCGTGGCGGGCCGCTGGATATCGACGGCGCACTGGAGATATTCCTCGGCAATGCCGGGACCGCGATGCGCCCCCTGTGTGCGATGCTGTGTGCAGGCCAGGGCGATTTCATCCTCAAAGGCGAGCCCCGCATGTACGAGCGCCCTATCGGCGATCTCGTCGACTGTCTGCGCGCTTGCGGAGCCAATATCGATTATCTGGGCAATGCGGGCTACCCGCCCCTCCACATCCACGGCGCTGGTCTGCGCGGCGGTCAAGTCAGCATCAAAGGCAACATCTCCAGTCAGTTTCTCACCGCCATGCTGATGGCCGCGCCCTTCTGCAACGGCGATCTGGAAATCGTGGTGGAAGGAGAATTGGTCTCCAAACCCTACATCCTCATCACACTCGATGTAATGGCCAAGTTCGGTGTGCAGGTAGAGAATCATGACTATCAGCGCTTCGTCATCAAAGCCGGACAGCGCTATAAGTCACCCGGCACCATGATGGTGGAGGGCGACGCCTCATCCGCTTCTTATTTCCTTGCTGCTGCGGCGATTGCGGGCGGCACTGTGCGCGTGCACGGCACCGGCAGCGCCAGTGTCCAGGGCGATGCCCGTTTTGCCGAAGTGCTGGAGCAGATGGGTGCGAAGGTGACCTGGGGAGATACCTGGATCGAAGTCAGCCGTGGCGAACTGCACGGCGTCGACGTCGACCTGAACCACATTCCCGATGCAGCGATGACCATTGCGACCACCGCTTTGTTTGCGAAAGGTCCGACAGCAATCCGCAACATCTACAACTGGCGCGTCAAGGAAACGGATCGCCTGGCAGCCATGGCCACTGAGTTGCGCAAGGTCGGTGCGGTGGTGACAGAGGGTGAGGATTTCATCGAGATCATGCCGCCCGCACAGATCCAGCCCGCCGCCATCGACACCTATGACGATCATCGCATGGCCATGTGTTTCTCTCTGGCGGCATTCGGTGACAGTGCGATCACGATCAATGATCCGGGGTGTACGTCGAAGACTTTTCCGACCTATTTCGAATTGTTTACGAGACTATGCACGCCCAGAGCGTGACCTCGGGAATAACGTATGGGGGGAGTATTTTTGCAAGCTTCTCTCTTCAAGATTTCCTGTTTGGCTCACAAAGCAACATCTTTTCGAACTCGCCAGAAGGTATAGGTTTGTTGAGATAAAAACCCTGGAATTCGTCGCACACACCAGACTTCAGATAATCCATCTGATCCTTGGATTCCACACCCTCGGCGATAACATTCAGGCCCAACGTTCGCCCCATGGCGATGATGGCGGCAGCAAGACCTTGGCTGTCTTTGTTGGCGACGATATCCGAGATAAATGATCCATCGATCTTGATGGTATCAATAGGAAAGTCTTTCAGTGCCGAAAGTGATGAATAACCTGTCCCAAAATCATCAATCGCGATACGTACCCCTAGACGCTTGATACCTTGCATCACGGCAATGGCCTTGGGCAGGTCTCCCATAATCATGCTCTCGGTGATTTCAAGTTCCAGAGTGCGCGGGTCCATCCCGGACTTTTCCAGAACCCCCTCGATGTCCCTGAGAAGATTATCATCGCGGAACTGCACGGCGGAAAGATTGACGGCCATGCTCAGATCGATACCCTTGTCGCGCCATTCCACACTCTGTCGGCACGCGGTTTCCAACACCCAGCGCCCAATCGGGATAATCAATCTGGTCTCCTCGGCGATGGGGATAAACTGCTTGGGCAGTATCAGCCCCAGGTCCGGGTGATGCCAGCGCAGCAAGGCTTCCATGCCAGTGATTTTGTCATTGCTCAGATCGCGCTTGGCTTGGTAGAAAAGTTCCAGCTGGTTTTTCTCGATAGCATTGCGCAAGCTGGCTTCCAGCGTGAGTCGCTCCAGCGAGTCGATGTTGATTTCATCGGTGTAGAACTTGAAGTTGTTTCGGCCTTCTCCCTTCGCGTGATACATGGCGATATCGGCGCGCTTCATCAGTGAGTCTTCATCTTCGCCATCACGCGGATACACGCTGACGCCGATACTCACAGTGATGCGCAGCTCCTGGCCAGCCAGCACGTAGCTGTTGCGTACCGAATTCAGTATTTTGCGCGCCGCCTCGGTCAGCTGTGCATCCTGACCGGTTTCCAGCAGGATGATGGTGAACTCATCTCCTCCCATACGCGCAACCACATCGCTTTCGCGCAAGGCCGCACGAATCCGCTGGGCGACCTCCTTGAGCAGCTGATCACCGGCATCATGACCAAGCGTATCGTTGATGATCTTGAATTTGTCGATATCGAGAAACATCACCCCGAAGCTCTTCTTGCTACGGCGGGAATCAACGATACGCTGATGCAGCAGTTTGGCAAAAAAACTGCGGTTCGGCAGACCGGTTAGGCTATCGTGGAAAGCGAGATATTCCACTTGTCGGGCATGCTCAATTTGCTCTTCCAACACTTTCGCACGGGTGCGATGCAGTTGTGAACTCATGCGCCCCAGCGTGCCCATCACCAACAAGATCAACAGGCTACCCCCAATGGTGCGCCAGAGATAAGAACGGATATTCTCTGCAAGACCGGCATGCTGTTCCGCTAGCGAAAGACCTACCGCCAGCCGCAGTGGAAAACCAAAAATTTCGCGAGCATTGGTGTAGCGTTCCACTCCATCAGCTTCGTGCAGCAAGACGCTGACCGCCGACATATCGCTGTCTTCACCAGCAAGCGCTTGCAGAATCGTGTCGCTGCCACCGAAACTGGTGTCATCCCCACTACGGCGCACCCGAAAGTTGCCATCATTGCCGAAGACCGCCAACAGTCCCTGTTCACCTAGCTGATCAGGATCATAACCACTGACAAAATACTCAGCGTCAGCGGAAACGGTGACCGCACCGCTGACAGAGAGTTCATTGGCAGCGTCCACTGACGAGAACTGCACAATGCTGAAATCCAGCCACCACTGTTGATTGTCCGCATCAAATCGCGGTTGACTGACAAGCAAAGCATCGGACCCAGGCAGTGACTGCAGTGTCTCTATATCCAATGCTGGCACTGTGCCGGGAGGGCGTGTGGAGACCAGTACGCTGCCATCAGCCGCGAATACCGTGATGATGAACAGCACATCAGGGGGCAACAACCCCCGTGCAGAAAGTTCGGAGAGAATCGTTTCTCGATCTCCCTGCTCAGAGAGGTAGGCCACCAGGTTCAGGGTTTGTTCGATGTCACGCAAGGCACGAACCATCTGCGCTTCGTAGGTTTCCGCCAAATCCAGCGTCGATATTCGTGCAATCTCTTCGGCACCTTCGGTTTCAACACGGATCAAATTCAGCGTGGTGACCCACAGGACAAGCAACAATGCTAGGGTGAGTAGTGAAAACTGCAGCAGAGGTTCTGTCAGTTTGTAGATGACGCGGTCGGCCATTATTCAAATACCACGACAACGCTGTCATTGATGAAACGGCGCTCGATATAACCAATCGCGTGCACGTCGGCGGCCACGGCCTGCAGCATGTTTGCACTCGACACGACACTGCGCGGTGGACGACCGCGACCGGTAAACAGAATGCGTGACCAGTGGGTACGCACCTGGGCCGAGGTGCGACCCAACACTTCCACGTTGAAACGTTCGCGCACAGCAGAACCTTCGGCGTGATCTATGGGGGTGGCACGTTGCTCGTTGGGGAACTGCTGCGCCCTGCCGAGGAAAATATCTTCCACATGCTCACGCGTGAGCGTCTTCACCGCGCTCAGAGTTGATACGATCACGACAATATCGTCATCCAGTGACTCATTGTCGTCGCGCGTCGGATTGTCTGCCGCAAAAGTTGACAGCGCGAATGAGGTCAAGACAACGACCAGCAACACGAAGCGTAAAAGAAAACCGACTGTCTGATTTATTTTCCCTGTCATGATTCGGATACTCAGAAGACAAAGTCGACTGTAAGGCTCACGACATCCGCCCCACGGGGTCGGTAGCCTGAAGCCATGTTTTTGAACGTTCCGATGGAATCCTTGCGAGTCTTGATGTGGTCAACCTGCAGTTTCGCGACGACACGAGGCAATACGTCCCAGCGCGCACCGAGGCTGACAGTCTGTTGTCGTGGCGCGTAACCCTGCTGCATAGCCAGCAGCCCACCGTTGAGGCTGGAAACAGCAGGAGCCAGTGCTGCGGGGAAATTCGCTGCGTTCAAGCCGTGCACCGAACGGTGACCTCCAGCGGCGCGCGCTAAAGTCAAATAGGGACTCACGGCACCAAGGCGGTAACCGCCACTGATGTACCAGCCAGTGCGATGATCAAAATCGGAGCCAACATCCCCACTGCCCCACTCTGCCATCGCAAACCAGTCACCCGGATCGTACTGGAATCCTGCGGCTACGAACGGTGACCATTTGCCAGTGGCGTCATAGCGCTGCGTCACGGCAACACCGGCGGGCCCCAATGCATTGAAACCATTCCACAGGTTTCGAAAAAACGGACCGTATTCCAGCTTGGTGGAAGTGTAGCTGAGATGCAGCGTCAGTGGCCCTCTTTCAAGGTGATTCACAAAACCCCAGATATTGGTCGCTTCCAGCAGCCCCACAAACTCCTTCGCTTTGTTGCTGCCGTAATGAGCCGTCACCGAATAGGTACTGTTGTCGAAATCGTGTCGATAGGTCACATCCACACCATCGCTATTGGTAATCGACAACAGCTGGTATAGCTCAACCGGCGGTCGCAGCCAGGGCAGCGAATACCCGACTTTGCGATGGTCCGATGCCATATAGGTGCCAAGTGCAATGCGCCCCGCGCGCAGGCTCAATGACGGGCTCAATGTGTACTGAAGATTGGCCCACTCCAGCTTGGGCTTGAACTTGCCGTCATAGCGTTTTTCGACCACCACCTGCACGACGCCATAGAGCTGGTCGCTGGGTTCGACGCTCACTTGCAACGCCGCACGGCTGTCGAACAGAGGATCCCAACGGTAACTGCGGCCGGGGCCTTCGGAATTGACCGGGTTGGCAATGTAATCTGCATCGCGTTCGCTGGAGTGAGCAGCACCCAAAGTGCCGTAACCATTGAATAACCAGACACTATCGGCGGGTTGGGCGTGCGCAACCGCACTCAGAGTGAGGCTGCAGAGAAGCAATACGGCAGCTGGACGATTGGTCATAGCGAATCCCTTGCTGTTATATGACTGCGGCAGTGTTTAACTGGCTGGTCACTTTAGCATCATCCAGGATTATGTGGAACTCGCTGTTCTTGCCACGTAACGAACCGCATTGCGACCTGCCTGCTTGGCCTGATACATCGCGTCATCGGCACGCTTGAGAACCGCATTCTGGGACTCGCTCTCGTCCTTGAACAGCGTGACGCCGACCGAACATGAGCAGTGATGTTCGACAGACTTTTCTTTTACTCCCTCACGCACAACCTGCAGGACATACGGCAACTCCGCCACACTGCGGATCTTTTCAGCTACCGTCAGGGCATGCGCACGGGACACCTGCTCTTCGGGCTCCAGATTCCCCAACACCACGACGAATTCGTCGCCTCCCAAGCGCGCGACAGTATCCACCTCACGCACAGTGCTATTAAGTCGACGTGCCACCTCGACCAACAACAAATCCCCCACTGCGTGGCCCTTCTCGTCATTCAGAGGCTTGAAATTATCGAGATCGAGCATGATCACAGCGCCATACAAGCCATTGCGCCTGCTGGCAGCCATGGCCATGGCGAGGCGGTCGTCCAGCATCCGACGATTAGGCAATTGTGTGAGTGGGTCATAGAACGCCAGGTTTTTGATCTGCTCTTCGATGTGTCTGCGCTCGGTGACATCACGACCAATACCGTGGTAGCCGCTGATATTGCCGTCGGCATCAAACTCGACCGTCATGGTCAAGTCCATCCATATCTCAGTCCCATCCTTGCAGCGCAGCGGCAGCGTCGCTTTGGTGTCGCCCCTGGCGAGCACCTCGCTCATCAGCGCAGCACCCTCTTCCGTCAACATGTCAAACACCGGGCGGCCCAGCACCTCGTCTGCCGAAAAACCACGCAGACGTTCATCTGCAGGACTGATGTAAACCATGTTGAGGGCAGCATCCTCTCGCCAGACAATCTCGGTGATGTCCTCCGTGAGCATACGGAACAATGCTTCATTCTCACGCAGCTTCTGTTCACTTTGTCGCAGTGCCGTTTCACGCTGGGACAGCGTCTGCAAAAGATGGTTGAAGCTCCCGATCAGTGTGCCGATTTCATCATCGCCGACGATAGGCAATGGTTTCGGCGGATGGTCAGAGGCCGACATCCAGGCCAGCGTTTTGACCGTGTCGAACAAGGGGGTCAGCTGGCGCCTGAGCATCCACCAGGTCCCTGCGCTGGCCAGCACACTCAGCAACAATGCTGCCAGCACTGTGCGCTGCTGCATCAGACGAATTGATGCAAACGCTTCCTGTGTGGGAATCGATGCTGATACTCCCCACGCCACTGCTGTGAGACGTTTGGTGGAGTTCATCACCTCCAGGCCAAACTGGTTCACAAACACCTGTGTCCCTTCATAACCGTCAACAAAGCGGTCGACAGCGGGAACCACACCGGGCGCACTGAGCGGCTGCAGAGTGCGTTCCGTGCGGGTCGAGGCCATGATCAGGCGCTCGTCATGTGCCACCAGAAAATAAGCGCCTGTCTCGCCATAGGTGTTTTGAGTCAGATAGTCCAGGAATCCGGCGTTCTCTAAGTCAATCACGCCCACCACGGCACCGATCACGCGAGCCTCGGGGTCCAGAATCGGCGTTACAATCCCCACCAGTGGAATCGGTGGCTGCGTACCCATCGTCGGTGATCCGATGACCGTCTGACGCTCAGTGACGGCTGCGACGAAGGAGGGGCGGGTATTCAGATCGAAGCCTATCCGCCGCTGTCCTAAAGGCGCTTCCGCGATGACGATTCCTGCCGCATTGGCAATCGTCAAACCACCACTGAACAGACTCTGCAGCACACTTTGGTTCAGCAACAGCGACTGTACCGCATCACTGTTATCCAATATCTGCTGATCGAGACCTGAGGCGAGCAGCTCCAGCGCGTTGACCCGATCCCGCAGGTGATCTTCGATGGCCGAAGCGATGAATGACACGACGGAAAACTGCTGATCGCTCAGCTGTTCTTGCATGTCCTGCCGCAAAAGACGACTGGCATAGAATTCCAATGACCAGATACTGGCCAGAAAGATGGCAAGTGTGAAGAGTGTGATCTTGCTCTTCAGCGATGAAACGCGCAGGTAGCTGAGGTTCATGGGGGGATTATCGACCAAGCGCTCGCCGAAGGAAAGCCACTTGATGAACGGGGATTGCAGAGAAAATTGGAGCGGATGGTGGGGATCGAACCCACGTCTAAAGCTTGGGAAGCTCTCGTTCTACCATTGAACTACACCCGCAGGGGTGTGACATATGACATAAGACAAGCGAAGTGGTCGGAGTGAGAGGATTCGAACCTCCGGCTTCTACGTCCCGAACGTAGCACTCTACCAGGCTGAGCTACACTCCGATCTGATGCTTGGCTGACTGTCTGCCACCTGCTCCGCCGAGCCTGTTGGCCGGGGCGGATGATATTCCAAACAAGACAGTGTTTCCAAGTGGCTCGCTCACTTAAAACATCCAGGCCTCGTATTCATTCTTCGATCGTATCAATCTCGCTCTGCCCAACGAAAGGATCTGCGCTACCAGTGGCGTAGCGGCTAACGACTGGATTGGCATACATTTGCAACAACCAGGGGCGAATCTTCGGATCAGCAGCAGCAAGGCGCTCTGCAAATTTGGTAGCGCTTTCCGCATTCACGGGCACTACCAGGTCGGCGGGTAATCCCACTGACGGCACACGCTCCGGATCACTCTGACGCAGCTTTTCCAGTGCCAGAAAGTTGGTCGGTTGCAGCAGATAATTGTGAATGATCTGCTGATCGATCTGCGCAGCGGCTTGTTCGGCATCGTCACTGTTCAACACGATTGGCGATCCAAAACTCACATGGACATGCCCTTTGAATCCGATCATGCCAGTGACGATGCTGTGGATGTCGCTCTGCTCATCTTTCTGGAAAGAACCCAGCTCGGCTTTCTGGTACAACTCGTCTGCCTTGAGTGTGTCGCAAGGATCAAACTCGTAGGAAATAGCCACCGGCACAATACGCAGCGAGTTCAGCGATTCCTGCAAACCCAATTCTCGCTTCGCCATCGACAGCATTTTCAGCAGCGCTGTATCTGTGCGATCCACACCATCCTTGGCCCGCCCTTCGCGCTGCGCGATCCACACACTGCGATTGGTGTCCACGCAATGGTGAATGTACTCCGACAATTGTTTCGAAGACTTCAACAGCTCGCGGCCTTTCAGAGAACGACGCACGATAAAACTCTTGTTGAGGCGCATCAAGTCGGTGACGAAGGGACGTTTGAGCAGATTGTCGCCGATGGCGATGTCGACTGTTTCGAAGCCCGCGTGGTAGAGCATGTAGTTCACGAAGGCCGGGTCCATGGCGATGTCGCGATGATTGCTGATGAACAGGCAGGGCTTGTCGCGCGACAGATTGTCCAATCCAGAATGTGTGAGATTGGACGCCGTCTTCTCGATCATCTGGTCCATATACAGCGCGATGATGCCCTGCATGCTCTTCACACTGTTGACGTGTGCGAGCTGCGCTGTGAGCTTACGCTTCGTCAGCCAGCACACCAGTGCGGGCAACACGCGGTACACTTTTGGAAAACTAAACCCGGCAATGCTGCGGATAAATTCGGGATTGGCGAGCAGCCCGTCAATAACAGGGCGGACTTCGTCGTCGTGGTAGGGCCTGATGTCCTTGAATTGATCCATGGTCTGCAGGGGATGTCCCGATGAGCCGAATGAGGGCGGCGATTCTACTCACTTTGCCTGTTGGCGGCAAACTGCAGCTCGGCCAGATTCGCATAGAGCGGGCAACTGACCAGCAGTTCCTGATGCGTGCCCTGCGCAACAACGCGTCCTGCATCCATCACTACGATGGTGTCCACATTCATCACTGTCGCAAGACGATGAGCGATCACGATCGTGGTGCGATTCTGCATCAATGCATCGAGGGCCATTTGCACTTTGCGTTCACTCTCAGCATCCAGTGCGCTGGTGGCTTCGTCCAGCAACAGAATCGGCGCGTTCTTGAGAATGGCGCGCGCAATGGCGAGACGCTGGCGCTGCCCGCCGGAGAGACGGATGCCAGACTCGCCCAGATAACTGTCGTAGCCTTCCGGTAGCTGTTCGATGAACTCGCTGGCGAATGCCGCCTGCGCAGCTTCCAATACCTGCTCGTCGGTCGCATCGGGTCGGCCATAACGGATGTTCTCGCGCACATTGCCGGTGAACATCGCCGGTTGCTGGGAAACAATCGCGATGTGACTGCGCAGCGCCAGCAAGTCGGCGTGACGATTGTCGAGCCCGTCGATCAGCACCTGGCCCTGCTGAGGATCGTAGAAACGCAGCAGCAGATCGAACAGCGTCGACTTGCCCGCGCCGGAAGGCCCGACCAGTGCCACGCTGCTGCCTGCGCGAATGTGCAGATTCAGCCCATCGATGGCAGCCGTGTTGGGACGCGACGGATAGCAGAAGCGCAACTCCTGCAGCTCGATCTCCCCCCGGAAGGGCTCGGCATAGGGCTGTGGTTGTGGCGGTGTGACAATGTTGCTGGGAGCATACAGCAGCTCCATCAACCGCTCCGTCGCACCGGCCGCGCGCTGCAAATCACCGATCACTTGACTGATGGCCCCCACTGCCGAAGCCACGATGACGGCATATACCACGAAGGCGGTCAGCTCACCGGCCGACATGCGCCCGCTGATCACGTCCTGCCCGCCCACCCAGATCATCGCCGCCACGGCGCTGAACACCAGCGTGATGACCACCGTGATCAGGAAAGAGCGCGAACGGATGCGGTCGAGCGCGACTGTGAAGGCCTTCTCGACGTGGCCGGAGAAGGATTGCACGTCCACCGTCTGATGGTTGTAGGCCTGCACCGTCTTGATGTGTTGAATGCTCTCGGAGACATAGGCGCCGACGTTGGCGATCTCGTCCTGACTGCTGCGCGAGAGCTGCCGCACCTTGCGCCCGAAGATCAGGATCGGCCCGATCACCAACGGAATGCAGATCATCACAATGCTGGTGAGACGCGGATTGGTGATGAACAGGAACACCGTCCCACCGAGCAGCATCAGGAAGTTGCGCAGCGCCACCGAGACAGACGAACCGATGACGGTCTGCAGCAAGGTCGTATCAGTGGTAATGCGGGACTGAATCTCGCCGCTGAGGTTCTCCTCGAAATAGCCGGGATGCAAGGTCATGAGATGCGAGAACACGGCGGTACGGATGTCGGCTGTCACGCGCTCGCCTAGCCAGGACACCCAGTAGAAACGGGCAAAGGTGCCCATGGCCTGAATCACCGCGACAACAAGGAAGCCCGCGATGGCCAGTCCCAGCGACTCGCTGGAGGCCTTGACGAAACCTTCGTCGACGATCACCTGGACGAACTGCACCAGCGCCAGCGTGACGCCTGCGGTGAACACCAGCGCGAGGGTCGCCAGCGCCATTTGCAGCTTGTAGGGGCGCATGAACGCGAGTGCCTTGCGCAGGCTGGAGAGGCCGGGTTTGGGGGGCTGGTTAACGCTTGCAGTGTCGGTCATAAACGTGTCTCAGTGGGTTGTACATACATTCTCTGTAGGAGCCTGCCCTGCAGGCGACCCCAACGGAACAGTGCGAGATTCAATCGCCTGCAGGGCAGGCTCCTACGGTCAGAGTCAATCGTCGGCGGTGGTCGTGATCTCTGCCGCATAGTTTTCCAGCTCTGCAAACAAGCGCCGGGTCGGCTCATCGGCATGCAGCTCACGCAGCCGCGCCAGTTCGCTGCTGAACACACTCAGCGGCACCCCGGCCCCGGGCACATCGGCCGGACGCAGCAGGCGTTGTCGACAAAAATCCTGCCAACGCTGTGCTTCTCCAGCATTCAAGCTCTCCGGAAAATTGCGCGCCCGATAGCGGAACAGCATCTCGTCGAGGCGCGGGTCCACGAAGGGCTGCTGCCACTGGGCCAGTTGCTGCGCAGTCGAGGCACGAATCTGCGCCATCGCCCGCTTGTCTCCCTGCCCGAAGAATCCCCCGCCGTAAATCATGAAATCGGGATCAGCCGGTGCCCCCTCGGTGCAAGCCTCCGGCTTGCTGTCGAAAGCCGAGGCAACCCTGGCGATGACTTCGGGGTGGTTCAGAAGCACCTGCCGGTACTCTTCCGCCTTGACCAGATCGATCTCGTAACGCTGCGCGAGGCGCGCATCGAGCATCTTGCCTGGCGCCACCACGGGGCAGCGATTGATATGCAGCACCTTCAGAGGAATCCGCAGCTCGCCCTCGGCCAGCTGATCCTGCCGGGTGTACAGACGATGCCGAATCTCCTCCACCGACAGCGCCATCCACTCGGCAGGGTCGGTACGCAGGTCGTAGACGATGACACCGTTCTTGTCGATCGGGTGTTTCGTGAGCGGCGCCACCAGCGCCAGACAGCCCCGGCTGGACGGGTACATGGAGGAGACATGCAGCACCGGCTTCTTGCTGATGATGTCGAGCTGCTCCTGCACCCGCGCCTTGTCGCGCAGTTGATAGACATAGTCGTAGAGCTTCGGCTGCTTGTCCTTGATCAGACGAGCCAGCGCGATGGTGGCCAGCACGTCGGAGAGCGCGTCGTGGGCGTCGGCGTGCACGATGCCATTGGCAGCGGTCAGGTGCTCCAGCCGGAACCCCGGCGTGCCGTCTTCTTTCAACGGCCAGACGATGCCTTCGGGGCGCAGCGCGCAACATAGGCGCACCATGTCGATGATGTCCCAGCGCGAGTTGCCGTTCTTGTACTCGCGCTCATAGGGATCGTTGAAATTGCGGTAGAGCAGCTGGCGGGTCACTTCGTCGTCGAAACGCAGGCTGTTGTAGCCCGCCACGCAGGTCTGTGGCCTGGAGAATTCGTCGTGGATGCGGCGAATGAATTCAGCCTCCGGCAGCCCTTCCGCTCGTGCCTTCTGGGGCGTGATGCCGGTGATCAGGCAGGACTCGGGATGTGGCAGCATGTCCGGCGCGGGTTTGCAGTAGATCACCAGGGGCTCGCCGATGATATTGAGCTGCTCGTCCGTGCGCACGCCAGCGAATTGCGCGGCACGGTCGCGGCGGGGATCGACGCCGAAGGTCTCGTAGTCGTGCCAGTAGATGGTGTTGGTCAAATTGAACTCTCTTGGTTGATCCGCGGCTGGTCGCCTGCAGGGCCGGCGAGCGCTTGAGCGTTTGCCGGCGCTCCTT
>JAZKJF010000010.1:0-10207 GCA_040384465.1 Pseudomonadota bacterium | reverse complement strand
AGGGCAGGCTCGTACAGTGTAGGAGCCTGCCCTGCAGGCGACCAATCCATAGGACACAGGCTGCGCACCTTATAGCATATTTCACCCCGCGCATTCCTTCAGCCCGGGCATTAGTAGTAGTATTTCGCCCCGACATTCATAGACGACAGAGCAACGCACATGCATTTCCCCGGCGCCCACATCCTCAGTGTCAACCAGTTCGAGCGCGCAGACGTCGAGAGAATTTTCGAGGTCGCCGATGCCATGGTGCCCTATGCCCATCGCGAGCGCATGACCAAGGTGCTCGACGGTGCCATCCTCGGCAATCTGTTCTTCGAACCCAGCACCCGCACACGTCTCAGCTTCGGCTGTGCTTTCAACCTGCTGGGTGGAGAAGTCCGCGAGACCACGGACGTGAAAACTTCGTCCATCTCCAAGGGCGAATCGCTCTACGACACGGCACGTGTGATCAGCGGCTACAACGACATCATCGTCATGCGCCACCCTCAGGCGGGCTCCGTCGCCGAATTCGCCCGCGCCAGCCGCGTGCCGGTCATCAACGCGGGTGACGGGCCCAACGAGCACCCGAGCCAGGCTTTGCTGGACCTCTACACCATCCGCAAGGAACTGGGCAGCAATGGCATCGCTGTCGAGGGTATGAAGATTGCGATGATCGGCGACCTTAAACATGGCCGTACCGTGCACTCGCTCTCGCAGCTGATTCAGCTCTATCCGCAGATCACCTTCACGCTGATCTCTCCCTCGGAGCTGCGCATGCCTGAGGAGATTGTCGAGGAGCTGCGCCACAATGGTCATACGGTGATCGAGACCGAAGACATGGAGCAGGGGCTGGTCGGCAATGACACGGTCTACCTGACCCGCATTCAGGAGGAGCGTTTCGACAGCAAGATGGAAGCCGACATTTATCGCGGCCGCTTCCGCTTGAACGAGGCCATCTACACCCGGTATTGCCAGCCGAAGACCGTCATCATGCATCCCCTCCCCCGCGATTCGCGTGCGGAGGCCAACGAATTGGATAACGACCTGAACCAACACCCCAACCTGGCCATCTTCCGCCAGACCGACAACGGTGTACTGGTACGCATGGCACTCTTCGCACTGACGCTGGATATCTGCGATCAGATCGAGAAGCACTCACGTGAAGTGAACTGGTACACCGAACGACGTTTCTAACCGCAGCGCACCACTGCCAGCCGCAGTAAAGGATGAACACATGGGCTTCAAAGACCTGCTCCGCATCATGATTCAGAAAGACGGCTCCGACCTCTTCCTCACCACCGGCGCTCCGCCGAGCATGAAGGCCTTTGGCAAGCTCACGCCCATGTCGAGTCAGCCGCTGCCCCCAGGCGCCGTAAAGCAGATCGCGTATCAGATCATGACGCCGGAACAGATCAAGGAATTCGAGAAGAGCCCGGAGATGAATCTGGCGATCTCCGATCCTGAAATCGGCCGTTTTCGCGTCAACATCTTTCAGCAACGCGGTCAGATCGCCATCGTCGCGCGTAACATCAAGACCGAGATTCCAAGCTGGGAAAAGCTTGGCCTGCCGGAGATACTGACAAAGCTGATCATGCAGAAGCGTGGCCTTATCCTGTTCGTCGGTGGCACCGGTTCCGGTAAATCCACGTCGCTCGCGTCGCTTATCGACTACCGCAATACCAATAGCGACGGCCACATCATCACCATCGAAGACCCGGTCGAGTTCGTGCACCAGCACAAGAAATCCATCATCAATCAGCGCGAAGTGGGCGTCGATACGCACAGTTATGAGGATGCGCTGAAGAACACCTTGCGACAGGCGCCGGATGTGATTCTCATCGGCGAGATCCGCAGCCAGGAAACGATGGAGCATGCTCTTGCTTTCGCCGAGACTGGCCACTTGTGTCTATCCACGCTGCACGCCAACAACGCCAACCAGGCACTCGACCGCATCATCAACTTCTTCCCCGAGGAGCGCCACAAGCAACTCTTCATGGACCTGTCATTGAACCTGCAGGGTTTCGTGTCGCAACGTCTGATCCCGACGGTGGACGGCAAGCGTGCCGCCGCCATCGAAATCCTGCTGGGCACGCCGCGTGCGTGCGACCTCGTCAAGCAAGGCAAGGTGGATGAGATCAAGGAATTGATGGAAAAATCCGAGAACCAGGGCATGAAGACCTTCGATTCCGCGCTCTACGATCTCTACAAAGCGGGTCGCATTTCCTTGGAAGAAGCGATGAAGAACGCCGATTCCAAGAACAACCTGCGCCTCAAGATTCAACTCTCCGAAGGCAAGAAACCGACTGCCGAAGAAGACGAAGGGGGCTTCTCTCTGGAGCCGAAAGAAGAAAGCAGGCACGGGCATTGATGCGCTTTGTTCTGGCCCTGCCCTTTGTGGGAGTCGGCCTGCCGACGATTGCTTGTGGCACAGTGTCGACGACCAAGGCGACACCTTGAAAGGCATCGCGGGCAGGTCCGCTCCCACAGGGCTCACAAGGTCTTCGGCATGGAACTAAGCACCATCTTCACCCTCATCGCGCTGTGGCTGATTGTCGTCGCTGTGGCGCTGCTGCTGTTCGTCTACCCACGCTACCGGCGCCGCAAACTCGACGCGACTCCGTTTCCCCCTGCGTGGTTGGCTATCTTGCGCAGCAACCTCAAGGTCTACCGTGCCATGTGGCCCGATCAGCAGGAGCAACTGCGAAAACTCATCATGCGTTTTCTGGACGGCAAGGACTTCATCGGCTGTGGTGGTCAAATCATCACCGACGAAATTCGCGTGACCATCGCCGCGCATGCCTGCTTGCTGCTTCTCAATCGCCCCAGCCACGAGTATCAGGACCTGCGCAGCATTCTCGTCTACCCTTCCGGTTTCGTGGTGGATCGTGAACACCGCGACGAATTCGGCGTGGTCACCGAAGGCGAGGATTATCTCGCAGGCGAATCCTGGAGCGTCGGCAAAGTCATTCTAGCGTGGGACAGTGTCGAGCACGGCCTCAGCAATTTCGCCGACGGCCAGAACGTGGTGTTGCACGAGTTCGCGCACCAGCTCGACCACGAATCCGGCGTCACCAATGGCGCACCACTGCTGTATCGAAAGAGCGATTATCGGGACTGGGCGCGCGTGTTCGAACGGGAATTCGCCGCCTTGCAGCGTGCCACCGAAGAGCAGCGCGACACACTCATCGACCCTTACGGAGCCAGCGATCCTGCAGAGTTTTTCGCGGTGGTGACAGAGACTTTTTACGAACGTCCTCACGAAATGGCCAGCGCTCATCCGGAGTTATTCACCGAGCTGCTGGACTACTACCGGGTCGACCCGCGTGAGTGGCAGCCACCGCCCGTGGCGGGTCGCCTGCAGGGCAGGCTCCTACAGTGAGTGGCGGGTCGCCTGTAGGGCAGGCTCCTACAGTGAGTATGAGCCTGCCCTGCAGGCGACTCCCCATCAACAATCATTCAACAAACACACCGACACAGGAAACGCGCCGCATGCGTCTGGATAAATTTGTAAGTCACGCCACCGGCCTGCCGAGAGAGATCAGCAAACGACTGATCCGCAAGCGCCAGGTGCAAGTCAATGGCACCATGGTCAGCAATGCTGCTTATCAAGTAGCAGAAACCGATGTCGTCACCATGGAGGGAGAGACTCTGCAGATTGCAGGGCCACGCTACCTGATGCTGCACAAACCTGTGGGCTATGTCTGCGCGACCGAGGATGGCGATCACCCGACTGTACTCGATCTGCTGGACATGGACACGGAAGGTTTGAGCATTGGCGGGCGTCTGGACATCGACACCACCGGACTGGTCCTGCTCAGTGACGACGGACAATGGCTGCACCGCGTGACCTCCCCCCGGCATCTGTACAGCAAGGTCTATCGCGCCACCCTGCAGGAGCCTGTAGATCAGCAGACCATCGACAGTTTCGCCGCTGGCATGTTGTTACGCGGCGAAGACAAACCCACCGCTCCTGCACGGTGCGAAGCCTTGCCAGAAAACGGCGCGCGCGTCACGCTGAACGAAGGACGTTACCATCAGGTCAAGCGCATGTTCGCGGCCTGTGGCAACCATGTGCTGAGCCTGCACCGTGAACAGATCGGTGCGGTTACTCTCGACGATACACTGGACGCGGGTCAATGCCGTGTCCTCACCGAAACAGAAATAAAGAGCTTTCTGCCATGACCACCAGCACGACCACAACCGGCCACCAGGGCCATCATCTCGAACACCTCTTGATCGCCATGCTCAACGATGCGTCCACGGACGCACAGGGCCCCACCCTGTGGATCGTCGACGAAAATCTTTCTGCTGCCGACCTGCGGGCCATTCACCCGCGTGCCGCCCTGCTCGCCATCACCAACCGCTTTGAGGTTGGAGAGGCTTTGCGGGCAGCTGGCCAGCAGGTGCTGGTCAACGACTTCGACTTTACCGCACTGCCGGTGCCCGCAGTTGTGCGCATCGTTTATCGCGTCTCCAAAGAGCGCGCGCTGGTACATCACTGCATCAATGAGGGCTACCGACTGTTGTCGCCAGGAGGCAGTCTGAACCTGCTCGGCCACAAGGACGACGGCATCAAGACGCATGGCAAGAATGGTGAACAGCTGTTCCGCAACAAGGCGCAGTTGCAGAAACACGGCATCGCCTATTGCACGACTCTGCGCAAATTTTCCCAGCTCGCCAGCGCCACCGCCAGCCCGGATTGGCTCGACAGCAAGGACTATCCCCGGCTGCGCTCCTGCCAGATCGCTGGTCTGGAATTCATCAGCAAACCCGGTGTGTTCGGTTGGAACAAGATTGACCACGGCAGCGAACTGCTCGCCCGCGAAGCACGGCAGGTGCTAGCCAAACGCGCTACTCTGGGGGCGGTACTGGACCTGGGATGCGGGTATGGCTACCTGCTGCTGGTGACTGCAGACCTGCCCTTCACCCACCGCAGCGCCACGGACAACAACGCCGCTGCCGTGCTCGCTGCCAACGCGACCTTCGCGCAGCACCGCCTGCCTGTCAGCGTGACATTGGATGATTGCGGCGAACATCTCCAAGAGCGCTTCGATGTCATTCTCTGCAATCCACCCTTCCATCAGGGCTTCAGCACCAGCAATGCGCTGGCGGCAAAGTTTCTGGCGCAGATCAAAAGATTGCTGGCCGACAAGGGCGTGGCGTTGCTGGTCGTCAACCAATTCATCCCCTTGGAGAAGGTTGCAGCGGAGCATTTTCAGCACATCACGACACTCTGCCTGCAGGACGGGTTCAAGGTCGTGCAACTGGGCTGATCGAGGGTGGACGCCGCCAGGGCACAGGTCTATGCTGGCGCCACTTTATAAAACAGGTTCGTCATCCAAGGAGAATTACATGTACAACAAGATCAAGACCGGCCTCGTGCTCCTCATGCTGTTCTGCCTGCCCGGGCTGGCGTCAGCGCAGGCCGAGAGCAAAACCTATATGTATGACCACGTCCACATGGCCGTGCCGGAGCCGGAAGTGGCCGCGCAGTGGTACAAGGACAACATCGGCGGCGAGTTCATCGACGGCCGCACTGACCGCCTGTTGTTCGGGACGACCCGCATCATGTTTCTCAATGGGGATGCCGCCACTCCCAGCACGGGCGGTGTCGTGGATCACCTGGGCTTCTCGTTCACCGATCTGGCCGCTGCTGTAGAGCGCGTCCGTGCCGCGGGCGCCACCGTGACCACCGAACCGCGCGAAGTGCCGGGCCTGTTCAAACTGGCTTTCATCGTCGACCCATTCGGTAACCGTATGGAACTGCTTGAAGACGCTCAGCACCTCGGTTTCCATCATGTGCATTTGCGCTCTGCCGACCCACAGGCGACGTTTGCCTGGTATGAAGCGACCTTCGGTGGCATCCGCACCAATCTGCGCGGCCGTCTCGACGGCATTCTCTATCCGGGCAACGTCTGGCTGCTGATCTCCCAGGCCGACTCCACGTTCCCAAGCCAGGGAGCGTCTATCGATCACATCGGCTGGCGTGCGCTGGACTCAGCCGAGACGATTGCCGACCTGCAGGCCAAGGGCGTGGAATTCACTTCTGAACCACGCGATATGACTCTGCCCAACGGCATCATCAACTTCTTCTACGTGCAAGGCCCCGAAGGCGCACGCATAGAGCTGGTGCACCGCGCGCCCGATATGCGCTGAGAATTGAGCCTTCGCACTTCGTAGGCCGCTCAGGGCGGCAGGCATGCTGGATCAGGACACGCCGTAAATACGTCCATGTAGGCTCGCTTTCGCCATCCGACCGCCATGGAAGGCGGGAGTGCAGAAAATGCAGGAGCATTTTTCTGCCATGGCTCAAGACGGTCCCGACCCAGCATGCCTGCCGCCCTGAGCTGTTTTCGGGGAACATCAGATTCAATCGCGAGCATGCCCTTTGGCCTGCCACCACACACGGATACTTCAGGACGGGACAGGCAGTTCGCGCACCGGTCTGACTTCGATACTGCCGAACCGGGCAGGGGGAATGCGGGCGGCCAGCTGCGCGGCCTCTTCCAGGTCTTTCGCTTCCAGCATGTAAAATCCTGCCAATTGTTCGCGTGTCTCTGCGAACGGGCCGTCCATCACCGAGGACTTGCCATCGCGGACCCGCACGGTGCAGCCGGTGGCCACCGGAAACAGTGGCGCTCCATCGACGTAGTGCCCACTGCCCTGCAACCTTTGCACGCCGCGATAACACTCGGCATTGAGCGCGTCCCATTCTTCTTTGGTCATGGCATTGACGATACTTTCAGCGTAATAAACCAGTGCCAGAAACTTCATTCACTTCTCCTTTGTTGATTTCGCCAGCATTTCGTTGATGCGCCGCTCCAGAAATCGACGTTCCGGCTCCTGTTTCACCCACTGCAACGCGACGCGGTAATCGGCCAGTGCGTCAGCATGACGACCGAGACGCCGGTAAAAGTCGGCGCGCGCTGCATACAGTGGGTGATAGGACGGCAGGACACCGCGCTGCAACAGCTCGTCGACGATCAATAAGGCTGCTGCAGGGCCCACACTCATGCTCACCGCCACAGCACGATTCAACTCGACAATCGGTGTCGGATTGCTGCGCCATAACAGATCATACAGGGCCACAATGCGCGTCCAGTCCGTATCCTCTGACACCATCGCTTTTGCATGCACCGCAACAATGGCCGCTTGCAACGAATACGCGCCAACACTGCCAGAGGCGAACGCACAGTCAACCAGTGCCACTCCTTCTGCGATCAAGTCCTGATTCCACATCGATCGGTCCTGCTCGTCGAGCAGCACAATATCGCCGGTCGCATCGCTACGCGCAGTGCGACGTGATTCATGCAGCAGCATCAATGCCAGCAGCCCCTGCACTTCGGCATCCGGCAACAACTCCAGCACCAGACGACACAGACGAATGGCTTCGGCACACAGATCATGGCGGGTCAGACTGCTCCCATCCGACGCAGAATAACCTTCGTTAAACACCAGATAGATGACCTGCAGCACCGAGTCCAGGCGTTCGGGCAACTGCGACTGACCCGGCACCTCGTAAGGAATCGCCGCATCCCGGATCTTCGCCTTGGCACGCACGATGCGCTGGGCGATGGTCGTTGGCGATGCCAGAAAGGCCCGTGCGATCTCTTCAGTAGTCAGATCGCATACTTCACGCAGCGTGAGAGCAATACGAGCCTCTGGCGTGAGAAGTGGATGACAGCAGATAAAAACCAGGCGCAGACGATCATCCTCTATCCCTTCATGAACTCCAATCGCATCGGGTTCATCATTGGCGGGTTCATGAGACACGCCTAGACCAGCATCCAATTGCTCATCAAATGCATCGCCCAGCAGATCGAGACGCGCGCCGCGCCGCAGTTGGTCAATGGCTTTGAAGCGCCCCGCAGAGACCAGCCAGGCGACTGGATTGCCCGGAATGCCTTCCTGCGGCCACTGCCGCAACGCCGCCATGAAGGCCTCGTGCAGCGCTTCTTCCGCGAGATCGAAATCGCCGAGCAGGCGGATAAGCGTCGCCAGCACCCGTCGCGATTCAAGGCGATAGAGACGATTGATCTGTTCGGTCATGTCAAAAAGAGTGGCTTCATTCATGGTCGGCATTTTGAAGGTAGTGAGCTACCGTTGGCAAAGTGTTGCTTTAATGAGGTGCTTTGAGCGACATAGTTCACGGTGCGTTTCCGGCGTTCCCTGCTATAATGCGGGCCTTTTCACCAATTCGCCCGACTACAATAACAAGCACCGGGTAACGACTGACAGGAATGAGATACCCGAATGAAAAAGTTTCCGCCCCCCTTTTACCGCTGGCGTCCGCACCCTTGGCATGGTCTTGATGTAGGCCCTGATGCTCCGCGTCTGGTCCATGCTTTCATCGAGATCTGCCCCTTCGATCTGGTGAAATACGAAGTGGACAAGACGACTGGCTACCTGCGTGTCGACCGTCCGCAACGCTCATCGTCTCAGCATCCAACCTTGTATGGCTTCATTCCGCGCACCTACTGTGGTAACCGCTGCCGTGATCTGATGCCAGGGGCCACTCGTGGTGACGGCGACCCGCTAGACATCTGTGTCATCAGCGAACGTCCCATCTCCAAGACGGAGATCATTCTCAATGCCAAGGTGATCGGCGGACTGCCGATGCTCGATGGTGGAGAGGCCGACGACAAGATTATCGCCGTGCTGCAAAACGATCCACTGTTCGCCGACATCGAAGACATCACTGAACTTCCCCAGGCTCTGATCGAGAGACTGCGTCACTACTTCCTGACCTACAAGCTGATTCCCGGTCAGGAGAACAAAGTCTCCATCGGTGCCGCTTACGGTTACGAGCACGCCAAGGTGGTCATCCAGGCCGCGATGGATGATTACGCTGACGAGTACGGTTCTTCCAACTAAGCAGTGCCTCATCAGCAGGAAGTGCTCTTGCAAAAAAGGGACGGTCGCCACTGGCGTACCGTCCCTTTCTATTTGCAGACCCGATCAATCGGCCTCACTAGCCGCAGACCGGACCTCCCGCATCCAGCGCACACGCCTCGGTGGTGCCACGTTGCTCACCCTGATGTCGCACGGCCGTGACTTGCGCCATCACCGAAATCGCGATCTCGGCGGGCGTCTTGCTGCCGATCTGCAGCCCGATGGGCGCATGCAGACGCGCAATTTCTTCCGTCGTCAGACCAAGTTCCGGCAAACGTAAACGGCGGCTGGCGGATGTGCGATCAGACCCCATCGCCCCCACATAGAAAGCCGAAGTCTTCAACGCTTCCATCAGCGCCATGTCGTCCACACGCGGGTCATGCGCCAAGGCAATGATGCCACTGTAAGGATCGCTGAAATGTTCGCGCACCACATCGTCCGGCAGCTCGGCGGTGACATGCACCCCTTCCACATGCCAGTTGGCCAGATAATCGGGACGCGGATCGCAAAGAGTCACTTCGTATTCCAGCGCCAGCGCCATCTCGGCCACATAACGGGCCACATCGCCCGCACCGAGCAAGAGGAGCCGATATTTGGGACTGAGGCAGTGCAGCAAGGTGTCGTCACTGAGAATGACTTCTTCATCGGCGGCGCTGTGCACGACGCGGATGCTGCCCGTATGCAGATCGACCTCGCGACTGGTGCGCTGCTGTTTTTCCAACGCCTCGGTCAGTTCACCGAAGACCTGACGGCTGGTGGCATTAGGAGTGATGTATTCCAGCAACACATGCAGTTGACCTCCACAGGGCAGACGCAAGCGGGCAGCCTGCTCGGCCGTGATGCCGTACTTGACTATGAAAGGTTTGTTCTCGATGTCGTACTGGCTCTTGAGACTGCCGTCGCGCAACTGGGCGAGGAAGTCCTCTTCGATGCAACCGCCGGAAATGGAACCGGCAATCTCGCCGTCCAGGGTGCAGGCCATCATGGAGCCGATCGGGCGGGGTGAGGAGCCCCAGGTCTTGAGAATCGTGCATAACCAGACCGGGCGCTCTGCACTGAGCCACTCGAAAACGCTGGTGATGATGTGCTGCTGTCCACTCTGCATGGTGATGCCTCTGCTGCCCCGATTGCCTGCTTTTGCGTGGCGGAGCTTACAGCAACTGCGCGCGGGATTACAACGACGCATCCGCCCTGTGGGAGCGTACACGGAGAGCATAAAGACCTGCCCGCGATTGACACGGTACTTCGCGTCTCGCACAGAGTGGTCGGCATGGCGAAGCAGGACACGCCGTAAATACATCCATGTAGGCTCGCTTTCGCCATCCATGGCTCAAGA
>JAZKJF010000009.1:0-140728 GCA_040384465.1 Pseudomonadota bacterium | reverse complement strand
CGAGCCCTACAGGGAAGTATTCACGGGCGTGTCCAGCCTGCCCCTCCCCACCCGCCACCGTTCGGCCTACAAAGCACAATCGACAAAAATCAAATAAGGCTAGGCTGAGAATTCTGGTTCAAACGCTGGACAGCTTCTTCCATGTCCGCCAGTGAGATAGGGCGACCCAGGAAATAACCCTGGATGTAATCACAATCGAAACTTCTCAGCAGATCGATGTCTTCCTGGGACTCCGCCCCTTCCATCGTCACCAGCATCCCATTGGTATGACACAACTCCACCAACGGCTTCAGAATCTGCCGGTTGCCGCGCTTCAAGGTCTGCTGAATGAAATTCTTGTCGAACTTCACCATCGAGATCGGGTACTCCACGATGCGCAGCAGCGACGTGAAACCCGCGCCGAAGTCATCCAGCGCCAGCAGATAACCGGCATTGTGCAGCCGGTTCAGGAAGGCACTCGCGTAGGACGTGTACTCGATGTTGACGGTCTCCGTGATCTCCAGCTGGATGTTCTGCGGTTTGATGCCGAAGCGCTGAGCGTAGCGGTCCAGCACTTCCTGCAGATTGCTGAGCTGGAGCTGGGCGGAGGAAATGTTCAATGAAATCTTGAAGTCGCGTGCCAGCATGTTGCGAATGGTGGGGTAGCTCGACAGGCCTGTGCGAATGACCCATTCGTCGATCATGGCGAAGACGCCGCAGGATTCGGCAATCGGCACGAACTCATCGGGTTCGACATTGCCGAAGCGCGGTGAGTCCCAGCGCAGCAGCACCTCGAACCCGTCCAGCTCACCACTTCGAACATTGAGCAGCGGCATGTAGACCAGTTTGAATTCCTGATCGGGGTTGACGATCTTCAGTTCTGTTTCGATTTCCTGACGTCGACGCAGCTTACCGGCCAGCGCGGGAGAATAGAAAGCGATCTGATTCTTGCCCTGCAATTTGGCCTGGTGCATGGCGGTATCGGCGTTTGAGATCAGCTGGCTCACAGAGTCGGCGTCACCCGGAGAGACGGCGATTCCGATGCTGACTGTGATCGGGAAGTGGGCGTGAGCAAAGCTCAGGCCGCTCGACAGCAGATTCAGCACCCGTTCCGCAATGTCGCGAATGATCACAAAGGCCAGCGGATGACGCACCAGCAGACAGAACTGATCGCCAGCGACTCTGCCGGGGATAATCTGTGGGGGATGCTCCGGATTGGTCTGTTGCGTCGCTGCGTCTGCCACTTCAGAGAGATGAGCCGCGAAAGCAACCAGCAGTTCATCGCCGAACTTGTGGCCATACTTGTCGTTGACGAACTTGAAGTTGTCCAGATCCATGTACAGCAGCGCAACCTGTTCTCCTGCACTTTGTGCATCCTGCAGCGTAGTTCTGGCCATCTCATTGATATAACTGAGGTTGTAAAGACCAGTGAGGCTGTCGCGCTGCATCAGGCGGCGGGTGGCGTCGTAGGCGTCCGAGAGATCCCCGTACAGGGTGCGGAAGGTATTGGCGAGGCGGCTGATTTCGTCATCGCCTCCCTGTCGGAGCGGGATGCTGGTGCTGCGTTTGGAGATGACGTCCGAAAGGTCCTGCTCCAACAAGGAGACCGGGCGGGTGACGTAACGGCGCACCAGGCCCAGCAGACAAACCGAAGCGGTGGCCGCGAACAGCAGGGAGATCAAAGCCAACCACCCCGTCAGGGGGCGTAACTGTTGTTGCAGGTGTTGTTCTGGCAGCCCGGCATACAGAAAACGGTTGTCACTCAATACGGCAGACGCCTGCAAGCCGCTGCTTTCACGGATGTTCTCAGGGAGTTCTTCCGCGATGACGAACGTCGCCACCAGCTCCTCTTCCAGTTGTGTGCGTAACTGATTGAACTCAGTAGGCTCAATGGCCAGTTGCACCACGAAACTGTCTTCCAGTTGTCCGGGGAAAGGCTCCGAAAGGGTGAAGCGGTTGATCAGTTCCGCTTTGACGATGGTGTTGCGCTCGTCTGACGGTTGCAGGTAGGCCCAGCTTTGCGTCTTGCCACTGTTGAAAATGCTGAAGGCAAAGTCGGACAATGCAGGCGAGATATCGTTGAAGGGGTCGTCGCTGAGTTCGAAATAATAGGAAATGGCGGGTTCGGGAGAGCGATGGGCGATCGTCAGGCTGAGGTAGTCAGAGTGATGCTGTCGGAAAGTCCGCAGACTGTCTTCTACGCTGCGCACCAGCGCCAGCTCGTTATAGGCTTCATCACTGGTCTGCAGGTATTCGTGAAAGGCGTGGCTCTCGGTGATGGCGTGCAGGTAGCTTTCGGTGAAGGTCGTGTACTGGTTGAAAACAGCGGCGAGCTGGCTGACCGCATAGTTGAGCCGGTTCTGCTCCTGACGCTGCACGAATAACTGGGCCTGCTCATAAATAATCAATGACGCCACGAGGAAGCTCAGAAGCACCACCGGCGTAATGACTAGTAGCGAACGTTTACTCAGATTCATGGAGATTTACCAGCGAGCTGGTGATGCGGTTGCGGAGACGAACGTTGGCGTTATCCATCTCATAATCGTAATTCTGACTGGTGTCGAGCGTCGCTTTGTCCGGGTAAATCAACCGGTCATTGCGGAAAGTCTCGGACTGCAGAGGTAATGCGGCTGCGTTGGTAGTTGCGACAGACAGTGCTTCCGAGTTGGCGGCGGCGACACTGGGGGTGTTGATGAAATTCAGGAAATTGAATGCCAGTGCCTGATTTTTCGAAGTGGATAACACTGCCAGACAGTCCACCCACAGCACGGTCCCTTCGGAGGGAATGACGTATTCCCAGGAATCGTTGCCGCTCAAGTCATTGAGTTCAAGCTGATCACCACTGTAGGCGAGTGCCAGGTGCAGGTCATCCGCTTGCGGGCTTTCGCCCAGGAAAGTGATGGGATAGTCAAATGTCAGTACAGAGGGAAGCAGGCCACGCATTTCGGCGAAGACTTCGGCCAGCAGCGTTTCGTCGCTGGTGTTGATATCGGCGCCACGCACCAGCAGTGATGGGGCAAGAGTGTCGGTGTAGTCTTCCAGAAGGCCGATGTGGCCGTGCAGAGATGGCGCAGGCGTCAGCAGCTCATTCCAGGAGGTGGGCGCCTGTGCCAGCTTATCTTTGCGGTACACCAGTCCCATGGTGCCCCACAGGTAGGGAGTGCTGTACTCCCCGCACTGGGTCTGCCACATGGGGGCGATATGACTCAGGTTCGGTGTGTCACGGTATTCAGACACCGGCAGCAGTACACCGCGTCTGCCAAAGACTGGCGCAGTGACCTGATCGATCACAACCAGGTCGATAGTGCTTTGATCGTAGGAGGTCAGCAGTGAGTTGCGGGTTTCGTCGTTGTCGAAATAGATCTGCTGGATTGAGGCACCGGTGGTGGCCTCCCATTGCTCGATCACCGCGTCAGAGAGGTAGGCTTCCCAATTGAGGATAGTCAGAGACTGACCGTACCCTGTCGAGCACATCATGCCGCTGGCCAGCCAGATTGTGAGTCGTAAAAATGCCATAGAAAAAGTGCTTCACCTTGAGGAGGCGAAGTATAAACCGACGGCGGCGGAAATATCGGAGGTGCCACACACTAATCGCCAAAGATGTCCCACTTTCTTCCAGAAAATGATCGCCCTGCAGCGCCGCATTCCTGTTTTTTCCGGGACAAATGAGAGTCATAATCATTACTGATTTTTACTCTCAGAGGCTGCTGCGAGCAGCCTCGATGTGCTGACAGGTCTGCTCGGTGCCACTGAGCACCCGCAGGCTGTGGCGTTGTACCAGATCAGGCGGAACGAAGTAGAGATGGCCATTGGCAACTGCCTGCAATTGTGGCCAGCGCAGCCAGTCGTCCAGCCAAGCCGGACGCGCGGCATCCATGCCACTGGCGATGATGACCTGAGGATCGCGCAGCAGCACGGCCTCTTCACTCACCTTGGGAGCGAGGTTCAGATCGCCGAAGATATTGTTGCCACCGCACAGGCGGATGATGTCGTTGATCAGTTCATTACCCCCAACGCTGATCAAAGGTTCGTTCCAGACCTGATAGAAAACGCGCACGGGTTCTCTGTGGCGGTAGGTGCTGTCCAGGAGAGCCAATTCTTCGCGAAAATGTGTCGCAGTGGCGAGTCCGGTGGCTTGTGTTCCGGCCAGGGTGGCGAAGCGTTGGATGTGGTCGGCAATGCTGGCGATAGTGGTGGGCTCGGCGACATAGACGTTGAAGCCCAGATCGATGAGGCTCTGCACGGCGGAACGCGGGTTGCCGCTGCGCCAGGCAACGATGAGATCCGGGGCCAGTGCCACGATGGCCTCCGTGTTCAGCAGGTCATAGCGTCCGATGATAGGCAGTTGCGTGGCTTCGGGAGGGTAATCACTGTACTCGCTGACACCGACGACCTGCTGGCCGGCACCTGCCGCGTAGAGCAATTCCGTCAACGAGGGCGCCAGACTGATGATGCGCTGCGCCGGTTGCGCGAGTGTCACGGTGCGCTGGTTGTCATCGGTGACACTGATGACCGATGGTGTCGATTGCGCGATTGCGGACGAGGTCATCAGCAGCGCCACTAGCATGCAACCCGTCGTAAACCTTGTGGATGGAAAGGATGCCATCAGTAGTCGATTCCTTTCTGTACCTTGATGCCATTGTTGAATGCGTGTTTGACATCCTGCACGTCACTGACGGTATCGGCGATTGCCATCAGGCCATCATTGGCGTTGCGGCCTGTCACGATGACATGCTGGTGCGCGGGCCGGTTGGCCAGTGTCTGCAGTACCTCGGTGGCATCCAGATAGCCGTATGTCAGCATGTAGGTCAGCTCATCCAGAAGCACGACCTGTACTTGTGGGTCGCGCAACAGAGCAGCGGCCTGCAGCCACGTGGCTCTGGCGGCGGCAATGTCCTTGTCGCGGTCCTGGGTCTCCCAGGTGAAGCCGGTGTTCATAACGTGGAACTCCACCAAGGGATGGTCCTTGAACAGCAGGTGTTCGCCACACTCCCATTGGCCTTTGATGAACTGCACGACGCCGCAGCGCAGGCCATGACCTACGCTGCGGGCGAGCATCCCGAAGGCTGACGAACTCTTGCCCTTGCCATTGCCGGTGAGCACCACCATGAGGCCTTTGTCGATGGTCGCGGCGGCGATGCGCTCGTCGACCAGCGCTTTCTTGCGTTGCATCGCCTTTTTGTGGCGAGCGTTTCGATCGTCCTGTGTGCTCATGTCGTGCTCCCGGCGGCGGTGTGTGGGCTTGATCAGCTGTACGGGTTTGATCAAAAGTTGGGTTGATCAAAAGTTGGCGCGAATGCCGACGTAGACCGATCTACCCGCCGTGTTATACCCCAACACTTCTTCGTAGTCTGTGTCAGTCGCGTTATCGACTCTGACGTAGACGTTGAAAATACGATTGAGGTCAAAGCTCGCGCTCAAATCGACCACGTCGTAATTTTCCAGCGCCACAGGGGCGCCGAAGAGCGAGTCGACAGAGTCTTCCGAACGACGGTAGAAACCGCTCAGCTGCAGACGCTCATCAGCACTTTGCCAGGACAGTCCCAGGTTGGCGAGATGTTTGGGGCGCAGAATGCGCTGGCTGCCATCCGGCCGCAGGGCTTTGTTGTAGGTGTAGTTGCTGTTCAGCGTCAGTTGAGCGCTCAGTGGCAGGTTGGCTGACAGCTCCACACCCTCCGAAGTGCTTTTGCCGACATCCTGCAGATAGCCGGAGTAGGCGCTCAGGTCGAACTGAATGGCATCCTCGATTTTCTGATCGAAGTACACGGCTTCCAGATGCAAGCCGGCAGGAGTGTAGTATTCCACTCCCAACTCGTATCCGGCACTGGTCTCTTCGGTCAGGCTGACCAACGACGCTGGTGGTCGTGCGGATGCCCCTCGGTTATAGGCGGATTCGTAGGGGCTGGGGGCACGAAAACCTGTGCCAAGACTGGCGCGCAGTTTCAGTTCGGCGTTGTTCTGCATGCCAATCAGGTAAGCACCGCTGATGCGATAGCTGTTGTGATCGCCGAAATCATCGCTCTCGTCGCGGCGGACGCCGGCGGTCAGGAACAAGGCGTCCGAGAAGTCGCTGAGGTATTCGACGAAGTAGCCCAGTTGATCGCGGGTGTCACCCTGATTGTTCTCTTCTTCCAGATCGGCGCCGTAGACAAGATTGAACGCTTCGAATCCGGTAGCGTTCCCCAGATACTCCCAGCGCTCACTCTTGCCAGTGAAGTCGTATGTCGGTGCGCCCAGCGTGAAGTAGCCACGATCAGTGGCTGTTCTGGCATAGGCCAGTGAGTGGGTGCCGGATGCCCCTTCATAAGTGGCGGAAGCACGGGACGCTTGCTGCTCGAAGTCCACATCGCAGTCGTGCACCTGACTGAAGTTCGTGGGATGAAAACAACCGTCGTAGGCAGATTCACCGGCGACATCGCGGTGCACCAGCTCCACACGCAGATTTTCACTGGCGTTTACACCGACACGGGCGTGCAATGACGTATTGTCGTAGCCGTCATCATCAGCGGTCACAGAGTCGGCCTTGCGGGTATTGAAACCATCGGTTTCTAACTGGCTCGCCGAGACGAAGAAATCGCCACGATCATTGCCAGCGCTGACGTTGCCGTTCACCTGTTGTGTGCCAAAGGCGCCGGACAGCACATCCACAGTAGAGCGCAATTCATTGCTGCTGCTTCGTGTGCTGATATTCACTACGCCGCCGGCATCAGCGCCGTAGCTTAGGCCTTGCGGTCCACGCAAAATCTCCACGCGTTCGATGCCGCTGCTGAGCAGGTGCTCCAGTTGTGGTTGCACTTGTGTCACGCTCGGGTCCGACAATTTCATGCCGTCCAGCAGCGTGAGTGTGCGGTAGCCTTCCTCTCCTCGGATGCGCAGTGTCGTGGTTTGTCCGTCACCGCCATTATTGCTGACCGCTACGGCGGGCAAGGAGCGCAGAATGTCGAGCAGGGAGTCGTTGGATCTGGCGTTCAAGACCTCGCTGGTCAACACCGATACTGAAGTGCCGACCTGCCGCAGCGGAGTGGCGATACGGCTGGACGTGACGATAATCTCGCTCAGTTCACTGGACTCTGCAGCCGTGTTTTGTGCGAGAGCGTGTTGCGAGGCCAAAGGGGATAACGTGGCGCCTGTGGCACAAGCCAGCGCCAGGAGTTTACGATAGAACATGGTTGGTTTTCCTCTATGAAAAAAATTTCATGAGGGAGGGAAGCGGCAGGAAAAAATCGACAGAAGACGACTGAACCGACCACCGATGGAGCCCTCCGCTTCATCACAGGTGTAATTCATCGTCAGGCTGGTATCGGGCTTATGCAACACGCTACTGGAGAGCATGCTACGCATTACCGTTGCGGGGGCAGCGCTGGAATCGAACCAGCTTCCCATTTATCTCGACAGCAGCTTGTCCGTGAACGAGCAGCCAGCGAGCACCTGAACAACTAATCAGCATCGCGGCGCGAGCAAGCCCTTACCGCAACGCCGGGGAGTCTACGCACTGATCCCCCCCGAGTCAATCCGCTCCCGCGCCTCCCGCGCGCCAATCGTTTTTTCTTACAAGGACATGTCTGGCACATCACCCATCGCTGTCACCAACAGCAATTTCTCTTCAGGTTTTCCCGTGATGGAGAGCGCTGGCTTTATTGGTTATTCCAAGCTAGAAAACGTTATGAATTATGTGTTTTGAATTACGTTGTCACATCAAACCACATCCATCTTCTGGTGCAGGATCGTGGCGTTGGGGAGATTGCGGCTGCAATGCAATTAATTGCTGGCCGCACCGCTCAAGAATACAACCAGCGCAAAGGTCGACGGGGTGCGTTCTGGGAGGATCGTTATCATGCCACCGCAGTGGATGGCGAGCGCTATCTTGCGGAATGTCTGGTCTACATAGACATGAACATGGTGCGAGCGGGGGTTGTTAAGCATCCAGCAGACTGGCAACACGGCGGGTATTTGGAGCTGCAGAGTCCCCCCAGGCGCTATCGACTTATTGATTCGGATGATTTGTTGCGGTTGATTGGGTGCAGAGATGTCATGGAAATGCGCGAACTTCATAGACATTGGGTAGAGGAGGCGTTGAAGCGTGGTGATCTGCAACGAGACGAGCGTTGGTCAAAGAGTCTTGCGGTGGGGCGTCCGGAATTCGTCAAACGATTCCAGAAGGATCTGGGTGTGACGGCCCGTTATCGTACAGTCATCGAACAAACTGACTTCTCTTCGCTGAGAGATGATAGTGGCTCTTATTATGTGGATTTTGCAGGCAAAAACATCGCTCCAAGTCCTGAAAACGACGATTTGAAAGGCTAAAGTTTATTATTATCAATAAATTGCGTGGGTCTGACCCGCGCGCGGATGGAGGTGACGATGGAGTGAGGGGCCAGGCCAGCGTTGGCCAGGATGTCGGGGACTTTGCCATGGCTGAGGAAGGCGTCGGGCAGGCCCAGGTTCAGAATCGGGACGCGACAGTCTTCGCGCAGCAGGAACTCGTTGATGGCCGATCCGGCTCCGCCCATCACGGTGTTTTCTTCGAGAGTTACGATCAACGTATGTTGTTGCGCCAGAGTGCGGACCAGTTCTTCATCCAGTGGTTTGATAAAGCGCATGTCGACCAGTGTGGCATTCAGTATTTCTGCAGCCTCCAATCCAGCAGCAACCATGCTGCCGAAAGCGAGAATAGCAACATCGTGCCCTTGTCTGCGCACAACACCTTTGCCAATAGGTAGCAGTTCCATATTCTGGTGTATCTCTGCACCAGGCCCTTTGCCGCGTGGGTAGCGAACAGCAGCCGGTCCCTTGTGACAATAACCCGTATAGAGCATCTGCCGGGCTTCGTTTTCATCGCTCGGTGCCATGACCACCATATTGGGAATGCAACGCAGGAAGCTCAGATCAAAACTGCCCGCGTGAGTGGGCCCGTCTTCACCGACCAGCCCGGCACGGTCAATAGCGAAAAGAACGTCCAGATTCTGCAGTGCAACGTCGTGAATCAGTTGATCGTAGGCGCGCTGTAGAAATGTTGAGTAGATCGCCACGACGGGTTTCAGTCCGTCGCACGCCATCCCGGCGGCGAGTGTCACCGCATGCTGCTCGGCAATGGCGACATCGTGAAACTGCCTGGGAAATTTTTCCGCGAACTGGTCCATGCCCGAACCAGCACTCATGGCTGGTGTGATGGCGGCCAGCAGCGGATGATCGACAGCCATGTCGCAAAGCCATTGCCCGAACACCGCAGAGTAAGTCGGCGTTTCCGCTTTGCGAACGGCGGGTTGAGACTGCTTCGCCTCCACCTTGTTCATCGCGTGCATCCCAAACGGGTCGCTCTCCGAAGCGGTGTAACCTTTGCCTTTCTGCGTCACGATGTGCAGCAACTGCGGGCCGCGCAGTTGTTTGATGTTGTTCAGAATGTCGATCAAGCCGAGGGTATCGTGTCCGTCCACAAGACCGATGTAATTGAATCCGATTTCTTCGAACAGAGTGCCAGGTGACACCATGCCTTTCATGTACTCTTCGGCCCGGTGTGCTGCCTTCAATGCAGGGGGGATATGCGACAGCACCTTCTTGCCACCCGTGCGGATGAAGTTATAGGGTCGGCTCGCCCACATACGTGCAAAGTAGCTCGACAACCCGCCCACATTCCTGGATATCGACATATTGTTGTCGTTGAGAATCACCAACAGATTCTCGTCGATGTCACCGGCGTGATTGAGTGCCTCAAAAGCCATCCCTGCTGTCATCGCACCATCGCCGATGATCGCGACAGTGTGACGGTCGATCTGCTGTTCCCGCGCAGCGATCATCATGCCGAGCGCTGCACTGATGGAGGTGCTGGAATGTCCGACGCCGAAACTGTCGTACTCACTTTCTTCACGACTGGGAAAAGCCGCCAGCCCGCCTGCCTGACGCATCGTCAGCATGCGCTCACGTCTGCCCGTCAGAATTTTGTGAGGATAGGTCTGGTGACCCACATCCCAGACCAGCCGATCATGAGGCGTATTGAAAACGTAATGCAGTGCGATAGTCAGTTCGACGACTCCGAGTCCTGCGCCGAAATGTCCCCCGGTCTGCCCGACAGAATAGAGCAGGAATTTGCGGACTTCCCGTGCGAGATCTCGAAACTGGGCTGGGTCTATTTTTTTCAGGTCGTCTGGACTTTGAATCTGGTCAAGCAGTGGCGTGTCCGGACGGCTAAGGGGGATTTCGTCGAGCATTTGGGTGTGCTTACTCTTGATGGATCTGGGTCGGTAATGGCGCCAGACCTTTGGCTTGGCGCTAACTTAATGTAATGACCTGATTGCGTCAATCAGCCGCAGATCGAGTCAGTTTTTGCGCTCTACAATATAAAGTGCGATTTGTCTCAGCGCGTCCGCACCAGTATCGAAGTCTTGCAATGCCGCCACCGCAGTCTCACAAAGTTCACGGGCTTTGCGAGTGGCTCCCTCCAGCCCGAGCAAAGATACGTAGGTCGGCTTGTTGAGCGCCTGATCAGCGCCCTGGGTTTTCCCCAGCGTCGCGGTGTCACTGATCACGTCGAGAATGTCATCTTGTACCTGAAAAGCCAGGCCAATGCAGCGGCTGTAGTGCTGCAGGGCGGCCAGTTGCGCGGCTGTTGCCCGTTCTGTGCAGAGCGCACCGAGCTGCACACTCGCACTGATCAGAGCGCCTGTCTTCAGGCTGTGCATGTTCTCCAATTCCTGTAGTGTCAGGGAGCGCCCCATAGCATCGAAATCGATGGATTGCCCCGCCACCATCCCCTCGTATCCGGAGGCTGCGGCCAGCAGATTGATCATGCGCAGGCGCGTGCCGTCACTCACGGTGGTACTGTGCGGGTCGCTGAGCAGGCGGAATGCCAGGCTGAGCAAGGCATCACCAGCCAGAATGGCGGTGGCCTCATTGAAAGCGATATGTACGGTCGGCATGCCACGACGCAGGGCATCATCGTCCATGGCGGGCAAATCATCGTGGACCAGCGAATAACAGTGCACCAGCTCGACGGCGCAAGCAGCAGCATCGGCATTCGCCAGCTCTTCACCGAGAGCTTGGGCGGCGGCATACACGAGCAGCGGACGTACTCGTTTGCCCCCTTGCAGGCTGGCATATTGCATAGCATTGCGCAGACCGATGGCACGCGCAGGCAATGCCTCCAGATGATCACGCAACGCGGTTTGAATACGTTGCTGGCTTTGCGACATGAAGTCTTTGAGAACGAAAGCAGAAGGGGCGAGGGTAGTTGTCATTGTGTGGCACGGGTATCAATAGCATCGAAGCTGATTGGTTCGGGGCTGCCATTCTCGTCGATGAGAATCTGTACGGTTTGCTCTGCCTTTTGCAGGGCGGCCTGGCATTCCCGGGTCAGGCGGATACCTTTCTCGAAAGCCTGCAGCGACTCTTCCAGACTTAACTCGCCATCTTCCATGGCTGAGACCAGGCTCTCGAGATTCGCGAGAGACTCCTCGAAGTTGAAGGCACCGTCTTTTTTCTTGGTCATCGATTGAATTCCGTTGGCTCACGCAGGCGGGCAATTATCGATTTTCTGCCCTTCAATAGCAACGCCGGGGAAGAGGTGACTACCCGCCAGTTGTCACATTCGTCTGGTAGTGTGCACTGCCGACAAAGCTCGGCCACAGGGCGTGTTATTCGTTGACCCGCCAGGGGGCAGGCAGTAATCTAGCCAGCGTTCGCGAGGGCTCGCGGCCCTTTGCGGTATTCATTCAGGTCGGTGGAGAAAGAAGTTGGAAGAAGTCAGTCAGGACAAGAACGCCCCCAGCGTGATCGATGAGCAGCACAAGGACTGGAGGATTCTGTTCGGTCTGGTGCTGACGCTGGTCTGGTTGTTGCTGGCGGTCCTCTATATCTCGACCAATGTCGGTTGGAGTGATTTTATTTATCTGCCGATTGGCGAAATGGGAAACTTCTTGGAAGGAGCATTCGCACCGCTGGCTTTCCTCTGGCTGGTGATCGGGTTGTTTATTCAACAGGGCGTGCTGGCGGAAAACAACCGTGAATTGCGCCACAACAACGTGCAGTCCGAGAAGCAGACCATGGCCATCGCCGCCACGGAAATGAATGCGCGCCAGGAGACCTTCTTCAAGATTGCGGACAACACCCGGCGTCAACTCGGTGGCATCAGTGGTCTGTTGCTGCAGTCGAGCAAAGGCCCGCAGGGCGACGAAACGTACTCAGAAGCAGAGTTCATGGAAATGTGGCACCTGTTTGCCACCGGCGATTTCGAAATTTTCTCGCGCAACTTTCTCGTGTTATCCGGCAAAGGCGTGGATCTGCAGTCGTTGTTCTATGGCACTCAGATTCGCAGCACACATACCGATAACTTCATCATGAACTTTGATCGTCTGCTGCGGTTGGCCAAAGAGTGTGATACCAATGGCATCATCTCTGATGCGCAATTACATTCGGCCCACGGTTTGTTGAGTTCGCGTATGCGCGAGCTGCACCCCCGCATCAAGTTCAAACGTTATGAGGTGACCCGCTCCAGTTCCTATCTTGAGCAGATCATCAAGAGCAGCCAGGGACAGGCACAATAAAAACCACGTTTAAGAAGGAGCACGCCCGATGGAGTATGTCGCACTGGTGATCGTAGCAGCGCTGCTGCAGTATTTTTACTTTGGAATTCTGGTGGGCAATGCACGCGGCAAGTTCAATGTAGCCGCGCCTGCGATCACCGGACATCCGGTTTTCGAGCGCTATTACCGCGTGCATCAGAATACGCTGGAAATGCTGGTGATCTTCATTCCCGCGATCGTGCTGTTCGGGTACTGGGTGCGGCCTGATCTGGGAGCTGGCATCGGAGCGGTCTATCTGGTTGGCAGACTTGTTTATCTGCGCGCTTACGTTTCTGATCCAGGCACCCGCTCTCTTGGTTTCGGTTTGAGCATTCTCCCCACCCTCATTCTATTGTTGGGCGGTGGCATCGCTGCTGTCTTCTCGCTGCTGTAGTGGTTGATAGTTTGTGGCGAAGGTCTCCGGGCCCATTGCCTGTATCTGCTCGTCGATCAGACCATCCATAATCAGTAGCAGCGGCGTGTATTGATTCTCGCCGCTTTCTACACAGCCCTCTCCCGCCCTTTCCAAAAAAGTCAGTGCATGAACAACAGCTTCCAGCGTCGAAAGCGCATCGTTGTGCGGTTCCTTGCGGATGCGGTATCGGCTTGGAGGTGGTGATTCCAGATGGTAGCGCGGCAGCGCAGCGAGCCATGCCGACTCCAGCAACAGCCGTCGACTCTTGCGCCAGGTGGCATCGATAAACAGCAGTCGTTGTGGCGGCTGTTCGCGCAGAACTGAGAGCGGTTGGCTGTCCGCGCCAGGATAGATCAGTGAGATGCTTTTTTCAGGTACGTGCCCAGCCACCCCAGCTTGCAGTGTTTCCGCGTTGCCGACGATCAGCGTGCAATCGGTCAGCCCCAGCTGCGCGATGCGAGCAGTGCCGAGCGCGTGCCGACTTTCCTGCAGATGCTGCAGGATCGTGATGGGCCAGTGATTCTGCAGTGCGGGGTTAGGCAGCTGCCCGCAGTAACAGTGGAGGGAAGGACGTTGGCAACGTGGGCAACGCGTGCGGGGTGGCATGCGGGTTACCCTCCGTCAGCGTTTCCAGGGCGAACCAGTTTCTTCGGTACCGGCATCCACATGCATGGAGCAGCGCCGAACCTTGAACTTCTGACCCTTGATGGGACGGCCTGCCAGTTGCTCCAGTGCTTCTTTGACCTGAGCAGTGGCGATCGCGACGTAGCTGGCATGATCCAGAATGTCGATCCTGCCGATGGCGGTGGCTGCAATGGCGCCTCCTGCTGTCAGAGCACCGAGCACATCGCCCGGGCGGATCTTGTTCTTGCGTCCACCGGCGATACTCAGTGTCTGCCAGGCGGGCGGTGCGGGTTTGCCGCGTTCCTGCGGCACCACCGCGATGCTTTGAATATCGGAGTCCGACAGTTGATCCTGACGTGCCCGCAGCGCATCCACTCTGAACCTTTCGTTCTCGAAAAACACGCTCAAGGACATGCCGGTGTTGCCAGCGCGTCCGGTGCGCCCGATGCGGTGTGTGTAGACTTCGAGGTCGCGCGGCAGTTCGCAGTTGATCACCATCGGCAATTGCTCGATGTCCAGACCACGCGCAGCGACATCGGTGGCCACCAGTATCTGACAGCTCTGATGACGGAACTGAATCAGTACCTGATCGCGTTCACGCTGCTCCATGTCGCCGTGCAGAGGCATGGCACTCAGTCCCGCATCCACGAGATAGCGAGCCGTCTCACGAGTCGCCTGTTTGGTATTGCAGAACACCAGGCACGCTTCCGGTTTGAAATGCAGCAGCAGGCGCAACACAGCAGCATAACGACTGTCACCTGTCTCGGTGGCGCCGCCACTGTAGTAATGCTGAGCAATGCTGGCCGCACCATGACCTTCTTCGACGGTGACCCTGCCAGCACTTTTCTGGTACTTGGCGCTCAGGCTCTCAATGTCGTGCGGGAAGGTGGCCGAGAACAGCAGTGTCTGCCGTGTTGCCGGGGTTTGCTCGATGATCAGTGCGATGTCTTCGGAGAAGCCCATGTCGAGCATGCGGTCAGCCTCGTCCAGCACCAGTGTGTTGACGCGACTCAGGTTCAAGGTCTGCTTCTCGATGTGGTCGCGAATGCGCCCTGGCGTGCCGATGACGATGTGAGCACCATGTTCGAGTGAGCCGACCTGCGGCCCGAATGCCTGTCCGCCACACAGCACCACTACCTTGAGATTGGACTGATAGCGCGCGAGTCGACGAATCTCGGTGGCGACCTGGGTAGCAAGTTCGCGGGTTGGACACAGGATCAGAGTCTGAGTCCCGAAGTCACGCTGGTTTATACGGTTGAGCAGGGCGATGCCGAAAGCGGCAGTCTTGCCGCTGCCCGTTCGTGCCTGCACGATCAGATCACCGCCCTGCAGCGCAATCGGCAATGCCTGCGCTTGCACCGGGGTCATGCGGGTATAACCCAGTGCCGTGAGGTTGTCGATCTGCTCGGGAGGCAGATTCAGTACTGTGAACGCATCAGTCAACAATGGCTCACTCATTCCACGCCCTGCTGATGTAGATACTCGTCGTAGTCACCTTTGAAGTCAGCGATGCCGTTGGCTGAGATTTCCAGAATGCGCGTCGCCAGTGACGACACAAACTCGCGGTCGTGGGAGACGAAGATCAAGGTGCCGGGATAGTTTTCCAGTGCGAGGTTGAGGCCCTCAATGGATTCCATGTCCAGGTGGTTGGTCGGCTCGTCCATGACCATGATATTCGACTTCTGCAGCATCATCTTGCCGAACAGCATGCGGCCCTTCTCGCCTCCAGAGATGACTTTGACTTTCTTGAGGCTGTCGTCCTTGGAGAACAGCATCTTGCCCAGAATGCCGCGAATCACTTGCTCGTCATCGCCGGGCTTGGCCCACTGGCTCATCCAGTCGAACAGATTGATGTCGTCCGCAAATTCGTGATTGTGGTCCTGTGCGTAGTAGCCGATGTTGGCATTCTCCGACCACTTGACCTGGCCCCCCAGCGTCTCGCCGGGTGTCTTGCCGAAGTTGCCGGTCAAGGCCTGCAGCAGTGTGGTCTTGCCGATACCGTTCGGGCCGATGATGGCCACACGCTCGCCGACTTCGATCATCAGATTGAGATTCTTGATCAGCATATTGTCGTCGTAGGACAGGCTCAGCTTGTTGATCTCCAAAGCCAGGCGGTGCAGTTTCTTTTCCTGCTCGAAGCGGATGAATGGGCTGATACGACTGGAAGGCTTGAGGTCTTCCAGCTTGATCTTCTCGATCTGCCTGGCTCGTGATGTTGCCTGCTTGGCCTTGGAGGCGTTCGCGGAGAAGCGGCTCACGAACGACTGCAGTTCGGAAATCTGGGTCTTCTTCTTGGCGTTGTCGGACTGGATGCGCTCGCGTGCCTGCGTCGAAGCGATCATGAAATCATCATAGGTGCCGGGGTACAGACGCAGCTCGCCGTAGTCCACGTCGACCATGTGTGTACATACACTGTTCAGGAAGTGACGGTCGTGGGAGATGATGATCATGGTGCAGTCGCGCTGATTGAGGATGCCTTCCAGCCAGCGGATCGCGTTGATGTCGAGGTTGTTGGTCGGTTCGTCCAGCAGCATGATGTCCGGATCGGCGAACAGCGCCTGTGCCAGCAGTACCCGCAGCTTCCAGCCCGGCGCGATGGCGCTCATGGGGCCATAATGCTGTTCCAAGGGAATGCCCAGGCCCAGCAGCAGCTCGCCGGCATTGGCTTCGGCGGAGTAACCGTCCAGTTCCGCGAACTCGATCTCCAGCTCGGCCACGCGCATACCGTCGTCTTCGCTCATCTCCGGCAGGTTGTAGATGCGGTCCTTCTCCTCCTTGATCTTCCACAGTTTGTCATGGCCCATGATCACCGTGTCGATCGCCGTGAAATCTTCATAGGCGAACTGATTCTGGCGCAGGATACCCACGCGCTCGTCGGCATCCACGTTCACGTTGCCCGCAGAGGGCTGAATCTCGCCACTCAGGATCTTCATGAAGGTCGACTTGCCGGAGCCATTGGCGCCGATCAGACCATAACGGTTACCGTTGCCGAAGCGCAGGGAAACATTCTCGAAAAGCGGCTTGGCACCAAACTGGATGGTGATATTGGAGGCAGTAATCAAAGTATTGTCCGTTCTTTACAGATGAGTGTTGCGGGTGAGAGACCCTGTCGAGGGCTGATTGCAGGCGCGCGGCATTATAAAGGAGGCGTGCTCAGGCGACTACTGCTTATTTCCCGGCCGCTTGCTAGACTCGTGCTGTTAGACTCACGGCAGCATTTACAGTATCGTGCCGCCGCCATCAGTCTTACGGGGAACCGCATTGAAAATCATCGTTCGCAATCTTGCTCGGGAAACCACTCAGGCTGAACTTCTCGCCCTGTTTCAAGCACATGGACGCGTGCAGTCCTGCACGATCGTCATGGATCAGGCGACTGGAGGCTCCAAGGGCTTCGGTTTCGCCAATATGCCCGTGCCCTACGAAGCCAAAGCCGCCATCAAAGCTCTCAACAACATTGAGCTGGGGGGCAGCCGCATTCGCGTGAAGAAAGCGCAGGAAGTGGTCGCGGGAGCGCCGGGAGCAGATGACGGAGTGAGCGCAGCAGAGGCTCCAGTCGAAGCGGCTCCCTCTTCAGCAGAGGCGGCCAATCGTGCCCGCATCAAGAAAGATGGCAGCCCGCTAGGGGTAAAGAAGCCGCGCACCTTCAGCAAAAAGAAGCCGGACTGAGCAGTCGTCTCTCTGGAGATCGCCATGGCACCAGATTCAGTGCATTCGAGCGGTTCGGGAGCCTTGGCCGTATCTGCCTGCGACGAAGACCTTTTGTTTTCCCGCATCGCCGAGGACCTGATTACCAAGTCCTGGAGTGTCATTCCTAACGCTCTGCCTTCCGCACTCTGTGCCCTACTGGCCGGGCAATTAAAGGTGAGCGATGGAGCAGACTTCAGCGCTGCCGGGATTGGACGCGGCAGCATGCATACTCTCAAGCCCGCTGTGCGCCGTGACGAAATTCGCTGGATTGAGGGGGCGACCACTGCCGAGCGAGCCTGGCTGGACTGGTCACGCCGTCTGCAATCCACTCTGAACAGGCGCCTGTATCTTGGTCTGTTTTCCTTCGAAAGCCACTTTGCACACTACCGCCCGGGGGCCTTCTACCGGAAACATGTGGACGCGTTCAAGGCAGCACCGGTTCAGGATGACACGAGCACGAGTGGCAGCAACCGGGTGCTGTCGTTGGTCGCCTACTTCAATTCACACTGGCAGCCAGACGATGGTGGCGAGCTGGTTCTTTATGACGCTCAGGGTGATACCGAGATCATCAGAGTGATTCCCGAGCTGGGTACTCTGGTGATTTTTCTCAGCGAAGAAGTGCCGCACGAAGTGCTGCCGACACAGCGGGATCGCTACAGTATTGCTGGCTGGTACCGAGTCAATCAAAGTTGAACGAGCGCTGATTCGACAGACAGATATATTGTGAGGTCAGTCGCCTCTCTGTTGTGCTGGCGGTGTCAATGATGGGCGTGTTACTTTTCTTCCCGCATTATTAACCATGTACCCCGGGGGGACTTCACCATGTTCAGAAACACAATCTCCAGAATTTCACGCCTCACTTTCGCTGCATTTCTACTGCTGAGCGCTCAGTTCGCCAGCGCAGATGTCAGCGGCAGCTGGGTGTTCGCAGTCGATATCATGGGTCAGACAGGCAATGCCACAGTGACCATGGCGCAGGGCGGCGATGGTGTCATCACCGGTCACTACACCGGGCAACTCGGTGACACAGACTTTACCGGCAAGGCCGCTGGCGATGATGTCGAGTTCACATTGGTGGGTCAGGCGGGCTCCGTCGTCTACACGGGCAAAGTACAGGCTGATGGTTCCATTGCCGGTTCCGTGAATATTGCCGACATGGCCACTGGCACGTTCACTGCCAAAAAATCCTGATCGCAGCGCAGCGACGAAAACAGTAATCGACCTTGTGGCGGCCTGATCTCAGGCCGCCATTTTTTCGCTCTCGATTTCACTCGCTCCTCCATTAGCTCTTTCATTTGCCCAGGATGTAACGCGAAAACAGCGCGTCGTCCGCCTGGCGTGCTGGTCCCTCAATAAACTGACGATAGCGTTCGTCACCGCCCATGTAGAGTTTCAGCCAAGCGATACCGTAACGCCCTATGAGCGCGTGCCATTCGTCAGCACTGTGATGTTGCTGAAGTCGCCAGCGGGCTGCCAGTTTCTGTTCCTGAATAAGCCTGAAAACAAGGTTGGAGCCCCAGCACGGCCGATGTCGAGCCCCGCCGGGTATGGCTTGACACTACTGACAGCGAAGTGTTTATATCGGCCGACCAAAAGAAGAGGTCTTGATGTATGCCCGGTCGTAAATTGACGTTGAATTGCCTGTCCGCTGCATTGCTGGTATCGCTGGTTGCCTGCTCTCCGCAAGAGACACAGACCATCGCAGTGGCGGCCGACACCGCAACGACTGCAGCCCCCGCAGCTGCTATTCCCCGTACACCGAACGGCAAACCTGATCTCAATGGCATCTGGCAGGTGTTGAGCACAGCGAACAACAATCTTGAATCAGCTCCGGCCAAGGCAGCCTTTGCCATGGTGCCCGGTGATTTTGTCCCTGTGCCTGCACCAGCGGTGGTCGCGATGGGAGCAACCGGCTCCGTGCCTGCCAGCTTTACGGTGGTAGAGGGAGGGACAATCCCTTACAAACCAGAGGCATTGGCGCAGCGTCAGGCCAATCAGGAAAACTGGCTGACCAGTGATCCCGAAATCAAATGCTTTATGCCAGGTGTACCGCGTGCGACATATATGCCGCACCCGTTCCAGATTTTCCAAAGTGAACAGGCAATGTTCTTCGCGTATTCGTTCGCGGGAGCCGTGCGTAACATCTATCTTGAAGACCCGGGTGTTCCGCCTCTCGATGCGTGGATGGGACAATCTTATGGATACTGGGAGGGAGATACTTTTGTTGTCGAAGTGACCGGTCTGGATGACAGAACCTGGTTCGACAGGGCTGGTAACTACCACACCTACAAATTGAAGGTGACGGAGCGTTACACGCTCGTCAGCGAGAATGTCATGCAATACGAAGCGACGATGGAGGATCCTGACATCTTCGAACGCCCCTGGACCATCAGCATGCCGGTGTACAGAAGACTTGAAGAAGGCTTCGAGTTGCCGCAATTCAAGTGCGTGGAATTCGTGGAAGAGTTAATGTACGGAAAGTACAGAAAAGGGCGTGAGGCCGAGCTTTTTGGACCGGATGCAAACGGCTGAGACAACGTTAATTCAGATCAGGAAAAGGGGTGACAATATGAAGATCAAGATGATGATGGCCTTGGCAACAGTGACAGGTGCGATGGCAGTGGCCAGCATGCCCGCGTCAGCACACCATGCGTTCTCTGCAGAGTTCGACGCCAATCTCCCGATTGCGTTGCGTGGCCCGATCACACGTGTGGAGTGGATCAATCCGCACTCCTGGATTCATCTGGAGAACACCAACGAAGACGGCAGCAAGCAGCTCTGGATGGTGGAAGGCGGCACGCCGAATACTTTGCTGCGCCGAGGCATCAATCGTGATTCTCTGCAAATCGGCACCGAGATTGTCGTGACCGGATATCAAAGCAAAGACCGTCTGTGTTCACCCGAATGCCGTGGCAATGGCCGCGACATCACTTTCCCGGATGGCCGCAAGTTGTTCATGGGCTCCTCGGGGACCGGTGCACCAGTGGATGGTTCTGATCCAGGTGGCCAGTAAGCACTGACAGGCACTTAATTCAGGACGGGGTCCAGCGTCTGTTCGAAGACGCCCCCGTCACGGAAGAGAATGGTGCCTTCGTAAAATCCTGCGCTATGCAGGCGCAACACCACTTCCTCAAAGGTACGGTTTTCCCAGAACCAGCCATGAATCCCGGTAAACGGCGCATGATAGGTTCCCATGCTGCTGGCGCCATCGCCTTTGTCAAAACTCTCCACAAACTCCTCGCCTTCCATGTTGTCCGGGTCTGCGTGCATGTCGTAAGCAAGTTCGCCGGTTGCCTGCCAGGAGTAGACCATGCTGTTGCCTTCGCTCAGCCGGTACTTGTATTCCAATGACTGAAATGGGCCCAGCACGAATTCAACCGAGTCGGCTCTGTGCACGATGGTCTGCGGTTCCAGCGGGCCGTCACTGGCATCGGCAAGCTCTTGCAGCCCAAGCACGCGACCAACCCCCAGAGGGTCGATGCCAAATTCGGCAGGCAGAACGGCAATGACCAGAACGGTGCCGGCGATCAGAATGGCAGCGACAGTGCCCAGCAAAATTTGCCGACGAGAAGGCGGCGAATGGGGTTGTTGCGAAGTGGGTTGTTGAAAAGGAGTGTCCTGAGAGTCAGTCGGTTGTGTCATCGCGCATCTCCATCCCCGGTCATTGGAAGGCGGGGCTCTTGTGATAGGGGTGTCTGCTGGTTGATCCGTCAGCTCATCAAATAGAATGTCAGCTGATAAGCGGCCAGCAGGAAGCCAGCGCTCATCAGCATGGTGTTGGTGACAAAAGCGTGACGCAGGTAACTGGCAAAGCTGCGCCAGTAGCTCAACGCCATGAAAATAACGAACAAGGCCAGGCATTGCCCAAGCTCCACACCCACGTTGAAGCTGATGATGTTGACGACCAAGCCATTGGGAGACAGATCGAACTCCTGCAGCTTGGTGGCCAACCCGAGGCCATGAAATAAACCGAACACGAAGACAGCGATCTGTGGCGCCGGACGCCAGCTTCCCAGCCGGTCGAACCCTCCCATATTTTCGAAGGCCTTGTAAACGATGGACAGTCCGATGATGGCATCGATCAAGTAGGCGTTGACTTGCAGATTCGCCAGCACGCCAGTCAGCAGGGTGATGCTGTGGCCTACGGCAAACAGGGTGACATACTGGATGACTTGCAGGGGACGGTAGAGAAAGAACACCACGCCCACCAGAAACAGCAGATGATCATAGCCAGTGACCATGTGTTTCGCGCCCAGATAGATGAAGGGCATGATGGCCGGGCCGTCAATGTCTTGCACGAAGGTGGCGTCATTGCCACTGATGGAGTGAGCCTGAGCGTTGCCAGTCAGCGTCATCATGCCCAGCAACAACAGGACGGGCGCCGCAGACGCCGTGGCCTGCATGCCGAAGGACAAGAGCGACGGTGGGTGCTGGTGACGCATCATCAGTTGGTGGCGAACTTGGAGGTGATTTCAGGATTGTAGGCTTGATGGCAGGCTGTGCAGACGCTGTACAGTTGCGCCCCGGCCTGAAAGAAATCCTCTTTGTTCTGCACAGCGGCGGCCTCCATTGCTATCGTTCCTGCCTGACTCAGCCCTTTTGCATAAGTCATCCAGGCGTCGTTGTCGACAGCGCGTCCGGGCAGCGCCAGCATGTTGCCGATTTCGATAATGAGGGCGGCGTTGCGGCGTACATAATCCCATTGCTCGTCCGTGGTCGGGTAGAGTTCCTCGTAGCCGCTTTCTCTGCTGTCCACCCAGCCTGCGGAATCCCACAGCACATCGGCGGTGGGGTCCAGAATCAGATTCATGAAGTCGCGTATGTTCAGAGAGGTGTCGTAGGCGGAATGCTCGGGACTGGTGGAAGCGCTTGGATTGGCGCTTGCATTGCTCCCGGTCGGTTGTTCACTGCAACCTGCCAGGAGCGCCAGAGCAACCAGTAGTAACATTGAGCGGAAAAATGGCAGCGTGACATTGATGTGCATGGTCTGGCCCTCGATCAATTATGGGGAGTGGCGAACTGCTGATGCGAGGCATTCTACAGGAATTGCTTGTGAAGGCGATTCACATGGTCCCGGGATTTACGGGCAATATCTATTCTTTGATGTCTTGATTAAACTGCGGCGCTGGTTTAGCGTGCCTGCAGAGCAATTGCCCGGCAATAGAGTAAGGTTGTTCATGAATTATCGTCTGTATGAATGGAAGATCATCTACGTCTTCATCGTAGTGTTCGCGTTGATTCAAGTCGGTGCCTATATGGTGCTGACGGTCAGCAATGAGAACATTGCCAGGGAAAACGCAGGACACGATCTGCAGATCGCCTCTGATGTCATGCGTAATCTGGTGCTTCTGCGCAGCCGCCAATTAGCCTTGACCGGGCAGGTCATCGCGGCAGATTCCAATGTTCGGGAAGCGATTGCGACAGGTGATCGGCTGGCCATCGAAGCGACCTTGCAGAATAACGGTTTCCGTATTCAGGCGGCTGCCATGCTGCTGACCGACATGAACCGCAATGTCATTGCCTACGTTTCCGGCCCTGCCGCCACTTTGGAATCCGGCCCCGTTGAAGTCAACCCCGCTATTCTGCAGTTGTCTCCGCCGCCACAGATGATCGCGCCGATGAACATGAGCGGTGAGGCCTTGCACCAGATCGTCACTATCCCTATCAATTCCCCGGAGCCGATTGGCTGGTTGAGTATCGGTTTCCCGATGGGAGATCCGCTCTGGCAAGTCCTCGGTGGCGACGCTAATGCCAACTACGCTTTCTTCGCAAGGCTTGCCGGCGGGCAGTGGAGGATGCATGTCTCTACTTTCCCGACCGATGTGAGCGAAGGTCTGTTGAGTGAGTTCATCGCTTCCGACGGCGTCGCCAGTGCTTTTGACAATGATGAGAATCACTATCTGCTGAACATGCTTCCGCTGGTCCGTTCCGAGGGCTTGGAAGTCATCGGAGTGCTGGGAAAATCACTCGACGAAGTCATGGGGCCGTTTGACCAGCTGCAGAACAGTCTGCTGGTGTGGATGATGGCCAGCGTCGCGCTGAGTATCCTTGCCGTATTTCTGCTGACCCGACTCATGATTGGTCCGTTGAATACTCTTGCGCATCTGGACACGTTGACGGGAGTCGCCAACCGCCGCCTGCTGGACATGAGCATTGCCAGGCTGTGCGCGCAACCGATGCCCGCTGCCCAGATCAGCAGTTTTGCCGTGTTGCTCATGGACACGGACGAGTTCAAACAGATCAACGACACGCTCGGCCATGATGGCGGTGATCAGGTGCTGAGGATTATCGCCCGGCGTCTGAAAACTTCCTTGCGAAAATCCGACCTGATTGCGCGCTACGGCGGAGATGAGTTTGCCGTGCTGCTGCACGGTGCGACTCGTGAATCGACGTTGCAGGTGCTCGAAACATTGGTACAGGCGCTGCATAAACCGATGCAGGTGGATGGGCGTGAGTTTCCAGTGCACCTCAGTATTGGTGTCGCTCTGGCACCACAGGATGGTACGGAGGCTTCGGAGCTGCTCAAAAATGCGGATATGGCCATGTATGCGGCCAAGCAGTCTCCGGACGCGTTTGTATTTTTCGACGAGATCAAGAATTCTGGTGGCCCTCTGGGGCGGTTGACGACGCGCAGTGCCTGATCTTCTCTCTCTTTTCTGCTCAACCTTCAAAGCAACTCTCCTGAATTCCAATTGCAACTCCAAATGAGATCGATTATCATCTACTCCATGATGCGGTGCTCACTCGGCTGTTGTATCTGGTAACCCTATCTGACAGCCATTCCTTCATTCAACCCGCACCGAGGAGACATCTCCATGCTGAAAAAACTGACCCTGACGCTGTTGGCCGTTTGCTGCAACCAGGCGCTTGCTGCCGAAGTGAACATCTACTCCGCCAGACAGGAAAACCTGATCAAGCCCATTCTGGACATCTTTACTGAGCGTACCGGAGTGACTGTCAATCTGGTGACGGGTGCCGCTGATGAGTTGATTCAACGTCTGTCTCTGGAGGGCGACAACTCCCCTGCAGATCTGCTGATTGCTGAAGATGTGGGCCGTCTCTATCGCGCCAAGGAAGCAGGGGTCCTGCAGGCCGTGGAATCTGCCACGATCAATGGCATTATCCCTGCCGAGTACCGCGACTCCGAAGGCTACTGGTATGGCCTGACGCTGCGCTCACGCGTCATTATTTATGACAAGGCGCGTGTGAATCCTGCCGACCTGTCCACCTACGCTGATCTGGCCAACCCGAAGTGGGACAACAAGATCTGTGTACGTTCCTCTGGCAACATCTACAACCAGTCTCTGGTCGCCTCAATGATCAGCCGTAACGGCGTCGAGGCTGCTGAAGCCTGGGCAACAGGACTGGTGGCCAATTTCGGCCGCGCGCCACAAGGCGGTGACCGTGAGCAAATCAGTGCCGTGGCGGCAGGGCAGTGTGATCTCGCCATCAGCAACACTTACTACTTCGGTGGCATGCTCAAGTCCACCAACGAAGCAGAGCGCAATGCGGCGGCAGCCGTGGGTGTGTTCTTTCCCGATCAGAACGGCAACGGCGCCCATATGAATATCAGTGGTGCAGGCATCACCAAAGCAGCAAAGAATCGCGATGCCGCGCTGCAATTGCTGGAGTTCATGGCCGGTGAAGAGGCGCAAGCCTGGTATGCCGAAGTGAACAACGAGTTTCCGGTGCGTGCCGACGTGCCTGCCAGTGAGCTGCTGCAGTCCTGGGGCACCTTCAAGGCTGACAATCTTGCGCTGGAGCAGCTCGGTATTCATAATGCCGAAGCAGTTCGTCTGATGGACCGTGCCGGTTGGCAGTAGTGGTGTGAAGCAGATTCTCCATGATCAATAGCGTGGACAGGGCCCCGGAAGGGGCCTTGTCGTCTCTGAAAACCGGGTTTTACAACCGCCTCCCAATGCTGGGTATCCTGCTGTTGTGTCTGCTGCTGAGCGTGCCGGTGCTGACTATTCTGGCGTCGGTCACCAGCAGCAGCGACGGAGTTTGGCAGCATCTTTATGAGACCGTGCTCGGCGACTACGTGACGCATTCGCTGACCCTGCTGGTGGGGGTCGGATGCGTGGTGCTGCTCCTGGGAATCGGACCTGCCTGGCTGGTGACCATGACACGCTTTCCCGGCAGCCGCATTCTGGAGTGGGCGCTGGTACTGCCGCTGGCGATGCCCGCCTACATCATCGCTTACACCTATACGGGGATGCTGGACGTCGGTGGTCCGTTGCAGTTGTGGATTCGTGAGACCTTCGATGTGCGCTTCGGGGAATACTGGTTTCCCAATGTTCGTTCACTTGGCGGCGCTGTCACCATGTTGTCGCTGGTGCTCTACCCCTACGTCTACCTGCTGTCCCGCACAGCTTTTCTTGAACAATCTGTTTGTGTGCTCGAAGTCTCGCGAACGCTCGGCGCCAGCCCCTGGCGGGCTTTCACCCGGGTAGCCATCCCCTTGGCGCGTCCGGCAATTATCGCGGGTCTGTCACTGGTGCTGATGGAGACGCTGGCGGACTACGGCACCGTGCAGTACTTCGGCGTCTCTGCCTTCACCACGGGCATCTTCCGCACCTGGTTTGGTCTGGGCAGCACCACAGCGGCGGCCCAGCTGGCAGCGGTATTGCTGCTCTTCATTTTGTTCCTTGTGCTGACCGAGCATTGGTCGCGCCAGAAAGCCCGCTATCACCACACCAGTAACAAGTATTCGCGTCTGCCGCAGATTCCGCTGACCGGTTGGAAGAGCGCCGCTGCGCTGAGCTATTGTGCGCTCCCGGTTCTGCTCGGATTCCTCGTGCCGTTCATCCAGTTGACACTCTGGGCCGTGGACACCTGGCATCTGATAGACAAGAGCAGCTTCCTGACGCTGTTCATGAACAGCCTGAAACTCGCCTCCGTCACGGCGATCATCGCCCTGCTGCTGGGGATCTTCATCACCTACAGCAAACGGTTGCGGCCGACACTGGCCCTGCGCGGTGTTGTCAGGGTGATGGGATTGGGTTATGCCATTCCGGGCACGGTGATTGCGGTAGGTGTGTTGATTCCGTTTGCCTGGTTCGACAACACACTGGATGCCTGGATGCGCGAGCACTTCGATATCGCGACCGGGCTGCTGCTGAGCGGCACGTTGATTGCTGTCGTCTTCGCCTATCTGGTGCGCTTCCTGCCTGTTGCGCTGAACACGCTGGATGCGGGACTCGGCAAGATCAAGCCAACCATGGATGATGTCGGGCGTTCGATGGGCTTGAACCCCTTGCAGATTCTGCGCCGTGTACACGTACCGCTGTTGCAGGGCAGCCTGCTGACCGCCAGCCTGCTGGTGTTTGTAGATGTGCTCAAGGAGCTGCCCGCGACTCTCATTCTGCGGCCGTTCAATTTCAACACGCTGGCCATCCGAACTTACGAACTGGCTAATCAGGAGCGTCTCGCGGAAGCCGCCAGCTCTGCCCTGATGATTGTGTTAGCCGGTATCATTCCTGTCATCATCCTCAGTAAATCGATCTCCAGATCACGGCCTGGTCATGACTCAAGTACTTGAACTCAAAAATGTTTCCGTCGCTCTTGAAAGCACGGTGATTGTGCGTGACATCAGTCTGCAACTCAGTCAGGGCACCATTGGCTGCCTGCTCGGTCCGAGCGGTTGTGGCAAAACCACCTTGCTGCGAGCTATCGCTGGCTTCGAGAAGGTGCTGCAGGGCGAAATCAGCATCGCCGGGCAGCCAGTCAGCAATCAGCAGTTCTGCCAGCCGGTGGAGAAGCGTCATGTCGGCATGGTGTTTCAGGACTATGCCCTGTTTCCGCACCTGACCGTCACGGAGAACATTGCGTTCGGCCTCTCCGCCATGAATCGGGTTGATCGGCAGAAACGCGTGCAGGAGCTGGCTGAAATGCTCAAGATTGGCGATTTCCTCAACGTCTACCCACATCGCTTGTCCGGTGGTCAGCAGCAGCGTGTTGCGGTGGCGCGGGCGATGGCGCCCAAGCCAGGCATCCTGCTGTTGGATGAACCCTTTGCCAGCCTCGATGTGGAGCTGCGCGAACAGATCGCCCGCGAGATTCGCTTTGTGCTCAAGCAGGATGGCATTACCGCGATTCTGGTGAGTCACAATCAGTACGAAGCCTTCGCGATGGCGGACGAGATCGGCGTCATGCGCGCTGGAGAATTGTTGCAATGGAGCACGCCCTTCGAGCTTTACCATCAGCCTGCTTGCGCCTATGTGGCTGATTTCGTGGGTGAAGGGGTGTTTCTAAATGGCACCGTCATCACTCCCTCGAAAGTAGAGACGGCACTCGGTTTACTGGGTGGGGAGGAGCTGCACGGTTACCCGGTCGGTAGCAAAGTGACTGTGTTGATTCGCCCGGACGACGTTATCCACGATGACGCCAGCCCGACGCAGGCGCGTGTTGTCGACAAGGCGTTCCGGGGAGCGGGTTATCTGTACACGCTGGCATTGCCTGATGGTTCACACGTGCTGAGTCTGGCGCCAAGTCATCATGCACACGCCGAAGGCGAGATGATCGGCATCCACATCGAGATGGACCATCTGGTGGCGTTCAGCGCCAGTTGAGCAGGGGGTACAGCGGGAACAAGGCGCTTAATCGCCTTGTTCCACCAGGAAGCTTTCCAGGCTCTCGCCCGTCAATTTCTTCACTTGTGAAAACACATACCAGATGGCCAGCAGGAGAATCACCATGCTCGGCAACGCGATCACCGGATAACTGAGAGCGGTCATCTTGCCCAGCTCGGCGCTGAATTCTGTCGTGCCTGGAGGGCTGACCAAAATCACTTTTGCCAGAACGAAATTCAACACTGACGACACAAAGAACGACCCCGCGACGATGAAGGATGCCTGCGTCAGACGGCGTTCAAACAAGTCGGTTTTGCCCCGGGTTGCCAGCGCGGCATAGAGCGCGTCGACACGGATCAGCTGGGCATTGAGGATCAGGGTTTTGACCAGCGGGAAGCGGGTGCGCTGGGTCAATAACACGGCGATACCGATGCAGGCAGGAATCGTGGCTTCTTTGATGGCGATGTATTTGGGGTCCAGCTGCAGCAGACTGATGCCGCCGGTCAGGAACACGCTGACCACACCCAGTATCGAGAAAGGATTGATCTTGCCGGATTGACGCAAATCCCACAGCCCGTAGCCGATCGGAAACACCAGCGCACAGACGATGCTCAACGAGGGACCGAGGCTGTCAGCGCCACTCAGCCTGCTGAGGATGAACACAGGGATGATGATATTGAACGCGAGATTGGCCAGAAAGTTGCCACCGGCCGGAGTGGTCTCCGCCCCCTTGGCAGGCTTTGCGGCTTGCGTCTCGGTCGTGATGACCGGGTTGTCGGTGTTGCTTTCGCTCATAGTATGCAATCAGTGATTTTTTCGTCCCGGCAGTATACGAAATTTACGTCACATGTCCCATGCTTTCACCAGCTAAATGAGATGTATTCTCTCTATCATTGTGACGCTTGGTGATCAGAAGTCTGAACCGGCAGCGTCGCATCGGCTCCCCACTCAGCCCATGAGCCGTCGTACACGGCGACATCACGGTACCCCGCCAGATGCGCCGCCAGGGCGATGACACAGGAAGTGACGCCCGAGCCACAGCTGGCGATGATGCGATTGGATTGCGGCGCGCGGGCTGCCAGGAGTGGCTGCAGCTCGGCAACAGGTCGCATGCGTCCCTGGCTGATCAATTGATCGAAAGGCAGGCTGCGTGCGCTCGGCATGTGCCCGCCCCGCAATCCGGGCCTTGGCTCTGGCGCACGGGCGTAGAAGCGATCCGCAGAGCGTGCATCCAGAATGCTGACATCACTGGCCGATGTCGCCAGTAACACCTCCCGCCAATCGCTGATCAGCGCCGGTCTGTAGTGTGCAGTGAAAGTGCCGCTCTGTAGCGTCGGGGTGGTTTCTTTACCGTGCACTGGCAGTCCTGCCTGTTTCCAGGCGGGTAATCCTCCATCGAGCACCGCGCTCTGGCGAAGCCCCATAGCCTGCAGCATCCACCATGCGCGCGGGCTGGAGAAGATGCCGACGCTGTCATACACAATCACGGTGCTCTCGCTGTTCACGCCTAGCCGTCGCAGCTCACTGGTGAACAGCTCCGCGCCGGGCATCATGTGCGGCAGGCTGGAATCGCGGTCACAGATGCGGGTGTCGAAATCGAAGAAGCGAGCGCCGGGAATGCGCTGCTCCAGCCATTCCGCCTCGGCATCACGGGCACTGCCCGGCATGTGCCAGCTGGCGTCGAGCACGATCAGCGATGGCTCCTGTAACGCGGCGGCCAGCCAGTCCACACTGACCAGCGCGCCTGGAAGTTCTACATCGGACATAGCTGTTCTCCAAGAAAGTCGGGGCCGAGAAATGGGGTCAGAGTAAAAATACAGTACTGTATTTTTACTCTGACCCCATCTCTATTGCAGCAGGCGCACTTCGCTCTGCGGGAAGGGCATGCTGATGCCGGCTTTCTGCAAGGCATCGTAAATGGTCATGTTGGCGATGTAGTGAGTCTCGTAGCGCACGATGGTCTTCGCCCAGAAACGAATGCCAAGTTCAATGCGGCTATCACCGAACTCCTCAATGCCTACTTGCGGCTCACGGTGCGCGCTGATGCCTTCGACGCGGCGCAGTGCGCTGAGAATTGCCTGAATGGCTACTCTCGGATCGCTGTCATAGGCGATGCCAACGGTCATCTCGACAATGCTGTCGGCCTGCGAATTGTGAATGATCTCGCCCACGATATGCTTGTTAGGCACAGTGATGCTGACTTCATCTTCGTCGCTGAGAATGGTGTAGGCCAGATGCACCTCTTTGACGACACCGCTGACACCCTGTACGGTGATGGTGTCACCGACCACGAAGGGCCGTGTGAGGATGATGTTGAGGCCCGCGCCATAGTTGGAAAGCAGGCCTTGCACAGCCAGACCGGCACCCAGCGACGCAGCGCCAATCGCTGCCACGAAGGGAGTGATGCTGATGCCCAGCTTGCTCATCGCGATGATGCCCGTCATCACGATGACAATCAGCCGCACCGTGCTACCGATGAAGTTGCTCAGCGTGACATCAATATTTCGCTTCAGGCACAGGTGCAGCACCATGTTGCCGATCTTGCGTCCCACCACAATGCCGACGAGGAAGATGATGATGGCGCCAATGATCTGGAAGCTGTAATTCACGAGAAAGCTGGTGACCTGAGTGTAGATCGCCGTGACTTGTTCTAATTCTTGTTCCATGCACTGTCTCCTGTGGATGTGGGAGCGTACCCGAAGGGCATAAAGGCCTTGCCCGTGAATGCCATGCACGTCTCTGTCTGCCAAGCTACTGCAGGATTGCCTCGCGGGCAAGGCCCGCTCCCACAGAGTTTGGGATGAGCGTTGGCTCTATCGACTCGCCCCGAGGGCTGGGGTATTCTTCGGATGACTCTGCAGTACACACCAGCAGCGCAGCCACCCTCCCGGAATGATTCATGAAGTCACCGCTCAGCACAGATGACAGCTTCGTCCGCTCCGCCGGAAAGCAGCTTGCTATCTATGCAGTGGTCGCCGTGCTGGCGATTACGATTCTCATGGTGGTGCTCGACTTCATCGCGGGACTGACCAGTAGTGGTGCCAGCGGTGCTGCCGGCGCAGTCGATATCGAGAACAACGAAATCAGCATCTATCTGCGCGACGAACCCCCGCAGCTGAACAGCACCCAGGCAACCGATTCGATCAGTATCATGGTGCTCGGCCATTTGATGGAGGGTCTGCTGCGCTACGATGAGCACGACCAGGTCGAAGCGGGGATGGCCGAACAGTGGGAGATTGATGGTACCCGTGTCACCTTCCGGATAAGGGAAAACGCACGCTGGAGCAATGGCCAGCCCGTGACCGCCCACGATTTCGTGTTTGCCTGGCGGACTGCCATCGATCCTGCCACTGCTTCCAATTACGCCTTTATTCTCTATCCCATCAAGAATGCCGAAGCAGCCAATACCGGGCAGATGCCTTTAGACTCCGTCGGCGTGCGCGCTCTGGATGACCGCACTCTGGAAGTGGAACTGGTACAGCCGATTGCGTACTTCGACAAACTGACGGCTTTCACCACCTATCTGCCGATGTCCGAAGAATTCTTCCGCTCCACCAATGGCCGCTACGGCGCCGATGCCGACGAGATGCTGTACAACGGCCCCTTCATGCTGACCAGCTGGGTGCATGGGTCCAGCTTGCGTATGGAGAAGAATCCTCACTACTGGAATGCGGACAGTGTGAAGTTGAATGCGATCAATGCTGCGTACATGACGACTGACTCCAACACCTTGCTGAATCTCTTCAAAGACCAGCGCATTGCCATGACTGAGCTGGGTGCGGAGATGCTGGAAACCGCCATGCAGCAGCGCTGGCATATCAATCGTTTCATGGACGGCAGCGTCTTCTTCATGGATTTCAATCATCGCCCGGAGCGCATCACCAGCAACGTGAATCTGCGCAAAGCGCTGCAAATGGTGCAGAACAGTGGCGAGTTGGTGGACCGCGTCATCAAGTTGCCGGGCTATCTGACGGCGAAGAGCATTTTTCCGATCTGGTTGCAGGGCGTGGAGAAAACTTTCCGCGAGGAATACCCGGCACCTGAATACCCTTATGATATTGCACTGGCTCGCCAGCATCTCGAACTGGCCAAGCAGGAGCTGGGACTGACCGAGATTCCCCCTTTGGTTCTGCTTGCGGACACCACGCCGGTCGCCACCGTTTCTGCTCAGTATTATCAGGAAATTTTCCGCAAACACCTCGGCCTTGAGATCGTGATCGACGCGCAGATCTTCGGCCAACGTATCGCCAAGATGAACGCCGGAGAATTCGATCTGATCCTCAACGGCTGGGGGCCGGACTACAACGATCCGCTTACTTTTGCCGATCTGTTCGCTTCCTGGAATCTCAATAACCGTGGCAAGTATTTCAACCCGGCGCTCGATGAGCAGGTGCGAATCGCCCAGAATTCGCTCGACCCGAAAACTCGTATGGATGCCTTCGGCGAAGTGCAGCGCATCATTCACGAAGATGCTGTTTTCATCGGCAATTACGAGCGCGGCTGGACGTATGCGACGCACCCGCAAGTCAAAGGTATCTTGCGTCGGGTGTTCGGCGCCGAGGCTGATTATTCGCGGGCATACATTGAAGTTGCGGATTAGCGGGGAGTCAGCAGCGGCAGCGGGCCTCACCCGCTTCTGCGGCTGACCGCGCCCCTCCGGGGTGCCCTTACTCCGCAAAAAGCCCAAGGTCTTTTTGCTGCGTGCGGCGCTGGTCTTTGATGCCGCTGAAGCGGGTGAGGCCCTCTGCCGCTGCGCATGGTGCCAGCCGCAGGAAGATTGAGCGCAAGGTAGAAGATACCTGCGAAAGCAGGAGTTCAGGAGTGGGGCGCAGAGCGGATGACCGTGCACCGCAGGGATGCGGCGCCCGAGCCTACAAGGATGTATTCACGGCGTGTCAGCAGCACTGTGCCCCGCTCCTGGGCTCCGGAATCGAAGCAAACTTACAAGGCGTACAACAAAAGCAATGTGGAAGTACACACTTAAGCGGTTGATACAGGGAATCATCACGGTCTGGTTTATTGCCACCGCGACATTCCTTGCCATGCATAACGTGCCTGGTGATCCGCTTTCTGGTCAGCGCGCTACGAATGAAGCTATTCGCGCTAATCTCGAAGCCAAGTATGGGCTTGATAAATCGCTGACCGAACAATACTTCATCTACATTGGTAATCTGCTGCAGGGTGATTTCGGGATCTCCTTCACCCAGCAGAATCGCCTTGTCAACGACATCATCCGCGAACACTTTCCTGTCTCGGCAACGCTCGGTATTCTCGCGGTGATTTTTGCTGCTCTGGGTGGTGTGTTGTGGGGGGCGCTCACCGCTCTGTATCGCAATCGCCTGCCGGACACCATCATCATGTTCCTCGTGATTCTCGGCATCTCGGTGCCGAGTTTCGTATTCGCGGCGCTGGGGCAGTTGTCGCTCGTGAATCTGAATGCGTTGTTCGGCGTGTCGCTGTTGCCGGTGGCGGGCTGGGGTACCGTGAGTCACATGTTGCTGCCTGCACTGGTGCTGGGCATAGGCACGATGGCCTATCTCACGCGACTGATGCGCTCGTCGATGCTCGAAATCATTCACTCTGATTACGTTCGCACTGCCAAAGCCAAAGGCCTGCCTGCCGCCAGAATCTTCACTCGTCATCAACTTCGCAATGCCATCCTGCCTGTCATCACCGTGCTCGGTCCGGCGATTGCTGCTATCACCACTGGTGGTTTTGTAGTGGAGCTGGTGTTTGCGATTCCCGGTCTTGGTCGCTATTTCGTGCAGGCGGTGCAGCAGTTGGACTACACCGTGATCATGGGTACGACGGTGTTCTATGGGGCGTTTCTCGTCTTCATGGTGATTGTGGTGGATTTGCTCTACGGCTGGATTGATCCGAGGGTGCGGCTGCAATGACAGACTCTCAGCTCACGCCCGCCGACTTTGCACCGCTGCCGCAGCGAGTCGATATTCACGGCATCGCCCGTCCTTCCCAGTCCTATTGGCAGGATGCTTGGACTCGCCTGAAAAAGAATCGACGCGCCATCGTGTCATTGTGGCTGATCGTCGGTCTGTTGGCGTTTGCTTTGCTCGGTCCCTGGTTGTGGCAGGTGGACCCGGCGCGGCAGGACATTGATCAGATCAGTCAGGCGCCAGGTGCGGATCGCAGCGCCACTATCGTGTCGCCTTATGCCCCATGGGATGGCACTGTCGCAGCCGAGTTCGTCGGGGGCAGTGGTCTGCGTCAGGCGATGGCGGCGAACTCTCAGTCCGTGCGCTTGCATTGGGATGCCGTGCCCGGTGCCGCCGGTTACCGTCTCTATCGCAATATTTTTGCCGTGGATGACGAGATGGCGTTTGGTTTACCCATTGCCGATTTCCCCACTCCGGCGGCAGGACATTACGAAGACAGACTCGACCTGCGCCCCGACACCTATTACTACACCCTGGTGGTACAAGCGGCGGACGGTACCTTCACTGCGAATTATCAAACCCTCGCCGTGCCGGTCAACCGCGTCATTACTCTGGACGAAGTACGTGAGCGAGAATTGGCTCCTGCCGACGTGGCGCTGGCTATTGGCGACGAGGTTCATCTCGCGCTGCATCCTCTGGGCACCGATTATCTTGGTCGTGACATGCTGGCACGTCTGATGGCCGGTGCTCAGGTGTCACTCTTCATCGGCATCGTCGCGCCTTTCCTCTATGTGCTGTTGGGAGTTGCCTATGGGGCGACAGCCGGTTTTCTCGGTGGGCGTGTGGACCAGCTAATGATGCGCTTCGCGGATTTTGTCGTGGCGCTGCCCTTCCTGCTGTTCATGATTCTCTTTCAGGTAGTGTTCGGCATCGGCCCCGGTGAGAGTGGCATTGTGCCCATGTTGATCGCTCTGGTGGTGTTAGCTTGGCCCGCGACGGCGCGACTGGTGCGCGGGCAGATTCTGCAGATTCGTCAGGAGGCTTACATCAGTGCATCGCGGCTGCTAGGGGCGAAGAATAGTTATCTGGTATGGCGCCACATGATCCCCAATACCATGGGCGTGATTCTGGTCACGCTGACCTTTGCCGTGCCAAGTGCCATCTTTACCGAGGCCTTCCTGTCTTTCATCGGCATGGGGGTGGCACCGCCCACTGCGTCGTGGGGCAGCATGAGCAATGAAGGACTCGCCCGAATGCTGACGCATCCGCATGAACTGATTTTCCCCTCGCTGTTCATCAGCATCACGGTGCTGGCGTTCAATCTGCTCGGGGACGGCCTGCGCGATGCGCTCGATGCGCGTATGAGGAGCTTTGAATGAACCCACCACTCCTCGAAGTCAGTAATCTGCTGGTAGAGTTCGACACCTACGGCGGCACGGTGAAAGCGGTGCGCGGTGTCGATTTCACGGTGGAAGCAGGCCGCACACTGGCTATCGTTGGCGAGTCCGGCTGCGGCAAATCGGTGACCGTGCAGGCGCTGATGGGACTGATCCCGATGCCGCCGGGACGCATTATGGGCGGCTCAGCCAAGCTACGGGGCATCGAGATTCTGGGTCGCAAAACGGTGGAGGGCAGAGAGGTGCGCGGCGCCGAGATCGGCATGATCTTCCAGGACCCGATGTCCTCACTCAATCCCACGATGACTATTGGAGATCAGATCGCCGAGCCACTGCAGGTGCATCGTGGCTACAGCCATCGGCAGGCGATGGCCCGCGCGGTTGAACTGCTGGAACTGGTGCGGATTCCCGAGGCGGCCCGTCGTGCTGCACAGTATCCCTTCGAGTTTTCCGGCGGCATGTTGCAGCGTGCGATGATCGCCATGGCGATCTCCTGCAAGCCAACGCTTCTGATTGCCGACGAACCGACGACGGCGCTGGACGTGACCATTCAGGCGCAGATTCTCGATCTTCTCAAAGACCTGCAGGCCGAGACCGGCATGGCGATCATTCTGATCACGCACGATCTGGGCGTCGTGGCACGCATGGCCGATGCCGTGGCGGTGATGTATGCGGGCAAAGTCGTGGAGTCTGGCAGTGTGGACGATGTGTTCTATCGCTCCTCCCACCCCTACACGCTCGGCCTCAAGCAGGCGATGCCGACTAACCAGCGCGACGCAGTGCAGAAGTTGATGCCTATCGAGGGCAGCCCGCCCGATCTGTTTGCGCCCCCCGTTGGCTGCGGTTACTGCCCGCGTTGCCCTCATGCCATGAGAGTGTGTGCGACACAGCTCCCGGCGCCGATGTCGGTGGCCGACGCCCACTACGCGCGCTGCTGGCTGCATCACGCCCAGGCGCCGCACAGCGTTTCGGGAATCTACTACGGAGGCGGCCATGACTGATTCACGAGCCGATCTGGTCCGCATCAGCGAACTGACGCGCTATTTCGATCTCGGCCACGGCAAGCGCGTGCATGCCGTCGACAAAGTGAGCTTCACGATTGCCGAGCGCGAAATTGTGGGTCTGGTAGGCGAGAGTGGTTCTGGTAAATCCACGCTGGGCAAGACGCTGCTCGGTCTGCATGACAAGACCTCGGGCTCAGTGGCGTATCGCGGTGAGCAGTTGCCCGCGCGTTACGCGGCGAAGGATTTTCAGCGCTTCTCCCGCAAGATGCAGATGATTTTTCAGGACCCGTATTCCTCGCTGAATCCGCGTATGACCGTCGGTGAGATCATCGCCGAGGGACTGCTGCTGCATCGTCTGGCCTCGTTCAGTGCGGCGCGCGATAAGGCTGCCGAGTGGCTGGAGCGCGTCGGTCTGCACGCCGATCATCTGTCCCGCTATCCACACGAATTTTCAGGCGGCCAGCGTCAGCGCATCGGCATTGCGCGCGCGCTGATCTTGGAGCCGGAGTTCGTGGTGTGTGATGAACCGATCTCGGCGCTCGACGTCTCGGTGCAGGCACAGGTGGTGAACCTGCTCAACGAACTCAAGCAGACCATGGGCCTGACCTTGCTGTTCATCGCTCACGATCTGTCTATGGTGCGTTATGTCAGCGACCGCATGGCGGTGATGTATCTCGGTTCGCTGGTGGAGATCGGCCCGGTCAATGATGTCTACTTTCATCCGCTGCACCCCTACACGCAGGTGCTCATCGCCTCCAACCCCGAGCCGGATCCTGACACTGAGCGTTCGCGCCCCTCGACCGCCATCACCGGGGAGATTTCCTCGCCGGTGAATGTGCCGGAAGGCTGCCGCTTCGCCAGCCGCTGCCCCAAGGTGATGGAGGTCTGCCGGCACAAGACTCCGCAGCTCCAGCCGATGCCTGATGGCAGGCTGGTGGCGTGCCACCTCTACTGATTGAATCCTGTACGAACCTGCCCTGCAGGCGACCAGGCCTGTGCCTGATCAGATCGCCTGCAGGGCAGGCTCCTACATAGGGCAAAAAAAAACGGCAACCACCAGGGCTGCCGCAAAAAAGTTCAGAGTGTTGGAACTCCACGTCGAATCTGGCCCGGCCCAAGGGAGATATTGAAGCCGCTGTCTGACTGACATGACGGCATTCTGCACAAGAGGTGTGACAACGTAATGACAGGCTGCCGGGAAGAAAAAGGATTAGTCTTCGCTCTACTTGAAAAACCGGTTATGCTCACCGCTGCCTTGAAATAGCTGTACGAACAAGAAGAACCGAATGCGTGATTATTTTCTCCGCCGTTTGCTGTTGATTCCACCGACGTTGATCGGTGTGACGATCATTGTGTTCATCATCACCCGTCTGGTTCCCGGTGGGCCGCTGGAAAGAGCGATGATGGAAGCTCAGCAGCTGAGCATCGGCGCCGGTGGCAGCACGTCGCGTTCTTCCGGCCAGAACATGGCGCTCTCACAGGATCAATTGGATCGGCTGCGTGAATATTACGGCTTCGACAAACCCATTCTGGTCAGCTATGCCGATTGGCTCGGTAAAGTGGCGACCGGTGATCTCGGGTCGTCATACCGCTACAACGAACCAGTGTGGGATGTCATCCAGCAGAGGTTCCCGGTGTCGCTTTACTACGGGCTGGTCACGCTGGTGATCACCTACCTTGTCTGTATCCCCCTGGGGGTGCTCAAGGCCATCAAGCATCGCACCATCGTCGACAACATTTCTTCCATTCTTATCTTCGTGGGATACGCGATACCCGGCTATGCATTGGGTTCGCTGTTGCTGCTGTATTTCTCGGTAAAACTCGAATGGTTTCCGATGGGAGGTTTCTACAGTTTGCAGTTCGCTTCAAAAGGGCCGTGGGGACAGTTCACCGATCTCGTGCATCACTCGGTGCTGCCGTTGCTGTGCTATCTGGTGGGCAGTTTCGCGCTGGTGACGCTACTCCTGAAGAACCATCTGATGGATAACCTCGCCGCCGACTACATCCGCACTGCTGTCGCCAAGGGCGTGTCCTTCCGCAAGTCCGTTACCGGTCATGCGATGCGCAATTCCATGATCCCCATCGCCACGACCTTCGGGCAGAACATCACGCTGCTGGTCTCCGGCTCTTTCCTGATCGAGACCATCTTCGATATCGACGGTTTCGGCCTGCTGGGCCTGACGGCGATCCTCGACCGCGACTATCCGGTAGTCATGGGTGTCGTGCTGCTCGCGAGTCTGCTGTTGCTGATCGGCAACATTCTTTCCGACATTCTGGTTGCGCTGGTCGATCCGCGCATCCGTTTCCAGTGATCAGGAGCGACAGTAACTGACATGCGCCTGAGACTGAATCCACAAACCCTGAAGAAGTTGCGTCGCTTTCGCGAGATCAAGCGCGGCTACTACAGCTTTGTCATTCTCATGGCGATTGTAGTGGTCAGTCTGTTTGGCGAGCTGCTCATCAACAATCGCGCATTGGTGGTGAGTTATGAAGGGGAGTTGTTCTTCCCGACTTACACGGATTTCCATCCCGGGACGGACTTTGGTTTCCAATACAGCTATGAAACCAATTATCGCGATTTGCAGGCGCGCTTCGAACAAGAGGGTGGCGACAACTGGGTGCTGCTGCCTCTGGTCCCCTACAGTCCCAACGAGAATCATACGGTGACCGGCATCTTCAAGGCCGACCCTCCCTCATTTGAACAGAAACATTATCTCGGCACCGACACCACCAGCCGCGACATTCTTGCAAGACTCTTCTATGGCACGCGCATCGCGTTGTTCTTCTCACTGGGCTTCCTCGCGGCGGTCTATGCCATCGGCATCAGTGTCGGGTCGGCCATGGGCTATCTCGGGGGCTGGTTCGATCTGCTGTTTCAGCGCGTCATCGAGATATGGAGCAATATTCCGTTCCTTTACATGGTCATTATTATCTTCTCGGTGATTCCAGCGACCTTTTCCATCTCGACGCGGATCGCCATTCTGCTCGCGGTGATGGTGTTGTTCTCGTGGACGTCGATGACCTACTACATGCGCACGGAAACCTACAAGCAGAAGGCGCGGGATTATGTGTCCGCTGCCCGTATAATCGGAGCCTCGGATGCCCGGATTATTTTCCACCACGTGCTGCCCAATACACTGGCGACCATGGTGACGTTCATGCCCTTTACCATCGTATCGGCGATCACCGCCGTCACGGCGCTGGACTTCCTGGGCTTCGGGCTGCCACCGCCCACGCCGAGTCTGGGGGAGCTGCTGAAGCAGGGTACCGAGAATTTGCGCACCGCTCCGTGGATCGTCATGTCGGCGTTCGGCACGCTGGTGGTGATCCTGACACTGGTGACGTTCATTGGCGAGGCAGTCAGAGAATCCTTTGACCCGAAAAAATTTACCGTATACAAATGACCGATCTGAATCTGGAGAGCATCCACATGACTAAATTTTCTGGCTTCAAGCTGATGGTGCTGGCCCTGGGGGCGACGCTGCTGAGCGCTTGCGGAGGCGAGTCCGAACCCGAGAGCGCAGCAGTGGCGCCGACCACTGGACCGTCGGGCTCTGAGCAGGCACAGGCTTACTATGCCGCGAATCCTGATTTCTTCTCCTTCAAAACCCCAGCCGATATTCCAACAGACCTGGTCTGGGAAGACGGCGCTGATTTGCCGGACATCGGTTCTCCAGAGGCGAAGACGGGAGGCATTCAATACGAGGCAATGCAGGATTATCCGCGTACCCTGCGCCATGTCGGCCCGGATTCCAATGGATCTTTCCGGAACTGGATTCTGGACAACGTAGCCGTGATGCTCGCCCATCGCCACCCGGACGAGTTTGATTACTATCCCGGGCTGGCCACTTCATGGGCAGTATCTCCGGCGACCAAGACGGTCTATATCAAGCTCGACCCGGATGCGCGCTGGTCAGATGGTGAGCCAGTGACTGCTGACGATTACTTCTTTCTATTCTTCTTCAACCGCTCCGAACACATCGTCGCGCCTTGGTACAACAACTGGTACGGCACCCAGTACACCAACATCAGCAAGTACGATGACTACACCATTTCTATGACCATGCCGGAAGCGAAGCCCGACATGTTGACGCATGCCCTGGAACACACCCCGGTGCCGGAACATTTCTATGCGGATTTCGGGCCGGATTTCGTGGACCGTTACCAGTGGAGCTTCGTGCCCACCACCGGGGCTTACTACATCAAGGATGAAGACATCGCCAAGGGGCGCTCTGTCACCCTGACTCGTGTTGAAAACTGGTGGGCTGATGACAAGAAGTTCTGGCGCAACCGTTACAACGCCGAGCAGGTATACATTTCGGTGATCCGAGATACAGCCAAGATGTTTGAAGCCTTCAAGGTGGGCGACCTCGACATGTTCGGCTTGAGTCTGGCTGAATACTGGTACGAGAAGCTGCCAGACACTGATCCCGATGTGCAAAACGGTTATATCCACAAGTCAGTTTTCTACAATCAACGTCCGCGCCCCAATTACGGTTTGTGGATCAACACGGATCGTCCATTGCTGAATAACCTCGATGTCCGTCTGGGGATCAACTATGCGACTAACTGGGATCTGGTGATCGAGAAGTATTTCCGTGGCGAGTATCAGCGCATGAACACGGCTTTCGATGGTTTCGGGGAATTCTCGAACGCCGCTGTGCGCGCCCGGCCTTTCGACATCGACAAGGCGCAGGAACACTTTGCTGCCGCCGGTTTCACGCAGCGAGGCCCGGATGGCATTCTCACGAATGCAGAAGGCCAGCGCCTGTCATTCACCGTCACCAGTGGTTATGAATCATTGGCCCCGGTGTTGACGATCCTCAAAGAGGAAGCCGCCAAGGCGGGCCTCGACTTCCGCATCGAAGTGCTGGACGGCACGGCGGCATTCAAGAAGGTGCAGGAGAAGCAGCACGAGATTCAATTCACGGCCTTCGGAGTATTCCTGGAAATGTATCCGCGTTTCTGGGAGTCCTACCATTCCGACAATGCCTACGATGACGCTTTCCTCGAAGATGGCAGTGTGAACCCGGCACGGCAAATTAAAGTGCAGACCAATAATCTGGAGAGCTTTGCCGATTACGAGTTTGATCAGCTGGTTAACCAATACACCGTTGCTTCCGACAAGGATGAAATGGTGCAACTGGCGCATCAGATGATCCAGATGCATCATGACCACGCCTCCTTTGTACCGGGATTCGTGCAGTCGTTCTATCGCATCGGACATTGGCGCTGGGTGAAATTCCCCGAGAATTTCAACCACAAGCATTCCGATTCTGCGGGTGAATTGTTTGTGCACTGGTTCGATCCGGCTGTGAAAGAAGAGACGCTGGCGGCGCGCCGCTCCGGGCAGGCTTTCGAGCCACAGATCAACGTGTATGATCAGTACAAAGAAGAGTTGTAGGCCCGAGCTGAAATAATTGATATTGGAACCATTGATGTCGGAACCCTTGCTGACGGTCAGTCACCTGATCACTGAATTTGATACTGATGAAGGTCGTGTCCGCGCGGTCGATGATGTCAGTTTCACCATTGCTGCCGGTGAGACGCTTGGCGTGGTTGGAGAGTCGGGCTGTGGCAAGAGCGTGACCGCGCAATCCATCATGCGTCTGCTGCCCCAGCCCATGGGGCAGATCGTCGGCGGCTCCATCCTGTTTCAAGGGCGCGATCTCGTCACGCTGCCATTGACGGAGATGCAAAAAATCCGCGGCGCCCGCATCGGCATGGTCTTCCAGGAGCCGATGACCGCACTCAATCCCGTGCACACCATCGGCCGCCAGCTCACCGAAGTGCTGTTGCTGCACAAACCCCTCTCCAAGCAGCAGGCGTTGCTCGAAGCAGTGGCGATGCTCGACAAGGTTGGCATTCCCGCACCGGACATCCGCATGGGCGAATATCCGCATCAGCTCTCCGGCGGCATGCGGCAGCGCGTGGTGATCGCGATGGCGCTGGCGTGCCAGCCGAGCCTGCTGATTGCCGATGAACCCACGACCGCGCTCGACGTGACCATTCAGGCGCAGATCCTCGAACTGATCAAGGAGCTTCAGAACGACATGGGCATGGCGGTGATGCTGATTACCCATGATCTGGGCGTGATCGCCGAGACCTGTTCGTCGGTGGTGGTGATGTACGCGGGCAAGGTGGCGGAGAAGGGCAGTGTCTACGATGTCTTCGATCATCCGACTCATCCTTACACGCGCGGCCTGCTGGAATCGATCCCGCGTTTGGACAGCACACCCAAGTCGCGCTTGAGCATCATCCCGGGCATGGTGCCGGGTCTGCTTGATTTACCTGCCGGTTGCCGCTTCGAGAACCGCTGCCGTTTCCGTCAGGATTCCTGTACGCAGGCGGTGCCGTCGATTGAAACGGTGAATCCGGGGCATGAGGTCAGCTGCTTCGAGTGGCGTGATCTCAAGGAGAATGCCAGTGTGCATGGCAACGCGGGCGCGGGCGGCGACAGTGCAACCTTCAAGATGAGTGCTGTGGCATGAGTGTGATCCCTCTGGCGAATTCTTCCGTTTCCCCGCTCTTGCAGGTCCGCGATCTGAAGATGCACTTTCCCGTGAAGGAAGGCATCTTCATGCGCACGGGCAAATACAACAAGGCGGTGGACGGGGTCAGCTTCGACATCATGCCGGGCGAGACGCTGGGCCTGGTGGGCGAATCCGGTTGTGGGAAATCCACGCTGGGGCGCTGTATTGCGCGGCTGTATCAGCCTACATCAGGAGAGGTAATTTTCAATGGCACGGACATCAGCCGTCTGGGCCGCAAGCCGCTGATGCCGTTCCGGCGCGATATCCAGATGATCTTTCAGGACCCGATGGAGTCGCTCAATTCGCGACACACGGTGGGAGAGATTCTCGAAGAACCGTTTGTGGTACAGAACATTGGCGATAAAGCTTTCCGGCGCCAGCGGGTCAAGGAGTTGCTGGAGGTGGTGGGCTTGCCTGCGCGCTCGGTGACGCGTTATCCCTTCGAGTTTTCCGGCGGTCAGCGGCAGCGTATCGGCATTGCCCGCTCCATCGCGCTGAATCCCAAACTGATCATCTGCGACGAGCCGGTGTCGGCGCTGGACGTCTCGATCCAGAGCCAGATTCTCAATCTGCTGATCGATCTGCAGAAGGAGTTCAATCTTTCGTATCTCTTCATCGCGCATGATCTCGCGGTGGTGAAGCATATCTCCGATCGCATCGCGATCATGTACCTAGGCAAGATCGTGGAGAGTGGCGACGGGGAGAGCATCTATCGCACTGCACGGCACCCTTACACCCAGTCCCTCATCTCGGCCATTCCCGTGCCGGACCCGCACCACAAATCCCATCGGCAGGTGCTGGTGGGCGACGTGCCCTCGCCGATCAATCCGCCCTCAGGCTGTGCGTTCCATACCCGCTGTCCCAAGGTGATGAATGTGTGCCGCAGCACCACGCCAATGCTCAGCGCTGATCGTCAGCCGGTGTCGTGTCACCTGTACAACCTCTGATTGCCCACTGTGGGAGCTTGCCTGCAAGCGATTGTGGTTGTTGCTAAATACGCAATCGCTTGCAGGCAAGCTCCCACAGAGATCAATAGCTCCTTATCAAAATTACATCCGTGTGCGTCCCGTCACTTCTCAGACGCTGGACTGTTGTTACTATTATTTCGTGGGAATGATTCCCACAAGCAAATGGAAGTAGCAAATTACTATCGGAGAAATTCATGAAGGACCTCATCAAATCATTGTTTTTAATAGCATCATTCTGTTCTGCACCGGTATGGGCGCAGTGGGGTGAAATCAGCGAAATCGACATTTCCCCCGCTGCTATCACGGATCGCAGCCATATCAGCGTGAGCGTCAAGGGCCTCAAGGGTGACCCTTGCGTGCGTGTCGCCAACAAGTTTGCGATCACCGGTAACAAGATCACCATCGATGCCACGCTCACTACCGATCCTGCCGCGCTGTGTGTGGCAGTGATCGTGCCATTGGAGTTCACGCAGGAAATCGGCAGCCTGGCGCCAGGTGAGTATGTTGTACAGGTTCGCATCAATGAGGCACTGAGCAGCACTCAGACGACCTTGAGTGTGGTCAGTCATGGTTACAGTCAGAGGAAGCTGACCCTGACTCCCGCCTCCGGCACCTATTTCAGCAAGCAGAAGTTCGATTTCGGTATGGTGCTTGAGCACAGTGAATCCATCGTGTCGGGCGAAGCCTTCTTGTTCGGCAAAAATACCGGGACTCAGAACTGGGTGAATGTGTCGACCCCGTTGCTGCAGTGCTTGAAGCAAGGGCAGATGACGACGACAGGCAAGACCTACCGGTGCCCCGGCTTCTCGGATTTTCTGACGGTGGGGACGCATACGATGGTGGTGAAGCTGAGATTGACCGACGGAACTGAGGTCAGGGATGCAGTGACTTGGACGGTGCTGGGAAGCGCGGAGTAGACACGGACGTGCAGGGATGCACTTTCACGGACGAGAACAGGGATGCAGCCAGGGATGGCGTTTTTCCTTAAAAGGTCGCCTGCAGGGCAGGCTCCTACAGAAAAAGGGGGGTTAACCTTTGCCCTTCATCTTGTTCGGGCCCTTGAGGCTGTCTTTTTCCATGTACTGAATGATGGCGCCTGCGATGTCTTTGCCGGTCGCTCTCTCGATTCCCTCCAGACCCGGTGAAGAGTTTACCTCCAACACCAGCGGGCCATGATTGGAGCGGATGATATCCACACCCGCCACGTCCAGACCCATCACCTGCGCTGCTTTGACGGCCAGTTTGCGCTCGTCAGGGCGAAGTCTCACCACCGAAGCGGTGCCCCCGCGATGCAGATTGGAGCGGAATTCGCCGGGTTGCGCGGTGCGTTGCATCGCTGCAATCACACGGTCACCAATCACGAAACAGCGGATATCGGCACCCCCGGATTCCTTGATGAATTCCTGCACCAGGAAGTCGGCTTCCAGTCCTCGGAAAGCGGTGATCAGGGCTTCAGCAGCCTTGTCGGTTTCAGCCAACACCACCCCGTTGCCATGCGTACTCTCCATGATCTTGACGACCAGAGGAGCGCCACCGACGGAGGCGATGAGATCGCTGGTGGCATCAGCCGAATGAGCATAACTGGTAATCGGTTGACCGATTCCCTTGCGCGCCAGCAACTGGTGAGCGCGCAGTTTGTCGCGGGAGCGGGTGATGGCGATGGATTCATTCACAGAGTAGATGCCGCAGACTTCGAACTGACGCAGTACCGCACAGCCATAGCCAGTGACGCTGGCGCCGATGCGAGGAATCACGGCATCGAATTCGAGGGCTTCTGGCGCTACCGATCCCGGCCCTTTGTAATACACAATCGGGTTGTTGGCGGTGATGTTCATATAGCACTTCAGAACATCGACTACACGCACGTCGTGGCCTCGTGCTCTTGCTGCCTCCACGAGTCTGCGTGTGGAGTAAAGCTTGCTGTTTCTGGACAGTACGCCGATTTTCATGCTGATTTATTCCTTGAGCGAGGAGCGAGTATTGCGTATGGCAGCGGGCGCTTAAATTACCACAAGGGATTGGCAAAAGAGATGGGGCGCTGCAAAAGAAAAGGGAGGCCTGGGCCTCCCTTTTCTACTGACTTATGTGTGGGAGCGGGCCTGCCCGCGATTGATTTTAAGTTGAAACAACCAATCGCTTGCAGACAAGCTCCCACAGGCTCAGGTTCCCAGATCGAAGTCCAGGGACATGTAGAACTGACGACCGAACGGATCATCCACACGTGTCTCCAAGCCCCCTTCCACTGGCAGTCGTTGCGCGTCACGGTCAAACAGATTCGTGATGCCCACTGTCAGCCTGGAGTCCGTGCTGAAGGCATTGAAGCTGTAGGAGTAGCGCGCATCCACTTTGGTGATGGGGCGGATGTAGTCCGGTGCAAAAGCCTCGTAGTTCAGCGCCAGCGTGTCTTCGTCGAACTTCAGTTTGGCACTGTGACGGGCAGTTATGCTGGCACTGTGATCCGCCCGGAACCAGGACAAGCCCAGATTAGCCTTGTAGCGTGGCATGGGTGGAGACAGGTTCGTCAGAGCGTTTTGCTGGCCGATAGCACTCGTCAGGGGCGAGAACTCATCCGGCAGGTACTCCCAGCGGGTGTAGTAGTTGCCAGCCAGAGTGGCGGTGAAGCTGCCCAAGTCACTTACGTCAAACGAGTAGCGAAGGTTGAAATCGATCCCTTCGACGTACTGAGACGACAGATTGATTGGTGCGCGATAAACGTCGGTCACCTTGCCGGTGGCATCCCGCTCGATCAGTTCGTTCGGGTTGGCCAGTGCCCAGGCAACGCCCTTGGCCGCATCGGCTGGAACTGTCGCCGGACGGAAGGTTGCCGTGGTCAGGTTGTTGGCTGCCAGGAAGGCGTTCAGCTCGCGACGTGTCACCTCGGCGGTGATCAGTGTCGAGATGCGGTCGATGTACTCGATCTCCTGGTAGTCAAGGTCAATGCTGAGGCCTTCGATCGGCCGCCAGCTCAGACCGAAGTTCATGATCTCGGACTCTTCGGCGCCAAGGCTCGGATTGCCGGACGTACAGCTGTCCGTTCCGTCCAGGGAGATATTGGTCAGAGGATCTACACCGGCAGTAACGATGGTGCACGCATCCTTGGCCAGCGGACGCAATTGTCCCGGTGACGGCGCCAGGAAGCTCTCACCATAGCTTGCGCGCATGGCCAGTGTTTCCAGTGGTTCCCACAGAATCGAGATCTTGGGTTTGGTGGCACTGAAACCGATGGTGTAGAAGTCCTCGCTGCGCACGGCGGCTTTTACGCCCAGATTTTCGAGAATGGGGATCTCCACCTCGCCGAACACAGCGCGTACGGAGGAGTGCCTGTCCGTCGTAGGTTCAAGTGCCGCGATGGCATTTGAATACAAGTTGTCCCGCATGGTGGTGTAGGGGTTCTCGAAGTCGAAGTTCTTCTCATCGCGCAATTGCCCGCCAACGGCCGCCCTAATTGTTCCGTTGGGAACCTCCATCACCTCGCCGTTGAAGACGAAGTCGAAGTACTTCAGACGATCATGAGTGTCGCGGTATTTGAGTGGGTCCACCAGCCAGTCCATCATGGCCTGGCTGTTGGCTGTTTTCGCCGCATTGTAGAAGGGTGAACGCGGGTCCGCTGATCCGAAGGGGTTGAACCACTCGTTGCCACCGGGGCCGCCGCGGCCGTTCAGTGCATTGACCATCTTGGACAGACGCCACACCCGGCCGTCGTATTCGCGCCAGGAGTCCTGATAGCCGATCCAGGCCTCGCCTTCCCAGGTGGTATCACCCACCTTGAAGTTGCCGCCGAACTTGTAGGCATCGGCGTAATAGTGATATTCCGTCAGCGCCATGCCGTTGCCCGAGAGCACGCTGGGTGGGGTGCCGGCCTTGGTGATCGGACGCCACGTTGACGGTCTGACCCGCGTACCAAAGGGGTTGGCGGGGTGGTTGACCGGCACGAACAGGTTGGTCAGGTTCGTGGTGACCGCGCCGCTGGGCGAGCCGGCAAGCACTGACTTGCGATCATTGACGCTCATCTGGAATTCCAGCGTCAATGACTCGTTCACCTCATAGTTGAAATTGTTGAACAGCGTGACGCCCTCAGAAGGCCGCGCGTAGTCCTGCCATTCGCCGAAGTAGAGGCGGCAGCCGGTCGCAAAGAGTTCACCGCTGGGGTAGGAGCCGAACTGGCTGACGTCGGTGTTGCTGCCGTTGAAGGTGCCGCAGCTCGGGTCCGTACGGCCTGCGCCTGTGGCTGTCAGCCAGCGGCCCGGGTTGTTGTAGGCGCTGTCCTGATCATAGAACTGCTGGTATTTGGGGCGCTCCGACACCAGCATCGTCGTGCGTTTGCTGACTTCCACGGCGCCAACCCAGTCCAGGCCATTGGCGAAGGAGCGGCCCATCAGAAACTCTGCGGTATATTGTTCGGAGCTGTTTTCCTGATCGGTCTTGTAATACACGCGGCCCTTCATGCCGTCGTATTCTTTGTAGGGAATCAGGTTCGCCACGCCGGCCACGGCGTCGGAACCGTACAGAGCGGCACCACCGTCGGTCACGATTTCTACTGAGCGCTGGGCGATGCCCGGTAACAGCGCAGACACGGCGCTCTCGTTAACCGCACGACGTCCGTCCACCAGAGTGAGGGTACTTTCGGTGCCGAGTCCGCGCAGGTTGAAGCGCGCAGAGTTGGAGTCCTGCTGGCCGTCCTGTGTCCCGAGTATCGAGGCTACCGTGTCGATGTTTTCCATGTAGGGCAGATCGCGCAGGTATTCGCCGAGGTTGGCGGCACCTGAATACATCATGTCATCTTGCGTGATGGTTTCTACTGGCGAGGCATTGGTGAACTGGCTGTTGCGAATGAAGGAGCCGGTGACAACCACTTCTTCAATTTCTTCTTCATCCGTGGCGGCCTGACCAAACACCGTGACAGGCATCAGGAAAAGGGCAAACGCGCCAAACAGATAATTGCTGGCAAGGACGTGTCCGCCCTTTCTTGAGGTACGCTTCATACTATTCTCCACTTGAATTTCTTGTTGTTGTTAGCAGATGTGGACTGCCGGAAAACAATGCACGAATCCCCCGAGATTGGGAAGGGTGCCTGAGGTAACTTCGCCGCAGGCATGCAGGCACTGGTCGCGTTTGGAGTCCTGTGCACGGAGGTGCGTTCAGTCATCAATATCTGCTAGATTACTTTCCATCAGACGGGACGTTCAGGGAGTGGTCAGCAGATGGCACGCACGAAGTCAGCTAGTCCGTTTATCACGTCATTGGCTCATCATGCAGCGGATCCATTCCGGCTGTTGATCGAGTCTGTTGTTGACTACGCCATTGTGATGCTCGATCCGGCAGGTCATGTCGCCAGCTGGAATCCGGGCGCGCAACGCATCTATGGTTATACTCCCGAGGAAATCATTGGCCAGCATGTCTCCCTGTTTTGCACGGACGACGACGTGGCCGATGGCTATCCCGGGCAGCTGCTCAGACAGGCGCTCGCTGAAGGTCATGTAGAGGTGGAGTGTCTGCGCGTGCGCCACGACGGGGCGCAGTTCTGGGCCGTCATCACGCTCTCCGATGTCAAGGATTTCTTCGGCAATCACGCCGGTTTCGCAGAGGTCACTCGCGACATCACAGAGCAGCGCCGCGCTGAGGAAGCTGTGCGTGCCGAGCGCGATCTCTCTACCGCCGTGCTCAACAGCCTGCCCGGCGTTTATTACATGTATGATGAAGAGGGCAGGTTTCTGCGCTGGAATCGGCGTTTGGAAATTGTGACGGAGTACTCCGCTGCCGAGATTGCCCGCCTACACCCACTCGATCTGTTCGAAGGTCCGGACAAGGAATTACTGGCCGAGCGTATTGCGACGGTATTCCAGGATGGTTTTGCCGAAGTAGAAGCAAATTTCATTACCAAATCGGGCAAACATATTCCTTACTATTTCAACGGTTCCCGGCAAGAGGTGGATGGTAAAATCTGTCTGCTCGGCATGGGTATCGACATTTCGGATTACAAACGTGCAGAGCAGGCCCTGCGCGAAAGTGACCTGCGTCTGCAGCAGGCGCAGAAGCTGGAGGCCATAGGACAACTGGCAGGAGGAGTGGCCCATGATTTCAATAATCTGCTGACAGTCATCAATGGCTACACCGACGTGCTGCTGGAAGATGTGCCACCAGACTCCAGGTTGCAGGAAGGGTTATATCAGATTCACAAGGCTGGTGAGCGGGCGCAGACTTTGACGCGGCAATTGCTGGCTTTCGGACGCCGGCAGGTGATGGAACCCAAGATATTGAATCTGAATTTTGTGATTCGAGATGTCGAAAAGATAATGCGCCAACTGATCGGCGAAGATGTCATCCTGTCGTTGAACCTTGCTCCTGAAATCAGTGCCGTGCGGGCCGACCCGAGTCAGGTGGAGCAGATTCTCATCAATCTGGTCGTGAATGCCCGCGACGCGATGCCAGCGGGTGGTCAGTTGATCGTAGAGACACAAAATGCCGTATTGGATGAAAGCTATTGCGGGGCTTTCTCCGATCTGGAGCCAGGTCACTATGTGTTGCTTGCAGTCTCCGATACTGGCTGCGGTATCTCCTCAGAGATCAAGCCGCGCATCTTCGAACCTTTCTTCACCACCAAGGAACTGGGGCATGGTACTGGTCTTGGGTTGGCCACGGTCCATGGCATTGTGAAGCAGTCTCAGGGGCATGTGGCGGTGTACAGTGAGCCAGGGCGTGGCACCTGCTTCAAGATCTATCTGCCTGTGGTGGCAGATACTGCTGAGATTTAAGGGGACAGGGAGTGTGCAGCGTGCTCGATCAATCAATCGTTTGAAGAGGAATTTTTGCGGGAGTGTTTCAAGCAGAGCGTGAGGTATACTCCGGACACTCCTGTTTCCATCGATAGAGTACTTGCCTATGCCTCTGAGACAAACGCCCCTGCGACAAATCGGTGCATGCTGCGCCCTGGCGATGACGATGTTCGTATCCGCGCAAGTGCTGGCGCAAAGTCAGGTAGAAGGTCAGGCATTGGAAATGCACCCACTCGTCGGCAGCTGGGTCATCAACGAAGAGTTGAGTGATGATCCGGACGAGCGAGTCGAGGCCGCCATCATCGAGTCCGGTGGGCGTGTGCAGCGCAAGTGGTTCGGCCGCGAGGAGAAGGAGCGTTACAGGGGCGGCCCCGCCGAACAGGAGCTTTACGATCGCATCACCTATGATCCGATTCTGCGCATCGACTACACCGAGCCGGAATTCTGGTTCGGTTACGCCGACGGCTACCAGCGCGTCTTTCACAGCGACGGACGTACCCGCAGCGTTGGCGCCAATGATCATTACAGCTCCGGCGGCGAGGATTTTTCTTTCGCCGCATGGGAGGGCGAGACCTTGATTGTCGAGGCGAGGCCGCGTGACGGCGGGTTCACTATGGAAAACTACACGCTTGAAGAGAACAACACTCGTCTGCGTGTGGAACTGGAAATCAGACCCGAAAATTTCGGCGCGACCATCACTCTGGTGCGTGTCTATGATCGCCAACAGCCGTAAAAAGAGCCCTGGCGCAGTTGACGTGCCAAAAGGGCGTGAGTAAGCTGCCACGTTCGTTTCAGGACAGCCAGCCAGTCAGACCAGCCATCAGAGACCACTTCGGTCGTTGTTCGATAGATATTCGGTCTTTATTCGGGTTTTTAAAGCCCAGGGTGTTTGAAATCCAGTGTTGAAAAAAGTCCTTATTGCCAACCGTGGCGAGATCGCCGTCCGGATTGCCCGCGCCTGCCGTGAACTCGGCGTGCGTTCCGTTGCTATCTACTCGGAAGCGGATCGCTATGCGCTGCATGTGAAGAAGGCCGACGAAGCCTATTCTGTCGGACCCGATCCGCTGCAGGGTTACCTGAATCCGCACCAGTTGGTGAATCTAGCAGTGGAGACCGGTTGTGATGGCTTACATCCGGGTTATGGTTTTCTGTCGGAAAACCCCGAGCTGGCCGAAATTTGTGCAAGCCGTGGTGTGAAATTCATCGGGCCGTCTGCCAGTGTCATTCAATCGATGGGTGACAAGACCGAGGCGCGCCGCTCTGCCGAACGCGCGGGTGTTCCGGTGACACCGGGCACCGATGGCAATCTGACGGACGTCGATGATGCGCTGGCAATGGCGGAAAAATTCGGCTATCCGGTGATGTTGAAAGCAACCTCCGGTGGTGGCGGACGTGGTATCCGCCGTTGCAACGACGCGAAAGACCTGCAGCAGAATTATCAGCGCGTCATCTCCGAGGCCACCAAAGCCTTCGGTCGCGCCGACGTGTTCCTGGAGAAGTGCATCGTCAATCCACGCCACATCGAAGTGCAGATACTGGCGGACTCTTTCGGCAATACTGTGCATCTCTTCGAGCGCGACTGTTCTATTCAGCGTCGCAACCAGAAACTGATCGAGCTGGCTCCTTCGCCGCAACTCAATGACGAGCAGCGCAATTACATCGGTGAACTCGCCGTCAAAGTGGCGCGCGAAGTGGGCTACGAAAATGCCGGGACAGTAGAGTTCCTGCTCGACAGCGATGGCAGTTTCTATTTCATGGAAATGAATACCCGTGTGCAGGTGGAACACACCATCACCGAAGAGATCACCGGCATCGACATCGTGCGTGAACAGATCCGCATCGCGTCCGGTCTGCCTTTATCAGTCCAGCAGGAGACCATCACCTACACGGGCTTCTCCGCGCAATTCCGTATCAATGCCGAAGATCCGAAGAATGGTTTCCTGCCCAGCTTCGGTCGCATCAGCCGCTACTATTCACCGGGCGGGCCTGGCGTGCGCACCGACGCAGCCATCTATACCGGCTACACGATTCCGCCGCATTACGATTCGATGTGTGCCAAGCTGGTGGTCTGGGCGCGCAATTGGGAAGAGTTGCTGGAGCGCTCTCTGCGGGCGCTGGAAGACATGCAGATTTATGGCATTCACACGACCCGCGAATACTACAAGGAAATTCTGAAGCACCCCGAATTTCGATCCGGGAATTTCAACACCGGTTTCGTCGAGGCGCACCCGGAGTTGACACAGTATTCCACCAAACGTCGACCGGAATTTCTGGCCGCTGCGATTGCTGCTGCGATAGCCGCGCAGTCGGGCATGTAGGAGCTAGCCCTGCTGGCGACCGGGACCTCAGGTCGCCTGCAGGGCAGGCTCCTACAGGCCAAGGGTCGCAGAAAAAGGGTCGGCAGAAGGACTGGCACATACGCAGACAAATGAAACACGCAAGTCAGGAGACCTCTTGCATGAGCAGGAAAATTCACATTACCGATGTCGTTCTTCGTGACGGCAATCAATCACTGATCGCAACGCGTATGCGCCTGGATGACATGCTGCCGGTGTGCGAGGCGCTGGATCAGGCAGGGTACTGGTCTCTGGAAGTCTGGGGCGGCGCTACCTTCGACGCCTGTGTGCGTTTCCTGAAAGAAGATCCGTGGGAGCGTCTGCGCACGCTGCGCCGAGCACTGCCCAACTCGCGTCTGCAGATGCTGCTGCGCGGTCAGAACCTGCTCGGTTACCGCCACTATCCAGATGACGTCGTCGAAGCCTTCGTGCACAAGTGTGCCGAGAACGGCATCGACGTGTTTAGAATTTTCGACGCCCTCAACGATGTGCGCAACCTCAAGACTGCGGTGGCCGCGACTATTGCCGCTGGCAAACATGCCCAGGGCACCATCTGCTATACCGACAGCCCTGTGCACAGCGTCAAAGACTTCGTGAAGCAGGCGCACCAGATGGCCGACATGGGCTGTCACAGCATCGCCATCAAAGACATGGCCGGTCTGCTGACGCCGCAGGTCACTTTCGAGCTGGTCAGCAGCCTCAAGAAAGAAATCAATCTGCCCCTGTTCCTGCATTCTCATTACACCTCTGGTATGGCTTCCATGTGCCAGCTCAAGGCGGTCGAGGCGGGCATCGATCACATCGACACGGCCATCTCCGCGTTCGCGGGCGGCACCAGTCATCCGCCTACAGAGACAATGAAAGCCGTACTGGAAGCCGCCGGTTACGAGACCGGACTGGACGCCGTGCTGCTGGAACGTATCGCGGCACATTTCCGCGAAGTGCGCCGCAAGTACCACCAGTTCGAGAGTGAATACAACGGCGTCGACACGCAGGTCCTGCTCAGTCAGGTGCCCGGCGGGATGATGTCGAACCTCGCGAATCAGCTCAAAGAGCAGGGCGCGCTGGATCGCATTCAGGAAGTCTTTGCCGAGATCCCGCGCGTGCGCAAGGACTTGGGCTACCCGCCGCTGGTGACGCCAAGCTCGCAGATCGTCGGCACGCAGGCCGTGCTGAACGTGCTCGGTGGTCGCTACGAGACCATCACCAACGAGGTGAAACGTTACCTGCAGGGGCTCTACGGTGCCGCACCGGCGCCGGTGGATGCCGAGCTGCGCGTGCGTGCCATTGGCAATGAAGAAGTAGTGGAGTGCCGTCCGGCAGATCTGCTTGCTCCGGAGCTGGACGCGTTGCGCGAGAAGATCGGCGCCGAGGCCCGCAGCGAGGAAGATGTGCTGACCTATGCCATGTTCCCGGATGTCGGCATGCAGTTCCTGCAGCATCGCAACAAAGGCACGCTCAAGCCCGAGGCCCTGATTCCCCCGTCAACCGGTGCCGTCGTCGGCAGCATGGCTCACGAATTCAAAGTGACTGTCCATGGTGAGACCTTCGATATTCAGGTGACGGGCGTGAGCCCTGCCGGTGAGAGCGAGCGGCGCTTCTACATGACTGTGGATGGCGAGCCCGAAGAGATCACGCTGGAGATGGCCGGTGGCTCAGCCCCCGCCGAAGCCCGCCCGGGACGCCGCATGCGCGCCACGGGGCCGGGTCATGTCACGGCAGCGATGCCGGGCAATGTGGTTGAGGTACTGGTGAGCGAAGGGCAGAGCGTGAACGCTGGCGACCCCGTGCTGGTGATTGAGGCCATGAAGATGGAGACTGAAATCAAGGCAGCCGTCAGCGGCGTCGTGGTGGGCGTGTTCGTCAAGAAGGGCGATCGCATCACCCCTGCCGAGACCCTACTGGACATCAAACACTGATCTGACTGTGGGAGCGTACCCGAGGGCATAAAGGCCTTGCCCGCGATCGGGTTGGGCTTCAGGTCAATCGCGGGCAAGGCCTTTATGCCCTCGGGTACGCTCCCACATTGACAGCCCCATGCGACATCGTGTCGCATTGTCCCTGCTTTATGAGTGGTTACTATTGTTACCGTTAGTAACTCATTTCTGGAGCAATCATGATCATTCGTCGCAAAGCACTGACAGTCGCCATCCTTTCTACTATTGCCGCTTCCTCTATGGCTCCGACCACCTTCGCGGCCGACGGTGCCAGCGTGGAGGAGATGGTCGTGACCGGCGTCCGCACCGATGCTCCGCTGAGCGTGCTCACCAATCCCAAGGCGCCCCGGCAGCCATTGCCTGCCCATGACGGCGCGGATTTCCTGAAGACCATCCCCGGATTCTCCGTGATCCGCAAAGGCGGCGCTGACGGCGACCCCATCTTCCGTGGCATGGCCGGTTCGCGCCTGTCCATGCTGGTGGATGGCGAGACCATCCTCGGTGGCTGCGGTCACCGCATGGACCCGCCCACGGCCTACATTTTCCCCGAAGCCTATGACAGCGTCGAAGTGATCAAGGGGCCGCAATCCGTGCAGCACGGCCCGGGCAATTCCGCCGGTGTGGTGCTCTTCGAGCGCAATCAGACCCGCCCGCAGGCCACCGACCTGAGCGTCCACAGCAGTCTGTTGGCTGGCAATTTCGGCCGCCATGACGAAGTCGTCGACGCCACTTATGCGACGCCCGAATTCACACTGCGAGGCAGCGCCACCAATGCCGTGCAGGACGACTATCAGGACGGCGACGGCGTGGATGTGCATTCCGAATACCACCGCTGGAGCACCCAGATGTCACTGGCGTGGACACCCAGCGACGACACCCGGCTGGAGCTGAGCGGCGCCCGTAGCGACGGCCAGGCCGCCTATGCGGACCGCGCGATGGATGGCTCGAAGTTCGCCCGCGAGAATTATGGCATCAAGTACAGCCGCACCAATATCGGCACCTTCGTGCAGTCCGTCGACATGCAGGCCTACTACAACTACGTCGACCACGTCATGGACAACTACACACTGCGCGACCTGACCGGCCCGATGGCGATGCGCAGCGCCATGAACCCGGATCGCGAGACCACCGGTGGGCGCGTCGCTGTGACCCTCAAACCGAGCACAAGCACTGACCTGACTCTGGGCGTGGACACGCAGCGCAATATTCACACCGCCCGCAATGCCATGAACCAGAGCAAGCAGCGCTATCAGGACATGGCCCGGGTGACGGATGCGAAGTTCAGTCAGACTGGCGTGTTCGCCGAGCTGGGTTGGGACTTCGGGCTGGACAGTCGCCTGATCGGAGGTGTGCGTGCCGATGACTGGCAGGTCAAGGACTACCGCAAGCAGGTCGCGCTGAACATGATGATGAGTGTCCCGAATTCCAGCTACGGCGCCGATCGGCAGGACACCCTGCACAGCCAGTTCCTGCGCTACGAGAATGGTATCCAGAGCATCAACTCCACGTTCTACATCGGCGTCGGTCACAACGAACGCTTCCCGGATTACTGGGAGCTGATCGCCAAGGAAACCGCGACCTCCGTGAGCGCGTTCGACATCGGCTCCGAGAAGCTGACCCAGCTCGATACCGGCCTGATCTACACCGGGGCCAAGCTCAGTGGCAGCGTCTCCGCCTTCTACAACGAGATCGAAGATTTCATGCTGATCCAGTCCGGCGTGGTCAAACCGATGGGAATGATGGGAACCCGGACAACGACCATTGCCCGCAACGTCGATGCCCGCTCCTGGGGTGTCGAAGTGGATGCGATGTACCGCATCAACCTGCACTGGCGCACCGAGCTGACGCTGGCCTCCGTGCGCGGCGCCAATGACACCGACCACCGCACTCTGGCTCAGTTGCCGCCTCTGGAAGCCCGTCTGGGGCTGCACTATGACAACTCCGTGTGGTCAGCCGGACTGTTGTGGCGTGCCATCGACAAGCAGGATCGCGTCGATCCGGGCCGTGGCAACATCGCCGGGCAGGACATTGGGGTGACCGATGGTGCCAACATCCTGTCATTCAATGGTGGCTGGCGTCCGAACGAGCGCGTGCTGGTGACTGCCGGCATCGACAACCTGCTGGACAAGACCTATGCCGAGCACATCAGCCGGGCTGGCGCGTCGATTCCCGGCTTCGACCAGACCACGCGGGTGAACGAACCGGGCCGCACGGCGTGGCTGAAGGCGCAGTACACCTTCTGAAAATACACTGTGGCGGCTCAATCCTGAAATTTGTTACGCTGTAACGGACACCCTCAGGAGTGACCGCATGCCCGACAACATTGTGATCCAGGATTTCGAGCCGCACGAGCACGACCATGGTCATTGCATGGCCGATGCCTTGCGCGAGGCGGAGCGTGTATGTGCGCAGCGCGGCGAACGCTTCACGCCGCTGCGACGTACCGTCTTCGAGCTGCTGTGGTCCAGCCACAAGCCGGTCAAGGCCTATGAGCTGCTGGCGCAATTGGCGTTGACCCATGATCGTCCAGCTCCGCCGACCGTGTACCGCACGCTGGACTTCCTACAGGAAGCGGGACTGGTACACAAGCTTGAATCCCTCAATGCCTACATCGGTTGCGGTGAGCCGGGACGCAGCCATCAAGGGCAGTTCATGATCTGCGAAGACTGTGGCGTTGTCGCCGAGCTGGACGACGAAGTGCTCACCGCAATGATCGATACCAATGCCAGAAAGATCGGCTTCAAAGTGAACGATGAAACCATCGAAATCAGTGGTCTTTGTCGGCAGTGTCAGTGACCCCTGTGCAAGAATCACCTCTGTATACTCGCGTGCCTGCACGCAATTAACCTCAGCGCATAATCGCGTGCAGGCACGCTCCCAAAGGCGTGGTTCGCACTGAGCAGGTTTCCACAAAGGCACACATTTACAAGGGGCTTGCCCTCATCCTTCCCGTGCGTTCATACTCGGTGCGCGCGGGGTTGGTGCAGTAATGCTCAGTGGTGCAGGAAATAGTGTTGGAGATAAAGATTGAAAATTGCACGCCGCAAGTTTGTATTGGGGTTGGGAGCAGGGCTGGGTGCCACGAGTCTGTTGTTGAGCGCTGCGCGTCCGCTGTTGGCGGCCGAGCATGCCATGGCCGCTGCTGCCGCCGCTGTGGCGACACCAGGATTTGATCCTGATCTGGAGCTGGAACTGCGGGCTGCTCCCGGCACGGCACGCATGCTGCCGGGCCAGACCACCGATGTCTGGCAATACAGCGGCCGTGTACTCAAGGGCGACCCGCAGGCGTTGAGCAACCTGGACGGCTCCGGCCACATCCCGGTGATCCGCGTGCGCCGGGGGCAGAAGCTGCGCGTGCATTTCAGCAATGAGCTGCCCGAGGCTACCATCGTGCACTGGCATGGCCTGCACATGCCGCAGCCGATGGACGGACATCCCATGTATGCCATTCCCTCCGGCGCCCGCTTCGTCTATGAATTCACGATCAACAATCGCGCCGGGACTTATTGGTTCCACCCGCATCCGCACGAACGCACGGGCATGCAGGTCTATCTCGGCCTGACTGGCGTTTTCATCGTGCATGACGACGAAGAGGCGGCGGCACAGCTGCCCTCGGTCGCACATGAATTGCCACTGGTGCTGCAGGATCGCAACTTCAACGCAGATGGCCAGCTCGTGTATTTAAGTGGCATGCGCCACGACTTCATGATGGGCTTTCGCGGTCCGCATGTGTTGACCAACGGCGTCACTGAGTATCGTCGTGAAGTTGCCCGCACGGCCCATCGCTTGCGCGTTTTCAACGGCTCCAACGCCACGCTCTACCAACTGCGCTGGAGCAACGGCCAACTGCTGACGCTGATCGGCACGGACGGCGGATTATTGGAACAAGCTGTCACGCAAGATCGCCTCACACTGGGCACAGGGGAGCGCGCCGAGGTGTGGGCGGATTTCTCTGCACTCGACGCCGGCGAAACCGTCAGCCTGCTGGCCGAGAGCTACTCGCCAACCCTCGAACATCTCACGCCCCTGCACAGCACCCCGGCATTGCAGGACAACGCACGCGTTGTCGCGACCTTCGCTGCTGACAGTAGCGCCGCAGTGCCCGTCGCGGCCCCCACAGTGCTGTCAACCTTCCCGGCGCTGGCGCTGCAGGATGCTGTGAATCGCGACACTCCGCGCCGCATCCAGATGGCAATGCGCATGGGCCAGGTCACCCTCAACAACCGCGTATTCGGCGCGATGGACGAAGTGGCTGACGACGAAAGAGTGCGCGTGGGCACCACCGAGGTCTGGGAGTTCGCCAACGACGCCGGTATGGGCGGCATGGGGCGCGGAGGAGGTATGGGCATGGGCGGCATGATGATGAACATGGCGCACCCGATGCACGTGCACAACGTGCAATTCCGCGTGCTCTCGCGGACGCGCAGCGGTCAGGCCGACGCGCTGCACCAGAGTCTCAGTGCCGGTTTCACCGATGTCGGGCTAAAGGATGTAGTGCTGGTGCTGCCCGGCGAGCAGGTGCGAGTGCTGATGAGTTTTCAGACCCACACCGGTATTTATCTGTATCACTGCCACATCCTCGAACATGAGGACATTGGCATGATGCGCAATTTCCTGATCGAGGCGTAACAGTCACAATAAAACCAATAAGGAGACCACCACATGAAGAGACGAATGTTCACCAAGGGATTGCTGTCTGCGATGGCAGCAGCGCCTGCATTGTCGATAAGCAAGCTCGCCTCTGCTCAGGCGGCAGGATCATCCACGCAAGGCCAGCGCTGGTCACTGGTGGCCGATCTCGCCGAGTGTTGCAGCTGCGAAATTCCCTGCCCCTGCAACTTCGGCCGACCCACTGAATTGCGCTGCGACGGCAACCGCCTGATCCGCATTCGCGAAGGGCAGCTCGAAGGCGCCGATCTGGCAGGCATTACCTTCCTGGTCACGTTCCTGATGGGGCAGTGGACGCGCATTCACATCGACGACAGCATGACCCCCGCGCAGCTGGAGACACTGGACAAACTGCTGCCCGTGGCTTTCGCCGGTTTCGACCGCGTGGCGCGCAACAAGGCGCGCGTGCCGATGACCATCACGCAGACGGAGACGACACTGAGCTACTCGGTGCCGGAATCGAAAGTCGAAATGAAATTGCTGCCCGGCCTTGATGGCAATCGGATTGTCATCAACGGACTGCCGAATCCGAATTACCACGAGTATGTGCAGTACGAATCGGTGGTGCACACGCACGAGAGTGCGGATGCCAACTGGACCTATTCGGGTACCAACGGGTTTACGTCGGTGATGCGGGTGAGTGGTTGAGGCAGACGTAGCTGATTAAACAGGAGTGCGGTGTCGACATTGTCAGACACCGCTCGGCTTCGCGCCGGGAAACCATTCCGTGTGCTGGTCTCCCTGACGCCCCAGATAAGTGACACGCTGCCCGCGCAGAAACGCGAAATAACCTTGCACACCGGCACCCATGGCGCGCTGGCAGAACACCCGAAACTTTTGTTCGTTCTGCTGGCTGTCCAAAATCGCGGTTTTTAGTTCGGTCGCATCAAAATTCTCTGCAATCCCCGGCAGCCCCTCGAACGACAGCGCCGCGTGCACGGTGGCGCCTGCTGCGCTATAGAACGTGAATGATTTTGCGGCGAAGTCCACGTAGTAATACTCAACACCATTGGCGACAAGATTGCCGACAATCTGAGGAAACGGCATTGAGCCATCCAGCGTTGCTTGCGCCGAAGCGAGGACTTTGTCTGAGTCCATTGGGTTCTCCGTGTGACCGTGAGTGTGTAGATCAAATCTTATTTGGGACGATGAATAGCGCAGAGTTTGTGGCCATCAGGATCACGAACATACGCCAGATACAACGCCCCGAGAGTGCCTTCGCGCAGTCCCGGCGGCTCTTCAATCGAGGTGCCGCCATGCGCGACAGCGGTGGCGTGGAATTCGAGAAGCTGCTCAGGAGAGCTGCACTTGAAGCCGATGGTGGCGCCGTTGGCAACGGTCGCCGGTTCGTCGTTGATGGGCTCGCTGATGCAAAAGACACCGCCATCATGTCGATAGAAGAGCCGAGTGTGCCCGGTCGGTGCTTTGTTACGCACGGGCTCGCCGACACCCAGTGTGCCGAGCACAGCATCGTAGAAGCGTTTAGATCGCTCGATGTCGTTCGAGCCGATCATGATGTGATTGAACATTATTGATTTCCTTTACGTGGCGTTACGCTTTACTTTGATGACCACATTACCCTTCTTATGCCCTGATTCGACATAGGTATGTGCCTCTACAATATTTTCCAAGGGATACTCCCTATCGACAATTGCCTGAATGCGATTATTCTCAACAAGCTCGTTGAGTAGTTCCAACTCCTTCGACTTATTGACAGACATGCCAGAGATAAATTTCTTCTTCCTGAGCCTGTTCAATAGGCTACCGAACAATAGTTCCGCTGGCCCCCCTCTTGTACTGATGAATCTTCCACCGTCATTCAGTAAATGCCTGCACTGCTTATAGGGATACTTCCCAATCGAATCGAAGATGACATCCCATTTTTCTTCTGAGGTCAGGAAATCTTCTTTGGTGTAATCAATAACCGCATCAGCACCCAGTTGCCTGACTAACTCCTCATTGCCCCCACTACACACCCCAGTAACCAAGGCATTGCTATTTTTTGCAACCTGCACGGCATAGGTTCCGATACTTCCGGATGCGCCGATAATGAGAATCGAACTTCCTTTTTCCAATTTCGCTTTTGTGGATAAAAAGAACAATGCAGTAGTGGCCCCATCCGCCATGCATACGGCATCCGAGTAAGAAATCCCTTCAGGTATCTCAGCAATAGAGGCATTTTCCGACAGGCATGTGAATTCCGCATACGCTCCCAGTTTGAACCCCGTGAAACCGTAGACTGAATCGCCGGTATTGAATTTCTTAACTTTCTCACCAACAGAAACAACCACTCCGGAAAATTCGGTTCCTAATATCTTCCTGCTCGGACGGAATAGACCAAGGAATAGTCGGCTTAAAAGTGTTTCTGCTTTTCGCATATATACGTCCGCCGCCGTGACAGATGTATAGTGAATTTCAACGATTACACAGCCCTCTTTAATTTTCGGATTGTCGACTTCCTGCATCGTGAGAACATCGGGATTGCCATATTTTTCATAAACAATAGCCTTCATTCATTCTCCTCTGCGCTTCTGCCCTAAATCTGGAAGAGCTTATTGATCTTGATGGCAAACCCCCGGTTACGCAGTTCCAGCCCGCTGGGGTGGGCGAAAGGATCGGTGTTGCGGTCGTCGCTGTAGACCACGAAAAATTCACTGCCCGGTGCCCACTCCCAGCGAAAGCGGAAGTTGGTGCTGAACGAATTGGCATTGGAATCGTACTGAATGAGGCCGCCCAGATACATGCGTGGGGAAAGCGTGTAGGTGACGCGAAAGCTCGACAGCTCGGTTCTGAAATCACCCTCGGGCAATTCCACTTTGTTGATCGAGTAACTCGGCTCCACGGACAGTTGCGGTGACAGTTCAACGCGCCCGCTGCCAAAGCCGATTGACGTATTGGTGCCGCTCCAGAAATCACCGACACGCAGCGACAGGATGCCGCTGACCTGCCGTTGTGCCCCAAAATTATAGGATGCCTGGTAACTGGTGAAGTCGTATTTCCCAGGCAGCAGAGTGACTCCGGTGGCGATTCGGAAAGGGCGGGTCAGCATCTCGAAATCGTCACTGGCTGAAAGGGTGAAGATATCGCTGGTTTCAAATTCAGTGCCGAAACTCACACTGCGCTGGCGTGACTCCAGGTCGTCCGTGGTCGCTGACCAATAGGAGTAAGTATTGGCTTCGAGGTTGAAGCGTCGAATCCATTCGATGGAAGTCGGTCGCGGGCTGTAGCGTGCGCCGCCGGAAAATTGCTTGAAATTATTGCGACGCTTGAAACCAATTTCCGGGTTGAAATTGTTCTCCACCACCAGATAACCAGTGTTAAGTCCGTAAAGGTCGCTGTCGTAGGCGACATTGGCCATGTAACTCTGGTCATCATCGTTCAAGCCCGGACTGTCGGTCTTGGCCAGATAAGTATCGAGAGAAAAGTCTTCCAGAAAATCGAAAGCGCCGTCGACGGCATACAATTGGCTGGAGCCCTGGCCCACCAGGGATTCGGATCTATCCGTGAGCATGACCCCCACCGTGCTGCGACTGAAGATGTCCCGTTTTACGCGCAACACGGAAAACCCCGTGGATTCCAAATTGTTGAAATCCTCGGCATCCGTATTGATCGTGAGGGCGCCGATTTCGTAGTTCCCCACCTTGCCGGTGAGTCGGGCTCCCACTTCAATAGGCACTACCTGGCCCTGCTCCAACCCGATTCTGCGACTGAAGAACATGGTGGGCACTTCCAGTCCGCGTGCCTGAGTGAAGTCGAAGTTTCCACGTCCCTCCAGAAAGAACTCGCGTTTCTCGGGAAAGAGCTGGCTGAAGCGGGTCAGGTTGACCTGGCGCTCATCCACCTCGACCTGAGCGAAATCGGTGTTGTAGGTGAAGTCGGCAGTCAGGTTGTTGGTGATGCCGAACTTGACGTCGACACCCGCTTCGCCTTTCGCCTCGTTACTGATTCGCGGCGTGGATTCCCGATTGGTCGTGACGTTGCCGAGGGCATAAGGTTTGACTTCGAGATTGAAGTTTCGCGCGGGAACCTGAAGGTTCTCCAACGTGCCCGCCTCAGAAACACGCCACATGCCTGATACCAGGCTGTTCCCTCTGGCCGCCGCGATCGGCACTTCAGTCAGGTAGGAAGCCTCGTTGAAACGCCGGATGATGCGTCGCAGTTGCAAACCCCAGACCTGTTCCACACCCGGTTCATAGCGCAGCGAGCGAAACGGGATTTCCATCTCCACTGTCCAGCCGCCATCAAAACGCCCCACGCGGGAATCCCACACGACATTCCAGTCGAAGTTGACTCCGCGACCTCCATCCCCTTCGTTGGTGATGGCGAAATCAGAGAAGCCCCCAATGGGTGTCACCAAAAACGCAGAACCATTGCGCCGATCCTGGTAGGTATCCAGCAGCACTGAAATCGAATCATTGGTGCGCAGTTGGAAGGTGTCACGCCGCATTTCATTGGCGATCCACTCACTCTCCGGCACAGATTCATACACGCGCGCGGCGACATACAGATTGTCATCGTCAAAGTAAATCCACGCCTCGGTTCTCTCGCTGGCGGGAGAACCTGCGTCGGGTATCTGCTGAATGAAATTGCTCAAGGGCGCAATCTGCGAGTAGATCGCTTCATCGAGATTGCCGTCGATGCGCACCTCATCGTCATAGCGAGTGGCACTGACGAAGGTTTTGCCTTCGGCATCACGCCTTATGACGATGTCCTGAGCGACAACGGCGGAGCTGATCAATGACGACAGCAGCAGGAAAATCGGATACCGGGCCTTATTATTTTTATTCATCAGGCAATCCTGTAACACCAGAAAATGAGTGTGAAGCCGCCAGGCTAGAATGTCCCCCGCACCTTGAAGGCGATTTGCGCGCCAGTGGTTGAACAGTTGTTTTCAATTTCCTTGATGATGCCGTCACGCATGTAACCGTCGTAACGTCGGCGCAATGCGCAGGCTTCGAAATCTGCCAGATTGCTGCCCTCAAGTCGATAGGTAAGTCCGGCAAACCCAACCATTTCCACAAACGCACTGAGATTGGTCGGGACGATCCAGGTAAAGCGGCTGTCATTCTCGTAGATGTAGCGGCCATCGTGGGCACGCCCGTTGTAAGTCACGCCATAGCTCATGTTGTAGGCGGGTAGGTCGTGTCTGTAGGTCACGCGCAGGCTGCCACGGTCATAGGGCGGGAAGCGGTGTGAGTACGGCACGAAGGGATCGTCTTCAAATTTGGCAGCCTGCATGGTGAGGGCGGCGGTTACCAACGCTTGCGGCAAGCCGAGGAAGCCCAGCCGCAGGCTGGCGTTGCTGATCAGGCCATAGGCTACGGCGGGGCCGATGTTGCCATTGGTGGACTGCAGATTGGTGATGGATGGCGAGATATCGATCTTGCCGATCTTGTTGTCGAAATCGTAGTAGAAGAAACGGGTATTGAGCGTGCCGGCATCGCTGGGCAGGCGGTAGTCCAGGGCCAGCTCGGCGCGCAGGCTTTCTTCCGGCTCCAGGGTCGGATTGCCCGCTACCGTGTCCCGATCAATGTCACGTTCATCGATCGTGCGCGAGAAGTCCGCAAAGGTCAGTTGCGAGACGAAGCGTTCCAGAGTACCGCGCACTTGCAGCGTGCTGCTCAAGTCGTAACGGAGGTCTAACTTCGGTTTGACGAAATCGAAATCACGCTTGTTGTTCACATCGCCGGACTGGGATATCTCGGAAAACTCCGCCACCAGCGTGCTTTCCAGCGTCATGCGCGGATTGATCTGCCAGGTGTGCACCGCGAAAGGTTCGTAGCGGATTTCCTCAACCGTCCCGAATGCATTGGGCAACACCAGTGGCGTCAGACCACCGTATTCGGCCACGCCCGGTGCAGCCGTGCGCACGCCTTGCCGAAGGCCGGAATCTTGTGTCGTCAGCGCGCGCTCGACGCCCAGCTCCACACCCTGACCTTCGGCCATATTGAAGGTGTAAGAGCCGCGCACGATTTTTTCCTGATACACACTGCTGGTGTTCAGAAACAGATTCTTTACGCCGACATCCGTGGGCGAAGTGGCACGGAAGCGCTCGCGCGTGGACTGATTGTCACGCTCGTTCACGATGAACAGTCCCTTCAGGCGACTGCCACTGGCATAGCGATGTTCGTAGTCGCCGCCCACTTCCCAGTTGCTGGAGGTGGCCGGAATGGTCTCGCGCTCGTAATAGGTGTTGACTGGCCTGGCACGCTGATCGACATAAGTGCGCAGCAGTTTCACGGGCGGGTCCTGCTCGCCATAGAGCGCATTGAAGGTGATGCGGTCATTCGGCGTCAGGGCATAGGCCAGCGTGGAGTTGAAGGTGTAATTGGTCTGATCGCGGTAGCGGTCGGCGTCGATGGTCTCGTTGGGCGAGAAGTCGCCCAGGATGCTGGTCTCGAAACTTTCCTGATGCTCATAGGCGCTGACCACCTGGCCGCTGAACAGATAGTTGAGACGGCCGCGCTCGCCGCTCAGCGAAAGCGAACCACCAGGGTTCAGGGTGCTGTCGCTGTACTGCGTGACATTGATCTCGCTCGACAGGCTGCTGGTGGGTAGCGCTTCCAGCAGGATGATGTTGACGATCTGGTTGCTGTTCTGCACATCCAGATCGCTGGAGGAGCCACGAATGATTTCGATGCGCGCTACCTGACTGGCCGGTATGCGAGTCAACTGGCTGCGCGCTTCGTTGGCCTTCCCGGCCATGCGTTTGCCATCAATCAGAATCTGGGAAGTGGCCCCGAGGCCCCGGTTGCCATCGCTGGAAACAGACGAGGTAGTGGTGGCCTGCAGAATCATCTCGATGCCGGGCACGCGGTCGAGCATGTCATTCACGGTCAGTGCGCCGGACCCCTGAAAGAACTCGGCGCCATAGGTCGCGGTGGAATCAGTTTCCGGCGTTTGCGCGAGGGTGGTGGAGATAGCAGTGGTGAGGCAGAATGCAGTGGTCAATCGATGCAGATGGGTAGTTCGGCGCATAGGGTTCCTGAAAAGCTGGTGTTTTTATTAACCGTTACGCTACAGTGAGTCCCGCATTCGTGTATATACACGACGTGTGTCTTTTTGTTACTACAGATTGTGACTACAGCTTGTTACTACAGCAGAGGTTCTTTTGAACATGAAGGATGACAAACACACATCCAGGCAGGACGCCGAATTCACGCCGATGGATAGCCCCTGCAATCTGTTCTACCTGCGCCGTGCAGCCCGCGCTGTCAGCAAACAGTATGGCGCGGCCATGAAAGACAGCGATGTGGAGGCCACACAGTTCAGCGTGCTGTTTATCCTGAGCAAGTCCGGGGCTTTATCCATCACCGACCTGGCACACAAGATGGGGCTCGACAGAACGTCGATGAGCCGCAACCTGACGCCTCTGCAAACCCACGGGTACATTTCAGTCAGTGACGAAGGCACGACGCGTGCACGTGAAGTCACGATTACCGAGGCTGGCAATGTCGCCCTGCAAGAACTGATGCCCATGTGGAGGAAGGCTCAGACGGAGTTTGCTGCGCATATGGGCGAGGCCGACACGGCGTTGTTGATAGAGTTGCTGAAGCGGGTGGCGACGATAGGGACGAAGGATTGCTGAATTGATTGGGAGAGTTACTTCGAAAAAGTTGACGCGCAGTTGTTCAGATTGTCATGTGCTTTTCTTGGAAATGTACCTGACGTTCTCCAATCCCTCAAAATCATTGTCTTGAGTCCAAAGCACAGCTGCGTACTTTTGCGCAGTCGCGAAGATAATGCTGTCAGCCAAGGGTAGCTTGTGGAGCACACCATATTTGGCAGCATCCATTGCAAGCTCCGAATCCAGCGGTATCACTTTGCCTTGCTTCATATGCGCAGTCACTATCAAGGCTGCTTCCTCGCCACGCTGGCGGAGCACGTTCTTGAAAATTTCTGTGATCGTGATGCTCGGGACAAGGAGTTCTGGAATTTTTTCGATTGGTTTCGAAAACATCGCAGCATTGCCGTCACCGGCGAAATACGACAACCAGGCTGATGAATCAACGACATTCATATCCGATCTTCTTCCCTGACAACGGAGGTATCGATGCCCTCAAGAAAGCCCTTCATTTCACTCATGGGCCTTAGCGGGATTACCTCGATTCGTCCCTGATAGGACATGATCTGGACTTTCTGGCCAGAGAAAATGCCCATGGATTCACGGATTTCTTTAGGAATTACAATCTGATACTTCGGAGAAACAGTCACTGCCGTCATGATGCCACCTATCGATACGGGTTTGGTATTACGATATCCCTATCGATTGGTGCGGTCAAGGCAACTAGCGCCGGTGCTCGCAAGCCATTAATGGCTAAGCATTCGGATTGTGGCCCTCATTCGTAGTGCGTCCAAAGCCGCAGCACTTTAACCGCACGCTCTTTCTCTAACACCTGGTACACCAGCCTGCGCTGAATATTTATGCGCCGCGAGTATGCGCCTGACAAATCACCGATAAGCTTTTCGTAAGGTCGTGGGTTGGCAAATGGATCTCTCCTGAGAATTTCAAGGAGTTCCTGGGCCTTTGGCTTGAGCCCCGAGGCAGCCACCTTCCTGGCGTCTTTCTGCGCCTGTTCGGTGAAGTGGAGCTGCCACATCACCAATCCAGCTCTTGTTCTGTATCGGTCAGATCAGTCGCCAACCCTTCACGGATTGACTGTCGCATGCCGGGGATAGATACCAAGTAGAGAGTTTCACTGATGGCATTCCAATCCTCCTCGGCCAGCAGTACTGCATTACCCCGCTTGCCCGTTATGACGATGGGCTTGTGCGTTTGCGTGGTTTCGTCGATCAGGGCGTACAACTTTGATCGTGCTTCTGTAGCATTGAATGTGGACATAGCAAACCTCCATTTCGCCAAAGCGTACGCCTATGCGTACGCACCGTCAAGGGCGCGCCTTTTTCGGTGTCCGACTGGTGCGAAGTTATGCGGTTTTCTGTTCCTTGCCAGTACTTGCCCAGAGCAATGCACGACGCTCATGCTCCTTAACGAATGCATCCTTGCCATCGATATATGCTTCCATATTGTTCGGGTTCTCTCTTGCGAGCCGTTCTTTTAGTTCCCCATACTCGACAGCAATGGATAGGTGTGCCCGCATGTAATCTCGAAAAGCGATGTGGCGGATTACATTCTGCACTCCGGACTCAAATGCGTGTATCTGATGCGTTCTCCGTCCCGTGGCATCATCTAAACGAAAGTAGCGGCGGCCGGGAATTCCAAACTCACCCTTCACCTCATACCCTAAAGCCTCAAGCGATGGGCTTTGCCGGTCCAACGAATCAAGAGAGGTAACTTCCAGCAGTATATCGATGACAGGCTTTGCTTTCGTGTGAGAGATTGCTGTGCTTCCAATGTGATGGATCTGCACAGCGGTTCCTCCCAAGGCCAGTTGAATTCTATGAGATTCCTGCTCGAAAAATCTTGCCCAATCAGGGTTGTGTTTTACTACGAGGATCATTTCTGTGCTCGACCGAGCTTCGCATGACGCTTCAAAAACCGGCGCGCTTTAGCGTGTCCGGCGCCGAAGGCGCGTAGTTGTTTGATTTGTTAGCTGCCTAGCGACTTGATGCTTTCAATGAATATCTTAGTTGCAGCAGATATAAGTTCTTCTCGTTTTGGGAGATAGTCCTTAATGCTCGGTTTAATTACTTGGTTATACGCTTTTAATACTTGTGAAGTGACATCTTCTGAGTGATCCCGAAGTATGTGGTCAAATCTGGTATTGTACTGCTCACCATATATTTTTCTCACAGCAGTTTCGCCTCGATCAAGCTGGCGAGTGAAGTTATTTTTGGCATCTCTATAATATTTGTCTAGTTTCAATACTTTTATCCGATTTAATTTATCTGGTGTTAAGGGAGCGCCATCAATAAAAAATGCCTCACCAGTTTGGTATGGAACAATGACATCGTCAATCAGCCTTGCAAAAGTGAGCTCCAGCAACATGAGCGGTTTTTGATGGCCTTGTGCCTCGGCATAAACAGCATACAAATGTTCTTTTTCTAGATTTTCAGTTTCACTCATAGATCTATTCCTTGTATGCAGCTAACGTCCGCTTCAGCTGCGCCAAGGCCGGAGTGTTTTTGTGTTAATGTTTGAGCCTAGCGAGTAACACAAGCTATTGATTTGGGATCACAGTCGCTTGTTAAGCATCTATTCTACTAAACCCGAACTTGTATTTTTTGGGATGCAATTTTACGACATAAGCCTTTGTATTAATTCTATTTAATGCAAGCTCAGATATGAGGCTGCTCATTAACCACGTTGGCGCCATCTCTGAAATGTAGATGGCGTTGATACATTCTGAGTCATAGTGCAACTTACCCGGCAGATACGACATTAATCGAACTTCATTTTCGTGATACCAGCTACCTTCTTTTTTCGTAAATGCTTTTAGAATCTCTAAGGAAAAGTCTTTTGAACCATCTATAGTTGACTGCATAAAGGTCTTCATTTCCACGACAGGCAGCTCGCCATCGGTAGCGTAATCAATACTTGAAGAAGCGAGCTTGACATGATTTCTATCTTCTAAAGATTGCTTGAGCTTATGAAAGTCAAATTCGATACAGAATCCTCTGAATCCATTTGTGTAGTGCCCCCACATAAGCATATTAGTCAATGGCGCAGGAAATTCATGGTCTTCTTTTGCAAGAGAAAAAGAGAGAACTTTACATTCCATTTTATGCTCTTCGTAGAAATCTTTGATAATTTCCTTTGCTTTGTCATCGACGTAATCAGAAAACTTGACGCCCGTATTTTTTTCATGATTTGCCATTATCTCCTTTGCTTCATCTTCCGGAGAGATATATTTTTTTGGATGCCATTTGTATACAGCTGTTAGAAATTTCAACCGAAATTCGTCATTCACGCCTGCATTCGAGAACTGCGCATATCCTTCATACGGGTCATTTAGGTCAGAGAGGCCCGCAAACCATAGATAATTATCGAATAAGGCGTCCAAATCATTTGTGTTGCCTGCTCTAAATTTGAAAATCCTAAATCTTGAAGAATTCATCTCGTTCTCTGCAAAGATGCTTAACATTTGCATAGTGCGCGTGCACACTTCGCTTATTTATTTGACGGGAATCTAACCCGGATTCCTTCACGAAAACAACTCCTTATTTGAGAGCACCTTTTGCTCTGCGAACGAAAAGGATGTGCTAGTCGCCGCGAATGCCGCACTGCCCGGCGCGATCCGATTTCTGCCAGTGTAATGTGTGGTTCGAGTTCGTTTTGTAAGCCATCGGATGGGCAGAATTGGGACTTGCCGAACAGCACGCGCGGTTATAACATTGTGATAACAATTTAGGCGTGGGCAATTCCTGCCCCGGAGTCCTTGCAATGCGTATCAATCTGGTCAAAGTCGGTAACTCGAAAGGAATTATTATCCCAGCTGCTTTGCTCGCTTCATGTGAGTTAAAAGAGTCTGTTGATCTGCAGATCGAAGGTAAGAAGCTCGTCATTGCAGCTGTTCAGGAGCCGCGAGCAGGTTGGTTTGACGGTTATCAAGCAGGCACGGACGAAGCAGTGCTGGATGCCATCCCGATTAATGAGGGGGATGACGAATGGGTGTGGTAAAAAGGGGAGAAGTCTACTGGGTCAATCTTGACCCCACCATCGGCAGTGAAATCCGCAAGACGCGCCCCGCACTTATCGTATCGCCGGATGACATGAACGCCTTGCTGCCACGCGTTATCATTGCTCCGCTTACCAGTGGTGGGCAGCCGCTCGGATGTCGTCCTGAAGTCAAATTTCAACGTAAGGCAGCACGCATATTGCTCGATCAACTTCGATCAGTAGACAAGCAGCGTCTTGGCGCCATGATGGGCAAAATTGAGCTGGAAACTTGGCACCCGGTATTGCTGGAGATGCTCGCCTGAGGTATCCGGGATTCTCTCGGTGTCGATATTTACAGAGTTTCAACAACACAAGGAGTTCAATGATGAAAAAATTTCTCAGTTCTGCAGTGGTATCCGTGTGTCTTCTCCTCTTCGCAGCACCAGCCTTATCAAAGGATATCTACTCTCACGTCGTGCTCAATCTGCCCTTTGATCTGCGCACAAATGGTCAATGGGTCAAAGTAATTGACAACCCCAAAGATTGGGCTGACTTCTACGAATCGCTTCGTCCCGCGCTTGCAGATTATGTGCCTGGCTATTTTTCCGCACCTGAAATTGATTTCAATAATTTCGTGATTGTAGCGGGTGGTCTTGGGTACAGAAATAGTGGTGGTGATCGGCTTTCCATAGAAAGCGTTATCGACGCAGGAGATAGAGTGTATGTGAGCGCACTAGCGGTGTCGGCTGGCGCGGGGTGTGCAGTGACGATGGCGGTTACTTATCCCACGGTCGCCATCATGATTCGGAAGGCTGATAAACCCATCAGTGTTTTTCTGGGTAAGGCCGTTTCTGACTGTAAATAGCGGACTCAATTTTATGCGGCGAGGTTGACATGCTCGACGCGGCTGCTCCCAAACGGTACTTAAAGCTCATTATTGAGACAATGCTCTGAGCACAGCTTTTGGCTCTTTCTCCATGACATTCAGGAGAACCAATGCTGGGCCGGCCGGGCTACGATCGCCACGCTCCCAATGGCGTAAGGTACTGACGCTTATACCGAATGCCATTGCGAACTCTGCCTGGGTCATGCCCACACTTGAGCGAATGTGCTTAATATCCACAGCGTTCAAATCATGGACTACTGCTTTGGACGGTTTTCCTTCCGCAAACTCGATAGCCTCTCCCAGGCCACGTTTTATGCTCTCAAATGCTTTGTTCATTACTCTTTACCTGCGGAACGCGAACGAAGTAGCCGAGCAAGCTCTGCAAGTTCGTTGCGTTCAGATTTTTATAGATTTAGCTTTTCACCTTGCAAGCGAAAGGGACAGCAAATCTTTGGAATAACTAGTGTGTCAGACTGAGCGTAGCGTGACTGTCATTGCGCCGCAATGACGTTTCTGCAGAAACGCATTTTCCAAACTGTGGACAATCAGGCCGCAGCCAGCTGACACTTGTTATACAAGGACTCCGGCGCAATGTCCGCACCATTCGGCCAGGCAATAGTGCCTCCTTCGATACGTGCCATGCGGAAAAAATCCAAATCACGCAACGGCGCAAAGACCGGTCCGCGATTCAGATATTCGGAGAAGTCCACCACTCCCGACACACCGTTATCAAAAGTAATCAGGTAGGTGTGTCCCGACCGGTACTCAATACTAATGACTTCGTTGAGATTCCACATATTTCGCCTCACTGCAACGGACTGATCGACTTGAGTTCGCGTCCATTCTGCGCCAACTCCCAGTCGGCATGCAATTCGTCAACATGCAACGCGATCCACTCCAGCTCAATCCAACCGCGTCTGCACGATGTTCTGCAGTGCCTCCGGCAAATGTTCATGCTGCCACTGAAACCCCGCATCCTGCAGACGGCTGGGTAATGCTTTGGTACTGCCGAGCATGAGATTGCTGCGCTCACCGAGTAGCAGGCGCAAGGCCCAGGTCGGAGGGGTCAGCCAGACCGGACGGCGCAGAGATTGGCCGAGAGCGTTGGCGAATTCGTGGTAGCGAACCGGGTGGGGGGCGGTGAGGTTGAAGGGGCCTTGTGCTTGCGCGGAGTCGAGCAGGAAGAGCACCGCGTTGATCCAGTCTTGCAGATGTATCCAGCTGTACCAGAAGCCGCCATGGCCGAGCGAACCTCCCAGGCCATAGCGGAACAGGGGTAGCAGGGGTTTCAACAAGCCGCCGTCGCCGAGTACCAATCCGGTTCGTAGCAGTATCGTGCGGACGCCTGCCGGGGCTGCCAACGCGGCGGCCTTTTCCCAGTCCTGCACCAGTGTGGATGCCCAGTCGCTTCCCGCACAGCAGTCCTCAGTGAGGGCTTGCTCGCCGCCATCGCCATAGAATCCAATCGCAGAGCCCGACAGCAGTACGCGGGGTGGCTGTGGTTGGGAGCAGATCCAGTTCACCAGTTTTTCGGTCGCCGCGATGCGGCTGTCGCGCAAGGCTTGGCGGCGTCGGGCTGTCCAGGGGCGGGAGAAGAGGTTGGCACCGGTGAGGTTGAGCACGGTGTCTATCGGTTGCTGTAATTGGTCGAGGCTGCCGATCCAGTGGGTGCCGGTCTTGTGAAGCAGATGCAGTTGCGGGTGGCGGCTGAGAATGTAGACCTCATCGCCACGCGCAGTGAAGGCGCGGCTCATGGCCTGGCCGAGAAATCCGCTGCCGCCGGTGATGAGAATTCGCATGGTTGCTCCCTCAATCCTGTATGAGCCTGCCCTGCAGGCGACTTTCCCCTGTCATGCGTCAATCAGGTCGCCTGCAGGGCAGGCTCCTACAGCAGAGGCATGCCCTCAGAAGTGTGCCTTGGTCAGCTCCACGTCGGCGCCTTCCCATGCTTCGGAGAAGCGCTCACGCGCAGCCGCCGCTTCTGCCGTCTTGTTCTGTGCCTCCAGCGCGTCGGCCAGGCCGTGCAGCGCCCAGCCGTTTTCCTGCAGCAGTGAGAGGTCTTCCAGGAACACGGCCTCGGCCAGCTCTGGCTTGCCCGCGTTCAGATAAGCCTGGCCGAGGAATAGACGCATGGATTGAATCCAGTCGGGCGGCTCCATGTAACGCAGCTTGTCCTGCAGATCGACCGCCATCGTGAAGTGGGCAATCGCGTCGTCGAAATCACCCTTGGCGTTGGCGATCTCGCCTGCCAGTGAATGCTCGGAGACAGTCAGAATGCTTTTCGCAGAGTTCACGGCTGCGCGCTGAGTCTCCAGCACCGGGTTCTGCAGCGTGGTGCGCAGCGCAGCCAGTTCGGCCTCGGCGCTGGCGATGTCACCCTTGGCGGCAAAGGCGGCGCCCCGGATATGGTTCATGGTACCTTGCAGGAAGGGGCGGGTGTCGGGTTGGGCGGGCAGGGCGAGAATTGTGTCCCACTGACCGAAGGCCTTCAGCGTCATCAGCTCCACGGAGACATTGCGCATCGATGCCCCGCGATCCAGCTGCTCGGCAGTGGTGGCGGCGATCATCGGTCCGGTGATCTCCATGGCCTGCGCCAGGTTGCCCTGCAGCACGCCTGCCCAGTGGATGAACATGCGGGCGTGGCCACGGTGGTTGGTGGCGGACAGGAAATAGGTACCGTAAGCGGGCAGGACGCGGTCGCCCCACTGTTCGACGAAGTATTCATCGGCGACTACAGAGCGCTGGTTGGTGGCGATGGCGTCTGCATAGCGGCCCAGCCGCATGAAGATGTGGCCGGGCATGTGCGCCATGTGGCCGATCTTCGGAGTCAGCGGCTCCAGCGCATCGGCCGAAGTCTCGGCGCGGACCGGTTGGCGCGACGCCTCCATCAGGTGTACGTGCAGGTGCGTCAGCCCGGGGTGGTAGGGGTTCTCGGCCATGCCCGTTTCCATGACCTGCATGGCCAGCTCGGTGTTCTCGCGCGGGGTGCCGTCCCATTCGAAGTAGTACCAGGGCGAGGCCATCATGATGGCGTGGCCGAGCAGGAAGGCGATCTCGTGGTCCTGCGGATATTTCTCGTAGGCGGCTTTGGCAGAGGCGATGACTGCCTGGCTGCGGGCGGCTTGCTCGGGATAAGTCGCCATGTCGAACATCGGCGTCAGCGCCTGAATTATGTCTTTCCAGATTTGCGGCTGATTGGCCGACAGCTCCACGGCACGGTCCATCGCCTTCTTGCCTTCGCCCATGGGGTCGTCGGGCATGGCGCTGTTGCGGCTGTTGGCATTGGGGCCGAGGGCCTGGGCGCGTGCCCAGTGGATGCGAGCGTTGTCGGGGTCGAAGCAGAGGGCTGCATTGTAGGAGCCGACTGCCTCCGGGAAGTAATAGCCGTAGGCCAGGCGCAGACCTTGATCAAAATACTGTTGCGCTTCGGGGGCTGGCGAGTCGATGTCGCGGCTGAAATCACCAGTGCCTTCGACCAGCACGGCGTGCTCGGCTGCGCAGGCGAGCATCTCCGGTGTGGCGACCCAGGTGGAAGCGGAGGGCTGGGCGGCGGCAGGCGTTGTAGTGGTGGCTGAAGATTGATCTGACGCAGGAGTGCAAGCGGTTTGCACCAGGAGAGCGGTCAGAGCGGCGGCAGTCAGACGGAAATATGGGTTCATTGGCACCTCTGTGTCTTATTTTTTATGGTAGCGCTTGGATTGGAATATAGCAGGGCGTTCTTGAATGTTCACCTCTCCATTCATCTATCGTTGACATGATCCATGACAATTCCTTGCGCTTGTTCTGCCCCGGATTGAAAGGTAGCATCCAATCTCCTGAGATTTATCCAAAGCACTCTACAAGGACGCGACGATGGTCACCAAAACAGAACAGACAGAGACGGTTGATGGCGGCGAGTTTCAGAAGTTCGTGCAGGATATCGAAGAGCTGATCAAGGAGACTTCGACGCTCACGGGCGATGATTTGACGCGTGCCAGCGAGAAGCTGCGCGAGCGTATCGCGCTCGCCAAACTGGGCACCAGTGTCATGGGAGGCGTGCTCGCCGGGCAGGCGACCAAGGCCGCCGCAGCCACCGACGAATATGTGAATGCCAAACCCTGGGAAGCTGTCGCGATCGGCGCTGCCGTGGGGGTGATAATCGGTATGCTGTTGTCGAGGCGTTGAGCATGAGCCGTAGCGCACTGGAAGAAGAGGACGAGCAGATCGAAGCAGTGGAAGAGGACGCTGGCCCCGAGGAGCAGGCTGCGGCCATGGATGCCCTGCACATACTGCGGATCTTGCGCAAGGCTGGCGGTGCGCTGCTGGTACAGGGTTCGCTGCACGGTCAGCTGATCCAGCTGGAGTGGGCGCAGGAGAAGGATCGGCTGCACAAGATGCTGTTGCTGACCTTGCTGGGTGTCTCTGCTCTGCTCTGCGCCATGCTGGCATTCGGAGCGCTGGTGCTGTTGCTCAGCTGGGACATGCCTTATCGAATACACGTGCTGGTGGCATTGACTCTGGTGTATGCCGGCATCACCACGTATTGCTGGTGGCAGTTTCAGCGGCTTGCCGCTGCCAGCGCACGGGCTTTTGCGGCGACTCGCGCCGAGCTAGAAGCCGATCTGGCAATGTTGAGGGAGAGCCTGTGATGGACGAGTCGTCTCTGCAACACTCTGCTCAACAACCCCACCAACCACCGATGGAGCAACAGATCGCCGACCTGCGCGTGCGGCTGCAGATGCAGCGGACGCTGATCGCTATCAAGCTCAGTCGTCGTCCTGGCAAGCGCCGTTTCCGCTACCCGAGTAGCCAGTTCATGCGTTTTCTGATGCGTCACCCGACCATGACGATCAATCTCTTGACCCGTCTGGCGACTGTGCTGCTGAACGCGACGGTGCTGCGCCCGCGCGCTGAGCGTTCACAAGGGGCTGCTCAAGAACCTCAGCCGGAGCCTCGCGAAGAGAAAGAGCACTCAAAAGACTGACTCTCGACGCTCCATCAACAACACCCCTTACAAATCCAGCACGCGCCGCAGTTCCTCAACCGATCCCACGATGGTCTGCGGCCCGAAACGGCCCAGGGCTTCGTCGTCGTGCACTCCCCAGCGTACGCCGATAGCCGGCATGCCGATGCGCTGCGCCATCTCCAGGTCATAGGTGGTGTCGCCGATCATCACGGCCTGGTGCGGGGACAGATTGTAGAAGTGCAGAATCTCCAGCAGCATCGCCGGGTCAGGTTTAGAGCGCGTCTCATCGGCACAGCGAGAGACGTCGAAGTGGGACAGCAGGCCGCTGGTCTGCAGCGCGTGGTCTAGGCCTCGGCGGCTCTTGCCAGTGGCGACGGCACGGCCCCGACCAGCGCCACGCAAGTCACTCAACACTTCGGTCATGCCCGCGAAAATCTGCTGCGGAGTGGCTTCTTTGGAAAAGAAATAGCGGCCGTAAGCTTCGCGAATGGCCTCGATCTCCTGGTTGTCGAGGGCGGGGTAGAGTGTCTTGAGTGCGTCGACCATGCCAAGCCCGATGATGTTGCGATAGGCGGATTTTTCCAACGTCGGGAAACCCAGCTCGGTGGCTGCAAGATGCAGGCTGGTGGCGATGTGTTCGATGGAGTCGACGATGGTGCCGTCCCAGTCAAAGATGACGACCTTGATATTGGGGTCCCGCAAAATGGCCATGTCGTGAAAAATTCCTGTGGGTATTGTTGCTGGCCTTTATACTCTAGCCGCAAGCCTTCGGATCAATCCACCTCTGTGCAAGGAATCATGTGAGTATTGCGGCAGTTTTAACATTTCTCGGAGGAATCGGGCTCTTCCTGCTGGGCATGCGCCTGATGACGGAGGGCCTGACCACAGCAGCGGGCGATACGCTGCGCTCTGTGCTCGAAGCTGCCACGCACAGCCGTCTGCGCGCATTGGTCTCCGGGGTGCTGATCACTGCCATCGTGCAGTCCTCCAGCGCTGTCATCTTTACGACAATCGGTTTCGTCAATGTGGGGCTGCTGTCGCTCATGCAGGCCGTGGGCGTGATCTATGGTGCCAACCTCGGCACTACGCTGACTTCATGGATCGTTGCGCTGGTGGGTTTCAATGTGGACTTGCAGGCGCTGTCACTGCCTGCGATTGGCATCGGCATGACGCTGTCCGTTGTGGTGCGCTCGAAACGCATAGCAGGTTTGGGGCAGGCGCTCACCGGGTTTGGACTGTTCTTTCTGGGCGTCGATGTGCTGCGTGACGCCTTTGCCGGATTAGGGGATGCCATTGCGCTTGGCAGCTGGGCAGGCGAAGGCGTGCTGAGTCTGTTGCTGTTCGTTGGCCTCGGGATTGTCATGACTTTGCTGGTGCAGTCCTCCAGTGCTGCGCTGGCCATCATCTTGACGGCCACGGCTGGCGGGCTGATTCCGCTGGCTGCAGCGGCGGCGATGGTGATTGGCGCCAATGTCGGGACGACCTCGACCGGCGTGTTCGCCGCGATAGGGGCGACGGCTCCTGCGAAACGTGCTGCCAGCGCCCATGTGATCTTCAATGCCGTGACCGCCGTGGTGGCCTTCACGCTGCTGGAACCCTTGCTGTGGGTTGTCGACACTGTGGCCAATGCCATTGGTTCGCAGGATCAGCTGGCGATGTCGCTGGCCATCTTCCATACCTTCGTCAAGCTGATGGGGATCGTCATCATGTGGCCTCTCACCGGTCTGCTGGTGCGGCGCTTGGGAACCTATTTTCGTTCGCTGGAGGAAGACGAGAGCCGTCCGCACTTTCTCGACCACAACGTGCAGGCAACGCCGATGCTTGCGATGGATGCCTTGGTGCAGGAGCTGCAGCGCATGAATGCACTGGCCCGGCATCTCGCCAGCGAGGCCATCAGTGCGGAGAACAGCGACAACAAGCATTTGGAAAGTGGACACCGCGCACTGGAGAACCTGAATCTGGCCGTCGGGGAGTTCGCCAGCGGTATTCCTCGTGCGGGTGTCGCCGCCGCAGTGCTCAACGGTTTGCCTGACGCGCAGCGCGTTGGGCAGTATCTGGTCAATGTGGCCGAGCATGCGCTGGAGATGGTGGTGGAGCATCCAGAGACTGAATTGCCGGTGCCTGAGCTGGTGGCCGCGCAGGACAACCTGTGCGCTCGGGCGGTGGAGCTGCTGGGGGTCACCCAGGTGGAAGCCCCGGGCTGGAGCGCTGACAAACTGGGTGATCAGCGCCGCAATTTTGAAACCGATTATCAAGCGCTGAAGGTGCGTATGCTGCTGGAGGGGACAGCAGGGGAAGTGCCTCCCAAGCGCATGGCCGCGACCCTGGAGCGCATGAGCGAATTGCACCGCATTGTTGACCAGGCTACCAAGGCTGCTATTTATCTGGACCGGTTCATCAAAATGAGCAGGCCGCCGGGGGTGCCGGTTGTACAGACAGAGCAGACAGCGCAGACCGTGACTGTCCCGGCGGTGGCTCCCGCGCCACAAGACCAATCCGACACTTCACCCCAGTCGCCATGATCCGAGGTCAACCCGCCGTGCTGCTGTCGCCTATGCAAATCACACTTAGAAGCTCCGACCGCTCGTGGCGTGTCTTCTTGCTGGTGTTGATCCTTACAGTGGTGCTGGCGCCGCTCAGCGTGCCGACCTTTGCCCAGGACGATCAGCCCGACACTGCTACGGTGCAGACCGCGCTGGACGCGGCCAATCAAGCCTATCTGGACGATGAATTCCTGACCGCTCACAGCCTGTGGCGTCCGTTGGCTGAAGCGGGCAACGCCGAGGCGCAGACCAATCTGGGGATCCTTGCCCGCTATGGCCTGGGCGTCGTGCAGGATTATGCGGTCGCGTTGCACTGGTACGAACTTGCTGCTGCACAAGGCTATGCACGGGGTCTGTACCAGCTCGGTCTGATGCATGAGTACGGTCTCGGGGTAGGGCAGAGCGATGCCGAAGCGCTGCGTTGGTACCGGGCGTCTGCCGCGCAGGAATACGTGCGCGCCCAGTTCGCGCTCGGCGTCATGTTTGCTGAGGGTCGCGGCGTGGTGGCGGACACGGTGGAAGCGGCGCACTGGTATCGTCGCGCGGCGGAGCAGGGCGATGCGAATGCTCAGAATATTATCGGCTTGCGGTATGCCAGTGGCGATGGAGTCACACAGGACGTTGTCGCTGCGCTACGCTGGTATGCCCTGGCCGCCCAGCAGGGGCATGGGGATGCGCAGGAGAATCTGCGGATGGCGTGCGCGGAGCAGGGGGGGAGTCAGATCATGAGCGTCGAATGTCGTTGATTTGGGCGTATTTGGTGTAGGTCTTTTGTCGCCTGCAGGGCAGGCTCCTACAGTCTCTGGTGGCATCCTGTAGGAGCCTGCCCTGCAGGCGACCTAAATTCAGCACTCACTCCCCATACACACCCGATTACGTCCCAACCCCTTGGCCTGATACAACGCCCTGTCGGCGCGCGTGAAAATGGCTTGCAGGAGCACATCTGAAGTTTTGAACTCGGACAGCCCGGCACTGATGGTGATGCTGACGGGCGCAGGCCCCTTCGTCAGCAGCAATCCTTCGAAAGAACGGCACAGCCGTTCGGCCATGATCATCGCCGCTGCTGCGGAGGTTTCCGGCATTAGCACCGCGAACTCTTCACCGCCGACCCGGGCCAGAATGTCGCAATCCCGCACACTGCTCTGGCAGTGCTGAGCCATGTTGCGCAGCACCTCATCCCCCACCTGGTGACCGTAGGTATCGTTGACGTTCTTGAAGTGATCGATGTCGATGATCAGCAGCGACATCGCTGTGCCATAGCGACGGCTGCGCAGTAACTCCTGCTCAGCGGCCTGATAGAAATACAAGCGATTGTAGATACCCGTGAGGGCATCGGTGTTGGCGCGGCGTTCCAGCTCGATGCGCAGCTGATGCTGTTCAGTCACGTCGGTCGAGAAGCCGAATAGTATCTCGGGTTGCCCCGGCAACTGCAGCGGCATCTTGGTGGACCAGTAGTAACGGGTGCTGCCGTCTTTGTCGATGAAGGATTCTTCAATGGCGAGCTTGGTCCCCGCTTCAAACATTTTCTGATCGTTGCGGTAGAACTCATCGCCGATAGCACCGGGGAACAACTCCAGATCAGTGCGCCCGACGATTTTCTCAAGAGGTGTTTCCAGCAGGTTGGAGACGCGCGGGTTTACGTAAAGATAACGCCCCTCGCGGTCTTTCATGTAGATATTGGCTTCGATGTTGTCGAGTACGATGTTGAGCAGGTTGCTCTTCTGGGCCAACGCTTGTTCCAGTTGCTTGCGTGCGGTGATGTCGGTCGAGACTCCGCACAGGCCAATGATGTTGTCTTGCTCATCGCGAATTGGCGCTTTCACGGCGAGGTAGATGCGAGTCTCCCCAGTCACTTTGACGACAGTCGTCTCTTCCTGCTCTTGCGTGAGACCGCTGTTGATCACATTTAGATCAATCTCGCGCAGCATGCGCGCGGTGTCGGCGTCGAAGAAATGGGCGTCGGAAAGACCCAGGCACTGCGCGGGGGTTGTGTGCCAGAGATCCGCGCAAAGTTGATTGACGTAGGTATAACGTCCTTGCAGATCCTTGGTGAAAATATAGGCACCGACGTTATCGAGCAGAGTGCGCAAGCTGAGCAGTTCTTCGGTAATTTTTTGCATAAAGTCCACTGGCGAAACGTGCGGTCAACTTTGCTACTGAGTGAACTTTCCGTGTTGCTGGTGCTTGAGCGAGAACCTGGATGTGAATGTAAGGTTGAATAATCGTGTGCGAATTTTCCTACACGCTGGGGCTCTCGGCAATTGTAGCCAGCTCCCGTATCTGTATACCAGCACTAAATCAGAGGGTATTGGCTCCTTTCTGAAAAACTACTGACAACGGACTTGGTGTAAACTGCCCGCCAGTTCATTTCCTGATCATTTTCAGCACACGAGACCCGCAGTATGTACGACATCGTTCAAGACTATTACGGCCGCCAGTTGCAAACTTCGGCGGACCTCAAGACCAGCGCCTGCTGTGACATCAGCCAGGTGCCACAGTGGCTCAAGCCCTTGCTGGCCCGCATTCACCCCGAAGTACTGGCGCGCTATTACGGCTGTGGGCTGGTGTGCCCGCCACTGCTCGAAGGCTGCCGTGTACTCGATCTGGGCTGTGGCACCGGGCGTGATGTCTACGCGCTGGCGCAGCTGGTAGGGCCGACAGGTCTGGTCGTTGGTGTGGACATGACCGACGAACAGCTGGCCGTGGCCCAGCAGCATCAGGCCTGGCACACCGAGGCTTTCGGCTATGACAATGTGCGTTTCCTGAAGGGCTACATCGAGAAGCTAGACGAGTTGGACCTGCAGCCTGGCAGCTTCGATGTCATCGTCTCCAACTGTGTGGTCAATCTTTCGCCAGACAAAGACGCGGTGCTGCGCGGCGTGCAGCGCTTGCTCAAACCGGGTGGTGAGTTCTATTTCTCCGATGTGTATGCCGACCGCCGCGTGCCCGATGCGGTGCGCGATGACCCGGTGCTCTACGGCGAGTGTCTGGGGGGTGCGCTGTACTGGAACGACTTTTTGCGCATCGCTATCCGGCAGGGTTTTGCGGACCCGCGTCTGACCGAGGATCGTCCTCTGGAGATCACCGACCCGGCGCTACAGCCTCGCGTTGGCAACCTGCAATTCTTCTCCGCCACTTATCGGCTGTTCAAACTCGATGAGCTGGAAAGCGCCTGCGAAGACTATGGGCAGGCCGTTATCTACAAGGGCACTATCCCCGAGCACGCGAGCAGTTTCGAACTGGACAAGCATCACTACATCGAAACCGGCCGCGTGTTCCCCGTGTGCGGAAACACCTGGCACATGCTCAAGGGCACGCGCTTTGCTCCGCACTTTGAGTTCATCGGTGATTTCTCGCGGCACTATGGGCTGTTTGAAGGCTGTGGCGACGCGATGCCCTTTGATGGCAATGGAGGCGGTGTGTCCAGCGAAGGAGGGGCGTGCTGTTGAGTGAAAAGTCTTCCATGCCTTACACCGTGCTGGTGTTGTGTACCGGCAATTCCGCGCGCAGCATCATGGGCGAGGCGCTTTTCAACTCCGAGGGCGGGCCCGTGTTTCGCGCTTTCAGTGCCGGCAGCCAGCCAGTGGGTCGCGTCAATCCCTTTGCCCTGCAGCAGTTGATTGCCGCCGGAGCTGGCGTGGATGAGGTGCTGGAGAATTACCGCAGCAAGAGCTGGTCGGAGTTCACCGGCGAGGGTGCTCCGGTGATCGATTTCGTCATCACCGTCTGCGACAACGCAGCCGGTGAGAGTTGTCCTTTATTCCCAGGACCTGCCACGCGCATTCATTGGGGCTTGCCCGACCCGGCGGCGGTCAAAGGCAGCGATGCCGAGATCGCGGCGGCTTTCGCCAGTGTGTATGCGACGCTGCGGGAGCGTGTGGTTGCGCTGAGGGAGTTTGCGCTGGCGCTGCCAGAGCGGGAGCAGCTGGTGGCCCGGATGCGCGAGTTGGGATGAACTGTGCCGCGTTCGGTCGCCTGCAGGGCAGGCTCTACAGGGCAGATTCCAAGTCGCCTGCAGGGCAGGCTCCTACAGGGCAGATTCCAAATCGCCTGGAGGGCAGGCTCGTACAGGGCAGATTCCTAGTCGCCTGCAGGGCAGGCTCCTACAGGCTGTAAGAGCCTGCCCTGCAGGCGACCCTAAATAACAACAGGAGCACCGCCATGCCGCTTTCACGACGAGAATTGCTGAGAACAATGACCGCTGCTGCGGCGCTCGCCACCTTGCCGCTCCCTCTGCGTGCACAACAGGCCAATCAGGTACGCACTATCGCCGGTGGCGGCGTCACGGCGCCCATCATCAATCCCTATGGCATCGTCTTCGGTCCGGACGGCGCGCTGTATTTCTGCGAAGTCGATACCGGCCTTACCCGGCGCCTGAGTCTGGGCGACGGTCTGCTCACCACTCTCGCCGGGAATGGTCAGAAGGCTTACACGGGCGACGGTGGTGCCGCGCTCGCCGCGTCGTTCTCCGCCCCGCACGAGATCCGCTTTGATAAAGACGGCCACCTGTTTGTCGTTGAGCGCGATGCGCATGTGGTGCGCCGCGTCGATGCAGTCACCGGTATCGTCTCCACCGTCGCCGGTACTGGCGAGGCGGGTTTCTCCGGCGACGCCGGACCTGCCAATCGCGCCCAGCTGCGTCAGCCTCACAGCATCGCCTTCGACGCCGATGGCAATCTGCTGATCTGCGACATCGGCAATCATCGGGTGCGTCGCGTGAACATGATCGATGGCACCATCAGCACGCTGTCCGGCACCGGTGAACGTGAGCAGACGCCGGATGCCGCAGCGCTCGCTGGCACGCACTTGCGCGGACCACGTTCGCTCGACACCGACAACGATGGCAACGCGTATCTGGTGCTGCGCGAGGGCAACGCGGTGTTCAAGCTGGATCTGCGGGCACAGACTCTGCAACGCATTGCCGGTACTGGCGAGAGCGGTTACACGGGGGATGGCGGCGCAGCCATCGATTGCACGTTCAACGGCCCGAAGGGCATTGCCTACTCCGCTGAGGACCACAGCCTCTATATTGTCGACACCGAGAATCACGTCATCCGCCGTATGGACTTGGCGTCGGGAATCATCAGTTCGGTGCTGGGCACTGGCGCCGTGGGCGATGGGCCGGACGGCGATCCGCTGGGCTGTGCGCTGGCGCGTCCCCATGGCGTGTGCGTGCGTGACGGCGTGCTCTACGTGACCGACAGCGAGAACCACCGCCTGCGCGCGGTGGCGATCCGCTAAACCGCATTCTGCCACTGACTGTAGGAGCCTGCCCTGCAGGCGATCAGAACCTGACACTGTGCCCGCTTTGAGAGTCGCCTGCAGGGCAGGCTCCTACAGTCAGAGAGAGGGCAGGCTCCTACAGTCCATTCGCGCCGGAATGCAACCGACTCATCCTGGCGCTTTGCGCTTCCTTCCAGGTGCTGAGTTCTGAGGGGCGCAGGCCATAGCGCGCCAGCACACCGTCGTGGATGCGCCGCAGCTCTTCCACGATCAGCGCCTGGACTTCCTTTTTCAGTTCGCCATCTGTCTGATTGCTATCAGGCACACGGGTTTCAACCGCTTGCTGAATCAACGTCAACGCATCCAGTTGCGGCTGCTTCACCACGTCCCGAATCGTGTGCTTGATCAAGTCTCGCCAGGTCAGCCGCAATGGGTCCGGCTCTGCCAGCTCCTGTTTGATGGTCAGGTATTCCTGCGTGGAACGCTCGTACGCCCACACATACAGATCGCGCAGCAACTCCACGCGAGTCATTTCATACACGCCGAGAATCGCACGGCTGTACGCCTGTTCTGGAACGCCTAGGAAAGTCAGCGGACACAGATTGGCGCGGAACAACGGCAGATTGGCAGCTAGCCGCGAGGTACGTTTGTTGATGTCCGCGAAGGGCTGCAGATAAGGCAGGTGCACCATCAGGAAAAAGGATTGCTCGAACGGATCGCGAATCTGACTGGCTTTTTGCAGCAGGACAGTCAGCGTTTCGTCGATCTGCGCGGGCACGGACAGCGGGCGGTAGACGCTCTGGCCAATGTCGACGATATGCTGGCGCACGCAGCCCTCGTCCTCGGGGTTGGGTAGCAGGTTTTCTGCCAGCGTGCCGTGCAGGTTCATGATTGTGAAGCGGTCCAATGTCATTGTCGGCCCCGAGCCAGGCGCGCCGCAGTTCTCAGCCAGTAATTCAATGGCGTTCTTGTGGTTCAGAATCATCTGCGTTTCCACCGCCGCCTTGCCTCGTGCCGCCCGGCCATGCTCGATCAGTTCGCGCGTGTCCAGCCGCGAATAGGTGTTGCCCTCCAACTGGCTCGATGCCCATGACAGGTCGATCAGCAAACGATTGAGAATGGCGCGGCTGAAGGTGCCAGCAGGAGCATCGACCTTCGCGGTGGTCCCGATGCGGTGCAGCTGACGACGCAGTGTAGCGGAGAGGTACCAGCTGGTGTTGGGCTGGTACGCATCGAGAAAATCGCGCTGATACCCCACCGGATGGCGTGCCTGCACGGGCTGGTCGACATAGGCCAGAATTTCCCGACTGTCGGCAGACAAGGGGATGAAAGACGGGAACACATTCAGGCTGTACGGTGGATCCATACGAGGTTCGGCGATGGCATAGGTATACGCCTGTGGCGGCGGTGAACCTCGTACGACGAAGTAGCGACGCGCACGCCCTTCGCCGCTGGCGCTGATCTGGTGTCCTGCGATCAATCCGCTGATCCAGCGCTGAGCGGTGCGTCGGGGCAGGTACGGGTGGCTGGCGAGCAGTGCGGCCAGCGTCAAGCCGTTGGGCGTTGCCTGTATGGTGGGCAGCAGGTCGGTGGCGGAATCGAGTTGGTTCATGGTGGCGCCGTTTATTGCATGGAGTGGCGCAATTATGGCGCAGTTTTATAAACTGCGCCACTTTCTGAATGAATTAGCGCCATTGCCTGTAGGAGCCTGCCCTGCAGGCGATCAGAACCTAACACTGTGCCCGCTTCGTGAGTCGCCTGCAGGGCAGGCTCATACAGACAGAGCGGGTGCAGGCTTTCAGGTCAGGTTGCGCTGGGCAAAGGCGTAGAGTTCGACGCGGTTGCTTAGCTCCAACTTGGCGTAGATGGAGGTGAGATGGTTGCGGAGAGTGCTCTCGCTGATGTGCAGCCGTTCGGCGATCTCCTGGCTGGAGGCGCCGGCATCGCGTCCGATCTCCGCCACGGTCATGCGTTCTTTACGTGTCAGTTTTTCCAACCGGGTTTGCTCCGGGTTCTGTTCCTGCCCTTTGCCATTCTTGCTGCGTGACATCTGCAGAAAGATTCTGCCGGTCGTGGCGCGGTCCAGCCACAACTCTCCCTCTGCCACTCGCTCCAGCGCTTTTACGTAAACGTCGACCGGATCGGTGTTCCTGACAATGCCGCTGGCTCCGAAGGCCACTGCAGCGTCAATCACTGCCGGGTCGGTAGTCGCCGTCATCACCAGCACGCGACAGGTATGCGCGGAGACCACCTCATTCACCAATTCCACGCCTATGCTGCCATCGATGTCGATGAGCGCAACATTCAACTGTGGGTCCTGTGTTGCCATCAGGGCAACATTCCGCGAAGTCACCGTGCCCGCCACGGCGATGGCAGGGTGTCTGGGTTCGAGTAAACGCTGTAGTCCGAAAATAACGAGGGGGGATTCGCTGACCAGCAAAACGCTGATCGGTTTGGATTTTATGACTGTCATTCGAGGTAAACCTGTGTACCGAGGCTCCTAGGAGCTTTCTCCTATATTGGACTCCTTTTGCACAGGATAAGCCACTAGAAAATAAGTAGAAAGCTCCTTTGTTGAAGAATCTCGCGATCCCTAAACTGCGCAGCATTGTGACAAAGCCAAACGGCAACTTGAATTGTAAAAAACCTGGAGAAAAGCATGGCCCGCTCAATGAGTTTTCTGATTAACGACGCAGCAACTGACAGCACTAACCCACAGGTACGTGTCACGATCACTGAGTCTGCCAACGGCAGTCTGAGTTTCAGTGTCAGCCAGGAAGGCGCGATTATCGGTGACCTGCGCGGTCTGTTCTTCGATCTCAAGGACAAGAGCCTGGTCGGCAGCCTCACCACCACCACGGCTAACACCGGTTTCCGTCAAGGCCTGGATGCCGTCAAGGATCTGGGCGAAGGCACCAACATGAACGGCTTGACTGGCAGCGGCAAAGGCTTTGATGCCGGTATCAAGATTGGCACCGCCGGTGTGGGCAAAGACGACATCCGCAGCTACGAATTCAACCTCACCAGCAGCACTCGTGCCCTGACCCTGGAAGACTTCGCCAATGTTGAATTCGGTGTGCGTCTGACTTCTGTGGGCGCGTTAGGTGGCAGCCGCAGTGGTTCTTCCAAAGTCATCGAAACCACTTCTTCTGCGATCAACGCGATTGATGACGCCAGCGGCGTTGTGGTCGAGAACAACAGCGCCTCCGGCAGCCTTTTCGGCAATGACACAGGTGCCTCGGGCAACACTAACAGCGTGACTTCCTGGAGCGGCGGTGCAGTGGGTTCAGCGGTAGCGCTGGTGACCAATGATGCCGACGCCCTGGTAGTGGGTTCCGTCACGCTCGGCAGCAATGGTCAGTGGACTGTTGCCGTCAATGGCACAGACGCCGATCAACTTTCTGCTGGTGAGTCCATCACCCGCACCTACAGCATTGACGTCAAGAGCGCAGGCGCCGAAGCCGGTGACTACAGCACAGATACTTCTACTTTCACTGTCGTGATCAATGGCGCCAACGATGGCCCGGTGGCACTGGATGACGTGCAAGCCGCTATCAGCGAAGGCGACGTGATTGTCGGTGCTTCTGTGACTGCCAACGATTCCGATGTGGATCGTCTGGACACCCACAGCTGGGCACTGAACGCAGGCTCTTTCGTGGACGCCAATGGCAGTGCAGCGCCAGGCTCTCTGGTGTTCAACACTGACGGCACATGGTCATACGACGCAGGTTCTGCGTTTGAATACCTGAGCGAAGGCGAGACCGCCACGCTGTCTTTCGACTACAGCATGACAGACAACAACGGTGCGACTTCTACTGCGACAGTGAGCTTCGCTGTGAACGGACAAAACGATGGCCCGGTCGCACTGAATGACGTGCACGCCGCAATCAACGAAGGTGGTGTGATTTCTGCCAGCGTGACTGGCAATGACTCGGATGTGGATCACCTGGACACGCACGTCTGGGCACTGACTGCAAACTCCTTCGTGGATGCGAATGGCAATGCCGCCAAAGGATCCCTGGTGTTCAATGCTGACGGCTCATGGTCTTACGATGCAGGCACTGCCTACAACGGTTTGAACGATGGCGAATCTGTAAATCTGTCCTTCGAATACAGCATGACGGATAACCACGGTGCTTCCTCTTCCGCGATTGTGAGCTTCACGGTCAACGGCCAGGGTTCACCGGTTCTGCCCCCAGTGTTGCCACCAGTGCAACCGCCCGTTCAACCGCCAGTGCAGCCACCGGTTGTCACTCCTGTCGGCAATGATTTCAAGGCATGGGCTCAGGACATCTCCCACTTCACGCTGGTGTTTGAAGAGACAGCAGGCGACGTGAAGCCGAACGGCGGCGACGGCTACTACACTGTCAAAATGGATTTCGATCCGGAAGTGCGTGATCTGGACCTGATCATCGAAGACCTGCTGGCCGCACTGGTCACACAGAACCAGTTCATCGATGCTGACACAGATCTGTTGGGCGTCGTCATCAAAGGCGGTCTGCAGATTACCAGCTACTACGCGTACGGCGACTACAACACCAATGGCGAAACAGCCGATGCGTTGCCCACAGGTCTGGGTTTCTATCTCGACGGCACAAAAGCTGGTGAGCAGAGCCCGACTGCGATTGATCTGAGCTACGGCGAAGGCTTCATCTACTGATAATACCGATCTACCACTCCTGTAGGAGCCTACCCAAAGGGTATAAATGCCCTGCAGGCGATTCAAGAATCAGTTACAGTGCCTCGATTCTTATCGCCTGCAGGGCAGGCTCCTACATGTCGCATTTAGCGATACGGAGAACTCGTCATGAAGAACGAAATCGAAAGTCTGGTCGACAAATTCGAACGCAAACACATGAGCCGTCGCGAACTGGTGGCCTCGCTGCTGGGGTTGGCAGGAGCAATGGCTGCTTCGCCCATCATCCGCGCGCAGCAGGTGCCGGTGGTGCAACCTTCGGCTGTCGGCATATCGATGAACCACGTGTCGCTCTCTGTCGCCGACGTCAACCGCTCCGCTGAGTTCTACAACCGGGTGCTGGGGATGGAGATCATCAGTCGTCCGGCCAATGGCGGACTCAACATGGGGCTGGGTGGTGAGAGTTTTCTCGGTCTCTATCAGCTGGCGAACCCCGGCACCATGCACCACCTGTGCATTGGCGTGGACAACTACGACCCAGACGCCATGGCGGCGCGCTTGCTGGAACACGGCATCACGGCGTCTATCAGCCGCGACCCCGCTAACCGCACCAGTGGCGGAGACCAGTTGTACTTCAATGACCCGGACGGCATCCGCCTGCAATTGGCGCAGCACGGCTATCTGGGGTGATTGTTCGCCTGCAGGGCAGGCTCCTACAAGATGACGCCACTGACTGTAGGAGCCTGCCCTGCAGGCGACCAAGAATCACGCATTCGCGCAGTTGAACATCCACTGCACGCCGAACTTGTCGGTCAGGCTGCCGAAGTACCCGCCCCAGAACATCTCCTGCAACGCCATCCCCACCGTGCCGCCTTCCGCCAGCGCCGCGAACAGCTTGTCCGTCTCCGCTCGCGTGTCCGGCTCCAGATTGATGAACTGGTTGTTGCCCATCGTCACCGTAAAGCCCATCGACTCCGGCGCGTCTGTGCCCATCAGCACATGCCCGCCCAGAATCGGCAGCTCGATGTGGATAATCAGATTGCGATCTTGTTCGGGCAGAGGAGGCGTTCCCGGTGGTGTCTGGATGTCGCTGTGACGCATGGTGTTGCCGAAGAATTCGGTGCCGAACACGGACTTGTAGAACAGAAAAGCCTGTTCGGTATTGCGGGGGAAATTCAGGTAAGTGCTGACTCGGGCCATGTGGCTCTCCTTGCGGTTGTAGTAGTGGTGACGGCCGCCCGAAAAGCGGTCCGTTGCGGGGTAGTCGGATGAGATTGAGGCATTTCGACAATGCGAATTGACCGAGAGTATATCCCGGCGAGCGGTTCACGAGACGTCGGCTAGACAGACGGTAACGTGATCACCGCCATCGTGATCCGCGAGATGCACGTCAGCTTGCCCTCGTCATTCTCGATACGAATCTCCCACACCTGCGTACTGCCGCCGATATGCATCGGCCGCGCGGTGCCCGTCACCCAGCCCGACGCCACAGAGCGCACATGGTTCGCATTGATCTCCAGCCCTACCGCCGCCTGATGCTCTCCGCGCAGACAGTAGTTGGCCGCGATGCTGCCCAGCGTCTCGGCCAGCAACACCGACGCCCCGCCATGCAAAATGCCACGCGGCTGCACCGTGCGCGCATCCACCGGCATGCGGCCGCACAGATAGTCGTCACCGATCTCCGTGAACTCGATGCCGAGGTTGTGCACGGCGGTGTCGCGGGTGGTGGCGGTGATGAGTTCTAGGGTGAGGGGGCGGGTCCAGATGGGCATGGGGGGCTCCTTGTAAAGGGTGAGTTATTCTGGCTTAGTGGACCTATTCGGCAGCAGGGTCTTTTTACACTTGGCCACCATACCAACGCAAGTTCATCAAATGGAAGTTAAACAATGGATGTTCCGCAGATTCTGCTCAATAGACTGCTCTCGCTTTGGTGGCTTTTCCCTCTCGCAATTCTTATCAGCGCATTCAAAGTGCCGTTCGTCAAAGGTTGGCTTGGCGAGCTGATGGTGCGTTTGAGATTCAAATGGTCTCTCGATAAATCAATTTACCATCAACTCCACAACATCACGCTGCCGACCCCAGATGGGACTACGCAGATAGATCATATCGTCGTATCACGCTTTGGTATTTTTATTGTAGAAACTAAAAATATGAAGGGTTGGATATTTGGTTCAGAAGATCAGCCGCAATGGACGCAGAAAATCTATAGAGCTACCGCAAAATTTCAGAATCCATTGCGGCAGAACTTCAAGCATGTGAAAGCCGTTGAGTCTGCGCTCACCCTGCCAATTGAGACAATTCATTCGCTGGTGATATTCGTTGGCTCAGCAACGCTGAAAACTGCCATGCCCGACAATGTGCGGCATGCTGGTGGTGGTATCCGGTTCATAAGATCCTTCACCACCCCCGTATTCAGCGATGATCAGGTCGTGCAGATGATCGATGTTCTACAGACACAGCGATTGGCACAGACCTATGCAACACATCAAGATCATGTGCAAAGACTGCAGCAGAGATTGGACGAATCTGCTCATCGGCTTTGTCCTCGATGTGGGAGCGCCCTGATAATTCGAGTGACAAAGTCTGGACCTAATATGGGTGAAAAATTCTGGGGATGTACGGGTTATCCAAAGTGCAGGGCGGTTCAGAAGTTGGGTTGAGGCAAAGTCGAGTATCTAAAAGCATACTGTAAAAATTCGGTCATCGAACTCTATCTTGCTTTGTGTGCTACAACGCAGAAAGGTACCTAAGGAGTAGCTAATGTCTGCCTCAAATGCCTGGACCCGTCAGCAGCTGCTGGTGGCATTTTGGCTTTATTGCCAAATTCCATTCGGAAAGATGCACTCGCGAAATCCTCAGATAATCAAGTTTGCGGAATTACTAGGTAGAACTCCTTCGGCACTGGCAATGAAGCTTACAAACATTGCTAGTCTTGACCCTCAGATAACGTCAACGGGGCGCAAAGGGCTTGCTGGGGCATCAAACCCTGACAAAAGTATGTGGAAGGGAATGCAATCCGACTGGAATGCCTTCGAGCAAAGTTCTGGCGAAGCAGTTGAAGATGTTCTTAAAGACAGCTCTTTGTACGCGATGCCGCTGGCATTGGACGAAATGGACTACACAGGAGAGAACAGGATAGTGCAGTGCACGGCAAGAAGGGGGCAAGACTTTTTTAGAAATGCTGTGCTAACTGCATACGACTTCAAGTGCTGCATAAGCGGGCTTTCTGTGCAAAAACTTCTGGTTGCAAGCCACATAGTCCCTTGGGTTTAAGATTCTGCTAATAGGAAAAATCCTGCGAATGGGCTTGCTCTTTCTGCTCTCCATGATAAAGCCTTTGATCTTGGTCTTATTACAATCCGTGACGACTTCACCGTGCGAGTTTCCGGCAAGGGATTCAGTGATAGTGACTTCTTTTACATGAGTGCGGTTAAAAATTATGAAGGGAAGCAGATTGCTAAACCTGAGAAATTTCTGCCACATTCTGACTTCTTGGTGTTTCATCGCGAACACGTATTTGAAAAGCTTTGGCTATGAATTGTGGTTAATGCAGTGATATTTTTGTCTCAGATTGTAGGCGCAATACTCCACTCAGCCAACTGCTGACTGGCCTTCAATTTCGCCCGTTGATGTTGCATCGCATGAAACACTGCATCAATGTCCGTGCTTCCAGTTGCGATGAGTGGCAATGCTGCTTCCGCTTCAATGAAGAACTTCTGTCGCAATAATTCACTCTCAATATATGCCTGCTCCCACCAATGAATAATGTGATCGCGCGAATGCTGAAGCAAACCCGCTGATGGCAATTTGTCACTCTTGGAATTGTTGGCGCTTGTCGTAGCAGGCATCAGATTCCAGAGGTCATTGTTGAGCCAGCGTGACCATGGGAAGCAGTGATCGACGGCGTACTTTTCGTTGGCGATGATTAGCCTCTTGTGGGTCCACACGCATTCAACGTGTTGTCCTTGATTGTGCAGTTGCTTGATGCGCTCACTGACTTTTGTTGTATCGCGTTTGGCGTCTATCCACTGAAATGCGCCGCTGTATACGTTGGTGTCGTACTGGAAGTTCCAGGTTTGCATCAGCTTCACCCATTCATTGAAGATGGCTGGCTCCAGCCAGCAGGCGTATTGGCTGAAGCATTGCCATAGCGCTGCGGGGATGCGGAAAGTACCAAATTGTCGCAGGCTTTCGCGAGTGATCTGCCATGGTGTAGAGCCATGCCTGACTGTGTTCGTCTCACACTCAAACACTTGGCGGTTTTCGCCTGGATAGGTGATGTAGTGAGCTGGCATCTTCTTGATGTTGATGCAGGCATCGCGAATAGCGCCGACGAGACGTGGGGCAACATTGGCGTCGAACGATGCGCCGACGCGAAGGTCATAAGCTGAGAGGTCCTGCAGACTGTAAAAGTGTTCGTGCTTTGCCCAACCGTAACCACTTTGGGTCGCGTGATTGGCAGCGGGTGTTTGAATCAGATTATGACGCAGCACGAGCGGCATATAGGTCTTCAGCCAGTACAGCCCGACCAGCCCGAATGGAATCTCTACCCAGTCGTCGCTGCGCTTTGTCACCATGCCCGGCGCACCTTCGGCGATGCGAATCAGCACACGCAACAGACCGAGTTTGTACGACGCCGCTTTGTTGTCATTGACGATGATGTGCCGCAGCAACGGCAGACTTCCCGTGCCATCGTCCGGCAATGTAAACACCACTGTATCCCACTCGACCTCCTCACGCCGCAAGTCGTTTCCGCGGAAACGTCTTTTGTTCACAAGCGCGCGATCCTGTGCCAGGCGAATCAACTCATCCGCGCAGATGGGATGAAACCGTCCGGCGACGTCTGGTCCGAGTCGCAGGGAAATCACCAGCATGCCGCCGGGCGTGAGAAGTTCGCTGACGATGCGCATGGCGCGCTCGTGTTGCACAGGCGTCAGATGCATCCATACGGCGCTGATCAGAATGAGCTGGAAGCGTTGATCCAGCGAGCGCAGTTGCTTCAATTCCGGCAACGCGTCGTCGAGCCATGTGACGCCACCAATGGCAGTGCTGGAGTTGGCGGCGGCGCTGATGGTGTGCTGCTCACCCAGTGCGCGCAGCTCGGCGTTGGGTTCCACGGCAATGACATCCCAGCCCTTGCTGGCCAGCCAGGCGGCATCGCGCCCGCTGCCTGCGCCGATGTCGCATGCGAGGCCGGCTTGTGCAGGCAGCAAATCGAGCCAGCCGCGATGCACGTCGGCGGGGTTCAGTGAACTGTATTGTCGGAACAGATCGCTGGCGTTCCGGGTGTAGTAGTCCATGGGAGTGTCTGGCGTCCGGTAAAAATCAGGATGTCCGGAGTTTCGGGGGAGGGTGGGGGAATGTCAACTGATAGGGTTATCCACAAGGCTGGAGCTATTCCATCAAGTGGACCATAATCCAGGCAGTCGATAACACGGCGAAACCCATGTTGCTGGGAGAAGTGATTAAGCAATGACGCCCAGTGTGAAGAGCATGAGGTAAGAGAATATGGCCGGAACAGACAAAGGCACCGCCGCCGACAAGGCGCTGGACGCACAACGGCGCTACATCGCGGAACGCGAGCGGGGTTATCGCGAACAGGCGTTGAAGCTGTATCCGTGGATCTGCGGGCGCTGTGCGCGGGAGTTTACACGGGCGAACCTGCGCGAGTTGACGGTGCATCACGTCAATCATGATCACGACTGCAATCCAGTCGATGGCAGCAACTGGGAGCTGCTGTGCCTCTACTGTCACGACGAGGAGCACAGCAAGTTCGCCAACTTCATCCGCTACGGCGGTACCACAGAGAACAAGAAACAGGCCGCGACGCACAATCCTTTTGCGGGGCTGCGCGATGCGCTGAAAGGTTCTTCAAACAACAGCTCGAATAATCCGACCTGATGGCAGCAAATGAAGAATGACAGCACTGCGACTATTGCTCAAATAAGTCGCAGTGCGTACCAGCGCGCACGAACGTGATTGAATTTCCTTCCAGTCGATAGATCAACAAGAAGTCTCCGCCAATGTGGCATTCGCGGTGATCAGACCACGCACCTTTGAGTGCGTGATCAAGCCATTCGAGGCCGAGCGGAGCATCGTTGGCGATGAGTAACAGCATCGCTTCTTTCATTCGCTCCATATCGTAGCGGCCAGAGCGAAAGAGGCGCTCCCAGTCCTTGAGGAAGAATTTTGTGTAGTCGCACGCCTTGGGTGGGCTGGCGCGTCTACTGCTGGTTGGTTTTTTCGAGGTCATTGAGCAGGGCGTCCGCAGATTCGAAACGGGCGGCACGGGCTTTCATCATCGAGCGTGCCTCTTCCATGGCAGAACGGGTCTGGGCGTTGGGGACTTTGAGCTCCAACGGAAAAGCCTGATCGTCGACCACACGCTTGAGCAGGATGCGCACAGCATCTGACACTGTCAGCCCCATGGCTGCCAGTGCTTCACTTGCTTGCGTTTTAACGTCATCGTCCACTCGGACGTGTAGCATCGTGGTGTTGGCCATGATCAAATCCTCTATTCTTTGCGAATATTGTATCTCCTTTGCGATACAGTCAAGGGTATTTGATCAGCGAAGTGCGTTAGCACACGGCCCCTGATTCGCCGGGCAGTCCGCAGCAAAGCTCGGTGACTCGCGCTGCAATGACACATGTTCGATAGTAAAGCCCTCGCGCAGACGTACGGCGGCGAGCCTTAGCAGAGCATCGTGATCGTCGACAGTCTCGTCACATACCAGATGTGCGGTCAGCGCGTTGTCAGCGGTGCTCATTGCCCAGACGTGCAGGTCGTGCACATCCACGACTCCCGGCAGGTCAAGCAGACACTGGCGCACTTTGCCGAGATCCACGTTGTCCGGTACGCCATCAAACAGCAGATGCAGTGACTGCCGGAACAGCGACCACGTCCCCACCACAACCACCAGCACAATCAGCAGACTGACCACCGGGTCGATCCAGGCCCAGCCGCGCCACAGATACAGCGCTCCCGCCAGCACCACACCCACCGAGACCAGTGCATCGGCCGCCATGTGCAGGAAGGCGCCACGAATATTCAGATCGTTTTTGCTGCCGGCCATGAACAACCAAGCGGTCGCGGCGTTGATCAGCACACCGATGCCCGCCACCAGCATTACGGTGTGCGCCTCTATCGCCATTGGAGATTGGAAGCGTTGCGCTGCTTCCCACGCCAGCGAGCCCATTGCCACCAGCAACAGCACTGCGTTGGTGAAGCTGGCCAGGATCGAGCCACGTCGCCAGCCGTAGGTGTGTCGTGAGTCAGGCCGCAAGGTGGCAGCGGCATAGGCGGCCCAGGCCAGCAGCAAGCCGCCGACATCGCTGAGGTTGTGGGCTGCGTCGGCCAGCAGTGCGAGAGATTGCGCCTGCCAGCCATAGAACGCTTCGACCAGCACGAAGCTGAGGTTCAGCGTGATCCCAATCGCGAAGGCTCTGCCGAAACTGGCAGGGGTGTGCTCGTGGTGCGAGTGCCTCTGATGCGAGTGCGCGTGCTCGTGCTCGTGCTCGTGATGCGGGGGGTGGCTGTGGTGATGATTGTGATGGTCGTGGCTCATGGGGTCACTATTCCATGACTCAGGCGGGTGATGCAATCGCGCTGCCACGTAACTGCAATGCAACTGCCATGCAGCTGTCATCCCGGTTTCACATTCAGGTGCTTAACTCCCCGCAACGAATCGGTTAGCTCTGAAAAATGGAGTCCCGATTGCTGGCATTGCAATTTTCTTTGGGAGTGAGCACACGCGTGAAGGTCGTTGAAGAGATGAAGACATGCAAAACCGATCGTCGCCAATTTCTGGCCTGGGGTTCGCTGAGTTTTGCCGCGTTCCTCCTTGCGGGCGTCAGGAAGCCCTTGCTGGCAACGGAAAGCCAGACCCTGCCTCTCTTTGCCAATCCTGCTGCTCTGGGTGAACTGGGCGCTCCCGATGCGAATGGTCTGCAGTTGTTGCCCGGGTTTCGCTCTCGCGTCATTGCCCGCTCTGGGCAGGTGGTGCTGCCTGAATCAGAGTACCGCTGGCACAACTCTCCGGATGGTGGCGCTACCTTTGCGACGCCTGATGGCGGCTGGATCTATGTCTCCAACAGCGAAGTACAGATCGCAGAAGGCGGCGGTGGTGTTGGCGCGGTGCGCTTCAATGCGGCGGGTGAAGCCACTGCGGCTTACTCCATTCTCTCTGGCACCGACAACAATTGTGCCGGTGGCAAAACGCCCTGGCAGACCTGGCTGTCCTGCGAGGAGGTTGATTGCGGTCTTGTCTGGGAGTGCGATCCCTTTGGTGTGAAGCCCGGTGTTGCCTTGCCGGCGCTTGGTCGTTTCAAACACGAAGCCGTAGCAGTCGACCCGGTCAATTCCCACCTCTACCTCACCGAAGACGAGACGGATGGCGGTTTTTATCGCTTCATTCCTGCCAACGCCTTGCCCGATCTTTCGGCAGGCACGCTGCAGATTGCGGAAGTGGTTGCCAAAGGTGCCACACGCCACATCGTCTGGCACGACGTGCCGGACCCTGCAGCAAAGACAGTCCGCACCAGACTGCAGGTGCCAGCTGCCTCTCATTTCAATGGTGGCGAAGGGATCGCCTGGACCGAGGGCCTGGTGTATTTCACCACCAAAGGCGACAACCGGGTCTGGCGTTTCGATATTCACACCAATCAGATTGATGTCATCTACGATTTTGCCAGTGCCACGACTCCTCATTTGAGTGGCGTAGACAACGTCACCATCACCGCTTCCGGTGATGTGCTGGTGGCAGAAGACGGTGGTGACATGCAGATCGTCCTGCTGGGTCCGAACAGGCTGGTGCTGCCGGTGGTGAAAATCACAGGGCAGGACACATCAGAAATCTGCGGCCCTGCTTTCGATCCAACGTTCCAGTATTTGTATTTCTCATCGCAGACAGGCCCTTCCAATCGGCCTGACGGCGGCATTCTCTACGAAATCAGTTACGACCAATAATCAAAAAAATTACATCACACTACTATCAGGAAAATCAGGAAATCTTATGAGCACATTCAGAACCTTGTTATTGGGAGCCACCGTTCTCGGGTTGAGTTCGGGCACACAGGCGCAGTCAAATGCACAGTCAAGCAGCAGCGAAATCGAAGAAATCACCGTCAGCGTGCGCCGCCCGATGGCGGAAAGTGTTGCCGCAGCTCTGGAAATGCAACGTAACTCCGATTCACTGGTCAGCGTGCTGTCGGCAGATGCCATCGGCAACCTGCCAGACCAGAACATCGCTTTCGCTGTCGGCCGTTTGCCCGGCGTTGGTATCGAGCGCGATCAAGGCCAGGCGCGCTATGTCAACCTGCGCGGAGCCCCTAACTACTGGACTACGCTGTCCTACGATGGCATGAGCATTGTCAGCCCCGAAGGCCGTGCCTCGCGTTTCGACAACATTCCCTCTGCGATTGCCAAACAGATTGTTGTCGAGAAGGCGATTGTGCCGTCGATGGCAGGCAACACGGTGGCCGGCAATGTGGATATCCGGACTCGTACCGGTTTCGACAATCCCGGCCAGCAAGTCACCGGTAAGATCGGCGCGGGCCGGGTTGATCTGGGCGGCGGAGATGAGTTCGACAGTGCACTGACCTATTCCAACGTCTTGCTGGACGGCGCGCTGGGCGTGCTCGCTCAGGGTTCTTACTACCAGCGTGAAATGGCCACCGACAACTGGGAAACCGATCCCTATCTCGGCAACACCGTGGATCCGAGCAAGCGCTTTGCCCGCGAACACGAAAACAAACATTACCGTCTGACGCGCGAAAATTATTCTGCTTCACTGCGCTTTGATTACAAGCTGGACGACAGCAACACAGTGTTCGCCAGCACCATCAACACCATGTTCCATGACGACGAACTGCGCGACAACTTCATCGTGCGTCTGGATCAAGGCACCAACGCGGCAGGCGCAGGCTACACCAGTGCCGCCTACATCAATGGCAACAATCCGACACAGGGAACAGTCTACGGCGCCCGTATCAATGCCCGCATCGATTACCGTGACGGCGAAGAATATGCCATGAGTCACACTATAGGCGGTGAGCACATGCTGTCGGATTGGGATGTGTCCTGGCGCGTGAACCGCACCAATACCAACGACGGTCGTAACACGCCGGTGTCAGCCGCTTTCCAAAGCCCATCCAGTTTTGCGCTGCGCCCGACTGTGGATTACGACTTCCGTGATGGCGATGAGAACACCATGCGTTTCTACAGCACGGGTGGTGTCACCGCTGCACGCACCAAAGGCCCGCAGATCACCAATATCGAAGATTTCCAGTTCCCGATGCAGAGCATCAACAACGTGATCGGTGCGGACAAAACGGCGGCTGATACCTTCAAACTCGACCTCGACTATGACACGGCGTTGTTCGGGTTACCGACCAAAGTGGAGTTTGGTGGTCTGTACACCGACCGCACCAAGCGCTCCAGTGAGAAAAGCTACCTGCGCAATTTCACAACAGGCACGATTCCGACCTGGGCCACTTTTGCGACCGATACCGGCTATCTCGGTGGACAGGATCTGAATTACGGCTTCCGCTACACCAACCAGTCTTTCACCACGAATTTCATGAAGCAGCAGATCGCCAGCGGCGCGGCCACCTTGCAGGACAGCCGTGGCAACTATTGGGAAGTCACCGAAAGCATCACCGCGCTGTACAGCATGGCGACCAGTGAGTTCGACTGGGGCGATGTGATTTACGGTGCGCGTGTCGAGCAGATTGACAATACTGGCGAAGCGTATGTGGCTTTCCCGGCAGTGGGTGCTACACCGGCACAGACGCGGCTGGTCGAGGTCTCCAACGATGAAGTGCTGGTCTACCCTAGCGCCCATTTGAACTGGAATATTCATGAGGATGTGAAATTGCGCTTCGGTGTGACTACGTCCGCTTCACGTCCAGACTACGACGACTTGCGCCCCAACTTCACCATCAATGACAGCACTCAGACTATCTCCGGCGGTAACCCGGAAGCCAAGCCCGAGAAGCAGACCGGTTTGGATGCCTATCTGGAATGGTACATGCCTTCCGGTGATTTCTTCTCTGCCGGTTTCTTCTACAAAGACCTCAAGGATGTGCTGATCAGCCAGTCCAATGTCTTCGGGCTGGACACGCTGGACGTCGGCGGTATTGATCGCTCTGGCTACATACAATCCGCCGTCGGCAATGCGGGCGACGGCAACCTGAGCGGCGTTGAGCTGGCTTATGTTGCCTCTGCCGAGCGCCTGGTGCGCAGCATGAGTCTGCCGGAGTGGATGGAGGGATTCGGCATGAATGTCTCCGCGACGTTCACGGATTCGGAAGTCAATCTGGCCGCTATCAACGGCGTGCCCAAGCGCACCATCAGCGTGTTGGGTACTTCGGATGAAGTCTACAACGTGCAGGCTACTTACGAAAAATACGGCCTGACCGTGCGGCTTGCTTACCAATACCGCACGCCATGGGGCCAGTCCATCGGTGAATACCGCATGGTCAATGGCGTCATGAGCCCCACGTCCAATGGCGACATCTTCTGGGATACCGACGACGAGCTTGATCTATCTGTTCGTTACCAGGTCAGTGAGACATTCGAGATCTTCGCGGATGCCGTCAACCTGACCGACAGGGGCGCGCGTCGTTACGGCGACGACAGTGCATATCCGATCGAGTTTGAAAAATTCGGACCGCGCTACATCGGCGGACTGCGGTTCAACTTTTGAGCTGCCACGTGACCCTGTGGGAGCGGGCCCGCCCGCGATTGATTGCATCACTGTTGCTGCTTTCGGGCAGCGCAGTAGAGGCGGCCGACGCGGCGCTGGTGCCGCGTCTGGTCACCGAACCCGTACGCTACGACACGGATGATCCCGCTATCTGGATCAACCCAGCAGACCCAGCCGCCAGCCTGGTGCTGGGCACCGACAAGGATGCTGATGGCGCGCTCTATGTGTTCGATCTCAATGGCAACATTGTGCAGGAGAAGGTCGTGCGCGGATTGCTGCGACCCAACAATGTCGACATCGCTTATGGCGTCATGGTAGCTGGGCAGAAGGTCGATGTTGCTGTGGTCTCCGAGCGTTATGCGAAGCGACTGCGGATCTATCGTCTGCCGGATATGGCACCTGTGGATGGTGGCGGCATTCCGGTTTTTGAAGACGAACGAGCGCGCGATGTCATGGGCATTGCGCTGTATACCCGACCGAGCGATGGCGCGTTGTTCGCCATCGTCAGTCGCTCCGATGCCTTCGCACCCACGGAAGGGTATCTGCACCAGTACCGTCTCGTGGATGACGGCACTGGTCAGTTGCGCGGAGTGTTCAGCCGCGCCTTCGGAAGCTGGAGCGGCACCAAGGAAATCGAGGCCATCGCTGTCGACAATGAACTCGGCTATGTCTACTACAGCGACGAGAACTACGGCATCCGCAAATACCACGCCGACCCGCTCCAAGAAGACGCCGACGAGCAGTTAGCTGTGTTCGGCCTGGACGGGTTTACCGAAGACCGCGAAGGGATATCGATCTACAAGCGCGCGGATGGCACCGGTTACCTGCTCGTTTCCGACCAGCAGGCCAACCGCTTCAATCTCTATCCGCGCGAAGGCGATGGTGGCAACCCGCTGCAGCACACGCTGCTGGGAAGCGTGCCATTGTCGACTGTAGAAAGTGACGGCAGCGATATCACGGCTGTTGCGCTTCCGGGTTTCCCGAGTGGAATTTTCGCCGCCATGTCTACGGACAGGACTTTTCATTTTTATGCGGTAGGCGATCTGTTGCGTGGAGCGGGGCTAGTGGAGAGCCTCGGTCAGTAAGGTTGTATTGAAGAAGAATAAACGGTTTTTCCAGGTAATGGTTATTTTGCAGTAGAGGGTTTTTCCAATGGTGTCAGCTTGTCGCTTGCGTTTTAAGTCTCCCGTTTTTTCCAGCATTGCTTTCGGCGTCATGCTTGCCAACCAGGCACTCGCTGCACCAACGACCTATACCACACCCAATGTCGTCACGACTGCGGGGGCAACCTCTACGACCTTCAATGGTCAGACCTTTGTCAACCAGGGCTTGCAAGGTGTGGCGCGTCTGCCTGCCAGCACACTGGATTTCAACGGTGACACCTTTGGCGCTTTTTCTGGACTTGATGTTCTGCCTGGCACCTGGCGCAAAAATGCCACTGGTTATTCAGGGACCTTGTTCGCACTGCCGGATCGCGGACCCAATGGCGTAGGCAATGTCACATTCAGTGATTACCCCGGCCGCGTCAGCAGCTTTACAATGAATTTTACCCCCTATACCTCCACTACGAATCTTCCGGTCAGCGCCGACTCTCAGCAGCAGTTGGGCCTTGTGCAAACCGGTGGCTTCTTCTTCAAAGACTTCAACGGCAAGGTCACCACCGGTCTTGATCCGGGTACTGGCGACACCGCGTTCGTCACTCAGGATGGCAAGTCCCTGCCCGGCTCCACCACAGGAGCTGCCGCAGGAAAGATCAGCCTTGACGCGGAGGGTTTACGCTTCCTCAACAACGGCGCTTTTTATGTGTCCGATGAATATGGCGCCAATGTCTATTACTTCGACAAGACCGGCAACATGAAGGGCGTGATCCAACCGCCTGCTGCTCTGATGCCCAGAACAGCCACCGGCCTGTCCTTCACCTCCCTCACGGATGCAACGACAGGACGTCGTCTCAATCAGGGGCTTGAAGGCATTGCGCTGACGCCCGACAACAAAAAACTGGCTACCTTGCTGCAAAGCGCCCCCATGCAAGACAGCACCACCGCCCAGCAAACTCGTACCAATACTCGCCTGATGATCTATGACATTTCCCAAAATGCCACGCCGGGCGCACCGGTCAGCCACTACGTGATGCAATTGCCAGTCTTTACCTCCAATGGCAACGGCACTGCCGCCAATCGCACTGCAGCCCAATCGGAACTGCTGGCGTTGAACGACACTCAGTTCCTGGTGCTGTCACGCGATGGCAACGGCCTCGGTCAGGCTTTGCTGAATCCGGTGTACAAGAGCGTGTTGCTGATCGATACCGCCGGTGCGACCAACATTGCTGGGACGCCCTTCGAAACCACGACGACTTCCGTGGCACCCGGTGGCGTGCTCAATTCGACGATTACGCCGGTCAGTCAGGTGGAAGTCATCAATATCCTCAACACCACGCAGTTGGGCAAGTTCGGCATCAATATCAACAACACTGCACCGACCAGACTGACACTGACAGAGAAACTGGAAGGCATGGCCCTGCTGCCTGCACTTGATGAAAGCGCTCCCCAGGATTTCTTCCTGCTGGTTGCCAACGACAATGACTTCCTGTCCTCCACCTGCAGTGTCGGCGGCCAGAATTGCGCGCAATCCGTCAACAGCGATGCGTTGGTTCTGTCTTACCGGATGACTCTGCCCACGTACGTTGACTCGCAATATCTACAGGCCATGAGCGCCGCAGCGCCGACAACTATCGGTATGACAGCACAGGCCGCACGCGACTTGTCCCTGTTGAATTCCGACAACGTCGGTCAGCATTTCCTGACCCAGAGACACGGCGGCGCCGCTGCGGTGCAAACGAGCGGGAATATTGCTGTCTGGGCTGCTGGCGACTGGCTGTCCAGATCCGAATCAGGCTCTTTGGTTGGCGTCCGCTCAACCGGAGCTACCGTAGGCTTTGACAGCAACTTGAACGACCAGATCGTGCTGGGCGCATCGGTGGGCTATTACGAAGGCGAACCGAAAACCAGCGGCACTTACAATGCCGATCAAGAGAGCTACCAGTTCTCCTTGTATGGCTCGCTTCGCAGTGGTGGGCTGTATGCCAATGCTATCGGTTCCTACGGCGACATGCGTTTTGAGAACATCACACGCGCAGGCGCCTATGGCCAGACCGCATCCGGCGACACCAATATCAACACCTTTACCTTCACAGGCGAACTGGGCTACCTGATGAGTCGCGGGAATGTGCAGTTTGGTCCCTTGGCGGGTCTGCGCTGGATGGAAACAGCGATCGGCGATTACATCGAATCCGGTGCGGCGGGGGGCAATATTGCGTATCCGTCTCTCAAGTCCGACGGGAGTGCCACCTATGTCGGCGGAGAGGCCTCCATGGATTTGGGCAGCATGCGCTCGATCCTGCGCTTGACTTACACCGGCGAGAGCGATGTCGACAGCAATGTCGCCCGTTTGCGATTGGCCAGCGCCAATCATGCCATGGGGACGCAATCCGTCGTCGTTGAGCATTTCTCGCAAGCCGTCATCGAACCATCCCTGACACTCACCGGATTCGTTTCCGAAAATTGGAACTGGTGGCTGAACCTTGGCGCACGGATTGGTGAAGAGGAAGGAACAGAACACCGCGTGGGTGCGGGCTTAAGAATTCCGTTCTGATCCTTTTTTTAAAACCAATTCACTACCGGAGCCCTGCCATGTCCCTCGACCCGCTTCGCGTCAATCGTCGGCGCTTCCTTGCCGGAGCTACCGCCACTCTAGGGGCGCTGGCATTGCGCGGCTACCCGGTGTTGGCCGCTGCCGCAGCACACTTTACCCATGGCGTGGCCAGCGGCGATCCGCTTGCCGACAGGGTGATTCTGTGGACTCGCGTGCTGCCGGGCAGCGGCACGGCCGAACGTCTGGATGTGGCATGGGAGATTGCCACGGACGAAGCGTTTCAGCAGATCATCTCCAGCGGCTCGACCACGACGGACAGCAGTAGCGACTATACCGTCAAGGTTGATGCTGCCGGGCTGTCTCCTGCCAGCCAGTATTTCTATCGCTTCTCGGCTCAGGGGGTCTACAGCGTCACAGGAAAGACACGCACTTTGCCGGAAGCTGGCGTCGAGTCGCTGCGTCTTGCCGTGCTGTCCTGCTCCAACTATCCGCAGGGCTATTTCAATGTCTACAAAGAGGTGGCGAACCGCCCCTGCGACGCTGTGCTGCATTTGGGCGACTACATCTATGAATATGCAGAGGGTGACTATGCAAACCCTATGATGCTGGAGCTAGGGCGCAACGTGCAGCCGGAAAACGAAATCGTCAGCATTGAGGACTACCGGATGCGCTACGGTCTGTACCGGACGGATGTCGACCTGCAGGCAGCCCATCAGAACCATCCCTTCATCTGTGTCTGGGACGACCACGAAATCACCAACAACACCTGGCAAACCGGCGCCGAGAATCACAATGAAGGGGAAGGCGCCTTCGACGCCCGTCGTCTGGCTGCCATACAGGCTTACCATGAGTGGTTGCCGATTCGTGATCAGGGCAGCCTGGAAGAAGGCATCATCTACCGCTCCTTCGAGTTTGGCGATCTGGCCACGCTGATCATGCTGGATACTCGCTTGATCGGGCGCGACGAACAGCTTTCCCACGACATGAACATCGACACCTTGCGCAGCCGCCTCGCGGACGATCAGCGCAGCATCATGGGCACGACTCAGGAAAGCTGGCTGGCCAGCGAGCTGCAACGCTCGGCACAGGCTGGCAAACCCTGGCAGATTGTTGGCCAGCAGTTGTTGATAGGCAAGTTGTTCCCGCCGCAGATTAGTGACGAGGAGCTTGATCCAGTGCAGCGCGACGCCATTCTTGCAGGTCGCTATGGCATGCTGCGCACTCGCGGTCGGCAGGGCTTGCCTCTGAACCTGGATGCTTGGGACGGTTATCCGGAAAACCGCTCGCGCACACTGAAAGCATTTCGCGAGCACGCCAACAATGTCGTGGTGCTGGCGGGCGACACACACAGCTCCTGGGCCTTCGACCTGCATGCGGACGACAACCAGATTGTGGCTGTGGAGTTTGGGACCCCAAGTGTCACCTCACCCGGATTCGAGAATTTCCTTACGCTGCCGGAAGGGCGCCTGGAGGAAGCCACCCTGCAGGCGAGCCCGGAATTGAAGTACATGAAGGCCAATGGTCGCGGTTGGGTGGAGCTGGATGTGCAGCGCGACAAGGTTCGTGCTACCTGGCACTTTGTGTCGACAATTACCGACCGAAACTATGAATTAGTGTCGGGTGCAACACTGGAGACTCTGGCAGGAAATCCTGCCATTCGGCGCGTGTGATTCTCGAGCCCTGTGGGAGCGGGCCCTGCCCGCGATAGATGACAACATTAAATTCAATCGTGGGCGGGCCCGCTCCCACAGGAGACTTTTCACATCCATGCGGTTAGTGAGTAGCGCTCATGAGGAGCTAAGAACCCTGCGCAGCGCGCGAAGTTTTTGCCATACAAGCGCCTTGGGCAGAGTGATTGCCATGACGGTCATGCAGCGCTCCAGCCAGTCATGGCGGTTCTGCATTCTGTCCAGTGCATTGCCAAGATCCCGGCGGATGGCTGGCCCATAGGCGGATTCGGCTTTCGCAACCGCAGAGCGCAGGAGCCCAAGTGATGGGGTCATCATCGCGAGATCAATGATGTCTCGATTGAAAACACCGTCGTCATTCCATCGATCCGAGTTGGCTAACAGTTTGCTGCACGCCATATCCAATTCGCTAAGCGTCGCGATGCCGCAGATTTCGTCATCGGCTGCAGGCTTGTCGAGCTTTATACGACCTTCAAGGATGATTTCGAACTTGATCAGCTGATCACCCACTTGCAGCATTGTTCTGATTCCATACTGGTCGGCGCGGACCTCGCGCGCTTGCACAAAAGGAGCGGGGCTCTCCCGCAGCAGTGCTGTTATTCCTTGGGCTCCCGTAAGCAAGTGACGCAGATTGCTGTAGCTGCTGATATCCGAGACCAGAAAGTCGATATCGACAGACTCCCGATATTCCTCGTAGAGCAGCGCAATAGCGGTGCCTCCACCAAACAGGCAGTTGTTTTCTCTCAGCAGAGAACCGTTGAGAGAGTTCAGCACTTGAGCGATTCGCTGATGATGTGAGCGTTCAAACATGAGTATCTCGCTGGCTCAGCCCTGTTTGGAGCGCCTCAATCAGATCGCGCTCATGAGGAGCCAGTGCCTGCATGTCCATATGACGCGAGTTGCGTTCGTAAATACTCAGGGCTTCCGTCGGCGTCAGTGCATTGGTTCCCTGCACCTGCCAGGCGAGTTGTTTGAGTTGTGGATAGTCGCTAAGCAGGATGCGCGCGGGTATCCAACCCTTACGATTTTCAACTTGTCTGCCAGTTTCTGGCATGTCTGAAATGATGATACCGAAATCCATTCCCAAGGCTGCCAGGGCATTCAGATAGGCACCCATGGTGACAGACGGCTCGCCGTTCTCAATTCTGTGTAACGTGACGCGCGACATCCCCGCTGCTTCCGCAACGGTTGTTGCACTGATGCGCAAAGCTTTTCGGTGGGCACGAATCTGAGTGCCTAAAGCGCTGAGTGTGTCAGCGACATTGCTTGCTATGGTGGGGGTTGGAGACGGCATAGTGTTTCTCATTATGGACAAATACGCATACATGTCAACAATGAGAAACATTTTAAGGTTTTTAGAGAGTGAAAGGAGCGGTTACTGGCCGTCAGCTCCTAGGTTTTCAATCTCGACGGTATTATCCAGCTTCAGTTCCAGTGCGCTGACGAAAGCATTACGCAGAATGCTCCGCATGGCGGACAGGACGTCCGCGTCGATGTCCGCTAGCTCTCCCGAGAACGGAATCACCGACGCGAACTGGTCCTCTGGTTGATTCTGCAGAAGTACCGCAGTAACCGCGACGATTCCCTCCCAGATATTGCGCAGCAGATTGTCCTCGTTCCCCAGGCTGAAGAACTCCGCATTGGCCAATATGGGTTTGATATAACCTTCGAAGCGACCGTTGGCGGACGCAAATTCCGCAAATACCGAGAACTCGCCCGCTTCCGCATCCACGCCGATGTAGGCGTTCAGCAGACCATTGAGTTGTGTCAGAGGCAGAGCCTCCAACCGCACATCGACCTCGAAGACAGGTGGGTCTGCCAGGGGACTCAACTGACCGTTGATCGCCAGGGGAGTTCCTGCACCGAAGAGACCTGTCAGGGCAGCACTGGCAAAGCTGTCTGCTTCCGTGTCACGCGCATTGGAAAGATTGGTGGCGAGTGCATCGATATCGTGAATGTGGACATCGAGGGGACGCTTAACATCTGCGTCGTCGAGCCGGAAGTGACCATCCTGGATCTCGAAGCGGTTTATCGTAAAGGGCACCAGCTCTTCGAGCAGACTGTACCAACGCACGCCCGCACCGATCTGCTCCTGCGTGGGATCATCGGCAGCGATCAAGTGCAGCTCGGGAGCAAACAGTTCCACTTCGCCCACCACGGCCCCATCCAGTAACGCTTTCCATTCGAGGGAGATGGCAGCCCGTGGCACCCACACGAATGGCACAGTCGTGTCGACGCCCCTCTTCTCGATGACCAAGTTCACAATGTTGTATTCCCCGCGCCAAAGTGCGAGGTCGATGTCCTCCAGATGCCCGCTGTATTCTTCCAATGAAGCGAGGCGTGCGTTGATCTGATCCTTGACGATTAAGGGCAATGCCGCTCTGAGCCCGACGAGCAACAGCAGAGTGACCCCGATCACCACTGCAGTACGGTGTCTGGTTATTCTGCTTTGGGCCATGTCATCATCTCGGTAAAGGGTGTGCGATCGGGCAGTGTAGCTCCCCGTCACAACATAGGACTGTTGTATACCGCTCACTTTCGGGACTCGAATCAGCATTGGCAGTCGCCTGCCAAGACGATTTTGATATCAGTGAAGAATCGGGTGGCTCTGAATTGTCATGACATAAGAATTGATTACCGTGGGGCGGCGTCCCAGGCCCTCGCGGCCATCACTCCAGCCCAGGCTGCTACTCCCGTGATTAACGTGCCCCAGGTCCAGTCAATAGCCACCATTGAGCCATGCCACTGGCGCATGATCGACCACGACGTGAGTTCATAGGTCCCGTACGCGACAAACCCCAGTATTGCCCCTTGGATTAGTGCGCTGACCGGAGCGTCATTTCGCAGGGCAGGCAGCCCCGCAAACCACAGGATGCCAAACATGTAGGTCAGATAGAACAATGCCGCAGGCGCCACGCGCAAACCATCGATCAGTTGCCCGCCCAGGTGCTGCTGGAAAAGTGGCTGGATCACGGCGCGCAGCATCAGGGCATCTGCGATCAGAAAGACAACGGATGTCACGACGAACAGAATGGCAATTTGCATGAGGTTTCTCCTTGCTAGGAGTACGAAGGAAGGGGGATGGTGGATCAGTTTTGCGGGAGAGGGAACGTCAGTCCAGTTCTTTTGGATCATTCTGATCAGTGCAGCACAGGGGGATTTCACTCGGCACATCCATGTGCCTCGCCCCTTCGGGGCAGCTCCTTCGTCGCTGTGCAAAACGGCTGTCCTGCCGTTTTGTGCGTCGGCAAATGCTCCTGCATTGCCGACATTCCCGCCATCCATGGCGGTTACCCCGACTGTGCAAGTCCAACTCTCCATGGTTCGACCAGACAAAAGAAAGGCCCTATCAGCTAGCGCCGGTAGGGCCTTTCTTTTGTCTGGTGGAGGCGGGGGGATTTGAACCCATCCCTACAGGGTGCGCCGTTGCTGGTGCTGCTTTTCTCAACGTCTCCCGGTGTTACATCCAGTGTTACATCAGCGCGTCGGTACCCTGTGGCGGGGTGGTGCTGTGCGCTCCAGGTGGGGGGCGGAGTGAATCTCTGGGGCTTCAGTTCTATGTACCGCATCGACCACATACGCTCACACCCGCGAATTGAAACTTTTTTTTCAGGGCGGTCGGTGCTTTGCCTGGTCGTGTACGGGGTAGGGTAGGTCGAAACAGTTGGACTCTCCGCACCTAGACCGCGCCCCCAGGCAAATTTTCTCGCCGTCAAAATTCAGATTTGAAAATGTCGGAATGCGCGTTGCGAAGCCTCTCGCTTGATCTGTCAGGCTTTCAATCGGTCTGGTAGTGGGCGGGGGGCTGTTGCAGCCTATGCTGTAGAGACTCGGACACCGCTCCCATAGGCGCTTTCTTGCATCCACAAAATTGCACTTTCAGATGGGTTCACCGGCTGGCATCAGGGTTGACTGTGGTACGAGTAGGGGGAGGGTGGTACGAATCCTTGGAAGTCGCGCCGCCTATGTACCGCATCGACCGCACGCACAGAAAATTTTCCTGCAATCGTACTGTGGTGCGAATCGGGCAACTGGTACGAGTACGAAAGGGATCGTCACCGCTGCGCCTGGGTGGCCGTGCCTGCGTGGTCTTAGGTCCTCCCCTGCAAGTCAGGATACGGGTGCGAGGAAGCGCGAGAAAGCGGTAATTATGAAATTATTCTGGAGTGTGGTTGTTGTTTCGTTGTCGGCTCGTCGCGGTCATAGGGGGAAGGCCTCGGGTCCTTCCAGAGCACTTTCACAATCCACGGACGCGAGGATGTCGGGATTTGACAAAAATTTCTCCGGCAAAACTGGCTACAGGTTACACAGGTTTCATTCGCTGCTTGAAGACGGAAGGCGCAACGTTTCGCTGGTGGTGGTTACAGTAGGTGTGGGTCAAATTTGCACCCTGTAAGTGCTCTCCCTGTGTGTGGTCATTTTTGACCCTGGAGCGGTGGGCGCTCGCATCAGTGGGTGCATTTTTGACCCTGTGAGCACTCTACAGGGTGCATTTTTGACCCGGTGACCCTAATTTTTCCCACTCGTTGGAAGGTGGTTTGTCCATGAATGGCAGCCAGGTAAGCCGCCACGTTCTCGCTCGGCTGTGTGTCCTTGTGCTGAATTGTGATTCATCAACGAGTTCAGCGAATCCCGAACGCTGTACCTGTTCAAAAGCTCGCTGCGCTGTTCCCTTCGCGCACGGGATTTTGTCCATTGCTTCGCGCACTCCATAGGCAACTGGCTTATCGTTGCGCCAGTGCGTTTGCAGGAGCAACAGAAGCACCTTTGCCTCTGGAGTCAGAAACGAATATGCGGATGATTCGAGCATGCGGCGCTGGAGCACCAGTGCCCCGCCCCGCTTGTCGAATGGCAGGCTTCGCTTTTTCTTCGCCATGCGGCACCCCTCAAGCGGATGCCCTACGCGCCGCGACGATCTGGCAGGCCCTCTGGAGGTCTTCGCCCTGGAGCCAGTAGACCCGCACGCGGGTTTTACCGAAGCGGCCCTCTACGGTTTGCCACTCCCGGGTGAATCTGACACCATGCCTTTGCTGAAGATCTGACACTGTGGTGTGTAGGCATGTGTCGCCCAATTCTTTTGCGGCGAATGTGTTCAGCTTCTCACCCTTGGCGAAGGTTGAGAGCATGCGATCCAGTTTGCCAGGTGTGCTGTGATGATGTGGGATCGGGCCGTTGTGACTGGCGGCCCCGGTTTCGTTGTTCATGATCTGCGCGCCTCCCTTCGTTCAACATCCCCGCGTGCGCTCGCTTTTCGTTCTTCGATCCATGCGCTGATTTCAGATTCAAGCCAGCCGCTTGCGCGGCCACCGAGTTTGATCGGTGCGGGGAACTGCCCACGTTTTGCCATGTCGTGGACGTGACTGCGACAAAGGCCGGTGCGCTCCTGTACCTCGGGCCAGCGCAAGATTCTTTCGTGTGGTGTTGGTGCTGCGACGCAATGGGATTGCGCCTGTGGTGCTGCTGTAGTCATGGTGAAGCCTCTCTGTGCGTTCGTCTATGGTCGGTAACGGACTAACACGGACAGGCTATTGGAGAGTGGAGCACCTTCGCTATGTACGAAACGGCTCTACTTTCGAGGTGTTTTGTGCCGGGGGGGCTTGGTTTTGGCAAGATGGTGATTGAAGTGCTCAAGTGCGTTTGCTACGTGCCGTCTGGGGTCGCTGATCCCAAGCCCCAGCACATCGGCAAGCAGGTACGTGATGAAAATCACGAATGGAGATTCTTGGGTCGCAGATGGTCTGTAGTGTGATTGGTGGCGGTCGAACCACAGCATGATCGCCAGGAGTAAATGTTTGTACCTTTCTGCCTGCGGCCGCCCCTGTCGTTGTTCGGTTTCTAAGTCCTGCGCCTGGTGCTTGATGGCTGCCACGATTTTGCGTAATGAGTGGACAGTTCCCGACGCTTCAGCCTCAGAAATTGAAAGGTTGACCATCGTCATGTCATGGTTGTTTGCATCGCTATAGTGAAAGTCCAAGACGTTGATTGCTTCGAGGGAAGCGCCTCTTTCTGCAATAAGTTTCTCCAGTCGGCTCAGCCCTTTCTCAATCTCTTTGGCGGCCGAATTCAATTCCTTTTTGATAGCCCCTTGACTGCGATTGCCTTCAGTTCCTTCTAACCAGATAGTCCCAAAAAAGCGGAACAGGTTTGCTATTTCACTCTCGCTTAACTTTGGAAGTATGCGGCTATGAATATGTTTTTGGTGCTCCGCGCTGACCTCTATGAACACGGTTGCAACTCCCTGCTGATGCTGTCAGTCCTTTTTCCCGTTGTCAGTTGGCCAGTCTCTTCAGTCATGCCGACGCCTTTGAAGCTGCGCCGTCAGATCCACTCGATCCGCGCCCATTGCTATCAGTTCACCCAGGAGCGAGAAGAATCCGACCCAATAGCCGCTCTGCTCTTTGTCTGAAAAGTCGACGTCCTCGGCAACGTGTCCGAGACTATTATCGCCTGCCATTTCGGGGTTGTCCTTCAGGTACTGCGCGAAGTGAATGGCATAGGCGCGGCCCACTTCGCATGCCTCGGTGTAAGTGTGCGTACCTGGTGCTGGAATACTCCAGTTGGTTCCTGGTGCTGGTCGTCGTTTCGATGGATCGCGGAAAACGAAGGGCAGTTTCAGAAAGCCAGAAATGCCATCGGCGCTGGCGTAGTTAATGGGTCTGTAGAGATCGTCAGAGGTGTGCTGTGCTGCGTTCGTGTTCATGTTCATGCTGCCACCTCTGCTGCGTACCGTTCCTGCTTGACGGCAAAGGCCATTTTTGTCAGTTCGCGCAGAACCTCATCATGTGAAACCTTGTTTCCTTCCATAAGGGCGGCGAACTCGAATACTCGGGATATCTGGCCCTCATTTCCAAAGGCGAGGACTTGAACGGCGTTGCAGAAGATAGCTTGTGTTTGGCTCGATCCGTTCCGCACCAGCGTTTCAATCTCAGTCATAACCAGCGTTTCAATCTCAGTCATAGTCTCAATTCCTCTTGTGTGTGGTTTATCCAACTACTCGCATATGCTTGGTTCTCGTTCGTGCAACTTCACCGAATGCGGCGCTGTCGACGTGATTTGACCACCAGGCCATCATTGGGCGGCGGCGCTCGATGTACTCGGCGCGGTTGTAGGCTGCCCGCACAGTGTTCTTGTCCCGGTGCGCCAGTGCTGCCTCGATGATGTCGGGGTCGAATCCCTGCTCGTTCAGCGTGGTGCTGGCCAGTGATCGCAGGCCGTGCGACACCAGTCGCCCACCGAAGCCCATGCGCTTCAACGCCATGTTTGCGGTCTGTTCGTGTGTGTGGGTCTTTGGATTGCGATCTGCTGGGAAGATGAATTCAAGGTGTCCGCTGATCGGCTTCATGTTCTCCAGCAAGGCGAGTGCTTGCGGTGTCAGTGGAACAGTGTGCGGCAGCTTTTTCTTCATGCGCTCGGCGGGGATGTTCCAGGTGCCACGGGTGAAGTCGATTTCCTGCCAGCGTGCGCCTGCTGCTTCGCTCGGCCGCACCATCGTGTGCAATTGCCATTCGATCAGGCAGCGCGTGGTGATGCGTATGCTGGCGCGGGTAAGTGCGCGCATCAGATCAGGCAACTCGTCTGGCTTCAGCGTGGGCATGTGTTCTTTGGTAGGTGGTGCGAAGGCTTTCCCGATACCTGCAAGGGGATTGTGCTCAAGGACTCCCGTGTTCACGCAATGGGTGAATATCTCGTTCAGGCGCTGGCAGAGCCGCTTCACGGTCTCCAGTGATCCACGTGCGGCAATGGGCTCCAGTATCGCAATGGCATCCTTGGCGCCGATCAGGTGGACAGGGACGCTACCAAGGCGGGGGAAGATGTGAAGGGTCAGGGATCGCTCGATGTCTTCAGCGTGGGCCTGTGTGACGGTTGCCCGCTTCACTGCCAGCCACACACGGGAAGCGCGCTCCAAGGTGCTGCTGTGGGCATCGCTCAGGCGCTGCTGAATCGCTTCTCTGTGCGTTTTGGGGTCGATCCCTTGGGCAATTAGGGATTGGTATTCAGCGCGGCACTGGCGAGCACTGGCAAGGCTCACTGCTGGATACTTTCCAATGCTGAGATTGGAGCGTGTCCGGGTGAAGGGTTTGAAGTAGTTGAACAGCCAGGATCTGGAGCCGGTAGGCTTCACGCGAAGGAACAGCCCGCCACCATCGGCAAGGTTGTACTCTTTCGGTCCCGGTCTGGTCTGCCGCAATTGGGCATCAGTCAGAGGTTGCGCTTTCGTTGCCATGTAACACCGCCTGGGAGTCAATCGGAGTCGTGTTACATCCGATGTTACATCAGGGGCCGGACATTGCAAGTCATCTGTGTACGTCACAGAACGGGAAAGGTGATTTTTCTCAGTGTTTACGGGCCTCTTGCGGCCCTTCGCGTTCGTCTCTGGTCGTGTGGTTGGTGGAGGCGGGGGGATTTGAACCCCCGTCCGTCAGTCCGCTGCCTTTGGATCTACATGTGTAGCGTCGTCTATTAAGTTAACCCTCGCCGGCCCGACGGGCAGGGTGGTTCGGGCGAGCCCAGTACTTTTAGCTGCTTCGCGCTGGGCGCGCTAGGCTGGCGATCCTGTTCTATATGACAGTCACAAAAACACCGGTTTACAGGCATCCCGGGGTGACCGCTAACCGCACTAAGCGGCTAGAGCGTAGCTATCGTCGTTGGCAACTAGTAAGTTGCAGTAATTGATTTACGAGAGTTACTACCCTCTCGACATGCACCTCAGGGTTTGATACCGGCGTCGAATCCAAAGCGCCCCCGTTAGTGTGTGCAGCTTAGCACAGGACACTAGATGGGGTCGTGTGCTAGTTTTTCAACCTCACTCCACTCGCAGAGAGCAATGTCATGAACAAGAAAGTCGCCGTCGTCACTGGAACGTCCACAGGCCTGGGTTTGCATGTCGCGGTGATGCTGGCAAAACAGGGCATCACTACCATCGCCACGATGCGCAACTTGGACAAGCAGGATGCTTTGCTGGCCGCCGCCAAAGCGCAACAAGTGACGTTGACAGTGAAGCAACTGGATGTGCAGGACGCACAGAGTGTGGAGCGCTGCTTTGCCGAGATACTCAAGGAAGAGGGCGTGATCGATATTCTCATCAACAATGCCGGTGCGGGTTTTGTGCGGACCACCGAACAGGCGACAGAGGATGAGATGGAGTGGGTCATGGACGTCAATTTCAAAGGCGTGGTGCGTTGCACCAAAGCCGTTCTGCCGCACATGCGTGAACGCAGAACGGGTCACATCATCAACATTACGTCTGTCGGTGGCCTAGTGGGACAGCCTTTCAATGAGTTTTATTGTGCGGCCAAGTTCGCTGTCGAGGGCTACACCGAATCACTGGCGAGCTATGTGCAGCCTGCGTTCAGCATTAAATTTTCGATGATCGAGCCTGGTGGGATTGCGACGGAGTTTGTCAGCAATGTCATGGGGATGGTGCAAGCCACTGGTGGTATTCACGACGACGCCTACAAACCCGTGCTTGATCTCTACATGGGTGGCATTCAGGCGCGCGGGGCCATGGGGGAAACCCGCTCTTATCAGACTCCGCAGGAAGTGGCCGCTGTCGTTCTGGATTGCGTGAATCGGGAAAACCCGCCGCTGCGCATGCGTACGTCGGCGTGGGCGGAGAAATTCACGGAGTTCAAAACGGCGGCAGATCCGGATGGCGGCAAGCAGCAGGCGATGGTGGTGTCGACGTTTCTGCCGACGCTGGTCAGGTGATGGTGGAGTCAGTGGCAGGTATGATGCGTGTTTGTAGTGTTTTGCTGTCTTTGCTTTTGATCGGTTGTCACCCTGCGTCCTCCATTCCCGCGCACTTTGTACTGACGCCGTGGCCAGGCAGTGAGGTGGTCGCGCTGGTGGACGACCCTGCCGCAGAGCTTGGCAGCAACAGCAGTGGTGCTACCTATCAACCGGCTTCGCCCAGTCAACCTGGGTATCTGTGGGTGGTTAAAAATGGCCCGGCGACCTTGCATCAACTTTCATTCAATACCGCCTCCGGCCGTTGGTCCCCTGTTCGGGACTGGACGCTGACAACGCTGTCTGGCGCGACCCCGGATTCCGAGTCAGTCGCCAAGACGAATTGGGACAGTGATGTCGTCTACATCGCCTCAGAGAAGGAGGATGAGGAGAGCAAGTTGAGTATTATTGCTTTCGACACTGCGCAAGGGACTCCTGTCGCCGAATGGGATCTGACCCACGATGAGGACAATCCCGAGTCTGTCGAGTTGGATGTTGGTTCGAACGCAGGCTGGGAGGGGCTCACCTGGATTCCTGACGCGGATCTGATCACTGCAGGTTTTTACGACCAGCGGTTGCACAAGCCTTATGACCCTAATGATTATCCAGCGCATGGCGACGGGTTGTTTCTCGCCGCATTGGAGCAGAACGGCGATATCTACGCCTATGCACTGAATCACGAGGACAGTCTTTTCCATAAAATCGCGGTCATCAGCGTTGGTTTTCCGCATCTGATGGGGCTGGAGTATGATCGTGACAATGCGGTGCTGTGGGCCCACTGTGATGACGACTGCGGCAATGTCACGGGCATATTGCAGATCGATGGCGTGCCTGGCAGTGCAACGCAGGGCAGCTTTGTTCTGAGTACAGTGCTGACGCACCCTGCCGCATTGGCCAATGCCAACCACGAAGGCATCGCGTTGGCACCTGAGGCAGAGTGTGCTGACGGCGGTCGACAGGTGTTTTGGGTCAACGATGCTGGCAAGCCCGGCTCAACCGTCAGTGCGGGCGTTGTTCGGTGTGATTGACCCTGCACTTCTGTTAAAGATCAGGCAGGGCCGCCTGCAGTGTTGCTATGAGTGCTGCCTTGTCCATTTCGATCGACTCTTTACAGATGTCTGTCCGACGACAGATTAACATCAGCGCTGCGCGTGCCGCACCGTACGCTGCTTCTCGATGGCCCACTCGCGATCCTTCTCGACATTGCGCTTGTCGTGTTCCTGCTTACCCTTGGCGAGTGAAACCTGACACTTGATGAGGTGGTCTTTCCAGTAGATCTTGGTGGCCACGCAGGTGTGACCTTTTTGCTGGACGCTGGAGAAGAGACGCGCCAGCTCCTTGCGGTGCAACAGGAGCTTGCGGGTGCGGTCCGGTTCGCAGACGACGTGAGTGCTGGCGGTGTTGAGCGGCGTGATGTTGCAGCCGATCAGCCAGGCCTCGCCGTCCTTGAGGATGACGTAACTGTCCGTCAGCTGCACTTTCTTCTCGCGCATGCTTTTGACTTCCCAGCCGAGCAGCATCATCCCCGCTTCGAAAGAGTCTTCGATGAAATAATCATGAAGCGCCTTCTTGTTACGGGCGATGGTGGTGTCGACTGCTTTTGCCTTACCTGATTTTGCCATAGCGGCGCATTATAACCGCATTCCCCCGGCTGCATAGGCCGAGTTAGAATCGCGCCCATCTTAACCTGAGGCAGTTCCTGAAACCGTTATGACTCGAATCGATCGCAGTGCGCTGGTGATGTTCTCGGCACAGCAGATGTATGACCTAGTCAACGACATCGAGAGTTATCCCCTGTTCATGCAGGGCTGCCAGAAGGCGCGTGTTATCAGTCGCACGGATAACGAGGTAGTGGGTGAGCTGACACTCGGCAAGGCAGGATTGCAGCATTCGTTCACGACGCGCAACACCGTCAAGCCCGGCGAGGAAATGCGTATGGGTCTGGTGGAGGGGCCGTTTCGCAAGTTTGGGGCGTCGTGGCACTTTCAGCCACTGGCAGAGAATGCCTGCAAGGTCAGCCTGCAGATGGAATTCGATTTTGCCGGTGGATTGATGGGCTTTGCGTTGGAAAAACTCTTCAATCACTCCGCGAATTCGCTGGTGGATTCGGTGGTCGAGCGCGCTAATCTTCTCTATGGTGAGCCGACGTGAGCGGGTCGTCTGATCTGATTTCTGTTGAGGTGGCCTATGCGTTACCCGACCAACAGCGCATCATCGTCCTTCAAATAAAACGTGGCACCACCGCCATGGTTGCCGTGGAGTTGTCGGGAATTGCTACAGAGTTTCCTGAGATTGATCCGCGTTCCGCCGCGATGGGCATCTTCTCGCGCCCTCTCGATGGCAAGGCCAGCCCGCTGCCACAGGACTATGTGCTGAACGAACGCGACCGGGTGGAGATATATCGCCCATTGCAGATCGACCCGATGCAGGCGCGTTTGCTGCGCGCGGCTCGTGCCCGCAAGAAGGCATTGGCGGCGGGTCTGCGCAAGCGTTGAGTCGCGCTCAACAACCAACGTATACTCGGGGCAAGGAGAACACCATGGATCAGAACGACATACCTGCGAATGACAAGCGCAAGAGCTTCTTAACCCGCCTCGAAGAAGGGCTGCGCGAATATTACATTGCTCCTTATCGACGCGAGTTTGGCCGTGCGCAGCGTGATGAAGATGATCTGTTCATGATGCTGATCTTCTCGGAAAGCCTCGGCATCCCCAACCCCACGACTTATTACACCCTTGAACTGCTGCCGGTGGTCTACGACCGCTTCCATGACTGGCATCGCCGCATGGGCATGGAGCGCTCACCACTGGATCACGTCTCATGCTGCTAGAACTGGCCCGCTCCAAAAGTATTCTGTTTTTCGGTGGCAAAGGTGGCGTGGGCAAAACTACTGTTTCGGCTGCGACCGCGATGGCAATGGCGTCGGAAGGCAAGCGTGTGTTGCTGGTCTCCACGGACCCGGCGCACAACCTTGGACATCTGTTCAATCGCACCGTAGGGCCTCGTCCAGTTCGGCTTGCTTCCAACCTGGACGGCATGGAACTCGACCCCGAGCAGACTGTGAATGAACATCTGGAAGAAGTATCTGCCTCGCTGCGCAAACTGATGGCGCCCCATCTGGCGGGTGAAGTCGACAAGCACATCGAGCTGTCCCGCGATGCGCCCGGCATGCAGGAAGCCGCGATCATGGAGCGCATCGCCGAGGTCGTCGAAAAGGCCGCCACCGACTATGACCTGTTGGTGTTTGACACGGCACCTTCCGGCCACACCGCGCGGCTGATTGCGCTGCCCGAGATGATGTCGGCCTGGACCGATGGCCTGATCCAGCGTAGAGACAAGGCCGATCGCTTCAGTTCGGTGATGCGTAACCTGGGCAGTGACAAGAGCGTGGGCAACAAGGTTCTGGGTGGGCAGGAAGATCCGTTGGTCGAGCGTGAGAGCCGCATCCGCAGCCTGTTGAATCGCCGTCGTCGTCGCTTCATGGACTTGCGCAATGCGTTGAGCAACCCCGAGCGCACGTCGTTCGTGATCGTGCTGGCTGCCGAGCGTCTCCCAGTGCTGGAGACGATTGCGCTGCATGATCAGTTGCGTCGCTCCGGCGTTACCGTCGGCGCCCTCGTGGTTAACAAGCGGTCACCGGAAGGGATGGGGGAGTTCCTGGCAGAGCGCCGAGTGCAGGAGGAAGTGCATCTGGCCACTTTGAAAGAGGCGCTGCCGGACATTCCTCGACAAGATCTCACGCTGGTGGCACATGACGTTGTGGGGCTCGAGGCGCTGGAACGTTTTGCCGTCAGTCTGGGGCTGGATTGATAGTGTGAACGCTGCTATGTTACACAGTAACAAAATGGCGTTTGAAAATTAGTTTTAGGGAATTTTAAGGCTCTGTGAAACTTTTCGAAAATGCCACGGTCAATTAGGTGTGCCCGTAAGTCCGCCTTCGAACAACCGGGGCTCGCTCAAAGCGATTCCCGGTTGTCTCGGAGGTTTTACGTGGAGCCCTCGCAGAGCATGTCATGAACATGACCCAGTCCCCCCTCAAGCTGTTGAAGCATCCGTTCCAAGGCGTGCTCGCGCTGAGTTTTCTGCTGGTCTTCCTCCTTTCCCAGAGTTTGACGCTCCTGCATACCCACGCAGGCGATCTTAATAAACAGTACGACTGCGCCATCTGTTTGAACCTCGGGTCTGGGGATGATGCGCCAACTCTTTCCGTTTCCCGCCCTGACATCCTGCTGACTCCACAGGAATACTTTGATCCTGCCGAACAACCTGCTTATTCCTGGCCAATTTCCGCCAGATCGCGTTCTCCCCCGCCCGCCCTGCTGATCTGATTCTCGAAAACTGCCATTTGGCAATTCCCGGCCTCGCATCCCGCTGCTGCTTATGCGCTGTGCTTCCCATGAGGAGCGCCGCAGCCTTGGTGCATGGCCTGTCCATTATCGATAGTGAGGGTAAAAATGCGTTCTTTTTGTCAATCTTTCCGAGTTCATGCGTTGGTGTCAGCCGTTTCTGCGGCAATGTCCGCAGGTATGGCTGCAAGCAGTGTCCACGCGGCCGAGCCGCACAACGACGCGGTGCTCGACGAAATCATCGTCTCCGGCACCTTGCAGCGCAATCGCGCAGAAACTTCCTTGCCGGTGAATGTGCTCAGTGGCGAAGCGCTACGCGAGAAAGCAGCCAGTACGCTGGGAGAGACTCTGAAAGAACTGGTAGGCGTCAATAGCGCGTCTTTCGGTACCGGAGTCGGTATGCCAGTGATTCGTGGCCAGAGTGGTAATCGTGTGCAAGTATTGCAGGGCGGTGTGAGCAACATCGATGCGGCGGCGGTCAGTCCCGATCATGCAAATAGTGTGGAGGCCGTGCTGGCAGAGCGCATTGAGGTCGTGCGTGGCCCGGCGACGCTGCTGTATGGCAATGGAGCGATTGGCGGCGTGGTGAATGTGATCGACAACCGTGTGCCCACCACCGTGCCAGAGGCATTGACTGGTTTGTTGGAAACCCGCCACCAGAGTGCCTCAGACCAGCAGACCAGTGTCTTCAAACTTGAGAATGGCGCAGGCTCGCTGGCGTGGCATCTCGATGGGACCTATCGCGCCAGCAACGATACGCGTATCAAGGGCTTTGCCATCAATCCTGACACCGTTGATCTGAATGACGAGGAAGCTGTCTCCGAGCTGCTCGCGAGCAAAGGGTTCATCGACAACTCTTCAACCCGTGCCCATGCGTTGACTGGAGGACTCTCCTGGGTGTTTGGCGGCGGCTACCTGGGGATGGCGCTGAATCAGTCCGAGAGCCATTACGGTTTACCAACAGCCGCGCATCATCACCACGAACCACATGACGAAGACGATCATGAGGCGGGTGAGCCGGAGGCGGAAGATCCCGAGGGAGGGATTCGTATCGCCATGCAGCAGGAGCGTCTGGACTTCGAAGGCAAGGCGCCGCTGGGCGGTTTCTTCGAGGAGATCAACGGCAAGCTGAGTGTCGTGGACTATCAGCACGCTGAGATCGAGGGTGACGGACAGATCGGGACGGTTTACAAAAACGAGGGCAGTGAAGGGCGTTTCACCGTCGCGCATCGACCAGTCGGCAGTGTCACGGGAGTGACTGGTCTGCAGTACGGCAGCAAGACCTTCAGCGCTCTGGGCGACGAGGCCTACATTGCCGCCACGGACATTGATTCGATTGCGCTGTTTACGCTGCAGAGCATTGATGTCGGCGACATGATGGTTGAGTTCGGCGTGCGTGGTGAACATCAGCATCTGCAGCAGGTGGGCAACTGTGAAAGTTCGGACAGCAGCCTCAGCGGCAGCGCGTCTAGCTTGTGGCGCGCGCGGGAGGATCTCAATCTGCTGGTCTCGGTCGCGCACTCGCAACGCACCCCGACAGTGGAGGAGCTGTACTCCAACATTGATGCGGTGACCTGCAGGACGCCGGATGACGAGCACCAGCTGATTGCCCACGCGGCAACGCAGCGGTTGGAGATTGGCAACCCGGACGCCGACAAGGAGCGCTCGACCAACTTCGAGATCGGCCTGCGTCGCCATCTGGGGCGGGTGACTGGGGAGGTCAATGTGTTCTACAACAGCATTCGCGACTATCTGTACATGCGTGATACAGGCGTTGAGGTTGATGAAATTCCCATCGCCATGCTGACGCAGGAGGATGCCGAGTTCAAAGGGCTGGAAGTGGAATTCACGCTACCGATTGCTGGCAATGACCTGCAGCGGACCGATCTGACGTTGTTCGGCGACTATGTCCGGGCGGAACTGCAGCGCGGTGGCAACGTGCCGCAGATCCCAGCGAGACGGTTTGGGGCCGAGATCAGTCATGCTCAAGATCATTGGATCTACAAGCTGCGTGCCACGCGGGTGGCTAGTCAATCCGATGTGGCGCTGCGCGAAACCAAGACGGAAGGCTACACGCTGCTTAACGCGTCGGTGGATTACCACGCTGAGCTGTTTGCGGGCGAGGCCACCGTGTTCGGCAAGCTCAACAATCTGCTGGATGAGGAGATTCGCAACCACACGTCCTTGCTCAAGGATGTGGCGCCCGAAGCCGGGCGCAGTGTCGAAGTAGGATTACGGATCGAGTTTTGATCAGGAGTTGGTAGCCGCTGGTGTTGCACTGGCGGCTGGAGTGCCTTCGCCGGGTTTGAAATCCCCGGTGAAGTTGACCAGCAAATCATTCTCAAAATACATGGTGATGCGTTCCTGTCCGCGCACACCGCCACCGGGCTGGTAGCTGTAGACGTAATCCCAGCGATCCTGATTGAAGGGGTCGCGCACCAGCGGCGTGCCCATCACGAAGGTAACCTGGCGCTTGGTCATGCCTGGGCGCAGCTGGTCCACCATTTCTTGCGTGATGATGTTGCCCTGCTGGATATCGATCTTGTAGACACCAGGGAATTGCAGGCTCGGCAGATAACTGCAGGCACTCACAGCCAGCATGCTGCCCAGCAACAGGGCCAATCTGGCATGGTGGGTGGGACGGCGATAAGCAGGCTGTTGAGTGCGTGATTTTGACAAGTTCAGAATTCCCGGCATGTGGCTAACTTTCTTCTGGATCGGTTAGTGGGCATAATACCTCTTTGCTAACCGGTCTTGCCACCACGAGAGAAGCATGTCATCAGAGAATCAGGAATTACGTAAAGCGGGCCTCAAAGTCACTCTGCCACGCGTGAAAATTCTGCAGTTATTGGAGAATTCCGCTACCCGGCATTTGAGTGCAGAGGATGTGTACAAGGCGCTGATCGATGCTGACGAGGATGTCGGCCTGGCGACGGTGTACCGTGTGCTGACCCAGTTCGAGACAGCGGGGCTGGTGATGCGCCATCACTTCGAGGGCGGCCATTCGGTGTTCGAGCTGAGCACCATGGAGCACCACGACCATCTGGTCTGCAACAAGTGCGGGTTGGTGGAGGAGTTTTACGACGAAGTGATCGAGAAGCAGCAGGACAAGATCGCTGCCAAGTTTGGCTTCGAGATTACCGACCACAGCCTCTATCTCTACGGTATCTGCAAAAGCTGCCAGAAGGCTTGAGCCTGTCGAGACTTTAGTCGAGCGCCTTCCTCAGGCGCTCAGCATTTCCTCTGCGTGAGCCAGGGATTCCGGTGTGAAGCCTTGGTTTGTGGATTCTCCCCCGAGCATGCGCGCAATCTCCCTGACTTTTTCTGCCCGGGATAGTTCACGAATCTGCGTGCCGGTCGTCGCTGCCTGTCCATCTGTGTTTTGAATCAACTTGCTGACGAACAGATGCTGATGCCCCTGACTGGCGACCTGCGCCTGATGGGTGACGCACAGCACCTGTCCGCGCTCTCCCAATTGTCGTAACAGTCTGCCCACTGAGCGGGCAACACTGCCGCCGATGCCGACATCCACCTCGTCGAATACCAGTGTGGGGGTAGCAGAGGTCTGCGCGGTAATCACCTGAATGGCCAGACTGATGCGCGAAAGCTCGCCGCCCGAAGCGATGCGGATCAGCGGGCGGGGCTCCTGTCCGGGGTTAGTGCTGACTAGAAACTCGACACTCTCTTGACCGTGAGCTGAGGGTGTCTGACTCTCGGTCGGGGAGAGTGCGACGGTCAGCCGCGCGCTGCTCATGCCCAGCTCCGCAATCTGCAGATTGATCTGCTGTGCCAGCTCGGTTGCTGCTTTGCGTCGCTGCGCGCTTAGACGTTCGGCGAACTGACGGTACTGTTGCAGTAGCAGCGCGTCCTGCTGCTGTAAGGTGTCGAGGTCTTCGTCGTTGTGCTCCCAGGCGGCGAGCTGTGCTTGCAGTTGAGCATGCAGAGGCGCGATTTCTTCCGGTTTGACACGGTGTTTGCGAGCAATCTGCTGAATGTCGGCGAGGCGCTGATTGATCGCTTCCAGTCTGAGCGGATTTGCTTCGAAGTGGTCGATGCCATGACGCAGTTCGGCGACAGCTTCTTCGATCTGAATTGAGGCGGTGTTGAGCAGTTCGGTCACCGGGTCCAATGCATGAGTTTTCGCGCCCAGCTCCTGCAACAACGCGAGGGCCTGATTGAGCGCGCCCTGCACGGTGAATTCGTCGTTCTCGCTGCACAGATCGAGCAGCTGCCGGGCAGTGGCCAGTGAGCTGTCGGCGCTGTTGAGTGTGCGATATTCCTCCTCCAGAGACTCCAGCTCACCAGCCTCCAGTGCCAGTTCGTCCAGTTCGCCGATCTGATAACGAATCAGCTGCACCTGCGCGGAAGACTCCTCCGACTGCTGGCTCAAAGCCTCCAGGCGTTCGCGATTCTTTTTCCACTCGCGACTGACACGGCGCACGTCGTCCGTGAGGGCATTATCCCCGCTGAATTCATCGAGCAGGCGCAAGTGGGTGCTGCGATTGAGGAGGGACTGGTGCTCGTGCTGGCTGTGAATGTCGATAAGCATCTCGCCGATGGTCTTGAGCACCTGCAGCGTCACTGGAAAGCCATTGACCCAAGCCTTGGAGCGCCCGTCATCGCTGACGACACGGCGCAGCAGGCAAACCTGTGGCTCCTCGTCGGCGAGCAGTTCGTTGTCTTGCAGCCATGCCCGCGCCATGGGCTGATCACTGGTATCGAAATGCGCGGTGATGTCTGCGCGGGTGGCGCCGCTGCTGATGACACCCTTGTCTGCACGATCTCCCAGCGTGAGTCCCAGTGCTCCCAGCATGATGGACTTGCCAGCTCCGGTTTCGCCGGTGATGACGGACATGCCACGACGGAAATCGATTTCCAGATGGTCGACGATGGCGTAGTGGCGGATTGAGAGTTGGGTCAGCATGCGGGTCGGATTGTTCCAGAGGGTTGAGAGCGGTATTAAAACGACGTTGTTGCTGAAGAATATAGCGCATCCGCCCCAACCTTGTCAGTGTTGGATGCGGGGGAGTGGCAGTGGGTCTGTTTAGCCTGTACCGGCAAATTTTATCTTGTGGCTTGAATTGAAAAACCTGTGCCCCCATATCGTGCTGCAGGTTTTATTTTGCTGAACCAAATTTGCTAAAGAAATAGCGTGGAGGAAAACTGGGTGAACGACAAAGGGACAAACGAAAGCGGGATGGAGGAAAATTTGGACTCCGTAAACACAGAGAACGGTCAGGATCAGTCGTCTGAAGAATCACAGCTCGTCGAAGTGCTGCAACGTCTGGCGCAGGCCGAGACGCTGATTCTGCATCAAAAAGATGAAGTGTTGCGTGTGCAGGCGGAAATGCAGAATCTGCGCCGCCGCACCGAACTGGATGTGGAGAAAGCCCACAAGTTCGGTCAGGAAAAACTGAGCAGCGAGCTGTTGGGCGTGATGGACAATCTTGAGCGCGCCATCCAGGTATCCACCGACAAGGAAAACGAATCCGTGAAGGTGCTCCTGCAGGGAGTGGAGTTGACGCTGAAGAGTTTTGTCGACTGCTTCCGCAAGTTCAGCATCGAGCAGATCGACCCTCTCGGCGAGCCTTTCGATCCGCAGTGTCATCAGGCCATGGTGATGCAGGAAAACCCTAACGTCGAGCCAGGCACCGTCACGGCGGTCATGCAGAAAGGTTACACCCTTCACGGCCGGGTGATTCGCCCCGCCATGGTCATGGTTGCCAAGGCATCGGCGTCATCCATAGACGAGAAAGTCTGACAGCGATTTTACGGCCCGGACTTGAAATCAGCCGGGCAGGGCCAATATAGGTGGCCAGAAGCAATTCATTAACCTGACAACAGATATCAGCACTTTCGGCGGCAGAGAGCGAGCCGGAGTCGCGCAACGGAGAAACGAGAATGGGTAGAATTATCGGAATAGACCTTGGTACCACGAACTCTTGCGTGGCGATTCTGGATGGCGGCAAATCCAGAGTGATCGAGAATGCGGAGGGTGATCGCACCACGCCGTCGATCATCGCGTTCACCAAGGATGGCGAAACACTGGTAGGTCAGCCTGCCAAGCGGCAGTCCGTCACCAATCCCAAGAACACACTGTTTGCCATCAAGCGTCTGATCGGCCGTCAGTTCAAAGACGACGTCGTGCAGAAAGACATCAAGATGGTGCCCTACGAGATCGTCAAAGCTGACAATGGCGACGCCTGGGTGCGCGTGAACGGCGAGAACATGTCTCCTCCGCAGATCTCTGCGCAGGTGCTCAAGAAGATGAAGAAAACGGCTGAGGATTTCCTCGGCGAGCCAGTGACTGAAGCGGTAGTGACTGTGCCTGCGTACTTCAACGACGCACAGCGTCAGGCGACCAAGGATGCAGGCCGCATCGCGGGCCTGGAAGTCAAACGCATCATCAACGAGCCGACAGCCGCTGCACTGGCCTACGGTATGGACAAGAAGGGTGGAGATTCCACTATCGCCGTGTTTGACCTCGGTGGCGGTACTTTCGACATCTCCATCATCGAGATTGCCGAGACTGACGGCGAGCACACCTTCGAAGTACTCGCCACCAACGGCGATACATTCCTCGGTGGTGAAGACTTCGACCTGCGTCTGATCGAGTATCTCGCAGCAGAATTCAAGAAAGAAACCGGCATGGATCTGCACAACGATCCACTGGCCCTGCAGCGTCTGAAAGAAGCTGCCGAGAAAGCCAAGATTGAACTCTCCTCTGCTCAGCAGACCGAGATCAATCTGCCGTACATCACGGCCGATGCCAGCGGACCGAAGCATCTGGTGCAGAAGCTGACCCGTGCCAAATTCGAATCTCTGGTGGAAGAGTTGGTTGATCGCACCATGGGTCCGGTCAAGACCTGCCTGCAGGACGCTGGCCTCGACATCTCCAAGATCAACGATGTGATTCTGGTCGGTGGTCAGACCCGTATGCCGATGGTGCAGAAGAAAGTCGCTGACTTCTTCGGCAAGGAAGCGCGTCGTGACGTGAACCCTGACGAAGCCGTAGCTCTCGGTGCCGCGATCCAAGGCGCCGTGTTGTCAGGTGAAGTGAACGACGTGTTGCTGCTGGACGTGACTCCATTGTCTCTGGGTATCGAGACGCTGGGCGGTGTGGCCAGCTTCCTGATCGAGAAGAACACGACGATTCCAACAAAGAAGACTCAGGTGTTCTCGACAGCGGACGACAACCAGACTGCAGTGACGATTCACGTCGTCCAGGGCGAGCGCAAGCAGGCAGCCCAGAACAAGTCCCTCGGTCGGTTCGACCTGTCGGACATTCCTCCCTCGCCGCGCGGCATGCCGCAGATCGAGGTGGCCTTCGACTTGGACGCCAACGGCATTCTGAACGTGTCTGCGAAGGACAAGGCGACCGGCAAGCAGCAGTCGATCATCATCAAGGCTTCCAGCGGACTGTCCGAGGAAGAGATTCAAAACATGATTAAGGACGCCGAGGCAAATGCTGCTGAAGACAAGAAGTTCGAGCAGCTGATCACCGCACGCAACACGGCTGATGGCTTGGTACACGCCACTCGCAAGACGCTGGAAGAAGCGGGCGACAAAGTAGATGCGGCCGAGAAAGAGAAAATCGAAGCGGCTGTTCTGGCGACAGAGGCAGCCATCAAGGCTGGCGATATCGCTGATATCGAAGCGAAGACCAAAGAGCTGACCGAAGTTTCCTCCGGCCTGGCGCAGAAGATGTACGCTGAGAAACAAGCGGGCGCACAATCGGCTGGTGGTGCCGACCAAGGTGGTGCATCCGGTAACGACGACGCCGTGGACGCCGAGTTCGAAGAAGTCAAAGACGACAAGTAACAAGTGGTCACCACCGCCTGATGCGGTGCTGACGAACTGAACTGGCAAGGCAAAAAACCGGATGGGAAACCCTGTCTGGTTTTTTGCGTTGTAGGGCTGTCAGCAAGAGCGACGACAGAGCCCGCTGACATTTACGCACAACCGACACAGAAGCAGATTATGTCCAAACGAGATTACTACGAAGTACTGGGTGTGCCGCGCGATGCCTCAGAAGCTGATCTGAAGAAGGCCTATCGTCGCGTGGCGATGAAGCATCACCCTGACCGTAACCCCGACAACAAAGAGTCCGAGGATAAGTTCAAGGAAGCCAATGAGGCTTTCGAAGTGCTTTCCGACGCCCAGAAACGTGCCCGCTACGATCAATACGGGCATGCCGGTGTGAACCAGCAGGGAGGCGGCGGCGCGGGTGCTGGCGATTTCGGCGATATCTTTGGCGACATTTTCGGTGACATTTTCGGCGGTCAGCGTGGTGGCGGACGCAGCAATGTGCGCAAGGGCGCCGACCTGCGCTACACCCTAGAGCTGGATCTGGAGGAGGCCGTACGCGGCACGACAGCCAAGATTCGTATTCCTACCGCCGTGGCTTGCAAGACTTGTGAGGGTAGTGGTGCCAAGAAAGGCTCCAGCCCCGTCGACTGTGGCACCTGTAACGGTATCGGCCAGGTGCGCATGCAGCAGGGTTTCTTCTCCGTGCAGCAAACCTGTCCACGTTGTCAGGGTTCTGGCAAGCAGATCAAAGACCCGTGCGGCACCTGTCATGGGCGCGGTGCGGTGGAAGAGCAGAAGACACTGTCCGTCAAGGTTCCGCCCGGTGTCGATAACGGCGACCGCATTCGTCTTTCAGGCGAAGGGCAGGCTGGCAGTCACGGTGGGCCGGCTGGTGATCTCTATGTGCAGGTCTCTGTCCGTGAGCACAAACTGTTCGAGCGTGATGGCATTGATCTACATTGCGAGATTCCGATCAGCTTCGTGGATGCTGCCCTAGGTGGTGAACTCGAAGTGCCGACTCTCGATGGTCGTGTGAAACTGAAGATTCCGCCGGAGACACAGACCGGCAAGCTTTTCCGACTGCGCAACAAAGGCGTGGTCCCGGTGCGCGGCGGTGTCACCGGTGATCTGCTGTGCCGAGTGGTGGTAGAGACGCCGGTGAATCTCACCAAACGTCAGAAGGAAATCCTCGCCGAATTCCACGACATTGCGGAAACCGAAGGCAAGCAATCGCCGAAAAAGACCTCCTGGTTTGATGGCGTGAAGAAATTTGTGGATGAACTGCGCGCCTGATGGAGATTTGGGGTCAGAGTAAAAATACAGTCTGTATTTTACTCTGACCCCAAATCTCATTTGATCTGCGCGAGGAGTTCGCTGTGTTGTTCCGGTCTGAGTCGCGGACCGAACTGCGAGACCACCTGCGCCGAAGCCAGACTGGCGAGACGACCAGCCGTCGCGAAATCCATGCCTTGCGTGAGGGCGTAGAGGAACGCGCCTGAGAACATGTCTCCCGCGCCGTTGGTGTCGACGGCTTTCACCGCATGCGGTGCTACATCAATGTAGTGGTTGCCATCGAACAACAGAGCACCACGTGCCCCGCGTGTCACAGCAAATTGCGCCGCCTTCTGTTCGAGCGCCTTGCAGGCCTCTTCCAGCGTGTCCTTGCCGGACCACAGCATGGCTTCTTTTTCGTTGCAGAACAGCAGATCCACGCCGTCGCCGATGAATTCGTTGATGCCATCGCGGAAGTATTCCACCATCGCCGGATCGGAGAACGTCAGTGCGAACTTCACGCCCTGTTCTCTCGCGTGATCTTTCAGCTCCAGCACTGCTTCGCGAGCGCTGGGTGAGGTGACGAGATAGCCTTCGACATAAGCGTATTCGGACAAACGAATTGCGTCGTAGTCCAGCTCCTCCACCGACACAAGTTGCGAGATGCCGAGCGAGGTCAGCATGGTGCGTTCCGCGTCCGGCGTGACCATGACCACGCAGCGGCCAGTGACGCCTTGTTCGAGAGTGCTTGAGAGGTTGGTGCTGATGTTCTGGCTGCCCAGTTCCTGCACATAAAAGTGCCCAGTCTCGTCATTGGCGACTTTGCAGGAAAAGAACACGTTGCCGCCGAACTGACTGAGCGCGTACATGGAATTGGCCGCTGAGCCACCGCCTGCCCGCTTCTTCAAACCATAGCGTTGAGAGAGCATCTCGACCAGCGCCTGTTGCTTGTCCGCGTCGATCAAGGTCATGAAACCCTTCTCGATGCCTGCATCGACAAAGAATTGATCTTCCACTTCGAACTCTTTATCCACCAGCGCGTTGCCGATGCCGTAAACGTCGTACTTTTGCATGAATCTCTCAGTCCTGTGCATTTGATCTATGGGGATTTTCAGGGCGCTTCGCTACTTAGAGGCTCGCGAAGGCTTTCTCAGCGGCGTCCAGCGTCAGTTGAATCTCTTTGTCACCGTGCGCGGCCGACACAAAGCCCGCCTCGAATGCGGAGGGTGCCAGATAGACGCCATTGCTCAGCATGCTATGGAAATACTTGCGGAAACGCGGCACGTCGCAAGCCATGACTTGATCAAAGGTGCTGACCTGCTTTTCGTTGGTGAAGAAGCAACCGAACATGCCACCGACTTGATTGGTGGTGAAGGGAATCTTCGCGGCGTCGGCGCGTTCCTGCAGTCCTGACATCAAAGTGCTGGCGCGCTGTGACAATTGCTTGTAGAAGTCTGGCTTCTGAATCTCCGTCAACATGGCCATGCCCGCAGCGACGGCTAGTGGGCTGCCCGCCAGCGTGCCGGCCTGATAAACCGGGCCCATCGGGGCGATCATTTCCATGATTTCGCGGCGACCACCAAAGGCGCCGACAGGCAGACCTCCGCCAATGACTTTGCCGAGCGTCGTCAGGTCGGGAGTGACGCCATAAACTGCTTGTGCGCCACCGAGTGCCACACGGAAACCGCTCATGACTTCGTCGAATATCAACACGCTGCCGTACTGAGTACACACATCGCGCAGAGCCTGCAGATAGCCCGGGATTGGCGGCACGCAGTTCATGTTGCCAGCTACCGGTTCGACGATGATGCAGGCGATCTCGTGGCCACTGCTGGCGAAGAGTTTCTCCAGCGCATCAACATCGTTGTAGGGCAGTACATAGGTGAGATCAGTGTAGGCTTTCGGTACGCCGAGGGAGTCCGGCTCGCTGAGTGTAAGTGCACCAGAGCCCGCCTTCACCAGCAGTCCGTCGACGTGACCGTGGTAGCAGCCTTCGAACTTGACGATCTTGTCACGACGAGTGAAGCCACGCGCCACACGAACCGCACTCATGGTGGCTTCGGTGCCGGAGGTCACCAGGCGGACGCGTTCAATCGATGGCACGAGGTCGCAGATGGTGCGTGCGATGGTGATCTCTGCTTCGGTGGAAGCGCCATAGCCCAGGCCGTGAGTCAGCTGCTCTTGAAGCGCTTTGATAACTGCCGGGTGTTTGTGTCCGAGGATCAACGGGCCCCAAGCGCCCACGTAATCGATGTAGCGGTTGTTGTCCTCGTCGATCAACCAGGCGCCTTCGCCGCCCTGGAAGAACAGGGGATTGCCACCCACACCACGGAACGCACGCACGGGGGAGTTCACGCCGCCGGGAATATAGCGCTTGGCTTCCTCAAACAGTTGCGCCGAGCGGCTGACTTTTTTCTCTGAATTGCTTTCACTCGCAGACATGATTTCCTCGATGCTACCGCTTGTTCGGGGGTGCAATGGATGATTGGAATAGTGAGTTCAATTGCCGGACCCGAGCGGAAACATCAGGGAAGGCGAACAAATAATGAATGACGGCCAGCATGTCGGCGCCAGCCTCGATCAATGTGGCGCCATTTTCCGGGTTGATGCCGCCGATTGCAACAATGGGTAGCCGTAGTGCCGCCCGAGCCTGACGTAGATCGTCAAGTGTCGCCGGGGGAGCAAGTGGTTTGGTGCTGGAGGGAAAGAAGCGGCCGAAGGCGACGTAGGATGCCCCGTGCGCCTCGGCTTCCCGAGCCAGTGACAAGTTGTTGTGGCAGGTGATGCCGATGATGGACGAGTCTCCCAGACGCTGACGTGCCGTGAGCAATCGCGAGTCACCCTGCCCAAGATGTACGCCGTCTGCACCCACCTCTATACAGAGATCGACATCATCATTGATCAGAAATGGAGTTTGGAATTGCGCGCATAGCGTCTTGATAGCTTGGCATTGCGCAACGCGCTCGGCCCAGGGTGAGTATTTGTTGCGGTACTGCAGAAGACTCAGTCTCGCCTCCAGTGCTGCTTGCACGCCCTCAAATAGAAAAGCCCCGGTGAGCAGGGTTTCATCGGTGATGGCGTACACGCCGCGAGAAAAAAAGAGGGGAGCCTGCGTCATTCAACGATTCCAGTGGCTTCGATTGGGCAGGAACTGCCCGAAGCCAGCACGGATGCCGTGATTCAGAGATTCCCAGGTGAAGCGCTGTGCCTGCTGAGCCGCTTCGTTGATTTGCAGTCCATGCGCAAGATAGCCAGCGAGGGCCGCGGCCAGCGTGCAGCCGGAACCATGATATTCATGCTCAAGTCTTTGCCAGGTGTAGGCCCGGGTCGGTTGATGACGGGTATAAAGACGATTGATGACTTGAGGGCTGTTGGCATGAGTGCCGGTAAGCAGAACGTGCTGACAACCACGATCCAGCAACTCATTCGCACTCGCGTCGAAGCTGTCGCCATTGGGGGCCAGCGCACGCAGTTCGTTGGTGTTTGGTGTGACCACAGTTGTCATGGGCAGGAGCAGTGCGTTGAGGGCTTCGGCAATGCTCTCCCGCGTGAACTCATAACCACCTCCGGCTCGCAGGATGGGGTCGAGTATCACGGGAATATCCGGATAGTCGGTCAGGAGTGTGTGAATCACTTCTACCGTCTTGATGCTGCCGAGTAACCCGATCTTGAAGGCATGCACGGGGATGTCTTCCAGAACCGCTCGTGCCTGTTCTATCAGCAGCGCTGGATCTGTAGGGTGCGAGGCCATGACATTGCCAGTGTCCTGCACGGTCAAAGTGGTAACGACTGGCAGGCAGTGGCAGCCAGTGCTGAACAGCGCTTCAATGTCCGCTTGAATGCCAGCGCCGCCAGTAGGATCCAGTCCTGAGAAGCACATGACATTGGGTTTCTTGCCAGCAATATTCTGCACGGTGGAGACTCGCCTCTAGGTTGCTTTCTAAAACGGACGCACGACCACGAGAATGACAATGCCGATCAGCAGGAACACAGGAAGTTCATTGAAGTAACGGAAATAGACATGGCTGCGCGTGTTCGTCTCGTCACGAAACGCGATCATGATGCGCCAGCAGAAGTAGTGGTAAATGCATAACAGGATGACCAGCGCGAGCTTGGCGTGCATCCATCCGGAACTCATGTAATAGGATGGATTGAACGAAATCAGCCAGATGCCAAGCACTATGGTAGCGATCGCAGAGGGCGTGGCAATGCCTCTGAACAGTTTGCGCTCCATGATGACAAAGCGATCTTTACTGATCTTGTCTTCACTCATGGCGTGATAGACGAACAGGCGGGGCAGGTAAAAGATTGCCGCGAACCAGCAGACAACAGCGACAATGTGAAAGGCTTTGACCCAGGCCATGACGTTCCTCGTGATTACACTCTGTTGCCACAGGTGCCGCAACGAGAGGTGCTGACGGGTGGTCCTGCGGAGGGAGAGGCTACACTAGCACAGCTGATAAAATGGATCGAGCCGGAAAACACGGGTATCATCCCGGGCCCGCAAATGAGAAATAGAGACAGGAGGAGCCAGTGATCAAGGTCGGAATCGTCGGAGCAACAGGTTATACCGGAGTGGAATTATTACGTCTGCTCGCCCCACGCAAAGATGTCAGCATCAAGGTCATTACGTCGCGCGAACTGCAAGGTACCGCTGTGGCCGATCTGTTTCCGAACCTGCGCGGACATATCGACCTGGCTTTCTCCGCTCCCGATACCGAAGAACTGTTTGCCTGTGACGTGGTGTTCTATGCGACGCCCCACGCCGTGGCCATGAAGACGGTCCCGCAGTTGCTTGCCCGAGGCGTGCGCGTCATCGATCTTTCTGCTGACTACAGGCTGCGTGATCAAGCGCTCTGGGAAAAATGGTACAACGTCAGCCACGAGAGTCCCGAGCTGCTGGGACATGCTGTCTACGGGTTGCCTGAGGTGAACAGGAAGCAGATTGTCGACGCACGTCTGCTGGCGGTACCGGGCTGCTACCCTACCGCGATTCAGTTGGGCTTCTTGCCGCTGCTTGAAAAAGGTCTGATCGACACTGGCAGTCTGATTGCCGATGCCAAGTCGGGGGTTAGCGGTGCTGGACGCAAGGCCAGTGTTGGCAGTCTGCTTTCCGAAGCGTCTGAGTCTCTACATGCCTATGGCGTGGCAGGGCATCGTCATCTGCCGGAAATCTCTCAAGGGCTTGATGCTTACGCCGGTGAAGAGGTCAAGTTGACCTTCATTCCCCATCTGACACCCATGATTCGCGGCATTCATGCCACTCTTTATGCGCCACTGCGTAACCCAGAGGTCGCAGTGGATCTGCAAGCGGTCTTCGAGGAACGCTACAAGGATGAGCCGTTTGTGGACGTTTTGCCGAAAGGGCAATTCCCTGCGACTCGGAATGTGCGCGGCTCGAATCGTTGCCAGATTGCCGTCTGCCACTTGCCGCACAACAACATGGTGGTGGTGCTGTCGGTCATCGACAATCTCGTGAAAGGCGCTTCCGGGCAGGCCATCCAGAACATGAACATCATGTTTGGACTCGACGAATCCGAGGGGCTGCGCGTGGTCGCCCTCCTGCCTTGAACTGATAGCAGACTGAGGTCTCATGCCCGGAGTCGTGAAAGGCAGCAAACAGCAACGCATGGTAGTGGTTCCGTATCGGCCACAGTTGCGTTATGCCTTAGTGGTCGGTGTCCTGCTGATCGCCGCTGTTGGTTTTGTGCTCGGTCAGATTGCAGCCGGGCGCGACTATGTCATCACTTCCAGCGACAATGAACAATTGGCGCTTGAGCTTGCAGATGCTCGTGATGAGCTGATGAGTCTGCGCTCGCAGGTGGTCGTGTCTGATCGCACCAGCATCATGGATCAGCGTGCGAACGAAGAGGTCCAAAGTACGATCAACAGTTTGCGACAGCGGGTTATGCAACTGGAACAGGATGTAATGTTCTATCGGCAAGTGATGACGCCGGAGCTTGCCGAACCCGGTTTGATCATCGCCGAGTTCACCATTCAGGCCACGCTTACGCCAGACACCTATCGATACCGGGCCGTGTTCCGTCAAGCGGGGGCTGGCGACAGGGAACTCAAAGGCAAGGTGCAGATTGATGTGGCGGGAACTCTTGCTGGAGAGAAAGTATTACTGCCGCTGCAGGAGTTGGTGCAGGATGCGTCAACCGTGAGCACAGTACTTAATTTTCGCTACTTCCAGAATATTGAGGGGGAGCTGGTGTTACCCACCGACTTCCAGCCAACGCAGGTCGAGATACGAGCAGAGTCGAGCGAGCCGCAAAAACGAAGTCTGGAAAAATTCTTTAACTGGGCGGTTGTGGAGGAATGAAGATGTTTGGTGGGGCAGAAAAGAACAAACCACGACAGCAAGGGCCCGCTCATACGCTTATTTCACGGCAGACCGAGATTTCCGGAGATCTGCGCTTCAGTGGAGAGTTGATTGTTGAAGGAACTATCCGAGGCAATATTTTTGCCGAGGATGAATCCACTGCCTTGGTGAGAGTCGCTGAATCTGGTGTGGTGGAAGGAGAAATCTGGGTTCCTTCAGCAGTGATCAATGGCCTGGTAAGGGGTGATGTCCATAGTACGAAGCATCTTGAATTGGCAGCCAAAGCAGTCGTGATCGGCGACGTATATTACGCGTTGATCGAGATGGTCATGGGGGCTGAAGTGAATGGCGGACTGAAGCATATCGGCAGGGCTCAGCAGGAGTCGAAGCGGCTCGCGGCGACACCTGCCAACGTGCTTTCCTACGATAATGCTAATGAAACAATAGTTGACTGATTTACTAGGTCTTCGCCATAATCGCCGCATCGCGCCATTGGCATCAATATGCTTGGCGCTTCCTGCGACACACAATCCATGGTATGCCGATGTCCGTTGTTCAGTCTCACGATCCAACCAACATCTCTCTTTCTCAGAATGCTGCCGACAAGATCAAAACCTTGATTTCGGAAGAGGGCAACCCGCGCTTGAAACTGCGCGTGTTTGTGACGGGTGGCGGCTGCTCTGGCTTTCAGTATGGCTTCAGTTTCGATGAGGCGCTTAATGACGATGACACACTCGTCAGCAATTTCGGTGCAGATCTGATGGTGGACCCGCTCAGTTTTCAATATCTGCAGGGTGCGAAGGTTGATTACGTCGAGGGTTTGCAAGGGGCGCGCTTTGTCGTCAATAACCCGATGGCGTCAACGACGTGCGGATGTGGATCTTCTTTCTCGGTCTGATCCGTTGTTTTATCGATCTGTTTGACCTGCAGTTTCGGAGCGATAGATTCCTCCGAGTATGCAAGGATGCCTGGCTCCGGTCACGCTGCGACAGTCGATTGCTTCACCTAACCAGGTCATTCGGGCCATCCAAGCGAACGCCACACCTTCTACCCAGTCCGGTGCTAACCCTGCTTTGTCGCTTGAGATCACTCTGACAGGTGCCAAGAGTGTTCTCAGACGTTGCAGCAGCAGGAGGTTATGGGCGCCACCGCCGCAGACGATGACTTCCTCGATATTGCGTGAATTCCAGTTTGTGCTCTGAGCAATAGTTTGTGCAGTGAACTCCAGCAGGGTGGCTTGCACGTCCACATCTGCTACCGGCTCTATCTCCGCTAGTTTCGCTGTCAGCCAAGGCAGGTTGAAGAGTTCCCGGCCTGTGCTTTTGGGCGCAGGCAACGCAAAAAAGTCTTCGCTCAAGAGGCGCTCCAGTAGTTGCGCGTTCACTGTCCCGGCTTCGGCCCATGCCCCGCTTTGGTCAAATGGCAGTCCTTTTTTTAGATGTATCCAGGAATCCAACAGGACGTTCCCAGGGCCTGTATCAAACCCTGTCAGTGGGGTGTCTGCGTCAAAACTCAGCAGAGAGATGTTGGCGATACCCCCTATGTTCAACACTGCTCGTCTTACTGTGCTGCTGGCGAAATGCCCTTGATGAAACACTGGTGTAAGCGGCGCACCCTGCCCCCCTGCTGCCATGTCTTTTCTGCGAAAGTCAGCGATGGTGGTGATGCCTGTCAATTCGCTGATGGTGTTGGGGTCACCGATCTGCAGTGTGAATTGGCGAGTTCCAATCGGGTGATGCTTGATGGTCTGACCGTGACTGCCTATAGCGATAACATCGGTCGATTTAAGCTTGCACTTTGCGAGCAATGAATTCACCGCCTCTGCGAAGACTCGCCCAATTGCGATGTCGGTCTCCCCAAGTAACTGCAGTGAAATCGATTGGCCCTGACAGAGTAGTAGCAAGTCTTGGCGCAGGCTCGGCGGTATTGATTGTGTGTGCGTGGCCACAAGAGCCGGTGGCTGTTGAGAAAAGTCGACTAAAACACAGTCGATTCCGTCGATGCTCGTTCCGGACAACAAGCCGATGAAGTGTTCGGATGAGGGCATTTAGGTGTTCTTCCTTATGACGCAATTATTGCGTAAGGGAGTCCTGGCTCTTGGAGATCGTCGTGTTGTAGCTGAGAATTCTGGTGTCGTTACTGCGGATATGAAGCTTAGCTAATTGTTCTCTGACATGAACTCTGAAGCGTGGCAATTCTATAGGATCGATAGAGTTCGCTTTGGGCATTTGATCGAGGATTTTCGCTGGGTCTTTGTGTTCACCATTCACAAGAAATTCATAGTGCAGATGAGGTCCGGTAGAGCCGCCGGTGGTGCCCACATAACCAATCACTTCCCCTTGACGAACGCGGGAACCTTTCTTGAGCCCCTCTGCGTAGTCATTCAGATGTGCGTACTTGGTTTCAAACTGACCATTGTGCTGAATGACAATAAGTTTACCGAAAGAGCCATTTCTGGCTGCCCATGTCACCACACCATCGCTGGTGGCTCGAACGGGAGTTCCACGAGGAGCGGCATAGTCAGTGCCACGGTGGGCGCGAATGGTATTCAGAATAGGGTGCTTGCGGCTCAGATTGAAATTGGAGCTTATCCGGAATACGTCCAGAGGGGTTCTTAGAAAGGCTTTTCGCATGCTTTCCCCATCAGGATTGTAGTAGCCAACTTCGCCATCTGCACTCTCATAGCGGAAAGCGGTGTATTGTGTACCTTGGTTGGTGAATTGTGCGGCGATGATCTCGCCGTTATCAATGAACTCTCCGTCGAGATACTTCTCCTCGTAGACAATGCTGAAGTTGTCCCCTTCGCGAGGATCAAGGATGAAATCGATAACACCACCGAAGATGTCGGCCATCTCCATTATTGACACGGCTGGTATATCAGCCTTCTGGCCTGCCATAAACAAACTGTCCAAGATGACACCCTCTTTGAAGGTTTCGACGACATCCGGGGTTCTTTGGATTGGCTCGACCTGATAGCCTTCGTCGTTCAAAGTGAACAGATAGCCGTCAATCGGGGACTTCAGCACTTTCAGCTGTGACAAAGTGCCCGGTTCGGAGATGTTAAAGCTGAGTTGATAGCCAGGGTAAAGTTTGTTAAGAACCTGAGCTTCTTCGTTGCTGTTCAGGACCTTGTACATGTCCTGAGCATCCAGACCGACTTTCGTAAAGATGGCAGAGAGATTATCTCCTGCTTGTACTTCATGCTCAGCCCACGGAGTTTGCTCTACATTGATTAACTCGGCACTCGGCGCAGGGGGCAGGGTAGCTATATTGGAAGGCAGCGACGTCGCTGTATTCATGCGATCACCATGCGCTGACTCCTCTGGAGCAAACAAGAGGGTAACCACCAGCACCAAGCTCAAAACGCTAGCTAGAAGCAGATGATTGCGGGGGTAGTATTTGCTAATCAGTAGCTTAGCTGTCCCCAAAAAATTCGTGAAAATGCTGATATTTTATTCTCTTTTCTTATTGCCAGAGCGGGCTTGTGAGGTATCGCCAGACCGGCAATTCTTATGACTTTTCTAGGGGAGGTCAAGTCTTATTCCGTTTAGTAGTGTAAAATCACCGGCCTTGTCTAAAGCCCCCGAAATTCGTTATTACCAGAGTTTGCGCGGAATGCCGTTTTCCGGTGTGAGCTTGGTGCTTGTTAGGGGGGGCTATTTCTACACTCAGGATGGTTTTATGTCCGTTACATCATTCGATATTATCAAGGATCTGGAGAGTCGAGGCTTAGTCTCGCAAATGACCTCCGGAGACGAGTTGAGAACAATCCTTGCGCAAGGGAAGACTCTGTATAGTGGATTCGATCCCACTGCGGAAAGTCTGCATATTGGCAATTTAGTGCCGTTGTTGGCATTAAGGAGATTTCAGATTGCGGGGCACAAACCAATCGCATTGGTGGGGGGGGCAACTGGTTTGATTGGCGACCCGAGCTTCAAAGCCGCTGAGAGGCAGCTAAATGCAGGTGACGTGGTTGAGGGGTGGGTGGAGCGGTTAAAGGGGCAGGTTTCTCAGTTCCTTGATTTTGGTAATGGCGCAAACTCTGCGGTTGTTGTAAATAATCTGGATTGGGTAAAAGGGGTTGGTGTTCTGGATTTTCTGAGAGATGTCGGCAAGCACTTTTCGGTTAATGCAATGATTCAGAAAGATTCAGTCAGGCAGCGCCTGGAGCGAGAGGGGGCGGGAATTTCGTTCACTGAATTTAGTTATATGATTTTGCAATCCTACGATTTCGCCGAACTCTATAGTAGATATGGCTGTATTCTTCAGATTGGAGGGAGTGATCAGTGGGGCAATATCACAGGTGGAATTGATCTTGCTCGGCGTATGTATAGAGCACAGGTTTATGGTCTCACCATCCCCTTGGTAACAAAAGCAGACGGACAGAAATTTGGCAAAACAGAGACGGGCACGGTCTGGCTGTCTGCCAAGAAAACTTCCCCTTACGCCTTTTACCAGTTCTGGCTAAATGCTGCCGACGCTGATGTGTATACATATTTGAAATATTTTACATTTCTGAATGTTTCGGTAATTGATGAAATCGAAGAGAGCGATAAGGCTGCGCAAGGTCGGCCTCAGGCTCAGAGTATTCTTGCCAAAGAGGTCACGCGTCTTGTGCATGGTACGGAAGGTCTGGAGGCTGCCGAAAGAATAAGTGGAGCGCTATTTACGGGGGATTTGCAATCTTTGAGTCTGGCTGATTTTGAGCAGCTCAGATTAGATGGGCTTCCCAGCACCCTTCTGATAGATAATCAGAAGAATATCGTGGATGTATTAGTAGATTCTGGTCTCGCTTCGTCAAATAGAGTGGCAAGAGAGTTTCTCGCAAATGGAGCCGTCAGCGTCAATGGGGATAAAGTGGTGTCTGAGGATTTCAACTTGTCGCCACACTCTGCTTTGTGCGGGAAATACTTTGTACTGAGGCGCGGTAAGAAGATGTTCCACTTAGTCTATTTCGATGTTTGAAAAAAGTTACTTGAAACGCAGCTTTAAAGATTGCCTCCGATTAAAGTTGTGGCATAATGCGCGCCCTTGTGACGAGATGTGCAAGGGGTGGAAAGAAGAGAGTTTGAG
>JAZKJF010000008.1:338-384806 GCA_040384465.1 Pseudomonadota bacterium | reverse complement strand
CTTCTCTGCTATCAACTTCCCCTTTCCAGTCAATTTGGCAATCGCTCTTGTAATGCCCCCCAATTTTACGGTGGTTACTTGGAAATTGACTAAATCATTCTCCAGTGCAATATTGCGGTTGCACGGAGTGTTTTAGAGCCTTTCACTTTCAAACCTTTAAAAAAATGGGACTTTAAATGTTGCCACGTATTTTCTGGATTGTGGTTTTCCCAACGGTTTTAATGTTCAGTTCGATGTACGGGATATTTGCGCTACCTGATGTTGCAGACACAACAATACCTGAAGGAGAGGTTGCCATTAAGCGTGGTGAATATCTTGTGAGTGCGGGTGGTTGCATCAGCTGTCACGAAGATATCGAAACTGGACAGTTGTCAGGTGGCATGGCTTTGGAGTCTGATTTTGGTGTCTTCTATGTTCCAAATATAACTCCGCATGAAAGCACTGGAATTGGTAGTTGGTCAGGTGAAGATTTTTTACTTGCCATGAAGCATGGGAGATCGCCTGACAGGAGTTTTTACTTTCCTGCTTTTCCTTATCGTTCTTATGCCGGTTTGACCGATACAGATGTGCTCGATATTGCCGCATATCTCAGAAGTTTAACTCCTATTGAGTCAATCGTTCCAGAGCATGAGATACCTGCGTGGCTGTTCCGCTGGATGATGGCTGGCTGGAACATAGTTGCAGATTTACAGCCCTCACCTTCTGAAATCCCGGCTGAACCTCAATTGCAGCGTGGAGCATATCTCGCGCGTAGTTTAGGGCATTGTGGTGAATGCCATACACCGAGGAATGTAATTGGTATCCCAGATGTGAGTAGAGAATTTGCGGGCGCAGAATTAAGTGATGCTCATGTAGAGGCTATCGATTCAACTGCACTAACCAATTGGACGGAGGAGGATTTTGCTTTTCTCTTGTTCCTTGGAATGAAACCTGATGGAGAGTACGTTGGGGGAGAGATGGAAGCTGTTATAGAACACAATACCAGCAAGTTAACAGAAGAGGATCGTCTGGCCCTGGCAGCGTTCTTCAAACACGATCCTTCTTGAATATTATTGCCAGTGCGTAATTCAGCGAACTACGCACTGATATGCAGTGAATCTTGGAAGTTTAGTGATCAGTTATCTACTCTGAACGTGTCATGACAATTGCCACAGGCACCACCAAAAGCACGAACGGCTGCTATAGTGGCGTTCTGGTCTCCAGCGCGAGCAATTTCGGCAAATGTGTTGGCTGCAGCAACCAGATTGGCAGCTTTCTCATTGAATTCTTCCATGCGCTCCCAGATGATCGGTAAAGCTTCTGTCTCAACTGTGAATTCACGCGTGTCCCTGGCTGCAAAAAGCTCAGGAATCATTGGCGCCAGTTCCGCAATACGATTTGCGTTGCGCTCAGCAATAGCTGCATCAAATTCTACCGTACCTCTTGCCATGGCACTGATGGTACCCATGTTGAAGGAAAGCAGCTTGAAGACGGCTTGTCTAGTTTCAGTGGAGTTGACGGCGAGTTGCTCCGGGGTTGGGGCCTGTTGCTGTGCCACAGTTGTGAAAGCTACCGTAGCGCATGCCAGCACCAGTATTGATCCACCAATAACACGTTTCATCATAATTTAATGCTCCAATATAATTTTTTTGAATATTCTGCTTGTGATTGGACTGCTTTGCCAGACGAGTAAGCATGACATGTACACAAGAACCAAGAAAGCCTGTTTTAGTTGCAGGCTAGTCGCAAAATTAGGTAAGCCGGTTGCTTGGTGTAAACGACTAATCAAATTGAATTGAAAAAGGGGCTGGTTTATTATCCAGTCCCCCTACGGCAGTCTAAGAAGAGCAAATTCAATGCTATCGGCACCGAGTAAAACGAGCTCGAAAGACAAATTCCTTTCCAAAAGAGCGGCAGAAAATAGACCCTCCCAAGAATCAGCTCGTACGCTTTCCGGTAAAAATCTCTTTTTCGTTCCTGCCGCATTCACACTAATTTTCTTTTTGCTCTCGTTTCTACCACGAGTCCAGAGTAATGAAATAGTCGTATGGTCTTTCTGGTTGGCCAGCGCTGTCCTCTCACTGTGGTTGATAGTGTTGTTCCTGCAATCGAAACGCACAGAGTCAGTGAAGTTTTTTATTCTGGCCAAGCCACGGCCACAACATTACATTCAGGCAATGGTACACCTGTCAGTGTACACATACTGGGGATGGCACTGGCCTCCAGTGCAGGAGCATGCGTTGCTCTTGTTGGCACAAATTTTCTTCGCATATGCCTTTGATATCTTACTTTCCTGGACAAGACGAGAGGGATATCTACTTGGATTTGGCCCTTTCCCGATTATTTTCAGTACCAACTTGTTCATGTGGTTCCGGGACGACTGGTTCTACCTGCAATTCCTTATGATTGCCGTAGGCTTCATGGGGAAAGAATTTGTGCGATGGAATCGTGAAGGTAAGAGTACTCATATATTCAATCCGTCGGCGTTTACTCTCGGGCTTTTTTCGCTCGTTCTTATTCTGACGAATAGCACTGATATAACATGGGGACCTCAGATTGCCTCCACTCTGAGTCTAGCCCCGGGTATTTATACATATCTGTTTCTTGGTGGACTCGTTGTGATGTATTTTTTCTCTATCACGCTGGTTTCCGCTTCCGCTGCAGCCGTACTCTTCGGTTTGAGTGCGCTTTATTATTATTTGACTGGGGTACCATACTTTCTAGATTCCGAAATTCCTACTGCTGTATTTTTGGGATTACATTTGCTGGTAACAGACCCGTCGACGTCTCCCAGAACTCCTCCTGGCAAATTGGTCTTCGGTATTTTGTACGGTCTTGGTGTCTTCGCGCTCTACACCATATTGAGTGCATTTGGAGCCCCAACGTTCTATGACAAGTTGCTGTGCGTGCCACTGCTGAATCTCAGTGTTCAGTGGATTGATAGAATGGTGCAGTCGTTGCGTGATAAACCTGGTCTTGATCGTATTGGTCTTGGAATTATTCCAACCAGAAGGGCCAATCTTTTCCACATGGCTGTGTGGATAGTGTTTTTCGCTACGATGACTCTGATTGGCAAGACCGATGGTCGTCATGTTGGAGATAGCTTGCCATTCTGGGCGCAGGCGTGTGCCGAGGATAGGGCTCACGGTTGTGACCGGCTTCTACTGCTTGAGTCCACATATTGTACTGACAACTCGGGTTGGGCTTGTAACGAGTTGGGAGCCCATTATGCTGAAGGCAAAATTGTTCCGATGGATGTTGATCGTGCGATAACCTATTTTGCGCGCGCTTGCGAACTGCGGTTTCAGGCAGGTTGTGTGAACCTGTTGGATCCTTCTACTGTAAGTCATACAGACCCAAGAGCTTTCGATTTACGCTTATTGTTACGCCAAGGTGGGAAAAACCTCATGGAAATGTCGGAAGAGGAATTGTATCAACGTGCCTGCGAGCACAGCTGGCAGTTTGCTTGTCGGAATACAGTCAGTGCATTGTAACAGTAGCTCGCCCGAGGGCTGGTGGACACTCGATAGCAGAGGTTGGATATTTTGATAGATTCTTTTTTTGCTCAAAACCTAAGGCTGCCGAGACTCCAAAAGTTTTCGATGACTACGACTCTCTGTGTAAGCATCGTAATTACGCAAATTGCATTGGCGGCCCCTGCGAATGCGCAGCAATCAGATTCAGCTGCAAGTCAGCTTATGTCGCAGTTGACAGGCTTTCGTGCAGATACCTGGTATCTCTCTGATGACAGTATGCTCGGATTCGTAGAAGTGCCAATGGGCGCCTTTCAAATGGGGAGTAATCCGCTGATTGATCCGATGGCATTTGAGAATGAGCGCTGGTCGGAAGGACGCCGTCAAGGAACTGTAGATTTACCAGCCTTCTATATTTCCCGCTACGAAGTGACGGTAGCTCAATTCCGCGCATTTGTGGATGATAGCGGTTACAGAGCTGATCCTGTGGCGTTGCAGGGGGAACTCAACCATCCCGTCAGTTTTGTATCATGGACAGATGCGCTCGCTTATACACGTTGGTTGGGGGAACAATTAAAAAATTCTCCACAAACTCCTGCGTCTATCAAGCAGTTGCTGGTGGATGGTTGGCGATTGACGTTGCCCGACGAGGCACAGTGGGAAAAGGCGGCTCGAGGAACCGACTCTCGCATATATCCATGGGGGAATCAGGCACGCAGAGATCGAGCAAATTATTCTGGCTCAGGGACAATGGCGGTAGGCAGTTTCGACTGTCCAGAGTGTGCCTATGGCCTGAGCGACATGAGCGGTAACGTCTGGGAGTGGACTCGTAGTCCTTATCAGCCATTACCATTTGATTCGAGCAATGATCGTGAGAATCTTGCTGAAGATGCGCTGTGGGTGATGCGAGGTGGCGCTTTCAACGACGCAGAGAATAATGCGAGAGCGGCGGTGCGTGGTGCGGCGGATCCAGGTGCACGCAGAGCGTTTATCGGATTTCGTGTGGTGATATCTCCGATATGACGTGGTCGTCTTTTGCTTTATAGAAACGAGCCCAGCTTTCTCAATGCTGGCGGCGTTCTATGAAGAGGCTGTTACCAACAATATTTTTGGCATTGTGTTTAGCTTGGCTCGCCATGTTTGCAATGTCGCGATGCGAGATAAATTGACTTGTATTAGGCGTTACAACACCAATCGACAGTGTCATGATGGGGAAAAACCGTTCATCGCCTTCCCGAGAGACAGAGAAGATGCCACCGCGACTACGATCTTCTCCAGTATAAAAATCGCTTACCTGAGCGCTGAAAATACTAAGAATTTTGTCGCAGCGTTCTTTCCAGTCCTCGCTGGAAAATATCACGATGAAATCATCTCCTCCTACGTGTCCGACAAAATCTTCTACTGTATCTGCCTCGTTACGCAATATGTCAGCTATCAGTTTGATGACCTTATCACCTTCTCCGTACCCGTACACATCGTTATAAGGTTTGAAATTGTCCACATCACAATAAGCGACGGAGAAGATTTTCTGCTCACTAATGAGTTGATCGAGGCACTCGTAAATTGGCACATTGCCAGGCAGCAAGGTTAAAGGATTTGCGTAACGAGCGTTGCGAATCTGTAACTCGGTAATTTTCTTCAACAAGCCGAGAACTCTGCCGACACCTGCATATTTTCCTTGCTCTACAATAATAAAGTCAGCTTCTATCTGTGACTTCATGTTGTCAGTGACAAGGTTGCTGACTTGCTCGATATTCCAATCTTTCTCTGCAACAACAATGCTGCTATCCATAAAATTCTGGACTGATTTCGCACCATGTAAAGAGCGGCCAAACTGTGTTGAAAAAGTAGAAAAGAGTTTGCTGCGCCGAAGAAGACCGACTGGGCTCAATTGACTGTCCACGATCGCTATGGCGGTTACGGTTTCGTCTTTGACAAACAGTTGATAAGCATCTTCCAGAGCGTGATAAGGGCTGAGATAGGGCGCTGGAGTCAGCAGATCAGAGATGCCTTCGCGATTCTGCTGGAATTGATGCCTTACAAATTTTCGTTCTGGAAATTTGAAGAGCGTGTCTGGGAGTGTGTAGGGTGGGGATGCTTGAGGTCGAGCAAAGTAATAACCTTGACCGAAAGTAATACCCATTTCCATTAGCGTCTGACTTTCTTCTCGATCTTCGATGCCTTCGGCAATCACTTTGCAATTCAGTTCATTGGCGATATCGACGATTGAGCGTACAAAAGACTGCTTCACGGGATCGCTGTGAATATTCTGAATAAAATGCCTGTCAATTTTAACGTATTCAGGTCGTAGCTCGGACCAGCGCCTCAATCCGGAGTAACCTGCTCCCAGGTCATCGATAGCAATCTCGAACCCCATATCTCGGTAATGCCCCAATGCTTTGCTCATCACTCTCAGGTCATTCATCGGGTACTGTTCTGTGAGTTCTATAACGACATGTTCGGGACGTAAACCGATCTCGTGCAAGAACTCCAAAGTGAGTCCTGTTTTGTAGCCAGGTTCCAACAATCCTTGAGGAGTGGTGTTCAGGAAAAGCTTCCCGGAAAGACGCTTTTCCTTGAACCCTTTGATACCCGCTCGGCGGCAAAGCAGATCAAGATCTGTGAGTCGACCTTCGCGCCGGGCTACATCAAACAACATCATTGGGTTATGCAGAGGGCTGTCAGAGGGGCCACGGATAAGCGATTCGTAACCAAAAATCGTTTGCTTGTTGAAATCAACGATGGGCTGAAAAAGTGCAGTGACAGAATTGTGGCTCAGTATATCCAGAAAAAGAGAGCCGAATTCAAGCGAAGATACGCTATCGTCTACTGCCAGGTTCAAGAGCCTGACTATGTTGTCGCCCATCATCTGTGTCCAATAATTAATCTGGATACAGTATCGTTGTCTTCTGTGACGAGTTTGTGACAGGCCTGCTATTCGTGACCATTCGATGACTGGTCGTTAAAGACATTCTGATCCATTGTGCGTGCAGGATCTGAGCACGGCTTTCCAACCTTGCGGGCAGGTACTCCGACAACAGTTGTGCAAGGTGGCACGTCATTGAGGACAACGCTGCCTGCCCCTACTTTGGCTCCTGCACCGATCTCGATATTGCCCAGGACTTTGGCGCCAGTAGAAATTAGAACGCCTGAGCGAATCTTGGGATGTCTGTCGCCTTGCTCGTTACCGGTACCGCCCAGAGTGACGGACTGCATGATGGACACATCATCTTCTATAACGGTGGTCTCACCGATCACGATGCCTGTGGCATGATCGAACATGATGCCTTTGCCCATCACACAAGCAGGATGGATATCCACACCAAATACTTCAGAATTGCGACTCTGCATGAACAGCGCGAGATCTTTACGATCTCGTTTCCACAGGAAGTGGGCCAGACGATGCACCTGGATTGACTGGTATCCTTTCAAGAACAAGATGATCGGCAGAAATGAATTGGTGGCAGCATCCCGATCGTACACAGCCTGCATATCGTAAATTGCATTGACAATTATTTCCGGTGCCTCGCGGTACGCAGCATCGAACAGTTCCCGCACGGCGATGGCAGGCATAACGTCATCAGACAGTTTGTTGGCCAGCAGGAAACTGAGAGCTGATCCCAGGCTGTTGTGATTCAGGATGCAGGCGTAAACATAACTGGCGAGCAGCGGCTCTCGCTGCACAAGCGTTCTGGCTTCTTCGTTGAGTTTGATCCAGATATCGTCCCGCATTTGAGTTGTCCTTGCTGATGACTGGTGGCACCGGTGGAAGTATCCGGTTCCGACTCTTTGGTCGGGGCCTGATTATATCGGAGCGGCGGCGCTATACAACATGAGGCTTGCGGCTGAGCCAGCGAGTTTTCCCGTCAGGTGTAACAGGGTTGGCCGAAGCGGTATCACTAATAGCGGCGGCCATGTGATCTTCATCAACAAGAGTTTCCTTGGCGTCGAAGGCACGCATCATGGCTTTATGGGCAAGTAGATTGATCAAGCGGGGCACACCTCCGCTCGCTTTAGCGAGTAGGTTGATTGCTTTGAGCGAAAATAACGCCTCTCCCTGTTGCTGACATTTATCTAATCTCAAAGTGACATATTGAAAGATATCCTTTGCATCTACGGGTTGCAGCAGACGAGTCACGGTGATGCGCTCTCGCAACGGTTGCAAGCGTGGCTTACCAATCTTCTGATTGAATTCGGGGTGTGCGAACAGAGCTATCCGCAGCAAATGACTTCCTTGGAATTGATGCTCAGAGAGTAAGTGCAGAGCGACCAGAACGTTTTCGGACATAGCCTGTGCTTCATCGATCACCAGTACCACGCGTTTACCGGTAGCTGCCAGGTTCAGCAATGCACCGAGTATCCTGACCTTCAATGTGGATGTCGGCTTTCTACTGATATCGAGTTCTTGCCCAAGAGCGCTGTACAGATTGGCTGCGTTGAGTGGTGGGTGCGCAAGTCCCAGGACTTTGTAACGGCTCTTGTGACTGTGCAGCGCTTTCAGGAGCTTCCGGTAAAGAGTAGATTTTCCCATCCCGGCTTCACCGATGATGGTAATAAAGCCGTCGGTTTGGTTGACCGTCTGGATAATTTCCTTGAACAAACTGCCAGCATTATTAAGCTCCAAAAAAAACTGGGTATTTGGTGTCGCGGAGAATGGGGGTTGAGACAAGCCAAAATGCTGCAGATACATCGATTGATCCTGATTCTGGAGTTGTCGACGCTCATGCGTTGAATATTCGGGCATAGCAGAGGCGCTATATCCAAAATGGTCGACGCAATCATGGTACCGGCATCATTGGATGTGTGTCACCCCATGATCGGGGTGGATTGAGGGTCAGTTTATGTCTGCGGCGTGCAGTAGGGCCTTTGTTTTGTTGAGTTCACCTTCAAGATACTTGCGATTCGCTGGCTCAATCGCAGGATTGGCGAGTACGAAGTAAGTGGTTCGCACCACTTCCCGCCAGCGTGGGATACGGGGCAGCAACTCAAGGCGAAGATAGCGATCAAAGGTGCGGGTCCGCAAGCGACCCTCATCGATGCTTACGGCCCAGATATTGCTTTCTTCGGCAAGCTCGATTTTGGTCTTGTTGGTGCTGGCTTCCCAGGTGCGCAGTGTCTCCTGCATCAGGATGACAAGCTGTTGGCGAACATCGTCTTGCACCGTGGCGACAGGTAGTTCCTTGTCCAGCATATCAAGCGTGGAATTGAGGCCGGTCAATTTGTCGAGCAATTCGGGTAATGTCTGAAGTTCATGGGGCGTCAGCATTTTCAGCCGCGTGCCCAGGTTGCGCACATGCCTCTGTGCCAGCTCCAGCACTTGCAGCATGTCTATATCATCTTTATGTGCTCCTACCTCGTTGCTACCAGCGGCGACGGGCTCCAATATCAGCATACCTGTGCTGTCGTCATCGCTTAGTAGAGATAATCTGGCCTTCAGTTTCGGGCTGGGAAAATGCCCCAGTTGTTCAGGAAGGCAGATTTCGACATCAACAGGTTGGTCACCATTCGTGATCTGGTCACCGGCTTCCCACGCCGAGAGAATGTCCAGCAGAGCTTGGTTGGATTTTCCTTCTGGCAGAATTCTGGTGAGAAGTTGACCCTGAAGTCCTTCAGTCTGAATACGCAAGTATTGCGCAGCTCGCTGGTTAAGATAGGTAATAACTCCAGGATAAGTGAAGGCGATGATCCCGGCTGACATGCCTTCTAACAGTCTCTGCAATTGTTCGGTTGCGGCGCGCAACTGCTGGTCTGCCGCAACATAACTTGCAATCTGATCTTTCAGGAGTGCGTTATCGAGGTCTATCCGTTGCAGTTCTACCAGTTTGAGCTGGTTGGACACTCGGGCTAATAGCTCGTCCGCATAAAATGGTTTGGCTAGAAAATCATTGGCGCCAGTCTGAAAGCCATGCGTAAGGTCCTCCAGATGGTTTCTGGCAGTGACGATTACAATAGGCAGTTCTACCTGGCTGTAAAGCTTCCGGATTGCCTGGCACGTCTCGTATCCGTTCATTCCTGGCATCATAAGGTCCAGCAATATGAGGTCAGGCTTCTGTCTGTGTATTGCTGCCAGAGCGTCCGGACCGCTACTGGCTTGCTCGACGACATAGCCTTCCAGCTGTTGTGCCATCAGAATGCGGTTAGTCCCTTCGTCGTCAACGATCAGTATGCGTGCGGCGGCACTTCCTTTCTCGCCAGTTGGGCTGTGTCCGGCGGGTACAGCCAAAACATCGTTCTCAACTAATGAATGGGAGGAGTCGGAGCGTCGAATCAGGAGATGGTTGGCCGTCGGGTTGAGCTTGTGCCGGGATACTTCTGCTGTGGGTAAGACAAAACTGAAGTGTGAGCCTTTACCCAGTTCACTGTGTACTGTCAAATCACTGCCGTGCAATTTCACCAGACTGCGAGAGATAGCGAGTCCAAGCCCCACCCCACCCCGCCCATCGGCTGCACCGGTCCCCTTTTCAAAGGCGTTGAATATGACATTTTGATCCTCGCGCGAGATTCCTCTACCGGTGTCGCTGACAGTGATCCGAATGCTGTCCGGTTGCACCAGGCTCGCAGAGATACGAATATCTCCCGAATCGGTGAATTTGGTGGCGTTCGAGACCAGATTGAGCAAGACCTGATGTAGTCGGTCCTCGTCAGCCAGTGCTGGTGGCAGATCGGAAGGGATGTTGTTGATGACGTTGAGGGATTTCTCCGCAGACATAGGGGCAGTGATGGCCAGAACAAGACTGGTAAGGCTGCGCAAGTCGACAGCTTTGAGGTTCAAGGGGAGGGCATTGTGCCGTACTGCTGAAAAGTCCAGCAGGTTATCGATCAGACCAATCAGCCTGGCGCCACTGTTGCTGATCAATTCGAGATTTTGTTTGACGGTTCTTGCCGCACCTCCATCGGTGTTGTTTACGCTGCGCAATGCCATCTCTGCAAGGCCATTGATGCCATACACTGGCGTTCTCAGCTCATGAGAGATGTTGGCAAGCAGTTCATCCTTGATGCGATCTGACTTTCGAAGATTCTCAATTGCCAGCCACTGCGCCTCTTCTTTTTCCTTGCGTAGCATGTTGTATCGGAACGCCAGCCCGAACGACAGCAGCAAGGCATGAGCTAGCAGGCTGGTTTTGTATGCATGCGCCGTAATCCAATGGCTTGGTAGCAGGCTCCATACCTGGAACGACATTTGTACGCTGGCACCCAGCAATACTATTGAGGTGGCGGCGAGATGGACTTTGGCCGTTGCAATGCCGCGTCGAATAGCGTCGGTATTGGTAAAAATCACCAGCAATATTGCTGCAATGATCAAGGCCAGATAAAGGCTTTGGAATATCTTTTCATCGCTAAGCAGAGAGACGGGCAGCACCATGAAGAATATCAGAATCAACCCTTTGATAAGCCGATCCAGCGCAGGGTTGTATGTCCAGACCTGCAGCAGACAGCGGTGAAACTGCAGCGTCGTGATGCCCAGAAGGATGTAGATATCCCGCTCGGCCATGTTGATCAACCAAGGGTTGATCCATAAAGAATCGTTAATGAAGCGTGCATGTTTAGAGTCAAGGAATAGAAAGGCCAGTTGGCTGATGATTGCCAGAACATAATAAAAATAGGAGCTTTCGCGAATCGAAACGTAGAGGAACAGATTATAGACAATCATCGCCAGCAGGATGCCGTAGGTGATGCCTAGTGCGGTATTGGCGTTGACCTCATAGTCACGGAATGCGTTTTCCTGCCACAGTGTGATAGGGACACGGAGGTCCCGTGCCGTTTCGATCCGCAGGTAAACCCGTCGGTCTGTTTCTGGATTCAGTTTCAGTGCGAAACCGCCACTGAGAGTCTTGAGCTCCCGAGGATGGTCATAGCGGCCGAAGCGCTGTGTGGCAACCTGATTACCATTGGAATCGAATACGAAGATGTCCAAACCGCCGCGAGCGATACCTTCAACATGTTTGGGTGGACCGACTTCCAATACCCATCCGTTCTCAAGTGCTGACCCAACCCAGTCGATACTGAAGCGTACCCAGTACACTGAGCGAGTGAGACCGAAGTGTAATTCATCGGTGCCATTGTCGATAAAGTTGACATCAAACTCTGGAGAGACGACATCATCCACTGTCAATCGACCAGTAGGATCCTCGTAATATTCTGTGAAAGGACTGATTTTAGGAGAGTCAGCCTCAAGGACATTTGTAGGTTGGGCAACACCTGCGGTGCAGGCACACAGCAGAAACAGGCAGAGTATTCTTGAGAGGTTCAGGGATCGCACGTTCGGATACCGGGGTTGGGAAGGTCAACGTTCGGAGCTTAGTTTGCTTCTGCTTTTAATTCAAGGAGTTGTGGTCTTTTAATCCGCTAAGCTGACGGTTGATTGGAAAAAAAGTGTACAGCAGTGACTAATGAATTCCAGCAGTTGGTCGCTACCTAATCATGATACTGAAGTTTAACGCAGTATTTATTGCCCATTATAAGAAGTCAGCTGGAGACGCCCATGTTAAAGAATCTGACTATTCGTTTAAAAATCTGGATTATTGTCATACTGAGTGTTGTCGCAATACTCGGGCTCAGTGCCACGTTATTGCTGCAAGCGCGGGTCAAGTTCATCGAACAGCTTGAGCAAGGCAGTGTCAACCAGGTCAAAACGGTACACCATTATCTCGAAGGCCTTTATGAAAAAGTGCAGGCTGGAGAACTTGACGAGATAGAAGCCAAGCGTCTCGGCAGGGAAATGGTGAATAAATCTGCGGTTGACGAGCGTAACTATATTCTCGTCTATCACCGGCAGGGAACACTTGCTGCACATCCTATCCTTGGGACAGATGCTTATACCGGCACTGACGAGGAGGTGCGGGCGCGCATGCAGACAACGGCGATTTCTCAAGATCAGCGTATGGAGCAGAGCGGCTATCGTGACGCCTCTCCCACCATGCCGGAAATCATTCGGCGGTATACCGGGGATCGCTACACTGGCTTTTCGGAGTACCTCTATGCGACTGAAGCTGAGTTCGGGTATCACTCGCTGACTTTTGTGGATCACCCGCTGGCGAACCCCAATGCTGAACTGAAACGTGTGTATTCCGAACTTTTCGAGCCGTGGGGTTGGGTCATTATCAATGGTATCTACCTGAATGATGTGATGGCAGATTTTATTGCCTGGGCTCTGCAATCTGCACTGGTGATAGTCTTGATACTGGCCGCGTTGAGTTTCTGTGCGCTCATGATCTCCCGATCCATCACGCAACCACTCCAGCAAGCCAACCACTACATGAAGGACATTGCCGAGGGGTCAGGTGATCTGTCGCGACGTCTCAGTGATAGCGGTCAGGACGAACTGTCCGAACTCGGCAGGGGTTTCAACACCTTCGTTGGCAAACTCAGCACCATTATTCGACAGGTGCTGGAGACCAATCAGGAAGTGACGCAGAAGTCAGGTCAGTTCTCGGTGATGATCGAACGTACTGCACATCGCTCTGCGGCACAGTTGACTGAGACCGAAATGCTGGCGTCCTCTACTACAGAACTGTCCTCCTCTTTGGCCGATGTGGCCGATGGGGCACAGGCCAGTGTAGAGGCAGCCACGGAAGCGAATGGCGCGACCCAGAAGGCTACCATGGCGGTGTCCAAGACCCGCACTTCCGTCGAAAAACTATCCGGTTCGCTTTCGTCCATTCAGCAGAAAGTGCATGACATGCGCAATCATAACGAGAAAGTGAATTCCGTTCTCGAAGTGATCAAAGGAATTGCAGAGCAAACGAACCTGTTGGCACTCAATGCGGCGATCGAAGCCGCCAGAGCAGGCGAGCAGGGACGTGGGTTTGCTGTGGTGGCGGATGAAGTGCGCAGTCTGGCGCAGAAGACGCAATCGTCAACTCAGGAAATCAACATCATTATTGAGAATCTGCAGGCCAATACCTCCGAGATTGTGTCTGCTATGGACAACGGTGTGAGTCTCTCGCGTGATTGCGTAGGTGCGGCGAATTCGGCGAATGAATTGCTTGATTCAGTACTGGAGTCGGTGGAACTTATTGCTAACCGCAATCGTGATATCGCCGCTGCCGTGAAGCAGCAGTCCGATGTGACTGATGAAATTGCCAAGAGCAGCGTCAAGATTGCCGGAGACGGCAAGCTCAATGCCGATGACTACAAAGAGTGCCAGAATTATCACCGCGACGTGAATGAGTTGCTGGTGTCACTCAATGAATTAGTCGGCCAGTTCCGCCTCGGTGATGAGCCGAACAGCAATAGTCGACGTTTTGGATGATGGTTGACTGAAGACCTACCGGACAGCTTGTTGAGGCCAACTGCCCGCGTCTCTTGAGAGAGATTGCGGGCAGTAATATTTCCGACGACGGCTGTACCTCTTCTTCGTAATGGTACATACTTCGGTAACCAAACTGGTGCGTTACGATACCAGAGCGATCTAAAAGTGGTGTAACCATGAAATCGTTACAAGTTGCACTTCTGGCTTCCATTACGTTTCTTGCCTCATCTTCGGTAGTTGCACAAGTCGTTGCAGAGGCGGATGAGCCAGCAGCAATATGGCAGAGCTTGAGAGAGACGGATAACAAACTCGCTGAACGTTCAAGAATCCAGGGTTTCAATCAGGCATTTCTGAACGCATTTGGTGAGGGAGCTGTTGTCTTTCGTCGTGGGCCCGTCGAAGCCGAGGGAACCTACCAGGCGGTAGACCCTGCACGTGGAAGCGCCACGCTTGAGTCCCGCGCCAACTACATCGAATTCTCACGTGCCGGCGATCTTGGCCTGACGACTGGTCCCTACCGATACACCATGGAATCCGACGGTGAGCTGCGTCGTGTGCATGGCCATTTCGTCACCATCTGGCGCAAATTCGACAATGAATGGCGCATGCTGGCGGATATTACCGTTCGCGTTCCTGGCGTGTTGAGTCTTGATGTTGAAGCAAATCTCAGAGAGTCGGAGCGAGCTCTCGCGGAATCTGCTCCCGAGAGCCTCACCGCGAATAACACACTGGAATCGCTGGTAGCTGCCGAAGAATTATTTGTGAGAGCCATAAACTTCCGGGGTGGGCGTCGCGCAATGCTGCGCTACGGTCTCGACAATCAACGCATCTATGTCCCAGGAATGGTGCCAGGCATTGGCAGTGAAGCAGGTGGTGTGGTGTATGGCGCATTCATGGACAAGCAGGTTGCGATGTCTGAGCTGACGCATCAACCTGGAGGTGCGTACATGGCAGAATCCGGGGATGTCGGCTACACATACGGTACCATGAGCGCCGATGGTTCCAGCTTCAATTATCTGCGATTCTGGCGATTTACGGAGTCTGGACTGACCGAGTCCGGGGAATGGAAGATTGCAGTAGAAATCCTCAACCCTTTCTGAATGCAGAGCACCGCCGCCTTGCTTCCGGTGCTGGTGTGGCCATCAACGTGTCACGGTGATGTTTCTGGCGCCGAATACCTGAACTTCACCAGAATTGCCGACGACGCGTAGTGTCAAACGAGCCTCACCTTCCGCTACAGAATCCAAGGGTAACGACCCGTTGAAGCCCAGATTGGGTGCATTCGGATCTGCTTTGACGCCCATGGCGTCCACCACATCCGCTCTGGGAATGCCGTAGTTCGCAGTCCCGATGACTTGATCATTGATCAGAACCTCGATGCCGCGCACACCCAGTCCTTCGTTGATCGCCCAACCTGAGAGTTCCAGCGTACCGGTGATTTCCTGCCCAGGTTGAGGTTGATCCAACCAGCCCAGAGTGGGCAAGGGGCACGGACCCGTTGCGCTACCTCCAATCTGCTCTCCCTTGTAGAAACTGAAAATCTTTTCTCCGTCGAAAAGTGTTAGCTGCTCAATGAATTCAAGACGGGCTAATTGACTGCAGGCGCGCGCAAGAGTCGCAATCTTGTCGGGTACCGTCAGCGTGCTGTCTTCGCTGATAAAAAGCGCATTTCTACCAGTTTCTCGTATCAATCCCGTCGCATTGTTTCCCCACAGTTCATATTGCACCGCTCTGCCGTCGCGGACCGCCTTGTCTGTGTCTATGTTGTAGATCGGGAGCATGGCATCCAGGCCCAGTTCGAGTTGTGCTCCCGTGTAGTAATTGTCGGTGATGAGTACCCAGTCGTTGCTCGATGTCTGGCGCTCCAGCAGAGTATTGACGTGATCATTCAATTCTCTCCAGCCTGCCATCTTGTTGGAGAGAACCCCTTTGCCCAATAGCGGGCGCAGCTGCTCCTGCAAACTTTGCGATCCGACTCCCAGCAGAGCGACTACCGATCCCATGAAACCCAGAGCGACTGTCACGGTGATGAGGCGGGAAGCTTGTCGTATGCCAAATTTGCTGGATAGTCTCTGGTGAAATTCCCGCAGTGTTTCGGGTAGAAAAACCAGTAACGGCAGATAACCTGAGAGAGGCCAGTGGATTGATGTCCGTGTGCTGTCTGCCCAAGGAGCCAGAACGAGATAAACGCCCAGATTGACGAGTGCGAACACGGCAAAAAGTCCATGCCGCGAATCCCCCTGCCGGGCTTTTTGCAGAAGAACGAATAATGTGTAGAGCAGTGCCGCATAGAGCAGAGGAGTAACCAGCAAGGCCTGTTTGAATGGGTGTAGCAGTCCTTCTGCCTGAAACTCCCAGGGATGTCGTTCCAGCAGATGATAATCGATGCCGCTGAGCTGATTGTTCAGATTGAATGCCAGCGTTGGGTAAAGACCCAGTAGCAACAGACCAAAAGCCAACCACAGACCAGGACTTTTCCAATGCCTGTGCAGGTCTTTGAAACTGACCAGAAAAATGAAACCAGCCAGAATGTACAGGGCGAAGCGGTAATGCGTGCTGACACCCAGTGCTGCAACCGCTCCGGTCGCCAGCCAGTAGGTGATAGAGTTTAGGCGGGTGGCCCGCTCTAGACTGCCGATCAGCAAAAGCCCTAAAAACAGCAAAGGCACGTCTGGCACTGCGAGCAAGCCAAGAAACGCCCCCAGCGGTAAGCAAAGACTCAGGGCTGCTGCTTCTTGAGCCTGTCTGCGTGGCATCAAGGGGCTCGCCACCCAGTAAATCAAAAGAGGAATCGAGGTGCCTAGCAGCAGAAAGAAAGTGCGTACAGCGAAGGCGGAATTTCCGAACAAGGTGGTTCCCAGGCCGGAGAGCAGGGCTGCCATGAAAGGGAGATCGCTATACGCCAGGGCAGGCCGAGTCGAGGCTTGCCAATAAAATATTTCGTCGCTGTACAGGTCGAGCGCCGCCGCGAGCACAATCTTCAATCCCGCAATCAGCAGGAAACCGATAAGAAGATAACGGCCAATTGGCAGGGGATTTTCTTTCAGTGTGTGCTTAAACAATCTTGTGACCTTGCGCGAACTGCTTTGATATGGGGGTGAATTTGCCAAAGGCTGGCATCTTAGCATGAAGAGTTGCGGTCGGCGGGAGCAGTGTGAACCCTCGACGGTTACGGTTGACAATCATTCTCATTACGGTTTATGATTTGACAACTTTGAGGATATCCCATGTACGTTTGCATCTGCCGCCAGATTACCGATAGCCAGATTCGTGAAGTGTGCCGTGAAGGTGCCAGTCGCATGGCAGACTTGCGTGACAAATTGGGCGTCGCTTCTGACTGTGGAAAATGTGGCAAGCATGCGCGCAGTATTGTCAGTGAGTTCAAAGGGGTAGCCTCTTTCGTGAACGCGGTCGCTGTCTGAAAATCCTTCTGCAATATTCGTAAAACCCCTCTGCAATACCATCCTTCCGTGACGCGCACCTTATGGTGAATGAGTTTGTTTCTCATTACTTTCAATATGTTACGAAACTTGCCCAGCTTGACAAGAACGGCCTGAAAGCACACTCTAGCGGCTGAATTGATAGCAAAGGAATCGATCATGAAAGCAGACGCGACAGTCATCAAACACCTCAACAAGGCGCTCGGTAATGAGCTGATCGCCATCAATCAGTACTTCCTGCACTCACGCATGTACCGGGAGTGGGGGCTGGGGAAGCTTGCCAGTAAAGAGTACGAAGAATCCATAGACGAGATGAAGCATGCGGACGAGTTGATTGGTCGCATTCTTTTCCTGGAAGGCCTGCCCAACCTGCAAAACCTCGGCAAGCTGATGATCGGTGAACACACCAGAGAAATGCTCGAGTGCGATCTGAAGCTGGAGATGTTGGCACTGCCTACTCTGAAAGATGGCATTGCCTATGCGGAGTCGGTGCAGGATTACGTGAGCCGCGACCTTCTGGCTGCCATTCTGCGCAGTGAAGAGGAGCACGTGGACTGGCTGGAGACCCAGATGCAGTTGATCGACAAGATTGGCATCGAAAACTACCAGCAAGCCATGATTTAAGGATGGTCGTGTCATCGCCTTGACATAGTCCGGCTGTATGATGAAAGTTGAGTCACTTCAGGCGGACGAATTCCACTATGTATGCATGTATAGATCTGGGCTCCAACAGCTTCCACCTGCTGATTGCAGAGTGGCAGGATGGTAGGAGCCAGATCGTTGAGCGTTTCAGCAGTATTGTGCAATTGGGCGAGGGTGTTCCTCTGACTGGGGAGATATCGCCTGCCGCGTTTGCACGGGGTATCGACTGCTTGCGGGAATTTGCGGCCGCCATGGCCCGTCATCCAGTGCGCCGGTATTGGGCTCTGGGGACCAATGCACTCAGACTGGCGCGCAATGCTCCGGAATTTCTGGCTCAGGCGAAAGAGTTGGGTCTGGATGTCTCCGTTATTTCCGGCTACCAGGAAGCGATTCTGGTCTATGCCGGTGTACTCTCAGGGTTACCCAGCAGTGATGCAACTCGTATGGTCATCGACATCGGCGGTGGCAGCACCGAAGTCATCATTGGCAGTGGCGAGTTGCGGCATGTGACGCAAAGCTTGCCGATAGGTTGTGTCAGCTGGCGTGACAGATTCTTCAAACCCTTACCGACCGACGCTGCTGCGCTGGAGGGGTTGCTCGCAACGGCGACAGCGGAAGCCGAAAAAGTGTTTGCTGGTGTGCGTGATGACGTGCTCCGCTACCCGTGCACTGAGATTTACGCCTCGTCGGGAACGGCCAAGATGCTCAGTCTGGTCTGTCAGCAGGGTGGTTACACTGACAGTGATGGCGGTATCACACTGGCAGCTTTGCAGCGCCTAAAAGCAGACGTGATCGCTTGTGCTGCCGACCCTGAGCTTCTGTTGCCTGGTTTGAAGGACCGCCGCAAGGATCTCTTGATGCCGGGCTGGGCGGTCCTGACGGGGCTGATGCAGACCTTCGATCTGCAGCACATTACATTCAGCCCAACGGCGCTGCGGGAAGGAATGCTGGAATTCATGATGCGCAAGGGCACGGATACGTCGCTGCTGGACGGCGACACTCTTCCGCGCATCAGTCGTCAACCAGCTTTGTAACGCACCGTTGCCAATTGCTTGAGCAAACGCATCTGTACTGACTCACGTGGATTGCGCTCTTCCGACTCAAGTTTCAGATAGCGGCCATCAGACTGCAACTCCCAGCTCTGACTACGATCAGTGAGATACATCCCCAACTCTTCCAGTATCCGATGGGCTAGCTTCTTCTTCTGAATAGGGAAGGCGACCTCGATGCGGTGCATGAGATTTCGCTCCATCCAGTCGGCGCTTGAACAGTACAACTGCTGCAGATTGTTCTCGAAATAGAACACCCGGGAATGTTCCAGGAAGCGGCCGATGATCGAGACCACGCGGATATTCTCGGAGATGTTGGGCAGACCCGGCTTCAGGCAGCAGATACCCCGGATAATCAGGTCGATCTTGACACCAGCGCGGGAGGCGGCATAAAGCTCGCGAATGATGTCCGGGTCGGTCAGCGAGTTCATCTTCGCAATGATGCGTGCTGGTTTGCCTTCCGCTGCCATATTCCTCTCATGCTGAATCATGCGAATCAGGGACTTCTTGAGTCGGAATGGCGCATGAATCATCACATCGGGGATGATGCGTTTGCCCATGCCGGTGATCTGCTGGAAGACCTTGTGGACATCTGCGCAGAGCACTTCGTCACAAGTCATCAATCCGTAGTCGGTGTAGACCAGTGAGGTCTTGCGGTGATAGTTGCCGGTGCCCAGGTGCGCGTAGCGTTTGAGCTTGCCACCTTCGCGGCGCACGATCAGCAGCATCTTGGCGTGCGTCTTGTAGCCCATCACGCCGTAGACCACCACAGCGCCAGCTTCCTGCAGCCTGCTGGCGAACTGGATGTTTTCCTTCTCGTCAAAACGGGCGCGCAGCTCAATGACCACCGTCACCTCCTTGCCGTTGCGCGCCGCTTCCGAGAGTGCTTCCACCAGCTCAGAGGATTCGTTGGTGCGGTACAGGGTCTGCTTGATGGAAAGTACCGCAGGATCTTTGGCCGCTTGCCGAACCCAGTCGATGATCGGCAGGAAGGACTGGAACGGATGCATGAGCAGCTGGTCTTCACGCGTCACGGCGGTAAAGATGCAGTTGCCTTCTTCCAGTGCTGGTGGCGTGCCCGGGGTAAAGGTCGGGAAGCACAGGTCCGGTCGATTCACCATGCTGGTGAGCGTCATCAGGCGTTGCATGTTGACCGGGCCGTCCAGCCTGAACAGCTCATCCTCGGTCAGATTGAAGCGTTGCAACAGAAAGTCGGTGAGCTCCTGCGGGCAGGCCGCTCCTACCTCCAGTTTGGCTGCAGTCCCGAAGCGACGCAGGTGCAGTTCACCCTGCAGGGCGCTGGCGACATCTTCTACCTCGACATTGGACATCTCTAGGTCCGAGTTGCGCGTTACGCGGAACTGATGGCACTCCTTCACGGTCATGCCGGGGAAGAACTCGCCCACGTGGGCATGAATGATGGAGGACAGGAAGATGAAGTTGTCGCCCTTGGGGATGATGCTTGCCGGCACTTTGATCAGGCGTGGCAGTGAGCGGGGCGCTGGCACAATGGCCAGGCCACTGTCGCGACCAAAGGCGTCCTTGCCCTCAAGCGAAAGAATGAAGTTGAGGCTCTTGTTGACCAGGCGTGGGAATGGGTGGGCAGGGTCGAGTCCCAGAGGACTGATGACCGGCAACACTTCATCACGGAAATAGTCCCTGACCCACAGGGCGAGTTTCTTGTTCCATTCGTGGCGGTACAGGAAGCGTATGTTCTTCTCTGCCAGCGAAGGGAACAGGTCTTCATTCAGGATGCGGTATTGCTGTTGCAAGGCCACACGCACCTGCTGGTTGATCTCTTTCAGGATTTCGTCCGGGTACTTGCCATCGGGGCCGGGGCGCTGACGCCCGAACTCCATCTGCTTTTTCAGGCCGGAGATCCGTATTTCGTAGAACTCATCCAGATTTGAACTGAAAATGAGGAGGAACATCAGGCGTTCGAGCAAGGGATGCTTGGGATCCCGGGCCTGCTCCAGCACGCGCAGGTTGAACTGGAAATAGCTAAGCTCTCTGTTCAGGTAGAGTTCGTCGCTGCTCAGATCAACATGGGGGCCTGGTGTGACTCTGGCTACTGGTTTTACGTCATCGCTCTCGTCGGTGGCGGTAGTGGCAGCGGTATCTGATACGGCAGGCTCCAATGCCACGGGTTCCAGCAATGCGGATGTCAATTCGGCTTTGTCACCGGAGTCAGTAGCAGGCGGTAGGGTGTCTGCTACTGCGACTTCGGTCACTTGTTCCAGAGAGGAAAGTTCTTTTCGAGTGTTCATTCTGGCTCTTGTATCTGTGTCAGAGGGCTTGAAGGCATTCTACATGAGAGCAGGTCAGTTGAAAGTGACAGTTAGATTGCAGAGCAGCCTTCACTATAAAGAGTCGCGCGCATAATCTGGTGCTGAATGGCTCTGATTGTCATATTACTGTCACACAATCGCCATATAGTGGCGCCAGTAACGATCACCATGCTGAATCAATCTACGCGGAGAATCGCGATGCAACTAAAGAGCACGATTAGACCACTGGCCCTGCTATTAGGCAGTTTGTGCAGTACCGCAACCCTGGCTGCCGATGTGGATGCAGGCCTTCCGGAATACACCGCAGCAAGCGGTGTCTCGGGTAACTTCTCCAGCGTTGGCTCGGATACGCTGGCGAATCTCATGACGTTGTGGGCTGAAGAGTTCAAGCGCTTCTACCCCAATGTTAATATTCAGATCCAGGCGGCAGGTTCTTCTACAGCGCCACCCGCATTGACTGAAGGCACCGCGAACATGGGGCCGATGAGCCGTGAGATGAAAGACAACGAGATCGAGGCTTTCGAGAACAAATACGGCTACAAGCCCACTGCCATTCCTGTCGCGATCGATGCGTTGGCGGTGTTTGTGCACAAGGACAACCCCCTGGAAGGCATGACGCTGCCTCAGGTCGATGCGGTGTTTTCCTCGACCCTGAAGTGCGGTCACAGTGAAGTCGTCGATACCTGGGGGCAGTTGGGTTTGGCCGATGCTTGGGTGCGCCGTGATGTGCAGATATTCGGGCGTAACTCTGTATCCGGGACTTACGGGTATTTCAAGGAAACGGCCTTGTGTACTGGCGACTTCAAAAACTCTGTGAATGAGCAGCCCGGGTCTGCATCCGTAGTGCAGTCGGTCAGTACTTCACTCAATGGTATCGGCTATTCAGGGCTTGGTTATACGACCTCCAGTGTCAAGGCCTTGCCGATCGCCAAGGAAGAGGGCGGTGAGTTCTATGCTGCCACAGCGGAAAATGCCATCGCTGGCAATTACCCGCTCGCCCGTTTCCTCTTCGTGTACGTCAACAAAGAACCAAACAAGCCATTGGCTCCGCTGGAAAGCGAGTTCATCAAGCTGGTGTTGTCCAAAACAGGGCAGGCAGTGGTGCTGAAAGACGGTTACATTCCGTTGCCGTCCAACGTGGTCGAGCAGACAATGAGCGGCTTGGGCCTCTAAGGTCCAGTGCAAGGCAAGAGGCTCGCAGCAGGCGAGCCTCTTGCCTTGTCAGGTCTGGCAGATTGTGGTCTGGGGCATGCGATTGATACCAAGTCATTAGACCTTTTGTCATGAAACTGTAATAAATCCGTAATACACTGCCACCCCATGACTGAGCTTCCTGTGACAAATACTTCTTCTCCCGCCACTGCCGTGGCAGGTTCTGCATTCCCAGCATCGGCTGCCACGCTGTCGAGGCGCCGCTTCCGCCACTTCAAGGACAAACTCGCCACCGTCAGCATTGCGATCGGTGGTATGAGTGTCATTGCCGCTGTGCTGATGATCTTCCTGTATCTGGTGTATGAAGTGATGCCTCTGTTCAAAGGCGCAGTCATTCAGCCTGTCAGTGAATTCCGTCTGCCTGAGGAAGCCAGGGCTCCGGCCCTGCATCTGGCACTGGAGGAGCGTCTCGAAGTCGGTGTACGCCTGGGCGCCGATGGCCAGGCAGTCTATTTCGATACCGCCAATGGGCAGTTGATCAGTAGCATTCCGCTGCTCATTCCTGCCGGTCAGACGATCAGCAGCTTCGCGCTGGACACGGATGTCAGTGGCATCTTCGCTCTGGGTTTATCCGGCGGGGGAGTTCTGATAGCCCAGTATGGCTATGAAGTCAGTTTTGGCGAGAACAACGAGCGTCAGGTGTTCCCTGAGGTAAGTTATCCCTTCGGTGAGAATGTCTACCCGCTGTTTGATCAGCAGGCCGTGACGAAACTGAGCGTGCGCTCCGGCACCGGCGAATTGATGCTAGCCGGTACCAATGCACAAGGTGTTGTCACGCTGCTGCAAGCAAGCAAGGAAACCAATTTGTTCTCGGCTTTCAGCGGTGGCGCTGCGGCGGCGGGTTGGGAGACTGAGGTCGCGACTATCGACGGCGTGTTGCCGGAAGTAGATCAGCTGTATCTGGATGCGGATCGTCGCTGGCTGTTCTCCATCGGAACGGCTGGAAATCTCAGCTTGCTGGATACCCGTCCTGCATTCAATGGCGGCGTGCCAGAGATCGAAGACGAAGTGGCACTTGTCGAGGCAGGACGCCAGATTACAGCAGTCGATTTCCTGCTCGGGGGAATCTCCTTGCTGGTTGGGGACAGCGCAGGAGGCGTGGCTCAGTGGTTCCTCGTTCGCCGTGACGGCGAAATGGCGATCGAGAAAGTCCGGGAGTTTGATGCCGGTATTGAAGCGGGCAGCCGTGTACTTGCTGTGAGCCCGGAGCAGCGTCGCAAGAATTTCATGACCATCAACGACGATGGTTATCTTGGTATCTACAATTCCACCGCCCATCGCCAGGTTGCGTTTGAGCGCTTGAGTACTGGTGAGCCCGTGTCACTGGCAGTCTCGGCCCGTGGTGATGGCGTCCTGATTGAAAATGCCGATGGCAGTGTGGTGTTCTGGAGCGTTGAGAACGAGCATCCCGAGGTTTCATGGGAAGCGCTCTGGCAGAAAGTCTGGTACGAAAACTATCAGGAGCCGGAATATATCTGGCAGTCCTCCGCTGCGAATAATGATTTTGAACCCAAGTACAGCCTTGCACCATTAGCCTTCGGCACACTGAAAGCGGCCTTTTACGCGCTGTTGCTGGCGGCTCCACTGGCAGTCTGCGGAGCAATTTTTACGGGTTACTTCATGGCACCAGCCATGCGCCGCAACGTCAAACCCTTGGTGGAATTGATGGGGGCAATGCCGACTGTGGTGCTGGGCTTCCTCGCCGGTCTTTGGCTTGCCCCGTTTCTGGAAAACAATCTGCTGAGTGTTCTCAGTACTCTTGTCCTAGTGCCGGTGAGTGTGGTGGTGGCGGCGTTCGCCTGGACGCGGTTACCGGACTCAGTGCGCTTCAAGGTACCCGATGGTTGGGAGGCCGGTCTGCTGATTCCGGTCATAGTACTGGCTTGTATGTTGTCGTCTGTGATCGCTGGGCCACTTGAAGTCGCTTTTTTCGCGGGTGACATGCGCAGCTGGCTGACCAACGAGATGGGCATTCCCTACGATCAGCGCAATGCCATGGTCGTGGGCCTGGCAATGGGCTTTGCGGTGATCCCGACGATTTTCTCGATTGCCGAGGATGCTGTGTTCACGGTACCCAAGCAATTGACCTATGGTTCTCTAGCGCTGGGCGCCACGCCGTGGCAGACACTGCGACGTGTGGTGTTGCCGACCGCCAGCCCCGGTATTTTTTCTGCGCTGATGATCGGGATGGGGCGCGCAGTCGGCGAAACCATGATCGTGCTGATGGCCACCGGCAACACTCCGATCATGGACGCCAATATTTTTGAAGGGATGCGGACTCTGGCAGCCAACATCGCCGTGGAAATTCCTGAGTCGGAAGTAGCCAGCACGCACTACCGCATCCTGTTCCTCGCTGCGCTGGTGCTGTTCATGTTTACCTTTGTGGTGAACACACTGGCAGAAATCATCAGACAACGTCTACGACGTAAGTACAGCACCATATGACAGCGTTCAAGAAATTCTTTGCCAGCGGTACGCCGTGGATCTGGATCAATGCCGGAGCCGTCGCCATCAGCATCATCATGACGGTGGGATTGCTGATGTTGCTGGCCTATAACGGACTGGGCCATTTCTGGCCGAAGGACCTGATGCTGGCGCAGTATTCACAGCCTGTAGAGAGCGGCGAACCCTTGGTGCGCGAGATCATCGGTGAGCGTGTGGGGCGTGAGGAAGTCACTGCCGAGCGGATTATTTCTTCGGGCATTCCTGTCACCGGCAGCCAGCTCATGTACGAGCGCGAGCTGGTCAAAATTGGCAACCGCGATTTGAACGGCAACGACTTCACTTGGTTGCTGACCGATTACCTCGATGATCTGCGTTTTCCGGAAAATCTCACTGCTTTTGAACGCTGGGAGTGGGGCAATTTCTACGGTTATGTCCGTGAAGTTCGTGAAGCCGGTGTGTCGGTGGCTGTCAGTGATCCTGCCAATCCTGCAGATAGCGCGGCCTGGGATGCACTGGTCGTTCGCGTAGACAGAGCACTGGGTATTCACGACGAAATCGCCAGTCTGGAAAAAGGCGAAATCGGTGAGGTCAATTACGCACTGGAGCGATTGCGGTTGCGTCAGCGCGGCCTGGAGCTGCGTAATACGGACACACCGGAAGCGCTGGCTGAGATCGCTGCTGAGCGTGCGGAATGGGATAGCCGTTACGCCGTGTTGCAGGAAGAGTTGCAGCAATTATACGAACAGATCGAACGCGACACCGTCGTCATGCTGGCCATGAACGGGCAGGAGACGGAGATCGAGGTTTCCGAGATCGTGCGAGCCTATCAACCGAATGGCATGCACATCGGCAACAAGCTGGTCGTGTACACACAGAAGCTTTGGGAATTCCTGTCGGATGATCCACGTGAGGCCAACACTGAGGGCGGAATTTTTCCCGCGATTTTCGGCACCGTCATCATGGTGTTGCTGATGTCGATACTGGTGACACCCTTTGGTGTCATTGCAGCAGTCTACCTGCGCGAATATGCCCGTCAGGGGGTCTTAACCCGCATTATCCGCATCGCGGTGAACAATCTCGCCGGCGTACCATCGATTGTTTATGGGGTGTTTGGTCTTGGTTTTTTCATTTACTTTGTGGGTGCAGAAGTGGATCAGGCTTTCTACACGGAAGCCTTGCCGGCGCCGACGTTCGGCACTCCAGGGATGCTGTGGGCTGCATTGACGCTTGCGCTGTTGACCGTGCCTGTGGTGATTGTTTCCACCGAAGAAGGATTGTCGCGTATTCCACGCAGTCTGCGTGAAGGCAGTCTGGCGCTTGGTGCCACCAAATTTGAAACCCTCTGGCGAGTGGTGTTGCCAATGGCAAGCCCGGCGATCATGACTGGTCTGATTCTGGCGGTGGCCAGGGCAGCGGGCGAGGTGGCGCCTCTGATGCTGGTGGGTGTCGTCAAACTGGCTCCGGCTTTGCCCCTCGATGGCAATTATCCGTATTTCCACCTTGACCAGAAATTCATGCACCTTGGTTTCCATATTTATGATGTAGGCTTCCAGAGTCCGAATGTCGAAGCTGCGAGACCACTAGTGTTCGCCACAGCGTTGTTGCTGGTGATGATTACGGCGGTGCTGAACCAGCTCGCAGTGTCTATTCGTAATCGGTTGCGCGAAAAGTACAAATCTCTGGACATGTAAAAACAGACTTTGCATAAACAGTACACTGAATACCTTACTAACGGATGTTGTCGCAATGACAGAATCGAATACTGAGTACACTCCAGCCAACCGCTCGAAGTTCAAGAAAATTGACATGTCGAAGATCGGTGGCAATGATCATGGCCTGGCACTGGAAGACATGCCGAGCTGCCTGCGGGTGAGCGATCTGAATTTGTACTATGGCGCTGCGCACTCGCTGACCGACATCAACTTGAGTATTCCGAGCCAGCGTGTCACAGCGTTCATCGGCCCCAGCGGTTGTGGTAAATCCAGTCTGCTGCGTTGTTTCAACCGTATGAATGATCTGGTGGAGAACTGTTCGATCAAGGGCAGTATCACGCTGGATGGTGAAGATATTTATCATCGTTCCGTGGATGTGGCCGACTTGCGTCGCCGTGTGGGCATGGTGTTCCAGAAACCGAACCCCTTCCCGAAATCCATTTATGAAAACGTTGCCTACGGTCTGCGTATTCAGGGTGTGAACAAGAAGCGCGTGCTGGACGAGAGTGTCGAAAAGTCATTGAAAGCTGCCGCACTCTGGGAAGAAGTGAAAGACCGTCTGCACGAGAGTGCGTTGGGTCTTTCCGGTGGACAACAGCAGCGTCTGGTCATTGCAAGAACTGTTGCTGTAGAGCCAGAGGTATTGCTTCTCGATGAACCGGCCTCTGCGCTTGATCCAATCTCCACGCTCAAAATCGAAGAGCTGATCAACGAGTTGAAAGACCGTTACACGATCATCATCGTGACCCACAACATGCAGCAGGCCGCACGAGTCTCGGACTTCACGGCGTTCATGTACATGGGCAAGCTGATCGAGTTTGATACGGCAGACAATATCTTTACGAATCCCGCACAGAAGCAGACAGAAGACTACATTACCGGCCGTTACGGTTGAGGTTGAATCCCACATGAAACAAGACGCAACGATCCACAGTCATCACATTTCCAGACAGTTCAATTCTGATCTTGAAGAGATCAAGAACAACATGCTGGAGATGGGCGGTATGGTTGAGAAACAACTCGCTGACGCGATCGATGCCATCATTACTGCCGACAGTGGCCTCGGGCAACTGGTTGGTGAGGATGATGCATCCATCAATGCCATGGAGGTCAAGATTGACGAGGAGTGCAATCGCATTCTCGTGCGTCGACAGCCCGCTGCCAGTGACTTGCGTCTGGTGCTCTCCATCATTAAAACCGTGAACGATCTGGAGAGAGTGGGAGATGAGTCGGCGAAGATTGCCAGACTGGCCATCGAACTGACAGAGCAGGGCGACTCCTCGAAGGGTTACGTCGAAATTCGCCACATTGGTGAACGAGTTCGCAAGATGGTGCATATGGCTCTGGATGCCTTTGCCCGCTATGACGTTGACGCTGCCCTTGCGGTCGCCAAAGAAGACGTGAACGTCGACATGGAGTACAGCAGTGCGATGCGCGAAATGATTACTTACATGATCGAAGACCCGCGCAGTATCACGCGAGTATTGAATGTCGTGTGGGCGTTACGCTCACTGGAGCGCGTGGGCGATCATGCCAAGAATATTGCCGAACACGTCATCTATCTGGTCAAGGGCACCGATGTTCGCCACTTGGGACTGTCCGGACTGGAGGAGCAGGTCAAGAGCGAATGATGTGAATGTGACAGTTTTCGTTGCCGACTTTACAGTCTTGCAATAAAAAATTCTTACAACTGTCACAATGTCATTGAATTGTCATATATGAGTAATATGCTCTCCGGAACTAAACAAGCACTGCTGAAGTGCATGATGTAATGGAGAGTTTTGCATGAACGTCACAAGATCCTTACCCCTTTGCGCGTTGGCCGCCATCAGTTTCAGTATTCCGGTTTGCGCGCAGGAGAGCAGTCTGTTACCGACTTTTTATGGTCGTATCAACATCACTGCTGTTCACAATCAACCAAAAGATCATGGCTCCGATTCGGAGTTTGTCAGCAACGCCTCGCGCATCGGTTTGCAAGGGACTTTGCCCGTGACGGAAGGCCTTGAGGTCGTCTATCAAGCAGAGTACCAGGTGAATCCTGACAATCGTCCCTTCGATAACAAAACTCTTACGCAGCGTAATACTTACCTTGGCATAAAGGGTGGATTCGGAACGCTGCTGGCGGGCCGTAACGATACGCCGACCAAACTGTTGCAAAACCGCATCGATCTCTTCAATGACCTGGACGGCGATATTCGCACTCTCGTGGTTGCAGAGAACCGTCCAAACGATGTCGCGCATTACATCAGTCCCGAGATCGGTGGTTTTGTGTTCTCCTATTCAGCATTGTTGGATGGTCAGAATGGACTGCGGGAGCGTCTCAGCAAGAGCACCTCTGCGTCACTCACGTATACCGAGGGCGCTTTTTACGCGGGTGTGGGTGTCGACAACAATCTGAACAATAACGACGTGCTGCGTCTGGTTACTCAGTACCGGTTAGGCGATCTGCAACTGGGTGCTCTCTATGAGCGTTCGGAGAGCAGCACCAATACGCGTGGCGCTAATGATGGTGTGTTTGTGAGTGCGGCCTATACCATGGACAAGTATGTGCTGAAGGCGCAGAGCGGTATGTCCGATCAACGCCGCGATGGGGCACGTCAGACATCACTGGGTGTGGACTACAATCTCAATGCGGATTCCAAACTGTTTGCCTTGATGACCCTGACTCGTGCCGACAATCACTCAATCGACAATGATCAGATCGGCGTCGGCTTCGAGTACCGTTTCTAAGCAGATGCCGGGAGCAGCCGCTCTTGCGGGAAATGACAGATGAAACGGCTGCCCTTGCCGGGCAGGCTGAGAATCTCAAGCTTCGCTCCATGCCGCACCAGCACATGTTTGACAATGGCAAGCCCGAGGCCGGTACCACCGGTCTCGGTAGAGCGACTCTCGTCAACACGATAGAAGCGCTCGGTGAGGCGGGGGATGTGCTGGGAATCGATCCCCACGCCATTGTCCGCAACTTCGATATCCAGTCCAGCGGGTGATAAGAACGCCTTCAGCGTGATTGTGCCGTTGGCCGGGGTGTACTTGGCGGCATTGAAAGTGAGGTTGGATATCGCGCTGTAAAGCTCACTGAGGCTGCCTTTCAGGAAATACGCACCGTCCAGCTCCACCACGTACTCGTGACCTTTGTCCGCGAACACCTGTCCCGCCTCGCTGCCGATTTCTCTCAATAAACCTCCGACATCCACTTTGTCCAATTGCTTGGGCAGAGACTGGGTTTCAAGACGGGACAGCGTAAGCAGGTCGCGTACGATGTTCTCCATGCGCAGACCCTGCTGTGACATCTGCTCCAGGGGTCTGGCCCAGCGTGGTGGAAAACTCTCCTTGTGATCCAGCAGTGCCTCCAGATAACCATTGATCACGGTGATCGGGGTACGCAACTCATGAGAGACATTGCCGACAAAGTCTTTGCGCATGAGTTCAAGCTTGTGCATCTGGGTAATGTCACGCACCAGCATCAAGCGATCTCCTTCGCCGAACGAGGTGATCTGGAACTCCAGCATGACGTTGTTGTTGACGGGCGAAGGGATGTTCAAGGGTTCGTTATAACGGCCGCTCTCGAAGTACTCGAAGAAACGCGGTTCTCGCAACAGATTGGTGACCGGTTGCTGGCGGTCATCGCCCGCACGGAACCCAAGGAGCTTTTCCGCTGCCAGGTTCCACCATTCGAGCGTGCCCTTGTGATTGATCATTACCACCGCCATTTCGAGAGCGGCAGATGATTCCTGGGCTTTGTCGAGGATATTGCTGAGGTAGTTGGCCGCGTCGCGCTCCCGGCGCTGCAGACGGTAGATGCCGTCGAAGACATTGCCCCAGATGCCGCTGGACTCCGGCAGATCGTCCTGATTGGTCTCGGACAGGCGGTAGAGCCAAGCATATAGGCGGTACAGCTGGTACACGGTATGTGCCAGGTAACCCAGTACTGCGAGCAGCAGCACCAGTGTCAGCTTGCCTGCCAGCAATCCGACCACTGTGGCCACCGCTATCAGCACCAGGAAGTGGTTCAGTTCAGAACGCCAGTCACGCAGCAAAGCGCAATTCCTTTAGGTATGTGCGAGTGCGCGGCACTATAACGAATACGGCCCGCAAAATAAACGTCAGGACGGCTTCACGGAGAATCGGTAGCCAGCGCCACGCACTGTCTGTACCAGGCGTGCGTAGTCGATGCTGGTTCTTTCGACTGAGCTGAGGGCCTTGCGTAAACGGCGGATATGCACATCGATCGTGCGCTCCTCCAGATAGACATTGCCGCCCCAGACCTGATCCTGAATATGATCGCGGCTGAACACTTTCTCCTGGTGCGTCATGAAAAACTTGAGGAGTTTGAATTCGGTAGGCCCCATGTCGACAGGGTTGTCCTCAATGGTGATGCGATGACTGGAAGGGTCCAGCTGGAGATCAAATACCCGCAAGACCTTGTCCTGCTGATTGCCGCTGGTCCTGCGCATCACGGCCTTGATTCGAGCGACCAGTTCGCGAGGTGAGAAAGGCTTGGTGACGTAGTCATCCACGCCGACGTCTAGGCCCTGGACCTTGTTGTCTTCACTGGTCTTGGCGGTCAGCATGATGATGGGCAGGTTGGCTGTCAGCTCATCGCGCTTGAGGCGTCTTGCCAGCTCGATACCGCTGCCACCCGGCAGCATCCAGTCCAGCAGGATCAGGTCCGGGCGATCATCGACAATGCTCACGTAAGCGTGCTGTGCCGTTTCTGCCGTGGTGCTTTTGAAGCCTGCGAGATCGAGGGTAATGCCGATCATGTCACGGATGGCGGGTTCGTCATCAACGATAAGAATCTTCGGTTCAGTCATGGTCTCATACTGCCATTTTGTGTGTAAGTGATTGTATTTTCAGTAAGAGTATTAAATAACATTTATATGACACCGATGTGACAGGACGTGAAACCCGCCCTGTCAACGGCTTCTGGTTCAGAAACGATACTCCATTTTCAGGCTCGCTGTACGGCCTTCGGAGTAACCGGTTGCCACCAATCCACCTTGGGTGATCTGTTTGCGCTCATCAAGCAGATTCTGAGCCTTCACATTGAGCTTCCAGTGTTCACCGAATTCTTTGATGATCACCAGATCCAATTCGCCGCGTGCTTCTTCGATCAGGTCTGGTGCGCCCAGAATGCCTACTTCGTAAATACGGTCGCCGACATAGTTGTACAACAGTGTCGCCGTGAGGCCATTGAAGTCGTCATAACCGAGCTGACCGTTGAACAGCCAATCTGATTGCCCCTGCAGCGGGCGCGAGCTGTTGGTCAGAATATTCTGCTCTGTGACGCCAATGGTGACCTCGGACTCTATGTAGGAGATATTGCTGGAGGCATAGAAGTTCTCCCAGCGCTCGCCGAGGAAATCGAACTGTTTGCGGAATTCAAACTCGACACCCTTGTTCTCGGCGGACTCGGCATTGATGTAGCTGCGCGCGCTGTTGGCGCCCGGTTGCACGACTGACTCAATGGGCGAGTCGAAGTTCTTCAGGAACAGCCCGACAGACACGCTGTCGCTACCATTGAGGTACCACTCCCAGCGCATATCGTAGTTTTTGATACTGGCGATGCGCAGGTCGGGATTCCCCACCATTTCATAGCCAGTGACCGGATTCGTGAAACTGGCAGGCGAGAGTTCACGGAAATCAGGACGTGACGTTGTCTCGCTGTAGCCAAGGCGGAACTGGTGATTGTCGAGAATGTAAGTCGCTGTCACTCCCGGTAAAAGATCACTGCTCGCCAGTTCCGCGCCGATACTGGTGGCAGGGCGGAACAGATCAAACGTGCTGACATTCTGCTGATAATCTTCCTGTCTGACACCCGCCAGCAATTGAATCCTGTCGGAAAAATTCAACTCTGTCTGCAGGTACCAGGCTTCCAGTGCGCGTGTAGCTGCATAGGTGTCAGTTGGTCGTGTCGTTTCGCGCAACTCGAAACCTTCCTCACTGATGTTCTGAGGGGCCAGAATTGCCGAGAGCGGTTGGTTGAGGAAGCCGGGTTCATTCACCACATCACCCAGCTCGAAGAAGCTGAAGCGGCGAATCTCGTAGTCGCGCTCGCTGTCCTGTTTCGCATAACCACCGGAGACGATGATCGTGGCGTCCAGAGGTCCGTAAAACACCGCGTTGGTATCCACTGCATACTCAGTGTTGAGGTCAGCCAGTTCGCTGTAGCGACGGACATTGCCGTCAGAACGCAGATTGAAACGGTATTCATCATCGATGAGATCATAACGATATTCACGAGTATCCGGCGCATTGCGGTCTGCTGTGGCGCGGTTATAGCGCCAGGTGACAGTCAATTCGTTGGCATCAGGGAAGTAGTGATCGCCTTGTAATTGATTCGACAGCAGTTCGCGCTCGATGAACTCGATCTCGGCTATTTTGCTGTCCAATCCTTCATCACCAAAGTAGCCGATCTGCTCGCCGGCAATGTTGTCGGATTGACGCAGAATGATGCTGGTTGTGCTCAACGAATGATTCTCTGAAAGCGCCAGTCCGGTAGAGAAAATGGAGCTGATATCAACGTTGTTTTCAGTGCCATAGTAGGTGAAAGCATTCTCTCTCACCAGTTCGTCGATGCCACTGACTTTGTAAGAATTACGTTCAATTTCGTGATTGTCCCAGCTGTTTTTGTAATCGACCGCAGCGAGGTAGTTGAAGCGGTATTCACCAATGTCGTGAAAGTTGCCCAGCGACACGGTCGCGCCAGCATCTACAGGCAGTGTCTTGCCGTTCATATCGTAATCGGTATTGAGGCTCTGGCCGATGGCTTGCAGCTCTGTAGTGGTGTAGCCACCGGTATCGAGGTAGGGGTTTTTGCGCTGCAGACGTTGCCCATTGGCGGTTGCCTGTTTCAGCAGAGCAGGAATGTCACGCGCGCCGTCATCGTAACCGAGCCAGTCTTTGTCTCCAGTCTGAGCCTGACGCCCTTTTTCGAAAGTGGCGCCGTCAGTCATGCCTACTGAGCTGCTGATGTTGAAGAAGAATTCGTCGCTGCTCTTTTTGGTTTTCATCTGCAGAACACCGCCGCCGAATTCACTCGGGAACTGTGCGGAGTAGGTCTTTTGCACGACGACACTGTCCATGATGGCATTGGGAAACAGGTCGAGTGGAATGACACGATTCAGTGGTTCTGGACTCGGCATACTGGAACCGTTCAGAAGTGCAGAAGAGTATCTTTCGCCCAGGCCGCGAACATACACATACTTGCCGCCTACCAGACTGATACCGGCTACGCGCTTCAGTCCTTCCGCGATATTGGTGTCGCCTGAACGTGCGAATTCTTCGTTGCTGAGGACGCTGGAGAGTGCAGATGTGCTGCGTTTCTCGTCAGGCACATAACGCCCGATCACAGCGATTTCTTCAATTTGCGAAGTGTTCGCTTCGATTGTCGATCCACCTGCAGAGGCGGCGGAAGTGCTGTCCAACTCTTGGGCGATGACAGTCATATTGCTCAGCGCAATGGCGATTGCAGCAGGAAGAGCGCGTTTGATCATAGTGGCGTGTCCGTAGTAAGAGGTTTATCTGGAATTCGAGCTAATTGTAATGAGCGGACATGACAGAAATATTTCAGAAAGGTCAAATTGGCAGAGATTGTTGCAAAATTGTGGAATTTTTATTTCCGTTAAAAGACAAGGGGCGCCATTGGCGCCCCTTGTTACTGCGGTTTTGAAAGCGTCCTGCGATCAGTTACCGAACATCCAGCCCGCAGTCCAGTCGGTTGCTGCGCTTTTCACCGCACCGATGTGTGTCACTTTGTCGAAGAAAGCATCGCTCAAAGTGGCCGCTGTCAACGCGTTCAGTGTCGGGCCGTTCACGACACCCGAGAGATCCGCAGTGCCAGTGCTGTTGCCAGCCTGACCGCTGAACCAGGCAGAGGTCAGCCATGGGTCTGTGCCAGACTCAAGGAAGTTGACGGCACAGGAGAAGCGAGTGTTGGTCATCGTGAGCTGGCCGGTCAGCGTCGTCGCACTGGCGCCGCCGTTGGTGAACGTGGCGTTATCGTTGATGTCCAGACAGTAAGTGTCGAAACCAGTCACGACAGCGTTGTGAATGTTCGCACCAGTACCGCGACGCAATTCCATACCTCGACCACCGACACCTTTGCCGATGAAAGTGAAATTGGCCAGAGTCGGTTTGGAGCGTGGCAGTGAGTCGAAAGCGAACTCATTGTTATCAGCCTCGATGCCACGGTCGCCGTTGCCAGTACGTTGCTTGATTACTGCGTGCTGTACTTTGCCGTTCCAACCGAAGGTCCAGTCGAACGAATCGTCTTCGTTGCTGGTCAGAATCAAGTGTTTGGCATTCACAGAGCCGCCGAAGAACTCGACACCGTCATCGGAACTGCCGTGTACCTGAACGTAGTCAACGACGGTGCCGCTACCAACACCCTGGAATGCAATGCCATTCAGCTCGTTGGTCGGAGTGATGTTCTGGCCGGGATACTTGACGATGACATAGCTGAGAACGCCGCTACTGTCAGTCGGAGTGTTGCCGCCGTATTTGCCTGTAGAGCCCTCGCCTTCCAGCTCGCACAGCGCTGTACCAGCAGCACAACCATTCACTGGTGCGTTACCGTTGATGATCAGACCACCCCAGCGACCGGTTGTGGTAGCAGTCGCGTTCGCTTCGTCGTCGTAAGTAAAGACAATCGGAGCGGCTTCGCTGCCGTTGGCCATGAGCTTGGAACCACGGCTGACCACTAGGAAGTTCAATCCTACCGGAGCGATGACCTTGGTACCTGCATCGATAGTCAGCGTCGCGGGAGTGGTGTTGTCTCCACCGACAAAAACGGCGCCGTCCAGCAGGTAAACGTTATTCGCGTTCAGGTGAGTGTTGCTGGTGAGTCTGCCTGTCAACACACAAACTGGTTTGCCTTCGTGAGTGGCGCCAGTGGTAGAGGCTCTGGTGTTGGTCGGGCAGCCAGCGGCAGGCGTAGCGGCAATCGAAAAGCTCACGGGAGAGCTGGTGTACGCGAGAGTGCTGATGTTGTTGTTAGTGTAGTAGCCGAAATAGACCTGGAAATCCAGACCTGCCAGGCTTGAGTTGGCACCAATCAGGTCGTTCATCACCGTGATACGTTCCTGTGTGCCCAGCTTCTTGACAGCAAAGGGAGAGAGTCCGCTTACTTGGCCGTTCCAAGGCAGGAAAAGTCCGCCAGAGACCATTTTGAATGCGCCCAGTCCGGGAATCTGTACAAGAGCAATCAGTCCGCCGGTTTTGCCGACATCTGCTGCTGCTACGTTGATAGTGCCTGTCACATCGATCGCAGCGCTGCTGGCGGCTGATGTCGCGTAGGTGGAACCGTTATTGATGGTCGCTCCACCAGTGAATGTTGCGGTGGTTGCGGCACCGTTGGCCGTGGCGACTGTCAAGGTGGGTTCAGCAGCCTGCACCAGCAATGCAGATAGCCCAAAGGTTGCAGCGGCGATGCCAGTAAAAAGTTGTTTGCGATTGAAGTTCATGATGGCTCCTGAGGTCAGGTCCTGTGATAGGACGATTGCATGGTAAATTTGGTCAGGGCTCATGCTAGTGCGGCAATGTTGCAGTTGTGCGTCATGTAAATGACAGTTTTATTGCAATTTGTGGACAGTCGGGGTGAGGTCTGGGTTCATGAAAAAAGGGGTGAAGATTTGGCAAGAAGTGCGTGCAGAAATCGCCAAACAGATCACAAATTTGCTGATCAATAGCTGTTGCGAGGAATTCGCTACGCATTCTCTGGGCGCGTGGGCTATAATTGCCGCGTTTTTTACACTTGGATACACCAAAGGAGAGGCCATGAAAAAAACTTACCTGACAGCATTGAGTCTGATGTTCGCCGCAGGCGTCGGCGTTATAGCACCCAGCGCGGCCCTTGCGGACGCCGGACAGTTCTATATTGCCCCTGGTCTGCAGTGGATGGATTACGACAAGGATCGGCTGCTGGACGATGAGACCGGATTCACGTTGGGCCTGGGTTATGATTTCACCGACAAACTGAGCGGTGAACTCAATGTATTTGATATGGATCTGGACGGTACAGGTCCTGATGACGATGTGTTCCACACTCGTCTCGACCTGCTCTATAACCTGGATTACAACATTGGCGCATTGTCGACTTTCGTCGTTGGCGGTGTTGGCCACAACCGTTTCAGCCAGAACGAAGAAACTGTATATGATGCCGGTGCCGGTGTTAAATATCAGATCAACGACAACCTGGTCTGGAGAACAGCAGTCAGAAAATTCTGGGGCATGGACGAGCATTACCATGACTACGGTATCGATACAGCACTGGTGTTCAGCTTCGGCGGCAACAGTTCAACGCCTTCCGCTCCTGCATCAGCTCCGGCTCCTGCACGTGCAGCCGCACCGGCCGCTCCCGCAGCGCCAGCAGCCCCTGCTGCTCCTGATCAGGACGGCGACGGTGTACCCGACGGCCGTGATGCATGTGCGGATACCCCGCGTACTCACCGCGTTGATAACACCGGTTGTTCCATTGTGGTGGAAGAAGTGGCCCGTATCGACCTGAACGTTCAGTTCGATTTCGATCAGGCAGTGGTCAAACCGGAATACAACGACGAAATCCAACGCGTCGCGGACTTCCTGAACGCCAATCCTGACACGATCGCCGCACTGGAAGGTCACACAGATGCGCAAGGTACTGCAGAGTACAACGAAGATCTGTCTGATCGTCGTGTGAATGCCGTGCGTCAGGTCTTGATCGAGCGGTTCGGTATTGCTCCAGGCAAAGTGAGTGCGCAAGGGTTTGGGGAATCCCGCCCAGTGGCCACGAACGACACTGCCGAAGGCCGTGCTCAGAACCGTCGCGTACAGAGCGTGATCTCTTCTACGCTGCAGCGTTTCGAACCACGCTGAGTCCTGCTGCCTTTAACGGTGAGCTGTAATCGAACCCCTGCCGCATGAAAGTGCGGCAGGGGTTTTTGCATTCGCGGAGTCCCAATTGCAGTGAACGATTTGATCTCTCTGGAAAACTCGGTCCTCAGTCTCGTGAGCCGCGAGCTGCGTTGGCGTCCCGCCAGTCAGGTCTTGCCGCATCCGGAACCGATCTGGCAGTCTTGGTTGCTGGATCCTGGTTCCCTCACGCAGCGGCTCAAAGAGCGCTGCGCCAGCATGGCGGTACCCGGACGTTTCAATGTGTGTGTTCTGGAAGAAGGCTGGGTTAGAAAGCAGTCTCCGGCCTTGCTGCAGTGTTTCGATGCGCATGTGGCGCGGGAACGCATGTGGTCACGGCGAGTGCTCCTTCGATGTGGTGACACTCCTTGGGTCGCCGCCCATTCGCTGATCCCTGTGAGCAGCATGCAGGGGCCGCTCAAACGCCTGCGTACGCTCAATGACAAGCCGCTGGGCGAGTTCCTGTTTCGACATCCACAATTGCGCCGCGATCAATTGGAGCTGACGCACACCGGCGCTCTCTGGGGGCGCCGTTCACTCTTTCATCTCTATGACCGGCCCCTGCTGGTTGCGGAGTTCTTTCTGCCAGCGCTCTCTCTTCCGGAATCCATGCCATGGACAAGCCCGCTCCCGCAGTCAGCGCCCTGACCGGCAAACGCATCATCGATCTCTCCCGGGTCCTGGGAGGGCCTTACTGCACGCAGATACTGGCCGACCACGGTGCGGAAGTCATCAAGATCGAGCCTCCGCAAGGGGATGAAACGCGTGACTGGGGGCCACCCTTCCACGAAGGTGACGCCGCCTATTACATCGGTGTGAATCGTAACAAGCGTGCCATGGGGCTGGATTTGACCCAGCCTGCCGGTCGGGAATTGTTGCTGAAGTTGTTGGACGGCGCCGACATCCTGCTGGAGAACTACAAGCCTGGCACTATGGAGAAATGGGGCTTGGGTTATGAGGCCGTGCTGCGCGAACGCTTTCCACGTCTGATTCACTGCCGGGTCAGTGGCTTTGGTGCCGACGGGCCACTGGGTGGTTTCCCAGGCTATGACGCCATCGTCCAGGCCATGGCTGGCTGGTTCAGTGTCAATGGTGAGAAGGGGAGTGAACCGACTCGGCTCGGCATTGCCATGGTGGATATGGGAACAGGCCTTTACACTGCCGTCGCGCTGCTGATGGCGCTGGCTGAGCGTGAGCGCTCTGGACTCGGGCAGTACATCGACATGACGCTCTACGACTGTGCCGTGTCGCTGATGCATCCCCATATCGTCAATTACAAGTTCTCTGGGAAAGTGCCGGTTGCCACTGGCAACGCGCATCCCAACATCAGTCCTTACGACACGTTTCGAACGCGCACCGTGAATATCTTCATCGGTGCGGGCAACAACGGCGCGTTTGCCAAGCTGTGCGAAGAGTTGGGGTGTCGGGAGTTGACGGACGATCCTCGCTTTACCCACAACATTGATAGGGTCAACAACCGTGCTGATTTGAAGGCAGAGCTGGAATCGCATCTGATGAAGATCGACGGCGCGGAATTATGTGAGCGCCTGTTGCAGGCAGGGCTCCCGGCCGGACCGATTCACGACACCGCACAGGTGGTGGCACATCCGCATACACAACACCGTGGCATGAATGTCGAGCAGGACTGGTATCGCATGACAGGTACGCCGATCAAGTTTTCACGCACTCCCGGCGCCTTGCGTCATCTGCCGCCGAAATTCGGTCAGCACACCCGGGAAATACTGGCAGAGTACGGACTGACGAGCGCAGAGGTGGAAGCGCTTCTGAAGGCGGGTGTAGTTCTGGAGAAGCGGCGCTAGCCTACTGCTGTGCAGCAGGCATCCGCACGCGCAGCTGCACATTCTCAGTTCTGCTGGATGAACCTCCAAGCAGGGCTGGTCTGAACTGCATGATTTCCGCGAGCTTGCGAGCCCGCACGCGGTTGGCTGTGTTATCCGGCTCGATCTGCGCGATCTCCGCACCGCCGACCTGGCCGTTGGTGCGGACGCCAAACAGCAGAACCGCTTCCATCTGCCCGTCGGAGGGCTCCGAGGTATCTTCCAGCCCGGGTATCAGCGTCGACATGACATCGTAATTCCCGAGATCGTAGAGGGGTGGTTGCTCCTGATGACGGCAATCGGGTTTCGCTTCCTCTACTGTGTCGTGGAAGACTGTGATGGGTAATAACACCGGGCAGCGTGTCAGTGCCTCCACGAGTTCGGGAGGGATACCCGCCTCTTCGAACAATGCGAGAGCTTCTCTGTAGTATTCCAGCGCAGGTCCCGGGGTGCTGCTGCCTCTGCGCGCACCCGCGAAATGGCCAGGTTTGTTCTCGTACTGTTGCCGCATCAGGGCGACATCGCCCATCGCGATCACCGTCATACCTTCCGCTTCCAGATTGCCACTCTGCGCATACAGCTCGCGAACTTCCTTCAGTTTCTGCAGACTCTTCGCCATATTGTTCTTGAAGGAGCGCTCAATGACAGTGCTGGCGCGGGACCCATACTGATCTTCTATTTCAATCTCGGTCAGTCCTCTGCCGGGTGGCAGATCGCTGCCACGCAGCGGGCGGCTGCGGATACCCTCGGTGAGCAGCATCAGTTCCTGCGAAGTCTCACTGGTCATCATGATTGCGAGCGCGATATACGTAGAGGCCAGGGCTTCGTCGTAAAGATAAGGAGCCAGTGCCACACTGCCGGCGCCGTAATGGGTGGTGGCGATGTCGGTGGCTTGCTCCTCCATGTTGCTCAGCTCTGTGAGGTGGAATGCCTCTCTCTCCTGAGCGTCGTTACCCAGGGCTCTGAGGTGCCATGCTCCCAGTGCCTTAATGCCCGCGAGCTGTTCGGAAGGTGACAGCGTTTCATCTCGTTGATAGACCCAGGCCAGGTATTGCAGAGTATCGGTGACGCTGTTCCATTCCCCGGCGGCTGAACGCAGCTCCAAGAGAGTTTGAACCACCGGGATCTGCGCAGCACTATACAGACCGTTGCTGATGCGATGGATCTGCAATTGCTGATCCAGCAGCGGCACAGCGTCGTCGTGATTGCCGGACTCGATCAGCATTCGGGTCAGGCTTGCAAGCGGCTCGATCAGGCGCTGGTCGTAGGGGCCGAACTCACTCTGCAACTGTTCGATGGTGTGTTCATATTCTGCAATGCGGTTGGCGTGATCGATTGAGCGTTGCGTATCGCTGCCGTTGGGCGCGGTAGGATTATTCTGCTGGGCGAGGAGTGTGTTGTCATGCAGACAAGCCAGTGTTAGCACCAGCAGCGAGAAGCGCTTTGCGAGGGTTTTCAGCAATCTGTTCCTGCCGTGAAGGGCGCTCATGTGCAGATTCTCTGATGCCACGACCTGATGGCCGCGTTCTTGTTTTCTGGCATTCTAGCCCAGTCTTTCGGGCTAAGCACTGCCTGTAAGGATTTGTTGCAACTCGTGGCTGAATGCCTTTGTTGCCGAGCGTGTTGCTGCTCATGTTGACAGCTTCGGGAAGTTCAAATACAGTCCGCCGCCTCAAGCCAAATCTCTTTCAGGACCGATGATGCCCGTTTCCGTATTCAGTACACAACGATTTGCCATGGCGATTGCCATGCAGGCCGCGCGCAATGCCGCTGCGGCCCGTCGTCGTGCGCGTGCGACAAGCGCCCATCATCCGGAGATGCCTGAGACTCTCTAAAGCCAAATAGAACCACCGAACCAAAAACCTCCAGGCGTCCCGACTCCTGGAGGTTTTTTTTTACCCGCGAAAAAGGAGACAACATGAATAGCATGACAATTGAAGACAGTTTCGGCCTGACCATCTGCATGAAGCAGCCCGTTGCCATCGAGCGCGGACTGGGCAGTTATGTCTGGGACGACAAAGGTGAGCAGTATCTGGATTTCACGGCCGGTTGGGGTGTCACCAGCCTGGGTCACAGCCATCCTGTGCTGGTTGCCGCCATTCAGGAACAGGCAGGCAAGCTCATGCAGAACCCGAATTCGGGCTTCACCTATTCCCCCATTCGAGCACGCCTGCTGACTTTGTTGCAGGAAGTGTTGCCACCGGGCCTGACGCGGGTGTTCTTCGCCAACAGCGGCGCAGAGGCCAATGACGCGGCAGTCAAGCTGGCGAGAAAGGTGACCGGGAGGCCGGAGGTGATCGCCGTGGCGGGGTCTTTCCATGGGCGTACGCTCAGCACCTTGTCGCTGTCGGGCGGCAGTGACAATGCAGCGAAATATTTGCCGCTGGTCCCCGACAATCACTTCGTACCCTTCGGTGACCTAGAGGCTCTCACTCGTGCGCTGAGCGACAGAGTTGCTGCTGTGATCCTGGAGCCGGTGCAGGGTGAAGGTGGCGTCAGAATGCCGCCTGCAGGTTATCTGCAGGCAGCTGCAGCGCTGTGCAAGGCACATGGCACGTTGTTGATTGCCGATGAAGTGCAGACTGGCTTCTGTCGTACCGGGACCTTCTTTGCGGTGGATGCGGAGCAAGTGAGTCCGGATATTCTCACCATGGGCAAGGGCATCGCTGGCGGTTTTCCATTCGCGGCTTTCGCGATGACAGAGGCTGTCGCCGCTGGCGTCAACAAAGGCGATCACGGCGGGACGTATTGTGGGAATCCGCTGGGGTGTGCAGCGGCCTATGCCGTCGTGAATCATCTTCTGGAACAGGATGTTGCCGGGTGCGTGGCCGACATCGGGCTGCTGGCCCTGCAGCGACTGAAAGTGCTGGCGCAGCAATACCCGGAGTTCATCGTCGAGGTGCGTGGCAAGGGCTTGCTGATCGGTATCCAGATGCATAACGACGCACAGGTCAGTGAGCTGACAGACACTTGCCTGCAGCAGAAACTGATGGTGACACCGACGCGCAACGCGGTGCTCAGAATCATTCCAAATCTGCTGCTGAGCGAAGAAGAGTTGCTGGCGGGAATCGCGACGCTGGCGTTGGCGCTGGACGTGATGCGTTCCCGCAATGCGGCATCCGTGCAGGCTCTCTGTGCCTGACGACGAGCGGAGGATAACTGCGCCTGGTCTGCGTAGGAATTGCCACAGGCATCCGCTAGTATGGCTGTCAGAAAAGGGAGATGAACGATGAAAAATACTCAAGTGTTGCTAGCGAAGAGGCCTGTTGGCGAACCGGATGACAGTTGTTTTGAGTTTGTAGAAACGGAGCTGCCAGCGCTGCAGCCCGGGCAATTGCTGGTCAAGGTGCTGTGGTTGTCACTCGACCCCTACATGCGGGGCCGCATGAACGACGTGAAGTCCTATGCGAAGCCTGTCGGCATCGGGGAGATCATGGTGGGAGAGTCGGCGGGCGTGGTGATCGATTCGCGCTCGGACAACTTCAAAGTCGGCGACTATGTCACGGCTCACATGGGGTGGCAGAGTCTGATCGTCGTGGATGACAACGCGCCGCGCCTGATGAAAGTGAATCTCGACAATGGCACCCTCTCTGCTCATCTGGGCGTGGTCGGCATGCCCGGCCGCACAGCTTATTTTGGTCTGTTGGAACTCGGTAAACCCGTGGCGGGGGAAACCCTGGTGGTGGCCGCAGCATCCGGAGCGGTGGGTTCGGTGGTGGGGCAACTCGGCAAGATTCTGGGGCTGCGGGTGATCGGCATTGCCGGTGGCGCGGACAAGTGTCGCTATGTCAAAGAAGAGCTGGGTTTCGACGAGTGCCTCGATTACAAGGCCGTCGATCTGGCGCAAGCGCTGCCACAGGCTTGCCCGCAGGGCATCGACATCTATTTCGAAAATGTCGGCGGTGCCGTTACCCGTGCCGTTGCCCCCTTGCTCAACAAAGGAGCCAGAGTACCCATCTGCGGTTACGTCTCCCAGTATAACGAGGCCGATATCACCAAGGCGGTGATGCCGCAGGACATTCTCAAAGACGCACCGAACGTGCCGGAGCACCGTTTCTTCGTGGTGACAGAGTGGATGGAGCGTTGGCCCGAAGCGACTGTGCAACTCGGGCGCTGGGTCAAGGAAGGCAGGATCAAGTATTCTGAAAGTATTGGCGTGGGGCTGGAGAATGCGCCGCAGCTCTTCCGGGGATTACTGCGCGGCCGCAACTTTGGCAAACAGCTGGTCAAGATCGCCGACGAATCATAAAAAAAGAGGAAGAGCAGAGATGAGCTTATTCGATCTGACAGGAAAAGTGGCCTTGATCACGGGGTCCACCAAGGGCATTGGTCTGGCAATCGCCACACGGATGGCGCAAGCGGGAGCCCGGGTGGTGATCTCCAGCAGAAATCAGGATGCCTGTGACGAGGTCGCCAACGCTATCAATGCCGATGGCGGAGAAGCGCTCGCCATCGCCTGCAATATCAATTACAAGGACCAGCTGCGGATGCTGGTCGAAAAGACCACGGCACATTTCGGCGGCATCGATATTCTGGTGTGCAATGCGGCGTTGAATCCGCATTACGGGTCCTCCCAGGACATCCCCGATGAGGCCTTCGACAAGATCATGAACGCCAACATCGGCAGTGCGCATCGTCTCTGTCAGCTGGTGATCCCAGGCATGGCGGCCAGAGGTGGAGGCGCAGTCATCATCGTCTCCTCCATCGCCGGGCTCAAGGGCAGTACCGTCCTCGGCGCTTACGGCATCTCCAAAGCGGCCGACATGCAGATGGCCCGCAATCTCGCCGTCGAATGGGGGCCGAAGAATATCCGCGTCAACTGCATCGCGCCGGGGCTGGTGCGCACCGACTTTGCCCGCGCGCTCTGGGAAAATCCCGAGACCTACGCCGCCACTGTAGCGAAGTATCCGCTGCGCCGTATTGGCGAGCCCGATGAGATCGCGGGCGCTGCGATCTTTCTGGCGTCCCAGGCGGGCAGCTTTACCACTGGGCAGACGCTGGTCATCGATGGCGGCGGGACCATTGCGGGTTAGTGCAACCACATTGAAGTTGTCACATAAAAAAGATTGGAGACCAAGAACATGATGGACCTGGGCCTGTCGGCAGAGATGGTGGAAATTCGCGAGAAGATTCGTCGCTTCGTGGAAGTGGACGTGGCGGCTGTCGAGCATGAGTACCATGCCGAGATCGCCGTCGGGGATCGCTGGTCCCACACCCCGCGTCAGGAAGCGATTCTGGAGGGATTGAAACAGAAGGCCCGCGCACTGGGACTGTGGAACTTCTTCCTGCCCAGAAGCCAGGGCGGCGCGGGCATCACCAATCTCGAATATGCCCACCTCGCCGAGATCATGGGGCGCAGCCGTCTGGCGTCCGAGTCCTTTAATTGCAGCGCACCGGACACAGGTAACATGGAAGTGCTGGAGCGTTACGGTTCCGAGGAACAGAAAGAACAGTGGTTGATACCCTTGTTGGCTGGCCAGATCCGCTCGGCCTTCGCCATGACCGAGCCGGACGTTGCCTCGTCTGACGCCACCAATATTGCCACCACGGCGGTGCTCGACGGTGATGACTGGGTCATCAACGGAGAGAAATTCTACATCTCCGGTGCTGGCGACAAGCGTTGCAAGATCATGATCGTCATGGTGGTGACCGACCCGGACGCCCCGAAGTACAACCGCCAGTCGCAGATACTGGTGCCTATGGACACCTCCGGTGTGGAGATTGTCAGGCCGATGGAAGTATTCGGGCGCGATGATGCCCCGCACGGCCACATGCACATCCGCTATCACAATGTCCGGGTGCCGCAGAAGAACATCATCCTTGGCCGTGGTCGCGGCTTCGAGATTTCTCAGGGGCGTCTCGGACCAGGCCGTATCCACCACTGCATGCGTTCCATTGGCGCGGCGGAGAAGGCGCTGCAGTTGATGTGTGAGCGCTCCTTGAGCCGTCAGGCCTTTGGCAAACCGCTGGCCGAACTCGGCGGCAATTATGACGCCATCGCCGACAGCCGCATCGAGATCGAGATGTGCCGCCTGCTGGTCTTCAAGGCGGCCTATCTGATGGACACCATCGGCAACAAGGCCGCCCGTGACGCGATTTCGCAGATCAAGGTGGCGGTGCCGAACATGGCCCTGCGCGTGATCGATCGCGCCATTCAGATGCACGGCGCTGCAGGCGTGTCCCAGGACTTCCCGCTGGCGGCGTTGTGGACCAGCCAGCGTACGCTGCGATTGGCGGACGGTCCGGACGAGGTACATCGCCGGGTCGTGGCCCGAACCGAATTGGCCAAGTACGAGCAGTAGCAGGAGGCTTTCAATCCGGCCCAATGCGGCCGGACACTGATCCGGGCCATACCCGGCGGCGTATTCTGTAGTCAGCAACGACAAAGCATTCACGCCGTCTCGGGGACACACATTGAAAATCGCCATCATCGGATCGGGTATCTCCGGTCTCAGTGCCGCTTATTACCTGCATCAACACCACGACATCACTCTCTACGAGTCTGAAGACCGTCTGGGCGGGCATACCGCGACGGTCGAAGTTGACCTGGCGGGGCAAACGCAGCGCATCGACACCGGTTTCATCGTCTACAACGACTGGACTTACCCCAATTTTATCCGGCTGATGAACGAGGTAGGGGTTGCCTCGCGACAGTCCGACATGAGTTTCAGCGTCAGCTGCGAGCGCACCGGTCTGGAGTTCGCGGGCCTGGATGGCCAACTCAGCCTGGTCAACGGCTTGTTCGCGCAGCGGCACAATCTGCTGTCTCCTTCCTATCTCGGCATGCTGCTCGACATCGTGCGTTTCAACAGTCTGGCGGTGGCCGATGTCGAGGATGACCGCATCGATCCGCAGATGAACCTGCGCGACTATGTGCGGCACCATGGTCTGGGCAAGCAGTTCACCGAGTTCTATCTGATCCCGATGGCGTCGGCGATCTGGTCGACGCCGTTCAGGCAGATGTATGACTTTCCGATGCGTTTCATGCTGCCCTTCATGTACCGGCACGGCCTGCTGAGTGTCAGCAAACGACCCAAGTGGCGCACCATCGTGGGCGGTTCCAGCAGCTACATCGGTCCGTTGAGTGCGGGCTTCAAAGACCGTATTCGCCTCTCGACGCCGGTGACTGGGGTGCAGCGATTTGAGGATCATGTGCTGGTGCATGCAGCGCGTGACGGCCAGACGCAGACCGAACGCTATGATCAAGTGATCTTCGCCTGCCACAGCGATCAGGCACTGGCCTTGTTGCACGATGCTTCAGCTGTCGAGATGGCCACGCTGACGGCGATTCGCTATCAGGACAACGAGGTGGTGCTGCATACCGACGTGAGACAGCTGCCTCACAACCGACGCGCGTGGGCCAGTTGGAATTACCGACTGACGCCGGGCTGCGAGGACGCGCTGCCGATCATCACCTATGACATGAATCGTCTGATGGGTATCGATTCCAGCGAGCGCTTCTGTGTGACGTTGAACAACACAGCGGGGATCGCGCCCGACAAGATCAAGCGCCGTTTTGTCTATGCTCATCCGATTTTTACGCAGGCGGGTGTCGATGCACAGGAACGCTGGCAGCAGGTCAACGGGCAGCGCCGGACGTGGTTCTGCGGCGCGTGGTGGGGGAAAGGCTTTCACGAGGACGGGGTCAACAGCGCCATCAAGGTGGTGACGGCGCTGGGAGTACCCGTTAAGGGGGATTGATCAGGACAACCAATCCAGCGTGCGACCCAGCGCAGTGAGCTTGAAGCGGTGTGACTCACCGGCGTCGTCAGCATGGCGGTCATTCAGCCCGGCTTCAGAGCCTGGGGCGTCCAGAGCAGGAGAGTGGTGGTCCGGGCCGAAGAGTACTTTGGCGGTGAAGCTGTCCAGATCGAACAGCACCAGACTGGCCTGCTCATCGAGCGGCAGGAGAGCAGCCGGGGTGATGCGCGGGCTCTGGGCAAACAACAGCGCGCGGTCTACAGGCGACCACTGCAGGTTGTAGATAGAGTCTGGTGTCGTGAAGACGGTCACCGGAGAACTAGGCAGCCGGGTGGAGCCGAGTATCAGGCTGGAACCTTGGTCGTGATAGCGTATGTAAGCGAACAGGCCACCATCTCTGGAGATCACGGGCTGACTCGCATTGAGTTTGTCGATCTCGACAAGCAGCTCACCGTTCTGGCCTTTGGTCTGAGCTGACACTGTCTCCAGACGACCATCAAGCAAGGCATCGAATGCGGCCTGGCTTGTGACATTGATGTCTGCCAGTGCGATACCGTTATCGGCACTACCATCGAGAGAGGTGGGCAGCTGCACGACGCTCATCAGCATCACCGCCAACGCGAGTGACGCCGCCAGCGCAATTCCCCGGGCCGAGGTGACGAAGGCAGACCAGCGCAGACCAGAATCTCCTGTCGGCAAAGTTTGCAGCATTCCCATGGAAGGGGATGCAGTGAATTCCTGGTACTCGCGCACTCTGCAATCAGCGGCCAGGCGATAGCCGGTCTTGGGAATGGTGTCGATGCAGCGGGTGGCGCTGTCCGGGTGCGCGAGCTGTTTACGCAGCTCGGAAACGGCGCGGGTCAGGGAATTTTCGTTGACGATGACCCGTGGCCACAGCTGGTTCATCAATTCTTCACGGCTGAATACCCGTTGCGGCGCGGCGGCAAGCAGACACAACAGCTGCATCAGACGTGGTTCCAGTGACCGGGGCCTCTGGCTGCCGACGTTCTGATCGTGGAGATCGATCAGTTCATTGCTGTCGGGCTTGACCAACCAGCGGTCCAGACAAAAAGGCTGCGTGCGTACGCCGATATAGCCACTGGAGCACCCGCTGGCGTTTGAGATGGCGTGATGCTGTGCCAGTCCTATCGTTATTTCAGCACCGTTGCTTTCCATGATTTGCCTCCGTCCCGCATGAGTCGTGCGTCTGTTTTCTCAAAAGTGTTGTTCTTTGTCTGCGCGATTATCGAGTCACTCGTTGCTTTGGACATCGATGAGGGCTTGGTCGTTCAAATTCAAGTAAAAGTTTCTTTCTGTCTGCTTTTGGGATTCTAGAGGGGGATTCTAGAGGAAATCGGCGTCAACGCGCACTGCTGGACGCATTCTTCACCTTTTCTGGATATAAATTTCACGCTTTCGTCAGGTTTTCTCTCGACACTCTCCCTACATTTGAGTCCATGCAAGGTAGGGCACAGGCCGCTACCGATTAATCAGGAGGGCTCGAAGATGAAGAAGTTGCTGGCAGTCGGTTTGATTCTGGTGTCCATGACAGGCGTGGGCGTTGCGAACGTCCAGGCATTGAGTGAAGAGGCAAGTAACGGTGGTGTGCCTTCATTGGCGCCGATGCTGGAGAATGTGACGCCTGCGGTGGTGATCGTCTCGACATCACAGCAGGCTGCTCCACAAGAGCAATTGCGCTACTTCAATGAGGAAGAACTGCGGCGCTTTTTCAACGACCCTGACGGCCTGACGCCACCGGACGTACCGCGAGGCAATAGCCGTGGTGGAGAAGTGAGGGGCACGGGTTCAGGCGTCATCGTCGATGCTGACAAAGGCTACATCGTGACCAATCATCACGTGATCGCCAACGCTGATGAGATCACCGTCTCGCTGCAGGATGGCCGAGAGTATCAGGCCAAGCTGATCGGCAGTGATGCCAGCACGGACGTTGCGCTGCTGCAGATCGAAGCGGACGACCTGCAGGCCTTGAGCTTCGCCAGCATCGACAACCTGCGCGTCGGTGACTACGTCGTGGCCATTGGCAACCCCTTCGGTATCGGGCAGACCGTGACCTCCGGCATCGTCAGTGCGCTGGGGCGCGGCGGGCTCAACAATGAGAATTACGAAGACTTCATTCAGACCGATGCTGCGATCAACGTCGGCAACTCCGGCGGCGCGCTGGTCGACCTGGAGGGACGCCTGATCGGTATCAACACCGCGATCATCAGTGGCAGTGGTTCCAGTGCAGGTATCGCGTTTGCGGTGCCGGTGGACATGATTGCCGCCGTCATGGAGCACCTGGAGCGCGACGGAGAAGTGCGTCGCGGACAGCTCGGCGTGCAGATTCAGGACCTGACCAGCGCCATGGAATCTACCCTCAATACCGGTGCAGGCAAGGGAGCGCTGGTGACCAGTGTGGTTCCTGGCAGTGCAGCCGAAGCAGCGGGAATCCAGGTGTCTGATGTCATCGTCGAGATCGCGGGCCGCAAAGTCGAGAGTGGACGTGAGTTACGCAATATTGTGGGCTTGCTGCGTCGCAGTGAAGAAGTTGATCTGGTGCTGTTCCGTGATGGCAACCGGGAGCAGATCAAGGCCGTGATAGGTGGCGAGGAGCGTAGCGTCGCTGCGGCGGAAACGGACGCCGAAGAGGGCAGGGGACTCGATGAGCCATCTTTCAACGGCGCTCAGTTGCGTTCTGTGGAGCCTGCCAGTGCGCTGGCCAGAGCGGCAGGTGTCACGGGTGGGGTGGAAGTGCTGCAAGTCGACGAGCAGAGCCCGGCATTCCGTGCTGGCCTGCGCCCCGGAGACATCATTCAGGCCATCAATCGCAATCCGGTGACGACGCTGGGAGAATTCAATGCAATGGTTTCCGAAAGCGCCCAGGTCACCGTGCTGGGAGTGTTGCGCGAGAATCGTCAGCTGCTGGTCATCCTCTCCTGATCCGGTTGCGGGTGGATGACGTAACACAAGATGGGTTTAATCAGTACGGTTTGAGTTGGTTCAGCAAGTGAAGGGTTGCAAGACGGTGCCTACCTTTGGCCGATCGCGGGGAAACTCCGGTCGGCTTTTTTTTGTTTTTGCAATTGCCGGGTAACATGCTACTTTCCAGCGCCAACGAATTTGCAACTCATTTTTCCAAACCCGTTTCGCCATTCTTTCTGATCCCACGGGGAAGGCCATTGTTTTTCATCACTCGACTGCACACTGCCACTGTTCTGATTCTTTCCGCTATCGCCATCCTTTCTCCGCTAGCTCTGCAGGCTCAGGAGTCGGATGTAACGACTCCCCGCGATTTCAGCGTCTTTGAGCAATGGCTGGAGGCTGAGATCAGCACGCGCGGAATTCCCGGCGTGGCCATGGGTATCGTGACCTCCAACTCCGTGCTGGATCTGCAGACCTGGGGAGTACGGTCGCGGGATGCAGCGGCCCCTGTCGATGCGCAAACGGTATTTCGCATTGCCTCTGTCTCCAAGACTTTTGCTGGCGCAGTGGCGGCGCTGCTGGTCCACGACAAGAAGCAACAATGGGATACCCCCTTGATCACCTTGCTGCCGCAGTACCATCTCGGCACTGAGCCTGCCAGCGCAGAATTGACCTTGCGCCATGTGCTCAGCCACACCACCGGCCTGATGCCACACGCCTATTCAAACATGCTGGACGCCGGGGTGGCGTACGACAAGATTCAGGAGAAGTTTCAGGAAATTCCCACGGTCTGCCCGCCCGGTCGCTGCTATGGGTATCAGAATGTGGTGTTCTCGCTGGTCTCCGACGTGGTGAAAGTGTCCGAGCACCAGACCTATGAGGAGTTTGTGCAGGCGCGCATTCTCACGCCGCTGGGCATGAAGAACGCTTCTCTCGGCCTAGAAGGCTATGCGGGCCGTGACAATGTCAGCGCGCCACATCAGTTCGGGGGCGAGCACTGGCGCGTTGCCACCACTAATGCCGCGTATTACACCGTCGGCCCCGCGGCCGGCGTCAACGCCAGCGTCGAGGACATGATGTTGTGGGCGCAGGCCAATCTAGGCGCTTTTCCTACGGTGCTGCCACCCGAGGTGCTGGCGGAGCAGCACGCGCCGGTCGTCGAGACGCCCAGCGGCAACTATTTCAATCGCTGGCCCCGGCTGGAGAAAGCCTGGTATGGGCTGGGCTGGCGGGTCTTCGATTACGGCGGTCGCCGCGTGATTCACCACGGTGGTGGCGTGCGCGGCTTCCGCTCCGAGGTGGTGCTGGTGCCGGAATTGGATATCGCCATGGTGGTGCTGTTCAACGCCGAGACCCCGGTCGCCAACGACGTCGTGCCCATGTTTCTCGATACGGTCATGCCCACCGATGCGGAAGACACCCTATGAATCCAGTCATTGATCTCCTGATGTCTCATCGCAGCATCCGCAAATACACCGCGCAGCCTATCGCTCCGGAGTTGCTGGAGCAGTTGTTGCGTGCCGGTCAGGCTGCCGCCACCTCCAGCTTCCTGCAGGGCGCCACCATCATCCGGGTGCGTAATCCGGAGAGCCGCCGCAAGCTCGCGGTGTACGCCGGTAATCAGGCTTATGTGGAGAAAGCAGCGGAGTTTCTGGTGTTCTGTGCAGACCTGAAACGCCCCGGCAATGCTTGCCGTCAGTATGACAAACCCTTCGCAGGGGACTTCACTGAACACTTCATCATCGCCACTGTCGATGTCGCGCTGATGGCCCAGAACATCGTGGTGGCGGCTGAGTCGGCAGGGTTGGGTATCTGCTATATCGGTGGCATCCGTAACAATCCCCGCGAGGTCTCCGATCTCCTGCAGTTGCCGCAGGGTGTCTATCCCGTGTTCGGGCTCTGTCTCGGCTATCCCGACCAGAATCCGGAGATCAAGCCGCGTTTGCCGCTGCAGGTGATTCTCAAAGAGGATGTCTACGGGGAGGAGGGCGATGCGGAACAGATTGCGCTCTACGACGAGCAGGTGCGGGAGTATTACCGGCAGCGTACCGGTGGTGGCCACGGCATCTGCTGGAGTGAACAGGTCGCCACACTGCTCAGCGAGAAGGCGCGTCCGCATATGCGGCAGTTTCTCGAAGAGCAGGGTTTCACTATGCGTTGAATTCGTGCGTAGACCTCGCGCGTTGATCAGTCGCCCTTCACACAATTCTGGCGCTGCGCAGCGCCCTGATCTCTTCTTCCGAGTAACCCAGTTCCCCCAGGATCCGGTTGGTATGTTCGCCCAGCGTTGGCGCGCGATGACGAATCGAGGGGGGCGTCAGCGACAAGCTCACTGGGGGTTTCATCACCGGCGCCGGGTGGGCGAGGCCGGGATAATCGACGCGCTGCATCATGGCGGCGGCCGCCACGTGCGGATCATCGAGCACATTCTGCGGAGACATCACGGGCCCTGCCGGGAGCCGTGCTGCTTCCATCTCAGCCAACACCTCGGCGCTGCTGCGCTCTGCACACCAGCGCGCCAGTCGTTCACTGATGATGGCGCCATTGTCGCCGCGACTGATGTCGTTCTTGAAACGCGGATCGTCCAGCCAGTGCGGCTCTCCCATCAAGGCCACCCAGCGCTCGAACAGCGGGCCGCCGACACTCTGCACCAGTACCCAGCCGTCGCGGGTTTTGAAGGTATCGGCAGGCGCTGAAGTCTGCGAGCGATTCAGGGTTGCCGTGCGATTCACCGCGATGGCGTCCTGCTCGATGAGCGTCCCATTCATGAAGGTCAGCGCGGTGCTGAACAGCGCCGCCTCGACGACTTGACCGCGCCCGGTTTTCTGGCGCTCCAGCAAAGCGGCCATAGTCCCGAAGGCACTGAGGCTGGCGGTGCCATAGTCGACGAACGGGGTGTAGGACTTGGCGGGTTGTTCCGGCGTTCCCGACATGTACATGGCGCCGGACATGGCCTGGCCGAGGCCATCGAAACCGACACGATTGCTGTAGGGCCCGCCGCTGCCGAAAGCGGAGATCATGGTGAGGATGATGTCGGGGCGAATCGCCTTGAGGCTGTCGTAGTCCAGGCCCATGGCCTGCAAGGTATCCGGCGGCAGATTGGCAACCACGACATCCGCAGTGGCGACGAGACGGCGCACGATCTCCTGTCCCTGCGGCTTCATGGGGTTGAGGGTCATCCCCAGCTTGTTGCGCCCCATCTGCATGAACAGCGCCCCGTCGCCCTGCGGCGTGATGGGCGAAAGGAAGCGGTCTTCACTGCCCTGCACCTTCTCGATGCGGATGACTTCTGCGCCCAGATCCGCCAGCAGGCTCGCGCAAAACGGGCCGGCAATGTAGCGTCCGAAGTCGAGGACTCTGACTCCTTCCAGAACTTTGTCCATCTCCGAAAATCCTCTGTGCTGATCATATGATTTGTGTGTTTGAAATTGTGAACATGTTAACAACAGCGTCGGACGAAGCGCGACATAATGAAGCCGTCAATGAGTTGGTCGGTAGAGGAGTCGCGTCATGATCATTGCAGATAGACAACACACAGTGAACGCTCAGGCTTACAGAGAATTGCTGGCAATTCTGAAGAAGCCTTACCAAGATGTCTGCCGCAGCTGCAACGGTACTGGCAAGAATTCTCCGATCCAAGCTTGTCAGATTTGTCGCGGGACTGGCAATCGCTGGCTCAAATTGATCTGAACTTCTTTCAGCGGTAGAGAATCTCGCCGCGAAATTCCGCCAGCCGCGCCAGCAATCGGTTCTGCGTGCTGATCGGGATGCCCGCCTCGTCAAGCGCAGCCATCATGTCTTCAACGATGGCGTTGAAATCTCCCTCGGTAATACCCATCCCAGTGTGCGTGTCGATCATGCTGTCGCCACTGTAGGCGCAGGGCCCTTCGGCCACCAGACAGAGATGCTCATGCATTTTTTCGCGAAAGCGTTGGACGTTGGAGTATTCGAAGTGATCGATGACACGCTCATCGTTGGCAATCTGCCGGATGAAATTTTCGGTGATCACCCGAATGCCTTCTTCACCACCTAGCGCCGTGTAGAGATTCTCCTGCTCACGGAGTCCCTGACAACCAGCCAGTAAAATGCCGCACAGCAGCAAGCCACCGAGCGCTTGTAACGATGTGTTGGCAAGCCGCATGTTATAGCGCCCCCTGTACTGATAAGTAGACGCCGTTCTGCTCTGCTGATCCGGCGATTCTGCCAAGTGCCACCCAGGCGGCGGTCACGGAAAGCTGTTTGCTGGGAAACCAGGCGACAAACAGATCCGTCGCCGAGTCTTCTTTGAGTGCGAGCAGGTTGTCCGACTTGTGACGATACTCTGCACCGACGACCCAGCTGCGGGTGACGAACAGTCCGGCTGCCGCCTCAAGATGCGTGCGTGCGTCCATGTCATCACCGCCGTAGCCGAGTAAGCCGAACTGGTTGGCGGTGGAATAGCGGGCATTGACGTTCACGAAACTGGTGCGATTGAACAGGCCGTCAATCCAGGCACGTGCCGCTCCGACGTAGAGGTCTGTGCCGTGCGTCTCTCGTGCTCCGACTGCTCGTGCTGTCGCGGCGTCGCGCAGGAGGCTGCGTTCTGCCCCAATCACGATCTGAGGCAGCGAGCCGTACAACAGATCGCCCCCCAACCGGTATTTGAAACCGATGCTGTCCTGACGAATCTGACCGCCTGACGCCTTGATGGTGAACTTGCGGCGTGCATAAGAGAGTTCCACGCGGTCATGCAAATTGATTCCCACGCCAGCGACATCGAGCGTGAAATCGTCAATATCGATGCGGGTCAGGAAGGCACTGCCAGCCCACTCCTCGCGAGTGGCATGACCGGTCAGCGTGGCCCAGGGCAGCAGGCCGCCACCCCCTGCGCCACTGCTGGAGCTGACGCCACCGGTTCCCTTGATGCGGCCGTCGGCCGCCATGGCGCTGGGCACACAGAGGCAAGCGAGCACCAGTGTTTGGGTCAGCGCGATAGCTTGAGCGGGGACGCGAGCACGCCGGATGGATTTCAAGATGATTTTCATGGTTGGCATTTTATGGTTGAGTCAATGCACGGAATCCGAAGACTTGCTCCGGGGGATTGATTGTCAGCTGGATCTCCAGCTCGGCACCTGCCGTGAGTCCGGCGCTGCTGACTTCGCGTTGCTGCGCTGGATCAGCAGACCAGGGATGCCAGACCTGCAGGCTGGCTGGCAGCGCAGTATTGTCATCGAGAGTGAAGCTGACAGTCCCGGTGGCATCGGTCACGGCCACGTGCTGCCAGGGGCTGACATAGATGTAGCCGACCATGCTGTCGTGGATGTTGCAGCCCAACACGGCGATGCCGGCTCTGTCGAAGGTAATCGGCTCGCCGGGAATATCGGCATACAGTTCGGTGGAGAACTGACGGATTTCCGAGAATGAGTAAACGTGGTGACGGATGTTGTCGTTGTTGGGAAAGTTGACCTGCTGCCCTTGCTCAACGGCGATGACCATCGGCACAAAACGCTTGTTGATCTGGTCGATGATGGCGACTTCTGCCGGAGCTTGTTGTACCGCTGCAATCGGGAGTTCCAGCACCGCATTGGCGACTGGCTCGCCATGCTGATCAACCACCCGGATGCGGATGCCAGCATTGCTGGCAGCCTTTACAGGCTGGATGACGAGCAGGCTGCCGCAGGCCGCGAGGCAGGCAGCGATCAACAGGGACATGAAGCGGGCACGCATGTGAATCACTGACATTTTCCTGCGGTTCCAAGACGGTTTTGAAGTGTTGCTGTGTACTCGTACTATCGGATACGAACGTCATCCTGCCTTGGATCAGGGGTATCAGTAAAGGCGTTCGTGTGGCTATCAGCAATGACTTGTGTCGGCGGCTGCGCTTTGCGCTTTAGGGGCTGATTGAGCATAATGCCGCCTGCCATCGCCAAGAGCGTGCGAAGGAAATTTTCATCAGACATTTTAGGTCCCGACGTCGCCAGTTTGTGATGCCCGGGGGAGTGAGAGAGAGTATGCAACGCGAGTCCATGGAAGTTGATGTTGTCATCGTTGGTGCGGGGCCTGCAGGCCTTTCCACCGCTTGCCGTCTGTTGCAGCTGGCCAAGGAAACCAACACCGAGATCAGTGTCTGTGTACTCGAAAAAGGCTCCGAAATAGGGGCCCATATTCTCTCCGGTGCGGTCTTCGAGACCACGGCGCTGGATGAACTGTTTCCGGATTGGAAGGATCGCGGTGCTCCGCTGAACACCGCAGTCACAGGTGATGATGTCTATTACCTGGCTGGTCCCGACAAAGCCTTCAAGTTTCCCGGCATGTTCGTTCCCACCCCCATGCACAACGACGGCAACTACATCATCTCTCTCGGGAACCTGTGCCGCTGGCTCGCTGATCAGGCGACTGAACTGGGTGCCGAGGTGTTTCCGGGTTTCGCTGCCGCCGAGATCCTTTATCACGAAGATGGCAGTGTCAAAGGCGTGGCTACCGGTGACATGGGCGTGGATGCCGAGGGCAAGCACAAAGACACGTTTGAGCCCGGTTTCGAATTCCATGCGAAATACACCGTGTTCGCCGAAGGTTGCCGAGGGCATCTGGGCAAAGAGCTGATTGCACGCTTTGGTCTGGATAAAGACTCGGACCCGCAGCATTACGGACTTGGACTCAAGGAGATCTGGGAAATCCCCGCCGAGCAGCACAAGGAAGGGCTGGTTGTGCATACCGCCGGGTATCCGATGATTGGTGCCAGTTATGCCGGTTCCAGCGGTGGCTTTCTGTACCACAGCGAAAACAATCAGGTGTCACTGGGGCTGATCGTCGATCTTGGCTATCGCAATCCGCACATCAGCCCCTTCGACGAATTTCAGAAGTTCAAACAACACCCGGTGATCCGCCAATACATCGAGGGTGGCAAACGCTTGAGCTATGGTGCCCGAGCGCTGATCAAAGGTGGTTTGAACTCGTTGCCGAAGATGACCTTCCCGGGCGGCCTGCTGATCGGTTGCGATGCTGGAACGCTGAACGCGGCCAAGATCAAGGGCAGCCACACGGCGATGAAGTCCGGCATGCTGGCCGCCGAGACGCTGATTGCCGCTCTGCGCGCGCCAGAGCAGGCGCCCGCTAATCGTGAACTGAGCGGGTACGCGACGCGCTTCAAGGCCTCCACTCTGTACACGGAGCTGCACAAGACGCGCAACTTCAGCGCCGGTTTTCACAAACTCGGTTTCTGGCTGGGCAGCGCGCTGGTGTTTATTGAACACAACATCTTCGGTGGCAAATTCCCACTGACATTCCATGATAAAACGCCGGACCATGCGCAACTCAAACCTGCGGCGCAGGCACCTCGCATCGAGTATGCGAAGCCGGACGGCAAAATTTCCTTCGACAAGCTGTCATCGGTGTTTCTCTCCAACACCAACCACGCCGAGAACCAGCCCTGTCATTTGCGCTTGCTGGACCCGGCCATTCCGATTGGTCACAACCTGCCGCTCTATGATGAACCCGCGCAGCGTTACTGCCCGGCCGGTGTTTATGAGGTGGTCGAAGAGAGCGACGGCAGCAAGCGCTTTCAGATCAATTCGCAGAACTGTGTGCACTGCAAGACTTGTGACATCAAGGACCCAGCCCAGAATATCCACTGGGTGTCGCCGGAAGGCGGTGGCGGTCCGAACTATCCCAATATGTGAGCCTGCCCGACAGGCGAATGCTGCAGTTGACTGGGCGGTAAACAAAGTGCCGCTCTTGCCAGCTTCTGTGAGGCGGTAGTACGCTCTGCGTATCCCCGCTTCTGGAGCTGCTTCATGATACGCCTGCTGCTTCGTCTGATTCTCCTGCTTGCCGTGTGGCAGAGCGTGACCGCTCAACAGACTTCTTCGGAATACCTCGTCGCTGATGCCTTGTTGCAGGAGCGCTGGCTGGAAGTCAGGACCGACAATTTCCATGTCATCAGTCAGCTTTCCGAGCGTCAGACCGAAAGGCTTGCGCTTGAACTGGAACAGTGGCGCGAAGCGGCTGTTACCTTGCTCGGTTTGCCTACCACAGCGCTGCGCGATCCCCTCACGACCCAGGTCTACCTGTTTGAAACCGAGCAGGCCCTCAATGCCTTCACGGATGGGCCGGAAAGCGCCTATTTCATCACCTCTCCCCGCAGCGCTTATCTGGCTGTCGCCGAGTCCGATGCCGCCATGGATCTGGCCCAGCACCACGTCGCTCATTATCTGGTCAATAACCAGCCGGTCGGCATGCCGCGCTGGTACGAAGAGGGAATGGCGCACTACCTCAGCCGTCTCAGCGTGCAGTCCGATGTCGCCGAATTGCGTGAACTGCGCCCCGAAGATCTGGATCTGGCGATCACGTTCAATGACATGCTGGGGATGGAAGCCCTGCTGTATGACGATTCGGCACTGTCGTCTCCCAGACTGATCCAAGTCGCTAATATGAAAGCGGGAATGTTCATACATTTCCTGTTGCATGCACATGAGCTAGAGGGCTTCGCTGACCGTCGTGCACAGTTGCAGAATTATGTGGCATTGCTGCGGCAGGGACGTACTGAGCGTTTTGCTTTCGATCAGTCTTTCGATGGTTCCCCTAATCGACTGGCCGAAGATTACCTGCGCTACCTGCAGGCCTCCTTGGAATTGGGAGATCAGGCCCGAGTCGTGGAGACACTGACTTCGCGTCCCGAACTGGAGGCAACGGAAATTGCTGACGATGCACTTGCCATGGCACTTGGCGAGCTGGCGCTTTACGGTAGTCGGCACGGGCAGGCCCAACGCCTTTTTGGTGCCTTGACGGAGGCGCAAACGTCGATTGGGAGGGCCTACTCCGGATACGCCGAAGCGGTGCGGATGGCAGCCTACAACGCTGCAGAATCTTCGCCCATAGATCCAACACCGGACTTGCGTTCCTACTATCTACGCGCGCTAGCAACACAAGATAGCGATCCGCAGTTGCTGCTTGACTATGGTCAGTATCTGGACACCGAGCTTGCCGATTGTGAGCGCACTTTCACAGCGGTGGAACGACAGGAAATGGAGGAGGCCATGCGCACTGCTTTCACCATGGTACGGAGCCGGGAGCCTGAATCCCCTGAAGTAAATCTCTCCTACGCGCGGTTGTTTCTGCTTCCCGGGCAGCGTTGGCAGGATGGAGAAGCGTACCAGCGCAAAGCCTTCGAAAGACTGCCGGCAGACACCCATGTCATGGAACAGGCGATTGATTATGCGATTGCGGCTGGCCGCTTCGAGGAAGCTGAAAGCTACATCGCGCGGTTGGCACGGCCACTGCATTTCTGGGGCGTGTTCGAGTGGGTCTCCGATCTGCGTGCCAAGTTGCAGACAGCCAGCACGGGGGGCGTCTTTGACCCTTGTGCGCTTTCCGCCCCATAAGATTCAGCAATCTGCACGCTTATCCCCGGAGGGATTGGTATGTACCGTATTCGTAGCCTGATCTGGTTACTGCTGTTGTTGGCAAGCATTGCAACAGCCGACGTGCTGGATACGGACAGTCCTGCCCATCCCTTGCTGGAGACGCTCAGCACGGACCTGCATGGCGCTGGTTTCGATGTCGCGTACAACTTGAATGTCCCCAAAGTTGCCAACGCCGAACCGCTGCGGCCGCGCCTTGGCGCGCTGGCCGATCTGCCACCGCATCGCCTGCCGTTGACCCCGGAATTATTGGCGTGGGAAGTCGCGTTCCAACGCGAAGAGATCGGTGGTCTGGCCTATCTGCCTGCCAGCGCCACTCAGTCGGTATCAGGTGCGGTGGTGGGCTTCATGCAGTTCCATGAGGCCTGGCTGGAGACCCCGGTACAACAACGCGTCTTCATCAGCTGGCATGTTGCCGATGCGCCAGCCATCGCTACCCTCCAGAGCGTATTATTGAACGGTCAGGCTGTTGCTTTTCGTCCCGGGCAAGCGGAGGAGGCGGGTCGCTTGTACGCGACAGCCGGGCAACGCTGGGTCGTCGACACGGAGGCGGCGCGAGCATATGGGAAAGATCATGGAGAAGCGGTCACCGAGTTCCTGCTGCTGGGAGAACAATTACGCAGAGGCAGCACGTCAGTGCTCGATCCTGACAGCAGAGCGATGCGACGGCTGGCCTCGCAAGAGCCGGAGGTGTTCTTGAAAGAGAGTTTGGGCGATGAGTTCGAAGCGTCGACCATTCCTGAAATAATTGTGCCCGGTGGAATAGCATTGGGAGAGGATGCGGTCTTTGACAGAGAGGTGGTCGGGCTGCGTTTTGAGGATAATCGGTTGTGGTTGGAGGACAGCAACGGGCAACGTTTCGGTCTGCCCGCCGAAGACCTTGGTGTGTGGAAAGCCAGCCTTGATTTTGCCACACGCTCGCAATTGATTGGCTCGGATGCGGTCGTCGATATCGATGCGCGAGGCCGCGTCAGAATATCGTCGGCACTGGAGGATACCGATGCCGGTGCAGCGTTGATCAGGATCGACACCGAGCCGTTCAACTATGTGCAAAGGCTCGACGTCAGGAAGAGCGTGATTATCGATACGGCAGTGAATTTTCTGGTGCAGGAGGCGCTGGTGGAATTTGTGACCGAGTACGAAGTGCGTTTTCTGCAGGCCGACAGTCTGCGCATAGCCCGCACTCAGGCGGCTGTGGTTTATCGTTATGAGTCGGCATTAGCAACGGTACAGCATGTGGACATCTGGGGGCCCGATGGTTTCCGGCTGGAAGGGCGCACGGATTTTGCAGGATTGGGCAACAGCACAGCCGATGTCGCGCGCCATGCCGCCTGGGTCGCGTTGTTCCGTGCAGTGCTAAGTGGTGAGCTGGATTTTTCTCGCGGGCGTTATGAGTTCATGAAAATTGAGAAGGCGGGGCGGTCAACACCGTCCCGATTGTGATAGCACCATGGTGAGGACTTTTGCGGCGTTGCGTTGGTGGATGCTGGTACTGCTCTGCAGTATGGCCAATGGCTGCGTGATGATTCCACTGGATCTCGGGTTTTCCCGTGACCGGGCTTTGGAGGCACAGATTCTGCCGCAGACTGCGGATGCGTTTCCTGAAATCGACACCCTCGCGCTTAATCAGGAGATGATCGATTATCTGGATCGTGAGGTGACCAATCGCCGCAGTGGCCCGGAGATTGTGCAGCAACTGCAGGAGTTGTTGTTTGGCCCGGACAATCTCAATCTGCAGTACGACGATCTGCGCACGCGCACGGCCATTGAGACTTTTCAGGATCGGCAAGGCAACTGTCTTTCAGTGGTCAGTCTTTACGTCGCCATGGCACGTCATCTGGGCGTGGAGGCAGAGTTTCAGACGGTCAAAGTCAGGCCACGCTGGGATCGACGCGGGGAATTGCTGGTGCTCAGTCAGCATATCAACGCGATCGGACGCTTCGGGCACGGGACGACTTACGTTGTCGATTTCACGCCCGAGATTACCTTGCAACAACTCACTGCCCACACGGTCAGTGACACACATTCGCGAGCGCTTTATTTCAATAATCTGGGCGTCGAGAGTCTGATTGCGGGTCAGGTTGAGCAGGCGCTGCACTATTTCAGAAATTCACTGTGGATCGATCCGACTCTCTCCATGGTCTGGAGCAATATCGGTACCGCGTTCAGCAAGGGTGATGAGAAATCGCTGGCGGAATATTCATACCGCATGGCCTTTGATCTGGACAAGACCAATGGCACGGCGATCAATAACCTGACCAAGTTCTACTTCCAGCAGGGTGATCTCGAAACCTCTGAACGCTATGCCGCTGCGATGGAACGCTTCAACAACCGGAATCCCTATTACCACTACAATCTGGGCAATGTGGCGTTTGCAGAGCAAGACTTTGAGCTGGCCAGAGAGCATTTCAGAAACGCGATTCAGCGCAAGGGGGCAGAGCCGGATTTCTATCTGGCCTTGAGTATCACCTATGGCAGGCTCGGTGATGCGGAAGAGGCGGAACGTCTTTTCGAGGTGGCGAAACAACTGGTCATTACCGGTGATCAGATCTATCAACCGAGTCGCGAAAAAGTGCGTGTCGTCAATGAGCGCAGCATCCTGCGTGACAGCAGTTCCGGTTTCAGTGTCAGCACTGGCCCGCTGTGAAGGGCTGCTGATTCACACAAAATCAATATTGAGTGCATAAGGCGCCAAGAACTCTGCAGCAGCTTGCTGCTGCTTTGCGGACGCAATCGCGATCCGGATGACCAGGCCCCGTTGCTTGTCGAGACTACCGCTGACGCTCGCTGCAATCTGTTGTTCCGCAAGCACCTCTCTCAGAGTGGTTTCGGTGATGCGCTGACGCAGCGCTGGTTTGAAAATCTTGCCCACTGCCGTCAATGGCAGCGCTGGAATGATCTCGATACGGCGCGGGATCGCGGCGCGTTCGTTGATGTGGGCCTCGCAGTGTGCGTGCAGATCTTCGACGCTGCAGTGGCTGCCGGGCTTCAAGACCACGAATGCGGCCGGTAACTCGCCCGCGTACGCATCAGGTTGACCAACAGCGACAGCACTGGCGACACAAGGATGACTTTGCAATGCTTCCTCAATCAGAGCGGGATCGATGTTGTGGCCGCCGCGAATGATCAGATCCTTGGCGCGTCCTGCCAGAAACAGATAACCATCACTGTCCAGATAGCCGAGATCACCAGTATTGAACCAACCGTCCTCGATCCATGCACCGTTGTTGTCGCGTGCGTCCTTGTAGCCAACGAATACTTGTGGTCCTTTCACCAGAATGACACCGCTCTCGCCCAGTGGGCACTGTCGGGTCACGCGCCCTTTGTCGAGATGCACGATCCGTATCTGTGAGTAGGGCAGGCGTATTCCCACGCTGCCGGGCGGTTGCCAGGCTGGCGCTCGCGATATCAATGCCGTGGTTTCCGTCATGCCATAGCCATTGGCCACGGCGACATTGAATTGCTTCTCGAAGCTGTGCTCAAAAGCGGGAGAAAGTGGTGCCGCACCTGAGTTGATACTGACGAGTGAGCTGATGTCTTCATCGCCCACCGGTATTTGCGACAGGGTCATCAGGACGGTAGGCACGGTCGAAAAACCACGCACCCGGAAACGTGCTATGTGGTGCCAGAAGTTCTTCATTCCTTCCGGACTACGGAACCCCGCCGGTGTCAGCAGTATGATCCGATAGCCAATGCTGAGGGCGGCAATCCCTTGAATAATCACGCCATAGATATGAAAGAGCGGTAAACCGCAGAGAATAGTATGACGCGGCAGGTGAGCGGTGTAGACCCGCATCAGTTGACCCAGAAAGGCCATGTTGCCATGCGTTAGTTGCGCGATCTTGGGTCGTGCTGTGGTGCCGCCAGTATGAAAGCAAGCGGCAATCTGGTCGGATGCAAACTGGCGCTCGCTGAGCAGTCGCTCTGCGGGTTGCTCTGCAGTTGCGGTGTTGAAGTCGAGTACACGCACGTTGTCGATCTGCAGGTCGGCAGGCAAGGCTTTGGTGAATCCCGGTTGCTGGACAACCAGCAACGTATGCACTGAGTCCAGCCCGGGGGCTATCTGCAGAAGCTTTTGCCATATATCGGTGTACTCGGAAGGACCCAAGCAGATCACCACCCTCGCCTGAGTGGCATGGATGATTTCAGCAATGTGCTCGGCTTCGAGCATGGGGTTGATTGGGTTGGCGATACCGGCGGCCTGGCTGCCCCAGATTGCGGGGTGACTCTGGGGGAGGATAGGCAGCAGGATCGCTACAGCCTCGGATTGTTGCAGCCCGAGAGCATGCAGAAGATTGGCGGTACGAGTGATCTGCCGTGCCAGCTCGGCAAAAGTGGTTGTCTGTGCTACCTCGTCTCGTCGTCCTGTCAGCAGGAATTCGAATGCCGTATCAGCGGCGAACAAGCGGCCACTTTCCTGCAACAATTCATAGGTGTTGGTGTGTGGGAATTGCAGGTGTTGTGGCGTTTTCTCGAAGGCCTTGATACTCGCCAGGGTATCGATCACGGGTGTTGCCGATAGTGCTGCCTGAGCTGTGCCTTGTGGCGTCTTCTCCATGCTCTGCGCCCTCATGCTGTGTGCTTGTCATTATTGTTGTCGGTGGCGGGTCTGTATTGGGGTGAACCGCAGGCTGTTGATGGCTTATATCATGCCCGGAAGGATCGAAGCCAGCCAGCTTCGAGCGAGCGTTCATATCGTGTGACCGGCGTCCACAAGCTGGCATTAAGAGAGTCTTTAAAGCAGAATAAGCCCCTGTCGTACCCATTTTCCCGCCATTTTAATGGCTGGCCAACATCTGGAGTTGTATATGAAAAAAATGTTCTCGAAGATCCTGGTAGCGACAGCGGCAATCGCCATGTCCTCTTTGCTGGTCGCTCAGACTGCGGAAAAGACAGCGTCTCCTGAAGGCGCGCAGGTGTACATTGTGGCACCGCAGAACGGTGCGGTGGTGGGGGCGACATTTGATGTTGTCTTCGGGCTGAAAGGGATGGGAGTTGCTCCAGCCGGAGTGCAGACCAACAACACAGGACATCACCATCTGTTGGTGGATGGTGCAGCGACGCCTGATATGAATGCTCCATTGGGCACTGCTGTGACGCATTTCGGCGCTGGCCAGACGCAAACTACGCTGACGCTGACACCGGGGCAGCACACGTTGCAACTGATTCTCGGTGACCATCTGCACACTCCTCACAATCCTCCTGTTGTGTCTGAAAAGATCACCATCACTGTGCAATAGGAATGCCCTCCGTCAGACTCAGTGTTCTCGATCAGTCGCCGATCCGCAGCGGTGGCACAGCAGCGCAGGCGCTGGCCGAGAGCATTGAGCTGGCAAGCCATGTCGAAAAACTTGGTTACTCACGCTTCTGGGTGGCGGAACATCATGGCTCAGCCAGCTTTGCTGGCTGCTCTCCTGAAATACTCCTGGCCCGCATTGCAGCTGCAACACAGAACATCCGTATAGGTTCCGGGGGTGTGATGCTGATGCATTACAGTCCTTACAAAGTGGCGGAAAATTTTCTACTGCTGGAAACGCTTTATCCTGGTCGGCTCGATCTTGGTGTTGGGCGGGCGCCTGGCAGTGATGGCCTGACTGCGCAGGCACTCGCCTATGGATCACCGATCGGTGTGGATTACTTCCTTAACAAACTGCAGGATCTGCGCGCCTTCGTTAGAGGAGAGTGCCCGGCAACTGCCAGTTTTGCTCAGGTCAGAGCAACACCGCGTGTAGCACAATTGCCGGAGTTCTGGTTGTTGGGTTCAAGCGCGCAAAGTGCGCTCTATGCCGCTGAACTGGGGCTGCGTTATTCCGTCGCGCATTTTCTGAACCCCCGTGAGAGCCATGAGTTGGCGAGCCTGTACCGCAGACATTTTCAGCCGTCACCAGAATGTCTGCAGCCATGTGTCAATGTGGGAGTTTTTGTACTCTGTGCTCCGAGCGACGAAGAGGCGGCTGAGCTGGCACTGACACGTGACGTCTGGCGCCTGGGATTGGAACGGGGCGAGCCCGGCCCCATCCCGTCTGTCGATGAAGCCAAAGCATATGTATTCGATGCAGAGGAGCGTGCCTTGGTGCAGCAACGCCGCAGGCACGCCATTTGCGGAACCCCGCTACAGATACGAGAAAAATTGTTGGCGCTGGCGGAGCAGCACGAGGCTGACGAACTGGTTGTGATCAGCAATTGCCACGACTTTGCTGTACGAAAGCAATCCTATACCTTGCTGGCACAGGCCTTCGATCTGGTGCCGGGCCGGTAACTTATTCGCTAACTGGAACGATTGATTGCCAGATCGGCCATGTCTTCGAGTGCGGACCGGTAGACACTTGGCGCAATACCGGTGAGAAGATTGCGAGCCTTGTCGACTTCTTCTCTGGCCAGTTGGCGGGTGTATTCGAGACCGCCGGACTGACGCACGATGGCGATGACGCGTTCGAGATGTTCAAGCGTTCCCTGGGTGATACTGCTGCGTAACACTTCAGCATCCTCAGGAGATGCGGTGCGCATGGCATGAATCAGTGGCAGAGTGGGCTTCCCTTCGGCAAGATCATCACCGACGTTTTTGCCCATCGCAATCGCGTCACCATCGTAATCGAGAACATCATCAATCAGCTGAAACGCCATCCCGATATGCATGCCAACCTGACGTAGAATCTCACGTTGCTCGCTGGAAGCCCCGGCGATAATAGCGCCGCATTCTGCGGCGGCCTGAAACAGAATAGCGGTCTTGTCGCGGATGACATTCATGTAGCTGGTTTGCGTCGCGGCACTGTTGTGCTTGCTGATCAGTTGCAGCACTTCACCTTCCGCGATTCTGTTGGTGGTGTCGGCAATTATCTGCATGATTTCCATGCTGCCAATCTTTACCAGTATCTGGAATGCGCGTGAGTAGATAAAATCGCCTACCAGGACGCTGGAAGGGTTGCTCCATTGTTCGTTGGCGGTGGGGCGTCCACGACGCATGGACGACATGTCCACGACATCATCGTGCAGCAGGGTAGCGGTGTGGATGAATTCGATCACAGCGGCCAGGCTGATGTGAGCATCGCCCTGATAACCACAGCTCTTGGCACTTAGGAGAACGAGTACCGGGCGCATACGCTTGCCACCGGCATCGACGATGTAATGACCGATGCTCTCGACAAGGGGCACATTGGAGTGTAATTGATCGACAACAAAGCGGTTGACAGCCTCAAAGTCTGTTGTGACCACCGCGCGGATTTCTTTATACATGGGACTACCGTGAAAGGTCCTGCTGCCTGCTATTGCTGTTGGAATACACGGGGCAATAAGGGCATCGCAAAATTGTGCCTGCATGCTAGGGGCGAAGTCTGAGGCTGTCAAGGCAAGGACAGCGTCAACCCTCTCTGGATAAGTGCTGAGGCTGAGGCCTATAAATTGTCTAAAGCAGGCTTGCCTCTGTTTGGATGTTCCCGTAAAATGCCCGCCCCTATAGGCACCGCTGGGTAGACGATTTGGCCCGGTGCTCGCAGAATTCAAAGCTATACCCAATGTGGAGTTATTTATGTACGCGGTAATTGAAAGTGGTGGCAAGCAACACCGAGTTGTAGAGGGTGAAACCCTCAAGCTGGAGAAACTGGAAGCCGCTACAGGTGAACAAGTCAGTTTTGACAAGGTGTTGATGGTTGGCGAAGGCGAGTCTGTCAAAATTGGCGCTCCTTATGTGGAAGGCAGCAAAGTCACCGCAGAAGTGGTCTCTCAAGGCCGTGCGAAGAAAGTGACGATTCTGAAATTCCGTCGTCGTAAGCACCACCTGAAACATCAGGGCCACAGACAGTGGTTTACTGAAGTCAAGATCACAGGTATTTCAGCATAACGTCGGGCGTAAGCTGGCAGGAGTAGACAAATGGCTCATAAAAAAGCAGGTGGTAGTACCAGTAACGGCCGCGATTCCCAGTCGAAGCGACTTGGTGTCAAGCGATTCGGTGGTGAGGATGTGTTGGCAGGAAACATCATCGTGCGTCAGCGCGGCACGCATTTCCACCCCGGCGTCAACGTCGGTCTGGGCAAAGATCACACGATTTTTGCAACCGTGCACGGCAAGGTCAAATTTGAAGTGAAAGGCCCTGAGCGCAGGAAGTTCGTCAGTATCGTTCCTGCCTGATCAGGCGCTGTTCTGGTTGTTTCTTCGGCGCGTCAGTCATTTTCTGATCCGCTGAAGCCTAAAAAGCCTCGTCATCCGACGGGGCTTTTTTGTATGGGCTTTCGGGTCCATTCCGAGTGTATTATTTTGCAGAGGGCGCACTGTCTTCTGATCTGGCAGGTATGACATGAAGTTCGTTGATGAAGCCGAGATAACTGTAGAAGCTGGCAAGGGTGGCAATGGCTGCATGAGCTTTCGCAGGGAGAAATTCATCGCCAAGGGTGGTCCCAATGGTGGTGATGGCGGCGACGGAGGGAGTGTCCATTTGATGGGTGACAGTTCTCTCAATACGCTGGTGGACTTCCGCTACCAACCTCAGTATCGCGCGCAATCGGGAATGGGGGGAGGTAGCAAGGGGTGTACCGGTCGCAGTGGCGAGGATCTGGTCGTACGTGTTCCTGTGGGCACCAGCGTCGTGGACTCAGATACCGAGGAGCTGATTGCTGACATATCGTTGGATGGGCAAATGGTTCTGGTCGCCAAGGGCGGGATTCATGGCCTGGGTAACACCCGCTTCAAGTCCAGCACCAATCGAACTCCTACCAAGACGACCAATGGCACTCCGGGCGAGTTTCGCGTGTTGCAGCTGCAGTTGAAGGTGCTTGCGGATGTTGGTTTGCTGGGTATGCCTAACGCTGGCAAGTCCACTCTCATTCGAGCGGTATCCTCTGCCAAGCCCAAGGTTGCTGACTACCCCTTTACCACTCTGGTGCCGAACCTAGGTGTGGTGCGCGTGAGTGCCGAACGCAGTTTCGTGATGGCCGATATCCCCGGTGTCATTGAGGGGGCCTCTGAAGGCGCCGGCTTGGGATTTCGTTTCCTCAAACACCTTTCTCGTACCCGCTTGCTCCTGCATCTCCTCGATGTTGCACCCCTCGACGATTCCGATCCTGTGCATCACGCGCGCAAAATTGCGGAAGAGCTGGAGAAATTCAGTCCAACGCTGGCCAAGAAAGAGCGCTGGCTGGTGTTGAACAAATTCGACCTGATTCCCGAGGAGGAGCGAGAGAAACTGGTTAAGCGTCTGGTCCGCGAGCTTAAGTGGAAGGGAAAGGTCTTCAAGATTACCGCCATCAGTGGCGAAGGTTGTCCAGATTTGTGTCAAGCGATCATGGTCTCTGTCGAAGAGCATCGCAAACGCCTGCTGGAAGACCCTGATTACCAGGAAGCTCAGGCTGAGCTGGATCGCGAAATGGAATACGAGATTCGCAAGAGCATTGAAAACAGTCGTGCGAGCAGGCAGGCGGATGGCGACGACCTGCTCGACGATGATCTGGAAGAGGAAGATTTCTGAGCAGGGGCCAGGCAGCTGGCTTGTCGTAATAATCTGGAATGAGTTTGCAGCGCGATGCGTAAAGATCTGCTTAAAACACGATGCTGGGTTGTCAAAATTGGCAGTTCGCTGATCACCAACAATGGTCTAGGGCTTGACAAGGACGCCATAGCGGCCTGGGTGAATCAGCTTGTCACACTGCAGCGTCAGGGTATTCAAGTCGTGCTGGTGTCCTCCGGCGCAGTAGCCGAGGGTGTCGCGAGATTGGGCTTGAAGAAGAGGCCGAAAGAGATTCACTTGCAACAGGCCGCTGCAGCGGTCGGGCAGATGGGGCTCATTCAGACCTACGAAAGCTGCTTCATGCAATATGGCGTGCATACCGCGCAGATACTGCTGACCCACGATGATCTCTCCAATCGCACTCGCTATCTCAATGCTCGCAGCACGCTGACTACCTTGGTGAGCATGAAAGTGGTGCCTGTTATCAACGAGAACGATACCGTTGCAACTGCCGAATTGTGTTTTGGTGATAACGATACGCTGGGTGCTCTGGTCGCCAATCTCGTCAATGCCGATGCTCTCGTGATTCTTACGGATCAGAAAGGCCTGCATCAGTCCGATCCGCGTCAGAACCCTGATGCCCCGGTGATCAGTACTGCGATGGCGGGCGACCCCACTCTGGCCGCGATGGCTGGGACCAGTAACAATGTTGGGCGTGGTGGCATGATCACCAAAGTGTCTGCTGCCAAGCTGGCGGCACGCTCCGGTGCCTGTACCATTATCGCCAATGGTCGCGAAGCCAACGTGCTGGTACGTCTGGCGCAAGGTGAGGAGATTGGGACGCTGCTGCTGCCTGAAAAACAACCGGTAGCAGCTCGCAAACAGTGGCTCGCGGGGCAGCTCAAGGCCAAAGGGCAGCTCGTGATTGATGCAGGTGCGGTGAATGTCTTGAAAAACTCTGGTCGCAGCCTGCTTCCAGTGGGCGTGATTTCTGCGAAAGGTAGTTTTGATCGCGGCGAAGTAGTGACCTGTGTGGATGAGCAAGGGCAGGAAATTGCCCGTGGTCTCGTGAATTATGACAGCAAGGAGATTGGTCGTTTGCTGCGTTGCAGCAGTGATCGTATTGAAGAATTGCTTGGCTATTCAGGTGAGCAGGAAGTGATTCATCGAGATAATATGGTGCTTGTGGAGTAGCAGTTCCAGGCGACTTTTTCGCAGGCATGAAAAAACCGGCTTAAGCCGGTTTTTTATTTTCTACTGCATCCTATCCTGACGCGCTGATCAGCTAAGCGTCAGGATGTTGGCTCTATTCAGGCGGCTTTCAACGCGAGAATCGCAGTATTGAGGCGGCTCTTGTGACGCGCTGCCTTATTCTTGTGAATAATTCCCTTGTCTGCCATACGATCAATAACAGGCACTGCGGCATTGTATGCAGCTGTTGCCGTTTCGTAGTTACCGGTCTGGATTCCGGCAATCACTTTCTTCAGGTAAGTACGAACCATTGAGCGAAAGCTCGCGTTGTGACGACGACGAACTTCGCCTTGACGGGCGCGCTTTTGAGCTTGTGCAGAGTTAGCCAACTGGTGCTCCTTTGTTGCATGTGCTGTTCGGTCTGAACAGTTCAGTGTTGATACGGATCACGGCAAGCCCAGCTTCAATTTTGCTGAATGGACGACGAAAAGATTAACTTTCGGTAGCCGAATTTGAGGGCGACACTATGCCGCCTTCGCTGAAAGTTGTCAACAAAGAAGTAAGTCTCTTCCTGCTGTGCAATATCTTGATGTTCAGGGGAATCAGATAGGAAAAAGCTCTGTTTTCTCCTCTCTGCAGCACTATAATGGCCGCCTTTGATCGCGCCGACAAAGGTCACTTCCTTCGTCGGCCGCGTTATTGTCAAATTCAGACACAGGACGATTCATGATTATCAAGCCTAAAGTTCGCGGTTTCATTTGTATCAATGCGCATCCTCAGGGCTGTGCGGCCAATGTACAGGAGCAAATCGCTTTCACCAAAGCGCAAGGTCAGGTTGCCACGGGGCCGAAGACTGTTCTCGTGCTCGGATGCTCAACGGGCTATGGTCTCGCTTCTCGCATCACCGCAGCATTTGGCAGTGGTGCGAAGACTTTGGGGGTCTGTTTCGAGAAACCACCAACGGATACCAAGACTGCGTCCGCTGGTTACTACAATACAGCCGCTTTCCATGATGCCGCTGCTGCAGAAGGTCTCTATGCACACACCATCAATGGCGATGCATTTTCCACGGCCTGCAAAGAACAGGTGGTCGCACTCCTGAAGAATGGCATCGGCAAGGTGGACCTGGTGGTCTATAGTCTGGCAGCGCCTCGCCGTACCGATCCGGTCTCCGGTGAGGTGTATTCCTCTGTGCTCAAACCGATCGGTGCAGCCTACACTGCCAAGAACCTGAATACTGATACATTGAAAATCAGTGATATCTCCGTCGAACCAGCCAGTAATGAAGAGATTGCCGCGACTGTCAAAGTCATGGGAGGAGAAGATTGGGAGCTGTGGATGAAAGCTCTCAAGGAAGCCGATTTGCTGGCCACTGGCTGTCAGACCGTGGCCTACACCTATCTGGGTGACAAACTGACTTGGCCTATCTACGGCCACGCGACTATCGGCAAGGCAAAAGAAGATCTGGATCGGGCTGCACGCGCTATCAATGGCAGTCTCCAAGCAGTCGCTGGCGTCGCTCGTGTTGCGGTGCTCAAGGCGCTCGTCACACAGGCCAGTTCGGCGATTCCTGTCATGCCGTTGTACCTGTCGATTCTGATCAAGGTCATGAAGGAGGAGGGGAGTAACGAGGGGTGTATCGAGCAGATTCAGCGCCTCTTCACGGAGTGTCTCTACAGCGCCAGTCCAAGGCTTGATGACGTCGGCCGTTTCCGTGTCGATGACAAAGAGCTGAACCCCGCCATTCAGGCCAAAGTGGAGGCAATCTGGCCTCAAGTGACCGAAGAGAATCTGTTACAACTAACTGATTACAAAGGCTACAACAGTGACTTCTTGAAGCTCTTCGGTTTCGGTGTTGTCGGTATTGACTATGATGCTGAGACCACACCCTTGGTCTCCAGCAATTTCTAATCCCTCATCTCAAGACAGCAACAGTCTGCAGATCATTTGCCCGTAGTCGCTGGCAATATGGTCTGCAGCCAGGGATCGAGCGTCTCCCACTCCATCGCAAACATGTGCGGTGACATGAATACCAGCCCCGCATCTACCTGTGCTCCGGCAGCGCTGAGCGCGGCCTCGGTTTCCTCCAGGCGGTCCTGCCAGCCAGCCTCATCTTGATCGCCAATGCGCAGGTAGATCGGCATGCCTGCCAGAGGACTCAGGTTCAAACCACGTGGAATCAGCGCTGGTATAGCCATAATTCCTGCGTATAGCTGCGGATTTGCCGCTGCTATCTCAAGCGCGGACATTCCACCGTTCGATATTCCTGCCAAGAGCGTTTTCCCTTTGCCGATGCGAGCGTCCTGGTGCAAAGCTTCTATAAGAAGTGGAATCAAGCGGTTGTTCTCGCTTCGAAATGATCGGGCATTGGGGGAGACAGGTGCCGCCACTACCCAGCCTCGGTCTGCCATATCCTGTCCTACCCCGCCTTGTACGTCTCTGGCGATGCCTTCTTCGCCGGAGCCGCCACCCATGAGAATCACCAAGGGCGATGCGACATCCACGTCGGTTTTGGGGAAGAGCAGATAAACGGCTAATGTGCTGGAGTCACTCAGGGTCACTTCTATCCGTTCGGCATGACCGAGGACTGAGGTGGTCAAGAAGCACAATGCAAGCGCATGCAGGATCAATTGTTTCATCTTTTTCTCCGGTGCTGGGGCGTGCAGGCTATCCCGCCGAGTTGTCGGGGGGGAACTTAAGTCTTGCTCAGCTGGTCTTATTATGAAGATGCTGGCATTCAGGTTGCATACAGCTTGAGTGGCGTAGAGTGCAGTATAGATGGCTCGGCAAAGGGAGACCATGGTGATTGTGCGAAACGGGAAGTGTCAAAATCTGATGGTCGATTACAGAATCATGTCGGTACGTTTACAGTGCGGAGAGGGCCAATTCTGGACATTATTGGTGCAGAAAAAATGCTCTCTCTTGCTGAAAAAAGTCGTGCCATTTCAATTCGTTTCGCAAACTATATTTTTCTTTGTCGAGCTATTGACGGCACTCGGACGCCACCCTATGATGCGCGCCGTTCCTACCCCCCCTTCCAACTATTCTGATACCCAAATATGCGTATTTCGAGTTTGCTTGTAGCCCTGTTGTTTGCAGCGGTCACGTTTTCACTGTGGGCGCTGATTAACCGTCCTACGGAAGTCGTGCCCTGGCCTGAACAGATCAGTGGTTTCGCTTTCTCCCCGTTCCGCGCCAATCAGAACGGTATTCTGAACATTATGCCCAGTACCGAAGAGATCCGTGAGGATGTCGAGTTGCTGGCTGGTAAAGCTCGATCACTGCGTACCTACTCCAGTTTGCGCAGTCTGGCAGAAATCCCCGCGATTGCTGATCAGCACGATCTCGATATCACGCTTGGCATCTGGCTGGGTACCAGCGCCGAAAGCGATCAGCAGGAAATCGAGGCGGGTATCGCACTGGCCAACACTTACGACAACATCACCCGCGTGATGGTGGGTAACGAAACCACGCTGCGTGGCGAATTCACTGTGGAAGAAATGGCCACGATGCTGGAGCGCGTCAAGAGCCAGATCACTCAGCCGGTCAGTACCGCTGAGCCTTGGCATGTGTGGTTGAGTCATCCGGAACTTGCTGAGCATGTCGACTTCCTGACCGTGCACATGCTGCCGTACTGGGAAGGCATCGATGTCGATGAGGCCGAAGAGTATATCGTCGACAAGATGAAGCAATTGGAAGCCGCTTTCCCTGACAAGCCTATCCTGATTGGTGAAGTGGGCTGGCCTTCTGATGGTCGAACCCGTGAAGCGGCGGTTGCCAGTGAAGCCAACGAGGCCTTGTTCCTGCGTCGTTTCCTGCACCGCGCAGCTCAGGAGAATTACGAATACTTCCTGATGGAAGCTTTCGACCAGCCCTGGAAAGCCCAGAACGAAGGTGGTGTGGGAGCTTACTGGGGCGTTTATGACGTCGAACGTAATCCCAAGTTCTCCTTCGCTGAACCAATCGTGCGCGTTCCCGACTGGCGTGTGCTGGCGGCGATCTCTATTCTCAGCTCGGTCATCATGCTGGGTTTCTTCTTCGTCAACAGCCAGACTCTACGCACCAAAGGGCATGGCCTGATGGCGCTGGTGGCCTCCGGTGCGGCGACAGTGCTGGTCTGGATTATCTATGACTACTCGCAGCAATATCTGACCGTGACCTCATTCATTGTCGGCGTCCTGCTGGTCATCGGCATGCTCGGTGTCATCACCATTCTGCTGACGGAAGCTCACGAGTGGGCGGAGGCGCATTGGTACACCACGCGTCGTCGTCAGATCAAACCTACGCAACTGAATCTGTCCCGCGTTCCGAAAGTGTCGATCCATGTGCCTGCTTACAATGAACCGGCCGACATGATGATCGAGACGCTGGATGCGCTGGCAGCTCTGGACTACCCGGATTTCGAAGTATTGGTCATCGACAACAATACTCGTGACGAGGCTGTCTGGCGTCCCGTGGAAGCGCATTGTGCCAAGCTGGGCGAGCGTTTCCGCTTCTTCCACGTGGCTCCGTTGTCAGGCTTTAAAGCCGGTGCGCTGAACTTCGCACTGGAGCGTACACACAAGGATGCCGAAGTAATTGCCGCCATCGATAGCGACTATCAGGTGGAGCCGAACTGGCTGCGTGATCTGGTTGGTGCTTTCGAGAATCCGAAAATCGCCATCGTGCAGTCGCCGCAGGACTACCGCGACCACGACGACAATGCTTTCAAATCGATGTGCTTCGCGGAATACCGTGGCTTCTTCGAGATTGGCATGATCACGCGCAACGAGCGTAACGCCATCATTCAACACGGCACTATGACGCTGGTGCGTCGTGCAGTGCTGGACGAGCTGGGCGGCTGGGGCGAGTGGTGCATTACAGAAGATGCGGAGCTGGGTCTGCGTATTTTCGAAGCGGGCTACGAAGCAATGTATCTTTCCTACAGCTACGGTCGTGGTTTGATGCCAGACACCTTCATCGACTACAAGAAGCAGCGTTTCCGTTGGGCCTATGGTGCGATGCAGATTCTGCGTCGTCACACGGCAGAGCTGTTCAGCACTCAGAAGTCTGCACTGACCATGGGCCAGCGCTATCACTTCCTGGCGGGCTGGTTGCCCTGGGTCGCTGACGGCTTCAACCTGATCTTCAACATGGCGGCGATTGCTTGGTCTATCGCGATGATCGTCTCCCCGACGCAGATTGATGCGCCGCTGGTGATGTTCTCGGTATTACCGCTGTCGTTGTTCGTGTTCAAGCTCTCGAAGATGGTCTATCTCTACCGGTCCAGAGTGAAAGCGAATCTGCGCCAGACCTTTGCGGCGGCTGTTGCCGGACTGGCTCTGTCACACACCGTAGGGCTCGCGACTCTGAAAGGCCTGTTCACCGATGACATGCCGTTTGTGCGAACGCCCAAATGCGCTCGCCCATCTGCGGTGTTACAAGCTCTGACCGCTGTGCGTGAAGAGTTGCTGATGCTGGTGAGTCTGTGTCTGGCAGTGTTCGCCCTCAGTCTGGTGCCGCGTGAATACGGCAGCCCCGATCTGCGGGTCTGGAGCATTGTGCTGATGATTCAGGCGATTCCTTACGGCGCGGCAGTGTTGGTGTCTTTTGTCAGCACGTTCCGTTGGCCGGCCCGTCTGCTCGGTGGTGGTATCAAGCGCAATCTCTTCCCGAGGATCCCAAGCGGGGCGTGATCCACAGCGTTACAAGTTTTATGGTTTCCTGCAGCAAGGTAAGGTTTAAGCCCGGTTCGCCGGGTTCTTCAGGGTCGCCGTTTGGCGACCCTTTTTTTTGCAGAGCCGTTTTACAGTGCTGTTTTTGTGGAACTGTTCCGGTAGCCTAGTCGCATGACAACCACTGTGTCTTCATCAGCCCGCCTGCTTGGCAATCCCTGGATACAAATACATTTCTGCGTCTTTCTGTGGGGTTTCACCGCTATTCTGGGCAAGCTCATCAGCGTACCGGCTTTGCCGCTGGTGATGTGGCGCATGCTGATCGTGGCGGTCTTGCTCTTGTTGTTGCCGAGAGTCTGGCGTGGTCTTTGCGCCATGTCCTCGCGGCACTTACTCGGCTTCAGTACTATCGGTGTGCTGGTTGCCTTGCACTGGCTGACCTTTTACGGTGCCGTCAAGCTGGCCAATGCATCGGTTGCTGCGACCTGCATGGCCCTGATGCCGATTTTTCTCTGCTTCATGGAGCCTTTGCTGACGGGCAGTCGCTTCAAGCGCAGTGAGCTGGCGCTTGGACTGTTGGTGCTGCCGGGGATTGCGCTGGTGGTCGGTGGTACGCCGGACAGCATGAACGCGGGGATTGGCGTCGGGGTCCTTTCGGCACTGTTGGTTGCGCTGTTCAGTGCGCTCAACAAGCGGTTGATCGCACATAGCGACGCCTTAAGCGTGACGGCCCTGGAAATGACCAGTGGAGGCCTGTTTCTGGTACTGATTTCGGGTGTTCTTAGCCTCTGGCCGACAGCCGCATCGTCCGCTGCACTCTTGCCGGCGCCGCAAGAGCTGTTCGCGCTTCCGGCGGGCGATGATATCGGCTATCTGCTGATTCTGGCTGTGGGTTGCACATTGCTGCCCTTTGCATTGTCCTTGCAGGCGCTGCGGCATTTATCCGCCTACGCGAGCGCCCTGGCAGTGAACCTGGAGCCCATCTACGCGATCCTGCTGGCCATGCTGATTCTGGGAGAGCAACGTGAATTGAATCTCGGCTTCTATGTGGGAGCTTTGCTTATTCTGGGAGTCGTCTTCATATACTCATTGCAAAGGCGCCGCTGAATCGCTACAAACAGGTTTCAGACTTAATGGAGATTTACCAATGAGGATTTACCAATGGAGAGACAGGTGACACTAATCGATATGAAAGAAGACATACTCGCCGTCAATCTTGAGGAAGAGGCTTCCGTACTGGAGACCTTCAAGGAGCTGCTGAGACGCTGCCCTGATGAAGATAACGAGGTACTGCGGGCGTGGTTGAAATCACGTCTGGCGGATGCGGCGACGGAAGGAGAGATTGGTTTCTATGTCGATGAGTTTGGTGCGAAGGATGTGCGCGAAGTGCCAGCCAGCGAGGCGCTGCTGATGCTTAATCAACCGATGATCTGGTCAGAGCAGAGCGAAGTCATGCTGCATGCCTATTTGCTGATGCAGGCGGGTTGAGATGCTTTGCCGGGAAGTGTGGGCCACTTGTTCTTTGCTGGTGGCCACAATAGGATAGCGCGCCCTTCTCTGGAATGCCGGGCGCCCATCGTTCGACACCGTCACAGCCGTATAAGATTCTGAGCCCATGAGCAATATCGATAACGCCTTACTGACCGACCTGGGTGCTGCACTGGTGGCAGGCAACCTGACTGACAAGTCCCTGCTGGCGCAGACTGGTGCGACGCCGAATCTGCACATCCTGCCCAATGCCAACGTGATCAAGATCGGTGGGCAGAGTTTTATCGACCGAGGACGCTCTGCCGTCTATCCGCTGATTGAAGAGATCAAGCAGAACCTCCCCCAGCATCAGATGATCATCGGCACCGGTGCCGGTACTCGTGCCCGTCACGCCTACAGCGTCGGCATCGAATTGGGCATGCCCACCGGTGTGCTCAGCGTGCTCGGCACTTTCGTCAGCATGCAGAACGCACGGATGCTGCACTATCTGCTCGCCGATGCCGGCATCCCGTTCATTGAACCCGCGCAGTTTCCGCAATTGCCCCTGTATCTCGCCGAACGGCGCGCCGCGATTTTCTTCGGCATGCCGCCCTATACTTTCTGGCAGCGCAATCCGGCAGTAGGGCGCATTCCGCCGCACCGTACCGACACGGGCGCTTATCTGGTCAGCGAGACCTTTGGCACCCGCTCCATGATTTATGTGAAGGATGAAGACGGACTCTATACGGCCGACCCCAAGAAAGACCGCCATGCGAAGTTCATCCCGCAGATTACCGTCGCGGAACTGAAAGCGCTGGACCTGCAGGACGTGGTGGTCGAGCACAGCGTGCTGGACATGATGGAGAACGCCCGTAATCGCCGCTCCATCCAAATCATCAACGGCCTCGTCAAGGGCAACCTGACTCGCGCTCTGAATGGTGAGCACGTCGGCACCATCATTTCGGCCGACTGACAACGCCGCCTGCCAACAGTATCAGCCCGGATAACACCATGAGCGAAAAATACAGCACCGACCACCGCCACCACATGCAGTCATTGCTCTCCAGAGAGAGCCTGCTGGATAAAGACGTGATGGCCAGCACTGAGACCCCCGTGATGCGCATGCTGCCGACGGTGCATGTGGTGAAGATTGGGGGCAGCTCCATTCTTGAGGCCGGTCGCCATGTGGTGATGCCGGTGATCGACGCTCTCGGTGAAATCCTGCAGACCGAGAAGCTGATTCTGGGCGTCGGTGCCGGTGCGCGCAGCCGTCATGTGTTCTCGATCGGCCTGGACCTCGGTCTGCCGACTGGCGTGCTGGCGCAGGTATCGGTAGCCGATGCGCTGGGCAACGCCCATATTCTTGGCACGTTGCTGGCGCCGCATGGCGTGACGGCGATTCCTCCGGAGATCTTCGGGCATCTGCTGCCCTTGTTCATGCGCGCGGTGCCGGGGGTGATCTTCAATGGCGTGCCGCCGTATTCGTTATGGGAACACCCGCCTGCCATCGGCAAGATTCCTCCCCATCGTACTGATGCGGGTTGCCTGATTCTGGCCGAGTGCTTTGGATGTCGCTCCGTGACATTAGTGAAGGATGTCGACGGTCTTTACGCCGAAGACCCGAAGAAAAATCCTTCTGCGCAGTTCTTTGACAGGATCAGCGTCGCAGAACTTCGCGAACGTAATTTGGAGACACTGCCCTTCGACGAAGCGCTGCTGGATGTGTTGAGCACCGCCCGGCTGGTCAAGGAGTTCCAACTGGTCAACGGGCGCCAGCCGGACCTGATTCGCCGGGCTCTGGCTGGAGAGCATGTCGGCACCATTGTGCATGCCTGAGGCAGACCGGTTGGCAGGATGAGACAGCAACGATAATGGTCAGTAGAAGATCCACCTTGAAATGGTTGAGTGCCGCAGGCCTCGCCGGAATATCCAGCACCTGGTGGTGGCGCTCTCGACCCGCTCAGGATGCTCCTGTATCCGTCCCGCTCGGTGCTCCCATCGAGTTCGATCAAACCATCGGTGTCCGTACCAGTCCGGTCGGGCTCAATCCGCTGCGAGTTCCAGAGCTGCTGGAAGGCGAAATGAATGGCGCAGAGCGCGAGTTCAGCCTCCAGCTGCAAGAAGGGCTGACGCGCTTCCTGCCTGACCTCGACACCCCGACGCTTGGTTTCAACGGCAGCTATCTTGGGCCGACTCTGCGCCTGCGCACAGGCGAACCACTGGTCATCAATGTCAACAATGCCATGCAGGAAGCAACTACCGTGCACTGGCATGGTCTGCATCTGCCCGCGAAGCAGGATGGCGGGCCGCATCAGGTTCTTGTTCCGGGTGCGGACTGGCGTGTCAATTTTACGCTGGGCCAGAAGGCCTCCACCTGCTGGTACCACTCCCACATGATGCACATGACCGGTCACCAGGTTTACAGAGGTCTGGCTGGATTGATCATTGTCGATGACGAGGAGAGCGGCACGCTTGGGCTGCCGTCGGAGTACGGCGTCGATGACATCCCCCTGATCCTGCAGGATCGTACCTTCGCGGCAGATGGCTCGCTGGAGTATCCGACCGACGTCAGCACCCTGATGCGCGGCGTGCGTGGCGACACGCTGCTGGTGAACGGGACAATTGGTGCGTATGTGGACGTCAACCACGACAAGATCCGTTTCCGCATCCTCAACGGTGCCAACGCCCGTACCTTCACGCTGGCCTTCAGCGATGGCCGCGGCTTTCAGCTGATTGCCGGAGATAGTTCCTTTTTGGAAAGTCCTTTGACGGTGACTCAGGTGGTACTGGCCGTGGCCGAGCGCGTCGAGATTGTAGTGAGCGTCGCCCCGGGGGAGGAGCTGCAGCTGGTCAATCTCCCCATTTCTCCACAGCCACGCAGTTATACGGGTTTGATGAACGGAATGATGCTGACCCTCGATCAGGACCCTTTCGATGTCTTGCTGATCCGAGCCGCCACTAACTTGACCACGACTCCTGCCATCGCTGCCACGTTGACGCAGATAGAGCGTCTGCGAGTCGAAGATGCGACGGTGACCCGCAAATTCATCCTGGAAATGGGCAATGGTCCAGGCAATGGGGGTGGTCGCGAAGGGCGGGGCGCAGGTGGTGGGGGCAATGGCGGTGGTAACGGCGGCGGCTATGGCGGTGGTATCTTCAAAATCAACAGCGTCATGATGGACATGGCCCGCATCAACTTCGAGGTGAAGGACGGGACCACGGAGATCTGGGAGATCGAGAACCAGTCCCCCATGATTCATCCGTTTCACATCCACAAGGTCGCCTTCCAGATTCTGGATCGCGATGGCGTACCGCCGCCTCCCGAGGAACGCGGCCTGAAAGACACCGTGCGGGTGCACATTGGGGAGACGGTGCGGGTCATCGCCCGGTTTGCGGATTTCCCCGATCCAGAAACGCCGTACATGTATCACTGCCACATCCTCGAACACGAAGATCACGGCATGATGGGGCAGTTTGTGGTCGTCTGATTTTCCCCGTATTATCGGCGTCCGCTGCTTCACGAAGCACATATCAACAACACATCAACCCGGACTGGATTGGAATCGAGAGTACCCATGGGCGCACAGTGGAAAGTCAAACACAAAGAGCTGGCGGCGAATGCCAAGGGCCGCATTTTCACCAAGTTGACCAAAGAGATCATGGTGGCCGCGCGCACCGGCGCCGACCCCGACATGAATCCCCGCCTGCGCCTGGCGATAGAGCAAGCCAAGAAGGCCTCTATGACCCGCGAGACGCTGGAGCGTGCCATCAAGAAAGGTGCCGGTCTGCTGGATGAGGTGGTGCATTACGAGAAGGCTGTCTACGAGGGCTTCGCGCCGCATCAGGTCCCCGTGATCGTCGAGTGTCTGACAGACAACACCAACCGTACTTATTCCAGCATGCGCGTCCTGTTTCGCAAAGGGCTGCTGGGCAACTCTGGCTCCGTGTCCTGGGATTTCGATTATCTGGGCATGATCGAAGCCAGCCCGAAGACTCCGGATGCCGACCCTGAGCTGGCCGCCATCGAAGCAGGAGCACAGGATCTGGAGCCGGGCGATGAGGGCGCGACTCTTTTCCTGACCGACCCAACGGATCTGGATGCGGTCTGCAAGGCGTTGCCGAACTATGGCTTTACGGTCGAATCCGCCAAACTGGGTTATCGCTCGAAGAACCCTGTCAGCCTCGGCGCCGCCGAGCGCGAAGAAGTTGAAGCCTTCCTCGATGCGATTGATGGTGACGATGACGTGCAGACGGTTTATGTTGGGCTGGCAGCAGAATAGTCACCCCTCGGTAGTCAAGGAGTTGTCACCATGAGCAAGATCGACATTGGTATCAAAGAATCGGACCGTCTCAAGATCGCCGAAGGCCTCAAGCATCTGCTGGCGGACACTTACACACTTTACCTGCAGACGCATAATTTCCACTGGAATGTGACTGGCCCGCATTTTCGCGAATTGCACCTGATGTTCATGGAGCAGTACACCGAGATGTCCATAGCGGTGGACGATATCGCCGAACGCATTCGTGCTTTGGACGTTGCCGCGCCTGGCACTTACAAAGAGTTCGTCAAGCTCAGCTCCATCAAGGAAGTGGAGGGCACGCCGGACGGGCGTGACATGGTGGATATTCTCACCGACGGCCACGAGAAGATCATCAAGGCTTGTCGCAAGGTATTGAAGCTGGCGCAGGAGGCCGGTGACGAGTCCACCGCATCACTGTCTTCCGACCGTATGCGCCTTCACGAGAAGACTGCGTGGATGCTGCGGGCGACCAACAAATAATTTGCCTGAGGCATAGTGGGTCGCCTGCCCTGCAGGCGACCAGGTTTATCGATGTCGAAAAAGCACTTAGAACCCTCACTATGAAAGACATCCCCGATACTCCTCCTTCAGAAGCAAGCTCTGCCAGCAAACCCGCCCGCCCTCGCGGTGGCCTCCTGCGCTCCAGCGCCGTCACCGGTGGCATGACGCTGGTCTCCCGCGTGCTGGGTCTCGCCCGCGACGTGGTGCTGGCGCGCATGTTCGGCCCTGGTGATGGCACCGATGCGTTTTTCCTTGCCTTCAAAATTCCCAATTTCCTGCGGCGTTTGTTTGCCGAAGGCGCTTTCAATCAGGCCTTTATTCCTGTGTTGTCGGAGTACCGCAGCCAGCGCTCGCTGGCCGAGGTCCAGACGCTGATCAACAGCGTGGCGGGCAGGCTGGGCACGGTGCTGTTGGTGCTGACGCTGGGTGTCGTGGTCGCCGCTCCCCTGATCTCAGTGCCAATCGCCTGGGGCTTTCGCGACGACCCTTACAAATTCACCTTGTTCGTCGACATGCTGCGGATCACCTTTCCCTATCTCTTTCTGATCTCGCTGACGGCCTTCGCCAGTTCGATTCTGAACACCTATGACAAGTTCGCAGTGCCCGCGTTGACCCCGGCGCTGCTGAATATTTCGTTAATTGCTGCCGCTCTGTACCTCAGTCCTTTGATGGTCCAACCCGAGATCGCGCTGGCCTGGGGCGTCTTTATCGCGGGCGTTGTGCAGTTGGTGTTCCAGCTGCCGTTCCTCGCCCGTATGCGCCTGTTGCCGATTCCGCAGTTCAAGCCGCGTCACGAAGGGGTGGAGCGCATCATGACGTTGATGATCCCCGCATTGTTCGGCGTGTCGGTGAGCCAGATCAATCTCCTGCTGGACACGTTCATTGCTTCACTGCTGGTGTCTGGCAGTGTCTCCTGGCTGTATTTTTCGGATCGTCTGGTGGAGCTGCCACTGGGGATTTTCGGCATCGCCATTGCCACGGTGGTGTTGCCGAGTCTGTCACGCAAGCATGCCGACAAGTCTCCCGACGAGTTTGCGGCAACCTTGGACTGGGCCTTCCGGATGGTGTTGATCATTGCCATTCCGGCCAGTCTGGCACTGATTCTGCTGTCGCAACCGCTGATCATCACGCTGTTTCAGGGGCAGAATTTCTCTGTCGATGACGTCATCAAAGTGACCAGCAGTTTGCAGGCATATACGTTTGGTCTGCTGGCTTTCATGGCGATCAAGGTGTTTGCGCCGGGCTTTTACTCGCGGCAGGACACCCGAACGCCGGTACGCATCGGCATCATCGCCATGGTGGCCAACATGGTGATGAACATTCTGCTGGTGTTCGTGCTGGATTTTGCCCATACCGGGCTGGCGCTGGCGACCTCGCTGGCCGCGTTCCTCAATGCCGGGCTGTTGCTGCATGGTCTGCACAAGCAGAAGATTTTCCGTTTTCAGGCGGGCTGGTCGGTGTTCCTGTTGCGGATGCTGGCGGCCAACACGGTCATGAGCTTGTTTCTGTGGCTGGTGGCGGGAGATTGGCGGCGCTGGCTGGAGTGGGGGAGCTGGGAGCGGATCGGGCAGATGCTGGTGCTGTGTGTCGGTGGTTTGACGCTGTATATGCTGACTCTGTATGTCTGCGGCACGCGGCTGCGACAGTTTCAGGGGCAGGAATAGTGAACATGGTGATAGGGAAAATGCGATTTACGCTGGCGTGAGGGCTGTGGCACTCTGCTCCCCAATGGCTGTAAGAGCCAGCCCTGCTGGCGACTTATTCACGCAAGTGTCGGTCGCCAGCAGGGCTGGCTCGTACAGGAATGAATTAGCAAAAGGTGAATGAGAAGTGATGGACAAACGAGAGAACGACAACCTGCACATCGTGTTGCAGGAAGAACTGCCCAGCCCGCGTGTGTTGAAGGACGCGATGCCGGTCACAGGCACGGCGCTGGAGACAGTGCTCAATGGCCACAAAGGCGTGAAGGGTGTGCTCGACCGCAAAGATCACCGCCTGCTGGTGGTAGTGGGGCCATGCTCCATCCACAACGTGGAAGAGGCAATGGTCTACGCCCGGCTGCTCAAGCCGCTGGCTGACGAGTTGAGTGATACCCTGCTGATTCTGATGCGTGTGTATTTCGAGAAACCGCGTACCACAGTCGGTTGGGAAGGGCTGATTTATGACCCGCACCTGGATGGCAGTCATCGCATCGAACATGGTCTGCGTATTGGTCGTCAGTTGATGCTCGACATCAACAACCTTGGTCTGCCGATTGCGGTGGAAGCGCTGGACCTGATTTCGCCCCAGTACTTGCAGGACCTGGTCGCGTGGACCGCGATTGGCGCACGGACCACGGAATCGCCGACGCACCGCAAACTCTCCAGCGGCATTTCTTCCGCAGTGGGTTTCAAGAACAGTGTCGACGGCAGCCTGACGGTCGCGGTTAATGCGATACGTTCTGCGTCGTCTGCCAACTCCTTCATCAGTGTGACCGACGAAGGCAAAGTGGCGGCATTCCGCACTTCCGGGAATCCGCACTGTCACGTCATTCTGCGTGGTGGCAAGGAGCCTAACTATGCACCGGAATTTGTCGCCCGCTGTGAAGAGGACCTGCGTAAAGCGGCGTTGCCGGAAAACATCATGATCGACTGCAGCCACGGCAATTCGCAGAAGAATCATCAAAAACAACTGGACGTTCTGGAAAGCATCACGCAGCAGATCGAGGCGGGCAACAAGTCGATCATTGGCATGATGCTGGAAAGTAATCTGTGTGAAGGCAATCAACCGATTCCAGCCGATCTTGAAGAAATTCGTTACGGCGTTTCGGTGACCGATGCCTGCATCAACTGGGAGACTACGGAACAGGCGCTGCGGGGCATGGCCAGTCGGCTCAAGCCACACCTAGCGAAAAGAGTCTGACGAAAACTCTGTCGCCTGTGGGAGCGGGCCTGCCCGCGATCCCCGCCCGCGATTCCTGCCTAATCGCGGGCAAGGCCTTTATGCCCTCGGGTACGCTCCCACAGTGTGGCGCTAAACCAAATTCTCCAGCACCGACTTCTCAAACGCTTTGAGCTGATCAAAGCGCCCAGCCTGCACTTGCTGCACCCAATCGGGATTCGCCAGCAATGCGCGGCCAATCGCGATCAGCTCAAACTCATCGGCTTCCATTCTCTCGATCAAATTATCGATATTGGCCACCTCCGCACCTTGCCCCCGGAACGACGACAGAAATTCCTGATCCAGTCCGACACTGCCGACACTGATGGTCGGCTTGCCGGTGATCGCGCGCGTCCATCCTGCCAGATTCAATGACGAACCTTCGAATTCCGGTTCCCAGAAACGGCGTTGACTGCAGTGGAAAATATCCACACCGGCAGCGCTGAGCGGCTCCAGAAATTGCGCCAGTTCTTCGGGTGTCGTCGCCAGTTTTGCCGCGTAATCCTGTTGCTTCCATTGCGACCAGCGCAACACGATGGGGAATTCTTCGCCACAGAGTCGTCGAATTTCCTTCACAATTTCTACCGCGAATTGTGTCCGTGCTACCAGGCCCCCACCGTAGCGGTCGGTGCGCTCATTGGTTTCTTTCCAGAAGAACTGATCGATGAGATAGCCGTGGGCACCATGAATTTCCACGCCGTCGAAACCAAGTCGCTTTGATTCCAGCGCGGCCTGACCGTAGGCATTGACCAGTGCCTCCACTGCCTGCAGTGTGAGAGGTTCGTAGAGTTTCTTGCCAGGCCCGACCAGCCCCGATGGGGAAACCGTGGGTGCCTCCGGATGCGGTCCGTTGCCTGGGCGACGTGTCGATCCGACGTGCCAAATCTGCGGCATCATCTTCCCGCCAGCGGCATGCACGCCATCAATCACCTGCTTCCAGCCAGCCAGCGCTTTCTCGCCAAAGAAAGAGGGATACCGGGTGCTGTCGGTCGCTGCAAGATCGTTGATCAAGGTGCCTTCGGAGATGATCAGGCCGGTGCCACCCGCCGCCCGCTTGCGATAGTACTCGGCCACGTCGGCGCCGGGTACGCCGTCCGGTGAAAATCCACGTGTCATAGGCGCCATGACGATTCTATTGGGCAAGTGGAGTTTGGGGTGTGCGAAGGGTTTGAACAAAACGTCGAATTTCATGGAGAGTCTCTGGAGTGGATCGTGCCGGGATGGTGACACTCTGTGACAAGACAGTCAATTCACCGTTTTCTGATGTAGAATCGGCGCTTTCTTCAACTTTGTGGCCCTCGGCACAACAACTATTATCGAGCCTCGTATCCCATGAAATCCGTAAAAACTCTCGCATCTTCGCTGCTTCTCAGCGTCGGCGCCTCTTCGACTTTATTCATTGCACCCGCTGTTCTCGCACAATCCGCCCCTGCTCAGACGCAACAAGGGCAGGAGCAGGACGCCGCCCGTGTCACCTATCCCGCTGATTTTTTCGAACAGTACAACCCCAGCACCGTGAGCGATATGCTGAACTGGATCCCCGGGATCGGTCTCGCGTTGAACTCCCGTGGCGGTGGCAGTGATAGCGGCGATGACCGTGGTCTCGGCAACGATGAGAATATTCTGATCAATGGCGAGCGGATGGCAGGCAAGAACAACAGTGGCCGCAGTCAGCTCAACCGCATTCCCGCCAGCGATGTCGATTACATTGAAATTCTGCGCGGCTCCACGGGCGATCTGGCGGTACGCAGCGACGGCCAGATCATCAATATTGTGCTCAAGCGCGCACTGGTCAACTCCACCACAACGGCTGAGCTGGGACTGGACCTCGATCATCACGGCAAATTCCGTCAGGGCCTGTCGATGTCCTATACGCGTCAGCAGGATCAGCTGAATTATCTGATCAGCATGACCGCGAATCCGCGCTATCAAATCCTGGAAGGTCGCGAGCGCAATTACAGCGCGTTGATGGCGCCACGAGGCACTATCTTCCGTGAAGAAGAGAGCGATATTTTCGACATCGATGTGAGCTCCAACATCAGCTACGACCTGACTGAAGCGGACCGCATTACTTTCAATGCACAACGCTTCAAGCCGAGTGCCCCGGTCCTGATTGATCGCGTAGTGACCGATCTGACCAAGAGCCCTGTCGCGGTGAGCTACGAGCGTGAAGATATTCAGGACGATGATTACAACTGGGAAATCGGCGGCAACTACGAGCACCAATACGCGGGCGGCAGCGTGTTCCGTATTCTCGGTATTGTCACTGAGTCCAACGAAGCCCGTTATCGTGAACGTTTCCTGCGCGCCAATGCCGGTGCTGCTGAAATCAAGGATCTCGTCCTCAATACCAGCAGCGTCGCTGAAGAGCGCATCGTGCGCGGCTCACTGAACTGGAAGCTCAACGATTCCCAGAATCTGGAGATTGGTGCGGAAGCGGCCCAGAACATTCTCGATTCCAATCTCGCGCTGGGCTTGCTCTCGGCAACGGGTCCCGCGACACCGACCACTGGCAACCTGCCAGCGTCAGGTGTGGACAATGCGAACTCGCGCGTTGAAGAAAACCGCTACGAGCCCTTCGTGCAACACAGCTGGCAGATCACCCCTAAGATCAGTCTTGAGAGTGGTCTGATCGCGGAATTCTCCGAGATCGAACAGACTGGCGACGCCAGCAAGAGCCGCAAGTTCGATTTCCTGAAACCTTCTCTGGATCTGCGTAACGACATCACCGACACGCTGCAGTTGCGTGCGCGAGTGGAGAAGCAAGTGTCACAGCTTAACTTCGAACAGTTCGTGGCTTCTGCTGACAGTAACGATGATCAACAGAACACTGAAGCAGGTAACCCGGAGCTGGCTCAGGAAGAGACGTGGCACTACGAGTTGAATCTGGAATATCGCCTGCCGGATGACGTGGGTGTTATCAACCTGCGCGCCTACTATCAGGATATCTCCAACGTGATCGACCGTCTGGATCTGCGCCCCACGGCACTGCGTCCAGTGGGCGCCACCGGCAACATCGGCGACGCGGTGAAGAAGGGTCTGGGAATCGACACCAGCACCCGTCTTGGTTTCCTGGGCTTGCCGGAAGCGATTGTGACCACGGCTCTGCAACTGGAAGATTCCAGCGTGCGTGATCCGATTCTGAATGTTGATCGTCGTCTGCAATTCCACGGACGTGGCAGTGCCAGAATTGGCTTCCGTCATGACCTGAGCGCCTACGGAATCAACTACGGTATCGATTACCGCCACAGCTTCAACGACGGCAGTCGCCGCTTCGATGTGAACCGTCTTGAGAACACCATCTTCGATCCAACGATGACGGTGTTTGTTGAAAAGACTTTCTTCACAAACGTCGTGGTGAACCTGGAGTCCATGAACTTTTTGGACAACGGCAGCTGCCGTGAGCGTCTACGCTTTGATCGACGCATCTCCGACCCGATGCCGTCGCTGATCGAGAACGCTTGTACCACCACAGGCCGTCAGTACGCCGTCAAGATCCGCACGACGTTCTGACGCACCACACTCCCTGTACACACCCCCTGTACACACCCCCTGTATGAGCCAGCCCTGCTGGCGACTGATTTGGTAGTACACCAGTCGCCGGCAGGGCCAGCTCCTACAGAGGATCACCCCAGCACAGTCTTCAAACTCTCCACCAAATAATCAATGTTAGCGTCATTAATCCCCGCCACATTGATCCGGCTCGAATCCACCAGATAAATGCTGTACTCCTTCGTCAGGCGCTGCACCTGTGGCACCGAGATGCCGAGGAAGGAGAACATGCCTTTCTCGTTCTGGATGAAACTGAAATCCTGCTTCACCCCAGCCGCCTTCAAGCGGTTCACCAGCAGTGTGCGCAGGCCATTGATGCGCTCGCGCATGTCTGTCAGTTCCGCTTCCCAATCCGCACGCAGACCTGCATCGGCCAGAATCATTTCGACGATGGTGGCGCCGTGATCAGGCGGCATGGAGTAAATGCCACGCGCAGTGGACGCGATCAGGCTCGACGCCGCTTTCATGGACTCGGGCGTCTGACAGATCACGGTCAACGCGCCGACACGCTCACGGTACACACCGAAATTCTTCGAGCAGGAACTCACCACGATCAACTCTGGCAACGCGGCGCCCAGCAGACGCACACCGAAGCAGTCCTCGTCCACGCCGTCGCCCAGGCCCTGATAGGCGAGGTCGATGAAGGGCGTGAAACCATTCTTCAGCGCCAGATCACGAATCGCGCGCCACTGGTCCTGATTCAGATCGGCACCGCAGGGGTTGTGACAGCAACCGTGCAGCAGCACCAGATCGCCCACTTTGGCCTGTTGCAGCGTCTGCATCATGGCGTCGAAGCGAATGCTGTGCGTGGCGTAATCGTAGTAGGGGTAAGTTTCAATTTGCAGACCGGCCTCGCCGAGCAGGGGAATATGGTTCGCCCAGGTCGGATCGCTCACGAAGATGCGCGCGCCGGGCTTGCTCTTGTCGATGAACTCGGCAGCAAGACGCAGACCGCCACAACCGCCAGGCGTCTGGAATGTGCAACGGCGCGTCTGCGTCGCCGCAGCCAGCTCTTTGCCGAGGATCAGCTGCGCGACCAGCTCGTTATACCCGACTGCTCCGGCCGGGCCGACATAAGTCTTGGTCAACTGGCTGGCGAGCAGACGGCGCTCGGCCTCCTTCACTGCGCGCATGACGGGCGTGTTGCCCAGTTCGTCCTTGTAGACGCCGACGCCGAGGTCGATCTTGCGAGGATTGGTGTCGGCACGAAACGCGGCCATGAGGCCCAGGATCGGATCAGCGGGCAGGGGGGTTAGTTGTTGAAACATTTGTATTCCTCGTGATGCAGGGTTTGTTTGTTATGCGCGGTGCTCGGCCTGTGCACTTGTCTCGCTCCATGGACGAATATTTACGAGCTGTTCGGCCAGGACCGATTCAGCTACCTCCGTGTCATATGCTGCTTGAGCACGCAGCCAATAGCCGTTGGACAATCCAAAGAAACGGCAAAGCCGCAAGTCTGTGTCGGCTGTAATAGAACGATTCCCGGCGACAATTTCCCCAATCCGTTGCGCAGGAACCCCAATTTCTTTAGCAAGTCGATACTGAGTAATTCCCATAGGCTCAAGGAACTCCTCTTTCAGTAACTCGCCAGGCGTTACAGGATCAATATTACGCATGAGTCACCCCTTAATGGTAGTCAACAATTTCAACATCCTCCGCACCCGCTATGGCCCAGCGAAAGCAGATGCGAAACTGTTTGTTGATTCGAATACTATGCTGCCCTTTACGATCACCAGATAAAGCTTCAAGCATGTTACCGGGCGGTATCTTCAAGTCGTCGAGACGGCTTGCAGCCTGCAGCTGGCGAAGCTTACGCAGCGCAATGCGCTCAAAATTCACGAATTGCCTGACTCTTACTCCGCCGGCAAGCTTTTCCGTATGCTTACATTTGAAAGAAATGATCATGCTGGGAATAGTAACGCCGCTCGATATTAACGTCAAACGTTACTATCTTGCCTGATCTTGATTGCAGCGGAGAAGTAGCTAACTGGCAGTGTCGGGAAGGGCAGTACACGGACAACTTGATCTTTTGGTTATGTTCGGACTCCCGGCTTCTTGTCGAAGAGCAATAAGCTTTCTGCGGACTTCATAGGCTGCAGAAAGATCATCGTAGCCTTTCCGAACTCCTTCACGCTTCAGGGCTTGTTCCTTAAAGGACTTCAGTGTTGGTCTAGCCATTTTGCAATTCCTTCATTCGTTTGCGGGCTTTATCGACTTCCTTCTTGGGAGATTTCTGGGGGGGGCGCTACCCCGCATTACGCGCCACTCGCCAGCCAATCAGCAGTAGCGCTACAGCCAGCCCGAAGCCAAGCAGATTCGCGTCGATCGTTCCTGCAATTGCGGGAACCCCGCCTTCATCGTGTAAAGAGCCTCCGTAAAGCGGTGCAGTGGCCGCACTCACAAAGAAGCCGCCAAGGGCGCAAAGGCCAAGTATGCCGCCCATACGGACTCCGAACTGGCGATCGGGATGCCGCCATATGAAGTACAGGGCAAGCACAGCCATGCTCGACAATGTGAAGAGCAGCCAGACCATGTGCATCCTGGCATGCGGCGTCCAATCCGGGTGCAGGGCATGCGTGACCCCCAGATCCACGATGGGTGGCACCAGTCCGTAGATTGCGGTTGCGAGAGTCATCAGCATGCGACCGGTGTTAGGCATGAAAATCCTCCTCATAATGAACCAGACCTTGGTTAATGATTGTTAAATTAATGTTATCGCATCACCGGGAAGGGAGTATGTAGGAAGCTCAAAGGGACGGAGCTCCCGGGTTCCACCGGTCCGCACTAAACCCCAGCATCCGCCCGCGCAACATCGCCCCCACCGCCAGATCATAATCCAACTTCTCGCCCTCCCAGCGCGTCACCGCCGTGCGGGAATCAATCACCAGACCGAGCCCATCGTGCTCTCGCTCGATGGCCAAGGTTTCACTCGCAACATCCTCGCCCTCTGCAAATTGCGGAGTCAATGCCGTTGGCATCGCGCCACCAGCCGGAGTCAAAAATTCGAACCGCTGCTCACCATGTTTCACAATCTCGTAACCCTCCTGATGCAACAGCCGATGGTGATGTCGGCACAGCAGCACGAGATTATCGAGTTTCGTCTCGCCGCCATCGCACCAGTGCTGCACGTGGTGCGCATCCACGTAGCGGGATTCGCAGCAGCCTGGAAAGCGGCAACCGTGATCGCGAATCTGCAGCGCGCGTCGAATTGAAGGCGGAATGGCGCGGGTCTTGCGGCCGACATTCAGCACATTGCCGCTGGCATCTTCCAGCACTGGGACCAATGAAGCGTCGCAGCACAAGCGTCTAGCAGTGGCTGGCGACAGCGGCAAATGGTGAGTGCCGCTCTCGATTGAGCCGTGCTGTTCATTGCCACGCTCGATGTGAATCACCACCTGATATTTGTCGGCGGAGGACAGCGGCTGCAATCCTTCTTCCATGGTGCTCATCGCCTGTTCGGCCAATGCGAGCAACGCGTCAACACGTTTCTGCGGGAACGTTTTTTTCGGGAGATTTGCGGCAGCGTCATCTTGGGTGACAGGTGGATTTTGCGCAGCCACCATCGTTTCTACAGCCTTCATGAAGACGGCGCCATCTTCCGGTGTCATCCGGCCATGCAGCACCAGCATGCCATCATCATCGAAGTAGCAGGTGAGTTCGCGCGCGTCGTACTGGCTTTCGGCAAAACGATTATCCGTCAGGCTCTCGGCACGCCGATATTTTCGCACCAGTTGTTCAACATGCTGTGCCGTGCCATGCAGCGCCACCTGCAACAACATCTGTTCATTCTCCGGCGTCGCGGAACGGGTCATGGCGCGCACTTTGGAGTAGCTGATCGTGCCGGAGCGGAAGGCTTCGTCGATGCCAGGAAGTTGTTGCAGGCTCTTCGCGACGCGCACTTTTTCGCGCGCGGCGCCGAGATCAATGCCGCAGTGATAGTTCAGCCAATGCGCTGGCGATTTGATGCCAGCGCCCTCCCACGCATTGCGCTCGATGAGCGCAGCGAGCAGAGTCAGGAAGCGATGTTGAGCTGCGTTGATGTGCCCGGCGAGACGGGTAATTTCATCGCTGAGCGCAGCGTTGTCTGCAAGGATGAGAGCGAGAGAAGGGAGCTGTGACATGAGACGATTCCTCCTTGGAAAGGCCACAAATAGCTGGAAATAAAGCACTGTTTATATGTACAGATTATAGCTCTATCTCAATGATTTTGCTGCAAAATACTCACATATATTTTTATGTCGACGCCCAATGAAATCGGGGTGAAACTGCCGTGGTCAAGTTGAATTGCCGGTGACACTACAAACGGCTTTTGGATGAAAGGACGTGTGCAACGATTGCATTTGCATGTCCGTGCCCCAACCCGTGCTCGGACTTCAGCCATGCAACGATTTCCATGTGCTTCATATCTGTGAGGCTGGAGACCAGTTCAAGCCAATGTGAGATCGGCTTGCCATACTTCTTCTCGATTGAGGGGAAGTATGACGCTGGTCCTTTGACTTTTTCTTCTGTCGGCATGTGGGAACTCCATGTGACAATGTGTGTGAAGTTGAGGGAGTCGAGCGAGGGAACTCAACTTTTGGATCACAGTCACTTGTTATGCATCTCTTTTGAACAGCAACCACTTATTTAACTTGGCTTTCGCCATGCCGATGCAGCGCCTCTGCGTTCGGGTATTGGCTCGAGCATGCTTCTTGCTTTTAGCCGAAGAAATACATTCTTCATTGTGTTTTCGCTCTTGATACCGGTTATGTCTCGCGCAAGACTATTCGTAATCTCTTCATGCGTCTCCATATATTTCATTATCAACTCCTCTGGAGAGCCTAGCGACTCATGACGAATTACTACAAGCACTGAGTCGTCCTTCTCGATGATTAAGGGAGACTTAAGTCGCAACGCTTCCATGGCGCGAAAAGCGGTGTTCAGCCCTTCGCCAACATCCTTGTTTGGCGGATTAGGGAACTTGTTGATAAGACGGACAAGTGAGGGATTGCGAGCGCTCTGTGTGTCTAGGATGTTGGCAGTGGTAACGTGGCCAGGCAATTTACCAGGGCTTTCGACTTCAACCCGATTGTCGAAAATGCGAATCTGCACATCCGCTACGATACTGTAATCGCGATGCAGCACGGCATTCGTAATGACCTCGTGTAGTGCGTCTTCCGGATATACGACGCTCTCTAAACCTTCTTCGCCAAGCTTTTGGATGCCTTCAATTACCTTCTTCGTTTCTGATACTGCCTGATATATCAAATTGTATAGATCACCTTCGACAGTAATTGGGGTCGCTTCGAGAAATTCGCGACCAATATCATCATCCTTCGTCTTGTATCGCATAATCTTTATGCTGCTACGCTTCGGAAGAAATACGGCGGGCTCGTCGCAGAAGAGTAGTACGCCACATACGCGGGAATGACCATCCTTGATTAGGTCTTGATTGTTCAAATACGTTAATGGTTCGCCGGTAGGAATAACATTCAACATGAAGTTGAGTACTGATAGACTGTTTTCAATTCTTGGAAGCGGGATTTCTACCCACTCATTTTCGAATGTGATAATGCCTTTATCTAATTCAAGCCGCTTAAGCTTTTCAGGGGTGTCGATCCTTTGCTTTCCCGCGTTAACTCGAACATAGACTTCACCTGATGATGATTTTACGATTTCTTTAACCTTTTTTATCGTGATGTGCAACACCAATCCAGGTAGATTTTTGTTGCTCAGAAACTCACACTTTATATGGTTTCCAAAAGGATGCGCCTGAAAAAGAACATGAAAAAAATCATTGGCGTGCTCGGGATCATCAAACCCAACCCAAGTTCTTTTGTTGGCCGGCTTATCTTCTCCGATTCCAATGTAAACGTCCCCTCCGGTGGCATTCGAGAACGCAGAAATTGTTTCTGACAATTTGGCTGGTTTGATGTCACGCGCCTTTATGTCGTTCAGGTAGTTCTCTTGCGTCGCCATGATATTAGCGGCTTGGGTGTCGTCGATCTCGTATATCGGATACATTTTTTGCCTGCTTTTTTCTTATATGATGTTCGAAGAATGCTACATGCCTACTTGATGCCTAGCGCCTCAAAAAAAAAGCGCGAAGTTTTTTGATCGGTTATTAGCGTACAAGACCAGTGTTCCATAACGAAACAACAACATCCATTTGATGGTTATGCGCAATAGTGGAACCAGCGACCTTCTTCCATAGCAGACTAGGTTGAGAGGCGATGAATTTGTTTAAACGCAGTATTTCAACCGCTTTAACAGCGTACAGTTTGTTCTTGTTCGAGCGACTGTAATCGCCCTCTGGAATTCCAGCTACTAACCCGTCGCTGCATAGACCAAGAAATGCTCCCTTTGGACATCCTTTATCCTGCAGTGCGGAGCTTGTTGGAAAGAGCTTACAGACAGCCTGCTCCCAAGCATCCGCAGGATCGGATGTCACGCCTTGCTCAAGCAACTGAACTGCCATTACCGCAGCTTCACCATACTTGCTCATAACTAGTTCTCACTCGGTACCGGGACGGCACCTCCAAGCTCATAACGCTCCTGCTCAAGAGCCAAAGTATGTTGGCGCAGCTATTGCGAACGCAAAAGACGATATGTTTTGGCCAAACTGGAGCAGCCTGTTAGGCCGCTACTTTTTGTGAAATATGCCAAAGCAATAACCATGAAAAAATAAGGAACCCCATCATCGTGTAAACGACAAATATGCGTTTAAGAAACTCAGGTAATGGTACGTTCCAGCCAGTAACGCTATTTAGCCCGTTACGAAGTTCATATTGAAAAAGCCCAAGCAACCCAGCAATGAGATACCCACCAAGAATTGCTTCGGATGAGGGGAACTTTATATTAGGTAGAGTATCGCTTGCGAGAATGAGTGAAAATATTCCTGCGCAGATTACAGGGAAGTATTTTTTCGCCATGTTATAGAGAGCAAGATTGCCAGCTAAATGCTCAACCAAACCGGCATTCATTTCTTCATTGCTTTTATTTTGATCCATTAACTTATCTCTATCTTGGGCTAACTCGACTGCCTAACGCCCTTGATCTGGCGCGAAAGTATGTTGGCGTGGCTTTTGCGCCGTTTGCAAAAGGCATGACGACATACTTTTGTCGCTCAGGATCGGTTTGTTAGTTTTGAACTCTATGCAGGCTAATTCCCGGGAACTCTCCCTGATGATCGTGCCTCAACTCATACTGTATTTGCCCAGGAATTCCTAAAGCATCAAGGTAGTCGAACGTAAGAATGCTGTTATCTGCAGGAACAGCCCCGTCATACTGCAAAGCAACCGTGATAGCGTGATCTCTCGGGCAATTCGGTACGATCTGTGGAGTCAAAACGCGAACGGCTCGATTCAGTGACGTAGTTAGGTTCGTAGCCGAGTTCCCAGCGTTCATAAAATGGATTTGATATTCGTGCAGATCCCGTCTGTGCGTCGCAGTCTTATTTGTAAAGAGCAAATTTGGCTGCTGGAGCCTTCGCTGCAATCCTCTTTCATAGTTAATGGCTTCAAGCTCTGCCTGAAACTGATTTCTGGACACATCGACTAGTGCTTGTTGCTGTTCCACTGAGTTCTTCAACTCTCTCGCTTGTAGATTTAATGCCGCAGTGTTTTGCCGGAGTTCGATTCCCTGCTGAAAAAAGCCAAGAATTAGCCAAAAGATTGCCAATGGGCCGAAGGCGCCAGCCAAGAAGTCACCCAGCTCATTCAGGGGCAGCGCGATAACTGTTCCGATCCTACCTTGTATGAGGACATAGAGCACAATCCCATATACAAGGGTGCCGATCAAACCTATGGATGTCAGAACTTTACTCATGGAAAACTGACATTTGTATAGTGCTCACGCACACTTTACTTATTTGTTTGACGGGAATCTAACCCGGTTTCACCTACGAAAACAACTCTTTATTAGGGGCTCGCTTTATGAGGCGAATGAAAGGTACGCACACACTATTCCCAAAAAATCTGCGCACAAAAAATTAGGTACCGTAACCGTGAAGATATTGATATTCGAGGCACTACACCATCCCCCCCCCCCTCAGCTCGACATCCGTGCAAGCCCGAGGAGAAATGCATATATGAAATTAACCGACCAATCTACTTCCGCAACGCCTGCGCCTTCAAAGTATTCTGCAGTAACGAAGCCCGAGTCATCGGCCCAACCCCCCCAGGCACCGGCGTAATAAACGAACACTTATCCTTCACCGACTCAAAATGCACATCGCCCACCAGCCTGAAGCCAGAAGGGCGACTCGCATCCGCCACGCGCGTGATGCCCACATCCACGACCACCGCGCCATCCTTCACCATATCAGCCGTCACGAAATCAGGCTTGCCGATGGCGACGATGAGGATGTCGGCGCTGCGGCAGATCTCGGCCATGTTGGGTGTGCGGCTGTGGACCAGCGTGACGGTGGAGTTGCCGGGATTGCTGTTGCGGGACATGAGGATGGACATTGGGGTGCCGACGATGTTGCTGCGGCCGACGACGACGCAGTGTTTGCCTACGGTGTCGATCTTGTAGCGGCGCAGCAGTTCCATGATGCCGTTGGGGGTTGCGGAGACGAAGGTGGGCATGCCGAGGCACATGCGGCCCACGCTGGCGGGGGAGAAGCCGTCTACGTCTTTAGCAGGAGAGATGGCAAGTGTCACCTTGTCTTCGTCGATGTGTTTGGGGAGCGGGACCTGGACGATGAAGCCGTCGATCGCGTCGTCGTTGTTGAGCTCTTCGATGCGGCGCAGCAGTTCTGCTTCGCTGATTTCTGCGGGCAGGCGGATCAAGGTGGATTCGAAGCCCACCTGTTTGCAGTCGAGCACTTTGTTGTTGACGTAGGTTTCGCTGGCGCCGTCATTGCCGACGAGTATCGCGGCGAGGTGCGGAGCTTTGCCGCCGCGCGCTTTGATGTCGCGGACCTGTGCGGCGATTTCTGTTTTGATCTGTTCCGAAGTTAATTTGCCATCGAGTAGTTGCATGCTGTGTCCTGCCTTTTGCTAAGTTGAATTCGTTACCACTTGCCCGTGTTGGCCATGCTCAGCCATGGCTCTTGCGGTGGCAGTGGCGTGCCTTCCTGCAACAGTTCTATGGAGATGTCGTCCGGGGAGCGGATGAAGGCCATGCGGCCGTCGCGGGGCGGGCGGTTGATGGTCACGCCCTGTTGCTGCAGATGCGCGCAGAGGGCGTAGATGTCCTTCACTGCGTAGGCCAGATGACCAAAGTTGCGACCCTCGCCGTAGACTTCCGGGTCCCAGTTGTAGGTCAGTTCGATCTGCGCGTCGTCGTCGCCGGGCGCGGCGAGAAATACCAGCGTGAAACGCCCTTGTTCGCTCTCGCGGCGCTGCAGTTCCTTGAGGCCCAGTTTGTTGCAATAAAAATCCAGCGACGCTTCGAGATTGGTGACTCGTACCATGGTGTGCAGATATTTCATTGCGAGGCTTCCCGGTGTGTTAGGGCGTGAGCGTTCGGTTGATGGTGATCGGCATGAATTCCCCGGCATGGCTCCAGTCGCCGTCGATGCGGACAGGGTTGCCATCGGGCGCGCGGTCTGCGTGGATGGTGCCGAAGTATTCGCCTTGGATTCTGGGAATGAGAATGCGTATGTCGTTGCCGGTCACCGTGACTGACTCGGCGTTGACGGCCATGATGGCTTCAGTGGGGCTGTCGAAGACGGCTTTGAGCGTGCCTGCTTCTTCGGTGAGGGTGAAGATGATCTCGCGGTCACCGCCGATGTTGATGTTGAAGGTGCCACGCCACTCGCCAGCCAGAGACAGTGTCTGGGCATTGGCGCCGGAATTGAAATAGCTGGAGAAAGTGCCGGTCAGCATCACCGCAAGCACAATGAGCATCAGGATGATGTGGACGATCTTCTGAGTCTTCTTTTCCATAGTCTGTCTCTCTTTTTGAGCGAGGCTCCAGCAGTCGGGGATTGCGGCGTATTATACGGCCATGCGCCCTGTCGGGCACGGAAAAAATCCAGCGGGAGAGATATGCATAAAGTGGTGAATATTCTGGCCGGGCTGCCGGATGCAGAGCAGGGCGAGGTGTTCGAGACGCTCGCTCAAGGGCGGAATGTGTTGATTGAGCGCATTGTGTCGCAGGGGCAGCGTTCTGCCGAGGGCTTCTGGTACGAACAGGAGCGTGAGGAATGGGTGATGGTGGTCAGTGGTGGCGCAACGTTGCTCCGCGACGGGGAGGCGGGCATCGAACGTGTCGAGTTGCGTGCGGGCGATTGCATCACCATCCCGGCGCTGCAACGCCATCGCGTCGAGTGGACTGATCCAGCGCAAGTGACAGTGTGGCTGGCGATTCACTATCCGTCCTAGCGCTTCAGTGAAATAGCGCTGCAATCAAACAGTCCTGCAATAAAAAACGGCCGTTGCCCGCGAGGACAACGACCGTTGGTGAACAGCAATCAGGACAGCAGCGGTATCACTTCTTGGTGTAGGTGTAAGTGATGTCGTAGTTCTGGGTCAGCGTGAATCCGCTCTGGGTGATAGCACCGTTGAACTTGATGTTGAACACGATCTTGCTGCTGCTGGAGGAGATCAGCGTGACTGCGATAGTGCCGGTGATGCCGGAATTTTTGTACTGGTCTTCAACGGCTTTCCTAACGTCGTCAATATCGCCTGAGGCGGGCATCGGCAGGTTGTCGATCGTGATGGCGCCGATGTCGACGTTGAATCCATTAGTACCCACTCGGCCGGTGATGACCAGTGTGGAGTTACCAGACGGTACTTCCGGAATGGTGACTGGCATTTTGGCAAGCTCAGACAGAATGGCTTCCAGTGGCCCTTGCTTCACAGGCTGGTTGCCGAACTGTCCGCCCATCACATAAATCTCACCTTTGCTGATCGCCAGGTAGACATTGGTCGCGGAGTAGAAGCGATAGGTGTAGTCGCCGTTTACCTGTGTCGCCGATGCCCCAGTTGGTGAGAAGTACTGCGCCAGTTTCTGCTGAGCGAGGTCGAAGAGCTGCTGCACTTTGGCTGGATCGGGTGTGGTCGGTGCAGGAGTCGCGCTGCAACCGGTGGTGCTGGTGCTGACTTTGCTGCCAGAGAGCTGACCATAAAATTTCGAAGACGAGGTTCCAATGGTGCTCGCCTTGGAGACGTTAATTTCGTTGAAACCGTTGACCAAGCTCGATACGGAAATGGCGATGTCAGCGGCAGCATAAGACCAAGTGGCTTCATGCGGGTTGCCATTGTGCAGGACAGGGTTTGAGAGATTGATTCCAGCCAGACACAGTGCGCCTCCAGGACCAATCACCACTGACACTGCTGTGCCATTGGTGAGCGGCGAACCTGCCTGTGCGCTTGAGTAAGTGAGATTGTAGGTCCCCAGGAATGAACTCGGGATCGTGGCGGGAGCAGTCGTCTGTGCCAGCGTTGCAGAACTGTACAAAGTAGCTGCAAGCAACGAAGTGCAGGCAAGCAGGGTGGTTCTCAGATTTTTAAGGACAGGCTTCATGAAATATTCACTCCGGAGTGATTCAACTGAGCAATGAAAAAAGGGCAGAAACAGCACTGCAATTTCTGATCAAAGCGTAGTGGAATGTGCCGGAGGGCAACACCCCCTGATCAGGGGGTGGAAGAGGGGTGGACGCTGTAGAGAGAGGGATTTTCCTCAGCTGCGCGGGCAACTGTGGTAGGGCGGCTTGTTATAAAAGTACGCCATTTCCATGGCGTCGAGCATGGTCCACAACACATCGAGTTTGAACTGCAGAATGTTCAGTGCATGTTCCTGTTGTGCGCGTGTCACAAAATGCGAAAGCGTAATACGCAGGCCATGCTCCACATCACGACGTGCTTCTGAAAGCCGCTTCTTGAAATAGCGATAACCATCGGCGTCGATCCACGGATAATATTCAGGCCAGTTGGCGAGCCGACGCTGATGAATCTCGGGCGCGAATAATTCAGTGAGCGATGAGCACGCTGCTTCCTGCCATGTCGCACGGCGCGCGAAATTCAAATAAGCATCACACGCGAAACGCACGCCGGGCAGCACGTGCTGTTGCGTGCTGACTTCTTCGCGACTGAGACCGACCGCTTCGGCGAGACGCAACCAGGCTTCTATTCCACCTTCCTGTCCGTCGACTCCGTCATGGTCAAGAATGCGCTGCACCCACTCGCGGCGCACTTCCATGTCATTGCAGTTGGCGAGTATCGCGGCGTCCTTCATGGGGATGGTGGTCTGGTAATAAAAACGATTGGCCACCCAGCCCTGGATTTGTTCTTTGTTGCACTGGCCGCTGTTCATCGCCACATGAAAAGGGTGATGAATGTGATAGAAACGTCCCTTGTCGCGCAGACGCTGTTCAAATTCTTCCGGGCTCCACGCTTGTGTCATGATGGCTGCGTTTCCTTTCTGGTCGTCATACGGCGCGCATTGGCAGTATTGCGGAATAACAATGGCTTGGCCTGTACGGCGGTGTCTGTATTGGCGTTGGCAGTGGCGTCGGTCACCAGGTGATGCAAGGGGGAGAGACTGCACACGGGATCTGTGCTCGTTGCGTCACCGGTCAGCATGAAAGCCTGACAGCGGCAGCCGCCCAGATCGATGAGTTTTTCCGGGCAGCTGGCACAGGGTTCCTGCATCCACGCAGTGCCCCGGAAGCGCTGGAACAACGACGAGTGGTGCCAGGCATCGTGCAGCGAGGATTCGCGAGCGTTGGGGAATTCCAGGCCGCTGATGACCTTCGCACTCTGGCAGGGCAGGATGTCGCCCTCGGGCGTCACAGTAATGAAGGTGGTGCCCCAGCCGTTGCTGCACTTCTTGGGACGGTCATCGTAGTAGTCGGGGGCCACGAAGAACACTTTCATGCGGCTGCCGCTGGTATCACGGAAATGATTGGTGGCTGCTTCAGCCTCTTGCAATTGTTGCTGGCTTGGCATCAGCTGTTCGCGGTTGTGCATGGCCCAGGCGTAGTACTGGGTATTGGCCAACTCGACAAACTCAGCGCCCAGCGAATCCGCAAGTTTCAGGAAGTCACTAACCTGATGAATGTTCTGGCGGTGCAGAACAAAATTGAGCCCGAGTGGAATGCCTTGGCGCATCACTTCTTTGGTCATCGCCAGTTTGTGAGCGAAGCTGTCGGTGCCGCCGAAACGGGCATTGGTTTCCTGATCACTGCCCTGAAAACTGATTTGCAAATGATTGAGTCCGGCCGCCTTGAGTGCGCTGACCCGTTCATTGGTCAGGCCCAGTGCCGAGGTAATCAGGTTGCAGTAAAACCCCATCTCGCTGGCTTCTCGCACCAGTTCTTCGACATCCGGGCGTACCAGTGGCTCACCGCCGGAGAAGCCGATCTGCACGGCGCCGAGTTTGCGGGCCTGGCGCATCACATCGAGCCATTGTGCTGTGGTGAGTTCGCGGCTGCGTGATTGTGGCAGCTCCAGGGGATTGGAACAGTAGGGGCATTGCAGAGGACACGCGTAGGTCAGCTCTGCGAGCAACCACATCGGAATGGGCGTTTTTTCTTGTTCTTGTTTTTGCATCGTGGTCACCGGTTCAATCCTCGCTGCGTTGAATCCATTCTTGTTGTTTGGCGTGCTGAAGGAATTCCATGACGTCATCCGCCAGTGAATCCGCTCCGGGGTAAGCTTCCTGCAGTGTTGCGATCAGTTGCGCGCTCGTAATCGGCTGTCGGCAACGCCCGAGAATTTCCGCTGCAGTATCACTGAGTTTGACAAGGCCTTCCGGGTAAAGAAGGACGTGGCACTGTTGTGCTTCTTCCCATTGCATACGGTAGCGGGAGTTGATGCTGAATTTATCAGTATCGAGATTCAGAGTGCTGCTCATAATGAAAAATCCATTCCGTCATAGGCTACTTCAATCCCTTCTGCTGTCAGCGTTGCCCGCTGCACAGATTCTTCGTCGAGAATCGGATTGGTATTGTTAATGTGAATTAGAATTTTGCGTGGCTTGTGCATGGGGCGCAGCACTTCAATCATGCCGCCTTTTCCTGATTGCGGAAGATGCCCCATATCGGACGCTTTGCGATCACCAAGACCGACACAGGCCATTTCATCGTCCTGCCAGAAAGTGCCGTCGACCAGCAGACAATCAGACGCGTGCATCAGCTCCAGCGTTTGCGGTGTCAGCTCGCCCAGCCCCGGTGCGTAGAAAAGACTCTTGCCAGTGCGCGTATCCGTGACCTTGATGCCAATGTTGTCGCCGACATGCGGATCGAAGCGATGCGGGGAGTAGGGCGGTGCTTTGCCCTTCACAGGAATGGCCGTAAATTCCAGCCCTGCAATGCCGGAGATGTCGAAGGCGCTGCCATCCAGCGGAATGCCGTGACGTTCGATGCCGCCGTTCCAGTGTTCCAGCATTTTGAAAATGGGGAAGCCGGTACACAGATCGGCATACACCATGTCCGTGCAATAGACCTGATGCGGACACCCTTCCCGCAACATCAGCAGGCCGGTGGTGTGATCAATCTGCGAATCCATGAAGATGATGGCGCGGATCGCAGTGTCGCGCAGTGCTCGGGCCGGTTGAATTTCAGGGAAAGCACTGAGTTGGGCGCGGATGTCCGGCGACGTGTTGAAGATGACCCAGTTGACCCTGTCACTGCTGACAGCAATCGAAGACTGCGTACGCGGAGTGGCCTTGAGCGAACCATTGCGGACGCCACGGCAGTTGGGGCAATTACAGTTCCACTGTGGGAACCCGCCGCCAGCGGCAGCGCCCAGAACGTGAACAAACATAAGAGAATCTCGATGAGTTGCGTGTTCCGCAATGAAAAAACGCCAGACTTTAGCTGGCGTTTTTCAGTGCAACCCACCAAGTGGATTGACGGAACATCGGATAACCTTAGCGGGTTTTGAAATACATTGTGATTTCGAAGCCCAGACGGATATCTTCATAAGCTGGTTTTGTCCACATACTCTATATCTCCTGATTGATTGATGTAATTTTCCAGGTCGGACTGCAATTCCGAATCTGCAGCGCGGACAGTTATAACACATTTTAACCAATTGGAAAGCGCGAAATCGGTGACAGGATGCGACAAGATGTCACTCACAAAATGCAGCGCTGATAGAACGCTTGTTCGGTCTCCAGAGCCGCGATCTGATTGACGGGGTCGCGGAAGCCATGGCCTTCGTTGGCAAAGCATAAATACTCTGACAATGGGTTCTTGTCTCGCAATTGCCGATAGATTTTTTCGGACTGGTCCGGTGGGACCACTTTGTCCAACAGCCCCTGCAGCAACAGCACGGGCGCGTTGATCTTGTCGATATGACGAAGCGGCGAGCGCTGCCGATAGACCGCTGCCTGCTCGGGGTACGGGCCGATGAGCTGGTCCAGATAGCGCGACTCGAACTTGTGTGTGTCCTGCGCGAGTCGCTCCAGATCGCTGATGCCGTAGTAACTGACGCCTGCGCGCAACAGATTACTAGCAGCCAGAGCAGCAAGCACCACGTAGCCCCCGGCACTGCCGCCGCGAATGGCGATGCGCGCCGGGTCCACTGCGCCCTTGTCAATCAGGTGCTGCACGGCATCGATCACGTCTTCGATATCGACGACACCCCACTGCCCGTACAGACTTTGCCGGAAGCGGCGGCCATAGCCAGCGCTGCCCCGATGATTGACGTCCAGCCAGGCGAACCCGCGCGTGGTCCAGAACTGCACGGCGGCATTGAAGGCAGCCTTGGCGCTGCCCGTTGGGCCGCCGTGGACGCTGACCAGCAACGGCGGCAGACCGCCTTGTGCATCTTCATACAGCGCATTGCGCGGTGGGTAATAGAGACCGTAAGCCTTCACGCAGCGGAAGTGTTCCGGCGACGAGATGTTGTCCGGCGTCAGCGTGACGCTGCTGCGCCCTTGGAACAGCTGTTGTGGAGCGCTTATGTCTGTCGGCTTGGATGGTGGTGTCAGTGCGAAAATCGCCCCCGGTTCGCTGTCAGTGCTGGCCCAGTACAGGGCCCGTCCGTTGTGCCAGTAGATGTTCTCCAGCAGCCCAAGGTTCTCGTGCAGCATCTGCAGCGTGTTGTTGCGCAGATCCAGAAGTGCGAGGTGCCAGCGGCAGTCACGCTGCATTCCCAGCACAATTGCGTCTTCACCGGTATGGGCATAGCTGTGGGCGCCGAGCTGCCATTGCGGGCCGCAGAGTTCGGCTTCCATGGGGAAAAGAGCTTCGGCAGTACTGAGGCTGTCGGCTTGCTGCAGCGCGGCAGCGCTGATGCGATAGAGATTCCACCAGTCATTCCAGTCCGCGATGAAAGTCAGGTCGCCCTGTGGACTGAAGCGTGGTTGCTGCAGCGCTCCCGGTTGCTCGGGGCACACACTGCGGGGCTTGATCAGCTTGCCTTCCGCATCGAACTGACAGACCTGAATCTGTGTGATGTCCCAAGGCATGGCAGGGTGCGACCAGGATTGGAAGGCCAGCAGGTTGCCGTCCGCAGACAAGCTGGGCGAACCCACGAAATCGCTGTCTTCGAAAAGTATGTCGCCGGGGTGTTCTGCGCCCGCAGCCTCGTTCGAGGTCTCGCGCAAGGGAATCGCCACCAGCGTATTGCGTGGCTCCGCGCTCGGGTCTCGATGATCCTCGCGAACGCAGATCAGCCGCTGACGTTGCGCATCGACAATCAGGTCGGCATAGCGCAGGGCGCGGGGGATCTCCGGCACGGGGGTGATGGCCACCGGGGTGCTACTACTAAGCTGGCCTTCCTCAAACGCTTGCCGATACAGCCGTTGATCACTGAAGTTGCAATAGAACACCGCATCCGCACTGACTGTGTAGGGCATGCTGCCATACTCATGGACCTGGGAGCGCAGATTGAAGCCCGGCGGTGACACCCGGATGCGCTGCCCTTGCGGGGACAAATACATCAAGGCCTGCGCATTGGCTTCTTCGGGCATGCTGAGCAGGAAAAACACCCCCTGCTGCCCGGGGCTCACCGCGCTGATTGTCTCGGTGCCCTGGAAGAGTTCTCGAGCATCCACGGGAGAAGGCCAGTGGCCGTAAGTATGCTGGGCCTTTGTATTCATTGTTTGTTCTCTACAGTGCCAGATGTATGCAGTCGGCCGCGTGCCAGTGACAGGATGATTCCTGGCACGCACAACAGGGCGGCCAGTGCAAAGCTCAGATGAATAGTACGTTCCAGCAGCGCATGGCTGGACGGGCTGATCGCCTCAGTGCCCAGGAACAGAGTCAGCATCAATGTGACCAGCACCATGCTGGTCAGTTGGCCAAGCAGGCGTGTCGTGGCTACTGCCGCCGACGCTTCGCCCAGCTGACGCGGCTCTACAGATTGCATGATGGCGTTGACGTTGGGGGAGGAGAACAGACTGAACCCAACGCCGCTGAGTAGCAGGGCGAGCACGATGCTGGTCATGCTGCTCGCCTGGGTCAGGGTTGCCAGCAGCGCCAGCCCCAGGGCGGTAATCGCCATCCCCAGCGAAGCCAGGATACGGGGTTCGACACTGTCGGACAGGCGACCACTGAGTGGGGAGAGCAGCGCCATGCTCAGTGGCTGCACCATCATGACCAGCCCTGCCTGCGCGGCGGGCATCGCCTTCAGATATTGTAGAAACAGACTGATCAGCACCACGTTGGCATAGGTGGTGGTGTACATGATCAGCGACGCGGCGCAGGACAGCGCGAAAGCCCGGTTCGTGAAAAACAGCCGCACGTCCCAGAGCGGGGCAGGGCTGCGCCGGGCATGATGGACAAAGTAGACGCAGATCAGCACTCCGGCGACCAGCAGCACACTGCCATCGAGAGTAGGCAGGCGCGACACTCCGAGACAGATCGCCAGAATCGCCATGCTCCAGATCACCGCGCCGCGTGCATCGAAAGGTTGCTGCGACGGGTTGGACCATTCGTCGCCGACGCCCAACACCCCCACCAGCAACACGATGATCGCAAGGGGCACATGCAGCAGAAATCCCCAGCGCCAGCTTAAGGTGTCGATAGCAAGGCCACCGAGCAGAGGGCCGACCGCCAGGCCGACATAGATAGCCGAGACCACCAGTCCCACCATCTGCCCTCGGCGCTGCGGCGGAAAGACGGCCGAGATAATCGCCATTTGCGTCGCATAGAGCATGGCGGTGCTGGCGCCTTGCAGGAAGCGCGCGCCAATCAGCATGGCCGGGGTGACGGCGAGCGCTGCCAGCACCGAGGTGAGGATCACCGCCGCCGTGCCGAGCAGGAACACCCGCTTGCGGCCGATCCGGTCGGCCAGGTTGCCAAAAGGCAGCACGAACATGGTGCTCGCCATCAGGTAGGCCAGCGGCACCCAACTCAGGGCGACAGCGCTCAGGTGCAGGTCGGTCGCCATCGCTGGCAGCCCGACATTGGTGGCTGACAGCATCAGTGGCGTGGTGAAGGCATTCAGCAGCACCATCAGCAAGACAGTGTTCTGGCGTTTCTTGTCACTTTGTCTGGCGTCGCCCGGCGTACTCAAAACAGGATGACCGAGCGGATACTCTTGCCTTCATGCATCAGTTCGAAGGCCTTGTTGATGTCCTGCAACGGCATGGTGTGCGTGATGAGCGGATCGATACGGATCTTGCCGTTCATGTACCAGTCCACGATTTTCGGCACGTCGGTGCGGCCGCGTGCGCCACCGAAGGCACTGCCGCGCCAAGAGCGTCCGGTCACCAGCTGGAAGGGGCGGGTGGAGATCTCCTGCCCGGCACCGGCCACGCCGATGATGAAGGACTGGCCCCAGCCCTTGTGCGTGCACTCCAGCGCCTGGCGCATGGTCTTCACATTGCCGATGCACTCGAAGCTGTAGTCGACGCCACCCTTGGTCATGTTGATGATCTCGGCGGTGACGTCGTCCACCTCCAGCGCGTTGACGAAATCGGTCATGCCGAATTCGCGTGCCAGTGCCACCTTGGACGGGTTGATGTCGACGCCGATGATGCGGTCGGCACCGACCATGCGCGCGCCTTGAATCACGTTGAGCCCAATGCCGCCCAGACCGAACACCGCCACGGTGCTGCCCGGTTCGACCTTGGCCTGAAACACCACGGCGCCGATGCCGGTGGTGACGCCGCAGCCGATGTAGCACACCTTGTCGAAGGGCGCATCACTGCGGATCTTCGCCACCGCAATCTCTGGTAGCACAGTGAAATTGGAGAAGGTCGAGCAGCCCATGTAATGCAGGATAGGTTTGCCGTCGAGCGAGAAGCGGCTGTTGCCGTCGGGCATCACACCCCGGCCCTGGGTCGGGCGGATGGCCTGACACAGGTTGGTCCTCGGATGCAGGCAGTATTCGCACTCGCGACACTCGGGCGTGTAAAGCGGAATCACCGTGTCGCCCACCTTCAGCGATTTCACGCCCGGGCCGACTTCGACCACCACGCCTGCGCCTTCGTGGCCGAGAATGGCAGGGAAGGCGCCCTCGGGATCATTACCGGACAGCGTGAAGGCATCGGTGTGGCAGACGCCGGTGGCCTTGATCTCGATCATCACCTCACCGGCCTTGGGGCCATCCAGATCGACTTCGATAACTTCCAACGGCTTGCCAGCGGCGAAGGCGACAGCGGCGCGTGTTTTCATGGTGGATTCCTGTGGCCTGACGTGAGGCACATGCAGTGGTGGACGAATGAGAGGGTTCCGGGGTCAGGCTTGGCGATTGTAATTAGCGCGGTCCGGTGAGGCAAATAGTGATAACATTTCGCCGCTCGCGCACTCCGTGAGCCTCACTTTATTCAGCCCGTCTGTGCTGACCATTTACGAAGAACCTCGCTCATGAACAAGTCCGACCGCAAGAAGTTTGTGTTGACCGTCTCCTGCCCCGAAGCCAACGGCATTGTCCGGGCCGTCAGTGATTTCCTCTTCCAGCGCGGCGCCACCATCAGTGACGCGGCCCAGCATCGTGATCCTGTCCTTGATCGTTTCTTCATGCGCGTCGAGTTCGAGGAAGTGGAAGCAGACCTGCCGGGCACGGAAAAACTGGATGAAGATTTCAGCGAGATCGGTCAGCGCTTCGCCATGCAGTGGAGCTTTTACGATCTCGCCATCAAGCCCAAGGTGTTGATGGCTGTCTCCAAACATGGGCACTGTCTGAATGACATTCTGCACCGCTGGAGCAGTGGTGTCTTGCCTGCCGATATCGTCGGTGTGGTCTCGAATCACGAAGATTTGCGTGGCATCACCGAATGGTATGGCATCGATTATCACTATCTGCCTGTCACGGAAAACAACAAGGTCGCACAGGAAGATGAAGTGCTGCGCATTATTGCCGCCAAGCAGGTCGACCTGCTGGCACTGGCGCGTTACATGCAGATTCTGTCGCCGAAAATGTGCGACGTCATGGCCGGTCGCGCGATCAACATCCATCACTCCTTTCTGCCCGGTTTCAAAGGCGCGAACCCTTACCGTCAAGCCTACATGCGTGGCGTGAAGATCATCGGCGCGACGGCGCACTATGTCACCACCGATCTCGACGAAGGCCCGATCATCGAGCAGGCCGTAGAGAAGATCGACCACAATTTCGACATCGATGAACTGGTGCAGATCGGCCGCGACGCCGAGTGCGCAGCATTCGCACGCGCGCTGAAGTGGCACTGCGAACACCGCATAATCGTCAATGGCAACAAAACGGTAGTCTTCAAGTAGCACCGAAGCCTGGCAGATGACCGAGGGGGCGCATGTAAAACCGGTACCGCCCGGTTTTACGTGTGCCCCCTCGGTCATTTCTACTGCGACTTTTCCAACAAATGAGCCAACTGCTCCAGAGGCACTGGTCTTGCGAAGTAGAAACCCTGCGCCTCGTTGCACCCGATGTCACGCATGGCGATTTCCTGCTCCCGTGTCTCGACCCCTTCCGCAATTGTCAGAAGTCCCAGCTGTCGCCCCAGATGCACGATGGTCTCGGCAATGGCGGCTCCACCCTCGGACGCCAGGTCGCGCACAAAACTGGCGTCGACTTTGATCTTGTCGAGCGGCAGTCGGCGCAGATAGTTCAGTGACGAGTAGCCGGTCCCGAAATCATCCACAGAAATGCGAATGCCCAGCGACTTGAGTTTGGTTAGACGCTGAATCATGGTCTCCGGGTCATCCATGAGCACCGACTCGGTAATCTCCAGCTCCAGTTCACCCGGTTCAATCTGATAACGCTGCAGCACATTGGCGACCTGAGCGATGAAGAGCGGACTGCGGAATTGCGGCATCGAGACATTCACGGCGATGCGCATGCCCGTGATACCCGCTTTTCGAAATTGGGCGAGTTGCGCGCAGGCTTGTTCGAGTACCCAGGCACCAATCGAGACGATGAGTCCGGAATATTCCGCGATAGGGATGAAGATGCCTGGAGGAATATAACTGCCGTCTTCCTGTGGCCAGCGCAGCAGCGCTTCCAGACAGACGATACGACGGGTGTGCAGATTGTATTGAGGTTGGTACCAGATGCGGAGCCGTTGCAGCGCGAAGTCGACGCGCAATTGCCGGATCATCTTTAACCGTTGTTCTTTGGCCTCTTCCATTTGCGGGACGTAATAATCGAAGTGGCGGATGGTGCGTTTCTTGGCGCTGTTCAACGCGATATAGACACGCTTGAGTATGACGAGCCCCTGGTCTCCCAACTCGCGCAGACGACCGAGACCGATGGTGGCGTTGATGGAGAGCACCTGATCACGCGTATTGAAAGGCGACTCGAAAACGGCCAGCACCGATTGGGGCGAGAGATTGATTTCGTCACCGATGACACCGAAGACATCGGCGTCAACGCGCGCGACCACGGCATCCTTGCCAAATGCCATACGCAGCCGATTGGCCACCGCGATCAACAGTTCGTTGCCGACTTCCTGACCGAGGCCGTCGTTGACATCGGAGAAGTGATCGATATCGATCAGCACGGCCACCTGAGGAGATTCTTCGCTGTTGTGCCGTTGTTGCAACTGATGGGTGAATTCGTTGCGATTGGCCAGCTTCGTCATTGGATCGATGTACGCGGCATTGCGCAGCATCTGAAACAGTTTGACGTTTTCATAACCAATGCTGATGTTGGTCAGAAATACCTGCAGTAATTTTCTGTCGTCTTCGGACACCGGTTGATTAGTCTGCAGATACACAGCGGCGATGTGATCCTGATGACCGAGATAGAGCACGGTCTCAGTGTCGGTATAGAGCGGTTGTCGATTGTGCAGACACGTCCTGATCAGTTCACCGATATGGTGATCCTGCAGGGTGCTCAGGCGATGACGAATGAAGGGGGCGTAAGACCCGGCGGCTCCGAGAATGTAAATGTCTTCGCCGCGTTCATCTTCTTCCTGATGGGTTTGTGCACACAGAATTCCCTCGGCATGCAGGCCGAGCAGAGAACATATCTGCGTGATGACTCCTTCGGAAAAATCCTGCAGTGAGTGTTGCTCCAGCAGACTGGTCCCGGCCTTGATGATTTTCTGCAGCCCGATGCGATGCTGATTGATGCTGCGAATCTGCTGATAAGAGCGGATGGACGCGATCATCAGTGTGGTCAGGGTGGCGTGAGTGAGTTCCGACTTGGTTTTGTAATCGTTGATGTCGTAATCGTGAACAACGCGCTCTTCGGGGGCATAGCCAGGTTGCCCGGTGCGCAGAATGATGCGCAGTTCATCCAGGCCGAGCATGTCGCGGATCTTGCCCACCGCCTGCAATCCTGCCGCGTCATTTTCCATGACCACATCCAGCAACAGCACGGCTATGTCTTTTTCGCGGGAGAGCACTTCCAGGCACTCGGCAGCGGATTTGGCATGCAGTAATTGCAGAGGTTTGCCCAGCACTTCCAGACCATGCAAAGCCAGACGGGTGACGTGATGCACTTCGTCGTCATCGTCGACCACCAGTACGCGCCAGTAATCTCCGTGTCGCAGAGTAGGTTTGACCTTTACCGGCTCCTCCGGACTGAAAATGAGCTGATCGTTGTCAGGTCTCATAAGGAGTTCTCCGGCGGTCTTGCCGTTCCCGCTGTCGTCGCTCCGGAGCTTTGATGGGGAGCGTGATGATGAAACGCACGCCCTTGCGGGTTTTCTCATCCAGCCGGATTTCGCCACCGAGGATATCGGTGACAATGTTGTAAGCGATGTGGAGCCCGAGCCCGCTGCCGCCTCTGCCCAATTGCGTGGTAAAGAAGGGATCGAAGATGCGGCTGCGAATCGCCATGTCGATCCCGCGCCCATTGTCGCTGTACTCCATGACGAGGTGTTCGTCATCGGTCAGTTTCACGACCAGTTGCAACAGACCGCTTTCCCCCGGTTCGAACGCGTGCGCCAGAGAGTTCATCACCAGATTGGTGATGACCTGGCCAAGAGGGCCAGGGTAAGAGTTCATCAACAGGTGTGGAGGCACGTCCACCTCCAACTGCTGGACTGAATGCTTGAGCTGCGGCTTCAAGGTGGCCACCAGCTCATCGATCATGACGGCGAGATTGAAGCTGCGCATGCGTTCGCTGGTCTGATCGACGGCAACCTGTTTGAAATTCTTCACGAGGTCGGTCGCACGCTTGATGTTCTGCTCAATAATTTTCGTGCTTTCGCTGGCCGATTCCAGGTATTCGCTCAGGTCTGAAAATTTCAGGTTGCTCTCGTTGAGCAGCTTGCGGACCTGCGCGGTGCGGCTTTGCAGCACGGTGGCCGCCATCAGGCTGTTGCCGATTGGTGTGTTCAACTCGTGGGATATGCCCGCCACCATGCCACCGAGCGCCGCCATGCGGCCCTGCTGGATCATCTGATTCTGGGCTTCCTGCAATTCATCGGTTTTCTGCTGTACCTGCCACTCGATGCGGCGCTGCTGCCGTAGCAGATTGTGAATGATCAACGTCACCAGCGCAGTAATCGCCAGGCCGATGATGATGGAGGCGTAGACCAGCCGATAGCTCACCGGGTTGCCATTGTCCGCATCGAACTGCCAGATCAGCTCCCAGCTGTAGAGGCCCATGTCGATCCGGGTGCGGTGCGACAGTTCGGCAGCCGAATTCAGTGGCGGCAGACTGGAGTGATTGATCTGCGGACTCTCCGGGTGGTAGACCTCCAGGCTGGTGCCGCTGGAAATGAAGTCTGTTGTGACCTCGGTGAGCAAATGGCTGAAGTCGATCAGACAGAGCAGGACGCCCGCTACGCCGGCATTGGGCACCGCAATTGCCAGCGGCAGGTAGCTGACGTCGCCGACCTTGAAGAGCGCGCCGGTAATGATTTCCGGTTTACGGGCAAAAGCCTGTTCGATTGTCGGCACCAGACGTTCGTCAATGGTGTAGAACTGCCCGGTGGGCAGCATGGCCAGATCGCCAGAGGCTTGCTGAACCTGATAAACATTGTTGGCATCGGCGGTCACGAAGGCCAGCGACAAGAGTGGATCGAGGGTCGTGGCGGCCACCAGTTGTGCTGTGGAGGCAACCAATTCGTCCTGAGTGACTTCGGTGGAGCCGAAATAGAGGATGGACATGGCTACCAGAGGTTCACGCTCGCGCTCCACTCTGTAGTTGAGTTCAGCGCTCAGCCGTTCGGCTTCGGTGATCGCCTCGGTCTGCCAGCTCTCAAATGCAGCACGGGTCATCAACCACCCTACGAACGCTGTGATGATAACGCCCGTTGCCATGATGCCGACGCGAATGAGTATCCGCTGGGTTTTGTTGTTGTCCTTGAGCACTGGATTCGATCCCTAATTCCCGCAGGAGATGGTCAGGGTGGCTGTCGTGTTGCTGCGCAGCGCTTCCTGGTCGGCGCCTTCCAAGCATCAACCGGGCTATCATAGCCCGGCTGACAAGGGGGGGCAAAGGGTTTGCTGGTTGGTTGCCCGCCTTGGCAGCAGGCTCCAGCTTCAGACTTCAGCTTCAGACCAATAGACGTGCCAGATGCTTCCCGGTGTGGGATTGCTTGCGACCGATCAGGCTGCGAGGTTCACCTTGCGCCACGATACGGCCACCGCGCTCACCGCCTTCCGGCCCCATGTCGACGACCCAATCCGCTTCGGCAATCACATCCAGATTGTGTTCGATGACGATGACGCTGTTGCCGGTGTCGACCAACCGGTGCAGGACGCGCAGCAACTTCTCCACGTCAGCCATGTGCAGGCCAACGGTGGGTTCATCCAGAATATAGAGGCTGTGCGTGGTGGTATTGCGGCGCAGTTGCACGGAAGGTTTGGCCTTGGCCAGTTCAGCGACGAGCTTGATGCGCTGCGCTTCTCCACCGCTCAAGGTCGGGCTTTGCTGGCCCAGGGTCAGGTAGCCCAGACCCACATCCTGTAGCAAACTGAGTGGATGATGCACGAGCGGCACGGGGGCGAAGAACTCGACGGCCTCGTCGATATTCATCGCCAGCACCTCGCCGATATGCTTGTCCTTGTAGCGCACGCCGAGGGTGTCCTCGTTGAAGCGCCAGCCATGACACTCCTCGCAACTCACGCGCACGTCCGGAAGGAAATTCATCTCGATGCGCCGCATGCCGTTGCCCGCGCAGGTCTCGCAGCGCCCGCCTGCCACATTGAAGGAGAAGCGGCCGGGACCATAGCCACGCAGACGCGCGTCGACGGTGTCGGCGAACAGCTTGCGGATGATGTCGAAGATGCCGATGTAGCTCGCCGGGCAGGAGCGTGGTGTCTTGCCGATAGGGGTCTGGTCGACTTGTAACAGGCGGTCGACACTTTCCCAGCCGAGTAGTGCTGCGCAATCCTGCCAGGGCGCGGGCTTCTTGCGTGTCCCGCGCAGCCGCAGTGCCTGCCGCAGGTTATCGAACAGCACGCCGCGAATCAGGCTGCTTTTGCCACTGCCGCTGACGCCACTCACTGCCACCAACCGCCGCAGGGGAATGTCGAGGCTCACCTTGTGCAGGTTGTGCAGTGTCGCGTTTTCGATGTGCAGCGCTTCGCTCGGCCACCGTGCTCGCGCTTCCTCGTTGCGCAGGTCGGCGAGTGGATGGCGCAGAGGATTGGCGAGGAAGCGCCCGGTCAACGAACGCTTGTTTTTCTTCAGTTGCGCCAGTGTTCCTTGCGCGACAATCTCGCCGCCTCGGCTGCCCGCACCGGGCCCGACGTCGATGAGGTGATCGGCTTCGGCCATCGTCGCATCATCGTGCTCGACGACGATGACGGTGTTGCCGTGCTGCTGCAGTTCCCGCAATGTGCTGATGAGCAGAGCATTGTCGCGGGCGTGCAGACCGATGGTTGGCTCATCGAGGATGTAGCAGACACCTTGCAGGTTGGAGCCGAGCTGCGAAGCGAGCCGAATGCGCTGAGCCTCGCCGCCGCTGAGTGACGGCGCAGCACGGTTCAGACTCAAGTAGCCGAGGCCTACCTTGTTGAGGAAACTCAGTCGCGAGCGCAGTTCCGGCAAGAGGTCGCGGGCAATGGCCGTCTCCTTCTTGTCGAAACGGAACTTGCCGATCTGTTGCTCGGCGTCCTGCACGGAGAGCCCGGTGAAGTCCGCAATGGAACGGCCTTCGAGTCGCACCGCCAGCGCGGTTGGGTTGAGGCGGTGACCATCGCAGGATGGGCAGCAGATTCGGGCGGGCGGCGGTTCATCCTTGTCCTCGGGCGCCTCCAGCCAGACCTCCTCTTCGCCGGTCTGCTCCTCGGTGAAACTGGGGATGATTTCGCCGGTGCCGAAGCAGGTGCCGCACCAACCGTGTTTCGAGTTGTAGGAGAACAGGCGCGGGTCGAGTTCGTCGAAGCTGTCGCCGCAGGAGGGGCAGGCGCGTTTGGTCGAAAACAGCATGTCCGCGCTGCGGTCGCCATTAGCGGCCTTTGCTGACGCCACGATCAGCAGGCCATTGCCGAGTTCGAGCGTCTGGTCAATCAATGCCGCCAGCGTCGCTTCGTCGCGGGCGCTGACCTTGCAGGAGCCGGTCAGAATCTCGATGTCGTGCTCCTTGTAGCGGTCGGGCAGGGTCCAGGGATCGCTGGTGACGTAATAGCCGTCACTGCGCATCTGCGCATAACCTCGGCTCGCGGCCCAGGCCGCCAGCTCCTTGTAGACGCCCTTGCGGCCGACCACCATCGGGGCCAGCAAATGCACCTGCTGGCCTTTCCAGTCGGTCAGGATGCGCGCGAGGATCATGTCGCGGCTCTGCGGTGCGATGGCGTCGTCGCAGCGCGGGCAGTGCTGAGTGCCGAGCTTCACGAACAGCAGGCGCAGGAAATGGTAGATCTCCGTAAGGGTGGCCACGGTGCTCTTGCGGCCACCACGGCTGGTGCGCTGCTCAATAGCGACTGTGGGTGGAATGCCGTGAATCGCGTCGACGTCCGGGCGGGTCGCGGGCTGCACGAATTGACGGGCGTAGGCGTTGAGCGACTCCAGATAGCGACGCTGACCTTCCCCGAAAATGATGTCGAAGGCGAGGGTGCTCTTACCACTGCCGCTGACGCCGGTGATGACGGTGAACTTCTTCCACGGAATGCTGACGTCGATATTTTTGAGATTGTGTTCGCGGGCGTGGTGAATCTGGATGGCTCTGACTGGCGCGACCGTTGGCATTGCCGTCGCCGCTTCCTGTATCAGCGCCGCTGCCCGGCCACGGGTATCCTGCAGACTCTGTTCATACTCGCGCAAGGCCTGCGCGGTGAGGCCAGTGCCGTGCAGCAGGAACTCCTGTGGCGTGCCTTCTGCCACCAGCATGCCACCCTTGTCGCCGCCTTCCGGCCCTATGTCGATCAGCCAGTCCGCCGCGCGGATCACGTCCAGATTGTGCTCGATGATGAGCAACGAATGCCCGGCATCGAGGAGCTTGCGGAAGGCACTCATCAGGACGCTGATGTCGTGAAAATGCAGGCCGGTTGTCGGCTCGTCGAACAAGAACAGCAGCCCTTTTTCCGGTTTGGCAGCTCCGCGCTTGCGTGCGGCACTGGCCGATTTTTGCTGGCCCTGCGCGATCTCCGCGAGATGGCCTGCCAGCTTCAAGCGCTGAGCCTCGCCGCCGCTCAGTGTGGGTACGGCCTGACCGAGCTGCACATATTGCAGACCGACATCCAGCAGCGGCTGCAGACAGGTCAGGACAGCAGAGTCATCGGCGAAGAAGGCTAGTGCCTCGCTCACCGTCATCTCCAGCACATCGGCAATAGTCTTGCGGCCGGGCGTGGCGCCGGAGATCCGCACCTCCAGAATTTCGCGCCGATAGCGCTGACCGTTGCATTCCGTACAGCGCAAGTAGACGTCGCTGAGGAACTGCATCTCCACGTGCTCGAAGCCATTACCACTGCAAGTAGGGCAACGACCATTACCGGCATTAAAGCTGAAAGTGCCGACGGTGTACGCGCGCTCCTTCGCCAGCGGTTCGGCGATAAAACGCTGGCGAATAACATCGAAAGCTCCGACATAGGTGGCCGGAATAGAGCGGGTGGTCTTGCCAATCGCACTCTGGTCGACCATGACCACGTCTTGCACATGCTCCAGTCCAGAGATCGCAGTGTGGGCGCCCGGAGCTTCGGTAGCCTGCCCAAAATGCTTACAAGCGCCCCGATACAACACATCGTGAATAAGCGTCGATTTCCCCGAGCCACTAACCCCGGTAAGACAGACCAGTCTGCCGAGCGGAATGCTAACGTCCATGTTCACAAGGTTATGCTCACGAGCGCCTGTAATACGGACGACTCCTGTGGTGGGGAGATCATTCGAGTCCCCCTTGGGGAGAGCCCCAACAAGCACCGTCGCAGTGGGGGCTCTCCCCGAGGGGGACTTGGATGATCCAACCACAGAATACTGACCTGCCACATCCGCAACTCCTGAAGGTTGTTTACGCACCAGGTCCAGCACTGAGCGCTTGCCGTTGAGGTACTCGGCTGTAAGGCTGTCCTTGTGGCGCAGCAGTTGCGCGGGCGTGCCCATGAAACGGATCTCGCCGCCGTCTTTGCCCGGGCCCGGTCCGATATCGAGGATGAGATCGGCGGCCAGCATCACCTGCGGGTCGTGTTCGACGACAATCAACGTGTTACCCGCGTCGCGCAGACGCTGCAGGATGCGGATCATGCGCGTCATGTCGCGAGAGTGGAGGCCGATGCTCGGCTCGTCTAGCACGAACAGCGTGTTGACCAGCGAGGTGCCGAGCGCCGTAGTCAGGTTGATGCGCTGCACTTCGCCGCCGCTGAGCGTGCGCGACTGGCGGTCCAGGGTCAGGTAGCCGAGGCCGACGTCGAGCAGATACCCCAGCCGCGAGCCGATCTCCGTCATCAGCAACTGCGTCGCTTCGTCAACACCCCCCGCATTCGCGCCTGTATGAGCCTGCCCTGCAGGCGACTGCTTTCCAACATCGCTTGCAGGCAAGCTCCCACAGTCAACGATATCGCCTGCAGGCAGGCTCCTACAGTCAGGGGTGGCCACACTCGCGAAAAATTCTGCGCAGCGTTCCAGCGACAGCGTCATGATTTCGTGGATGTTGTGGCTGTGTCCGCCGCCATGCAGCCGCCACCACTGACTCTCGGCTTTCAGGCGCGTGCCATGACAAACATGACACTCGGTATACGCCCGGTACTTCGACAGCAGCACGCGGATGTGCATCTTGTAGGACTTTGTTTCCAGCCATAGAAAGAAGCGCCGCACGCCGTACCAGAGCCCGTCTTCGGAAGAGCCTTCGCCTTCGAGTACCCACTGCTGATGCTCATGACTGAGTTGCTGCCACGGCGTGTTGATCGGAATGCTGCGCTTGCGTGCAAACCTCAACAAGTCGTCTTGGCACTCCTTGAAGCTGGGCGTCTGCCAGGGCTTGATTGCGCCTTCTGCCAGCGTCTTGTTGGCATCGGGAATCACCAGCCCGAAATCCACGCCGATGATGCGTCCAAAACCGCGACATTCCTCACAAGCTCCAATGGGGGAGTTGAAGGAGAACAGGCTCGGCTGTGGCTGCGCGAATTCGATGTCGCAGTCGGGGCAGTGGTGGTGGCTGGAGTAGCGGAGAGGGGGAAGTGCGGAGTCGGCGGGCTTGTTGGTGGATTCGTCGTCGGCAGGGCCAGCTCCTACATAGACGACGACGCGGCCGTTGCCGTGATGCATGGCGACTTCCAGTGCTTCACCCAGACGCTCGCGGTTATCGGCGTTCAGGCGCAGACGATCCTGCACGGCCTCGACGACGTCGCCTGTGCGGGAGTGGATGCGGGTGTAACCCTGCTGGCCGAGCAGTTGCACCACTTCTTCTTCGCTGAAATTGTGTGGCACGCGTATGGGTAGACAGATGGTCAGGCGCTGTTCTGGCTGCAGACGCTGGTGCAGGTCGGCGACGATGCTCTGAGCGCTGTCCTTGTGCACGATGCGTGCACAGCCGGGGCAGTGCAGCACAGCCAGCCGCGCGAAGGCGAGTTTCAGATAGTCGTTCAGTTCGGTCATCGTGCCGACAGTGGAGCGCGAGGTACGGACCGGGTTGCTCTGGTCGATGGCGATGGCAGGAGGGATGCCCTGAATGCTGTCCACCGCCGGCTTGTCCATGCGGTCCAGGAACTGGCGGGCATAGGCAGAGAAGGTCTCAACGTAGCGGCGCTGTCCCTCTGCGTAAATGGTGTCGAAGGCCAGAGTCGACTTACCCGAGCCGCTGACGCCGGTGATGACGATCAGTTTGCCGGTGGGCAGTGTCAGGCTCAGATTCTTGAGGTTGTTCTGCCGTGCACCCTTGATGACGATGCCTGTACCGGGACTGTGTTTAGCGGGCTGCTCTGGATGCATGACAAGACCTGTGTGGCGCTGATTGGTTAGGCGAAGCTGTAACAATATACAGTATTGCTGCAAGGGAAAACAAACCCCCACGGTGGCGCGGAAAACAGAGTGCCGATATTCACCAATAATTGGGTGAATTCGCAATTGGCAGCATCACTTATCTTGATTTTCATAAAATAAAAAACATCTAAAACAATACGTTATGTAATTAAAAACCAGTTGGCGCAGATGTTGCTAAATCGTCCCTCAAAGAAAGCCTGCAAGCGATTTTTCAAAACCAAGGGCTTCAAGAAATGCTGACCACAGGGCTTTTACGATTTTCAACTACGAACAGATTGGAGACTATAAGTAATGGATACACACGCGACCAGCACCAGCTTGTCACTCAAGAAACGCGTCACTCTCTTCACCTCTTTCCTCATTCTGCTGTTGCCCATGGTGGTGGTGGCAGATGTCTGCACTTATGAAAAAACCGTGTCATTCACCGTGCCTGTCGACGCTGTGCAACGTCTGAGCATTCGCGCGGAAACCGGTCAATTGGATGTCCAGGCCGTGGCTGGACAACAGAGCGTGATTGTCGACGCCACAGTGTGTTCGACCAGAATGGCGGATCTGGAGGACATGGATGTCGTGCATGAGCAGCGCGACGAGGTATTGCTGATACAGACATTGGTGCCGGAGCTGCACTCCTCCTTCTGGGTCAACCATCCCCCGTATATCGATCTTAATGTCAGCGTGCCAGCCGGACTGGCGGTGACGATCAAGGATGGCAGTGGCGACATGCAGATCAGCGGTACCGGCGAGCTGCGCATCGACGATGGTTCTGGCGGCATTAATGTCAGCAATATTGTCGGCGCTGTCACGATAGAAGACGGCTCGGGTGAGATCAGTGTGGAGGACGTGGACGGTGCCGTGGATATCCGCGATGGTTCCGGTCCTGTTGACATCAGCCATGTGATGAGCGATGTAGTCGTCGACGACGGCTCCGGAAGTCTGCGCATTGCCGAGATTGGTGGCAGCGTTTCAATCAGCGATGGCTCGGGCAGCATCGATGTCAGAGATGTGGAACAGCAGGTAGCGGTCCACGAAGATGGTTCCGGCAGCACCGATTATCGCCGGGTGCGCGGAGAAGTCGTTCTGCCTTGATGCATCTGCCTTGCTGAAGACGAGGTGTGAGTAGAACTGTTAACATCGGCCACGCTTCTACTCTCAACCTCTCTTAACTGGCAACCCTCGCGGTCTCTCGATGGAAATCCTGATTGCTTGTGCAGTCGTCATGCTGGGCGCATTTGTGCAGACTGCCCTGGGCTTCGGTCTGGCGGTCATTGCTGCGCCCATTCTGTACCTTCTTGATCCTTACTATGTGCCTGCACCGGTCACGACCTGCGCGTTGGTGCTCTCCGTGTTCAACGTGATCAGCATGCGCGAGCAGGTCTCTTTTCGCGGGCTGGGCAACGCTGTGATCGGGCGGGTGCCGGGGACATTGGCAGGGGCTGCATTGCTGCTGTGGATCGACAAGGATTGGTTGGCGTTGTGGATTGGGTTGTCGGTACTCGCGGCAGTGGCAGTGAGCACGACCTCGTTGCGCTGGCAGCCCACGCCCGGGCGGATGTTGCTGGCAGGCTTCATGTCCGGTTTCATGGGCACCAGTTCCTCCATCGGCGGGCCACCGATGGCATTGCTGTGGCAGCATCAGGAGGTCAATCTGATCCGAGCGAATCTCTCCGCGTTCTTCGTGATCAGCTGCATGATGTCGCTGATCGTCCTTGCCCCCATCGGGCAGTTCGGCAGCAGGCAGATCATGCTGTCACTGCCTTTGCTGCCAGCCACGTATTTAGGCTTCGTCATCGCCAGACGCAGCATGAAGACGATTCCTCATCAGCAGTTGCGAGTGGCGTCGCTCGCGCTGTGCGCGTTGGCAGGACTCGCCGCCGTGCTGTCGTTCTGGTTCTGACCTGCCTTCACTCCAGCGGGTCGAACTCCGGCAGTGTTGCTACACCGGCGCGCATGCTGGTGGCCAATGCCAGTGTGCGCGGCAGCAGACGCTCGAAGTAGAAGCGTGCCGTGACCAGCTTGTTGCGATAGAACGCGGCATCTTTTTCGTCGGGGTTGCTTTGCAGCGCGGTCTCCGCCACCGACGCGGCCTGTGCCCATACCCAGGCCATGACAGTGTAGCCCGAGAACATCAGGTAATCGTAGGCGGCTGCGTTGATCTCGTCCGGATTCTGCAAGGCTTTCACCCCCAATTCACTGGTCAGTGCTGTCCATTGCTGCAACAGTTTCTGTAGCGGCGCGGTGTAAGAACCCTGTGGGTGTTGTTGGCAGAAACCGCCGACCAGTTGCAGGAAAGGTTCCAGCGCTTTGCCACGACTGCCGAGGATTTTACGGCCCAGCAGGTCCAGCCCCTGGATGCCACTGGTGCCTTCATAGATTGAGGTGATGCGGGCATCGCGGAAATGCTGCTCCTGACCCCATTCGCGTACATAGCCGTGGCCGCCGAGGACCTGCACGCCATAACTGGTCGCCTCCACGCTGACCTCGGAGAGGAAGCCCTTGGCGATCGGGGTCAACAGCGAGAGCAGAGCGTCGGCGGTCTCGCGGATTTGAGCATCACCGCTGTAACGCTCTTTATCCGTTTGCATAGCAAGAAAATAACTCAGCGCTCTGCCGCCCTCGGCAAAGGCGCGCTGGGTGAGCAGCATGCGGCGAATGTCCGGGTGCACGATGATGGGGTCGGCGGCGGCCTCGGGATTGCTGCGTACACTGCCTCGGAATTGCACGCGGTCATGGGCATAGCGCAGTGCGGTCTGATGCGACACCTCCATCTGAGCAAGTGCCTGTTGCGCCACGCCCATGCGCGATTCGTTGATGAACGTGAACATGCAGCTCATGCCCTTGTGCGGCGGACTGATCAGGTAACCAGTGGCTTCGTCGAAGTTGATCACGCAAGTGGAGTTGCCGTGAATGCCCATCTTGTGTTCGATGGAGCCACAGCGCACGGTATTGCGGGTACCACGCTGACCTTTTTCATCGACCATGAACTTCGGCACCAGAAACAGCGAAATGCCCTTGATACCCGGAGGCGCATCGGGAAGGCGCGCCAGCACAATGTGGACGATGTTGTCGGTGAGATCGTGTTCGCCCGAGGAGATGAAAATTTTGCTGCCGGTGATGTGATAGCTGCCGTCGGCAGCGGGGGTGGCGCGCGTGCGCAGCAGGCCCAGATCCGATCCGCAGTGTGCCTCGGTCAGACACATGGTAGCGGACCAGCGTCCGGCAATCAGGTTCGGCAGATAACGGCGTTTGAGATCGTCGTCGGCGTGCGCCGCAATGGTCTGAATGCCGCCCATGCTGAGGCCGGGGTACATGGTCCAGGCATGGTTGGCTGAACACATGATTTCCATGCAGAATCCGGCCAGTGAAGCGGGTAAGCCCTGGCCTCCCAAATCTGTCGGCATTGCCAGTGTGGTCCAGCCATTGGCGATGTATTCCGCGTAGGCTTCCTTGAAGCCGGGCGGGGTCGTGACTTCTCCGTCGTGCCAGGTGCAACCGATTTTATCGCCCACCGCATCCAGCGGGGCCAGCACCTCCTCGGCAAACTGGGCGGCGCTTTCCAGAACGGCGGTGACGATGTCGGGGCTGGCGTCATTGCCCTGAGGAAAGCTGGCGTAATGAGAGGTGAAGTCGAACACCTCCTCGATATTGAAGCGCATGTCGCGTAGAGGGGCTTTATAGTTGGACATTTTCTGCCTCCATTTGAGTACATTGAGCGGGACACCGGGTCATGTCTGCAGCATAACACGGTCTCTGCAAATACCGCTGACGGCATGAACTCCGACTGTGCCTCAAGGCACAGAAAAATGTTTAATTACCGGCGATGATGGGATTACACTTACGCCTTCACTTTCACGCGTTATGGTTTTTACGCGCCTCAAATTTCAGGGAAAAATTTCAGATGGAACAATGGCCCACACAGATCAGTATTGACGCGTTTCGCCGCACCTGGGTGCTGGAGGGCGAACCGCTGTGGCGTCGGGTTTTTGAGACTCATCGGGATAAAATGCAGATCAAGAATCCGCAGATCGCTCTCGGCAATCTGGAGAAGATTTTCACTTGCACTTTCCGTCTCGCCAACACCAAAGGTTTTCAGGCCATGAGTCTGCGCGACCTCAGTCGGGAGACCGGCATCAGTATGGGCGGGTTGTATGCTTATATCGGCAGCAAGGATGATCTGGCTTCGGCCATCGAAGAAGTGCTGCGCAAGACCATCGACGATGTGATGTCCGATCAGGCCGTCATCAGCCTGGACCCGGTCAACCGACTCAAGGCGATCATCTTCGGCGACATCTACATGAATGAGATCATGCATCCCTGGTATTACTTCTGTTATCTGGAGGCGAAGGGTTTGTCGCGTGATCAGCGTGAGGCTGCGATGCAGATGGAGCTGAAGTTTGACGAACGGCTGCGGGATACTTTTCAGGCGGGGGTGGAGGCAGGACTGTTCTCTGTCGACAAGGTCGCGCTGCTGGCGGCCAACACAACATCCATGCTGCAGCAGTGGTATCTCAAACGCTGGAAGTTTCAGTTGATGGGCACGCGGACTGATGAGTACGCAGGCTATGTATTCGATACCACACTGCACAACCTCAAGTGTTCTCGGGATTGATACCCTGCTTGTCTGCGTAGAACGTGCGGATAAGGGGCATGTCGACCTCGATATTGCCAGTCGGCTGGAAGAAGTCAGCGAGCCCGGCCTCTTTCTTTGCAGCGTCGATATAGCCCATGAGCACTGGCACCTTGGCATTGACGGCAATATGGTAAAAGCCCGTCTTCCATTCCTTTACCTTGCTGCGAGTTCCTTCTGGTGGAATCAACACCACCAGTTCGGGGTTCTCGTGATACTGCCGAACTGTATGTTCCACCAGATTCTGATGGCGACTGCGATCTACCGGGATGCCGCCGAGCCATTTCATCAGGCCGGCAACCGGGAAGGGGAACAAACTGCTCTTGCCCATCCAGTAAATGCGCATGCGCAGTTTGAGAATCACCAGCAACATCAACACGAAATCCCAATTGCTGGTGTGCGGCGCACCGATCAACACAAAGCGGGCGTTTTCCAGTGGTCTGCCCACGGCTGTCCAACCGCTGAGCTTGAGCAGGCCGATGGCGATGATCCGCAGTAGCGGTGTGAGCAGTGGCGTGGAGAAGACAGTGGTACGCATTGTGTGAGCTGCTCTCTACCAGCGTTTTACATAATCGTCGATGGCGAGTTCCCGCAACGGACGGGGGCTACCTTCCGGCAGACCGATGTACAGGAAGCCGATGATTTTTTCATTTTCTGTCAATCCCAGCGCTTCGGTGATCACCGGATGAGCAGCCATCGGGCCCGTTCTCCACACCGCACCCAGGCCTTGGGCATGCGCCGCAAGCAGCATGGCATGGGTGGCCGCTCCTGCGGAAAGATCCTGTTCCTGCACAGGAATTTTGGGGTGAGGGGCCGCGCGGGAGATGCTGACGATGATCAACGGTGCCCGCAGTGCTTTGCTGCCAGCGCTCTGTTGTTCTTCGGTGCTGAGGGCAGGGTTATCCTGCAGCGCAGCGAGAACAAACAAATCTGCGAGACGTTGCAGTGATTCACCCTCGATGCGCAGAAAACGCCAGGGTCGCAGCTGGCCGTGATCCGGTGCTCGCAAGGCAGCGCGAAAGAGGTTGTTGACGACGCTGTCGTCCAGCGTTGTGCTGCCGACCTTTCCGACAGAGGATCTGGTGTGCAATGCACTGAGTGCGTCCATGAAAAGCCTTTGATTTTGGTGATGATGGCGGCCAAGAATAGTGGAAACCCGGGCATATGGAAACCTGTGCTACCGGAAACCACGCGAGGGGGATGTAGTACGATATTTTTGTGGTACTATTTCCCACTAAATTAGTCGGGAATTTTTATCTGCATGAGAATCCCGACGTAGAGGAACTGAAACTGGAGCAAGAGCCTGCGTATGAGTTCAATAGCTGATGTGATCGCCGTAAGTTCCGAGCGTCCCATGTATCCGCAAGCCAAGTCCCGCTGGTTTGGCAAGGCGGCAGGCAAGAAGCTGCGTCTGGTGTTCAGTTTCTACTCTCCGGATGGCAACGAAGTGGCAATGCCGCTGGCCAGTATGTCAGCGTATCTGAAGCGCGATTTCCCGTGGGTCGAGGTCATTCTCAAACCGATTCTGATCCTGCGCGATGCCGAAGCCTACAACCCCGAAAATTACGCACGCAGTATCGTTGCGTTGCAGCCGGATCTCATCGCTTTTTCTGTGATGAGTCCGCATTGGTATCCCATGGAGCCCTATTTTCAGGTGCTCAAATCATTGATGCCGGAGTTGCCGATCTGCATCGGCGGCTACCAGGCCATGCTCTCTCAGGAACAGACTATCGAAAATCCGAATGTGGATTTCATCTGCGTGGGCGATGGCGAGTATGCCATCGGCAACCTCGTGCAGTTTCTGCGTGGCAGCAAAGACGGTCCGGTCGACGGCATGTGGGAGAATCTGGCAGACGGTGAGGTCTTCCGAACCGAACCGCATCAGATTGGCGATCTCGCCGCACTGCCATTCCCCGACTATGACATTTTCGCGAAAGACGGCAAATTCACCGACGTCAACACCTCGATCTTCGGTCCGAAAGAGAAAGTGGTATTGCCGGTGATGACAGGGCGCGGGTGTCCCTATCGCTGCACGTATTGCTGCAACACTCCGTTGCTCGATGGCTGGAAGGTCAAGAAGGAATTCCTGCGCAAGTACGAACCCGAAGCCATGGTCGACGAATTGATTCGTCTGCGTGACCGCTACAATGTCGGTTACTTTGAATTCTGGGATGAGTTGTTCCTCTCCAACCTCAAATTCGTGCGTGCCTTCTTCGAAATCTACAAAGAGCGGATTCATCTGCCTTTTTCCATCAACTCCCGTGTGGAAGTGATGAACGAGAAGTTCTGTGAATCTGCCGCAGAGGCCGGGTGTCACACAATCTGGTTCGGTATCGAAAGTGGTGACGAAAAATATCGCTCTACCATGCTGGGACGCAAGATGACCAATCAGCAGGTGATCGAGGCGGCGGATAATTGCAAGAAGGCGGGCATCAACCGGCTGACCTTCAACATCGTCGGGATGCCGCTGGAGACTTCAGAGAACATGCGCCAGACGCTGGAACTCAACCGTCGTATCGCCCCGGAATTTTTCTTCTTCTTCCCCTACATTCCCCTGCGCGGTACGCCACTCTACAACAAAGCGAAAGAAGAAGGCCTGCTGCTGACCTCCAAGAAGAATCTGCACTATCTCTCGGCTGCAAACGACAAGCAGTTCACGCTCAACATGAAAGAGCGCCCCGATCTGCTGACGGCCGAAGATTACAACAGTATTTGCCAGGAAATGCTGGCCTTCCAGGAGAGCAACAACCGTCTGAGTTTTGCGGATGAAGCCGGTGAGCAGGTGGTTGCGAAGGTGGAAGACAAGAGCTTCAGCATGATCGACGACGAGCAGAAAGCGGCCTTTGCCGCTGTCACTGCCGCGCCTGTCGTTCGAGAGCCGGTGGTTAAAGAGTATGTCCCGCCCGCAGTTCTTGTAGCGGCAGAGCAGGACAGCGCTGGCAAGGAAAACGGTCTGCTGTCCAGCATCCGGAATCTGTTCAAGAATTAAGAAGAGCGTGCCCGTGCAGTCAATGTGACTGCATGGCACTCTTGAAACTGCGCCATGACAACACGGCCATGATGATGTTGCCCAGCAGTGCCCCACCGTAGAAACCCGCCAGCCCGAAGAGTTCACTTCCCAGCCATGCCAGTGGCACATAGAAAATAAAGAAACGCGCAATGCTCAGATACAAGGCCATCATCGGTTTGTGCAACGCATTGAACGCAGAGTTGGTCAGAATCACGACGCCCTGCAGCCCGTACCCCAGTGGCAATATCCAGATAAACAGTCGAATGGCTCTGGCCACAGCCTCGTCTTCCGTGAACACAGCGGCAATTACCCACGCCAGCAATCCCATCACCACATAAACGATCATCTGCCAGACCAGAATGAATTTCATCGTCAGGCGATAGGACTCGCGGATGCGATCCATACGTCCGGCGCCCAGATTCTGGCTGATGAAAGGCGGCAGAGTGGAGGAGAGCGCCAGAACCAGCAGACAGGCGATGGATTCGATACGTGACCCCACGCCGAAGGCGGCAACGGTGCTTTCACCGTAGCTGGCGGCGATGGCGGTCATGATGCCGGCGGCCAGCGGCGTCATCATGTTGGCGCCCGAGGCAGGAATGCCGATACGCAACATTTCGCGGCTGGAGGAGATGAAAATGCTTAACGAGGGGATGCCCTTGTAGACCAGTTGTAATTTGTTAGTGAGGTAGTAGAACAGATAGATAAAGGCGGCGACCCAGGAGATCAGCGTGGCGATGGCGGCTCCTTGTATCCCCAGTGCCGGGACAGGCCCGAAACCGAAGATGAAGATCGGGTCCAGGATAGCGTTGATCACGCCGGAGGCGGCCATCACGATGCTCGGGGTCTTGGTGTCACCACTCGCACGCAACACACTGTTGGCGGTGGTCATGCCGACCAGCAAAGCGCTGGCGGGCAGCCAGACTTCCATGTAATCCCGAATCTGCGGCAACAGCGCCTCACCAGCCCCCATCATCAGGAATATTTCGTCCATGAAAATGTAGCCAATCAGCGAGAGAATCAGAGCGAGAAAAATGGAGGTGTAGTTGGTGACCGTCGACGCCTGTTTGGCTTTCTCGTGCTCGCAACAACCAAGATATTTGGCGACGACTGCCGAGGTGCCGATGCCGAGCCCGATGGCCAGGCTCAGAATCATGAAGGTCACGGGGAAGGTGAAACTGATCGCCGACAGGGGCTCTGTGCCCAGCATGCTGATGAAGAGCGTGTCGACGAGATTGAAAGAGAACATCATGAGCATGCCGATGATCATCGGGCCTGTCATGCGCTTCAGCGTCGCCGGGATGGGATCATCGACGAGGCTGTGCTGTCTGCGTGTTCTCTTCTCTGCCATGTGTCAAAACGAATCAGCTGTACGACCACTGCAGAGAGAGCGTCTCGGCGGCAGAGAGTAGAGAGCCTGAAGTCCTGTTAGAAATTATTGTCGGTTGGCTGTCTTGCGGCTGCCAATGAGACCCGGCTGATGTCAGTTTTATGTCGTCTTCAAATGATACTTTTTCCACCCGCTGCCTGTCGGAACTGCATCATCTGCTTGAAACACTTCGGATTGCCGAAAATCAGTTCTGCGCTGGACGAAATTTCCGGGTTGCCCGTCGCATCACTGATGAGAGCGCCGGATTCTTGCAGAATCAAGATGGCGGCGGCGATGGCGCTCGGATCATTCTCACCCAGCCAGCCGGCATCCAGGCGTCCTGCTGCGACCCACGCCAGGTCCAATGCCGGACAACCGGTGAGGCGGACTTCGCATTGCAGCGCATAGAGACTTTGCTGCATCTTCAATACTTTTTCGCTGTGAGCGGCGTTCAAGGGCGCGGAATCAAGACTGACGAACCCTCTGTCCAACGTCTTGGCCTTGCTGACACGCAGACGTTGGGTGCTGGTTTGTGCACCGGTGCCACGGCTGGCGGTAAATTCTTCGCGCAACATCGGGTTCACCAGCACGGCGTGATTGACTCTGCCATCAGTCGCCAGTGCGACGGAAACACAGAAATGGCTGATGCCGCGCATGTAATTGCCACTGCCACACAAGGGATCGATGATCCAGACGTTGTGGGGGTCACGGCCCTTGATGGTGCCGGAGACGCGGGACTGAATGCTGTAGTCGGGGTAGGCCTTCTGCAGGTGAAAAAGGATGGTCTTTTCGGAATCCAGATCCATGTTGGTGATTGCGTGGTCGCCGTTCTGCTCTACTACCCTTACGCGGTCGAGACGGTCAATGTTGTGGGCGAGAACTTCGGACGCATCGCGTGCGGCCTTGAGAGCGATATTAACGATTGCATGCATAGTGACTGGAAACCTGGCTTTTTGAGGACGCGCAATCATAGCAAATGGCGTCAATTTTAGCTGCTATAATCCCGGCCCTGATTTTCTGCGCTCCTGCGGGGCATATGAGGTGCTGTTTTGTCAGACAAGCTGGATTTGCACAATATTCGTATCGTACTGGTGAATACGTCCCATCCGGGCAACATCGGAGCGACGGCCCGGGCGATGAAGAATATGGGCTTGCGCCACCTATATCTTGTAGACCCGAAGGAATTTCCGAGTGCCGTCGCCACGGGCCGTGCGGTGTCTGCTGTCGATATTCTGGAGTCGGCTGTGGTCACGTCGACGCTGGAAGAGGCGATTGTCGACTGTGGTCTGGTGGTCGGCGCCAGTGCCCGTTTACGCCGTGTGCCCTGGCCCCTTTTGTCACCGCCGCAGTGCGCGGACAAGGTCGCCGATGAGTGTCACAACAACAAAGTGGCATTGGTCTTCGGGCGTGAGGACGCAGGCCTGACCAATGAAGAGCTGCAGTTGTGTCACTACCACGTCAATATTCCTGCCGATGAAGAATACAGTTCCTTGAATCTGGCCGCTGCGGTCATGGTGATCAGCTATGAAGTGCGCATGGCGCTGCTGCGCCGCGCGGGTGAACCACTGGCACGCACTGACAGCAGTCATGATGTCGCTGCCGCGCAGGGGGAGGCAGAAGATGTCGTCGTCGCTGGCCTGGATTGGGATGTGCCCAGAGCGACAGGGCAGCAGCTGGAGAGTTTTTACACCCATCTCGAACAGGTGATGATTGATCTCAACTTCCATGATCCCGAGAATCCGCGCCTCTTAATGATGCGCATGCGCCGCCTGTTCGGACGCATTCGTCCCGATCAGATGGAGATCAGCATTCTGCGCGGCCTGATGTCTCACATTGATATGCTCAATGAGCGCGCCACCCGCAACATCACCGTGGAACAGCAGCGCAAAGAACGCAAGAATCAGAATCTTTAACAAGCAGAAACGTTAACAATCAGAACCACAGGTTTGAGTCAGTATGTCTTTTTTGTATGAACAGATTGCCACCGAAATCGCCGCCAAGCCCTCGCAGGTGCAGGCCGCCGTCGCTCTTCTGGATGAAGGCGCCACCGTGCCCTTTATCTCCCGTTACCGCAAGGAAGTGACGGGCGGACTGGATGACACGCAGCTGCGTAAATTGCAGGAGCGCCTCTACTATCTGCGTGAACTCGAAGAGCGCCGCGACGCCATCCTCAAGAGTGTGAAGGAACAGGACAAGCTCTCTCCGGAGCTGGAGCGCCAGATTCGCGGTGCGTCCACCAAAACCGAGCTGGAAGACCTCTATCTCCCGTACAAACCCAAACGCCGCACCAAGGCGCAGATCGCCCGCGAGGCGGGGCTGCAGCCGCTGGCCGACCTGCTCTACGCTGAACCGAAGCGCAATCCGGAACAGGAGGCCGAGGCCTGTATCAATGTCGAGCTGGGTTTCGCCGATGTGAAGGCGGTGCTGGATGGTGCTCGTCATATCTTGATCGAGCAATTCAGCGAAGACGCGAAACTGCTGGGCCAGCTGCGTGATTATTTCTGGCAGAAGGCGCAGGTGATTTCTGTCGTGGTGCCGGGCAAGGAAGTGGAAGGAGCCAAGTATCGCGACTATTTCGAATTCTCCGAAGCACTGGAAAAAATTCCGTCCCATCGTGCGATGGCGCTGTTCCGGGCGCGCAAGGAAGGCATCCTCAATCTGGATGTCGACATCAAGGATCTCGACCCCGCACTGCGTCATCCCTGCGAGAGTCTGATTGCAGGATTTTGGAACATCAAGGAGCAAGGCCGTGCTGCTGATGGCTGGCTGCTCGACGTGGTGCGCTGGACCTGGCGCGTGAAACTGCAGAGTCATCTGCAGACGGACTTCCTGACGCAGATTCGTGAGCGCGCCGAGGAAGACGCTATCGACGTGTTTGCAAAAAATATCAAGGATCTGCTGCTGGCCGCACCGGCGGGCCGCAAGGTCACTATCGGGCTGGACCCAGGTTTACGGACCGGCGTAAAGGTGTCCGTGGTGGACGAGACCGGCAAGGTGCTTGATCACTGCGCGATCTTTCCGCATCAAGCCAATCGCCTGCACGAGGCTGCGGCGACACTGCTGCAGCTATGCAAGAAGTACGGTGTCGAACTCATCAGCATCGGTAATGGCACTGCCTCGCGTGAGACGGATCACTTCGTCGGTCAACTGTTGAAAGCGCATCCGGAAATCAATGCGAAGCGCGTGATCGTCAGCGAGTCTGGCGCTTCCGTTTACTCTGCATCGGAGTTGGCGGCGCTGGAATTCCCCGATCTCGACGTGACGATCCGGGGCGCCGTGTCGATCGCCCGTCGCCTGCAGGACCCGCTGCCAGAACTGGTGAAGATCGACCCGAAAGCCATCGGTGTGGGCCAGTATCAGCACGACGTGAGTCAGGTGAAACTGGCGCGTAGTCTGGATGCCGTGGTGGAGGACTGTGTGAATGCCGTCGGCGTGGATGTGAACACCGCGTCGGCGCCGCTGCTCAAACGCGTGTCCGGTCTGAATCAGACATTGGTGAACAACATTCTCGATTTCCGCAATGCCAACGGGCGTTTCCGTAGCCGCAACGATCTCAAGAAGGTGCCCCGTTTCGGCGATAAATCTTTCGAACAAGCGGCAGGATTTCTGCGCGTGAACGACAGCGATAATCCGCTCGATGGCTCGGCAGTGCATCCAGAGTCCTATGGTGTCGTCGAAGGTATTGCGAAACGTCACGGTCGTTCGGTGAAGTCGATCATCGGCGACGTGAGTTTCATCCGAACGCTGACACCGCAGGATTATGTGACGCCTGCGTTCGGGCTCCCGACCATTCAGGATATTCTGCGCGAACTGGAGAAACCGGGCCGCGATCCGCGTCCGGAATTCAAGACAGCGGAATTGCGCGATGGTGTGGAAAAGATCAGCGATCTGACACCGGGCATGACGCTGGAAGGCACTATCACCAACGTCACCAACTTCGGGGCGTTCGTGGACATCGGTGTGCATCAGGATGGTCTGGTGCATATCTCCGCGCTGTCGGAGAAGTTCATCAAGATCCCGCACGAGGCCGTGAAGGCCGGTGACATCGTCAAGGTGAAAGTGCTTGAAGTCGATCTGGAGCGCAATCGCATTGCACTGACGATGCGGCTTGGTGATGAGTTACCGGTCGCTGGTGCCTCTACTGCGGGCAAGCAGGGCGATTCGAATCGGCGCAATCAGACGCAGTACGCGCAGAAGCAGAAGAAGGACTTTGAAGCGGCGGCGGCTAACAAGCGTCAGGTGGGCACGATGGCGGCGTTGTTTGAGCAGGCCCTGAAGAAAAAATAGGATTTTTTCCTTCTGCTATTTTCTAAAGAAACCGTTTTTGTAGGAGCCTGCCCTGCAGGCGACCAAAGAATTACGCACAGTGCCAGATTCTTTGGTCGCCTGCAGGGCAGGCTCCTACATAACCGCATCAGAAGCGGTAAACAAACCCCGCATCAACACTACGCTCCGTGCCGACATAGATGCCCTGCCGCAGACTGGCCATGTAACGCTTGTCTGCCAGGTTCCTGACACTGCCACTGAATGTCAGCTGGCTGCTCACTTCATAGACCAGATTCAGGTCGAGCAGGGTATAGCCCTTGATGCGCCCGGTGTAAAAACCGGTCAGACTTTCCGCGATTGCTACCGTGTTGGCGACATCGGTGTGCTGCTCGCCCGTGTGATGCAGATTCACCGATGAACGCAGACCCCCGACGCTGTAGTCGAGGCTCAGGTTGGTCGTCCACTCAGGCGTGTAGGTGATGCGGTTGCCATCGGGCGTGTTGAGCGTGCCATTGGCGTTGTAACGATTGCCATCGAACTCGGCATCCGGAATCCACGTCGTGTTGCCGTTGATGCTGAAGCCGGCGCCCAGATCGAATCCAGCACCAAACTCCAGACCCTGGTGGAGCGTCGCCCCGCCGTTGGTGCGCTGGAACTGACTGTTGCTGTTGGCCGGGATGATCTGGTTGTCGAAATCCATGCGAAAGGCGGCCATCTCGTAGCTCAGGCGGCCATTGCCACCTCGCAGTCCCACTTCCATATTCACTGAGCGTTCGGCATCGAGTTGCTGATCTTCCAATCCATCGAGCGCATCGCTGTTGAGTGCTGGGGAGAAGGCTTTATAGGCACTGGCAAACAGCTGCAGGTCCGGCGTGAATTGCCAGGTCAGTCCCAGGCCGGGCAGGTACTCGGTGTTGGAGCTGCCAGCGGTGGCGCCTTGTGCTGCCGTGCGGCGACGATCCTTGCGGTCCTGCTCATATTTTTCGATGCGCAAACCGGCAGTCAGTGCCACATTCTCAGTCAGCTGAAAGAGGTTCTGCCCGTAGAGAGCAACGCTGTCTGCCGAGTCGCGCACATCTTTGCTGAGCGGCCCGGTACGCGGCGTGGCACGAGTGGCGGCCACCGTGACGTCATCCATGGTCTCGGTCATGTAGCGCAGCCCTAACTCTGCTTCGCTGGTCATGCCGAACAGGGAGTGCTCCAGTTGCAGACGGCTCTCGACGCCGAAGCGTTCGAAAGAGCGATTGTTGCCATTGAGCGTGTCGTTGTAGACCCAGGTACGTGCGGCACCCGAGGCAGCGTTGTTGGTATTGAAGCGCCAGTAATCGCGCCAGGTCTCGCTGCCATACACCAGTGTGTTCAGCCGCGCGGTGTCGCTGATGTCCCATTCATGGTTGAGATCGAGAGAACGACGGCCGGACAGCAGCCAGTCATCCGGTGCCGGGTTGTCGCGACTGTCGGCGTAATATTCGTTCAGGAAGACGCCACGGTAGGAGATGTTGGCGTCGCTCTTGTAGTCGGAATACTTGAGGCTGAGTGATTGGTTGTTGCCGATCTGCAGGCCGGTCTTGACCACGATGTCGGTCATGCCATAGCCCTTGTCCATGAAGCCGTCGCTCTCGTCGCGAGTGGCCAGGATGCCGAACACGGCCTCGCCCGAGGGCGAGCTGCCGCCGACTTCCACCGTGGCTTCACGAGAATCGAACGACCCACCACGCAGCGACACTTGCACTCCGTCGGCAGGCTGGCGGGTGATGTAGTTGATGACGCCGCCGATTGTGCTCGGACCATAGCGCAGAGAAGCGGCGCCTTTCAGAACCTCAATGCCTTCCATGCGTTGCACGCGCGGATTGTAGTAACGGCCATTGCCGACGAAGAGACCCGGAGCGACAGGCACGCCGTCTTCGAGAATCAGGGTCTTGTAATCCGCCGAACTGAGGCCGCGCATGCCGATGTTGGCGACTATCGCGCTTTCTTCTTCCGGCTTCACGGTCACACCCGGCACGGTGCGCAGAATGTCTTCGGTGGAACGTGGCTGATTCAGCTCCAGTTGCTCCAGATTCACGATGGACACCGCACCTGGCTGACGCAACGCTGCATTCTCATCTTTGCCAATCACATAGATTGCGGGCAAATCGCGCTCGCTTGCCCCGTCACTGTTCTGCTCTGTACTTTGGGCAAAGGCTCCATGACCGACCAGAAGACTGGCGCTGGCAAGTGCGAGAACCAAGGGTTTCAGAGGGAAGGAATTCAGGCTGAAGCGTGAGGCAGAAGAGCGGTGGGGCATTGCATTCTCCGGATGGTTCGTATCGATACGAATCATTGTACACATGAGAAGCATTATCATCAATCAACGGATAAATCCGCCCTGTAGGAGCCTGCCTTGCAGGCGACCGATTTAGTGCAGGTTCCAAAAGTCGCCTGCAGGGCAGGCTCCTACAGTTCGTGGGCGTCTACGAGGGAATCTCAGCGGCGCGGTTTCTGCATGCGCTTGGCGGCGAACTTCGCCGTCGGGCGGCCACCGGCGGGGCGGGCGGATTTCTTCTCGGCGGGCACGAGCTGGTGTGGCCCGTCACCGATCATGTCCTCGCGACCCATGTCCTTGAGCGCCTGGCGCAGCAGCGGCCAGTTCTTCTCGTCGTGGTAGCGCAGGAAGGCTTTCTGGATGCGGCGCTGTTCGATCTCGCGCACGATGCTGACGCGCTCGCTCTTGTAAGTGATCTTCTTGAGCGGGTTGCGGCCGGAGTGGTACATCGCCGTGGCCAGCGCCATCGGGGACGGGTAGAAAGTCTGCACCTGGTCCGGCTTGAACTTGTTCTTCTTCAGCCACAGGCCGAGGTTGAGCATGTCCTCGTTCTCCGTGCCCGGGTGGGCGGCGATGAAGTAGGGGATGAGGTACTGGACCTTGCCTGCTTTCTTCGAGAAACGATCGAACATTTCCTTGAAGGCATCATAGGAGCCGATGCTCGGCTTCATCATCTTGGAAAGCGTGTTCTCTTCGCTGTGCTCCGGCGCAATCTTCAGGTAGCCGCCGACGTGGTGTGTCACCAGTTCTTCCACATACTCCGGGTCACGGATCGCCAGGTCGTAACGCAGACCGGATGCAATTGCCACGCGCTTGATGCCGGGGATCATGCGCGCCTTGCGATAGAGCGCGGTGGTGTGTTTGTGGTCGGTGTCCAGATGCTGGCAGATGGTCGGGTACACACAGGACAACCGACGGCAGTTTTTCTGGATCTTCTCGGATTTGCAGTTCAGGCGATACATGTTCGCTGTCGGGCCGCCGAGGTCGGAGATGGTGCCGGTGAAGCCGGGCACCTGATCGCGGATCAGTTCGATCTCCCGGAGGATGGACTCCTCAGAGCGGCTCTGGATGATGCGCCCCTCGTGCTCGGTGATTGAGCAGAAGGTGCAGCCGCCGAAGCAGCCACGCATGATGTTGACCGAAGTCTTGATCATGTCATAGGCAGGAATTTTGGCGTCGCCATAGCTGGGGTGTGGGCGCCGCTGATAGGGCAGGTCGAACACCCCGTCCATCTCGTCGGTCTCCAGCGGGATCGGTGGCTGGTTGACCCAGATCTCCTTGGTGTCGTGCTTCTGTACCAGCACGCGGGCATTGTGCGGGTTGGCTTCCTGATGCAGCACGCGGGAGGCGTGGGCGTACAGGGCCGGGTCGTTCTTCACCTTGTTGTAGGAGGGCAGGCGAATGTAGGTCGTTTCTTTGTCGAGATCGTTCTTGCGATGCAACGGCATTGGAATGATGCGGACGGGGCTGACGGTTTCCGGGGCAGGAGTCCCCTCCTTGTCAGTCGCACAGCTCTGGGTTTCCGGGTCTTTGTACTCGTAAGGGTTCGGCATCGCGTCGATCTTGCTTGGCCAGTCGATGCGGGTCGAGTCGATCTCGGTCCAGCCTTCCGGCACGGCGTCCAGCAGCACTGCGGTGCCCCGGATGTGGGTCATGTCGGCAATCGAGTGACCAGCCGCAATCTGATGGGCGACCTCGACCAGGGCGCGCTCGGCGTTGCCATATAGGAGGATGTCGGCGTTGGAGTCGATCAGGACGGACTTGCGGACCTTGTCGCTCCAGTAGTCGTACTGGGCGATGCGGCGCAGGCTGGCCTCGATGCCGCCGATGACGATAGGAGTATCGTAATAGGCTTCACGGCAGCGCTGGCTGTAGACGATGACGGCGCGATCCGGGCGTTTGCCTGCCACACCGTCGGGGGTGTAGGCGTCGTCAGTGCGGATACGCAGATCGGCCGTGTAACCATTGATCATGGAGTCCATGTTGCCAGCGGTGACGCCGAAGAACAGGTTGGGTTTGCCGAGCACCTTGAAAGGATGAGCTGACTTCCAGTCGGGCTGGGCGATGATGCCGACCCGGAAGCCCTGTGCTTCCAGCATGCGGCCGATCACGGCCATGCCGAAACTCGGGTGGTCCACGTAGGCATCACCAGTGACGAGAATGATGTCGCAGCTGTCCCAGCCCAATGCATCCATCTCCGCGCGGGACATGGGCAAATAGGGGGCCGTGCCGAAACACTCCGCCCAGTATCTGGGGTAGGAGAAGAGCGGGCGAACTTGCTGGTCGGTCGCGGTCTGAGTCATGGGGTCCATTATGCGTTTCTAGCGTGGTTTTCTATATTTAGCGAAAATTCAGAAATGGCCCGAGCGGGAAGCTGTTGCCGTTCAGGTCAAGATTGCCATCCTGCAGACTGGCTTTGAGCACTATCTTGCCGTTGTCCTCAATCAGCAAGCCCTGCGTCGTATACGCCTGCGCTGCAGCGGCGAGCGGACTTGTTGCCACCGTCTCGGCGCTGGCGGCAATCTCCAGTGTCACCACCAGCATTTGCAGCATGGTGTCCGCATCGATCTGTTCCAGTGAGGTCAGGGACGGCATGCCCGGCCAGCGCATGTCCAGTGTTGCCTCGTGGGCGCCGCCCCAGGCCTGCAATTTCAGAGTACTGGTCTGCTGCATCGGTGCCTGCAGCAGGTGCAGCGCCAGCGTCTCGCTGTGCTCGGCGATGTGTTCCTGCAGCTGCGGCGCGGTCATGGCCTGCATCGTGCTCTGCGTCTCACGCAGAAAGGTCAGGTATTCCGTAGCCAAGGCCTCATCGATCCCCGTCAGCTCAGTATGCATGTTGAGTGATTCCAGCGGCAGCGAGGCTTCAATCCGGGCCACGTCCAAGGTTTGTTCCAGAGTGATGGTCTGGGTGTCGGCTTGCTGGCGGGCGGCATAGTCTATGCTAATCCCGTGCATGGTCAAGCTGCCTGTAATGGCAGAGGTGCTGACCACAGCCCCCGGGACATCATCGATCTGCAATTGCTGTGCAGCAATGTGCAAGGAGCCCGGCAACGGGGTGGCACTGAGTTCAGTGCTGTGAGCGTGCAGAGTGGCCTGCGTGGCGGTGGCTACGTAGAGGGAATTGCGCACCTGCACTTCGTTACTGCTGACGTAGAGGTCGGCAGCGCCATTTCTGGCCAGTGCGAGACTCGCCTGCAGGTCCTGCAGAGTCATGGTGGTCGGTTCTGTGAGGTTGTACTGTGCAGCAGGCAGCGTAAAGGTCGGGGAAGCGGCGTGCAACGCCAGCTGCAGGGCGCCAGTCAGACCTGCCAGTACGGTGACCGTGCTGGTAGTGCCGTCGGCAAACAGCTGTTGCAGCGGGTGGTCAGCGGGCAGTCCGGTAATGATCGGTGTCAGGTGCGCCCAGGCGATACCGGGACGCAGCCCTGTGTTGGTTAACAGAAGAGGGCCGTGGGCCACAGTCACATCGGCCACCAGGGTGATGTCGTCGTAAGTCACGCCGGCAATCACCGGCGCTGTCACCGTGACGCGGCCCTGGCTGGTGAACCAGCTTGATTCCATCTGCAGCTTCAGTCCTGTCTGGCCTGTGAGTTCGCGCAGCGTGGTTTCGGTGCGGCTGTCACTGATGATCAATCCCATCAACAGCGGGCTCACCGCCAGCAGCAGGGCTGTGACAGCACCGATCAGCACAATGATTTTCTTCATAACTCTCTGGTCTTCCCCGCCTCCTGTAGGTTGGTGATGCAGCAGCAGGCTTCTCCTGGGCGGCAGCTTAGCAGGATTGACGACGCTGCTGGAAGCGATTGAATTGCAAGGATTTCCGGTAGGTTGGCGGGAGTTGGCGGATTACTGCGCTTTCTCTCACAACCGCAGCAGCGAAAGTTGATTTGCGGCATTTGATTGGATTACAGTCCCGCTCGACTCGATTTCAGTAGGCCCGCCCGTCCCGGGCTTTGACAACCACGGAAACCATGTTGTCTGCAGAGGAAGGTTCCATGTCTGACAGGTTTGAGAATTCCCGCAAGTCTTTGCTGCTTGGCAGCGTGGTACTTGGTGTCGCTTGTGTGCCGGTGCATGCCCAGCCCGTGCAACCCCAGTCTGCTTCTGCACAGAGCAACAATCCGGAGGTCGAGGAAATCATCGTCACCGGTTCCTACCTGCGTGGCAGTCCCCTGGATGGCCCGACGCCGGTACAGATCATCGACCGCACCAGTATCGAGACTCAGGGTGCTGCCCAGATCTGGGATGTGGTGAAGAACCTGGACGTCAACTCCGGCTCGATCACCAATGTCGGCTCTGGTGAAAACACCCAGGTCGAAGGCATCGCCAACATCAATCTGCGCAATCTCGGTGAGAACTCGACGCTGACGCTGATCAATGGTCGACGCCAGGTGTCGGCCGCCACCACCACCGCCAGTGGTGGCGAGATGGTGGATTTGAACGCCATTCCGCTGGTGATGGTCGAGCGCCTTGAGGTGCTGACGGACGGGGGTTCTGCCTTGTACGGTTCCGACGCGGTGGCGGGGGCCGTGAACCTCATCATGCGTACCGACTTCGAAGGGTTGGAGCTTTACGGCGATGTGCAGGCGGTGGAGGAAGCCGGTGATCTGTTCGACACGACAGCCAGTGCCATCTGGGGCTGGTCGGACGACAGCGGTGACACCCATTTTGTGCTCTCCGGTGAACGTCACGAGCGCGATCCAGTGCCGGTGAAATATGCCAGCTACTTCAATGCCAATACCCAGTTCAGCGACATCGTGGGCGCCACCCCCGGCAGCTCCAATGCCGTGTTCAACAACCCGGCGTTTGGTGCCAATTTCAATAGAGCCTACATCAACAGTGCCGTGATGGCGCGTAACGTCGCCGAAGGGGGGCAGGGAGTCCCGGTTTATTCGGACCCTCTCTGCACTACTCTAAGCTCGGCCAGCGGTGAGCCGTTCTTCATCGGCAGCCGTGCCGACAAACGCGGTGAGAACACCGGGTCCTGTCGTGAGTACACGCATGACTGGCAATACATGAGTCTTGGTCTAGAGCGCGACAGCATCGCAGGGGCTTTCAATCATCGTTTCAATGACAAGGCGGAGTTCTACTCGTTCTTCCAATGGTCGGATTCACGCATCGCCCGCACCGATTCCGGTGCCGTGAATTCTCGTGGTCCGGCCGTGGTGCTGGCAGCACCGGGTTCGCACACCGGCAATCCTGCCTGGGGCGGTTACGCCATCGGCCATACGGCTGAGCTGGGTTACTACGCTCCCGCTGCAGGGCTGACACGCCCGACCGGCATCACCAATGCTCCGAACGCACTCGCCAATGGCGGCATGAACGTGCCGATGTTCGCCACCGTGCGTGTCGGCGTACCACGCGTCGGCGGTGACACCAATTTCACCGATACCAGCACGGTAGGTGTGCAGGCAGGCGTCAAGGGCGAGCTTTTGGCCTTCAATGATCGCCGCTTCACCTATGACGTGAGTTATGCCTGGAGCGGTACCAGTTTCGAACAAAGCTATCGCACGCTGCAGCGTGACCGTGCCGAACTGGCAGCCAACGGACTCGGGGGGCCAGGTTGCACTCCCAATGGCCGTGCCGATTTCGACTGGCGTCATGCGCCGGGTCCGATGGGCGGCCTCTTGCCCACATTCTGGAACGCCTCCAATGGCGCACTGGGGGATGGTCTGACGCAGACTTTCTTTCCCGGCTTTGTGCTCAACACCCGTGAGACACTCTCACTGGCGCTGACCAGCAACAATCAGGGTAAAGGTGGTTGCCAGTTCTACAACCCCTTCCTGACTGCCGTGACCAACCCCGCGCTGGCTAACACCCAGGAGTTGATCGACTGGATGAGCCCGACCATCCTGCGCTCGGACAAGCGCAACAAGTTGGGCGTGATCGATGCCGTTGTCACTGGTGAACTGCTGGAACTGCCTGGTGGTACCGCCCAGTTCGCTGCAGGCGCGCAGTACCGCATGCAGAACAACAAATCCCGAGCCCCGGCGATCAATCTACCCGGCATTCCCAATGCGATTCTTGGTTACGACAGCAAGGGCGTGCCCAATCGCTTTCATTATGTGAGCAACAATTACGAGTGCTCCTACTGCATTTTTAATTACGACAACGACCGCAATGTGAAGGCCGTGTTCACCGAGCTGTCACTGCCAGTGCTCGCGGATGTGGAAACACAACTGGCCCTGCGCTGGGAGAGCTACGGCGGTGGCATCGGCAGCGAAGTGACCCCGAAGCTCGCCGCGAGCTGGCGAGTCACCGATGAGTTGTTGCTGCGTGGCTCTTTCTCACAGTCTTTCCGCGCGCCCAATGTCGGCATTGTGGAGGAGGGGTTGGAAGGTTCGAACATCACTTTCCGTGATCCCTTGAAGAATCAGGCGGTGCGTGCCGGATTGCTGCCACCCACCAATGAGAACGCTCGGCCCAATACGACTTATACACTAGGTGCGGCTGCGCCGAACGTGGGCAATGAACGTGCCGATACCTTCAACATCGGTTTTCAATGGACGCCATCATCGTCCGGGTTGGAAGGGTTGAGCGTGAACGCCGATTTCTGGCGATTCGAGCTGAGCGACAAAGTGCTGCCGCAGCCGGGCATTTCTGCTATCGCGGGCGAGATCGCCGCATTCACAGCGGCCGCTGCCAACCCGGCCAACTATCTGCTCAACAGCACTCTGACCGGTAACTCAACGACCCCCTACAAGGCTTGTGATCCGGCTGCTCTGGAAGCCCAGTACGGTCGCAATTCCTCGCAGCGTCTCGACTGTGTGGTGGACCCGCGTACCTACATCGTGCCGGGTGTCGTACGTACTTTCGGCACCACGTCTGCCGAGTTGACGACGACCACATTGAGCACTATCAATGCCGGCACCATCATCTCTGACGGTGTCGACCTGAAGCTCGGCTATGCCTGGAATAACGAGCTGGGGCTGTTCCGTGTCGGCGTGGATTACACCCATGTGCGGCAGTACCGGTTGATCGGTGTGCCGGGTCTGGAGCTGGGCCTTCTGGAGACAGGAGTGTTCGATGCGGCAGGCACCACGGGCGACGGCAACCTGGTGCGTTCGTTGCCGGACAACCGTGGCAATATCCACTTCAACTGGGCGCGGCAGCAGCACAGCGTGGCGGTGATTACGCGACTGATCGGTTCGTATCGTGACCTGCGCTACGCCAGCACCTGGCAGACCGGCAGTGATCTGGTGCGTTCGTTGGTCCGCAAGGAAATCGCCAGCTATCAGAGCTGGGATCTGCAATACACCTATGCACGCGACTGGGCTAATGAGAGCTGGGGCACTTCGATGTTCACTGTTGGTTTGCTGGATGCGTTCAACGCCGAGATTCCCCATCGTGAAGACGGCATCGTGAACTACGATGCCAGCGTGTTCGATGGTCGTGGTCGCCGGGTCTATGCGCGGGTGTTGCTGCAACTTTAGTGGTGTTGATTGCCGTTCAAGCGCGCAGCATCTCGATATGCGGAATGCCGTCTTCGTCGTAAGGCGCGGAGACGGCGACAAAGCCGACGCTCGAGTAGAAGTGTTGCAGATGGTGTTGTGCCGAGATCCGGACACCCTGTCCGGGGTAGCGTTCGTCACACAGTGCCAACGCTTTACGCATCAGCTCACGACCAAGCCCCGTGCCGCGCTGCGCTTGGGCATTGCAGACACGGCCAATGGCAGCCTCTCCGTATTTCAGTCCTGGTGGCAAGAGACGACAACACGCGACGACCTGCTCCTCCAGCGTCGCGAACACATGCACAGCCTCTTGATCCAGCCCATCCGCATCCAGATACACGCACTGTTGCTCGACGACAAAGACCTGCTGGCGTAATTGCAGTATCTGGTAGAGCTGCTCCGCGCTCAGCGCGGCGAACTCGCGTGTGATCCATTTTATGACTGATTGCATGACCTTGCTTCAGCTCAGCTGCGCGGGTGGGTTGCGATGTACCAGCACTCCATCGCTGTCGAAGATGGCGACATCGACTTCAATACCCTGGCGAACGCTCTGGGTGATGGTGCAGTAGTTTTCGAATTGGGCGACGGCACTGACCAGTGTTGGCAATGTGCTCATGTTTGACCCAAGCCGAATCTCCACGTCGAAATGGGTAATCCGCAGGAATTTCTCTACGCGTCCAAAACGCCCTGTGATGGTTGCTGTTAATTCACCGGGGTCTTCTTTGTGTCGGCGCAGCGCATACAACAGGCTGGCAGAGAGGCAGTTTGCCACCGAAGCCGCCAGCAGCCCGGCTGGGCTCGGGCCTTCGCCGCCGCCTAACGGGGCTGGCTCGTCACTGAGCAGATTGCCGAACTCACCGAAGTCGATCTGGAACAGATAATTTTCCAGCAGCTTCAAGTTCACCGTGAAAGTCTTTTCGCTCATGGTCTCTCCTCAAAAGCTTCTACTCTGATCTGCCGCTGTCAGGGCTGGTTTGTAAGTGCCTGACTCTCCGTCAGCGACCATTGAATCAAGTCCACGGCCAGGCGGTCGGCAGCAGTGCCGAGTGCGCTGACGACTGCAGCCACGTCTTCACCCCTGACTGGTTCGCTGACCTCGAAGCGGCGGCTGGCGAGAATCCGGCGGCTTTCCGCATCAATCAAGCGAGCGTCGTAGTGGACCACTGCCAGCGACTGTCCATTGCTGCGGTCATGATGCAGGGCACGCAACATGCCACCCAGTTCCACCTGTGCTTCGAGTCCGTCGCTGCTGGTGCTGAGTGCCGTTGCACGGCCGTCACGCCAGAAGGCGTCGAGCAGCCAGTCGCGCCACAGCAGTGCCGCCGGTGCCGCCCAGCGCGCATCTGGATAGGCCTGAAAACTGTTGTCGGCGGTCATCACCAGCACCCGGCTGCCGCCCAGAGCATCACTGGTGGCGGGAGTGTCGATACGCAGCCCGTTAAGCGCGAGGTCGTCGGAAGAGGCGCTCAAGGAGGAAGGAGGTAATTGGAAGAGGTCCGCCGGTACGCGCTCCGGCAATACGGAGCAGGCGCTCATTCCGCAGCAGAGCGTCAGGCACAACAGCAGAAAGCGCTTGGTCATGGTTGATATTCCTTGATGTTGTCATCGCCGAGCAGAAAACCGGCAGGGTCGTCTTCCAGGCGGGTGGTGATGTCGTTGAGGCCACTGAGCACGCCGCGCAGGTCTTCAATGGCTGGCCCGAGTTCGTTGAAGCTCTGCATGCCGTTGTTCAGTGCTTGCTCGTTGTCGGCGATCAACGTGGTCATCTGCTGCGTGAAGCGTTGGATATTGGCCATGGTCGCTGCGGCCGAGGTGAGCAGCGGGTCGCCATGCTCGGCGATCTGCTGGTCGACGCGGGAGAGCAACTGGTTCAGCTCCTCGCCTGCGTCGGCGAGGCTGGTGAGCCCGGCGCGCAGCGTCGCTTGTTGTTCCACCAGGTTGGTGGTGACCACTTCGACATTCGACAGTATCCGCGTCACATAGAGGCCGTTTTCCTCGGAGAGCATCTGGTTGGCGCGGTCCAGCAGGCTGGTGATGCTGATCAACAGCTCATCGCTGTTCAGCCGCAGACGGGCCAGCGATGACTGTTCGGCCTGAATGACTGGCACGCCACCTTGGGCTGCGGTGAGCAGCGGGCTCTCGGGCAAGCCTTGGCTGAGTTCGATGCCTGCTGCGCCGGTGATGTTGAGCACGGTCAGGCGGGCGAGGGTGTCGACTTTCACCGGAGCAGAGCTGGAGACTTGCACGCGCGCCCACACCTGGCGCGGGTCCTGCGGGTCCAGCCGCAGACGTTGCACCTCGCCTACACGGATTCCGCTGTACTGCACCGGGCTGCCAACACTCAGGCCGGAAACTGCTTCGCGGAAGATGACGTCGTATACCACGACGTCGTTGTCACTGCTGGAGCGCGACATCCACAGCGCAAACAGCAGGGCGAACGCCCCAGCGCTAAGAGTAAAGAGGCCGACGATGATGTGATGTGCCCGGGTTTCCATAGTGTCACTCTTGCTTTGAACTGGTGAGTTGAGGGCTTGCAAGTGGCGAGCCAGCCGCTACGGCCGCCGCCCGCCCGCGTGGACCATGAAAATACTCCTGAATCCAGGCGTCGTCTGTGGCCGCGACCACTTCCAGCGTATCCGCCACCAGTACCCGTTTTTGCGACAGCACGGCGATGCGGTCGCAGGCTGTGTACAGTGTGTCCAGATCGTGGGTCACCATGAACACGGTCAGGTCGAAGGCGTCGCGCAGGGTCATCAGCAACTGATCGAAGGCAGCAGCGCCGATGGGGTCGAGGCCAGCGGTCGGCTCATCCAGAAACAGGATGTCCGGGTCCAGGGCCAGCGCTCTGGCCAGCGCCGCGCGCTTGATCATGCCGCCAGAGAGGTCGGCCGGATACAGTGCCCCGGCGCGCGCAGGCAGACCGGCCAACGCCAGCTTCACTGCGGCCAACTCGGCGGCCGACTTGCGCGACAGCCCCGCGTGCTCGATCAACGGCAAGGCGATGTTCTCCAGCACCGTCAACGACGAGAACAGGGCGCCGCGTTGAAACAGCACGCCGATACGCCGTTCCAGAGCGGAACGTTTATCTGGTGTGAGTTGCAGCAGGTCCTGACCGAACAGGCTGACCTGCCCGGCGCTCGGTGTGTGCAGCCCGACGATCGAGCGCAACAGCACGGATTTACCACTGCCAGAGCCGCCCACCACGCCGAGAATTTCGCCGCGACGGATATCCAGATCGAGGCCGTCATGCACCACATTGCTGCCGAAGCGGTTGTTCAGCCCGCGCACCTGAATGATGGGCTCGCGTGCTTTGCGGCGCTTTTGTGTTGCGCTGTTTGCTGCTGTCACCAACCCATCTCCATGTAGAACAGCGCGGCCACGGCATCCAGCAGGATCACCGCAAAAATGGATTGTACTACGGCCGAGGTCGTGTGTTCGCCAACCGACTGTGCGCTGCCCTGCACTTTGAAGCCTTCCAGACAGCCGATCAGCGCGATCACCAGCGCGAAGAACGGCGCTTTGGCTAGTCCCAGCAGGATGTGGCGCAGGGGAATCTCCTGCACGATGCCCATGAAGCGCGCAAAGCTGACATCCAGTGTCAGCACGGACACCAGCGCGCCACCGAGCATCCCGGCGATGACGGCAATGAAAGAGAGCAGAGGCAGCATGATGAGCAGGGCCAGCAGTCGTGGTACCACCAACAGCTCGATGGGGCTCAGACCTTGTACGTTGAGAGCGTCCAGTTCTTCATTCACCTTCATGGAGCCGATTTGCGCCGTGAAGGCGCTGGCGGTGCGACCGGCCAGCAGAATCGCTGCGAGCAGCACACCCAACTCGCGCATGAAGGCATAGCCCACCAGATCCACGGTATAGATCGTGGCCCCGAAGTTGGCCAGCACGGTGGCGCCGAGGAAGGCGACGACGCAGCCCACCAGAAAATTCAGCAGAAAGATGATCGGCACCGCGTTGAGGCCGGTCTGGTGCATCTGGGCAACCAGTGCGACAGGCCGCCAGCGCCAGGGGCGGGGCAGCAGACGCGCCAGTGTCAGTAGTGTCAGGCCGAGGAAGTTGAGTATTTGCGCGAATTTGTGCCAGACGCTGACGACCAGCTTGCCAAGCGTGGCGAGTCCATCGCCTGGGCGCTTGCGTGGTTGAGCGATCTCACTCTCACGTCCGGTCATGGCTGTCGCCACGGCCAGCAGCAGTGCCTGCCGTTCGGGGGACAATCCGCTGGCGGTGGGGATGAGGGTGTTCAGATGCTCGGCCCCCAACAGACGCACCAGCAGCGCCGCACCCGCAGTGTCCATTGCGCTCAGGCCGGTGGCGTCGAGGGTCTTGATCGAGGGGCTCATGGTCTGCGAGTGTGACTTGGTGTCGTGCGCAAGAAGGGTGTAGTGCTCCAGTGTCCAGTCGCCGTGCAGCAGCAGGCGGGAAGAGCCGGAGTCGATGGTCAGCGTTGGGGTCATGGGGGCAATATACGGAGGGGGGTGGCTACGGTCAACCGCCGCTTCCCATCGGGTGGCGCCTGAATTGACAGGCTGCCGGTGGCAGTCCATATTCAGCACAACTTTTTACAGGTCTTAAATGGAGTATTTACATGTCTCTGAGCAGACGCGATTTCTTCAAGGTGGGCGGCGTCGGCGCCCTGGCCGCGACTGTGGCACCCGGCACGTTGGCGCAGTCGGCAGTAGTGCCGGCTGGTGGTGCGGTGTTGAGTCATCCAGCCACGCTGGTGGCCGAGGTGGGTAGTCTGCAGGACAACCAGCCCGTGTCTTTTAACTATCCGGACAGCAGTTCGCCCTGCCAGTTGCTGAAAATGGGACGTCAGGTGCCGGGCGGTGTCGGGCCGGACGGTGACATCGTCGCCTACAGCATTCTCTGCCCGCACATGGGTTGCCCGACGCAGTATGACGGCGAGGCGCGCAGCTTCAAATGTGGTTGTCATTTCAGCGTGTTCGATCCGGAGATGGAGGGGCAGCAGGTCTGTGGTCAGGCGACTCAGAACATGCCGCGCATCGAGCTTAACTTTGATGCCGCGCGCGGCACCGTCGAGGCGGTGGGTGTGCATGGTCTGATCTATGGTCGGCAGGCGAACACCCTCTAGCACCCTACTTATCGCACCCAGTAGATAGCACTCAGCAGAATTCCTAGGAGCCACCCGCATGTCGCGTTTCGATGATCGCATTCCCCTGCCGCCGACCAGCGCGCAGACCACCAACCTGACTTGTCACTTCTGCATCGTCGGCTGTGGCTACAAGGTCCACAAATGGCCGGAACATCAGGAAGGCGGCCGTGCGCCGCAGGACAACGCGCTGGGGCTGGACTTCACGCGTCAGCTCGCGCCACTACAGGCTGGCCTCTCGCCTAGCATGGTCAACACCATTCAGGATAACGACGGCAGCCGTCATCACATCATGATCGTACCTGACAAGGACTGTGTGGTGAATCAGGGTCAGGCTTCCACGCGCGGCGGCATGCTCGGGCATCTGATGTACAACGGCACAGGCCCCTCGGCCAGCCGTCTGACGCAGCCGCTGCTGTATCGCGGCGCCAACTGGCGTGAAAGCCCCTGGGAACAGGCGCTGGCGCTCTATGCCGGGCTCACCAAGAAGATTCTCGACGCAGACGGCCCGGATGAGATTTATTTCAACCTCTTCGACCACGGCGGTGCTGGCGGTGGTTATGAAAATACCTGGGGCACCGGCAAGCTGATCTTCACCGGTCTGCAGACGCAGAAGGTGCGCATTCACAACCGCCCGGCCTATAACTCCGAGTGTCACGCCACCCGCGACATGGGCATCAACGAACTGAACAACAGCTACGAAGATGCGGAAGTGGCCGACGTGCTCTGGTCCATCGGCAACAACCCCTACGAGACCCAGACCAATTATTTCCTCGTGCACTGGATTCCCAATCTGCAGGGCAGCACTGTCAGCAAGAAGCAGCAGTGGTTCCCCGGCGAGACCGTCGGCCGTGGCCGCGCGATCTTCGTCGACCCGCGTCGCACCACCTCGATCGCCATCGCCGAACAGGCAGCCGGTGCTGAGAATGTGCTGCATCTGGCGATTAACCCCGGCACCGACACCGCGCTGTTCAATGGACTGCTCACTTATGTCGCCGAGCAAGGCTGGCTGGACAGCGAGTTCATCGCCCAACGCACCAATGGCTACGAGCAGGCACTGAGCGCGAACCGCCTCAGTCTCGAAGATTGCAGCGCAATTACCGGCGTGCCGGTGGCGCAGCTGATTCAGGCCGCCGAGTGGTCCTACCAACCGAAAGCCTCCGGCCACCTGCCACGCACCATGCATGCCTACGAGAAGGGCATCATCTGGGGCAACGACAATTACCGCATCCAGTCCGCGCTGGTGAATCTGGTGCTTGCCACGGGCAACGTCGGTGGGCGACGTGGCGCCGGTGTCGTGCGCATGGGTGGCCATCAAGAAGGCTATGTGCGTCCGCCGTTCCCCGGTGGTCGTCCCGCGCCTTACGTCGATGGCGAGATCATCGCTGGGCGCGGCAAGATCCTCACCACCTGGGCCTGCGACGCTTTCCGCAGCACTCACAACGCACAGAATTACCGGGCGGCGGTGATCCGCCGCGCCAACATCGTCCGCGAGGCTATCGATCAGGCGCGTGGTGCCAGCACTGCGGAGCTGATCGACATCATTTACGATGCCGTCACCAATAAGGGCGGTCTGTTCGTGGTGTCCATTGATATTTATCCGAAGCCCTTCGGCGAAGCAGGCCACATGATGCTGCCTGCCACCGTGCCGGGTGAGATGAACCTGACCTCGATGAACGGCGAGCGCCGCATGCGTCTCTCCGAGAAATTCATGGACGCCCCCGGTAGTGCGAAGCCGGATTGCCTGATCGCCGCCGACATCGCCAACACGCTCAAGGCGCTGTATGAACAGGACGGCAACAGCGCGATGGCAACGCGCTTCGCGGGCTTCGACTGGCGCAACGAGGAAGACGCCTTCATGGACGGCTTCAATCGCAACGACAGCGAGCTGGTCACTTACGAACGCTTGCGTGCCCTCGGCAACAACGGTGTGCAGCTGCCTGTCACTGGTTTGGAGAACGGGTTGCTGGTCGGCACCGCAGTGACCTACACCGAACGTTTCGACACCGAAGATGGACGGGCGAAATTCCAGCCCTCGCCGTGGAACGGCCTGCTGGCCGAGGCGCAGCAGCAGAAAGACAAATATCCTTTCTGGATCAACAACGGTCGCGTCAACGAGTTGTGGCAGACGCTCTACAACGATGAGCACGTCGAGTTCCGCACCAGCCGCTGGCCGATGACGCTGGTGGAGATCGGCACGGACGACGCACAGCGCCTCGGCATCAGCAGTGGTGACGTGGTGGAACTGTTCAACGATTATGGTGCCACACAAGGTATGGCGCACGTGGAGCCGACCATCAAACCGGGCCAGGTGTTCATGCAGACGATGGGCCGCAACGGCGTGATGGGCGACCTGGCCACCACAGCGGTGGACCAGAATATCCTGCCGTATTACAAAGGTACTTGGGCGGATGTACGGCGCGTCGGCGATATGGGGCTGAGCAGGACGGTGACGTCCAAGCGGCGCCATTTCGTCTGAGGCGGTCAATGATTTCAAAAGTGCTATCCAATAAAACCAACAAGGCGGAACTGCTCATGCGTCACTATCGATATCTGTTGTCAACGCTGCTCCTGATCGTCAGCGCTGCCTGCGCTGCACCGGCACCGACCGACGGTTTTTACACCATCGATCCCTCGCGCAGTAATGGGGGCACCGGGCGCTTCTACATGGATCGGGAAATTTCCGACGTGATGGGACATCTGGCAGCTGACTGGCTGGAACGTCCGTCGCGCACCCACGAGGAGATGCCCGATGAGGTGGTCGCCAACATGGGGTTGAAGCCGACGGATGTGGTCGCCGACATCGGTGCCGGGTCCGGCTACTTCACGATCAGGATTGCACGGCAGGTACCGCAGGGCAGGGTGCTGGCCGTCGACATTCAGCCAGAGATGCTGGAGATTCTGGAGACCCGTCGTCGCGAAGAAGGGCTCGACAATATCAGTGGCGTGCTCGGCGAGATCGACGACACCCATCTGCCAGCCAACTCCGTCGACGTCGCCTTTCTGGTGGATGCCTATCACGAGTTCTCGCACCCGCGCGAGATGCTGCAGAGCATCTACGATTCACTGAAGCCCGGTGGCCGTCTGATCCTTGTTGAATACCGCGCCGAAGACGCGAACGTGCCGATTCGCACACTGCACAAGATGACGCAGCGGCAAGTGCGCCGCGAGATGAGTGTGCTGAATTTCGAGTGGGAGAAGACGCTCGACTTTCTGCCCTGGCAGCACATGATGTTCTTCACCAAGCCAGAGTAATCCGGTTGCCCCGATCTTGACTCAACGCCGCCAGGCTTCGTAGAGCTGGCGTGCGGCGGGTTCGATCTTCTTGATCGAGTCCTGCTGTTCCTGCGGCGTCATTGCTTCCCATTCATCGAAACGCTCTTCTGTGCCGTGCAGGCGAATGCAGTCGAGCGCTGCCTCTGCTTGCGCAGGCAAGTCGGACCAGCCACCCGCCAGTGCCACGCCGCGCATATAACCGAAGCACCATTCTTCTGCGCTGAGAACTCTGTTTTCAGCCGCGTCTCCAGTCGTGCTGATGTCGTTGAAATGCGCCATGAACTCATCGCGCTGATCCATTAACACGGCCGCGTTGCAGGTCAGGTGTTGCAGAATTAAATCCAGAAATTGCTCCAGCTCGTCTTCCGTCTGCCAATCCGGCTGCGTGCTCTCGCCACCCCACAGTGCTGGATACCACATGCTCATTGGGATCAGCTCCGGGCTGGTAATGATGGCCGTCAGAAAGCCGTCCAGCTCGGAGAAATCCAGCACAGACTCATCGTTGCCGTATTCCAGCAGTTTGCTGGCGATGAATTTGCGGTCGCGGATGCTGAGGGTGTGATCAAGACTGTGGTGCATTGTCGCCATTCTTATAAATTCTTGATTGGTAGTGTTGCGGAAATCTACACCCGGGCAATCGGAAGAACAACCTGCAGATCAGACTGGATGTCTAATAGATACTCTGCAAAATCAACAACACAAACAAAATCGCTGACACCGCCTGCCAGAAACGCAGCGGATTCTTCTCTATCAATGGAATTTGTTTATGCTCGGCGAGCAATTGCGCGTTGGGCACTTCAATATCGTGGACAAACTCGGACAGCGCCGCGTAGCGATGGGAGGGACGTGGTGCGCAGGCCTTCTTCAGGGCCATATCCAGCCACACGGGAATGTCGGCGCGCGTGTCGCGACTGCTTCGATACCGCCAGAATGCATAATTATCTTTGCGGGCGTTATAAGCGGACGGCGCTTTGTAGGGCAGGGCGCCCGTCAACATTTCATAGACAATCACGCCGAGTGAGAAAATATCCGAACGGTATTCGCCACGCTCACCTAACAGGTATTCCGGGGCCATGTAGTCGGCGGTGCCGACGGGTGTTTCCTCTTTCAAGGTGGTCACCACGTCCTGCAGACCGCTGACCTGCACCGTGCCGAAGTCGATCAGCTTGATCTCGCCCGTGGGCGTCAACATGATGTTGTCTGGTTTCAGATCCCTGTGCAGCATGCCGAGACGTTGCAGAACACGCAGGCAGCCAGCAATCTGTGCCGTCAGCGCCCGCACCTTTTGCAGATCGGGGTTGGGGTTGTCGTACATCCACTGCCGCAGTGTGGTGCCTTCGATGTGTTCGCAAATGTGATACAGGAAACGGCTGTCCGCCACCGGTTCGTAAATCTTCATGATGCCGGGGTGTTCGATGCGTCTGCCGACCCACTGCTCGCGCAGAAAACCTTCGAGATATTGCGGGTCTTCGGCGAAATTGAGAGAGGGGGTTTTGATCACGAAACGTTGTCGGTAGCGCGGGTGCGTGGCCAGATAAAGATGGCTGCGCGAACCGCTGTGCAGCACCTGGGTGATGGTGTAGCCATCGATCTTGTTGCCCGGCGCCAGTGCCGGTGGAATCACGAGACGGGTCAGCTGGCGATAGGTCTCGTCCAGATCTTCAACCGGTAGTTCGAGCACCTTCAGTACCATACAACTGATGTTATCCGTGCTGCCAGCGGCCAGGGCTTGCTCCGCCATTTCGCGTGCGGCTTTCTCCATTGCGCCGTTGACGCCTTCGCCAGCCATGTCAGGTGTTTCGGCGATGGTAGCCAGCATGGCCCTCAGCTGTTGATGTTGCAGGCTGCCGTGTATACCGTCCGTGGTGAAGAGGAACAGATCATCGACACGCAGGCTGCGGTGCTGATAATCGACTTTGAGTTCGGTATCCATGCCCAGCGCGCGTGTGAGTGTGAAATTATCTTTGCCCTGCGGTAGTACGTGATCGGTGGTGAGTTGCAACAGCTCGCCGTTGCGATAACGATAGATGCGGCTGTCACCGCAATGCAGGATGTGCGCGGTAGTAGAGCGGAAGATGGCGGTGGAGAAAGTGGTGACGAATCCGTTGTGCCGGGCGAGCCCACTCTGGCCTTGTGCCAGCAGCCACGAGTTGAGGGCCGTTAGTACCCGCGAGGCCGAGGTCTTGACGTCCCAGGTGTCCGGGGTGCTCAGATAATCCTGAATGAAGGTGCTGACACTGGTCCTGCTGGCCAGACCGGCGTTGTCACTGCAACTGACACCGTCGGCAATACTGACGACGGCGCCTTTGCTGAAGCGTTGCTGGTTCGTGGGTAGGACAGCAGCGAAGGCGTCTTCATTGCGCTCCTTCACTCCTGCCGTCGAATAGCCACCATAACTGACACTGAGTTTCTTCGCTTGCGACATGACCACGCCCGTGTTGAATGCTGATTCCGCTCGGTGAGCGAACCACTAACCTACATGAATCAATTCAACCGAGCCATCTTCATTGATCTCCGCGATATGACCCTGGGGTTCAGCCATGAACAACAGAGTGATGAAACCCAGCACTGCCGTTCCCGCGATCACCATGAAGAAAGTCGAGTAGTCCACGAAGGTCAGCACCAGCAGATACGTCACCGCGCCGATGTTGCCATAAGCACCGGTCATGCCCGCGATCTGGCCGGTCAGACGCCGCTTGATCAAGGGGACTGTCGCGAACACTGCGCCTTCACCCGCTTGCACGAAGAAAGAACAAGACATGCAGACAACGACGGCCAGAATCAGCGACCAGGAGCTGTCCACCAGGCCCATCATGAAGTAACCCACCGCGAGCCCCGCCGTCAGAATCAACAGTGTGCGTCTGCGGCCGAAGCGGTCGGAAATCCAGCCGCCCCCGGGGCGTGACATCAGGTTCATGAACGCGTAGCTGGCGGCGATCATGCCAGCGAGTACCGGGCTCAGCCCGAAGGTTTGCGCGAAGAACAGCGGCAACACGGACACCACCGCCAGCTCGGAACCGAAGGTCGCAAAATAGAGCAGATTGAGGATGGCGACCTGCTTGAATTTGTAGCGATGCAGCTCAGGCACCGGAGTCGTGAACAGGCCTCGGTTGGTACGCCAGACATGGCGGAAGTCGATGATCAACACCACGATCAGCACGACATAAATAATGTCGGCCGCGAGGTTGCTCAGCAGGCCGAAACCTGAAGGTGAGAGGCGCCAGGCCAGCAGTGCCATGCAGATGTACATGGGCAGCTTGGTGAGCAACAGCAGGTAGAGATCGCCCACGCTGGTGACCTCCATCGCGCCCATGGTCTTGGGTTTGAAATAGGTGGAACCTTTGGGCGTGTCGCGGGCGTAGTGGTAGAACACGAAACCAAACATGAGACTCATCAGACCAGTGATGGCGACGGAGTAACGCCAGCCGTCGTCACCGCCGAACATGAGCGCCAGCGTCGGTAATGTGAACGCAGCGGCTGCAGAACCGAAGTTGCCCCAGCCACCGTAGATGCCTTCGGCGGTGCCTAGTTCATTGGCCGGGAACCACTCGCTGACCAGACGGATGCCGATCACGAAACCTGCGCCGATGGTGCCGACGAAGAAGCGGGCGAGGGCGGCTTCGCCCAGGCTGTCCACTGTCGCAAACCAGAAGCAGGGGATCGAGCCCAGGATCAACAGCAGTGAGTACATGATGCGCGGACCATAGCGATCCGTGAGCATGCCGATAATCACCCGGGCCGGGACGGCGATCGCCACGTTGACTGTCGCCAGTGCCACAATCTCTGCTGGAGAAACACCCAGACTCAGGGCGATGGCCTGCAGCATTGGTGCGGCGTTGAACCATACGACAAAGGTAATGAAAAATGCCATCCAGCTAAGATGCAGTGTGCGCATCTTGCCTTGCATACTGAACAGATTGAATTTTTCTGTAGACATGAATCGCTCTCTTTTAAATCATCAGTCGATAAGGTTTGAATCGATAAGATTGTGCAGCCAGTGAAATTTTCAGGCGCCACCGAGTTGAATCTGCACGGTTCCTGACGCAATGCGCGCAGGCCAGGCCTTCACGCTGACCGTGTCATCTTCCAGGCACTGCCCGGACTGCAGGCAGAAGTGCTGTTTGTACAGCGGAGAAGCGACCACCAGCCGCTCCCCCACTGAACCGATAATGCCTCGGCTCAGCACGTAGGCATCGCCCAATGGATCGTAGTTGCTCAACGCATACACTGGGCCCTGTGGGCTTTCCTGAAAGAGGGCCACCTGCTCCGCGCCACCTGCCTGCTCCAGCAGAGCACAGACACCGGAGCCGGGGACGAGGTCATCTTCCTTGCAGAGGTTGATCCAGATTTCGCTCATGCTGTCTGCTCCTCTTTTTTAGCCAGTGCTTGTTTTTGCTTGGCGGCTTCGTCAAGTGACACCAAGGCAATGCGTTCGGCGCGCGTGGCCGGGCGGCGCTGACCGCGCTCCTGCACATAGAGATGGCTGGTGTCTGCCTGATCGGAGTTCACAAAGGCCCGGAAGCGCTTGAGCTTTTCCGAATCATTGATAGTCGTCTTCCACTCGCACTGGTAGGTGTCGATAACTTTCGCCATCGCGCCTTCCAGTTCCGCGCCGAGGCCGAGTTTGTCTTCGACGATGACTTGTTTGAGATAGTCGAGTCCACCTTCCAGATTTTCCAGCCACACGGACGTGCGCTGCAGACGATCCGCCGTGCGGCAATAGAACATCAGGAAACGGTCGACGTAGCGAATCAGCGTCTCGCGGTCCAGCCCGGTAGCGAGCAGGTCAGCGTGGCGCGGACGCATGCCGCCGTTGCCGCACACATACAGATTCCAGCCGCCTTCGGTGGCGATGACACCGACGTCTTTCGATTGTGCCTCGGCACATTCACGTGTACAGCCGGACACTGCAAACTTCAATTTGTGCGGTGAACGCAGGCCTTTGTAGCGATCTTCCATTTCGATGGCGAAGCCGACGCTGTCGTCTACGCCGTAACGGCACCAGGTGGAACCCACGCAGGATTTCACTGTGCGCACGCTCTTGCCGTAAGCGTGACCGGTCTCGAAACCCGCGTCGATGAGCTGCTTCCAGATGGCGGGCAGTTGATCCACTCGTGCGCCGAACAAGTCGACACGCTGACCACCCGTGATCTTGGTGTAGAGATCGAATTCCTTGCCCACACGCCCCAGCGCCATGAGTTTGTCTGGCGTAATCTCACCACCGGCGACACGTGGCACCACTGAATAAGTGCCGTCCTTCTGCAGGTTGCCGAGGAAGTGATCGTTGGTGTCCTGCAGGCCGACGTGTGCGGGTTCCAGTACGTAGTCATTCCAGAATGAGGCCAGGATAGAGCCGATGGTAGGCTTGCAGATGTCACAGCCGTGCCCCTTGCCGTGCTTCTCCAACATCGCCGGGAAGGTGCGGATTTCCTGCACACGAATCAGGTCTGCCAGCTCGCGACGCGAGTAGGGGAAGTGTTCGCACAGATGATTGCTGACTTCCACGCCGAGCTTGACCAGCTCGGCATTGACGACTTGCTTGAGCAGTGCCGCGCAACCACCGCAACCTGTGCTGGCTTTGGTAGCATCCTTGATGCCCTCCAGCGTCGTGGTGCCATCCTGCACCAGACAACAGATGGCACCCTTGCTGACGTCGTAGCAGGAACATATCTGTGCAGTGTCCGGCAGTGCGCCTACACCGATGCTGACTTTGCCGCCTTCGAGACCAGGCAGAATCATTGCTTGCGGATTGGCAGGCAGTTCCATTTTGTTGAGCATGAGTTGCTGGAAATTACCGAAATCTTCGACATCCCCGACCATCACTGCGCCCAGCAGATGCTTGCCGTCTTCGGAGACAACAAGGCATTTATACACTTCGGCGAAGTCGTCGTTGTAGTAGTAGCAGCGGGCGCCCGGTGTGCGCGCCGTGGAGTCGCCGACGCTGGCGACATCGATACCGAGCAGTTTCAGCTTGGTGCTCATGTCGGCGCCGAGGAACTTGTCGTCGCCGCCGGTGATCTGTGAGGCCACTACTTTGGCCATTTGATAGCCCGGTGCCACCAGCCCGAAGATCTGGCCATTCCAGACTGCACATTCACCTATCGCATAAATGTCCTGTTCGGAGGTGCGGCAGGTGTTGCTGATGCGGATGCCGCCGCGCTGCCCGAGTTCAATATCGCTCTTCTTCGCCAGTTCGTCCTGGGGACGGATACCGGCCGAGAACAGGATCATATCGGTTTCGAGGAAAGTGCCATCGGAGAAGTTCATGCGATGACGGCAGGTCTCGCCGTCCACAATCGAGGTGGTGTTCTTGCCGGTGTGGATTTTCACGCCGAGATTCTCGACCTTGCGGCGCAGCAGTTTGGAGCCGCCTTCGTCCAGTTGCACGGCCATCAAACGTGGTGCGAACTCCACCACATGTGTCTCCAGCCCCATGCCGCGCAGCGCATTCGCTGCTTCCAGCCCTAGCAGACCACCGCCAACGACGACGCCGATCTTGCTGTCAGTCCCCGAGAACTTGATGCGTCCGAGATCGTCAATCGTGCGATACACCAGACAGTGCGGACGGTCATGGCCTTGCACTGGGGGCACGAAAGGGTAGGAGCCGGTGGCGAGCACCAGTTTGTCATAACTCTCCACGCGCCCGTGTTCTGTGGTGACAGTATGGGCAACCTTGTCGATGCTGACGACTTTGTTATTGAGGATGAAATTGATGTGATTGTCGAGGTAATGCTCACGGGTGGTCAGCGCCAGATCTGCTGCCGTGGAGCCAGTGAAGTACGCGCTCAGATGCACGCGGTCATAGGCCAGACGCGGTTCTTCGGAGAAAGTGGTGATCTCGAAGTCGCTGGCGTGCTCGCTGGCGAGCATGTATTCGATGAAGCGGTGCCCCACCATGCCGTTACCGATTACTACTACTTTTTGCTTTTTCATGCGGTCTCACCATATCGCTGCTTTGTTGAAGCGCAGCCAATGCAAGAGATGCACCAAGCTTGTGCTGACCTTAAAAATACTGATCAATTCCTCGACTAAGTGAAAACCGAGCGGTTTTTTGCCCCGTCCGCCGCGTAGTTTATGCACCATCAAATTGCATGAATTCCCGTTGCTGCAATTTTGTGGTGCGAAAGAAGCGCACCTTTTGCGCGCCGGGGCAAAGACCTCCCTAGTCAAATCCCCGTAATCCTGCGCTTTTCCGGGCGCTCAAGCGCAGGGCACGGATTTGCTGGCTTTCACACTGTTGGTGCAGATATTGCAATCCTGCCGCGAGAGCCTGAATTGATGTAGGCAGCAGCAAAACACTATCAAGCGGAAGTTTTTCATGTTGTTCGGACGCAAGAAGAGAAAACCGATTGTCATCCCGCCCAAAACGGTGCACGAGTGGAAGTACGCCACTTGCAACTACTGTTCAACCGGTTGCTCCATCGAACTGGGGTTGGATGCGCAGGGCAAGGTGTTCACCAGCCGGGGGCACGCCGGTGCGGACGTGAACCGAGGCAAGCTGTGCATCAAGGGCCTGCAGGAACACGAACTGTTCGATTCTGCCGGGCGGGGTGCGCAGCCACTGCTCCGTGGTCGCTACCAGGAAGAGTTTCGCCCGGTGGACTGGGACGAGGCGCTGGATTACACAGCCAGCAAGATTCAAGAGATTCAAAGCAAGTACGGGCGTGATGCTTTCGCCATTGTCTCCACAGGGCAACTGCTGACGGAAGAGTTCTACACCCTTGGCAAACTCACGCGCGGCTGCATCGGCACCAACAACTACGATGGCAACACCACGCTGTGCATGGCTTCGGCCGTGTCTGGTTACAAACGCTCCTTCGGTCTCGATGGTCCACCCGGCTGTTACGATGATTTCGAGCATACCAATTGTCTTATGGCCTTCGGCTCCAACCTGCCGGAACAACATCCCGTGCTGTACTGGCGCCTCAAGGAAGCGCGTGAGAAACGCCAATTCCCCCTGATCGTGATTGACCCGCGCGTCACCATGTTTGCCCAGTTTGCCGACATTCACTTGCCCATCACACCGGGTACCGATGTCGTGCTGATCAACGCAATGCTGTTCGTGATCTTCAAGGAGAATCTGCACGACCGCGCTTACATCGACGCGCACACCAACAATTTCGATGAGCTGTACGCGATGGTGCAGGGCTATGATCCCGTGACCGCGCAGCACGTCTGTGGCATTGACGAAGACACGATTCGTCTCGTGGCGCGCCTCTACGCCAAAGCAGACTCGGCGATGAGCATCTGGACCATGGGCATCAACCAGAGCACCCACGGCTCCGATGGCGTCTGCAATATCAACAATCTCAATCTCTGCACGGGCAACATCGGCAAGCCGGGCGGCACCAGTCTTTCCATCACCGGACAGTGCAACGCCATGGGCACGCGCGAGTGGTCGTCCTGCTCGGGCCTGCCGGGTTATCGCTTTCTGGAGAAAGAAGAACATCGTCAGGAGATTGCCGATTACTGGGGCATCGACCCGGAATTTTTCCCCAAGGCGCGCGGCCTCGCGCAGACTGATATCTTCCCGGCGATTGAAACAGGCGAGATTCGCGGCCTGTGGTTGATCGCCACCAATCCGATGACCTCCATGGCCAACACCGGCCGCATCCGCAAGATGATGGAGAAGCTGGATTTTCTGGTGGTGCAGGATTGCTACGCGGACGTGGAAACTAATGAGTTTGCCAACGTGTATTTTCCCGCCTCCGTGTGGGCAGAGAAGCAAGGTTGTCACACCAACAGCGAGCGGCGTGTGAACCTGACGCGCAATGCGGTGAAGCCCTATCTGAATTCCAAACCGGATCTGTGGATTTTCAACGCCATGGCCAAGCGCTTTCCCAACGGCGCGAAGATCAGCTTCCCGGAAGATTCCGAAACTGTGTTCGACGAGATGAAAGTGCTCTCCAAGGGTGCGGAACGCACACTCGACATCTCCGGCATGACCTACGACAAGATCGAAGCAGCGCGTGGCATTCAATGGCCTTACCGTGAGGGTGCAGACGGACTCAAGGGCACGCCGCGTCTTTATGCGGATGGCAAATTCCCCACGGCCAATGGCAAGGCCAATCTGATCCCTGTGCGCTTCAAGGACAACAACGAGAAGCCGGACAACCAGTTTCCGTTCTGGCTCAACAGCGGGCGCCTCGTTGAACATTTCCACACGCGTACCCGCACCGGCAAGATCGCCAACGGCAACAAGTTCAGCCCGACACCTTTCATGGAGATGAATCCGGATGCCGCTGAGAAACTCGGCGTCAAACACATGCAGTACGTGCGCGTGATCTCCAAACGTGGCGACGCCGTGGTGATGGTGCAGCTTACGCAGCGTGTTCCGGCCGACATGGTGTTTATACCGTTCCATTATTACGACTGCGTCAATCGCCTCACGCTCGGCTTGCTCGATCCTTACTCCCGGCAGCCCGCCTTCAAACAGTGTTGCGTGAAGATAGAACATATCGACCAGGAAGACGCCGCGCAGCTGAACCTGGAACGCCGAAAATTTTAAGAGAAGAGAAAACCCATGAGCATCGTCGTTGAATTTGATCCGCGCACAGCAAAAGCGCCAGCCAAGACGTCAGAGATGACGCCAATCTGGGAGATGCGGCCCGAGGAGCAGTCCTATGCCTTGCTGTCGGACAAAGACATCAAAAAAGAGAACCGCTACGGCGAGAAGATCGACCTGCTGGAACTGAACCCCTCATGGGCAGAAGGGCAGTCGCTGTTCATCAACGACAATCCGGAAGTAGGTTGCAACGCCAACCGCAACAAGCAGCACGGTTTCTTCTTCACAGCCGACAACTGCATTGGCTGCCACGCCTGCGAAGCGGCATGCAGCGAAAAGAACGACAACCCCGGCCACATCGCCTTCCGTTCCGTGGGTTATGTGGAAGGTGGCAGTTATCCCGACTACACGCGCATGAACATCTCCATGGCCTGTAACCACTGTGATGACCCGGTGTGTCTGAAGGGTTGTCCCACCAATGCTTACATCAAGCACACCGAATACGGTGCTGTGCTGCAGGACCCGGAGACCTGCTTCGGTTGCGGTTATTGCACCTGGGTGTGCCCCTACAACGCGCCGCAACTCGACCCAATTAAAGGCCAGGTGTCCAAGTGCAACATGTGCGTAGACCGCCTCGAAGTGGGTCTCAAGCCTGCTTGCGTCTCGGCATGTCTGGGCAACGCGCTCGACTTCGGCGTTATCGAGAACATTCCCGAGAACCGCGAAGAAGCCAAGGTCAGCATCCCCGGGTTCCCCGACCCCGAGATCACGCACCCGAACATCCGCTTCCAGCAGACCAAGCGTATGCCCGAGGAAGTGACGCGCACCGATTCCGAGCCGGTGAAATATCACCGCGACGAGGCGGGCAACTACAAGCCACGCGTCGATCAGAAAGCGGGTAAAGAGCGGCATTGGAATCTCGCGCGCCTGAATTCAAGAGAAAATCCGCTGGTGCTCTTCACGCTGCTGACCCAGACCGCTATTGGTGCGTTCACCATCAGTTTCCTCGGCAGCCTGCTGGGCGTCGAGAGTTTGGAGGCGCTGCGCGCGTCGCCCGCCTATGCGCTGCTGAGCCTTGCTGGCTTTGTGATCGCGTCGGTGGGGATGTTCTTGTCCGCTACGCACCTGGGCAAGCCGATGCGCTTCTATCGTGGTTTCAACAACCTGAAATACTCACCGGTGTGCCGCGAAGGGCTCGGGGTAGCGGTGTTCATCGCCATGCTCGGTCTGCATGTGCTGTTCTCGCTGCCCGGCAACAGCATTTTCCAAAATCTGTTCCAGGCGCTGTTCGGCACGGCCATAGGGGACTTGATAGCACCGGCAACGGCGCACAGCATTGCCAATGTCATGGGCGTGCTGGCACTGCTCGGTGCGGCGCCGGGTCTCTACTACATGGTCAAGTGCTACCGTATCAGGGCGCGCCCGTTCTGGAATCACTGGCAGGTTGCAGCTGACTTCTGTGGCGCCTCCCTCGCACTCGGCGCTGCAACGCTGGGCACGGCCGCACTGATGTGGCAGCTGCTGGTAGCAGGGGATTACAGCGCTCTGCTGACGTTCTCCGCCGTTGTCGTGCTGCTTGGTCAGGGCCTGCATGCCGTCGGGCTGCGTGCTCATGCGGCCGCGATGCAGGGCAAGGATCACGAGGGCGCCGTTTCGCATTACATTCAGACCACTACGTTTGGCAAGACTTATGTCCTGCGCAACATCGGCGTGGCAGTGAACCTGCTGCTGGCCGTGGCGGTGATCGTATCTGCGAGTATGTCGCTGCCGCTGGTCATTGCTCTATTGTGGTCACTGCTGATGCTGACGCTCGTCGGCACCAGTCTGATAGGCCGTGCGCTGTTTTATGTGCTGGTGGTGCCCACCACGATGCCCGGTGCCTTCTTCTGGAAGAACAAAGGCTTCGAACAGCATGCCCGCGACATCGGTCTGGCTGCCATGCCCCAGGTCGGAGTGGTGATGCCAAGACACTGATCGGCATCAATGGCAGACGGGTACGAAGGTGTTCGCACTTCCCCTTATGGCTGTATACTGCGGCCTAGCCTTCCTTAAAGGGGAATGTTGTGATTTCTGATCTTCTTGATCTCGTTGCTGACTGGTATTGGGAGTTGGACGCTGATCTGCGTTTCACGCAGATCAAAACTCTTGACGATAATAATAACGGTGACTTCATTGAGTCTCGTTGCCTGCAGAAGCAGTTGTGGGAAATTGACTTCGAGGTCCAGGCGGACACAGACTGGAATACCCAGCGTCAGCTACTGGACCGACACCAGCCATTCAACGATCTGATTATTCACCGGCTGCTGCAGAACGGTGAAGAGTGTTATATCAGCCTCAGCGGCAAACCTGTTTTCGACAGTGCACAGCAGTTCAGCGGCTATCGTGGCGTCGCCAAAGACGTCAGTGTGTTCCGACGCGATTATGCACACCTCTCCCGTTTTCGCGAAGCCATGGACATGTGTGGCGATTCCATTTATCTCACTGACGTTTCCAGCATGACATTCCTCGACGTGAATACAACAGCGTCGGAAAAAATGGGCTACACCCGCGACGAGTTGTTGAAGATGGGGCCGGTCGACTTGTTGATGGCTGATCGTCAGTCCTTGGAAAAAGGCTTTCAATCAGTTATCGACGCCGGTGCACAGGGTGTGAAACTGGAATCGACAGCGTTGTCCAAGACTGGGCAGAAGTCTATTGCCGAAGTGCACCGACGACCGATGAAGGTGGGGAACCGCTGGATTATTGTCAGCATTGCGCGTGACGTGACCGCGCGCAAACGTGCTGAGCTTGCCGCTGTGCGCCTCGGGCGCATGTATGCCGCGCTCAGTGCCACGGAAGAAGCGATTCTGCGCACCCGTTCACCGGCAGAGCTGTTTCAACGCGTGTGCGATGCCGCCGTCGATGGGGGAAAATTTCTGACGACAGCCGTTCTGCTGAAAAAACCGAACGACAAGAAACTGCATTTGGCCGCTGGTAGTGGTCATGGCCTGGAAACGCTGCAGAGTACGGATATTTCTCTGGACGAGACGCAACCTTCCGGGCGCGGTCTGGTGGGCACTGCCTGCCGTACCGGGCGTTCGCGTGTCAGCAATGATTATTATCAGGATCCGGACACTGCCCCTTGGCACGCTCTTGCTCAACAGATTGGTATTGCTGCTGCTACGGCGGTGCCTATTCGCCGAGGGCACGACACCATCGGTGCGCTGCTGTTCTACTCGGATGAGAAATATGCTTTCGATGCCGAGATCGTGGCACTGCTGGAACGCATGACGGAAAGCATGGTGTATGCGCTGGATAATTTTGATCTGGAGGCTGAACGCATCCGCAATCAGGAACACATCCATTACATTGCCACGCACGACGCGCTCACCAGTCTTCCCAATCGCGTCATGTTTCACGAGTTGTTGCACCACGCAGTGGAAAGCGGCAAGCGCTACGGTCGCAAGTTTGCTTTATTGTTTCTCGATCTAGATCGCTTCAAATTCATCAATGATTCGCTGGGGCACGAGGCGGGCGATATTGTGCTGCAGGAAATGTCTGCACGTTTCAAAGCCTGCTTGCGTGCCAGTGATGTTGTCGCCCGTCTCGGTGGGGATGAATTTGTCGTCCTCCTTAACGAGATCAACACGACAAGACAGGTGACCGTGACGGCGAAGAAACTCCTTGCCGCTGCCATCAAGCCAGTCAGAGCGCTTGGGCAGGATTGCCGCGTCACGGCCAGTATCGGCATCGCGTTGTACCCAAGGGATGGCGGTGATGAAACGACGTTGATGAAGAATGCCGATATGGCGATGTACCTTGCCAAAGAAGAGGGGAAAAATAATTTCCAGTTTTACTCGGACGATGTCAAGGCACATTCCCTGGAACGCATGATGCTTGAAACTGGGCTGCGCAATGCGCTGCATCGCAACGAGTTATCACTGCATTATCAGCCGAAAATGGATTCCAAAACCGGCAAGATAAACGGGGTCGAAGCGCTGCTGCGCTGGCATAGTCCGGAACTTGGTCAGGTGTCCCCGATGCAGTTGCTCCCTGTTGCGGAAGAGACCGGCCTGATTATTCCTATCGGTCGCTGGGTGCTGAAGACTGCCTGTGAGCAGAACGTCGCCTGGCAGCGCGAAGGCTTGCCACCCATTTGTGTGGCGATCAATCTTTCGGTGCGCCAGTTTGATGATCGTGATCTGCTGGTCGATCTTGCTTCGATTCTGCAGGAAACCGGCATGGCGCCCGAATTGCTTGAACTGGAGCTGACAGAAAGCATGGTGATGCGCGACGTGGAGCATGCCGTCATTCTGCTGAAAGCCATCAAGGACATGGGCATACGTCTTGCTATTGATGACTTCGGGACTGGTTACGCGTCACTCGCGCAGATCAAGCGTTTTCCTATCGATATCCTGAAAGTGGATCGTTCTTTTGTGCATCAGATTGGTCACGACCTCGCTCATAACTCCGAAGACCGGGCCATTACCGATGCAATTCTCGCCATGGGAAAAACGTTGAGCCTGACGGTGGTTGCCGAAGGTGTCGAGACCCTGGAGCAGGAACAGTATCTGCGTCAGCACGACTGTGATGAAATGCAGGGCTACTATTTCAGTCGTCCGCTGGTCGCCGGGGATTTTGCAAAAATGTTGCGCGGAAATGCTGAGTCAGATAAAGGAACAGCGCTATGAACCATCTCGCACAAGATTCAGCACTGATGTTGACGCCACATGTGAAAGACCTCGGTGGTTTCAAAGTGCGACGTCTGCTGCCTTCAGTCAAACGCAAGACAGTCGGCCCCTGGATTTTCTTCGATCACATGGGGCCCGCGCAATTTCCCGCAGGGCAGGGCATCAACGTGCGGCCGCATCCGCACATCGGTATCGCCACTGTGACCTATCTTTTCGATGGTGAAATTCTGCATCGCGATTCCGTGGGGAGCCTGCAGGCCATTCGCCCGGGTGACGTCAACCTGATGGTGAGCGGCAGCGGTATCGTCCACTCCGAACGCGAACGTCCGCAAATCACGGCCATCGATCATGTGTTGCACGGTTTACAGCTGTGGCTGGCGTTGCCTGCGGAACATGAAGAGATCGCTCCTTCTTTCCATCACTATCCGAGCGCCACGATTCCTGCGCGGCTAGTGGCGGGTGTGCCGGTGCGGGTGATGATGGGCAGTGCTTACGGCGCCACATCGCCCGTGCACACATTCTCCGACACTCTGTATGTCGAGGCGCATCTGCAGGCAGGGCAAAGCCTCGTGTTGCCGCAGGCCGATGAGCGTGCTGTCTATGTTGCCAGCGGCGCATTGATGGCGGCCGATGCAATGTTGCCGGAGTTTTCGATGACGATCTTCGCCAACCAACCAGACATCACTGTGACGGCCACCACCGCAGCGCGAATCGCCATCATCGGCGGTGCGTCGGTTGGTCAGCGCTTTATCGAGTGGAACTTTGTGTCGAGTCGCAAAGAGCGCATCGAGCAGGCCAAGCGCGATTGGACGGAAGGGCGGTTTGCGAAAGTGGCAGGGGATGAGGTGGAGTTTATTCCATTGCCGTGAGGGGCTGGATAGCGCGACCTGCTGCTATACCGAGGTCATGCGACGCGTCGAGCGGCAGTTCGACAGGGTTGACGACATACCTTTCGGTATGTATCATCGGCCCAACTTTTCCATCCACGCGTTGACGCAGGCGAGCCCATGAGCACCCCGATAGACACTCGACAGAAGCTGATGCAGACCGCGACAGATCTGATCTGGGAGAGCAACTACGACAACGTCGGCATTGCCGAGATATGCAAGCAGGCAGGCGTGACGAAGGGCGCTTTCTACCATCATTTCGAGTCCAAGGCCGATCTGTTTGTCAGTGCCTGTGCGAATGACTGGGAACACGTACGGGTGAGCATGGATGAAGTGCTGTCGCCCCGTCATACCGCCATTCAGCAGTTGGAAAAGATCATTGGCTTGATGCTGCAGCGGCAGAAAAGCAGCGATGGTGAGGTACATATCTGTGGTTGTCCGTTCTTTACGGCGGGTGCCCAGGCAGGCTGTGAAGAAGTGGAAGTTCGCTCTGCAGCCCGCGGAATGTCTGACAACGGTATCCTTTACCACACCGCTCTAGCCCGTAATCTGCAGGCTGAGGGTTATTTGAAGCGTGTCATCGATCCCGCTCAGACGGGTCGTCTGTTGTTCCAGTTCGTGCAAGGGCTTCTCATGCACGGCAGGGTCTGTCAGGATTTCGGTCTGCTGTGTCAGGACTTGCGAGAAGGCATTTATCGCCTGCTGGACCTGAAGGAAGAGTACCGTGTCGCAGGCAAGACCTGTTGCGGAGGCGTGGCGTCCTGTTCGTGTTCCTGTAAGCAGACAGTCAGCAGCAAGGAATGTTGCGCCGAAGCTTAGTCTCCGCGTATCGGTTCCCCAGTTTTACTTTCCTCTCGACCATACCTCTTATCGTCATATTGGTGCCGCAGAATTCTGCCGTCACCCCGCTTCCCGTGCATGTTGCAATCAGTTTCAAAAAAAATTCCAACTTGCGGTTGACGGACATACCAACCGGTATGTATAGTCGCGCCACCATACCAACCGGTATGTATCAGTTTACGAAAGACCCAGTATCGGGGCGCAGAAGCGCAGTCAGTCCCGACTATTCCATAGGAGAAGGACCATGTTGGTAATCCGAAATCGCAAATCTCTCAAATTTTCTCTCATGGCGCTCGCAGTGTATGGCGTGCTTGCCACGGGAGTCCTTTACAGCATCCGGCCCGTCGGTGAAGTCAGTGCAGCCGACGCGATAAGTGCACCGCTGCCGGTGGTGGAGACCGTCACCGTAGAGTACAGCCCACTGCGAACCTGGAACACTTTCTCGGGACGTCTCAAGGCAGTGGACGAGGCTGACATTCGGCCATTGGTCGGTGGCACGATTCAACAGGTGCTGTTTGAAGATGGGGCCTGGGTGGAAGCCGGACAAACGCTGTTCGTGATTGATCCTCGTCCGTTTGAGGCGGCGCTGCAGCATGCCAGGGCCAGTCTGGCATCGGCGGAATCGGATGCTGCGTTGGCAAGAGTCGAGTTCGAACGTGCCGATGGACTGGTGGCCAACAATGTTATTTCCCGCAGCGTGCGTGATAACCGCGAGAATGATCTCAACGTGGCGCTGGCCAGACTTGAAGCCGCGCGTGCAGAAGTCGCAAGCGCTGAACTCAACTTTGATTACGCGCATGTGAAGGCGCCGTTTGCCGGACGCATAGGGCGTGCGGAAGTCACGGTGGGCAATGTGATTGAAGCCGGGCCCAATGCGCCGCTGCTGGCCAGCATCGTCAGCACCGACAGACTCTATGCGGAGTTTGACGTCGACGAGAGCACCTACTTCAGCGTGACAAGAAGTGCGACCAGTCGAAATGTCAGTGCCGATATCGCGGAGGGGGAGCAAGTAGCGGCTTCCACCATTCCCGTGGATATCGCACTCGGGGGTGATGATGGCGAAATCTATCACGGACGCCTGCATGCTTTTGATAACCAATTGGATGTGCGCTCAGGCACCATCCGCGCCAGAGCCATTCTGGAGAACACTGACGGGTCTCTTATTCCGGGTGTTTTTGTGAGTGTGCGTCTAGGCACTGCAAGCGATGAACCGGCGCTGCTGATACCGGAGCGCGCCATTGGCGTGAGCCAGGACAAGCGTTTTGTGTACATCGTCAATGCCGCTGATCGTGTGGAATACCGTGAGATCCAGTTGGGGCAGTCGGTGGACTCTCAGAGAGTGGTGCTGGCGGGGCTCGAAAGCGGTGATCGCGTGATCACCAACGGCGTACAACGCGTCATGAGCGATATGCAGGTGACGGTCGCGGCTTTGTAACGTCGAATCACCGACGTCCTGTAGGAGCGAGCCCTGCTCGCGATTGGGTTCCCACTCCTCTCATCGCGAGCAGGGCTCGCTCCTACACAAACACCTTTTTGAACCCTAGAGACTTTTCATGAACTTTTCCCGATTTTTTATCGACAGGCCCATATTCGCCAGCGTTTTGTCGTTGATGATTCTGCTGGGTGGCCTGATCGCGATGTTCAAGCTGCCGATCACCGAGTATCCCGAGGTGGTGCCGCCGTCCATCGTCGTCTATGCGCAGTTTCCTGGCGCGAATCCCGCAGTCATTGCCGAGACAGTGTCCACACCGCTGGAAGAACAGATCAGTGGCGTCGAGAATCTTCTCTACATGTACTCGCAAGCCAACACTGACGGCATGATGACGCTGACCCTGACGTTCGCGATTGGCACCGATCCCGATCTCGCGCAGCAGCAGGTACAGAACCGCGTATCGCAGGCGCTGCCGCGTCTGCCTGACGTGACGAGGCAGCTTGGCGTCACCACCATCAAGGCATCGCCAAACATGACGATGGTGGTGCACCTGCGCTCCCCGGACGAGCGCTACGATATGTTGTGGCTGCGCAATTACGCGCTGCTCAATATCAAGGATCAGCTCGCCAGAGTTAAGGGCGTGGCGGAAGTGCAGATGTTCGGCGCAGGCGACTACGCAATGCGTCTGTGGCTGAAGCCGGATGAAATTGCGGAACTGGGACTGACGGCCTCCGATGTCATCAACACCGTGCGCAGCCAGAACGTGCAGGTGGCTGCAGGTTTGATCGGCAGTGCGCCGAATCCAGCGCCACTGGAAGTACAGCTTCCGGTGAACACCAAAGGGCGTCTGGAGTCTGTCGAAGAATTCGAGAACATCATCATCGCCACCAGCCCGACCGGTGCCATCACTCGTCTGCGCGACGTGGCACGTATCGAACTGGGAGCATCGCAATACGCGCTGCGTTCTCTGCTGGATAATGAGCAGGCCGTTGCGCTGCCGATTCTGCAGGCCCCTGGTGCCAACGCCATTGATATCTCCGACAACGTGCGCGCCAGAATGGAAGAGCTGAAGGCGGGCTTTCCGGAAGGCGTCGATTACAGCGTTGTCTATGACCCGACGGTATTCGTGCGCGAGTCCATTGAGGCGGTGGTGAAGACGTTGCTCGAAGCGATTGCGTTGGTCGTCGTGGTGGTGATTCTGTTCCTGCAAAACTGGCGCTCGTCGCTGATCCCGCTGCTCGCGGTGCCCGTATCGATCATCGGTACGTTTGGATTGATGCTGGCATTCGGTTTCTCCATTAACGTGTTGTCGCTGTTCGGACTGGTGCTTGCCATCGGCATCGTAGTGGATGACGCCATCGTCGTGGTCGAAAACGTGGAGCGCAATATCGAGAATGGTTTGACGCCGCGTGAGGCGACTTATCAGGCGATGCGTGAAGTGAGCGGGCCTATCATTGCGATCTCGCTGACCTTGATCGCCGTGTTCGTACCCATCGCATTCATCAGCGGATTGAACGGCCAGTTCTACAAGCAGTTCGCGTTGACGATTGCGATCTCCACCGTCATCTCTGCGTTCAACTCGCTGACACTGAGCCCGGCGCTGTCCGCGTTGTTGCTGAAGAGTCGTGAGGAACGTGAGCACGATAAAGTAAATGTTCGAGAGAATTTTCTTTCGCGTGGGGTGTCCCGTTTCTTCGGATTATTCAATCGCAGTTTCTCGCGTGCATCTGACAATTACAGCGTGACCGTAGGTCGCCTGCTGGGTCGTCGCACTGCCACACTTGCTGTCTATGGCCTGTTGTTGCTGTTGACTGGCGTCGGTTTGAATTCTACGCCAACCGGATTCATTCCCACGCAGGACAAACAGTACCTGATCGGTTTCGCACAACTGCCCACCGGTGCCACGCTGGATCGCACTGAGGCCGTGATTCGCGAGATGTCGGCGCTGGCATTGGAAGAGGAGGGCGTCGAGAGTTCTGTCGCATTCCCTGGTTTGTCGATCAACGGCTTCACCAACAGCGCGAGCGAGGGCATCGTGTTCGTGACGCTGGATCATTTCGATGATCGTCACAGTGATGAACTCTCTGCCAATGCAATCACCGCCCGGTTACAGCAGAAGTTCAATGGCGTGGAAGAAGCGTTCATCCAGATATTTCCACCGCCCCCGATTTTCGGTCTCGGCGCGATTGGTGGTTTCCGATTGCAGATTCAGGATCGGCAAGATCAGGGCTACGACGCGCTGAACGATGTGATCACCCAGGTCGTGCAGAAGGCGTGGGCGACTCCGGAGCTGTTCGGTGTGTTCTCCAGCTACCAGATTAATTCGCCGCAGTTGTTCGCCGATCTGGATCGCGATAGAGCGGTGCAGTTGGGGCTGTCGATTCCCGAAGTGTTCTCGACCATGCAGGTGTATCTGGGGTCGTCCTACGTGAACGATTTCAACATGTTCGGCAGAACGTATCAGGTGGTGGCGCAAGCGGATTCTGAGTATCGCGATTCGCCGGATGATATCGCGCAGTTGCAGATTCGCAATGAAGCAGGCGACATGGTGCCACTTGGCGCTGTGATGGATATTCGCGAGAGCTATGGTCCGACCACGGCGCAGCGCTACAACGGTTTCCGTGCAGGTGACATCAATGGTGGACCGGCACCGGGTATCTCCAGTGGGGACGCGCAGGCAATCATGGAGCGCATTCTGGAGGAGACATTGCCCCCGGGATTCACCTATGAGTGGACCGATCTGACCTATCAGGAGATTCTCGCTGGCAATACGGCTCTGCTGGTGTTTCCGCTCTGTCTGCTGCTGGTCTACCTGGTGCTCGCCGCGCAGTATGAAAGTCTGACGTTGCCGCTGGCCGTGATCATGATCGTACCGCTAAGTGTGCTGGCCGCGCTGGTTGGCGTGTGGCTGACAGGAGGGGATATCAACATCTTTACGCAGATCAGTCTCTTTGTACTGATCGGTCTCGCGAGCAAGAACGCGATTCTGATCGTGGAGTTTGCGCGCGAACTGGAACACAAGGGCATGGCCATTCGTGAGGCGGCGGTAGAAGCGTCAAGGCTGCGTCTGCGTCCGATCCTGATGACATCATTGGCGTTCGTCATGGGTGTGCTGCCGATGGTGCTATCCAACGGTGCTGGCGCCGAGATGCGCAACATCATGGGCATCGCAGTGTTCTCCGGCATGATCGGTGTGACGCTGTTCGGCTTGCTGCTGACTCCGGTGTTTTACGTGGTGCTGCGCAGTGCCGAGGAGCGTCGCCGCCAACGCAGGGCGGATGCACGCATCGCGAGGGCCGAAGCGAAAACGACAGCGATAAATTTGATGGCAGGGCACGGACAATGAAAAGTATGAATGCAAGGATGACAGTAAGAACAGCGCGACAATTCTTCTTGTCGACCACTTTGGTAGCAGCGCTGGGCGCCTGCGCTGCAGGTGATGATTACGCCAGGCTGCAGGTACCCGCCGCGGTGTACCCGGAGTTTCAGGTACCTGCCTCCTCGCATGCCGTTCCTGCCCAGGAAGTGGTTGCACGGTGGTGGGAGACACTGGGCGACGCGCAGTTGAGCAATCTGGTTGATGTGGCGCTTGAACATAACAACGACGTGGGTGTCGCGCTGGCGAATCTCGAACTTGCCCGCAGTAATCTGCGTGCAGACTCGCTGAACCGTTTGCCCGATATTGGCACGTCGGTGAGTGCCGCCGACCAGCGTCTTTCTGACGCGGTAACCGCGCCAGGGGCTGACACCCGTTTCACCACCTATCAGGCCGGCTTTGATGCGACCTGGGAGCTGGATCTGTTCGGTCGTCTGGATCAGGCAGTCAATGTGTCGCGTGCTGAGCTTGAAGCGAGCCAGGCAGATCTCGATCAGGTCTACGTCACGGTTGCGGCTGAAGTCGCACGGACCTATATCCAGCTACGCGGCGCTCAGCACCGGCTGAACGTGAGCCAGCGCAATGTGGGCAACCTGGAGCAGTCTTACGAACTGACGCGTCAGTTGATGGAAGGTGGGCTGGGTGACAGGCTCGACGTACAGCGCGCGTTGACGCAGCTTGAGCTTGCCCGCTCCGGCCTGCCGCAACTGCGCTCAGAGGTGGATGCAAGCATCAATCGCTTGAGCGTCTTGACCGGGCAGATGCCGTCGAGCCTGCGTGGCGAGCTGGCACTGGTGCAACCATTGCCCTCCATTCCGCCATCCGTGAGCGTGGGAGATCCGGTGGATCTGCTCAAGCGACGACCTGATATTCGCCGTGCCGAACGCCAGCTGGCGAGTTCGATCGCGCGTTACAACATGAGCGTCGCCGATCTTTACCCGCGTGTCTCCATCACCGGCAGCATAGGGTTCCTCGCGACAGCGTTCGCCGACCTCGGCACAGGTGGCACACTCACGCATCTTATTGGTCCGCAGATCAGCTGGGACGCATTCAATCTTGGACGTGTGCAGAATCGCATCGATGCCGCCGACGCCCGCGTGCAAGGGCAACTGGAAGTATTCGAGAAGACGCTGCTGACCTCTTTCGAGGAAGTCGACAACGCCATGGCCACGCTGTCGTGGGAGATGGAGCGGCGCGCCAACCTGCGTGCTGCTGCGGAAGCGAGTGCGCAGTCGTCGAGCTTTGCGCTGCAGCGCTTTGAAGCGGGTTCCGACAGCTTCCTCGACGTACTGGATGCCCAACGCACGCAGCTGGAAGCAGAGGACCTGCTCGCCCGCAGCGAGACCGACCTGGCACTTAATGTGATATCGCTCTACAAGGCTCTCGGGGGAGGCTGGCAACAGTAAAGGTTTACCCTGACAACAAGCTCAGCAACGTCTCCTTGTCCGTAGGCTGCCCGACAGCCCCAGCCTCGTTGAACAGATTGTCGGCCAGCGCCTGCTTTTGCTGCTGCATCTGTTGAATGCGCTCTTCCACCGTGTCGGAAGCGACCAGTTTGTACACAAACACGGGTTTGTCCTGACCTATCCGGTGAGCGCGGTCGGTGGCCTGATTTTCCACCGCCGGGTTCCACCACGGGTCCATGTGAATGACCACATCCGCTGCGGTGAGGTTGAGGCCGCTGCCGCCAGCCTTCAAACTGATCAGGAAAACGCGCACCGTGCCGCCCTGAAACAGATCGATGGCCTCCTGACGCTTGCGGGTCTGCCCCGTGAGTTTTGCGTAACCGATGTTCAGAATTTTCAACTCTTCTTCGATGAGCGCGAGCACTTCCGTGAACTGTGAAAAGATCAGAATGCTGCGGCCTTCTTCCAATAGCTGGGGCAGGGTCTCAGTGAGCCATTCCAGTTTGGCGTGCTCGCGAATGTTGGCCGCCTTTTCCAGTTTTACCAGACGCGGGTCGATGCAGGCCTGACGTAGTTTCAGCAGTGCATCCAGAAACTGGATGTGACTGCGCTGCATGCCCTGGCTGGCAACCAGATCGCGAATGCGCTTCTCCATACTCACGCGAATGCTCTCGTACAGCGCACGCTGTTTGCCCTGCAATTCCACGTATTGCACGATCTCGGTCTTGGCAGGAAGCTCTTTCACCACCTGACTCTTGGTGCGTCTGAGCATAAAAGGGGCTACCCGGCGCGCCAATGCCGTCTGACGATCAAGATTGCCGTTTTTCTCTATCGGACTTCTGAATTGCTCCTGAAAAGTCTTGCGACCACCCAGCAACCCTGGCAACACAAAATCCATCAGCGACCAGAGTTCACCCAGATGATTCTCCAGAGGTGTACCGGTCAGGCACAGGCGCATCTGGCTGTTCACCTTGTGTACGAGCTGAGTCACTTTGTTGGCCGGGTTTTTGATGACCTGCGCTTCGTCGAGAATCATGACGCTGAAGGTGTGCTTTTCGTATTGTTTGCTGTCACGCAATAACAGCGGATATGTGGTCAGCACGACATCGCTGCGCTTGATTTCCTTGAACGTAGCCGCGCGGTCCGGGCCATGAATCAGCGTGATCTTGAGGTCTGGTGTGAAGCGTGCGGTCTCGTGCATCCAGTTGCCAGTCAGGCTGGTCGGCGCGACGATCAATGCTGGCTGAGTCAGCGCACCGCTATCTTTCAGATGTTGCAGGAAAGCCAGCGCCTGCAGCGTTTTGCCCAATCCCATGTCGTCAGCGAGGATGCCACCGAGGCTGTAACGCCGCAAAAATGCCAGCCAATTGAGGCCATCCTGCTGATAGGGACGCAGCTCTGCCTGCAGTTTCGGCGACACGGCGATCGCTTCGATGCCGGTGAAATCCTGCAACTGCGTCAACAACCCCTTTGTCAATGGCGCTGCGCGGTCGTCGAGATTCGGCAGGTCCTGCAATTGTGCGACTTGAAAGGCTGCAAGGCGGATCGGCTTGTTGAGTTGTTTGCGCGAGTAAAGCTCGGTGAGGAGATCGCGTATCGTTCCAAGCGGGCTGGTGTCTACTCGCAACCATTGGTTGTCTACGACCACCATCATTTCCGCCGGTGCGCCACGGTTCAACCACATTTCAACCACATCAGCTGTGTTCAGATTGCTGCCATCGTTCAGCGGCAATGTCAGTGCCAGCTCGAACCAATGGTTGGGTTCATCCTGGATGGAAAAATCGAATGCAGTACCGGTCACCGTCAGGCTGAAATCATCCGCCGCGTTAACCTTCCAACCCAGCTTCTCCAATTCTGGAATGTGGGTATCTATAAAGTGTTCCCAGAAAGGAATCAGCTTCTCAGGGGTGGATGGTTCTGGTGCCCAGGCGTGTGCGTGCCCGCCCAGAGTGTCAAACAGATAGAGCCCAAGTGCGTGGATCTGTTCTATGTGCTGCGCCTCCCTGTGAAAATCTCTGACGATCAGCAGATGCTTACCATCAATCTGGCGAGGCTCGTAAGTGGGTTCCTTGCCTGTCACATAAGTAGGCGGGCAGACTTCGTCGGCGTATTCGTAGTGCAGCAGGACGGCAGGCAGCGTCGCGTCCGGATACACCTGCGCGGCCACCAGTGTCAAACATGGAATCGGTTCAGTGACATGAATAATCTCAGGTACTTCGACCGGGACACTCAGCTGATCCGCTTTGAATATCTGTCGGAGCGTGAGTGCCACGTCGAAAATTTTGTCTACGGGGACAGGTGGCATTTTGCGCAGGTGCGTGAATTGCTGTGGAGCAAGGGGTGTGATGAGGTCACCAATTTCTGCGGAATCGATATCCAGATAGCAAGGCGGAATCGTTTCGATCATCAACCATTGATTGCGCCCTTTGATACAGGCGTGCAGCGCATAATCGCTGGTGGTTTTTTTCCATTGCCACTGCACGTTTTCCGGCGCTGCCTTGTGTACTGTCCGCTCGGCGAACAGGAGTCTTTTGCTCTCCAGCATATGCCCCAATGCCAGTCGTGTGGCTTCACCGCTAAGCTCACACGTCGTGTATCCAGATACACGCGGCAACAACTGCAATATGGTGAGGTCGAGTGGCTGCAGATGACGCGGGGTGTCCCAGCGCAGGGAATAGTAGTCAGGTGTGTAATGAGTGATCTGACTCCACTTGCCGTCTTTCTTCAGGTAAGCCTTTTTAAAGGCAACGTGTACCTGGGTTTTGACAATCATCAATTCGTAGAGCAGGTAGTGTTGGCCCGGAATGAGAGAATCTTCTGGCCTTGCAAGCGCCGTGGGCAATTCAGTCAGCCAGCTTTCCAAGGCAGAGGGTTTCTGTTTGATTGCAGTACTGGTCTGGACTGTGGATGTTCCAGCTTTGTTTTCCTGCAGCCATTGCAACGCGGCCGCCACAGCGTGTTTGCAGTCGCCCCCGATTGGACAGCTGCAGTCACCGATCAGAATTCCATTTTCTGCGCTCAACTCCACGCGATAAGTGTTGCGGCCTGATCCCATGACGCTGGCAATAAATCTGGATTGCTCCGGATAGTTCTGTCTGATCGTGGCGCGGCGCTGGTGGTAATACTGAAGGCCACGGTCGAACGTAGTCCCGGGTGCCATTTCTTTGATGTCATTGATGGTGAAGTGCATGGTGATTCTGGTCGCGGGGCGGCAAGGGGAAGGTTTTCCGCTCAGCCCTGATACAGACAAATGCTTCCTTTTTGGGAGTTCTTGGCTTCGTACATGGCTTGATCGGCGTGATGCAGTATCTGTCCCGGCAGTTCTGTCATAGGGTTGAAGACCTTGATGCCGAAGGAGCCCGTGCTGTAATGAGTGATCTGCTGCACAAGCTGTTGCTCTGCACTGTGCTTGTCGAGAGTGTAGATTTCCGCCAGGCGCTGGCTGATGCCTTCGGCCACGGCACGCGCGTCGGCGGCGGTGGCCTTGAATTCATGGCCAAGATTGGTCAGCAGGATGACAAACTCATCTCCCCCCAGCCGGGCAGCTGTGCCACTTGTCCCCAGCGCCTGTCTGATGCGCACGGCCGCCTGCTGCAGTAACGCGTCGCCTACCGAATGTCCGTGGCTGTCGTTGAGTATCTTGAAGTTGTCCAGATCGAACAGAATCACAGCGCCGAATTCCTCGGTCTTTTTCCCATCCTCGATAGCCTGTCGCATCTGCTCGTAGAAGCGGCGGCGGTTCGGTAGCCCCGTGAGTTCGTCATGGCTGGCGATCATCTTTGATTTCCACTCCGCGAATTCTTTCTGCATCAGCAGCATGCCGGTAGCCACACAGACATGCAGAATGGTGATGGGCAGGAAGGTCAATGTCTGCACTATGCCTTCGGAGTTGAAGCCTTCCAGTTGAAATTGCCCCAGCATAATGGCGATAGGGCGCAGCAGGGCGATGGCAATGCCGACGCTCATGGCTGCCTTCAGGATGTCGTCGCCGCGACCGGCACTCGGCAGCGGATTGGTCAGCAGCAAATACAGCACCAAGCCGTTCTGCGCGGCATTGACGATGCCCAGCAACACCACTCTGGCATTGATGTCGTCCAGCAGGAATGGAAAGCCCCCCGCAATGATCAGGACAGGTGTCCACACCAGCCATGTCTTGATCTGGCGGTTCTGAAACCTCAGGATGCCTTCGGCGAACACTGCATAGACGCAGGCAACCAGCGTGTTGGCGACCACAATAGAGAGGAAGTCTGGAATAGTTCCCCGCATGCTGAGCATGCCAAACGCCAAGCCACCGATTCCAAACGCCGCGCCCCACAGCAACAGACTTTTGTCCCGGCCATAGCCCACCACGGCAATCATCACAGCCAGCGCGAAGTTGATCGAAATTAAAAAAACCAGACTGGTGGGGATATCGATGATCATGAGTGGTGAAGCGTGGCGTCCCGATGCGATACAGGTGGAGGTTTGACCATGGCATGGCTGTCAGGGGGTAGTCAAGGTGATCGTTGCTGGTTTGATTTATGAGAAAAATAGCCGGAGTCTGAGAAAAGCGTCCGGAAATTGGTTATTTCTGAGAAAAATAGCCGCTAATTGGGAAGGAAAGAGCTCTAGCCTTATAACAACCAGCGCCATAATATGACGCTCATCCGCATCACCCCCAGAACAGAAGTTGGCCACAACGGACTGACTCTCGACCAGAAAAGAACTACAGGACAGAAGCACGCATGGCCATCAAGAAATCCGATCTCTACTCCTCACTTTGGGCCTCGTGCGATGAACTTCGCGGCGGCATGGATGCCAGTCAGTACAAAGACTATGTCCTGTTCATGCTGTTCATCAAATACGTCTCCGACAAATACGGTGACTACGACGGCTTCGAGTCCCCCGTCGTCATCCCCAAAGGCGCCAGCTTCAAGGACATGGTCGCGCTCAAGGGCAACAGTGATATCGGCAACCTCATCAACACCCAGGTCATCCAGCCGCTGATCGACGCCAACACCCGTCTCGCCCGCAGCGACTTCCCCGACTTTAACGACTCCAACAAACTCGGCGACGGCAAAGACAAAGTCGAGAAGCTGGGCAATCTCATCGCCATCTTCCAGAACCCCGCGCTGGATTTCTCGAAGAACCGCGCCGAGAACGACGACATTCTCGGTGACGCCTACGAATATCTCATGCGCCACTTCGCCAGCCAGAGCGGCAAGAGCAAGGGTCAGTTCTACACCCCGTCCGAAGTCAGCCGCATCATGGCCAAGGTCATCGGCATCTCGCCTGCCAACTCCAAGGCCGCGACAACCGCCTACGACCCTACCTGCGGTTCCGGCTCACTGCTGTTGAAAGTGGCGGCAGAGGCGGGCAAGCACATCACGCTCGAAGGGCAGGAGAAGGATGTAACCACCGCCGGTCTCGCCCGCATGAACATGATCCTGCACGACTTCCCGACTGCCAACGTCCTGCAGGGCAACACGCTGACAGACCCCAAATTCAAAGACGGCGAGCAGCTTCGTACCTACGATTACGTCGTGGCCAACCCACCGTTCTCCGACAAGGCGTGGTCCACCGGTCTCACTTTGAGCGAGGGCGGCAGTGGCGACCGTTTCCAGCGCTTCGTCTGGGGCGTGCCCCCCGGTAAGCAGGGCGATTACGCCTACCTCCTGCACATCGTCCGCTCCATGAAGAGCACGGGCAAAGCCGCCTGCATTCTCCCGCACGGCGTGTTGTTCCGGGGCAATGCCGAAGCTGTCATCCGTGAGCAACTCATCCGCTCCGGCTACCTCAAGGCCATCATCGGCCTGCCCGCGAACCTCTTCTATGGCACTGGCATCCCGGCCTGCATCCTCGTGCTCGACAAGGAGAACGCCACGGCCCGCAGGGGCGTCTTCATGATTGATGCCTCCAAGGGTTTCAAGAAAGATGGCCCGAAGAACAGTCTGCGCGAGCAGGACATCCACAAGATCGTGGACACGTTTACGAAGCAGGAAGAAAGCGACCCGCGCTACGCCCGCATGGTGCCGGTGGCCGAGATCGCCGATCCGAAGAACGACTACAACCTCAACCTGCCGCGCTATATCGACAGCACCGAACCGGAAGACCTGCAGGACATCGACGGCCACCTGCGCGGCGGCATCCCCGAGCGGGACCTCGATGCGTTCGGTCATTACTGGAAGATCATGCCCGGCCTGCGCGCCGCCCTGTTCCAGAATGCTGGCCGCCCCGGCTACTCCACGCTGAAGCTGCCGATTGCCGACGTGAAACCAGCCATCTTCGCCCACCCCGAATTCACCGCCTTCACTACCAAGGCCAGGGCGCTCTTCACGAAGTGGCAGAAGACTTCTCTGCCGCTGCTGAAAGGGTTTGGCCAGGAAGGCCATCCCAAGCAACTGATCGAGACCATCGCCGAGGACCTGCTCGCCACCTTCAAGACGGCGCCGTTGCTCGACGCCTATGATGTGTATCAGCACCTCATGGATTACTGGTCCGAGACCCTGAAGGACGATTGCTACCTCATCTCCGAGGCGGGCTGGATAGCGGGCGCCAAACCCCGCGAGATCATTCAGATCAAGAACAAGGACAACAAACTCGTCTGGCCGGAGAAGGAAGACTTCAAGAGTGGCAAGCGCCGCTTCAAGTCTGATCTCATCCCGGCGGACTTGCTGATCGCCCATTACTTCAGCGTTGAGCGCGAAACCATCGCCGCCTGCGAGGCTGAACTGGCCAGCATCGAGCAGCATCTTGATGAGAAGCGCGAGGAGCAAAGCGGCGAGGACGGGCTGCTCGCCGAGGTCATCGAAGGCGAAGGCGACAAGCAGAAGGTCACCACCAAAGCTCTGAAGGCGCGACTCAAGGAAATCGGGCGGGACAAGGACTATGCCGAGGAGCGTCAGGCGCTCGAAGACTACGCAGTGTTACTCGACCAGCAGGTGGATGCCAAGGCCCGGCTTAAGGCTGCGCAGGATGATCTCGAAATCAAGGTCGGCGCCAAATACCCCACCCTCACCGAGGACGATATCAAGACGCTAGTGGTGGATGACAAATGGCTGGCCACGCTTGCCACTGCCGTGCAGGGCGAGCTGGATCGCGTGTCGCAAACGCTCACTGGGCGTATTCGGCAGCTTGCTGAACGTTATGCCACGCCGCTGCCGAAGCTGGTGGATGAAGTGGCGGTGCTTGCTGCTCGTGTCGACGAGCACCTCAAGAGGATGGGGGCGGTATGGAAGTGAGGGCGGGGTACAAGCAGACGGAAGTGGGGGTTATTCCGGAGGAGTGGGAGGTTGTTTCACTGTCCGAGTTTGTCACCGAGTTTCGAGGCGGCGCGCCGCTGAAACCCAGTGACTTCACAAATTCCGGTGTGAAAGTGTTACCCAAAGGCGGCGTCGGTCGCACCGGATGGCTGAAGATTGAAGCGCGCGACATCCAATTCTGTTCGCATGGCTATGCCGATGCCCATCGCAACAATCAAGTGGATAAGGGCCATACAATTGTTGTCCTACGAGATCTCGTCCCCAGTGGCCCAAGCATTGGTTTGATTGTTCAAATTAATGATGCTGAAACCTATGTATTGGCTCAGGGTGTGTATGGGTTCAAAGTCAATGAGGAAGCCGACCCTCGATTTCTAACCCAGCTGTCGAATACGCGTTGGTATCGGCGACTTATGAATTCAATTATGGTGGGGAGCACGCAGGTGCATATCACCAACACGGCGTTCAAAAGGGTAAAGATTCCCTTGCCTAACCTGCCAGAACAGCGCGCCATCGCAGCGGCGTTGAGCGATGTGGATGGGCTGCTTGGCGGGCTGGACCGGCTCATCGCCAAGAAGCGCGACCTCAAACAGGCCGCCATGCAGCAACTCCTCACCGGGCAAACTCGCCTACCCGGTTTCCACGGCGATTGGGAGGTGAATCGGCTGGGGGAAGTGTCTGATGTAAAAACTGGACCATTTGGTTCAACATTGCATGAGAGCGACTATGTTCAAGAAGGGACTCCGATTATTACAGTCGAGCATCTCGGTAATTTTGGTGTTGAGCATACCAACCTCCCATTGGTTTCAGATTCCGACTGCAAAAGGCTAGCAGCGTACTCGCTTGAAGTTGGGGATATCGTATTTAGTCGTGTCGGCTCCGTTGACCGAAATGCGCTGATTCGGCCAGCCGAGGAGGGTTGGTTGTTCTCTGGACGGCTTTTACGAGTGCGCTCGAACAAGAGAAGAATATTTGCCCCGTTCCTAAGCTACCAATTTCACGGCGAGACTTTCGTGTCCGAAGTCCGCAACGTAGCTGTCGGACAAACGATGGCTTGTCTCAATACCCAGATTCTCAAAGGTATTCGCGTTTTTCTTCCCGCTGTCCCTGAACAAATCGCGATCGCCGAAGTTCTAACAGACATGGACGCAGAGCTGTTAGCCTTGGAACAACGCCGAGAAAAAACCCGCGCCCTCAAGCAAGCCATGATGCAGGAACTCCTCACCGGTAGGACGCGCCTCGTATGAAAGAAACCCAGCAGATCGAGTGGAAGGAGCCCTGGCGGGACGAGTTCCTGAAATGGATCTGCGGTTTCGCAAATGCCGACGGCGGCGTGCTGCACATCGGCCGCAATGATCAGGGCGTGGTGGTTGGCGTGCCGGACGCAGAGCGGCAGCTGGAAGAGTTTGCATTGTCGAAAACGGTAGCCAGCAGGTTGGATGAAAAGTTGGACGTAAAGCGTGTGTACGTCCTGCGCTAGATGCGATCCAACTCCAGAATTACAGTGACTGAATTTTTCGCAGAGCTCGAATTCTCTGACAGAATGTCGGGGAAAATGTCGGGGAAAACGGCGGGGAAAACGGCGGAAGAAATCGTGCATGTGATCCACGAAAAACAAGGAGTCAGCCTTTGACTGAACAACCCCGCTCTGAACGCAAGACGCAGAGCCTTGTCATCGTCATATGGCCGACACCCCATTCAGCCAAGATTGGGAGCGGCCTACGCCAACTCATATGAAAGAAACCCAGCAGATCGAGTGGAAGGAAACCTGGCGGGACGAGATCCTGAAATGGATCTGTGGTTTCGCCAATGCCGAGGGCGGCGTGCTGCACATCGGCCGCAATGATCAGGGCGTGGTCGTGGGCGTGCCCGATGCAGAGCGGCTGCTGGAAGAGATTCCGAACCGGGTGCGCGACATCCTCGGCATCATCGTGGAGGTGAACCTGCGGGAGGAGGGCGGCAAGGAGTATCTGGAGATTGTCGTCGAGGCCTACCCCTATCCGGTCAGCTACAAGGGCGAGTATCACCTACGTAGCGGCAGTACCAAGCAGGAGCTGAAAGGCGCGGCGCTATCGCGCTTTTTGCTCGCGAAGCAGGGGCTGCATTGGGATGGCGTGCCGATTCCACGACTGACGCTGGGAGACTGTAGCCCCGCTGCCCTGCAATGGTTCAGGGACAAGGCCGCGAAGAGCGGGCGCGTGGATGAGCAGGTGCTGGCCGATAGCGATACCGCGCTGGTGGCTAGCCTGCAACTGGACGACGGCGAGCACCTGAAGCGGGCCGCGGCCTTGCTGTTTGGCAAGGAGCCGGAACGGTTTGTGCCAGGGGCGTTTATCAAGTTGGGCTTTTTCATCACCGACGATGACCTGCGCTACCAGGACGAAATTCATGGCGATTTGTTTTTGCAGGTGGAAAAGACGCTGGACATACTGCGCGCCAAGTATCTCAAGGCCTACATCAGCTACGAGGGCTTGCAGCGGGTGGAAACCTTTTTGTTCCCCATGCCCGCCTTGCGCGAGGCCCTGCTAAATGCGGTGATGCACAAGGACTATAGCAGCGGCATTCCGATTCAGATTAGCGTCTACGAGCATCAGATCGTGCTGTGGAACGCAGGCCAGTTGCCCGAACGCTGGACGCTGGAGAAATTGCTGGACAAGCATCCGTCCCATCCTTTCAACCCCTTGCTGGCATCGGCGTTTTTCCGCGCCGGGTATGTGGAGTCCTGGGGGCGCGGTATCGAGAAAATACGCCGGGAATGTGCGAACCACGATGCACCTGCGCCGCTTTTTGACACGAGCATGTCGGGGCTGATGCTGACCTTCAAGGCCAATCCGGTACATCTGGCAGCGGCCTTGGGCGAAAAATCGGCGAGCGCGTTGTTGAACTCGCCAGGTGAGTTCGTACAGCCAGAGTCACGGCCAGAGTCGCAGCCAGAGTCGCAGCCAGAGTCACTGGAGTTGAGGGTGCTGGCGACGTTGGTGAGCGAAGCATTGTCGAAAGCCGAGATATCTTCCCGCCTGGGACAGAAGGAAATTTCCGGCCAACTGAACAAGGTCATACGCTTGTTGCTGGCTGATCGCAATATTGAATACACGATACCGGGCAAGCCCAGCAGCCGACTGCAAAAGTACCGGCTCACCAACAAGGGGCGGGCCGTGGGCCGCATCGGCAACAGGAGCATCGCCGGAGAATCCCATGCCTGAACAGCCCCGCTCCGAACGCAAGACGCAGAACCGCGTCGTCGCCTTGTTCACCGACAAGACTCGGCCCGATTGTCTCGGCTACGACTATCTCGGTGAGTGGCACAAGCGTGACAACAACCGCTGCATCGAAGCGGAGCTGCTGCAGGCCAACCTGAAAGCACGCGGTTATTCCGACGCGCACATCTCTGCTGCTCTGCAGAAGCTGATGGCTGCAGCCGACGCCACCGGCATCACCCTCTATCAAGCAAACCTGCGTACCTATCAGCTGCTGCGTTATGGCGTGTCGGTGCAGATCGCGGCTGGCAAACCGAACGATCAGGTGCATCTGGTGGATTGGGAGCACCCGGAGAACAATCACTTCGCCATTGCCGAGGAAGTGACTTTACGCGGCGGTTACGAGCGACGGCCCGACCTCGTGATCTACCTCAATGGCATCGCCGTTGGCGTCATCGAGCTGAAGCGAAGTTCGGTGGAGATTGGCGATGGCGTGCGCCAGCTCATTACCAATCAGGAAGAGATCTTCAACAAGAGTTTCTTTGCCTCGGTGCAGTTGGTGTTCGCGGGTAGTGATTCGCAGGGGCTGCGCTACGGCACGGTGACCACCCGGGAAGAATTCTTCGTGGAGTGGAAGGCGACACAGGCCACTGAACTTACCACCGGAGCATTGCTCGACAGACCTTTGGCTGAGATGTGCGAGAAATCCCGTCTGCTGGACCTGATCCGCAACTTCATCATTTTCGACAACGGCATCAAGAAAGTGCCGCGTCAGCATCAGTTCGCTGGCGTGAAGGCTGCGCAGGAGCGTGTCCGTAAACGTGAGGGGGGCGTGATCTGGCACACGCAGGGCAGCGGCAAAAGTATCCTGATGGTGCTGATCGCGAAGTGGTTGCTGGAACACGATGCCGAGGCGCGCATTCTTGTCGTCACCGATCGCGATGAGCTGGACAAGCAGATAGAAGGCGTGATGAAAAACGCCGGTGTGATCGGAGACAACTCTCCGTCGCCGCGCATTCAGAACCGGGCAGAGTTTGTTGCCAAGCTGGGAGCAACTGCGCCTCGTCTCTTGTGCGCGCTCATCCACAAGTTCGATTCCGCAAACCTCAAGGGTGAGCCGCCGCATGTGCATGGCCGCTTCTATGTGTTTGTGGATGAATGTCACCGCACCCAAGGCGGCGACATGAACAAGCAGATGAAGCGCTGGCTGCAGAACGCGATCTTCATCGGCTTCACTGGTACGCCATTGCTGAAAAAGGACGCTGCGAAGCTGCGCACGCAGGATATTTTCGGCACCTACATCCACACCTACAAATTTCACGAAGCGGTGGCAGACAAGGTCGTGCTCGATTTGAAATACGAAGCGCGCGACGTGCCGCAGCGCCTCACCTCGCCGAAAGACATCGAAGATTATTTCGCGCGCAAGACCAAGACGCTGAACAATTTTCAGAAAGCCATCATCCGCAAACGCTGGGCGACGATGGAAGAACTGATGAGCGCGGAAGAGCGCAAGGCACGCATCGCCGCCAGCATCATCCACGATTTCGATACCAAGCCGCGCCTGAACGACGACAGGGGCACGGCGATTCTGGTGGCCGCGAGCATCTACGACGCGTGCCATTATTTCCGTATCTTCCAGAACAAACCTTTCGGCGACTATTGCGGCGTGATCACCTCGTTCGAGCCGAACCATAACGCTATATCGCGTGAGCCCGCCAACAGTGACGAGCGTTACAAGTTTGATACCTACACCAAGTACGTCCTCAGCAAAGATCAGAGCACCAAAGCGTACGAGGACGAAGCCAAACGTCGATTCATCGAAGAGCCTGCCAACCTCAAGCTGCTGATCGTCGTGAGCAAACTCCTCACGGGTTTCGATGCTCCGAGTTGCACGTACATCTACCTCGATAACGAGCTGCACGATCACAACCTCTTTCAGGCTATCTGTCGCACCAACCGTCTGGACGGTGAGGACAAGGACTATGGCCACATCGTCGATTTCAAGAAGTTGTTCAAGGACGTGCAGGAAGCCATCGCGGTCTACAGCTCCGACGAACTGGATGTGGATCAGGGCAATGGCGGCAGCAACAACGTCGAAATCAAGGACTGGCTAAAGGAGGGCAAGAAGCAGCTCGATGCCGCTCGCGAGGCGCTACGCTATCTGTGCGAACCGGTGCCGCTGCCGCGTGAGATGGAGCAGTTCCTTCTCTACTTTTGCGGCGAAGTGGAAAACCCTCAGTCGTTGACGGACACGGAACCCTTGCGCATCACGTTCTACAAATCGGTGGCCACCTTTGTGCGCGCCTTTGCCGATATCGCGCAGGATCTCACCGAGGCGGGTTACTCCGATGCAGACTCAGCGGCACTGCAAAAGGAAGTCGAGTTCTACGGCGATACTCGCGCCGCCATCAAGAAGCATTCAGGCGAAGAGCTTGACATCAAGCCCTTCGAAGCCGACATGCGCCGCCTGCTCAACACCTATGTGCAGGCCGATCCTGCCAAGGACGTTGGCAATCTCAATTCGCTGTCACTCACGGAGTTGATCATCGAGACGGGCATCCACGATGCCATCGCCCGCAAGTTGAACGAGAAGGGCAAGCTCTCGAACAAGGCCATTGCTGAGGGCATCATCAACAACATCCGCAAGACCATCATTCGTGATCAGCTCACGGACCCACGTTTCTACGCGCAGATGTCGAAGCTGCTGGATGATCTCATCAAACAAAGCCGGGATGACGCTGCGAGCTACGAGGCATTCCTGAAGCAGGCCGAGGAACTGGTAAGGCGCATGGAGAAAAAGGACGCCGTCGCCGGTGTGCCTGCGATTCTGCACGGGAATCGCGAAGCCACAGTGCTCTTCAATAATCTGATCGGAATTTTTGCGCTGGAACCGCGCATGATTCGCGAGGAAAGTCCGTTGGAAATTGAGGAGCGGGCAACGCTGGCTCTGCAGATAGATCAAGCGATGCGCGAGAACGCGCCTGCGGGCTGGAAGGGCGATGACACCCGAGAGAAGCAGGTGTTGAACGCGCTCTTTCCGATCATGAATCGTGACCGCCGAGCTACCCAAACCATTTTCGAAATCATCAAGAATCAACCGGGCTACTGATGAACGAAACGATTCAACTGGGCGATATTTCGATAACGGTGACACGCAAGGACATCAAGAATGTCCACTTGTCTGTTCACCCGCCTGAAGGCCGTGTGACCCTCGTAACGCCCACCAATACGCGCCTTGAAGTAGCACGTGCCTACGCGATTACCAGACTGGTCTGGATTCGTGAACAGCAACGAAAGCTGGCAAGCCAGGCGCGGGAAACACAACGTCAGTTTGTTGAACGTGAAAGCCACTACGTGTGGGGGCGACGCTACCTGCTGACTGTCAACTATCAGGATGCGAAGCCCGCCGTTGCCCTCAGCAACAAGCGGATCATCCTGACTGTTCGCCCCGGCAGCAGTGCAGCAAAGCGTGCAGAAGTGATGCAAGAATGGCACCGGCGACTGCTGCACGAAGTCGTGCCGACTTTCATTCATGAGTGGGAGCGAAAACTGAAGGTGAACGTTGCAGGCTATTTCCTGCAGCGGATGAAAACGAAGTGGGGGAGTTGCAATCACGCAGCCGGAAACATTCGCCTGAATACGGAGCTTGTGAAAAAGCCGAAGGACTTGCTGGAGTACGTCATTGTCCACGAGATGGTGCATTTGATTGAGCCGACACACAGTGAGCGATTCATTGCCCTGCTGGAAAAGCATTACCCGAGCTGGAGGGAGGCGCGGGCCGAACTCAATGCACTACCGTTGACGGCAGAGGTGTGGAATGAGTGAAAGTATGAGGAATGTACCGCAAAATGACAATAACCCTCTCCATGGCGAGGTGTCCATCTTATTGGAGGAGTCTGTGAGTGAGTAAGTTGTTATGAATATTGATCTCAGATCTAAAGGCGGTCGTTACGGGACCTTACACTTGGGTGATCAGGCGATTGAATTTTTCTTGTAAGGTTTCGAATTCGAAGGTGCTGCATGAGTGTTGTGTCAGACGCTTTAAGTCAAACTCAACTCCCGCGGTCCTCTATCAGCAAGTGTACCTAAATAAAAAACTAGCAGTATAAAAATTCGAAAGTAAAATTTTTAGACTAACTCTTCTTTAGAAAGTAGCAATTAGTGGAAGAATCCATGAAATCTATAATGGTATCGCCATTTAACTCTTCGTGCAGTCCGAGTTTTATCGCGTTGTTTGTTCTATAGAATAAGTCAAAGTGATGTAAAGGATGAATATTCCCGTTTTCCCTTGTGGGATCAATTTCGTACCTAAAATAGCCATCTTCATAAAAAATTAGAACTTTAAGTAGTTCCCAGAATTCGCTTTCGCTTTTTTCGATTTCAGACGCTTTTTCATAAAAGTCATCTAAACCAATTTCTTCGATGCAATGCTGGCTCTCTATAAAACCTCTTAACATCGAAATAACACCGCTGCCAATAGGTGCGCTGCTTTTCCAATGGAAAGCAAGTCGACCATCATTTTCTTCTCGAACTGAGAATGGAAAGCTTATAGAAAAAATCTTACCTTCAGTTCGAAAAATTACTCTGCTCATTTTGTCTATTACTAGATCGAAATCACCTTGTACATACTTTTCTTCGATAACTTCGTTAATGAGTATTAGTTTCATGCATTCAAGAAGAACGATGCAGGATTGAGTCTTGCTACGAATAGGAGCGAAAATTATATCTCTCTGACGAGAATCGATTCTAAATGAGTATTTCTTCACTCATCTCTACCTAGCATTTCGTTGTAATTGAATCTCGCAATCTCAACGGCCTTATTAAAATTAAATTTAGTTCCTATAATCCCTTCTAGCGATTTTGATAGTCCTTCTCTAAATATTGGTAGAACCTCTACTTCATCAAAAACAGATTCCATAAAGTCATAGTACGATTGATTCTCTTCTTTGTATGTAATTCGCGTCTTAATATCCTCTTGTTCCTTGACCGATGGCGCTACTACACTCATGGTTCCATTTTCTAAAATCTCTTGAAGGCCGGCTTCCAAGAATTTTGAGGTATTGAGGTTGTTGTATTGTTCTACTAGAAAATATGTTCGTAGAAAAGACCTTGATATCATTGTGTAGAGTGCGTTGCGGTAACTTCTGCTCGATTGGATATTACTAGCAACTACTATTACAAATGGAAACTCAAGTCCTTTGACATTGTTCCTATTGCTAATGAATAGAGTGTTGTCTATCTTAGTTTTGCTTTCGTAAGCTTTGTTTACTTCAAAATTAAAATGTCTAGGAATTAACTGTTCGAGTTGATCAGCATAGTGGTAGGTGGATTTATTATTTTCTATAAAAATTATGCCGATGTCGTTTGGTGTTATTGTTGGATTTTCTTCAATCAGCTCTGACAAAATATTTAATACACTTTCTGAAAGTGATGTTTCTTGATTGGCTCCGAATTGAATCATTCGAATGCTTTCATAATTCTCAGCACTAAGATCCTCGAATCTTCTTAGAGGCTCTCTGCTAAGTAGGTATGTTGGTCCTGAGTCTGACTTTTCGAACTGATACCCACAAACATTCCACTCTGTATCATCAAGCCATCGTAGTTTAGGTGATTCGAATAAACCCATTCCTACAGCGTGAGCAAACATTAATGTTCTAGGATCTGTTCTGTAGCATTTGCTTAGAAGATAGTCTGGTTTTATCTCACTGACGATATTTGTATCAAATATTCCTTGGAATATATCTCCAGCTATATACACATTCTTTCTGGATACCTTAATGCATAAATCCAAAAAAACTTGAGGAAAGTCTTGGCTTTCATCGATCAACATGTAGTCAAAAGCAAAGCCAAATTCTTGTAATGCGGTCTCGTCAATATGTTTTAATGCTGTTTCACAAACTAATTCAAAGCTGCTAGTACTGCCGTAGCCCTGGAATGGAATTCGATAATGGTGAACTATATAAGAGTAAGCACCGCTATTTCTGTCTTTTCCTGAGCCCCACGCATTAACGCACCAAAGTCTCTCTTGCCATTTTATTTGCTCTTCCACTTTCATAAAGTTGAAAAACTCTGGAATCCGATCTCGTAAATCTGTAGCCAGAATCTTATTGTGGCAGGTAAACATGATTTTGGATTCTTTGTCTTCTATGTAAAGCTCTTTTAATTTGTGCAGGAGTAACTCTGTTTTGCCTGTACCTGACAATCCTTGAATCGTGATGTCTTTCTTTTCGAGATTTTGATATATAAACCTCGTTTGGTCGCCATCGAATAATTGAATTTTAGCTTTAAGGCGATCGAGCAGGTGATTAGGCACTTCGTCGCCAACTCGTTCAATATCATTTATGCTGCCTGTAAGTAAGGAGATAATCAGCTCTACTGTTTGAGAGTGAGTACGGTCTTGCAGCTCTGAATTATTGAAGATTAAGGGGATGTCAATATTGGTGAGATCTACGGAAATGGCTTGCACAACGTGCTCGCGCCATCGTTTAGGTCGCCCTATGCGCTCTTTGTAGCGAAATTTGTCTGAAATGAAGCCTAAGTCTTCGATGAGGTCTTCGATAAATTCGTTGAATGCTTCTTGATCATCTCCATAGTTCAGAAATAGTATTTTGTGCCCAGGAGACGCAATTACAAATGCGTCTGAGTATTCGTAGTTATATTCTTTTTCGCCAAGCGGGGAGCACAATGTGAAGATATATTTGTTCTGCTCTGTGGAGTATCGCTCAATTGCATTCAGCAATGGTACCGTTTTGGCGCTTCTTTCAACATTGTTATAATAGAGGCTTGAGCTCATAGGGCGTCTCTTAGTTATGAATTCTTTGGAGATACTCAACCTAGTGTAATTGAATTCAATATAGCCTATTTACAGCTGAGTATGGAAAATCGGATAGAAATTCTAGACTTTGGATTGCGGACTTGAGGCGGATTTAATCGGGTATTTTTACTGCTTTGGGTCTAATATACTACTTCTAACCTGTTGATTTTATTGGTGCCCCGGGCAGGATTTGAACCTGCGACCTGTCCCTTAGGAGGGGACCGCGCTATCCAGCTGTGCCACCGGAGCATGGGTGGGGGTACTGCAAAAAGTCTGGCTGTCTGGACAGGGCGCGGAGTATAGCACGGCAAATCGGGAGCAGAAGAGGGCGGTTACGCGCTGATCTTGTTGTTCTCCACCTCGGCGCGGCGGCGCTGGATGGCCATGGTGCGGGCCTAAGGTCAAACAGTTAAGGTTAAACAGTTAAGGTTAAACAGTTAAGGTTAAACAGGTTAAGGTCACGCGCTGATCTTGTTGTTCTCCACCTCGGTGCGGCGGCGCTGGATGGCCATGGTGCGGGCCTTCTTGTCGCCGTATTTGTTGATGGAGAAATAGGCATTGCGCTGGCGGCGGACGCCGTCGGTGTTTTCCTGCCAGGTGGCGACCCAGGCGTGATCGCTTTCGGAGTAGCTGACGCCGATTTCACCGGAGGAATTCAAGGGGGAGACTTTGCGTGGGCTGAATTTGGTGAAGGGCCAGTTTTCACCGTAGATCTTCTTGCCTTCGTCGTCGCGCTTTTTCATCGCGGCTTTGATGGCCTTGTCCTTGCCGCCGTACTTCTTGAAGGGGAAGGATTCCTGGAAGCTTTTGTTGTCGTATTTGATACGCACCCACGCGCAGTTGGTGCCACGGGATTCGATGATGCTGATGTGATGAAGCGGATCCAGTTTCTTCACAAAACTCTCTCCTTGGATGCAAAGTCACGATTGACGTATTGGGGCGGTACTCAAGCTTGCGGTCCAGCTCTTGCAGTCCAGCTTACAAACGTTCGCCCATGTGACAGGCCATATGTTGAATCACGCCCGGCTTTTGACAGGCGATCTTCGCAATCTTGTATTCGTAATCTTTCGCCGCCGGGTCCAGGCCTACCGCTTCGCTTATGGCCGCACTCATGTCAGCCTCAGCAGCCTGCCGGGTCAGATATGGCCCGGAGATGTTCACCTGCAATGTCGGTTCATTGGGCGCCGTAGCGACAATGTAAAAATTTTCTGCGTTCATTGCTTCTAATGTGCTGATCGCGACGGGGTTCAGGGCTTGTGCCGTCGGGTGTGGCGGTCTCCATATGAGAGGCCACAGGATCAGATGCTTTCTCCTTCGAAATTGAGAACGGGATTGTGCCTGTTTTCTTACCCGTTTGTCGTGAAATATATCCTTGACATGGCTCGCATTATCCTGCTTTCGACTGGATGTTGATAGCCCTAAATGGGGAAGAAAGCACCAGAAACAATTGAAATACGGGACATAGGTCAAATTTTCAGCAGTGCAGGAAGGGGTAGGGAAGCCGCAACGGCATCGGGCGTGCGCTCGATTTGCATGAAGAGGCATGGATGTAATTTGGCAGGCACTGGCATAGAATCGGCGCCGCACAGGTCTTTTTGACACGTCTCCATTTCTTCGATTGCGAGTGCTCCATGCTTGATACACGCCCACTCCTGATTCAAACCGATGCCGGTCCTGCAGTCACCTCGGATTTCCCCCGTTTGCGGCGCAGCACGGTAACGACTTTGCAGGTGAATCTGGGCTATCTGTGCAACCTCAGCTGCACGCATTGCCACGTCAATGCGGGGCCGAAACGCACCGAGCTGATGGACGCTGCGACGGTGGAACTGGTGCTGGATTATCTGCGTCTGCATAACATCCGCACGCTGGACCTGACCGGCGGCGCCCCCGAGATGAATCCGCATTTTCGCCATCTGGTGACACAGGCGCGTCTGCTGGGAGTGGAGGTCATTGATCGTTGCAACCTGACCATTCTTGGCGAGCCAGGTTATGAAGACATGGCCGAGTTTCTGGTGCAGCAGCAGGTCGTGATCACAGCATCGCTGCCTTGTTATCTGGAGCAGAATGTCGAGAAGCAGCGCGGCAAGGGCGTCTATGGCGAGAGCATTCGCGCGCTCAAACGTCTCAACGAGCTGGGCTACGGGCGCGACCCGGCGCTGCAGTTGAATCTGGTCTATAACCCCGACGGCCTGAGCCTGCCACCCGCGCAGCAGGGGCTGGAGGCGGCCTACAAGCGCGAACTGCTCGCTACCCATGGCATCGTCTTCAATCAGTTGTTCACGATCACCAACATGCCCATCAGCCGCTTCGGCGGGATGTTGCTGGCCAAGGGCCTGTATCACGAATACATGGATATCCTGCGCCACCATTACGCAGCGGCGAATCTGGCGACGGTGATGTGCCGGACGTTGATCAGCGTCGACTATCAGGGTTTCGTCTACGACTGCGACTTCAATCAGATGCTGCAGTTGCCGCTGATCGTCAGCGATCGTGCACCGCGTCCGCATCTGGCCGATCTGCTACGGCAGGATCTTGCCGGTAATCCCATTGCCACGGCCGACCACTGCTACGGCTGCACGGCCGGGCAGGGCAGCAGCTGTGGCGGCGCGCTCAGTGACTGATTCCCGGCAGCGCATCAGCATCATCATCCCCGTGTTGAACGAAGAGGACGCCCTGCGGCGTCATTTGCCTTTGCTGCAGGCGGCACGCGCCCCTGTAGGAGCAGGCCCTGCCAGCGACGGTTTGAAGCAAAGCGGCGGTCGTGGGCAGGGCCCGCTCATGCAGGGTGGGCACCACGAAATCATCGTCGTCGATGGCGGCAGCCGCGATGGCAGCCGGGAGGCGACCTCCGGGTTGGTGGACTACCTTGTCGACAGCGCGCCAGGCAGAGCGCGCCAAATGAATGCCGGAGCAGCTGTGGCGACCGGGGATATCCTGCTGTTCCTGCATATCGACACCGTGCTGCCCGACGACGGGCTGGCCTTGATTCTGGCGCAGTTCGAGAAATCTGATGTGTTATGGGGCCGCTTCGATGTCCGCTTCAGTGGCTCCCATCCGGCCTTTCCCTGCATCGCCTTCCTGATGAATCTGCGCTCCCGCGTCTCGGGTGTGGCCACTGGCGATCAGGCCATCTTTGTGCGCCGGAGCGTGTTCGAACAAGTGGGGCGTTACGCCGACATGCCGTTGATGGAGGATGTTGCGCTCTGCAAAACGCTGCGACGTCTCTCGCCACCAGCCTGCCTGCGGGCGAAGGTCGTTACTTCGAGTCGGCGCTGGGAGCAGCATGGTGTAGTGCGCACGGTGGTGCTGATGTGGTGGCTGCGGTTGTTGTATGTACTGGGGGTTTCACCCGCCAAGTTGCACGCACAATACTACAAGAAGAAAATTAACTAAAAGAAGCATCCATTTGAATATAAAGGATAAAGAAGAATACGAATTCTCCTCGTCCGTGCTGGCTGTCTTTGCCAAGGAACCGCGTCTGGGGGAGGTGAAGACGCGTCTGCAGCCTCTGCTTGGGGCTGAACGCGCACTGGCGCTGCACGAAGCGCTGATCGGTTACGTGTTCGGCAACCTGCAGCGTGCCGGGTTGTGTGCGACTGAGTTATGGGTAGCGTCCTCGTCATCCTCTTCTGATCAACACTCTCATGAAGTGTTCCTATCTATATGTAATAAAAAGGATATCTACGTTCAGAAAGGCGCTGATCTTGGGGCGCGCATGCGACATGCCGTGGAGCACGCCTGGTCCCGTGCCGACAGCGTGATTTTGGTAGGGGCAGACTGCCCGTCGGTGGATGCGGAATACTTGCGGCAAGCGTTGACAGTGTTGGACAGTGGCGAATCGGTGGTGATCGGTCCGGCGGACGATGGCGGCTATGTGCTGGTGGGCTTGAGAAAACAGGCTGGCAGTGCGCCAGCCAATGCAGCGCTCTGCGACGCACTTTTCGGGGCAACTCCGACCGGCATCGAGGCAGCGGATGAACTGCCTTGGGGAACGGAACGTGTACTGGAAATCACTCGCGACCGGCTGCATCAGGCAGGCCTGACGTGGGTTGAGCTGGAGCCGCGCTGGGATGTGGATCGCCCGGAAGATCTGCCTCGGCTGGCAACGCTGAGGCCACCATTTCCGATTATCTGATGGCTTGTATCAGGCCATGCCCTCTCGCTGCAAAAAGGTCACAAAGCGGCTGATGGTCAGCTGGGTCGGGCGTTGCAGGTCGACGAAACGGCACCCACAAATGGTCAGGTTGCGTGCCTTGTTGTACTCGTAATAGACGATCTCCGCATGACACTCCAGATTCTGTTCTTGGGCCTGAATGCGAATCAGGGCGTCGAAGCGTTCGTTGGCCTGAAACTCAGGAGTGACCTCGCCAGGAAAAGACACGCGGATGCCGGTCGCCGACATATTGATGATCTTGCCATGCAGGGGTTCTTCGCGTTCTTCGTTGCGGTAGGTGGCCACCGCCATCATGCTGCCAGGCACCATGGCCCGGAAAGCGTCACGGCGCTGCAGATACAGCAGCTTGGCGGGGAAGGGAACCAGGTAGTAGAGGCCGGACTCGTCGTTGAGCGTGCGCAATGACTTCAGGTCTTTGGCGTGCACCTTGATGCCGTTGATGCTGGCGCGAATGCTGAAAGTGATGCCTTCTTCCACCTTGCGGTGGCCATCACGAGGAGTGACCTCGTCGAGCAGGAACACACGCTCCTTCAGATTGGCTTCCAGCACCATCGTGTTATAGAGCTGCGCGCCGTTATCAAACTGCACGTTGACGCTGCTGCGCTCTGTTTGCAGTGCGCGCAGTACGCCAAATATGTCGCCCGCACCGTAGTAATAGCGGTCCTGGCTGTCGTTATTCGCCATGTGTGCTTCTGGTCGTTGTCAGGCCTTTGCCAAGGCTCTTGTTTCACTGGTCTTGTTGGTGCTGCCCGCGCTGGTGTAGAGGCTGGATTGCGTCCCCTTGCCGCGCAGTATATCGAGCACGTGCCGGGTATTCAGCCTGCTGCGATGCACAATGGCGCCATTGATGTTGGTCAGGGCGGCACACTGGGCGATCTGCTCGCGCAGTTGATCGTAGAGGGCGACACCACGCGGGGATTCCGAACAAAAACGCCGCATGCCCTGGTTGTCCGCCGGATAGCCGTGCTGCACCAGCAATTTGCGCCGGGCCTCATCGTTCTGTTCGATGGCCGCCAGTACTTCCGCTTTCTCGATCAAGGTTCTGCTGAGTGCGCCGATATCTCTGTCTTCAAGCTGTGCACGTTCGGCGCGCAGCAAGTTCTCAAGATCGACAGTGTTTTGCAAGTCTTTTTCCAGCAGGTCGTGCAGGGTCAGATCAGCCATGGTCCACTCCAGTGCCGCAGATTGGCGGCAGTGAAAACGCAAAAACAGCATTCAGCGCCAGCGGCGTCGAATCCTGTCGGTCAATCTGGCGATCTGATTTTGGGGCAGATGCCAGCGGCGCTGCCGAAGCGCAAGCCGGGCGAACCAGGCGAGCGCATTCAGTCAGCTGTCCAGAGCAGAGTTCTTGTTCAGAACTCTGCTTCGAATCCGAGAATCTTGTCAGCGATTCGGTCGGGATTGATCTGGTACTGGCCGTTGGCGATCTGGGTGCGGAGCTCGGTCACCCGGACCTTGTCCACATCGGGGAGTTGGCTGATGTGAGCCTCAAGACCCTGCAAATCAATCGCCTGCGAGCTGATGTGCACGGTATCACTGCTGCCGGACACTGACGCTCGGTGTGAACTCGCGGAGCTGATGGAGACAGGCGCTGAGCCGCTCGTACCAGTCGTGCGGTTCTCGGGCGGGGTCGGTGTTGCGTTGCTGCCAATAGTGCTTACAGTCATGACATTTACCTTGATTTACTGGGTATATTAAGCATTTGAACTGCTTACCCTGATGTTTACGACCAATAACGAAAAAACTTTAGTAAAACCTGCCAAAAAACGCTGGTTTTTTGACGCATTGCTGAAAACTGTGACGCGGCTCTAAAAAACCACGTCCGCTTGCCCCGGTCCGGTCACCACAGCACGCACCACGATATCCGAATTACTGTTGCGTACCGGGATCTGGGCACCCAGTTCCCCGTTCTGCATGGCGACACCCTGCTGCCGGATCGTCACCGGGCCGGATTGCGCGCTCATCACCACCGTGTCGCCGCGTTTGATCAGCAAAGGCTGGGCCAGTGCTTCACGGCTGATGACGGTGCTGGCGGGCAGGGCGCGCTTCACTTCCATGCCGATGGCGAGCGTGCTGTCCTGCAGATAGGACTGTCGCAGTGTCGACAGATCGGCCTCCACCAGTTCCACATCGGCCGCGCCGATCACGTCACCACGGGCCAGCGGTCGCGTGCTCATTAATACAGGCGCAAAGGCCCGCACCAGCACCGGCACGTATTTCGACCAGGGCACGCTGCCCTGGCAATCCACCCGCACGTTCAGTCGGCCGACGGCGACCTGCTGCTGGCCCGCCTGCTGACCAAGCTGCGTTTGCAGGGGCATGTCGCAAGCGGGAATGGACAGGCGGGGATCAATACTGCTGATGACGATCTCGACGCGTTGTTCGGCGGTCGAGGGACCATGAAGGTCTTCGATAAAAATCTGCACGGCTTCGCGTATCTGCTGATGACCGCTTATGGCAGCAGGCTGGGCCTGGGCGTTGCCGCTCAGGAGGCCGCCGACCAGAAGTGCATGCGCCAGCGGCATGGCACGCAGCCAGCTGCTGCCAGTCTTCAGCGTGAGGCTGGAGCAGTGCCGTGTGGCGCACTGAGCGTGATTGCCAGGTAAAGCGTTGGTCATCGCTGCCGATTCTCTTGGGTGTCAGGAGCGGATTGCGTCGATCGCGACACAGTGTCGTCAATTTTCCAGCAAGCGCCTCTCGTTGCTGAGTAAATAAGCAATATGCGTGCCGTGTAGCAAAAACAAAGATTGGATTTATTTGCCTCCGGCACTTCAGGAATGTCCTGTGCCAGACGATAAATTGATCAGTAAGCCCTAAAACCTCAAACAAGATGATGCGGAGATCGACATGGCTGGCTTAATGGAGTCAGTAAACCAGCGGACTCAACTGGTCGGACAAAACCGGCTGGAGTTGCTGCTGTTCAAACTGGCGAGCAATCAGGTGTATGGGATCAACGTCTTCAAGGTCAAGGAAGTGCTGCAATGTCCGCGCCTGACCGTGTTGCCGCGCAGCAGTTCGGTTGTGCGTGGCGTCGCCTATATTCGCGGACGGACGATCTCCGTGCTGGATCTGAGTATTGCCACCGGACACCGGCCAATCGCCAATGTGGATGATGGTTTCATCATCATCACGGAATACAACGACGTGACGCAGGGCTTCCTGGTCAGCTCGGTGGAGCGCATCGTCAACATGAACTGGGAGGCGATTCATCCGCCACCCAAGGGGTCCGGCAAGGACAACTACCTGACGGCCGTGACGCAGGTAGAAAATCGTCTGGTAGAGATACTGGACGTGGAGCGGATTCTGGCCGAAGTCTCGCCGCCGCCCCGTGACCTGAGTGCCGATATCATTCAGGACAGCAAGACCATACAGGCGCAGACGGTGCCGCAACATGTGCTGATCGTCGACGACTCCAATGTGGCGCGCAATCAGATCCGGCGCTGCTGCGAGGCAGTAGGATTGCAGACGACTCTCCTCAACGATGGCCGACAGGCGCATAACCATCTGCTGGACATGCTGGAGGCGGGGGAGGATCCGCATCAGCACTACACGCTGATCATCTCGGATATCGAGATGCCGGAAATGGACGGTTACACGCTGACAGCATCGATCCGTGCCAACCCGCGACTGGCGAACATGCATGTACTGTTGCACACCTCACTGAGTGGCGTGTTCAACCGGGCGATGGTGGAAAAGGTTGGGGCAGATGACTTCCTTGCGAAATTCCATCCTGATGAACTGGCCCGGCGCGTGCTGGCTCAGATCAGCAAGCGGTCGCAGGCTGCGCCCTAGGGTCACCGGCAGGGACAAAACCAGGGCAAACAGACGCATCTTGTCGGCAGCGGCAGGGTGCGTCGGTTGGTAAGAAAGACTATGGCATATTCGACTGAAGACGGTTTCCAGTTTACGCAGGAGGACTACCGGCAGTTCCAGGCATTTCTGCAGGACGCCTGCGGTATTGTGCTGGGAGAGAACAAGCAGTACCTGGTCGCCAATCGCATGCGCAAGATTCTGGATGAGTTGCAGATCAGCGCGCTGAGCCAGTTGGTGCAGCGCATTGAACAGGCGCCGCGCAGTGGTTTGAAAGAAAGTGTCATCAATGCCATGACCACCAACGAGACCTTCTGGTTTCGCGATGCTTTTCCCTTCGACACGCTGCGCGACGTGATTCTGCCGCAGTTGCTTGCAGAGGGCGTACAGGAGCCGCTGCGGCTCTGGTCGGCAGCCTGCTCTTCGGGGCAGGAACCCTATTCCCTGAGCATGATCATCGACGAGTTCAAGCGCAAAAACCCCCTGACACTGCGGCGCGAGCCGACCATTGTCGCCACGGATATCTCGTCGGCGGTGCTCAATGCCGCCCGGCAGGGCAGCTATGACCGCCTGAGTCTGAGTCGCGGGCTGAGTGATGCCCGTCTTGCCCAGTTTTTCGATGAAGGGACGGACCGCTGTTACAGCGTCAAGCCAGAGATTGCCGCCCGGGTGGATTTCTGCTCTCTGAACCTGCTGGACAGCTTTTCAGGGCTGGGGACTTTCGATGTGGTCTTCTGCCGCAATGTGCTGATTTATTTTTCCGCCGCGCGCAAGCAGGACATCCTGCGCCGCATCCGCGCCACACTGAGGCCGGGTGGTTGTCTGGTGCTCGGTGCCTCCGAGTCCTTGCCCGCTGATCTGTCCGCGTGCTACCAGGTCACGCGTGCCGGGACTGGCTCTACTTACTACCGCGCCCGCTGACCTCTTGCCAATTCTGCCTTCCTGCTTTCGCCGCCTTGCCGCCCAGAGCGGAAAAGCCTTGCCGATTGCCTCTGTCTCCACTCTCAATAAATTGCAACCATTTGAAATAAATGAAATATTTTATTTGGCATAAGTATTGCTCCTTCCCGTTCACAAGCAAGTCGGGATTATGTACGGAGCAAACCCATGACCATCAACTTCAGCAACGCCCTCGGTGTCCACGAACAGGCCCTCCTGTTGCGCGACCAGCGCTCCACGATTCTGGCCAGCAACATCGCCAATACCGACACCCCCGGCTACAAGGCCCGCGACTTCGATTTCGCCAGTGTGCTGCGTGGCCGCATGGGAATGGGAGCAGAAGAGGGGCTGGCAGGCAGTGGTTCCACCCAACGCCTGGCACTACAGACCAGTAATGCAGGCCACATCAGCAACACTGTCTCCACGTTCTCCGACGACGACCTCCTGTATCGCACTCCCGCGCAGCCCTCTCTGGACGGCAACACCGTGGACGAGCAGCTCGAAAATGCTGCCTTCGCCCGCAACGCGCTGGAGCATCAGGCCAGTTTCCAGTTTCTCAACGGCAAGTTCACCGGCTTGATCAAAGCCCTGCGAGGAGAGTAATCCCATGAGCCTGATGAGCATTTTCGATATTTCCGGTTCTGCCATGAGTGCCCAGAGCATTCGCCTGAACGCCACGGCCAGCAACATGGCCAATGCCAACAGCGCTGCTGGCAGCGCCGATGCGGTCTACAAAGCCCGCTACCCGGTGTTCTCCGCTGTGCAATCGGCACTGGCTGGTGGCGGCGCCGTCGACCCTTTCGCCCTGCAGGCAGCCGACAGCGGCAAAGGCGTGCAGGTGCTAGGCATGATGGAGTCTGAAGCACCTTTGCAGCCACGCTACGAGCCGGAGCATCCGCTGGCCGATGCCGATGGTTATGTGTTCTACCCGAACGTCAATGTCGTGGAAGAGATGACCAACATGATCTCGTCATCGCGCTCCTTCCAGGCCAATGTCGATGTCATGAGCGCCGCCCGCACGATGATGCAACGCGTACTCTCACTTGGGCAGATGTAGTTGAAAAGTCTAATCACTGAATACCGCAACACCGACCGGGCCGACAGGAGGCCACTATGAGTGAAATAGGTGACAACAGCGCGTTGAGCAGAGTTCTGGCGGATTACTCCCTTGCCGATCGTGGCAAAGAGGTGGCCAAGAACAACGACATGGGGCGCAGTGAATTTCTCAAACTGCTGGTTGCGCAACTGGAGAATCAGGACCCGACCAAGCCACAGGAGAATGGCGAGTTCGTCGCCCAGCTGGCGCAATTCTCGTCGCTTGAAGAGCAGCAGAAGATGTCGACCAGTTTCAGCGACTTCTCCAACTCCTTCCAGTCGACTCAGCATCTGCAGGCGACCTCTCTGGTCGGCCGCCCTGTGCACGTCGAGAGCAACATCACGGCATTGACCCAGACCGGTGGTGTCAGCGTGATTGCCGATATCCCGCACGCTACCGGACAGGCGCAACTGAATGTCTATAACAGCAGCGGTTCGAAGGTGGACAGCTTCGATCTTGGTCCGCAGGCCGAAGGGCGTGCCGAGTTCCTGTGGACCGGCTTCGATGCCAATGACGAGCGGTTCCCCCCGGGCATGTATTCCTTCAGCGTGGAAGTGCCCGAAGGCGATCAGAACAAGGCCTTGCCGATTTACCTCAGCGCCAACGTCAACAGCGTCACCATTGAGCCCGGTGGCGGCCTGACCTTGAACCTTGCCGGTATCGGCCCGACGCCGCTCGATAAAGTGATCCAGATTAACTAACAAGTTTGTAACAAATTCATAAAGATATAGAGATAAGTTAAAGCATTTAAAACGATCAATATAACGGTTTCAACCCCTAGAGGATGAGGTGTCAACATGAGTTTCAACATTGGTTTGAGCGCCCTCAACGCGGCGCAGGAAGAGATTGCGGTCACCGGTAACAACATCGCCAACGCCAGCACCAACGGTTTCAAATCGTCGCGTGCGGAGTTCGCCGACGTCTATGCCGCCACGGTCGGTGGTGGCGGTTCCCGGCAGCAGGGCGGCGGTGTGGGACTGCAGGAAATTGCGCAGAACTTTGCCCAGGGCAACATCTCCTTCACGGACAACACCCTCGACCTCGCGATCAACGGCGGTGGCTTCTTCATCCTGCGTGGTGAGGCTGGCAACGTGTACACCCGTGCCGGGGCTTTCGGGACCGACAAGAGCGGCAATATTGTCAACAGCATGGGCGAGAGGTTGCAAGGCTTTGCCGCAACGTCCGAGGGCAAGGCGGCTGGTGGCGGACCCTTGAGCGATCTGGTGGTGACTACCGGCTCCATTCCTCCACAGGCCACGACACTGGTGGCGAGCGCCATCAACCTCGATGCGGGTGCGACGCCGTCTTCCATCATCGGCAGCAAGGTGATCTCCAACAGCGGTGTTTCCGGGGTGCCGCAGCTCGGTGTGCGTATCGCTCGCGAAGCACAGATTGCGGGCAAACTTTCCACGACGGGGACGGACTTCTCCGGCACCACTGCCGCTCGTACGATAGGCAGCGCCAATATTCAGAACGGTCTGGATTTCGATACAGCGGGGGGGGCGCAGGGTTTCTCCATCAGCGTTAACGGTGGCCCTTACATCGCCATTGATCTGAGCTCTCTGGACACTGCCAGCGCCACAGAAGTACGCGATCATGTACAGACTCAACTGGACGCAGCGCCTGGTTTGGCATCGCCGGACAACGTCGTGGTGTCTGTCGAGAACAACCGTCTGATCCTGACTACCGCCGCGCAGGGCGACTCCTCGCGCATCAACATCAATGCGGTGCAAGGGCTGGCGTCCAGCATCGTTTCTGCCACTGACGTGCGCGGCAAGACGGCGCCGCCCACCGGCCTGACTATCACGCTGGATGGCGTGTCCCGCGAGATCGTGATCGACGATGACTTCAGCAACACAGGGGCTGCAGCACTGGCACTGGGTGGTGGTGCGGGCTCGGGCAATGAAGCGCTGGAAGACTTCATTCAGGGCGAAATCAACTCCAGCGCCGGTTTGCTGGGCAAGATCGATGTGTCCATCGACAACCTGGGAAATTTCACGTTCAAAACCACGACCGCTGGCAACCAGAATCTGTCGATTGACCCGATCATCTCGACGGCGGGCAGCGTCAACTTCGATCAGGTCGTGGAATTCTCCACCGCGCGTCGCACGGGTACTCTGGATCTGGAAAACCTGAACTTCCTGGGGGCCAACGACACCAGTTTCACCATTTCAGTGGGCGATGAGACGCTGCAGATCAAACTGGAAGAAGACTATCGTGCCGCAGGGGGGCCGGCGGCCAACCTGGGTGAATACTCAGACTCCGGCCTTGAAGCATTGGAAGACGAGATTCAGAGCCAGATCAACCAGTCTTCACTGCCTGGTGCCGTGAAGGTCTCGATTGCGGCCAACGGCCAGTTTGTTTTCGAGATTACCGATTCCGCCGAGTATGAGCTGAAAGTGGAGTCCGATAGCGTGCCCGCGACCTCGCAGGGTGGCGTGGATGTCAGCAATGGCTATGACTTTGCCACTACGCCTTACACTTTTACGATCTCCTACGAGATCAATGGCGACCCTGCCGTCACCTCCGGCCCTATTACTCTGGACACTGAGTATGAGACTGGCACCGAACTGGTGGATGCCCTGCAGAACCTCATCAATACAGAAATGGGGTTCACGCCCGGCAACATCAAAGTGGTCGCTGGCATGGACCCGTTGACGGGTGAACTGACTATCAAAACCGAGGACACAGGACCCGATTCGTTCCTGTCGGTGCTGGTCAGCGACCCGGCGGTAGTGCCTTCGCCGTCAGTCGTGGGTGACACTTCAGCATTGGTGGGGCAGCGCACTGCAGGCGACGGACCAGGGCTGGATTTTGGCTCTGTGGCGACCTTCACCGGCAACGAGTATGACAATACAGGCATGACCGCAGTCTCCAATGGCTACACCAAGGAGATTATCGAGGTCGTCGACAACCAGGGCAACCGTCAGCAGATCACCGTGCCCGCCGGAGCCTCTGCCAACGCAGTCGCAGCGCTGTTCTCGAACGTCGCCGGCATCACCGCCAAAGCCAGTACGGTGGCCTATATCACCGGCACCAACAGTGGTGACCCGGAGAACAAAGGCTCTGCGGACCCCTTCGCCGACCCTAACCTGCCCTTGCGCTTTGCCATCAACGGCATCAACTTCGAGTCCACCCAGGTGCAGCCTTCGGATCGCTACACTGATCTGGCCAACCAGATCAATGCTTCGTCCGGTAACCTCACCGCCAAGATTGTCAGCAACGAGGACGGCGACCCGGTTCTGGAAGTGACAGAGAACAACGGACTTGATCTGGTGTTCAGCGGTGGCGCCAACGGGCGCGGCTCGATCACCGTGACGGGATCCACCCGCAATGCCAGCACCGGCGCCAACGAAATCGCTGTGAACTCCCCCAGCGCGCAGATCGACAACTTGTCCAACCTCAACAACGATGCCATCGTCATTGGCGGCGTCGTGGATTTCACGCTGGATGAGAACGTCACCATGCAGGACGCGCGCAAGCTTCCCAATGGCGCGGACATTCAGGTTACCCAGAGCAGTATTTTCGGCAACATCGATGAAGTGGATGCACTGCAAGGTTCCCAGTTCGAACTCAATACCTTCGACCCTGAAGATGCCAATACCTACTACCGTTCTACCGCCATTGCGGTGTTCGACAGCCTTGGTAACCAGCACACTCTGACCCAGTACTTTGTGAAGGAAAGACCGACTGAGCTGAACCCGGACGGCAGCCTCTGGAGCGTGTACTTCCAGATCGATGGCAAGAACATTGGTTATGACCCGGGGTCTGTAGACCAGAAGGCGACGATGGCCAAGTCCACGTTGCGCTTCAGTGCCAATGGTCTGTATGACACCACGCAGGATCCGATCTACATCACCAACTGGACGCCTTTGGACGCCTCCGGGCAACCGGCCGGTGCCGGTCCGGTGCCGGGTGACAATACCGTCGCCGATCTGTTGACCAACTCCAACTTCAAAGTCGACCTCACCGCGCTGACCCAGTTCGGCGGTGACTTCGCTGTGCAGTCCAATACCCAGAACGGTTTTGCGAAAGGGCAGCTGACCGGGTTGGAGATCGACACCCGCGGGCTGGTGTCTGCGCGCTTCTCCAACGGGCAGTCGAAGATCCTCGGCGAGGTCGCTCTGGCTGACTTTGCTGATCCATCGAAGCTGGCCAACATAGGTGGCACGCGCTTTGCTGGTACAGCAGAGTCAGGTGAAGGAACCCCCAGCGGGGCCGGCACCGCAGGTCTGGGCGCGATCCAATCGGGCGCCTTGGAAGATTCGAATGTGGACCTGTCCGAGCAGCTGGTACAGCTGATCGTGTCGCAGAGAAACTTCCAGGCCGCCGCGCAGATTATCGAGTCTACCGACTCCGCGACGCAGACCATTATCAACCTGTAATTCCAGCCTTCAGCTTCTGATGCCTGGGATCACTTACCAGGCAACAGGAGCAGAAGATGGATAAAGCACTCTATGTCGGCATGAGCGCCGCCACGCAGAATATGGTGGCGCAGGCGATTCACGCCAATAACCTGGCCAATGCGAGCACTACCGGTTTTCGTGCCGATCTCGCACAGGCCAGCGCACTGCCGGTGACCGGGGACGGATTCGCGTCCCGTGCCTACACCCGCGTCGACAACCCTGCCACGGATTTCACCCGGGGTCCGCTGCGCCAGACTGGCAACGATCTGGACCTCGCCGTGAATGGCGATGGCTGGATTGCCGTGCAAGCTGCTGACGGCAGCGAAGCCTACACTCGTGCCGGCGAACTCCAACTGACGCCCTTCGGCGAGCTGCAGACCGGAAGTGGCTTGCCGGTGCTGGGCAATAACGGTCCTATCGCGTTGCCGCCCTTCGAAAAACTCGAGATCGGTGCCGACGGCACACTCTCCATTCGTGAACTTGGTCAGGGGCCGGAGGTCATCTCCGCGCTTGACCGCATCAAACTCGTCAACCCTGTCAGCCAGGACCTCGTCAAAGGGGCCGATGGCCTGTTCCGCCGCCGTGATGGCGCGCCGGAAGAGGCGGATGGCGCGGTGCGCGTCAGCTCAGGCTTCGTGGAAGGCAGCAACGTCAATGTCGTCGACGCTATGGTGGAGATGATAAGCCTGACCCGCAGCTACGAGATGAGTATCAAGATGATGCAGACCGCACAGCAGAATTCCGAAACTTCGGCACAGCTGTTGCAAGTCCAATAATAGATCGATTAATCAAGAGTCAATACAGGTCCGGATAGTCGGGCCCTGGCACAGGAAAAGCATCATGCACGCAGCACTCTACGTATCGAAAACCGGACTCGCGGCTCAGGACAAACAACTGACCAGCCTTTCCAACAACCTCTCCAACGTCGGCACCAACGGCTTCAAGCGTGACCGCGTAGTGTTCGAGGATCTGCTGTATCAGATCTATCGCCAGCCGGGCGCCGCCTCGACTCAGGACACCGAGCTGCCCTCCGGGCTGCAGATCGGTACCGGGGTACGCACTGTCGGCACTCAGAAGATCTTCTCCCAGGGCGCTCTGAAAAATACTGAAGAGCAGCTGGACGTGGCGATCAACGGCCGTGGTTTCTTCCAGATACAGATGCCGGACGGCAGCGCCGCTTACACCCGTGATGGCCAGTTCCACCTGAGCGCCGACGGCGAGCTGGTGAATGCCTCGGGCCTGACGCTGAACCCCGGCATCAGTATCCCGACCAACGCCAGCACCATCACGATCGGCACTGACGGTACCGTCAGCGCGATGATCTCCGGCGAGACTGCGCCTACTCAGGTCGGCACGCTGCCTCTGGTCGATTTCGTGAACCCGGCCGGCCTGCAGGCGATGGGCGGCAACCTGTTCCGCGAGACGGCGTCCAGTGGCAGTCCGCAGGAAACGACACCCGGCCAGAACGGCGTGGGGGTGCTGGTGCAAGGCTCGCTGGAAAATTCGAATGTCGAGGTGGTGGAAGAGCTGGTCAACATGATCACCACGCAACGCGCTTACGAGTTGAACTCACGGGTGATTTCCACAGCGGACCAGATGCTGCAGTTCATCAGCCAGAATCTTTGATAAGACATTTTTTAAACAATCCCTTTTTTAATCTGCTTGGGGTCGACCGGAGAAGCAACATGACAACCACGAACATCCGCACTGCCACAGGATTTGCCGCACGCTTGAAGCTCGCAGGTCTGTTGAGTACCGGTCTGCTGATCGTTGGCTGTGCCGCGCAACCGGTAGCGCTGCCAGAGCCGAACGATCCGCACTTCGCTCCCGTGCTGACGCAGACCCTGGCTCAGCCCTCCCAAGCGACCGGTTCGATCTATTCGGCCCGCAGCGCCGTCGACCTCTACCAGCGCCGTGCGCACCGGGTAGGGGACGTGCTGACTATCGCGCTTAACGAGGCGACCTCGGCCAGGAAATCCTCCGGCACCTCGATCAGCCGCGAGAATCAACTGACGGTCAACGACGCCGCTGTGCTGGGGAATGGCTTCCTCGGCACCGGCCTGAATCTGGCGACCAATGCGTCCAACGCAGTGGATTTCGAAGGCACGGGCGAGAGCGATCAGAGCAACCAGTTGACCGGCAGCATCACCGTCACCGTCGCCAACGTGCTGCCGAATGGTCTGCTGGAAGTGCGCGGCGAGAAATGGCTGCAGCTGAACCGGGGCAACGAATTCATTCGCATCAGCGGGCTGGTACGTAAGGAAGACATTTCGCCGGACAATACGATTCTGTCCACCCGTGTCGCCGATGTCCGCATCGCTTACAGCGGCACCGGCACGCTGGCCGATACCAACGAGGCGGGCTGGCTGACGCAGTTCTTCGTTGGGAATCTGTGGCCTTTCTAGGCGAATTGTTCAGATCGAGACGTTTATCCAGATCGCATTCAGACACGCAGGACCACACAGGCAGGAACATGACATGTTGACGATTATCAGAAAGACTACGACCAATCCGCTCATCGCCCTGTTGTTGACGGTGACGCTGAACGCTAGCGTGTGGGTGGCTCCGGCCAGTGCCGATCGTCTCAAGGACATTGCCAATCTGCAGGGCGTGCAAGCCAACCAGTTGGTCGGCGTCGGTCTGGTGACAGGGCTGGATGGGACCGGTGACCAGACGACTCAGGCACCGTTCACGGCAGAATCCTTCCGCGCCTACTTGAATCAGTTCGGCATTCCCTTGCCACCGGGCGAGAATTTCCAGCTTTCCAACGTCGCGGTGGTGTCCGTGCAGGCAGAGCTGCCCGCGTTTACCAAGCCGGGACAAACCATCGATATCACGGTCTCGTCGCTGGCCAACGCCGAGAGTCTGCGCGGTGGCAGCCTGGAGCGGACCTTCCTGCAAGGTGTTGATGGCGAGGTCTATGCGATCGCGCAGGGCAACCTGATCGTCGGCGGCCTTGGCGTCGGTGCTGCCGACGGTTCCAGTGTCACCATCAACGTGCCGAGCGTGGGCCGCATCCCGGGCGGGGCGACCACCGTGCGCGAGGTGCTGACTGCATTCGGCGACGGTGACAGCGTGACCTTCAATCTCAAACGTGCGGATTTCACTACGGCGCAGCGTGTCTCGCAGGCCATCAACATGTTCCTGGGTGAGGGCACGGCCAGTGCGATTGATGCGGTGTCCATCAAGGTGTCAGCACCGCTGGATTCACAGACCCGGGTCGCTTTTGTCTCGGAGCTGGAAAATATCGAGGTGGAGCAGGGCGCTGCAGTGGCGCGAGTGATCGTCAATTCGCGCACCGGCACTATTGTCATCGGTGAGCATGTGCGGGTCGCACCGGCTGCGGTGACTCATGGCAGCTTGACAGTGACCATCTCGGAAAGTCTTGAGGTCAGTCAGCCCAACGCGTTGGCGGAGGGGGAGACGGTGGTGACACCGGAATCCGACTTGACCGTGGCGCAGGAGAGTAATCGCATGTTCCTCTTCAACACTGGAACGACGCTTTCCGAGATCGTGCAGGCAATCAATGCGGTGGGGGCTGCGCCGGGGGATCTGGCGGCAATCCTGGAAGCACTCAAGCAATCCGGGTCGCTGAAGGCCGATTTGATTGTGATCTGATTTTTCGTTCGCCTGCCAACGACATCCCAATTCCATCCCCAATCCCGTCGACGAGTGCCAGATCAGGTTTCTGGCACTCGTCTTGCTACATCCTCTGTAAACGGCCCTCTGGAAGCGTTTGCCGCCTGAAACCCGGCGCCAACGGCAAGAATTGACCTCCAGGCGGCAACCGGTGTCGGCCATAACTGCCGCCCTCTGACAGATGAAAATGAGTGACTGAACATGGTAAGTCGCGTAGAGAATCCGAACGTCTACACAGACCTTTCCGGCCTGAATGCGATCTCGCAACTGGGCCGGGAGAACACGCCTGCGGCACTGCGTCAGGTGGCGCAACAGTTCGAGTCGCTGTTCCTCAACATCATGCTCAAGGCCATGCGCGACAGCACCAAGTCCTTCGGCGAAGGCAATTTCCTCAACAGCAATGAGATGGAGTTTCACCAACAGAATTTTGACAACCAGCTGAGCCTGCACCTGAGCCAGAGCGCCGGACTTGGCCTGGCCGACGTGCTCTACGAACAGATGCTGGGCCAGTTTGGCCTGGAGGCCTCGGCCGCCACCCTCGACGCGCCCGAAGGCGCCGTTGCCGTTGCGGCTCCCCTCCGAGGCCCGTTGGAAACCTCCATACAGCAACACCCACCAACTCGCACCCTCGAACCCCGCCCCGCCGCCGTCACCGTTGCCACCCGTGGGTCTGACCCACGCAAGGCATTGATTCGGTTGGAGATGGAGGAAAATGGGGGCCGTGGAATGGGGGCTGCGGGGGAGCAAAGTATCGATTCGCCCCAGGAATTCGTGCGTCGGCTGTATCCGCTGGCGGAGCGGGCGGCTGAGCGCATCGGCGTGGATCCGCGCATGCTGCTGGCCCAGTCGGCGTTGGAGACTGGTTGGGGGCGCCGCATGGTTGCCAGACCCGACGGCGCCAGCACACATAACCTGTTCGGCATCAAGGCTGATGCACGCTGGAGCGGGGCGCGTGCCAGCGTCAACACCACCGAATATGAAGATGGCGTGGTGCGTCTGGAGAAAGCGACTTTCCGCTCCTACGATTCTTTCGAAGACAGCTTCAACGACTACGTGGATTTCCTCGAAGGCAATCCCCGTTATCGCGAAGCCCTCAACAACAGTCACGACGCCGAGTCCTTCGCGCGCCACCTGCAGGAAGCCGGGTACGCCACCGACCCGGTGTATGCCCGCAAGCTCACCCGGGTAATGCACAGCAACACCATGCAGATGGGCCTGCGTCAGCTCGAAGGGAAGAGGTGATCTGAATGGCTGGATTGATTACCACCGCAATATCCGGACTGAAGCTCAGCCAGCTCGCGCTATCGATCTCCGGACAGAACATCGTCAACGCCAACACCGATGGCTACAGCCGTCAGTCCATTTCCGCCGCCACCAGCACCGCGATGAAGACGGGCGCGGGGTTCGTCGGCACCGGCGTCACCGTGACGGACATCTTCCGCAACACCGAGCAGTATCTGGTCGACCAGGTCAGCCGCGACATCTCGGTGCTCGCCGATTTCGATGCTTACCTCTCCAACATCAACCAGACCGACAACCTGCTCGCGAGCCCGTCCAGCAGTCTTGCCACCGGGATGAACAATTTCTTCGATGCGCTCAATGAGTCCTCGAACGATCCGGCCTCGCTGCTGGGGCGTCAGCTGCTGCTGACCCAGACCAACATGCTGACGCAGAACTTCAAAACGCTGGAAACCAAGCTGCTCAGCCAGAACATCGCGATCAATAAACAGTTCGACACACTCGCCGCCAATGTCACCACGATTGCCAAGGAAATCGCCCAACTCAACGACGCGATTGGCAATTCGGTGGGCGCGACTGTCGGCAAGTACCCGAATGATCTGCTCGACAGGCGCGATGCGCTGGTACGCGATCTCTCCAAGTTTGTGGAGGTCTCCGTGGTGCCGCAGGGCAACCAGACCATCGACGTGTTTATCGGCGAAGGGCAGGGCCTGGTCATCGGGCCGAACCCCAGCGAAGTGATGTCGATTGCCGGCCCTCTGCAGCCCGACCGCAGAGAGATCGCCTTCCGACTCAACGATGAAGTGCGCATAGTGACCAATCAGCTGACCGGCGGCGAACTGGGCGGGCTGGTGCGCTTTCGCAAAGAAGCATTGGAACCAGCGCTGGCGTCATTGGGCCGGATCGCGCTGGCGCTCTCTGACGGCATCAACAAACAGCAGCACCTCGGCATCGATCTCGAAGGCAATCTGGGCCACTCCCTGTTCACCGACATCAACGACCCGGTGCTGTTGAAGAACCGGGTGCGCGGCGATTCCACCAACGCGCCCCCCAACGACCGCCAGCTGTCCGTGATGATCAACGACGTCAGTCAGCTGACCACCAGCACCTACAAACTGGACTTCCCCGGCCCGGGCCTGCAGTACTCTCTGCTGCGGGAAGCCGATAGCAAACTGGTGGCGCAGGGCGTGCTCGGTGACAAACTTCCGCACAAGATTGAGGTTGATGGTTTCTCCATCAACATCGCGTCCGGTTCGTTCCAGGCGGGTGACAAGTTCCAGATTCAGCCAACGACGCAGGGCGCCAGCGACATCAAAGTGCTGATCACCCGGCCCGAAGCCTTTGCCTTCGCCTCTCCCGTGCGTACTCAGACCAGCGCCGGGAATCAGGGTGGGGCCTTCATTCTGCCCGGCAAGGTCACCGACATTACGACCGCCGCCTTTACCAGTGTCCCCGGTGAGCTGAGCCCGCCGATCCTAATCCGTTTTACATCACCGACCACTTACGACGTGCTGGATTATTCCGATCCCGCCAACCCGGTGTCGCTGCGTCCGCCTCTGAACAACCAGCGCTTCTCGCCGGGTGTCGTTAACGATGTATTTCCGGATGACCCAGGTGGCACGTCGGTCAGCACGCTGGGCAGTGGGGCCGCCAGGGCTAATCTCGGGTTGACCAACAACGGCTATCAGGAAGAGATGGTGACGCTGCTGACGACCGATCCTGTCAACGGTTACGTGACCGAAACTCGCGTGCAGCTTGGTCAGAACCAGACTGCCGCGCAGATTGCTCAACAGCTCTCCGGCCTGAATGGTATCAGTGCCAGTGCGTTGACCCGCATGCAGCTGTCGGAGTTTCGCAGTGACGGCAGCGGCGCGCCGCTGACGCTGACGCTCAACGGCGTCGAGCTGACCGACCCGCGCCTGGTGCTGGCAGGGGAGTTGTTGCCGCAAGTGGTGCCTGATCCCTTGACAGCGGATTTCGTGCGCGACCGCATCAATACCAACAAGTCGCTGACCGCCATGGGCATTTTTGCGGAAAGCGATGGCACAAGGCTGACAGTGCGCTCTACCACAGGCGTCGACCTGCAGGTCAAAGTGAGCGGCAATGCGGGAGATTCCGTGACAGTACGCGATGGCGATCTGCGCTCCATCGTCGGCCGCAAGAACATGAATGCGGGGGTCAACATCGCCGTGAATTCGAGCTTCACCATCGACACCGGTCTGGGTAAAACCGCCGTGGCCCTGACACCTGGGAATTATGCAGCGCGTGATGTGCTGCGAGCAGTGCAGAAGGATATCGACAATGCCATGGGGGCCGGGGTGGTCAAGGTTGAGTTGAATGCGTCAGGCTTCATCGAGCTGCGTTCCGCCCGTGGCGAGCGAACCCTTACGGTGAGCAACATTACCGGTGGTGATCCTCTGGGCATCGAGCCTTTGCGTATCACGGGGCCGGATCGTGGCGCTATGCCAGCGGTGTATGCCAGTGGGCTCGATGCGCGCAATGCCTTCAATTTCTCCGCGCAGAACGGCAGCTTCCTGCTCAGCGTCGATGATGCCTATTCCGATTCGATCATGCTCAACCAGAGTTATGCCGCCGGGGATGGCAGTGCGCTGGTAGCCGACATTCAAGCGCAGATCGACGCCTCGGCAGGTCTTACCGGACTGAACGGGCGCGTCACAGTCGACCTGGATGACAACGGCGTGTTGCGGTTCACCTCGACCAGTCAGGGCGCCGATTCGGTGATCAGCCTGACGGCCGGCAGCACCATGCAGGATCTGGTGGTCACTGGGTCAGCCAGTGGCGAGCAGACCTCGGGCTCCAACGCCATGCTCACGGGCAATATCAGCATCTCTGCCGGATTCGATTTTACGGTGAACGGGCCGCACCAGTTCGAGATCGGCGTGAATGGTCAGGACAAGGTGCTGGTGACACTCACCGGCAGCGCCGCCGACGCCAGCGAAGTGGTGGATCTGATCGGCAACGCCATCAACGCCGCGCTGACCGCCAATGGCAGTGATCCGGTGACGGTGGGCGTGGATGGCGCCGGATTGCTGACCATCGCTTCGCAAGCGTATGGCAGTGCTTCCCAGGTGGCGATCAGCGCGGTGCAAGGCACTTATGGCGCGCTCTTTCAAGGCAGCAGCCGGGGTGTGTCATTGACCAGTGATTTCACGATTGGCGGCACCGTCGATGTGCAACTCGCCGCCAATACCCGCCTGTCGTCCAACCGCACCAACGGTCTGTTTGGTTCAGCGCCGGTAGCGCAGAGCAATTTCATGGGCTATCAGGTCAGCATCAACAGCGGCCAAGGCATCAGCGGCGCACCGCAGGCGGGGGATACCTTTCTGGTGAGCTACAACACCGACGGTTCTGCGGACAATCGCAACGGCGCGGCGATGCTGTCGCTCAACAACGACCTGACCCTGTCCAATGGCAATCTCACCTATCAAGGCGCTTATGGTCAGTTGGTCGAAAACCTCGGCATCCTGACCAGCCAGGGGCGTTTGAGTCAGGCTGCCAGCGAGACGCTGTTGCGGCAATCGATGTCGGCCCTGCAGTCGGTGTCCGGGGTGAATATGGATGAAGAGGCTGCGCGCCTCATTCAATTTGAACAGCACTACAACGCTTCTGCCCGCCTGATCTCCATGGCCAAGGAAATGTTCGATGCGTTGCTGTCTTTATAAAACGCAGAGGTAAGGGATATGGGTTTACGACTCTCGACAATGCAGATGCACGCCACCGGCCTGGCCGGCATGCTTGACCTCCAGAAGGCGGTCAGCAAGACGCAGGAGCAGATTGCCGGCAACAAGAGGGTGCTGACTCCCGGGGATGACCCTATCGCCACCACGCGTATTCTGGCGTTGAATCAGGAGCTGGCGCTCAACGATCAGTACAACAGCAATCTGGAAACACTCACCAATCGTCTGCAACGTGAAGAGGTGGCGATTGCCGGGGTCAGCGATCTGGTGCTGCGTGCCCAGGAACTGGTGACACAGGCAGGCGACGGTGCACTGAACAAAGAGCAGCGTGGTTTCATCGCCATCGAGATGCAGAGTGTGGTGAAGTCCATGGCACAGATGATGAACAGCCGCGACGCTAGCGGTGAGTTCATCTTCGCCGGGTATCAGGGCAAGTCCGAACCCTTTGTGCTGGGTGACGATGGCCGTTACCGCTATGTCGGCGACGAGGGCCAGCGGTCCATTCAGATTGCCCCGGCGACGTCGGTGGCCTCCAGCGATTCCGGCAAGGAAGTGTTTGTCGATGTGAAGAGCGTGGTCAACACCGTCGTGGGGCATGCCAACGCCGGTAACCGGGGTGTGCCGCCAGCCATCATCGGGGGAGAGCGCATTACCGACCCGGCTGCATTCGCCAAATTTTATCCAGAGGATGTCATCATCGAATTCCGGCCGATGGATGAAGTAGATCCACCGCTGCTGACCTACAACATCAAGCAGGCTTCCGATGGCCGTATCCTCAAGGAGAACCAGCCTTTTCTTTCGGGCGAGCTGATCGAGTTCAAAGGGGCGGGGGTGCGGATCTCGGGTGAGCCGATGGTTGGTGATACCTTCATCGTGGAATCCAGCAACAAGAAGGGATTATTGACCAACCTCGAAGATTTCATTGTCGCGCTCAAAGACCTCAGCGACACGGGTGCCGACAAGCAGGCACTGGCGAACGAAGTGGCGAACACCCTCGGCAATCTCAATAACGCCCAGACGACCTTGCTGGAAACGCGCAGCTCGGTGGGGGCCCGCCTTAATCTGGTGGAAGCAAGCCGCAGCAACAATGCCGAGTTCGAACTGGTGATCAAATCAGCACTGTCGGAAATCGCCGACCTTGATTACTCGAAGGCTATCAGTCAATTGAGTCAGGAGAGTTTCATTCTGGAGGCGGCACAGGCGAGCTTCGCGCGCGTCAGCAAGCTGTCCATTTTCAAATACATCTAAGCGCTGTGAGGGCGTGTGGGGCCGTTTTATGCTGACGGCTCTGACTGACCTGCTGCATAGGCTGCCAATCCGTTCTTGCCTTTCTGCAATCTGACGATCTCGTTGGTCAGAAGCCCTTTGTTCTTGTTCGTCAATTCCAATACAGTCTTGTCGATTTTCTGCAAAATTCCGATCCGTTCTATTTTTTCCGTGACCTTCGGTGCCGAAGTGTTCTCATTAAAGTAAAGAGGGAGAAGCGTTTCCCGTTTTTCCATTGCGTTTTGCAGCGACGGCCAGTCACGTTTTTCCGCAAATTCCCGCATCTTCACGGACAGGCTCAGTATCTCCTGCCAGTGGCGTTCCTGCTGCTCTCGTGAGTGGTCCTGGTTGCTTTTCATGTAATTTCCAAAAATAAATTAATGCTTTTCAAAACGGGGCCGATAAGGTTTTCTCTCAAGTTTTAGCGATTTTTTCGCTTGTCTGTTGAAAAACAACAAAATTTATACAGTCCTGCTAAAGCTTTTTTTACTCGTGTCGTTAACCCTGATAACGCATAGGGGTGAGCAACAATACTTCTCCGATATGCGGCTCAGTTTAACGTGTCCAACCAGGAGTATCAAAGAATGGCTCAAGTAATTAATACCAATATCGCATCGCTTAACGCTCAGCGTAATCTGAACAGTTCTCAGGCTGGTAGTAACCAGGCTTTGGAACGCCTCTCTTCAGGTCTGCGCATCAACAGTGCAAAAGACGACGCAGCAGGTCTCGCAATTTCTACGCGCTTCCAGTCTCAGATCAAGGGTCTGAATGTCGCGATCCGCAACGCCGGTGACGGTGTGTCTCTGGCACAAACTGCAGAGGGTTCACTGGGTTCCATGACCGACGGTCTGCAACGTATCCGTGAACTGTCAGTACAGTCTGCCAACGCCACCAACAGCGATGTTGACCGTCAGGCACTCCAGGACGAAGTCGGTCAGCTGGTAGCGGAAATCACCCGCCTCGGCGAACAGACCAAGTTCAACGGCATCAACCTGCTGGACGGCTCACTGTCCACACAACTGCAAGTCGGCGCGAACGTCGGCGAGTCAGTCAGCTTCAGCATCGGCAAACTGACTTCAGACAACATCGGCACCGCGAAAAACGGTGGTGTGTCTGCAGTAGGCAGCAGCGCAGCGCTGGGCTCAGGTGACCTGAGCATCAACGGTGTGGCGATCCGCGCTTCCAGCTCAGCAGATGACACAGCGTCAACTGCCAACGCTGCAGCCAGCGCCATCTCCAAAGTGGCCGCGATCAACGCTTCCAGCGATGAAACTGGTGTAACAGCAATGGTCAGCACCAACACTGTTGCGGGTACCGACATGACAGCAGCAGCTGCATCCGGCTCCATCACCATCAACGGCACAGCGATTAACGTCACCACCACTGGCGACGCAGCCAGCAGCCGTTCCGCAGTCGTCGAAGCCATCAATGCCAAGAGCGCGCAAACTGGTGTGACAGCAACGGACACAGGCGATGACGACAAGGGTGTGACCTTGTCAGCTGCCGATGGCCGCAACATCACTACCTCCTTCACGACTCTGACAGCGGCATCTACTGGTGTGGCAGCAGCAGCGACCTACACCGGTGGTTACACTCTGGTGGCAGACAGCGCAACCAGCAGCATCACTGTCAGCGGTGGCGACGGCACAGCAGGGGCCACCCTGGCCAACTCCGGTCTGGCGGCAGGAAGCTACACCGCGGGAACTGCCTCTGTCACTTCCAATGCACAGACAGTGGCCAGCGGTGGTACAGCAAACACGCTGTCTACTGGTGACCTGGTGATCAATGGTGTGGCAATTGGCGCGTCTGTCGCGACTGATGATACAGCCTCTGACGTGACTGCCACTTCCAGCAGCAAGGCCGCCAGCGGTATCTCCATCGCTGCCGCGATCAACCGCAGCACCTCTGAAACCGGTGTTACTGCGACTGTGAACGCGACAACTGTGGTCGGTGGTACTGCCGCCAACGTTGCGGCTGCAACTGCCACAACTGGCCATGCATCTGACCTGTACATCAACGGCACGAGCGTCGGCACACTGACCTCTACTGGCGACCAGGCGACTGACATTGCGTCTACTGTCGATCTGATCAACGCCTCTGAAGGTACTACTGGTGTGACGGCAACTTTCAACGGCGGTTCGATCACCTTGAACGCTGCTGATGGCCGCAACATCTCTGTAGCGGTTGACAAGGCAGCGGCCAGTACAGCGGTCGGCGCCTACTTCGGACTTGACGCGAGCGTCGCTGGTATCGGTCAGAGTGACTTCGCTGTTGCGGGTACTTACGCGAACACTGCAGAAACCACAGGCTCCAAAGTGACTCTGAGTTCTGCCAGTGAAATCACTGTGTCTGCCGGCGTGAATGGCAACACCGGTCTGGCTGCAGTAGGCCTGGAGATTGGTGAATTCGGTGGTGCTACCACTGGTCAATACGTGAAGGACATCGACATCTCTACTCTTGACGGTGCCAACACTGCAATCGTAGCGATCGACAATGCCCTGGCAAGCGTGAGTTCTGAACGTTCCAAGCTCGGTGCGGTGCAAAACCGACTGGAATCCACGATCTCCAACCTGGCGGTAGTGTCTGAAAACCTGACAGCAGCGAACTCGCGAATTCAGGATGCCGACTTCGCCGCAGAGGCCGCTTCACTGTCCAGAAGCAAGATTCTGCAACAAGCAGGTATCTCGATTCTGTCTCAGGCTAACGCCGCACCGCAGCAAGTTCTGTCTCTGCTGCAGTAACCGGTGACATCCCGCTCTGGGCTTCGGTTTAAACCGAAGTACCGGAGCGGTTTTTTTGCTTTGGGTTGGTCGAACGTAAGTCAATGAGACTTGTTCTGGAGGCATACCTTGACTGATATCAGTATTACAAGATTCCTGCCGACCCTCGCCCGGGACAAAGTGAATTCGGTGCAGGCCGGGCGTAGTGAGGATGAACATCACCATGCTGCACACGACCATGGTTTCCGTGAAGACAATGGTCACGAAGACAATGCCGGGCAAGGAGAAGAGCGCGAGGGATTTGCTGATAATAAAAACCGACCTGGGGCGAGCGAGCGTGACCACCAGAGCGGTAACCGCCAGTTGGAGGCCGCAGTAGCGTGCCTCAACGATTACGTACAAACAGTGCAACGCGACATCATCTTCGGGATCGACTCTGGAACGACGGAGCCATCGGTCACCGTGGTGGATCGCAAATCACGTAAATTGGTGCGGCAGTTCGGTGGCAAAGAAGCCCTGGAGCTGGCGCGTAAAGTCGAGGCGCAAGAGCCGTTGTCACTCTTCAAGGCTCAGGTCTGAAGAGTTTTTGACTGCGAAAGCCAGAATGAACGCAACACACACATAGTCATGCGAAGGATTTTTCAGGCACGCCTCAGGGCGTGCTTTTTTTTGCCTGCGTTTCCTGGCTGAAACGGTCTCCCACTTGTAGTGTGCCGCTGCTGAGCACGGCTGCCCGCAAACCGGCACGGTGTACCAGATGCGGCAGCACCAGGGGGGTAATCCGCCGCGCGAGGCTATTGCAGGGTTCACACAGTTCGATCCCTTCGAATTCGATGTCGCCCAGATGGAAGCGCTTGCCCACCAGTGCGTTCAGATCAACACCACGCGTCACAATGTTGCGGCGCAGATCACCATACCCCAGTGCCAGGCCTTGAGTTTGATTGAACGCATCAATCGCTTCAGCCTCGATCAAAGTCGCTTCGGTTGCCCGCTCTGGCTGGGGGCGCGCCAGAAAACTCTCTTGCTGATTGCAGTGCCGATCTCCGCTGATGCCTGCTCCGGCCACCATGGACACAGAGTGATGAGGTTGGGGTGCTGCGGCGCGTTCTGCTGCGGTAAAAATAGCGATGACGGCTGACATGGGGATGGGATTCCTGATGAGCGGTTGGTGTTGCAGGAAGTTAATGCAGATTCCTCGGAACGGCAAGCTTTTGCCTGTGCGGGCAATTCTCTGCTGCCCTGCCGATCAAGATCAGCGTCGGCGTGCCGATATTTTTCCTGTGAGAACGCTGAATAATCAGGGTTTGCGCCTCGTGTGAGCATCGCTGCATCGACTGGCACATAAATTGAATTGCACCCTGTGACATGAGAGAGACGCAGTCGATTTCGACCGCGTGAATTCAGGAGCAGTGCATGGCATCAATACAATCACTCGGCGTGGGATCGGGGCTGTTGACGAGTGAACTCGTCGAGACAATCCTGACTGCCGAGCGGGCTCCGATGGAGAAACGCCTCAATCTGAAGCAGGCGGTGGCGGAAGCTAAAATCTCTGCCTTCGGAGAATTGAAGACGTCTCTGAGCAGCTTTGACGCCGCTCTGAGTTCTCTGGCCTTGCCGTCGACTTTCAACGCGAATCAGGTAAAAAGCAGCAACGACACTGCGATTGGCGGAACGGCAAGCACCGCCGCTGTGGCTGGCACTTATGCCGTTGCCGTCTCGCAACTGGCCCAGTCGCATTCGATTGCCAGCTCTTCCTACACGGCGGTGACGAGTGTCGTGGGAACTGGCACCTTGACCTTCCGTTTCGGCACCACGACCTTTGATAACGACGATGCTTATGAAAGCTTTGCGCTCAATACTGCCGCGCAGTCGCGCAGCATTGTCATCAATTCCACCAACAACACGCTCTCTGGCATTCGCGATGCGGTCAACAATGCCAACTTTGGTGTGCAGGCCAGCATCGTGGATGACGGCTCTGGCTATCGGCTGGTGTTCCGCTCCAAGGAGAGCGGGGAGAAGAACAGTCTCGAAGTGGTGGCAACTGGCACTACAGGCTTGAAAGCCCTCAATTACAGCCTCGCCAGTCAGAGTGCGTCGTTGAACGCCGTGACGGCAACCGGGTCGACAGACCTCGCCACTGGCGGCGGTCTGGATACGGCCAACAAGACCTTCAGCCTTAGTTACATGGGCACCGTCATGGATATTACCGTGGCGTCCAATCCCGCTATCAACACAACTGGTGAAGCGTTGACGGCGATTCAAGCGGCACTCGACGCGCAGCTGGTCCTCAATGGGTATGCCGCAGGCGATGTCCTTGCGGTGGGTGACAATGACAACCTCAGTTTCGAAACGCTGGACACCGGTTTTGCGACCACGCTGGAGGTCCTTTCTGCTGGCAGCGCCGCGACTGTTACCGGCAGCACAGTGTTGTCCGATGGCTTCGACTTTTCGGCGAACAATGCCACTTTCAGTATTGCGGTGGACGGTGGTCCCGCGCAGGCGATTACCTTGAATACCGTGTCGGCTTCGCGTGCCGCCACGGTGGATCTGATCAATCAGGCACTGGTGACGGCGGGGCTCGACAGCGATGTGGAAGCGAGCCTGGACGAGAACGACGCGCTGGTGTTTACCCGACTCAGCACTGGCAGCAGCGGCAGCATCGCCATTACCGATGTGGATGTTTCGGGCACTGCAGCCTCTGCCGAATTGGGTCTGACGGCGACTACGGTGACGGGTCTCGACGGCTTCGGACTGAACACCGCAGAAGGCGAGGTGACGGGCTCCAGCCGCATGGAGCAGACCATTGAGGCACTTGATGCGGAATTCACCGTGAACGGTCTCGCCGTGACCCGTGCGAGCAATTCGGTGACAGGTGTCATCAGTGGTACCACGCTGACCTTGAAAACAGTGACGGCCGCGCCGGTCACTGTGTCGGTCACCAAGGATTCCACCGCCATCTCCGACAAGCTGCAAAGCTTTGCCGACTCCTACAACGAATTGAAAGGTATCTCGGATGCACTGACTGCGTTCAATCCGAATGCGGGCGCGAACGGGCAGGGCAGTCTCTTGATTGGCGACTCCACTCTGCGGATGGTGATGGCAGAGATCAACAGTGTCCTGCGCTCAGCAGTGTCCGGGCTGACCGGGAATGTGCGCTCGTTGAGCGAGATCGGTATTTCCACCAATCAGAACAACGGTTACCTGCTGGAGTTTGATGCAGAGAAATTTGCAGATAAATTTGCCACCAATTCCAGCGACATTCTGGCTCTGTTTGCGACGGCGGGCACGACGACCGACAGCGATCTGAGCTACGCCAGCTCGAACGCACTGACGCAATCCGGCACCTATGACATCGAGATCACCCGGATGGCGACCACCGGTAGCTACAATGGTCATGAGGTCGCCACTCTTGGCGCTGGCAACATCGTCATCGATGACGACAACGATGGCTTTACCTTGAAACTCAATGGCACATCGGCAGCTGTTACCCTGGCGCATGGCACTTATGCGACGGCTGACGCCCTGGCAGAACAGATTCAGATCGCCATCAACAGCGCGGCGACACTGACCACCGCCAAGCACTCGGTGGCCGTGACCTTCGATGCTGATGAAGACCGTTTTGTGCTCAGCTCCAATATGTATGGCGCCAACTCGACCATCGCCTTTACCGCCACGGATGCGGCCGTTGCCGATACGCTCGGCTTCACAAAGTCGACTCAGGGGCCGTTTGCGACAAATTCGCTGGGAGGGCTGGCTACGCCCACCGGGCTGTCCAGCGAGAATTTCAGTACCGCTGTGACGCTCAATGCCGATACCAGCTTCAAGCTGGAGATCAATGGGGTCAGCAGCGACTTGATCACCATTCCGGGCAGCAGTGGCAGCCCCCAGATTTACACTTCTCCCGATGCGCTGATGGCGGCGATCAACGCCCAGCTGCTAGCCGATCCCCTGTTCCAGGCCGATGCAGCCAGCACCGCTGCTGGTGACGTGTTGACGGCGGGATATGACTTCTCGGCAGACAACCGCGCTTTCAGTGTCAGCCTCGATGGCGGCGATACCAGCGTGGCAGTGCTGGTCGATGGGGATGCCAGCCTGGTCTCCTTTGGTGGCGAGACGCCCGGCACCATTGAGAACACGCTCGCGGCAGTGCAGGCCGCGATCGACGCGACGGCGCTCAATGGACTGGTGGAAGCGAGACTGGACGACAGCGACCAGCTCTATTTTGCGACAGTGGCCACCGGCAGCGCTGCCCAGATCATGCTGACGGCGGATGACTTTGCTATCGGCGACGCCAACACGACTGGTGACGATGCCGAAGTCATCAGTATCAGCTATTCCTATGATGCAGACCTGCAGTTCGGGAAATTCACCTTTGCCTCCGCCAGTATTGCAGACGAGATCGAGTTCACGGATGTCAGCAGCAACGCGGGCAGCAAACTCGGTTTGTTCAATGGCCTCAATCCTGTCGCCACTGCCACGGCGGGGGTCGATGTTGAAGGCACGATCAACGGGATCGAAGCGACCGGCAGTGGCCAGTATCTGCGCGCCAACTCCGGCAATGTGCCAGCCCGGCCCGGCTTTTATCTCAACACGACCTACGGAAACCTGGCAGCCAGCACGCCCTCGGACACCTTCAAGGTGACAGTGGATGGTGTCGAGTCCGATTCCATCAGCCTTGGTGTGCTGGGCAATCTCAACCCGACAGTAGTCGCCGCAGGCATGCAAACCGCGATCAACAACAGCCCGGCGCTCCTCGGGGCAGGTGTGGGCGTGGTGGTCGAGTACGATCCTGTCAGTGGTGGTTTCGGCATCATTTCCACCAGTACCGGCGTTTCCTCCAGCGTGCGCATCACGGATCTGGGCGGCAGTGCGGGGTCGATATTGGGCTTTAGTCTCGGCATGGGCGCGCAGGGGGCCATCGGCGTGAATGCTTCCGGCGAACCGGACCCCTCCAGTGGCATCCGTCTGCTAGTCAGCGGCGGCGACATCGGTTCCCGTGGCTCGGTCAGCTACATCAAAGGCGTGGCAGACCGTCTGACGACATTGCTGGATGGATATCTGGGCACTGAGGGCGTCTTCACGGCGCGCACCGACGCGTTGAATCTGGAGCTGGAAGACATCGCCGAGAAGCGCGTGAAGTTGGACGAGCGCATCGAACGTTCCGAGCAACGTCTGCGCTCCTCGTTTCTCGCTAACGACAAGATCATCAACATGTTGAACACGACCGCCGATTTTCTGACCTCGCAGCTGACCCTGCTGGAAGATCTCGCGAGCGCGACGATGGGCAAAAAGTAATCACGAAATTCGCACACCACTACGCTAGCTATTGGAGACTCCTATGTACGCCAGACAATCTGCTCTTGCGCAGTATCGCAAGATTGACACAGAGAGTGCGCTCGAAGGCGCCAGCCCGCATCGCCTGATCCAGATGCTGATGAACGGCGCACTGGAGCGCATGCTGCAAGCGAAGGGGGCTCTGCAGCGTCGCGACATCGCCCAGAAAGGACTGATGCTGGGCAAGGCCATTTCCATCATTTCCGGTTTGCAGGCGAGTCTCGACAAGGAGGCCAGCGCTTCTATCACGGCTGATCTGGACAGCCTCTACGACTACATGCAGCGGCGTTTGCTGGAGGCTAATCTTCGGAATGATGTGACGATTGTCGATGAGGTTGCGGCGCTGCTTATCACCGTCAAATCCGCGTGGGACAGCATCGAGCCGGGTGCCGCCAAGCTTTGAATTGACTAATCCAATCTCGCATTGTCTAATTGCTTCGGCTCTGGAAAGAGCAGAAAAATCAGTCTGGATGCGAGTTGGGAAAGGTCAATTTGAATATCGCCGATCATGGGAAAATCCTCTTAATTGATGACGATAAAAAATCCTGCCACGACTTGACCTTGGTGTTGGGTTTTCTCGGTGAGCGGGTGGTAGTGGCAGGCAGTCGCACCTGGCGCAAAACGGTCCAGGAAGAGTTCAGATCTCCTGACTCTGTGCGGCTTGCATTGATTGGTGCTCAGACAGAGGACCAACTCGCCAAGATTATCGCCGAGGTAAAAGGGTGGGAACCGGGTGTGCCTGTGGTGCTGCTCACCGCGGACACCAATGCTCTCGATCTCTCCGACGAATTACGCAGCCTGATTACGGCAACCCTGCCGTTGCCTCTGACTTACCAACCCCTTCTCGATGCTCTCCACAAAGCCCAGGTCTATCACCAGCATTACAACCGCTTGCGTGACATTGGTGGAGTGCGTGACTACAACATGTTCCGCAGTCTGGTCGGCACCAGTGCCGAGGTGCAACGCATTCGACAGATCATGGGGCAGGTCGCCGACAAGGAAGTGACGGTGCTGATCACCGGCGAGTCGGGCACTGGCAAGGAAGTGGTGGCGCGCAATCTGCACATGAATTCAAGCCGCGCCAGCAAACCCTTCGTGCCGATCAACTGTGGTGCCATTCCTCCAGAGTTGCTGGAGAGCGAGCTGTTCGGTCATGAGAAAGGGGCTTTCACCGGCGCCATCGCGACCCGGGTCGGGCGCTTCGAATTGGCAGAGGGCGGCACCCTGTTTCTCGACGAGATTGGCGACATGCCTCTGCCGATGCAGGTCAAGTTGCTGCGTGTGTTGCAGGAACACAGCTATGAGCGTGTTGGCGGAACACGCACGATTCAGACCGATGTGCGGATTTTTGCGGCGACGCACAAGAACCTGGAAACCATGATCGAAGCGGGTACCTTCCGGCAGGATCTGTATTACCGCGTCAATGTGTTTCCCATCGAAATGCCGGCACTGCGTGAGCGGGCTGACGACATTCCCTTCCTGCTCAATGAGCTGATCAGTCGTCTTGAGCATGAGAAGCGCGGTTCTGTGCGTTTCAACAGCGGTGCAATCGCCTCGATGTGTCGTCACCCCTGGCCCGGTAATGTCCGAGAGCTGGCCAATCTGGTGGAACGCATGGCAATTCTGCATCCGCACGGCATCGTCGGTGTGAACGATCTGCCTCCCAAGTTCCGCCACCTGGCTGAGGAGGAGATAGTATCGATGGAAAGTCTGCCGGTCATGCAGGCACCTGTATCCAGCGATCCCCGGGTCGGATCACCGCAGGCGCTGCTGCCTCTGAACGGAATGGATCTGAAGGAGTATCTGGCGAATCTGGAGAAGGATCTCATCGAGCAGGCCTTGAACGACAGTGGCGGCATCGTGGCGCGCGCCGCCGACCGCTTGAATATCCGCCGCACGACGCTGGTGGAGAAGATGCGCAAGTACGATATGCAGCGCAAGGTGGAAGACGACGAGTGATGGGGCGGCACTCAAAGCCCTGTGAGAGGTTGTCCGTCTACTGTTGCTGATTGCAGAATCAGCTCGGTGGTGCGAGAGCCGTTGATCTGTTCCAGCCGCACCAGCAGGTAATCCCAGTCTTTGGCCAGCCACACCGTGGTACTTCTGCTGCTGCCTTCACGGCGTATGCGCTCGATGCGCACGGTGTTGAGATTCCCGGCGGGGGTGCTCAGTACTTCTTCGGCAGCGATCCGGTAAACGTGGACGTCGATTTCCTCACCATCCACGATGTTGTAACTGACCTCGGTCAAGCCGCGCTCGCTGATATCTCTGCCAAGGCGAGTGCTGTAGCTGAGTTTATCCATGATGCCGGGCTGCAGGGGCAGGCTCCAGGATTCGTCATTGAGCGTGCTTTGGGCGAGGCTGCCGGTCCAGTCGAAGTCGATGCTTTCGTGGCGGTCACTGATGCCGGTCTGCTCATAACTGTATTGCAGAGGGGTGAGATCACTGGCTTGCCAGAGGAATTCGCTGGTTTCGGTGACGCTGCCGACCGTGGCGCCCAGCAGGGTCAGCGTCAGGCTGTTCTGCAGTTGATAGACTTCGCCTTCCACAATCTTCAGTGTGCGGTAGGCGGTAGCACTCAGCCCCATGGCGCTGGCTTCATAGCGTGCTTCGTAGGTTTTCAGGGTGGGGCTGGTGGGAGTGGTGAGGACAGGTTCGGCCGCCATGCTGAAGGGCGCCAACGTGACCAGCAAGCTCGCTGCCAGCGTTTTTGTCACGCGGTACTTTGTTGTCCAAGTCGTCATGAAGAATATTCCCGAATACCGCAATTGCTCAAGCGTTCGCCATCGAGCCAGGCGCCATTGTCCCGCATCTGTAACCGTCCTGCCGCAAACCAGCTGACCGCCTTCGGGTAGATGACATGTTCCTGCTTTGCCACCCGAGCTGCGAGGACATCGCGAGTGTCATTCTGCAACACTGGCACGACGGCTTGCAGCACGACTGGACCCCCATCGAGTTCCTCGGTGACGAAATGCACGCTGACGCCGTGCTGCTTCTCGCCCGCTTCGATGACGCGCTCGTGTGTATGAGTACCACGATAATCCGGCAATAGCGATGGATGAATGTTGAGCACACGGCCTGCGTAGTGTTGCACGAACTCGGCACTGAGGATGCGCATGAACCCCGCGAGCACCACCAGCTGCGGCGCGAAAGCATCGATTTCCTGCATCAGGCGCTGGTCGAAGGATTGGCGATCCGGGTATTGCTTGTGGTCGATCACCCGTGTGGGAATGTCGGCCTTGGCGGCACGTTGCAGTCCGAACGCGTCGGCCTTGTTGCTGATCACTGCGCTGATGGTATAGCCGCCACTGGTTTTATTGCGGTCACTGGCATCGATCAAGGCTTGCAGATTGCTGCCATTGCCGGAGATCAGCACGACAATCGTGCAGGCCGCCGTGCTCATCGCACCTGACCTTCCAGCACCACGGGAACGGCTCCGGCGTCGGCGCTGCGAATATAGCCCAGTTCAAAGGCACCCTTATTGTGCTTGTTGAGGATCGCCATCGCTTTCTCGCAATCTGCAGCCGGGACGCAAACGATCATGCCGACGCCGCAATTGAAGGTGCGGACCATCTCCGATTCCTTGATGTTGCCTTGCTTCTGTAGCCACTTGAAAATTTCCGGGCGCTGCCAGGCGCTCATGTTGATGACGGCCTGGGCATTGTCCGGCAGGACGCGGGGCAGGTTCTCGACGATGCCGCCACCGGTGATGTGAGCGAGGGCGTGGACTGTCACGTGGCCTTTGAGTGCCTGAATGGCCTTGACGTAGATTTCGGTGGGCGTCAGCAGCACTTCACCGATGCTCTTGCCGCCGAAGTCTGCGCTCAACGGCGTGCCGCTGACTTCCAGCACCTTGCGAATCAGGGAGTAGCCGTTGGAGTGTGGGCCGGAGGAGGCCATACCGATCAGCTTGTCACCTGGTTTGACCAGGTCGTTCTCGATGATTTCGTCCTTTTCGACGATGCCGACGGCGAAGCCTGCCAGGTCATAGTCTTCCTTCTTGTACATGCCGGGCATTTCCGCCGTCTCGCCGCCGATCAGGGAGCAGCCGGATTGCAGGCAACCCTCGCCGATGCCTTCCACCACTTGCGCCGCTTCGTCGACATTCAGACCGCCGGTGGCGTAATAGTCAAGGAAGAACAGGGGCTCAGCGCCGCAGACGATCAGGTCATTCACACACATGGCGACCAGATCGATGCCGATGGTGTCATGTTTGCCAGTCTCGATCGCCAGTTTCAGTTTGGTGCCGACGCCGTCGGTGGCGGAGACCAGCACCGGGCGGCGATAACCGGCGGGGATTTCACACAGCGCGCCAAAACCACCCAGACCGGAAAGCACTTCCGGGCGGCGGGTCTTCTGGGTGACGGCCTTGATCTTTTCGACCAGCGCGTCACCTGCGTCGATGTCGACTCCGGCGTCTTTGTAACTGAGGGAAGGAGTGCTGTTGTGGCTGGTGTTCTGAGTCATTGGCAGGGCGTCCGTATGGAGGTCTTGGAGGCCGCGATTCTACCAGCTGAGAGCCTTGCCGGGTACTTTCCCGACGAACTTAAATCGCTGCTGTGTCAAAGAATGGGGGATCGGGTATCATGCGCCACATGAAATTCTTCCTGCCTATCAACATCTCCATCCTGCTGGCCCTCTGGCTGCTGACCGCTCCCGCTGCCCATAGCTTGGTGGTCGATGGCCTGTACCTGCAGGAGATTGCCGTGACTGATCAAGGCGATACCGAACGCTTGCGTGCCTATCGTGAAGGGCTGACGGAGGTTGTTCTGAAAGTGACTGGCGAGGAGCGCTGGCTGCAGAATGGCGATGTCACGCGCGCCTTGCGTGATGCTCAGAGTTATGTGCAGGAGGTGACCTACCGGACCAGTGCCGCTGGCTCGGCTCCGCAGACTTTCATCCGCGTGACCTTTGATCGCGCGTTGGTCGACAGAATGCTGACAGCCGCTGGCATTCCTGTCTGGGATCGTAACCGGCCCTCCGTATTGCTGTGGCTGACGGTACAGGGGGCGGATGGTCAGCGCGAGTTACTTGGTTCGGATTCGGAGCACCCAGTACTGGATTTGATCAGAGAGTTTTCCCGCAAACGCGGAGTCCCTATTTTATTGCCACTCATGGACGTGGAGGATCGTCGCAATCTGCCTGCCGATGTGGCCTGGAGTCTGGATGAGCAGGCTATCCGCAACGCCAGCACCCGCTATGGCGCCGACAGCATTCTCAGCGGGCGTGTGTTGCAGTCGCCTGGCGGCGATCTGGTGGGATTATGGCAGTTTCTGTTTCGCGAGCGGGTAGAGACCTTTGACAGTGTTGAGCGGGATCTCGCGGTGTATACCAACAGTGCTCTGGATCGCGTGACAGCACAATTGGCGACGCATTTTGCGCTGGCCGGTCAGGCTGTGACACAGTCTGATCAACGCATTACCTTACGTGTAGAAGGCGTCGACGATGTCACGGCCTATGTCGACCTGCTGGCTTATCTGCAAGCCCTGTCTGTGGTGCAATCCGTCGCCGCTTCGTTGCTGGACGGCAGTAGTCTGGAGCTGGATGTCCAACTGTCCGGTAGCACGTATCTGTTTACTGAATTCCTCAGCCTGGGGCGTGATCTGGTGCCTGATCAGCTGCCCGCAACTGACGCTCCGGAGAGCGTTTTGCACTATCGCTGGGTACGCTGAAGAATGTCGTCACGTCCACCCCGACAATTGTCGCTCGGCATCAGGCTTGATGACGCAGCCACTTTCGAAAACTTCTTTGTCTCTGACCTCAATCGTGAGCTGGTAGCACACCTGCGCAGGACGCTGTCTGTGCCGCGTCAGCAATACAACTATCTGTGGGGAGTGGAGGGGGCTGGCAGTACGCATCTGCTGCAGGCGCTGTGTCACCAGGCCGATGACCATCAGGAGTCCTCGTTCTACATTCCACTGGCCAACCATCACGAGTACAGCCCGGCTATCTTCGAAGGTCTGGAGTCACTGGCACTGGTGTGTCTGGACGATGTGCAGGCAATCGCCGGGAATGCCGAGTGGGAGCTGGGGCTTTTCAACCTTTTCAACCGTCTTCGCGAGAGCGGCACCTGCCTGTGTATCGCCGCGACCATGAATCCCCGGCAGCTGCCTTTGACACTGCCTGACCTGCTGTCGCGCCTGCTCTCTGGCGTGATCTTTTCATTGCAGCCTCTGGAAGACGCCGACAAGATCCGCGCCCTGCAGTTGCGGGCGCAGCAGCGCGGTTTTGAAATAAGCGAGGAAGTGGCCAATTACGTTCTGCAGCGTAATGACAGAGGCATGAACAATCTGTTTGCTTTGCTGGAGCGCCTCGATCAGCACTCCCTGGAAACCAAGCGCCGCATCACCATTCCTCTGGTTCGCGAATTGATGGGATGGTCGACAGTCGGCACTCAGAGCGACGTTTTGTAGAATTCCCGATAGCTGCGGATATATACCACCAGCGCACAGAACAGGACCGACAACAGCAGCGTCACGACAATGCCGTAGACACGCGTCTGTTCGACAAAAGCGGTCTGCACCGACACCACGAAGTAAAGCAGCACCACAAAAGACAGCCATGCGAAAGTCCGCAGATGTCGTCGTCGCATGCCCGGTGTGAAAATGAGCAGCGGGACCATCTTCAGTATCCACAGAAAACCCAGCGCGGCGATATTGCCATCGGGAACCTGCCAGAGACCGTAAGCGGTGTAGGTGCACAACAGCGCATAAAACGTGAAGACCACCACGAGTCGCGATTTTTCGATGACAGCAGGAGGTGTGCTGATTGTGGGGTCAGTGTTGTGGGCGAAGTCTGAAGTCATGTTCTGCTCGGGTTGTTGCGGTATCGTTGAATGTGGGTGCTGGGTTATCAGAGCAGCTTCAGGGCCAGCGTCGCGACCCGGCGGCCCAGAGCGATGCAGAGTTCACTCTCTTGCTCATCCAGCTTGCGATCACTGCTCTTGCCTGCCAGATGACTGGCACCGTAAGGCGTCCCACCACTCTGCGTATCCATGAGTTGCGGTTCGCTGTAAGGCAGTCCACAGACCAGCATGCCATGGTGTAACAAGGGGTTCATCATGCTCAACAAAGTGCTTTCCTGCCCGCCGTGCATGCTCGCGGTGGAGGTGAACACAGCCGCTGGTTTGTTGATCAGCGCCCCGGATAACCACAGCGCGCCAGTTCCATCAATAAAATACTTGAGAGGGGCTGCCATATTGCCAAACCGGGTCGGGCTGCCCAGGATCAATCCGGCACAATGACGCAGATCGTCCTCGCTGCAATAGAGGGCGCCGTTGTCTGGGATGCTGGGGGCAGAGGCTTCGCATACTGTAGAAACGGCAGGTACTGTGCGCAGTCTAGCCTCGATTCCCGCCCCCGCCTGTTCGATACCACGACCAATCAGGCGCGCCATCTTCTCAGTGGCACCCGTGCGGCTGTAGTAGAGCACCAGAATATAAGGAGTTGCGGTGGACTGCGTCATGGCAAGAATTTTCTCTGAACAATGAATGGCGGCATTGTACCTGTTATCCGGGGTTTCATTCAGCCGTTTTTCCCTTCTCCGTCGTATGGCCGTCAGTGGCCGGGTTGTCGGGGTTGTTGTCAGAGTTGGTGTCCAGATCGATGAAGCGCAGCTCTCCCATTTGTTGCTCCAGCAAAGTGTCGGCCTCGGTCAACAGGATATGTATTTTTCTGCGGACTGCAGAGGAACCAGACGATCTGGAGTCACGCGTGAAGGTGCGAATTTTTTCCCGAATCGCCATGACAGTGCAATCCTCGACCGCGCCGGAGGGCAGATATTTTTCCGGGTCTTCGTGGGTCGGCCGAATGAAATCGATGTCGTGCAGCAAGGCGAGAATGTCGTCGATCACCAAGGGATTCAGGCGCAGTTGATCGGCCAGCTCACCGGCGCTCCAGGGCTCTTCATGATGCTGGAAGTGCGCGATGATCAGGTAGACCACGCTCAAGATGCTGACCTCCTGTTCTTCGATGCTCAACTGTGAGCGTCTGCGGCCTGAGCGTGCCTTGGCGGGATATTGGTGGTAGTAGGCAATGCTGGATCCGGTCAGTAACACGAGCCAGCCCAGATACATGAAGATCATGACCAGAATGACCGAGAAGAACGCGAGGTAGATCACTTCATTGGTGGTCGAGTTGCTGAACACACTCTGAAATATCTGCCCCATGCCCTTCCAGATCAGCGTCGTCATCACTCCGCCTATGAACGCCGACCGGAACCGCACTCGGGTGTTGGGAATGAAGCTGTAGGCGAATGTGAAGGCCAGTGACATGACCAGGAATGCGGTAATGGTAGCGAGTATCTGCAACAACACTCCCCCAAAACTCAATGCCTGCAGATAGCGCTCAAACACATTGGTGCTGACGTAGGACGTAATGCCGACAGAAACGAAGATCAACAGCGGACTGGCGATAATGGCAAAGAGGTATTCGCTGATGCGATTGGCAAAGCTGCGGCCTTTGTTCACCGACCAGATGAAATTGAACGACTCTTCCACCTTCTGCATCATGTTGAGAACGGTGTACAGCAAGACGACGAGGCTGACGATGCTCAACACATCGACGCGGACATTATCGACAAAGCTGACAATGCTGCCGGTCACTTCCACGCTGCGCTCGCCCAGTGGCGAGAGCAGGTTCAACAAGGCAGGTTCCATGGCATTGTGGACGCCGAGCCCTTTGAGTACCGAGAAGGTCAGTGCCAGCAGGGGAATTAACGCGATGACGGTATAGTAAACCAACCCCATGGCGCGCAGGCTTAACTGACCTTCGCTCAGGTCACGACCCACCGCGTAGCCAATGCGCAATGTCCGGATCAACCCACGTCGCCACGCGGGTTGATCCGAGAGATTGGTATTCCATACCAGCTCTTCCAGCTGGTTTTTCACCTGTGTGGAGAGTGTGGTGTATCTGCTCGATCCCATCGCCATAATGCCTTGCCTCATGTCTCAGCAGGTCGGTCGTTGATAGGATATGTTCGTCTGCAGCGTTATTCAGCTCAGGCGAATTCTGTCCCTCACAAAGCTCACAATGTCATCGGCAGGAATCAGTTCGCTGTCGGTACCGCGTCGTGACTTGTATTCCAGAATATTCTGTTCAATACCGCGTTCCGAAACCACGATGCGGTGTGGAATGCCCATCAGTTCCATGTCGGCGAATTTCACACCGGTGCTGGTCTTCTTGTCGCGGTCATCGAGCAGGACTTCGAATCCAGCGTCGGTCAACTGTGTCAGCAGACTCTCGCTCAGCTCGCGAACAGCATCGGATTTGTGTGCGTTCAAGGGGATGATGGCGATCTGGAAAGGCGCAATGTTGTCAGGCCATATGATGCCTTGCGCGTCATGGCTCTGTTCGATGCAAGCCGCGACAATGCGGCTGACCCCGATGCCGTAGCAGCCCATGATCATGACCACGCTCTTGCCGTTCTCGTCCAGCACCGTGGCATTCATGGCGGCGCTGTACTTGGTGCCGAGCTGAAAAATATGCCCGACTTCGATGCCGCGCTTGATCAAGAGACTGCCCTTGCCGTCGGGGCTCAGATCGCCTTCCTTGACTTTGCGAATATCGGCAGTTGCATCGTAATGGCAGTCGGCGCCCCAGTTGGCGTCACTCAAGTGCTTGCCGTTGACGTTCGCACCGCAGGTGAAATTGACCAGATCCACCACGCTGAAATCGGCGATGACTGGAATCTTCAATTTGACTGGGCCGAGGCTGCCGGGTTTGCAACCCAGCGCACGTTCGATGTCGGCGTCCTCTGCCAGGGTGAAGGGAGAGGCGACTTGTAGCAGTTTCTCGGCCTTGACCGGATTGATGTCCTGATCGCCGCGAATCAGCAGTGCTACCAAGCCAGAGGGATTAGCGTCGTCGGTCACGGCCTTGACGATCAGTGTCTTCACGAGGCGACGAGATTCGACACCCAGCAGAGTCGAGACATCCTCAATGCTGTGTGCCTGGTGAGTATCCACAAGCGTGGCAACCGGCTTGCGCGTTTCCTCCGCTGCAAAGCTGGCATCGCGCAAGCTTCCCGTGGCCATCTCGATATTGGCGGCATAGGAACTTTCTGAGCTGAAGACGATTTCGTCCTCACCGGAGTCCGCCAGTACATGGAATTCATGAGACATGCTGCCACCGATATTGCCGGAATCGGCCAGCACGGGTCGGAAGTCCAGACCCAAGCGCTCGAAAATGCGGCAATAAGTACTGTGCATGACGTCGTAGGTTTCCTGCAGCGATTCTTCCGTCATATGGAAAGAATAGGCATCCTTCATCAGAAACTCCCGAGCCCGCATCACGCCGAAACGAGGACGGCGTTCGTCTCGGAACTTGGTCTGTATCTGATAAAAGTTGGCGGGCAGTTGTCTGTAACTGTTGAATTCGTTACGAATAAGATCAGTGATGACCTCTTCGTGCGTAGGTCCGAGGCAGAAGTCACGCTGGTGACGATCGACAAAACGCAGCAGCTCCGGTCCCATCTTGTCCCAGCGGCCGGACTCCAGCCAGAGATCGGCAGACTGTACCACCGGCATCGAGACTTCCAATGCACCGGAGCGGTTCATTTCCTCTCTTATGATGCCGGTAACCTTTTGCAGTACGCGCAATCCTGCAGGAAGCCAGGTATACATCCCGGTGGCAAGTTTGCGAATGAGACCAGCGCGAACCATCAGCTGGTGGCTGATAACCTCGGCGTCTGCTGGAGTCTCCTTGAGGGTGGCGATGAGATACTTGCTTGCACGCATAATTTACAGGAACCTTAAATGAGAAAAGCAGCCCTTGGGCTGCCTCTCTGGTGAACTGATGAACGATTTATACCCTGTAATCGAAGCGAGTACGGGGAATTCTGGATCAGAGCGCGAATTCTTTCAGCTTCTTCAAAGGCAAAATCTTCACCCGCGTGGTGGCGGGTTTTTTCGGAATATCCATAACTTCGCCCGGTTTGAAGGGGTTGGGGACATTCTTGCGGGCCGGACGTGCAGGTCGTTTGACCGACTTGATTTTCAGCAGGCCTGGCAACGTGAACTCGCCTACACCGCGTTTTTTCATGTGACGCTCAATAATACTGGTCAATTCATCAAGGACTGCCGAGACCTGCTTCTTGGTGAGACTGGTGCTCTCTGATATCTCATTGAGAATCGCGGTCTTGGTATACTTTTCCTGAATAGCGGTAGTTTTACTGACGGAAGCTGGCGCCTTCTTGACGGTTTTGGTAACGGTTTTTTCTACAGCCATGCCCATTCTCTTTTAATTTAGGTTATTTCTTCTGTTACCCCCTTCGAAAAGAGAGAACCCCAGGGTGTTATCCAACACATTTCGGTCAGGCGTTTTTCTTCCCTTTACGCCTCTGTGGGGCTCTATTTATATAGCATTGACCTAGGGGTCGCAAGCACTAACCATAACTTTTCTGCCAATCTCGCGGGTCAGTCCTTGATGCTTGTGCCAGCAGTGCGGAATGCGGGAAATATGCGTAGATGTTCGGTATTTTTTGCGATTGTCAAAGCGCTATCGAGTATTATTTTTGTGGAAATGTGATCCTTTTCACGCTCCTCCAGCGGTCAACGATGGTGTCTTGAGAATTGCGAAAGATTGCTTGCTCGGGAGTGCGTTGTCATCGATTTATTGTCAGCAGTCAGAGCAGGGAAGGGATGCCAGTTGAAATTCAGGTAATGTACAATACGCGGTTTTCGCAAGGTCTGGCCGTTACAATGTGCCAATACCGCAAATTGCATGCGTGTTGCCCGCGTGGGAGTACAGTGAATTTATGCCTATATACGAGTATCAATGCAGCGATTGCGGCCACCGGCTGGAAGCCTTGCAGAAGATCAGTGATGCGCCGTTGCAGGATTGTCCCCAATGCAAGGTGGCTGGATTAGTCAGGCTGATTTCGGCCAGTAGCTTCCGGCTCAAAGGGGGCGGTTGGTATGAAACTGATTTCAAGACTGGTGCCAAACGGCATGGGACGCAGGATGCTTCTGCCGAGAGTGCAGGGCCTGCTGTTGCAGCCAAGGCAGAGCCAGGAGTGGCTTCCTCAGCGACTGTTGCCAGTACAGTCAAACCGGCCGCCGTCTGAGAATGCAGTCTTGGCAGTATCAAGGTTGCTACAAATTAAGGTTGTCACGAAGTCTCGTAGCAACAAAGAATCAATTTAAAGATCAATTACAGGAATAGTGTATGCGCAGCCATTATTGCGGACAGTTGAACGAACAGCACGTTGGACAGGAAGTGAGCTTGTGCGGATGGGCGCATCGTCGTCGCGATCACGGAGGCGTGATTTTCGTGGATCTGCGTGATCGTGAAGGCATTGTGCAAGTGGTTTTCGATCCGGACAGGCCCGAGAGTTTTGCCCTAGCAGAAAGCGTGCGCAGCGAATTTGTTCTCCAAGTGAAGGGCCTGGTCAGGCTGCGCCCGCAAGGGACCAGCAATGCTGAGATGGGCACCGGGCGTATTGAAGTGCTCGCCAAGGATCTGGTCGTCCTGAGTGTTGCCAAGACACCACCTTTCCTGCTGGATGAGCATTCTGATGTAGGCGAGGATATTCGTCTGCGCCATCGTTATATCGATCTGCGCCGCCCAGAGATGGCAGAGCGTCTGCGTTTTCGCTCCAAAGTCTGCAACACGATCCGCAACTATCTTGATGACAATGGCTTCCTCGATATCGAGACACCAATCCTGACACGTGCGACTCCGGAAGGTGCGCGCGATTATCTGGTACCCAGCCGCACCCATCAGGGCAATTTCTTTGCATTGCCACAATCGCCGCAGCTGTTCAAACAAATTTTGATGGTAGCGGGCATGGATCGTTACTATCAGATTGCCAAATGTTTCCGTGATGAGGATTTACGCGCTGATCGTCAGCCTGAGTTTACGCAGATTGATATTGAAACATCGTTCATGAATGAAGAGCAGATCATGACGATCACTGAAGAGATGATCCGACAGATTTTCAAGAAACATTTGAATGTGGATTTCGGCACTTTCCCGCGTATGACGTTCGCGGAGGCGGCGCGCCGTTTCGGTTCGGACAAGCCGGATTTGCGTATCGCCATGGAGCTGGTAGACATCGCCGATCTCATGAAAGATGTCGAGTTCAAGGTCTTCAACGGCCCGGCCAACGACCCTGGCTCGCGGGTGGTCGGTCTGCGCGTTCCTGAAGGGGCACGTTTGAGCAGAAAAGAGATCGATGACTACACCAAATTCGTGTCGATCTATGGTGCGAAGGGCCTGGCATGGATCAAGATCAATGATCTTGCGGCGGGCGTTGAAGGGCTGCAGTCACCGATTCTGAAGTTCATGCCCGAGCAGGTTATTCATGATGTGCTGGCACGACTGGGTGCACAGACCGGTGACCTTGTGTTCTTCGGTGCAGACAAGCTCAAGATCGTCAATGAGTCCATCGGCGCATTGCGTCTGCGCGTTGGCGCTGACATGGGCATGATCAAAGGGGACTGGGCACCGTTGTGGGTCGTGGACTTCCCGATGTTCGAAGAAGATGGCGAAGGTGGTTTGACTGCCTTGCACCACCCGTTCACGGCACCATCGTGCAGCGTCGAAGATTTGCAGCGCGAACCTGAGAAGGCTTTGTCTCGCGCTTATGACATGGTTCTTAATGGCACCGAGCTGGGTGGTGGTTCCATCCGTATCAACCAGCCCGCGATGCAGCAGACCGTATTCAGGATTCTGGGTATTGACGAGGAGGAAGCGGAAGAGAAATTTGGCTTCCTGCTTTCCGCTCTCTCCTACGGTGCACCTCCCCATGGTGGATTGGCGTTCGGTCTTGATCGTCTGATCATGCTGATGACTGGTGCGACTTCGATCAGAGAAGTGATTGCATTCCCGAAAACCCAGTCTGCGGCTTGTCCGCTGACGAATGCTCCTGGCCTGGTATCTGCGAAGCAATTGCGAGAGTTGAATATCAAAGTGCGGGAAACAGCGGCCAAAGAGTAACGCTTCGGGGGTTGATGATGGCTGGACACAGTAAATGGTCCAATATCAAGCATAGAAAAGCGGGTCAGGATGCCAAGCGGGCCAAGGTGTTCACCAAGATGATCCGCGAGCTGACTGTTGCTGCTCAGCTTGGTGGCGAGCATGTGGCGGACAACCCGCGTTTGCGTGCTGCAGTGGATAAAGCACTCGGCGCCAACATGACTCGCGAGACGATCGACCGTGCTATTGCTCGTGGTGCCGGCACAGCCGAGAACGACAATCTGGAAGAGCTGGTCTACGAAGGGTATGGGCCTGGTGGTGTTGCGATTCTCATCGAAACACTCACGGACAACAAGAACCGTACTGTCGCGGATGTCCGTCACGGCTTCTCGAAATTCGGAGGTAATCTTGGAACCAGTGGATCGGTTTCCTATCTTTTCGAGAAAAGAGGCACTGTCACTATTGCTGCAGGCAATGATGAAGACAAGGTGCTTGAAATTGCGCTTGAAGCAGGGGCGGACGACGTGCTGGTGCAGGCCGATGGCAACTTGGACGTGATGACCTCCCCGGAGAGTTTTGGTGCAGTCAAGGATGCACTGGCGAAAGCTGGATTTGTGCCTGTCAATTCTGAGGTGGCGATGCTGGCCTCGACCGAAGCGGAGCTTGATTTCGAAACCGCAGAGAAGCTTCTGCGGCTGGTGGATCATCTGGAGGATCTGGATGACGTACAAAATGTCTACAGCAATGCAAGTATTTCCGACGAGATCATGAGCAAGCTGTAGTTCCTGGCTGCTCCTGGTGGCTGAGTCCTGACCGGAGGAGTTTTTTATGGCATTGATTCTGGGGATAGACCCGGGTTCGCGCCTGACCGGCTATGGCATCGTCAACGCTGTGGGGAACCGGCTTGAATATGTCACCTGCGGATGTATCAGGCTGCCTGATGTCGATCACCCGCAACGACTGAAACAAATCTTTGACAGCCTGTGCAGCATCATAGAAATGCATCTGCCTCAAGAGTGCGCTATCGAAGAGGTCTTTCTCGGCAAGAGTGTCTCTTCGGCGCTCAAACTGGGGCAGGCGCGTGGCAGTGCAATCGTCGCCTGCATGCATCACAATCTGCCTGTGGCTGAGTATTCGGCCAGGAAGGTCAAGCAGGCGCTGGTGGGGAGTGGCAGTGCTGAGAAGGCGCAGGTGCAGCACATGGTGAAAGTGTTGCTTGGCGTCACCGGCACTTTTCAAGAGGACGCCGCCGACGCGCTTGCCATCGCCATCTGTCATGCCAATACCAAAGCCAGCCTGCTCAAGATTGCAGGAGCCCGATCATTTCGCAACAGCAGACTGCAAATTTAAGGAGACAGGCAGTGATTGGAAGGATACGTGGCGTACTGATCGAAAAGCAGGCGACTGACATTGTGGTCGACGTGCAAGGCGTGGGATATGAAATTCAGTCCCCGATGAGCACGATCTATCTGCTTCCCTCCTTGGGCAAGGAAGTCTTGCTGCATACCCATCTGGTCGTGCGTGAAGACGCTCATCTGCTGTACGGATTTCTCTCTCTCGACGAGCGTCATATGTTCCGCAGTCTCATCAAGATCAGTGGGGTAGGTCCGAAGATGGCATTGGCTATCCTTTCGGGGATGGCCGTTGACGAGTTCGTTAGAACCGTGCGGAATAACGATCTTGCCGCGCTGGTGCGGATGCCGGGAATCGGCAAGAAGACTGCCGAGCGACTCGTGGTGGAAATGAAGGATCGATTGGCAGACTGGGGTGAGGTTGTTCCATCAGCCACGTCCTTCGCCATGACACCAGGGGCCGGGCTTTCTGACCGACAAATGAGCCAGGAAGCTGAAACAGCGCTGGTCGCGCTGGGGTACAAGCCTCAGGAAGCTGCGCGTGTCATCGCTCAGGTTCTCAAGCTCAATGGCAATCTCAATCGCAGCGAGGAGTTGATCAGGCTCGCACTTAGAAGCATGGCGCAATCATGATTGAAGAAGATCGTTTGATTTCTCCCGGGATCAGCCCCAACGACCAATCGCTGGACAGAGCGATCCGTCCTCTGTCGCTGCAGGATTATATTGGACAATCCGAGGTCAAAAGACAGATGGAGATATTCATCGGAGCAGCCCGCAATCGGGGCGAGGCGATGGATCACACTCTGATATTCGGCCCGCCGGGGCTGGGCAAGACGACGCTGGCCAATATTATTGCCAACGAGTTGAATGTCGCCATCAAGACGACATCGGGCCCGGTGCTTGAGAAGGCGGGCGATCTGGCAGCCATGCTGACCAATCTGGAGGCGGGGGATGTTCTGTTTATCGATGAGATTCATCGTCTGAGTCCAGCCATTGAGGAAATACTCTATCCGGCAATGGAAGACTATCAGCTCGACATCATGATTGGAGAAGGGCCTTCAGCCCGTTCCATCAAGCTCGATCTTCCGCCCTTTACCTTGGTTGGTGCGACGACCAGAGCGGGGTTGCTGACGTCTCCCTTGCGGGATCGTTTTGGCATCATTCAGCGGTTGGAGTTTTATTCCACAGCAGAGCTTTGCAGCATTGTGACCCGGTCAGCCGCTATTCTGGGGTGTCAAATCGACAGTGAAGGGGCCTGGGAGATCGCGCAGCGCGCCAGAGGGACGCCGAGAATAGCGAACCGTCTGCTCAGGCGGGTGAGGGATTACGCGCAGTTCAGATGCGACGGTGTTGTGGACAAAATTGTCTCGAGCCAGGCGCTGGACATGCTCAGTATTGACAGTAATGGATTTGACCACATGGACAGACGTCTGCTGATGACCATGATCGAGAAGTTTGGTGGTGGACCGGTGGGGGTGGAAAGCCTCGCTGCAGCGATTTCCGAGGAGCGGGATACGATTGAGGATGTGCTTGAGCCTTTCCTGATTCAGCAGGGGTTTATTATGCGTACCCCAAGAGGGCGCGTAGCCACTCCTCACGCTTACCTGCATTTTGGGTTGCGTCCGCCGGAGTAGGGACGGTTGATGAGACTTGACGTACTCGGCGATATCGTCTTGCTGTTCGCTCCAGGCTCGAATGACCTTTTTTGTGCCACACTCTGTCATTTGCAGGCCAGTATTGGTGCAATCAATAGCAAGATTGCTAATGTTTAATCGTTGGCTGTGAAACTGGACGCAGAATTTGGCAAAAACTCTTTGTAAAACACCGGATTGTGTATGAGAAGCACGAAACATGCCTTATAATGCCGCCAGTTTTTCTGTACTGAGGGGAAGTCCAAGTGAGTGATTCGTTGAACGTGTGGCGTCTGATCCTTGAGGCGACTCTGCCCGTTAAATTGGTAATGCTCATTCTTTTGATGGCTTCCGTGACTTCTTGGGTGATGATCATTCAACGTTGGCTGGTATTGATGGCCGCTGAGAGTGGCATGGCTATTTTCGAAAAGCGCTTTTGGTCAGGCATGGACCTGAGTCAGTTGTTTCGAGAAGGTAGCAGTCAGCAGAAGGACAACAAGCCAACCGGTGGGATGGAGAATATCTTCAGGGCAGGATTCAAGGAATTCATGCGGCTGCGGCAGCAGGGTGGTATTGAGTCTGAAGCAGTAATGGGTGGTGCGCAGCGAGCCATGCGTGTGGCCTACTCTCGTGAAGAAGAGAAGCTGGAGAAGAACCTGACCTTCCTGGCGACAGTCGGTTCGGTGACCCCCTACATCGGCCTGTTTGGTACGGTGATCGGGATTATGAATTCGTTTATCGAGCTGGCCAGCCAGAGTCAGGCCACTCTGCAGGTGGTTGCGCCCGGTATTGCCGAGGCGTTGATAGCGACAGCCATGGGGCTGTTTGCCGCGATTCCGGCAGTTGTGGCGTATAACCGCTATTCGTCACGGGTAGAATCGATTACGAACAACTACCTGACTTTTACTGAAGAGTTTGCCAGCATTCTGCACAGACAGTTGTACAGCAATCCCGGCAAGACATCGTAAAGCGTAGAGTCTTAAGAGAATTATGGAGACAGTCAGAAAACGCCGCAAACCGATGGCAGAGATCAATGTGGTTCCCTACATTGATGTCATGCTGGTATTGCTTATCGTGTTCATGGTGACCGCTCCATTGCTGACGCAGGGGTTGAAGGTTGATCTTCCCCAGGCCTCGTCGGAACCGATCGACGTGGATGAGAACACAGAGACGCTGGTGATTTCTATTAGTGCCGATGGACTGTTTTACCTCAGTCTCGGAGCGACAGAGGCTGAAGAGCCAGAGCCAGTTGCTCTGGAATTGGTTGGAGAGCAGGTTGGCAAGATTATTGCGGCGAATCCGCAGATTCAGGTGTTTGTCGAGGGGGACGCGCAAAGCAGTTACAGCTCTTTCATCGATTTGATGTCAGTGCTGCAGGCTGCCGGGGTTGCAAGTCCGAATTTGATCACCAAACCTTTGGAATAGTTAATTTTTGTTGTGACTGCTTTTAATGGTTATCCATTCTCGATTTTTCTCGCTGTGGTGCTGCACTGCTCAGTGCTCGCGTCTCTGTTCCTTTTACAGAGAGCGAATACGGAAGTGCTTGATATTGTGAGCCCTCCCGCCATCAAGGCGACGCTGGTTGGTGAGAATCCGCAGGTTAAGAATTCACAGGTACAACAGCAGAGGCAGGCGCGCAGAGTAGAAGAGCAGCGTGCTTCCCAGCGTCGTGAAGAGGAGCAGCGTCAGGTCGCTGCCAGGGAAGAGCAGCAACGCGAAGAGGTTGAACGTCGCGCTGAGCAGGAGCGCAACGCTTTGCAACAGCGCCAGGAAGTGGAGCGCAATCAGCAGGCCGAGCGGCAGAAAGAGGCTGAGGAGCAGAAGCAGCGCGAAGAGCGTCAGCGAGAGGAACAAGCCAAACAAGAGGAAGAACGAAAGCAGCAGGAATTGGCTGCCGAGCAGGAACGTGTGCGACAGGAGCAGGCTCTGCAAGCTCAGCAAGACGCTGAAGCGAGCGAGATTGCAGCGCAGGAATCGGAAGCAGTGATGTCGTATACCTCACTCATTCATGATCTGGTGCAAGAGCAATGGTCGCGCCCTCCCAGTGCAAGAAATGGCATGGTGTCCGTGTTGCGTATCACTTTGGCGCCCACTGGAGACATACTGGATGTGGTGATAGAGCAGTCCAGTGGCGATTTTGCTTTTGATCGTGCTGCGGAGTCGGCAGTCTTGAAGGTCGGTAGGTTTAATGAGTTGCAGGGTATCGATTACAGGCTTTTTGAGCGTAATTTCAGAACTTTCCGATTAACGTTCAGACCCGAGGATTTATTGAATTGAATAAAAATGTTTTACAGATTTTTCTGCTGAGCATGTTGTTCGCCAGAACAGTGTCAGCAGCTGATCTGAATATCGAGATTACCCAGGGAATTGACAATCCGATCCCAATTGCTGTCGTGCCGTTTACCTGGGAAGGGGCGAATGCTCTCGGTGAGGATGTTGCAGAAATAGTGTCGGCGGACCTCCAGCAAGTAGGGGAATTCCGTGCATTGGGGCGAGCCAATATGCTCAGCATGCCTGATGAAGCGGCTGAAGTGTATTTTCGTGACTGGCGTATCCTGGCGCAGGATTATTTGTTGATTGGCAAGGTCAATCACTCGCCTGGCAGTCAACAAGTACAGGTTCAATATGAATTTTTTGATGTTACCCGTGAGCAAAAGCTGGTGGGTGAAGTCCTGACTGGGACCGTAGAGCAGTTGCGGGATATTGCTCATGAGATCAGCAATGTCGTATACGAGCAGGTCACCGGTAATCGCGGTGCGTTTTCGACCGAGATTCTCTATGTATCCGCTCAGTTCGTTTCGCCTGATCTGACTTACTACCGGATCGAAAAGGCCGATTACGACGGCCATCGTTCTCAGGTATTGGTGGAGTCCCAAGAGCCGTTGATGTCGCCAGCCTGGTCGCCAGATGGCCGACAGATTGCTTATCTTTCTTTCGAGACGGATCTGCCGAGAATTTATATTCAGGAAATTGGCACAGGCGAACGTCGCCAGATCACCAATTTCCCGGGCATCAACAGTTCTCCGGTCTGGTCGCCTGACGGTACCAAGCTGGCGATGGTGCTTTCCAAGGACGGCAGTCCTGACATATATGTAATGGATTTGATGAGCAATCAGCTGACGCGGCTGACTGATCATCCACGAGTTGATACGGAACCGAGCTGGACAGCAGACAGTGGTTCCGTGGTGTTTACATCAGATCGAACCGGGCAGCCGCAGATATATCAGGTGCCCGTGACCGGTGGTCCCGGCGGGTTTGCCGAGCGGCTAACCTTCGATTGCTTTTATTGTGCAAAAGGACGTTTCCTGCCGGATGGCAAGAATCTTGTCCACGTCAGACGTGAGACCCGCGAAGATAACAGCTATGGCATAGCTGTCTTCAATATGGATTCACAAAGGGTCATCACTCTCACTGACACTGCACTAGACGAATCTCCCAGCGTGGCTCCAAACGGAAGTATGATCATGTTCGCTACCAAGGTGAACGGCAGAGGAATCCTCGATGCCGTCTCCATTGACGGCCGCGTGAAGTTCCGTTTACCATCCTCGCAGGGCGATGTTCGGGAACCATCATGGTCTCCGTTCTTAAATTGAGGTTGTTATACATACATTTGATAGCATCAGCCTATTGGAGGACTTACAGAGTGGGTACGCACAGCATGAAAGGTTTTAAATCAATGATCCTGGCTTTGTCGATTCTGGGCCTGGCGGCCTGTAGTTCGACTGGCGACGAGGAAGTGGCACAGCAATCAGCTACCAACTCAAGCGCAGAGTCAGCAGCAGCCGCAGCGGCGCGAGCAGAAGCCGAGCGTCTGGCACGTGAGCGTGAAGCTCAGCAGCGCATGGAACAAGCTGCACTGAACACGAAAGTGTTCTACTTCGATTTCGATGTGTCAGAGTTTATGGCATCGGATCGTGATGTACTGGCCATTCACGGTCGTAACCTGGCTGCAAATTCAGGCACTCGTATTCGCCTGGAAGGCCATGCAGACGAGCGCGGCACCAGAGAGTACAACCTTGCCCTGGGCGAGCGTCGTGCCAACAGCATCCGTGACTACCTGGTAGTAAATGGTGCATCACTGTCGCAGATCGAAAGTGTAAGCTATGGTGAAGAAAGACCAGCCGACCAAGGTCAGACAGAAGCGTCTTACCGTCTGAACCGTCGAGTGGAAATCAAGTAATACCGATAAGGCAGATCTAACAGTATGAAACACTACCTCGCAGCGCTTTTTGTAGCAGTGCAGACGGCTACACTCAGTACTTCTGTAATGAGTGCTGCTGGGGTTGTGGAAGCACAGCCTTACCTGCCCGGCCAGACCCCTCAAGGGGGGCAGCCGGGCAGTGCTTCATCGAATGATGCCTTGGTAATGCTTCTCGATCAGTTCAGAGAAATGCGTGCTGAACTTGAGACTCTGCGTGGTCTCGTGGAAGAACAAGGTTATGACTTGAGAAACCTGCAGCGCGAATCGCTGGACAGGTATACAGATCTTGACGCAAGGCTCAGCGCCTTGTCGTCTGCAACACCGCCTGCAGCAGCTGTTTCTTCTGCAGTCGGCGTTGGTGGTGTTACACAACAGCCTGCCAGTGTGCAGCAGTCAACGGCTCCTGCCTCTGCTGCCGCCGTCCCAGTAACAACCCAGAGACCTGCTGCTCAGCCAGCGGTGACTCCTCCGGCAACGAGTGCTCCTACGGCAGCAATCAATGCTGCCGCACCTGTACAGGCAAGTCCTGCTGCAGCGACGCCGGTTGCATCGACGGCCATAACAAACAGCAATGCGCCAACGATCCCGACCCTGCAGCCTACAGTGCTCTCAGAGCAGCAGCAGTACCAGGTCGCGTTGGATTCACTGTTGCAGGAAGAGCAATATCAGCGTTCTGTAGCAGAGTTTGACCAGTATCTGAGTCAGTACCCGAATGGTCGATTCATCACGAATGCCTACTATTGGAAGGGGCAGGCATACATGAATCTCGCTATGTTGAACGAAGCGCGTGATGCATTCGAAGTGATAGTCACTCAGTATCCAGACGGGCGCAAAGTAGACGACGCCATGTATTCACTGGGGACGGTCTATGACAAACTCGGGGATGCCGATCGAGCCAGGCAACTCCTGAGACAGGTGCAGTCACGTTACCCCAATACTTCAGCTGCCAATCTGGCGGACATTTATCTGCGCTCGATGAATTGATTGTCGTCGACACATTTGCCTGCTGATCCCTGCACGCCTGCGGTCTTTATGACCCTTGCTATGATGATTCCACGGTTCTCATGAACGACTCCACCACCCTTCGCATCAACGAGATATTCTATTCCTTGCAAGGAGAGACAAGAACTGTAGGACTTCCTACGGTATTTGTTCGTCTGACGGGTTGTCCCTTGCGTTGTCAGTACTGCGACACAGCTTATGCGTTTCACAAAGGTGATGTTTTGGAGATGGATGCAATCCTTGCGCAGATTGCAGGTTACAAGGCGCACTATGTCACTGTCACCGGCGGAGAGCCTCTGGCCCAGCCAAACAGTATTGAGTTGCTTGCCAGATTATGCGATCAGGGTTATGAGGTTTCTCTGGAGACCAGCGGTGCACTGTCAATCGAGAATGTTGATTCCAGGGTTGTTACCGTGCTGGATTTGAAAACACCTGGTTCCAACGAGTGTGACAAGAATCTTGAATCCAATATTGGACTGCTGAAGCCGCAAGATCAGGTGAAGTTTGTCATTTGCGACAGACGCGATTATGAATGGGCAAAAGCGCGTTGTGATCAGTACGATCTTCGGAACAGGGTCAGTGACATTCTTTTTTCACCGAGTTTCGGACAGGTCGCTTACAAGGATCTGGCTGAATGGATACTTGCGGATCGCTTGCAGGTTCGCATGCAGTTGCAGTTGCATAAACTTGTTTGGGGCGATCAGCCAGGTCATTGAGTTTTTATGACATTGAGTTTTTATGAATAGTGCAATAGAAACCCAACATTTACGAGATGATCCGCAGAAGCGAGCGGTGGTACTGGTTTCAGGTGGACTTGATTCCACGACATGTCTTGCGATTGCCAAGTCGCAGGGCTATGCAGTTTATGCTTTGAGTTTTGATTACGGGCAGCGTTCTGCCAGTGAGTTGCAAGCGGCACGTAATCTCACTTCTTCTATGGGTGTTGTAAAACATCAGGTCATTCCATTAGGAATTGGCACTCTGGGAGGATCAGCACTGACTGATCATGATCTCGATGTGCCTGAGGAAGAGGGGGAAGGAGTTCCGATCACTTATGTGCCAGCTCGCAATACGATCTTTCTTGCATACGCTCTGGGCCTTGCAGAGGTTATCAATGCACAGGCAATTTTTATCGGTGTGAATGCGCGTGACTATTCTGGTTATCCCGATTGTCGACCCGAGTTCATTCATGCTTTCGAAAACATGGCGAATCTTGCAACGCGTGCTGCAATCGAAGGGGCTCCAATCGCCATCCAAACGCCACTGATATCGCTTAGCAAGGCAGAGATCATTAAAATCGGTGTTCAGTTAGCTGTCGACTACAGCAAGACCGTTTCTTGCTATCAGGCCGATGTGCACGGCAAAGCATGTGGTCGTTGTGATAGCTGTCGATTCAGGAAAAAGGGCTTTGCTGAGGCCGGGCTGACTGATCCTACGCAGTACTTCTAGATTTTCTATGATGCGTTTATTGCTAGAACATTTTTCCTGACAAAGTACTTGTCTTTTTTCCTGAGGATAGTACTATGTCGCCCTTCTTTCATGGGTCGTTAGCTCAGTCGGTAGAGCAGTTGGCTTTTAACCAATTGGTCGTGCGTTCAAGTCGCACACGACCCACCATTTTCAAGAACACCACAATTCAGCCTCATGCTTTTGTGGTGATTTTTTTCAGTCCTGCTGTCTAATTACAGAAATAGCAAAGCGGTTTTCGCGAAGTGGCGAACCTCACTGAGTTATAGATGTTATTAAAAATCCACATCAAGCAGTGGCTATGACAATGACAATCTGCACAAGCACCACTCCTGTGAAGACCAATTCAGAGCAAGCCAATCTGGCAGCGGATACCGCGCTGGTCAAGCAGCATCTGGCGAGCGTGTCACTCCCGCAGTCCCTCGATTCCGAACAGATTGCGGACTACAAGACTCGCATCAAACTTCTCCTCAAAGAAAAAGATGCGGTGCTCGTCGCGCACTATTACACAGACGCACTCCTCCAGGAGCTGGCGGAAGAGACTGGCGGTGTGGTGTCTGATTCATTGGAGATGGCCCGTTTCGGGCGCGACGCCAAGGCGTCAACGCTGGTCGTTGCCGGTGTGCGCTTCATGGGTGAGACAGCGTGTATTCTCAGCCCCGACAAAACCGTCCTGATGCCGACTCTTGAGGCAACCTGCTCCCTTGATCTGGCGTGCCCTGCGGATGCCTTCACTGCGTTCTGCGATGCCCACCCTGATCGTACGGTCGTCGTATATGCGAATACCTCTGCTGCCGTCAAAGCGCGGTCTGACTGGGTGGTGACGTCGAGCATTGCCGTCGATGTTGTCGAGCATCTGCATGCGCAAGGGAAGAAAATCATCTGGGCGCCCGATAAACATCTGGGCAGCTACATTCAGAAGCGCAGCAGTGCCGACATGCTGCTCTGGGATGGTGCCTGTATTGTGCACGAGGAGTTCAAGTCGAAAGGGCTTTTGGATATGCGTGCTATGTATCCGGATGCTGCGATTCTTGCGCACCCGGAGTCGCCGGAAGCAGTGCTTACCATCGCTGATGTGATTGGTTCTACCACGCAGATCATCAACGCGGCCATCAATATGAAGAATCAGACTTTCATAGTCGCGACGGACAAAGGGATTTTCTACAAACTGCAGCAACTGGCGCCGACAAAAACCTTCATCATCGCGCCGACTGCGGGCAACGATGCCACCTGTCGAAGCTGTGCGCATTGTCCATGGATGGCGATGAACTCTCTGGATCGTCTTTATACGACGCTGCTCAATGGTACTAATCGTATTACGGTAGATCGGGCATTGGCGCAAAAAGCCATGATCCCGTTGCAGCGTATGCTGGATTTTTCGAATCGCAACAAGTTGAAAGTGACTGGCAAAGCGTGAGAAGAACCAGAGGATTACATATCTCTGCTGCCGCGCCCAAGCTCTTCGACTTCCTGTGATCGCTGCCGCAGTCTGGCAAGCAGAGGCGCATTGTTGGATTTTTCTGATTCAATGCGGAGCGCGTAAGAGAGTTGCTCGGAAGCACTGCGGAAATCACCCACCAGAATGAAGTATTCCGCACGCGCTTGATGCACCTTGCTGACATCACCGACCAACCCTTGTGTCTCCGCTAGCAAATACCACAGGTCGTGATCCTCTGGGCGTATGGTTGTGTGGTGCTCCAGCACCTCTACCGCTTCCGCGTGCTCTCTTCCTGCAATCAGCGCATCGGCATAGGCCATGGTGAGTGGATGGTTGTCAGGGTTGATCGTCATGTGGCGTGCCAGGAAATTCTTCGCCATCCCCGGTTCGCTGCCTTGTGTGAATATCTCTGCCTTGGTCACTACGTAGGCGATGCGGTTGGGCTCGCTCTCCAGCAGCGGCGCCAATGCTTCATGCGCTTTGTTGAATTCCTTGTTTTCCATGTAGGCCAACGCCAGACCGTAGCGCGCAGCACGGCCCTCGATATCGGTCTTGCTGGTCTCCAATGCGCTTTGGAACAGAGTAACGGCATTCGCTGGGTTGGACTCGTAGTGGACTTGTACTCGCGCCCGCATTAACTGGTACTCCAGTTTAGGGTCTGCCGGGCGAGCAGGATAACGGGTTGCGCGTCCGCGCGTATCGGCGACCCGTGACTCTGTTACCGGATGCGAGAGCAGAAACTCGGGAGGGCGGGTGCCGAAACGATTCAATTCAATGAGACGCTCAAACATGGCGGGCATTTCATTCGGATCGTAACCGGCATCGTAGAGAGTGCGAATTCCCAGGCGGTCGGCTTCCGCCTCGTTGTTCCTTGAAAAGCGCAGCTGATTCTCTATTGAGCGTCCCTGCGCTGCCATGATCGCGGCCTGCCCCGTATCGGGACTTGAGGAACCCATGATGACAATACTTGCCAGTAACGTGGCTAACTCCGGAATGCGGCGTCGTTGTGCGTCCTCAACACTGCGTGCGAAGTGACGCTGACTGACGTGCGCCAGTTCGTGAGCCATCACAGAGGAGAATTCCCCTTCGGTATGCGCGTTGAGAAACAGGCCGCCATTCACGCCGATGATGCCACCCGGTGCTGCGAAAGCATTCAGCTCCGGGCTGTCGATGATGATGAAAGACAACCGGTAATCTTCCAGTTCACTGTGCAGGGCGAGATTGTGAGTCACATTGACGAGATAATCATTCAGCAGCGGGTCGGCGATAGTCTTGCTGCTGCGGCGCACTGTACGCAAAAACTCTTTGCCCAGCGTGTATTCGTCGTCGAGTGAAATCAGTCCGGATATTCTGTCGCCCAGCGTTGGCAGTTGTACCTGAGCCAGCGCGTTCTGGCTGCCTGGTGCAGAGAAGGAGAGCAGGATGAGTGCTGCAACGCCGGTGAAGCGGGTGTACTTATACATAAAATTCCGTGCTTGAGCAGAGGAAAAGCGCCATATCAACTGTAACCCTAAGACCGACAATCGCACAATTAATTCCTCGGTAAATTGCGGAGCAGGGGCGGCAACAGTGGGCAGGAGTGACTGCATGCAGAGTTATTCCAGGCTTCCCTAGGCAATGACTCGCTTTGCTTGTTAAAATGCTCGCATGAATATCGATGCAGACCTGATACTTGATGCAAGCGGACTGATGTGTCCGTTGCCTTTGCTCAAAGCGAAGCTGGCATTGAACTCACTCCAGCCCCAGCAGATATTGAAAGTGCTTGCCACTGATCCCGGCTCCGAACGGGATTTTCACGTATTCGTGCAACAAAGCAGACATCAGATTCTGGCCTTCAGTAAAGAGGATGCCACTTACTGTTACTGGATCAGGAAAGGCTGACGACTCAACATGCGCAAGCTCGTGCGAAGCTTCTTCGATCGGTATTTTCACGACGAAGAAGCCATCATCTTTACTCTGTTGTTGTTAGTCGGCTTGTTCGTCGTGGTGACCATGGGCTCCATTCTTGCCCCGTTGTTTGCCGCCGTCGTCACTGCCTATCTGCTGCAGGGATTGGTCAATTCACTGCTGCGCCACGACGTGCCCAATCTCGTCGCAGTCGGCCTGGTCTTTACTTTGTTTCTAAGCGCATTCATGGCAGTTCTGCTGCTGTTGCTGCCACAGGCATGGAATCAGTTTGGCCGACTGATCAATGAATTGCCACGTTTGATCTCCGAAGGGCAGGATCTCCTGCTGCATATGCCAGAAGCTTATCCCGGTTTGATTTCCCAGCAACAGGTTGATGACCTGATTCGCACACTGCGCGGCGAGTTGGCATTGCTGGGTCAGGTCGTGGTTTCGTACTCGATAGCCAACATTCCCCGCATCTTCAACTGGCTGGTGTTTCTGGTGCTGGTGCCGGTCCTGGTGTTCTTCATGCTCAAGGACAAGAGGTTGTTAATGCATTGGGTGGGAAATCTATTGCCGCACAATCGTCCCCTGATGGAACAGGTCTGGCAGGAGATGGACATGCAACTGGCAAATTATATTCGCGGCAAAGTGTTTCAAGTCAGCGTGGTTGGTATTGTCAGCTACATCACTTTCATAGTTCTGGGAATGAATTATGCCTTGCTGCTTTCGGTGCTGATGGGATTGTCGGTTATCGTCCCGTTCATCGGCGTGGCTGTGGTGGCGATTCCTGTCGCACTGGTGTCCTACGTCCAATGGGGCATCGGCAACGAGTTCTACGCCGTGCTGATTGCCTACAGTGTCATTCATCTGCTGGATGCGAATGTCCTGGTGCCGATCATTTTTTCGGAGACAGTGAATCTGCATCCGGTTGCCATCATCTGTGCCGTTCTGGTGTTCGGGGGATTGTGGGGGTTGGCCGGCGTCTTCTTTGCGATCCCACTGGCTACGCTGATCAAGGCGATCATCAATGCCTGGCCTGATACCACACGCAAACCATTGCCTGACCTCCATCACAAGTAAGCCAGAAACGCAGGGCTGGTGGTTAGGCGGGAGGCGGATTTTGTGGTTGCGGGGGCGTCTGTGGTAAAGTCGCCGCGCAACTTTTTAAACTCTACGATTTGAGACGATTTGAGGTTTTGCAATGATTCAGGGCAGTATTGTTGCCATAGTCACGCCGATGCTTGCGAACGGTGAAATTGACTACCCGGCCTTTGACAGGTTGATCGAATGGCACATTGCCAGCGGTACCGACGCCATCGTGGTCGTGGGTACTACCGGCGAGTCTCCAACGCTGTCCGAACAGGAGCATTGTGCTCTGGTGCGTCATTGCGTGCAGAAGGTGGCTAAACGTATTCCAGTGATTGCAGGGACTGGCTCCAATTCGACGCGGGAGGCGATTTTCTTCACGCGCGCTGCGCTGGAGTATGGTGCTGATGCCTGCCTGCTGGTGGCTCCCTACTACAACAAACCCAGTCAGGAAGGGCTTTATCAACACTTTAAAGCTGTCGCTGAAGCAGTTGATATTCCACAGATTCTTTACAATGTCCCGTCGCGAACCGGAAGTGATATTTTGCCTGCGACAGTGTCGAGGCTGGCAGATATACCCAATATTGTCGGTATCAAGGAAGCCAGTGGCAGCATGGAGCGTTGCCGTGAATTACTTCGCACCTGCGCGGATCGCATCAGCATCTATGGTGGCGATGACGCCACGGCCTTGGAACTGATACTCGCGGGTGGCAAGGGTGATATTTCCGTCACTGCCAATCTTGTGCCACGGCAGATGCATGATATGTGCAGACTGGCCCTGCAGGGAGACGCTGCTGGAGCAGCGGCCATCAATGCTCCGCTGGCAATGTTGCACGACAAGTTATTTGTCGAAGGTAACCCGGTGCCCGTGAAGTGGGCGTTAGCCAAACTGGGGCTGATTGAATCCGGTCTGCGTCTCCCGTTGGTTGAGCTTAGCCCTGGTTTCCATGGGACGCTGCTTGAAGCGATGCGACAGGCCGGGTTGAGCGTTTGACAGATTTTTGATTAGAAGAAGCCCACGGTGCCGGGAAGGGCGCAGCTGATTCCCGCTTACTAACACATTGGAATAGCCAGACTGAGAGACAAAATGCAGGTAATTAGAGCGATTTTTCTGGGGACCGGGCTGCTTTCAGCGCTGTCAGGATGTTCCTATCTCACTGGTGACGACGGCATGTTTCGTGATCGTCAGGGCGATTACCTCGTGGCACCGACGATAGCGCCGATGGTCATTCCTGCGGACCTCGACAGTTTTACCCTGGATGAGCTTTACGTGGTGCCACCCGCGTTGCCGGAAGACAAACCAACCTTCGTACAGGCACCAGCCCCCCGTCCACTGGATACTAATATCCGCGAAGGCGTGGTGGTGCAGCGTTTCGGTGACAGACGCTGGATCGTTATTGGCGCTGAACCCGCACAGGTATGGCCACGTCTGCGTGATTACTGGTCGACCGCAGGTATCGAACTTGCTGCCGAGGACCCGGTGACTCTGGTCATGGAAACGACCTGGCAGGGAGAGGTCGGCAGCAGAAGCAAATATCAGGTGCGCATTGAGCCAGGGCTGCATGCAGGCAACTCTGAGGTGTATGTGCTGCAAGTAGGGGAGTCGTATGTCGCGGACCCCGCAGCATCGATTAGCTGGCCAGAAAATTCAGCCAGTCTCGAACTAGAGCACGCCATGTTGGACAGTGTTTCCGTCTACCTTGCGGATCGTACCGACCTGTACCGCGCCTCATCAGTCTCATTGCTGGCAGGCAGTCTTGAGGCGGAAAGCAAGGCCAGTATCGTCCGTACCGGCGATGGTGAGACCCTCCTGTTGCGTATCGATTATGATCGGGCCTGGTCACAGGTTGGTCAGGCACTGAACAATGCCGAAATCGAAATCACGGACAGTGCGCGAGATGAATCCTACTACTCTGTTGTCTACACCGGTGTGAGCGAAGAAGACGAGCCAGGATTTTTCGGAAGATTGTTTGGCGGCGGTGATGATAGTGATGGAGTGACCCCTGAATTTACCATTCGACTGATCACGACCGAAGGGCTGGTGACGGTCATCGCCGAACAGACAGCGGGTGAAGTCGGAGACGGTGAGCTGCGTGATCAACTGATTCGTGCACTCAACAATAGTCTGATTTAGGGCCGGAGCCTGTCGAATATGCCCGTGACGCCAGAGCTGATTGTGCTTGCGGTGCTGGTTGTCATACTGGTGATCACATGCGCCGCTCTGTTTCGGCGTAAGCCCCTGGAAGATCTGTCTGGCAAAGTCGCGGTGCAGGAAGAGCGGCTGCTGTCACGACAGGCAGAAATAGACTCGCAGGGGCAGCGTATCGCTGTGTTGCAAAGCGAAGTCCAGACATTGTCTGAGTCTGCTACCCGCTATCGTGAACAGATCACTCATCTGCAAACTACCCTGGAACAGGAACGCAAACAGTCTGCCGAGAAGCTGGCTCTTCTGCAGCAGGCTCGTGAGCAGATGTCTCTCGAATTCAAGTCCATTGCCAATGAAATTCTGGAAGAGAAGAGCCGCAGGTTCACTGTCAGCAACCGCGAGAGCATCAGTGAAATCCTCAAACCCCTGAATGAAAAAATTCTGCATTTCGAGAAAAAAGTAGAGGAGACCTACGACCGCGAGGCTAAGGAACGCTTCTCGCTGGCGAAGGAGATCCGGGGGCTGCAGGAACTCAATACTCGTATCAGCGAAGACGCCGTCAATCTCACCAACGCTCTCAAAGGGGAAAACAAGACCCAAGGCACCTGGGGTGAAGTGATACTGGAATCCATACTGGAAAAATCCGGGCTGGTGAAAGGGCGCGAATACGAGACCCAGGTGAATCTGCGGGCTGAAGATGGCTCACGGTCGCAGCCAGACGTGATTGTGCACATGCCTGAAAACAAGCATGTAGTGATCGATGCGAAGGTCTCCCTCAAAGCCTACGAGAGTTATTGTTCCGAGAGTGATCAAGAGCGTCGCGCCGAGTTGTTGCGTCAGCATGTCCACTCCGTGCGCTCCCATGTGAAGGCGCTGAGCAGCAAGGATTACCAGAACCTGATGACGCTTAACTCGCTCGATTTCGTACTGCTGTTCATGCCTGTGGAAGCGGCGTTCTCCGTCGCGGTGCAGCAGGACGGTGGGCTGTTCACGGATGCTTTCGAGAAGAACATCATTCTGGTCGGCCCTTCGACACTGCTTGCGACGTTACGGACCATTCAAAACATCTGGCGCTATGAGCAACAGAGCCAGAATGCCATCGAGATCGCGAATTCTGCAGGCGCGCTCTATGACAAGTTTGTGGCCTTTGTTGGAGATCTGGAAGAAATTGGTGGCCGTATCGATGCGACCCAAAAAAGTTACGACAAAGCCCACAACAAACTGATTTCGGGTAAGGGCAATCTGATCACGCGCATCGAAAAACTGAAGCACCTGGGCGCGCGAGCCAGCAAGAAACATCCTGAACAGATATTGGCACAGGCGGGTGCTGATGAACCTGATCAGTTGGAAGATCAGAGCAGCTGATCGGTTCCCTCATCCCTCCATTAGCCTTTAAGATTGTTAGCCATCATGCTGAGTGAAATTCTCGAATTCCTTCCCTGTCCTACGCCCGATGCCTGGCTTGAAGAAGCCGTGCGGCAACAGTCGGTCCTGCTCATTGATCACGCCAACTGTGAAAAAAAGGCAGCGGCTACGGCGATGAATCTACTCTACCGTTATTCGGATCGGACTGAGTTGTTGCAGAAGATGGCGCAACTGGCCAGAGAAGAGTTGTTACACTTCGAACAGGTCGTCAGGCTGCTGGGGCAACGCAATATCGAGTATGTCCATCTGGGCGCATCGCGTTATGCCGGAGGGTTGCGCGCACACATCCGCAATGATCGGCGTCATGTGCTGACCGACACGCTGATTGTTGGTGCTTTTGTCGAGGCCCGCTCCTGTGAACGGTTCGCTCGTATTGCGCCACTACTGGATGCGCAATTGGCGAGGTTCTATCGCGGGTTGTTGAAATCCGAGGCGCGGCACTATCAGGACTACCTGGCGCTCGCCACGCTGTATGCTGACGAAGATCTCACTCCCCACATCGAACGTTTTCGTGCTGTCGAACATGAGCTGATCAGTTCGCCGGACAACGAGTTTCGTTTTCACAGCGGTGTGCCGAATCTGGCCACTGTTGCTGACCACGTGCCCGGCCTGCAGGCGTAACACGCGCCACTGTCAATCGCGGCAGTCGGCCGGTCGACGCAGGTTCTGGCCGAGTTTGTCATTCAAGATATCGAGTTGACTGCACTGGATATTGTCGTTGCCGGTTAATGTGGCAGAGGTCAAAGTCACCATCGACAGCAGTGGAGCAATGTCGGTGACACGATTGTTGAGAATGCTGATGGAACTCAAGTTACGCAGTGGCTGCAGTGGCGCCAGACTGCTGATGCGGTTATCGCTTAGATCGAGAAACTGCAGCGCTACGAGTATCGCGATGCCGTCCAGCGCCTCGATTTCCCAGCCAGGGCAGGCCAGTACTCTCAAACTTTCCAAGGTCGCATTCGGTTGTTGCAGAGCGAAATTCACGCAGCCTTGCAAGCCCGGGTCCGCAAAGTGTTGTTCGGAAGCAATCACGCGTGGGTCGTAGAGTGTCTGATCGTTCAGAGTCACGGCGAAGCGCTGGGAGCAGCTGGTGCTAAGCAGTGCGATGGTGGCCGTTGCAGCAACGAGGCGCATGAAGGAAAAGCGGCGCGCCGACAGCACAGAGATTTTGTTCACAATAGTGGTGTTCCTTTGCGAGTGACTGATATCCGAACGGCTGGACAGAGTAGCCCGTCTGGTCAGGCTGGCAGCATAACCGATGCCTCTGATCCCTGACAGCCCCGGCGGGTCGGTGGAAATCGGCCTCGACTACGGTTAGTATTTGCTGCCCGATGTCGGCACGTCCGTTCGCCTGCACTCAAAATCGGTATATCACTTTACAGAAACCTCCAATTAAGGACTTCAACATGAATTTTCGACGATTACCGACTCTGAGCAGCGCCGTGCTGGCAGTCATGATTTCCGCCACTCAGGCGCAAGCAGCCGATAATGCTGTTGATCTGACGAGCGAAGAGAATCAGATCAGTTACAGCATCGGCGTCAACATCGGCCAGAATCTGGCCGGACAGGGCATCATGGATTCCATCAATATGGACGCCTTCTTTGCCGGTTTTCGTGATGTTGTCGGTGGTCAGCCGCAACTGACTGAAGAACAGATGATGACAGCACTGCAGAGCTTCCAGCAGCAGATGATGGACAGACAGGCTGCTGAAATGGAAGCAGCGCGTTCCGAGGGTGAAGCCTTTCTAGCCGAAAATGCTCAGAAAGAGGGCGTGATCACGACTGCGTCCGGGCTGCAATATCTGGTTCTGACCGAAGGGGCTGCAGGGGGTACATCCCCCACATTGCAGGACTCTGTGTTGGCGCATTACCACGGCACGCTCATTGATGGCAGCGTGTTCGATAGCTCCGTGGACCGTGGCGAGCCAGCTGAATTTGGCGTAAGTCAGGTGATAGCAGGCTGGACAGAAGCACTGCAACTGATGAAAGCCGGCGACAAATGGCGTCTCTTCATCCCGGCAGCATTGGGCTACGGTGAAACAGGTTCAGGTCCGATCGGCCCACACTCTGCGCTGATTTTTGACGTCGAACTGCTGGAAGTGAAGGCGCAGTAAGAGCGTCCACGGCTTAGAAAGTCAGGAGCAAACGAGTGACGAGACAGGCGTTGGACAAGAACAGTTTTAACACAGGACTGCTGGACTTCATCGCCGCCTCTCCGACTCCCTTTCATGCGGTCAGCCAGATGTCTCAAACACTTCTGGCGGCCGGATTTCAGCCGCTTGACGAGATTGATGCTTGGGAATTGCAAGCCGGGGGGCGCTATTTTGTCACCCGTAATGGCTCGTCAATCATTGCTTTCAATCTGCCCGCCACCACGCCCGCCAGTGCGGATGCGATTTACCCCGGTATCAGGCTGGCAGGGGCACACACAGACAGCCCGTGCCTGCGCATCAAACCGCAGCCGGACCTGCGTAAGAACAATTACCTGCAGCTGGGCGTCGAGGTTTACGGTGGTGCGCTGCTCAATCCCTGGTTTGATCGTGATCTCTCGATTGCGGGGCGCGTTGACTTCATCACGCGTGATCAGCAGCTGCATTCCTGTCTGATCGACATGAAGAAGCCGGTCGCTGTGATTCCGAGTCTTGCTATTCATCTGGACCGGGAAGCCAACCAGAGCAAATCCATCAACGCGCAGAAAGATCTGCCCCCCTTATTGTCCATCTCTGGTGTCCGTGACAGCTCTTTCGACGAGTTGCTGCTACGCTGGCTGCATGAGCAATGTGGCAGACCAGATGCTGAGCGTGTTCTCAGTCACGAGCTGAGTTTCTACGATACCCAGCGCCCGGCGTTGATCGGCTTGCATGAGGAATTCATCTCCTCGGCGCGGCTGGACAATCTGCTCAGTTGCTACGTGTCTTTGCAGGCCTTGCTGTGCGGTGGCGGAGAGACCTGCAACATGCTGATCTGCTCCGACCATGAGGAAGTAGGAAGCGCGTCTGCGTCCGGCGCTCAGGGGCCGTTCCTGCGCTCTGTGCTGGAGAGAATCCTGGGTTGCACATCGCCGCGCGTCGACAGGCGTGCTGAAGACCTGGAGCGACTGATTCGTCATTCCATGCTGATCTCCATCGACAACGCCCACGGCGTTCATCCGAATTATGCGGACAAACACGACGGCAACCATGGCCCGATCCTCAACCAGGGCCCGGTCGTGAAGATCAACGCCAACCAGCGTTACGCCAGCAACAGTCGCTCGGTGGCTTATTTCAAATCCCTGTGTGCACAGGTCGAGGTGCCGGTACAGGCCTTTGTGGTCCGTAGCGACATGGCCTGCGGCAGCACCATCGGGCCGATTACGGCGGCGGGGATCGGAATCGAGACGGTGGATATCGGCGTGCCGACATTTGCCATGCACTCGATCCGCGAGCTGGCTGGCAGCGACGATGCTCACAGCCTCTATCGTGTGATCAGCAGGTTCTTCAGTTAACGCCCCGCTGGCAACCTGCGCAATTCCCTCAGTAGAAAGCGTGCCGGATGCAGGCAGTCGCTCAGCGGCTGCTGCAGCGGACTTACTTCGTTTCCGATCAGGCTTGCCAGGTACTCCCCTATCAATGGACAGTTGGTCACTCCGTGGGAGCCATGGCCGACATTGATGTACAGGCCGGGCAGGCAGGGAGGAAGTTGGGTGGGTGCCTGTCTTTCCCATTGTTTCAGGGTGGGGTACAAGGCCGCCAATGCTGCGAAGTCCGGCACCGGTCCAGCGATGGGCATACGGTCGCCGGTGCTCGCTCGCACCGAGACTCTGCCGCCGTTGAGGGCCTCGACGCTCAGTGGTCGACCTTCGAAATGGTCGCTGATACCTGCCACGTTTTCCTGGTGTTCTTTGCTGGAGATAGCAAGGTCACTGACATCCTTCGAGTAACTGGCTCCGGCACTGTGCTGGCCTGCGTGAGCGGGGCTCACATAGCTCAACCCGCAGACGACGCTGCGTAAAGAGCGGGTCGCTGCCGATTCCTGCAGATAACTGACCTGTCCCCGCAATGGCGTCAACGACAGGCAAGCAGTCTGGCTGAAGCGCTGTGCGGCAAAACTGTTGGCAATGATGACAGTAGGTGCGCTGCAGATTGCGTCGCTTTGACCAGCGCTGAAGATTTGCCACTGTCTGTTCTGGTACTCCAAGCGTTCAACAGGAGTGTTGCCGACGAACTGGATCAAGGGATGCTGTAGCCAGGCTCGGCACAGCGCGACGGGATTGAGCCAGCCCCCCAGCGGGAGGAAATTGCCGCCACCATCGATCGCCATGCCACAGAGTGCTGCCGCCTCTTGCTGCTCGACTCTGCGCACGACCTGCTCTGAATAGAACTCCAACCGAACCTCCGGACAACGTTCACGCCGGGAGCTGAAGGCGGTGTCGAGGTTCAGCACACCACAGGGATGCCATTGAATGTCAGCGCTGTCCCGCTGGATCGCATTGAAGTGTCGAGACGCATACAGAAACGCTTGCAGGTTGAACTGCCAGCCAGCGTTGACCGCGTTGCTGAGACGGCACTGCAACACTGCCTGCCGATTACCGGAGGCACCGCTGGCGATCTCTCCATGCTGCTCCAGCACGGTGACGTGAAACCCGCGCCTGGCCAGTGCATAAGCGGCACTGCAACCCGCCAGTCCGGCCCCGATGACGATAACCTCGCGAGTGGTGGCAGTGTAGTCGGGAAGTTGCAGCCAGGGTGCACTCGCTTTGGAAGTGGATGCGGTCTGTGCGCTCCTCACAAACTCACCATGCAACATGTGGCGCTTCTGGCCGAAACCCGGTTGCTTGCTGACTTGAAATCCACACTCCTGCAGATTGCGCACGACCTGACCGGCCACGCTGTAGGTGCTCAAGGTGGTACCGGACCTGCTTAGACGCGCCATCGTTGCGAGCAAGGCCGTGCTCCACATGTCCGGGTTGACGCGTGGCGCAAAGCCATCGAGAAACCAGGCGTCGACTTTAACCCGATCACGCAGCGGTTGGGCGGCGAGCATCTCAGCCGCGTCGCCGTAGTAAAGATCGAGAGTCACTGCGCTGCCACCGTCCTGGCTGTGCAGCTGCAAGCGGTGATAACCCGGCGAGTGATCCGGGTAGGCATTGAGCAGACTCACACTGAAATTACTCAGCTCCGGCCAGCTTGCCAGCGCTTGCGCAAGCATGCTCGTCTGCATGGGGAATTTCTCGCAGGCGATATAGTGCAAGCGCAAATGCGTCGGTTGCAGTTGTTGCCAGGCTCGCCAGCAACACAGGAAATTGAGGCCGGTGCCGAGGCCCAATTCTGCAATCGTGAAGCAGCGCTGGGGAGTCCTATCGGAGTTGGTGTCTGTTGACACCTCTTCGCGCAGGAGCGTATCAAGCGTTTGCCAACGCTCCTGCAACCGATTGGCCGCGATAAACACGTGCTCGGTTTCTTCGAGTCCACCCTGACGTGAAAAGTAGATATCGGCAAAACGGCTGGAGTAGGGCGCGCCATTTTCCTGCCAGACTATTTCGGCATTTTCGAGGATTTGATCGGGAGATTTTTGCATCGCGGGAGTTTAGCAGATTGCCCCGACGGGCGGTTAACCGGCAGCCCGCTGTCTTATCGCGTGAGGAATAGGGTAAAATGCCCGCCTTTTCCGCCACCAGACACAGCATTTGAGACGCGCATGATCGAGACCAATTTAACGCAGCTGAAAATCAAGGACTTTACCGCCCGCACCGAGATCCTTCGGGGGTATCTTTGACTACGATGAAAAGAAAGATCGGCTGAAGGAAGTGGAGCTGGAACTGGGGGAGTCCAATGTCTGGGACAAACCCGAAGTCGCGCAGGCACTCGGCAAGGAACGTGCGGAACTGGAACTGGTCGTCAACACCATAGATCACATGCACAGTGGTCTGGCCGATTGCCGGGAACTGCTGCAGCTGGCTGAAGACGAGGACGATGAAGACCTCTTCAACGAAGTGAACGTGGAACTGCAAAGCCTGGGTGCAAAACTCGAGGCGCTGGAATTCCGCCGCATGTTCTCCGGCAAGATGGACATGAACAATGCCTTCGTCGATATTCAGGCGGGCTCCGGTGGTACCGAGGCGCAGGACTGGGCCGACATGCTGCTGCGCATGTATCTGCGCTGGGGAGAGGCCAAGGGTTTCGGTGTTGAGGTCGTGGAGGTGTCCGCTGGCGAAGTCGCGGGCATCAAGAGTGCGACCATTCATCTGACTGGCGAGTATGCCTTCGGCTGGCTGCGGACCGAGACGGGTGTGCATCGTCTGGTGCGTAAATCTCCTTTCGATTCCGGCAATCGTCGGCACACCTCGTTTTCTTCGGTGTTTGTGTCTCCCGAGGTCGATGATGATATCGAGATTGATCTGAACATGTCCGATGTGCGCGTCGATACCTATCGTGCCAGTGGCGCCGGTGGTCAGCACATCAACAAGACCGACTCCGCAATTCGTCTGACTCACGAGCCGACAGGCATCGTCGTGCAGTGTCAGAACCAGCGCTCGCAGCACAAGAACAAGGATCAGGCGATTAAACAGTTGAAAGCCAAACTCTATGAGATGGAAGAGTTGAAACGCCGCGAGGCTGCACAGGAAATCGAAGCGGAGAAATCCGACATCGGCTGGGGCAGTCAGATTCGTTCCTACGTGCTGGACCAGTCGCGGATCAAGGATCTGCGGACCGGCGTAGAGATCAGTAATACCGGCGCCGTCCTCGACGGTGATCTGGACAAGTTTATCGAAGCAAGTTTGAAAATGGGGCTATGAATCCAGTGACAAATCACAATGAACAGGCAACACCAGCAGGTGATGATTCGCATCACGACGAAAACAAACTGATCGCGCAGCGCCGCGAGAAACTGGATGCCATTCGCGGCAAACGCAATGCGTTTCCGAATGATTTTCGTCGTACTCATTATGCGCGCGATCTGATCGCCGCCTATGGTGAGAAGGACAAGGAAGAGATCGATGGCCTGCAGGTCAACGTGAAAGTGGCAGGACGCGTCATTCGCATGCGTGGGCCGTTCCTGGTGATTCAGGATGTGTCTGAGCAGATACAGCTGTACTTCAATCCCAAAGAGTTACCAGAGGAATTGCTGGCTGAGATCAAGAGTCTCGATCTGGGGGACATCGTGGGCGTGGAAGGCAAGGTCTTCAAGACGGGGAAAGGCGAGCTGACCGTGTGGATCAGCTCGCTGCGTCTGCTCACCAAAGCGCTGCGTCCGTTGCCGGACAAATACCGTGGTCTCTCCGATACGGAAGTGCGCTATCGCCAGCGCTATATCGATCTGATTGCGAATCAGAGTTCACGTGACACCTTCGTCATGCGCTCGAAAATTGTCAGCAGCATGCGTCGTTTCTTCGAGAGCCACGATTTCATGGAAGTCGAGACGCCGATGATGCACGTCATTCCCGGCGGTGCTTCTGCGAAACCCTTCATCACGCATCACAATGCGCTGGACCAGCAGATGTATCTGCGTATTGCACCAGAGCTGTATTTGAAGCGACTGGTAGTCGGTGGTTTTGAGCGCGTCTTCGAGATCAATCGCAACTTCCGCAACGAAGGGCTGTCCACACGGCACAATCCCGAGTTCACGATGATCGAGTTCTATCAGGCTTATGCGGATTATCACGATCTGATGGACCTGACGGAAAATCTGTTCCGCAAGATTGCGCAGGATGTGCTCGGCACGACTCAGCTTTCTTATCAAGGTTTGCCGCTGGATTTCGCTGTGCCGTTCAATCGATTGAGTGTGCGCGAGTCGATCATTCGCTATTGCGAAGGTGTGGCTATGCACGACTTCAGAGATCGTGACGCTGTCGCTGCGCTGGCGAAGCGGATGGCCGTGACCATCGAGGATTCATGGGGCACCGGGCGCGTTGCCATGGCGATCTTTGATGAGCGCGTGGAGCACCAGTTGCTGCAACCAACTTTCATTACTGAATACCCTACCGAGATATCGCCACTGGCCAGAAGCAACGACGATAATCCTGAAGTAACAGACCGCTTTGAGTTGTTCATCGGCGGACGCGAGATTGCCAACGGTTTCTCCGAGTTGAACGATGCCGAGGATCAGGCCGAGCGCTTCCATGCTCAGGTGGCACAAAAAGAATCCGGTGACGACGAGGCCATGCACTACGATGCGGACTTCATCACGGCACTCGAATTCGGTTTGCCGCCCACAGCGGGTGAGGGGATTGGTGTAGACCGTCTGGTGATGTTGTTCACCGATGCGCCTTCGATCAAGGATGTGCTGCTGTTCCCGCACATGCGACCTCAACACGAAAAATGACGGGTGGAGAGTGGCCCATGGAGCGCGTGCGGCTGGAACAGTCCTGGAAAGAGTTGCTGCTGCCGGAGTTCGAGCGCGACTACATGCGGTCACTGCGTGAATTTTTGATGCGCGAGAAACAGCAGGGAAAAGTCATTTTTCCTGCTGGCAACGATATCTTCAATGCCTTGAATACCACATCGTTTGACAACACCCGAGTCGTTATTCTGGGGCAGGATCCCTATCACGGCCCGGGTCAGGCGCACGGGCTGTGTTTTTCCGTCAGACCCGGCGTTGACACTCCACCATCGCTGAAAAACATCTACAAAGAAATTGCTGCCGATCTGGGAATACCGCCTACGCGCAGTGGCTATCTCCAGTCCTGGGCCGAGCAAGGCGTGCTGCTGCTCAATTCAGTACTGACCGTTGAGTCAGGACGTGCCGGGTCGCATCAAGGAAAAGGCTGGGAGCAATTCACGGATCGCATTGTGGCGCTGCTCAATGAGCGTCGAGCAGGTCTGGTGTTTCTGCTGTGGGGAAGCTATGCACAGCGCAAGGGCGAGATAATCGATCGCAACCGTCATCTCGCTCTTGAGTCTGTCCATCCTTCGCCCTTGTCGGCAAGTCGTGGTTTTTTCGGCAATCATCATTTTTCCAAAGCAAACAGTTATCTCTCGGCGAATGGACAGAAACCGATTGATTGGCGCGTTCCAGAATGACGACCCAGTGTGATAGAGAGGGTGCATGAGCGAATCAGATACTTCACAACAGGTCTGCGTGATAGTGGGGGCGAGTCACGCCGGTTCGCAACTCGCCGTGCAATTGCGTAAAGAGGGTTGGGCAGGGCGCATCATCCTGATCGGCGCGGAGCCCCATCTGCCTTATCACCGGCCACCGTTATCGAAAGCAGTACTGGCGGGTGAGAAGTCTGTTGATGAAATTGCTTTGCGCCCACTCAGCATGTATGCGGCCAGTGCCGTGGAGCTGTGTCTTGGTGAGCGCGTCGAGAGTCTGGATGTGCAGAAGAAAACGCTGCTCTTGAGCAACGGAGAAAGGCTTGCCTATGACAAGCTCGCTTTCTGTACGGGTGCCCGGGTACGCAGACTGGGATTGGGAGATGATCTCGAAGGTGTGCACTATCTGCGCACGGCAGACGATGTCGCGATCCTCAAACCGGAACTGATTGCGGGCCGTAGAGCAGTGATCATTGGCGGAGGTTATATTGGGTTGGAGGCCGCCGCTGTGCTGGCGCAACTGGGGCTGGAAGTCACCGTGCTGGAAGCCACTGAACGCTTGTTGCAACGTGTGACCAGTGAAGTGATGTCGGAATACTTTCAGCATCTGCACGCAAGCCACGGCGTAAAAATCGTCACCCATGCACAAGTTCACCGTATTGCAGGAGAGGACCGGGTGAGAGCTGTGGTATGCGCGGATGGTACGGAGTATCAAGCAGATGTTGTGATCGTTGGGGTAGGCGTCATTCCGGAAACCAGCCTTGCCATTGCCGCTGGTCTGCAGGTGAACAACGGTATTGTGGTGGATGACTATGCTCGTACCAGCGTTGCCGATGTTTACGCAGCAGGGGATTGCACCTGGCATCCCAACGCCATTTACGGGCATCACGTGCGGCTTGAATCGGTGCAGAATGCCCTTGATCAGTCACGCGTCGTGGCGGCCAACATCGCGGGCAAACCGACGATCTATGATGCCTTACCTTGGTTCTGGTCAGATCAATACGCAATCAAGTTGCAAAGCGCGGGTTTATTGAATGGTTACGATGAACTGTTGGTGCGGGGTGATAGGCTGAATGCCGATGGCAAAGGCTTCTCGGTTTTTTATTTCAAAGCAGGGAAGATGATCGCGGCAGATTGCGTGAATCGTGCGAAAGAATTTATCGCCTGCAAACGGTTGATCGCAGAGCGCCTGAATGTGAACAGAGACGCACTGACTGATGATGTCAACACTCCAGACACCTTCGCTCTGGTGTGACCGCTTTGGTGTGATGCAACTCAGCCGGTGTAGATGCAACCGCTTGTGCAGGTTTCGCGAATCTCGATACTGCAAAGTGCTGGCAGTCCCGGTTTGAGTTTGTTCCATATCCAGATCGCGAGGTTCTCGCTGGTAGGATTTTCGAGACCGGGGATGTCGTTCAGATAGTAATGATCCAACTCTTTCCAGATCGGCTGAAAGGCGCTCTTGATATCACCGAAATCCATGACCCAACCGGAACGCTCACCGACTTCTCCCGACACGGCGATTTTCACCAGGAAGGAGTGTCCGTGGAGTCGTGCACACTTGTGCCCCTCGGGAACATGAGGAAGTCGATGGGCTGCTTCGAAGGTAAATTCTTTGTAGATCTGCATGATACCCGGGAAAACTGTTGGGAAAGAGCGGCGGCAATGGTACCGGGAGTCGCGTTTCAAGTACAGTTGGATTGACATATAATCCGGGGCGACTGCCCTCGCCAATCAGGAAAAAGCATGCCTGAACATCCGACCGAACATCAGACATCTGCTCTCCGCTATTTGAAAATCATTTCCCGCTTCTTGTTGAAAGGCAGGCGTCTGCCTATAGCCGCAGGTCTGTTGATTACCTTGCTCGTCACCTGGATGGAGATTGCTCCGGCACCTGGAGTCGGCACGTTGATCGGGCGGCTGGACAATCTGATTTATGATCAACGTTTCAATCTGATGCCAAAGCCGGTCAAAAATCCTGAGAATAAAATCGTTGTCGTCGATATCGATGAACGCAGTCTGCAGGCGGAAGGGCAGTGGCCATGGGATCGCTTCAAAGTAGGGCTTCTGATCGAGAAGCTTGAGGAGTACGGCGTATTGGTGACCGGCTTCGACGTTACGTTCCCTGAACCGCAACGCAACATCGTGGGGGATCTGCTGGGGCGAGTCGGTAGTGATCGGCTCGATGGAGGGATGACAACACGATTGCTGGAGCTTGAAACAGAACTCGATGCGGATCGTTATATGGCACAAGCCATCAGTGGTCCATTGATGTCGGTGGTATTGTCGGTGTCTTTCAACCCGGTAGAGGAAGTGCAGTACGGAGCATTACCGAACTCCATCGTCGATATCGATGCTGCTGTGGCTGATCGTGTCTCGCTTCAGGAAATGGCGGGTTATACGGGGAACATTGCCGTGTTGCAGGAGGCTGCGGCCGGTGCCGGCATCATGAATCAGTTGCCGGACCTGGACGGCATCATTCGTCGCGTGCCATTGGTTGTGCGCTATCAGAATCAGCTTTATCCCACGTTGGCATTGGAAATGGCGCGCGTCTATTTCTTTGAAGATCGTTTCGATTTGGTGACACAACCGCTCGGTGATGTGCATCAGGTAGAAGGTATTCGTATTGGTCGCAATGCCGGTCAGTATGAATTGGCAACCGATGGCAGGGCACAGGTGCTGGTGCCTTATACCGGTCGCTCGGTGTTGAGCGGTGAAGGGCAGTTTCCTTTTGTATCGGCAACTGACGTGCTGAACGGGACAGCAGACCCTGCCATTCTCGAGAACGCACTGGTGCTGGTCGGCACGACAGCGACGGGGTTGTTTGATTTGCGTTCCACGCCATTGGAGGCGGTCTATCCGGGTGTCGAAGTGCATGCCAATATCCTCAACGGCTTGCTGGATTCTTTCGTTGTGCAGGAAATTGAAGCCGGTCAGCAAACTGATCTGCAGCAGGTGATGAGTGGCATTGAGCAATCACGAGGACTCGCCTTTCCTTATCAGCCGGTGTGGGAGCAAGGCGCGATTGTCTTTACTCTGCTGGTCGCAGGCGTTTTGCTGAGTGTGTTGTTGCCAGCACTGGGTCCTGCTGTACTGGCAGTCACCATGCTGGTGCTTCTTGCAGCGGCGATCTGGAGCAACTTCCTGCTTTGGTCGATGTATCGCATGGATATCTCGCTCACGCTGATTCTGCTTTTGATCGTACTCCTCGGTGTCGTCAATATGACCTACGGATTTCTGAATGAGCGCCGTTCACGTAAAGCGATCAAGGGAATGTTCGATCAATATGTGCCACCGGCCCACATTGATCAGATGCTGCATAATCCGGATGCTTATACTTTTGCTGGCGAGAGTCGGGAGATGACCGTATTGTTTGCTGATATTCGTGATTTCACCACAGTGTCTGAAGCGTTGACGGCAACAGAGTTGAAGCAATTGCTCAACGAGTTCTTCACACCTGTGACAGGTATCATATTCGAGCACAACGGCACCGTGGACAAATATGTCGGTGACATGGTGATGGCCTTTTGGGGTGCTCCGTTGCAGGACAAAAATCATCGCTACAACGGTGTCAATGCGGCGCTGCATATTCTGGATAGCGTGGAAAAATTGTGTGCTGAATTTGTGGCGAAAGGTTTTCCTGAGATCAAGATCGGTGTGGGTATCAACAGCGGCATGATGAACGTGGGCGACATGGGATCTGTCTATCGACGCGCGTATACAGTCCTCGGCGACGCAGTGAACCTTTCGTCACGACTCGAAGGGTTGACGAAATTTTATGGTTTGAAATTTTTGATTGGCGAGCAGACTGTTGAAGGGCTCGAAGGATTTGTCTGCAGACTGATCGACAAGGTCAAGGTCAAAGGCAAGGACACTGCCGTAAAAGTTTACGAACCGCTTTGCCGCACCGAAGAGGCGACACCAGAATTATTGCACAGCGTTGAAGTGTACGAGCGTGCATTGAATAGTTATTTCAACAAAGACTGGGATTCTGCACAGACACAGTTTGAAACTCTGCAGCAACAGTTTCCACAGGTACTGTTGTATGAAATTTATGTTGAAAGAATCGCGTCGTTACGACACGAAAATTTGCCGGAAGATTGGGATGGTTCTTATCAACACACGAGCAAATAATTGCGTTTAACAGCTGCAAACTCACTTAGTCAAGGACATCTCGTCGACCTTGCGAGACAGAAAAAACAGCTGAGAAAATTTATTGACATGCCCCCTTAAGTCGGTAAAATGCGCGTCACCTAAGAGAGCGGGTGATTAGCTCAGTTGGTAGAGCGTCGCCCTTACAAGGCGAATGTCGGGGGTTCAAATCCCTCATCACCCACCAGTTAGAGCGTTCGTAGCGAAACTGTTGCTCGAAGGGAACAAGGCAAGTTTAAAGAGATTGCCGCTGCAATAAAGAAGAGATGAAGTTTGTGTGGACCGGTAGTTCAGCCGGTTAGAATGCCGGCCTGTCACGCCGGAGGTCGCGGGTTCGAGTCCCGTCCGGTCCGCCACTTAATTCATCGCCGTCAGAAGTTTCGATCCCCCTTCCATACGTTTGTTGTCTCCGCTGTCATTGGTTTACTGTCGTGTATCCAACATGCAGACACCCCCTTATCTTCCTGAATTTACTTTGCCGGCATTTAGCTCGCCAGCGTTGCAAACAATCGACGACCCCATTCTCCATTCGGCAAGTGTTTCACTGCGCATGCTGCGTCTGGATTTGCTTCACCCGCTGATCGGGGGAAACAAGTGGTACAAGCTCAGGCTGAATCTTCAAGCGGCCAAAGATCAGGGATACACCAAGGTTTTGAGTTTCGGTGGAGCCTATTCCAATCATCTGCATGCCTTGTCCGCCGCTGGAAAGCTGATGGGGCTGGATACCATTGGCGTGGTGCGCGGCGAGTCCGCTCAACCTCTGAATGCCACTCTGACATTTGCCCGTCAACAGGGCATGGCATTGCATCACGTCACTCGCACTGACTATCGGGACAAAAACAGTCCTGTTTTTATCGCTCGTCTGCATGAACAGTTTGGAGATTTCTATCTGATTCCAGAGGGGGGTGCCAATGTCGCGGGTACGCAAGGCTGTGCAGAGATTGCCAGGCTGTTGCACTGGTCCGCGTCCTCTACTGAACGGATCGTTGCGCTGGCGTGTGGCACGGGAACAACATTGGCTGGGTTGCTGCTGGGTCGGACAGAAGACTATCGGGTGCTGGGCATGGCCGTGCTGAAAGGCGATTTTCTGGAGCATGATGTCCGCGAGATGCTTCAGCAATGTGGTTCTGAAGATCCCGGAAACTGGCAGATTTCGCTGGAATGGCACTGCGGTGGCTATGCCCGCGTCACTCCCGAGTTGCTCGAATTCATCCACGGGTTTTATCAGCGCACCGGGATTCCTCTGGAGCCAGTCTACACTGGCAAGCTGATGATGGGGTTGTACCATCTATTGGCAAGAGGGGAGTTTGCGCCTGGGAGTGAGTTGATTGCCGTACACACCGGTGGTTTGCAGGCATTTTTGGAAAATATTCCCACGTGGCGCGATCAGTGACCTTCACGTATACTGAGCCCCGCTCTGCCGCAAGCCTGAAGCCTTTTTATTTGCCCGACTCACTGCTCGACAACGTGCCCCAGTATGCTGACGTTTTTGACCACGATCATTGGACGACTATTCTTGTTGGCGCCACGCTTGTGCGCTGTGCTGACGACTTTGGTTCTGTTGTGCCAACCCGGAACACTGCTCGCTCAGAATCTGGATCTCCGCGCTGGCGACCTCACGGATTATGACCTCTCAGATGTCGACGCGCCTTTATGGACCCTGACCTCAGCCGATGAGTCATGGCCGATCTTGCCAGCTCATGCGACTTCCCCTGTAGCAATTGAAATTCAGGCTGCCAGTTTGTCGCAATTACAGGTCGGAGGAAGTTTTCTCGCCCCGGCGATGAGTGCGGTAGAGCGTCCGCATCCCATCCTCATTACGCATGAGAGCAGCTACGTCAATGGAGACACAGTTTTCCAAGGGAGACTGCTGGATGATCCTTCGTCGGCGCCGCTGGTTCTGACGGTCGGTCTGAACAGTGTTTTTGCGTATCTGGAGCTTGGCGATACCGTCTGGCAGTTGTACACCCGAAAGCAGGAGACGTCTGGCGTCTTTGTGGGTTGGATCTATCAGACAACGATATCGCCGTTAAAGCCTCTCGATCATGATTTTGTGATTCCGACTCAGGCGCTGAGTCTTAGCAGTGCGGCAGTTTCTTCGAAGAGTCTTGAGGCGCGTTCCTCGGGCATCAACAACAGCAACTTCAGCATCAACCAGACCTTCAGCAGTAACAGCGTACTGGTCGGCGGCAAGGTGGATGTCACGATCAGTCTCAAGAACATCAGTGCAGAGCGGCATCAGGATCTGGCGCTGAATATCTACTTCATTCTGGAAAATACCACCCTGGTCGCTGCTCCCACCGCTTGTCGGACAGGGTTGTTGGCCGGACAGGCAGTCCTCAATTGCGGGCTTGGCGACTTCGCGCCGGGCGAATCGCGCACTCTTGTGTATAGTGTCGCCACGGGAAAGCAGTCCAAACCTCACATCGTCAGTACTGCTGTCGTGGGCACCTTGCGTCACGATGCCCAGTTGAATGTGGTCGAAGATGTCCGCACGGACAGCGATGGCGATGGCATCAGTGACCGCAACGAGGCGCTGCTTGGAACCAATCAATTCGATGCCACCTCCGTGAATAACAGCAACGTCGTCATCGATGTCATGGCGCTATACACGCCCGGTGCCGCTGATCTCTACGGAGGGGATGCAGCCACACGCATCAATCAGTTGATCGGCATTGCCAATCAGATTTATGCCGACAGTCGCGTCGGTATCACCTTGCGTCCGGTTTATCACGGTCAGGTCGAGTATGACGACGCGGTGACTATGGATACCGCGTTAACGGCACTGACCCGCAAGACGCATCCCGCGTTCGGGCAGGTAGATGCTCTGAGACAGACCTACGGGGCCGATCTGGTGATGTTGTTCCGGCCCCAGGGGAGAGAGAGTGCGCGCTGCGGTCTCGCGAATCTTGGCGGCTTCAATACCCAGGGTGATTTCCTCTCGACCTCGGAGAAGGATTTTGCCTATTCGGATATCGCGATTGATTGCCCGGTCAGCTCCGTCGTCGCTCACGAACTCGGTCACAATATGGGTTTGACGCACTCCAAACGGGAAGATGGTTTCGGCGGGACTTTCGATTTTGCAACGGGGTATGGGGTCGATGCCCGCTTCGTCACGGTGATGGCTTACCCCGGAGCGTTCAATACTGACCTGCGTCTGGGGCGTTTCTCCAGCCCCTTGCTCGATTGTCTGGGCCTGCCTTGTGGCGTCAGTGCGAACGATCCCGTGCATGGTGCAGATGCCGCGCTGGCCTTGAATCTTGTGCGTCATCAGATTGCCAGTTACTTCCCGACGCGTGTGCCCATGCTGCCCGCCCGGCACGTTGTCAGCAGTCAGGGCACGCCGACCGATGCACGCATCGCGCTGGCTGCGAGTGTGAACAAGGGCTTGAGTTACGTCTCTGCCGTCACGCCCAAAGACAACATCGACGTCAATCTGAGTCTGGTGGTCGACAGCCGACATATCGGTCGCACGGGAGAGATGCATGTCCTGATCACTCTGGATGGACAAACATTCTTCCTGCTCGACAAAGCCGGGCGCATCTCTCGCTGGGATAACTCGATTGCCGGTCTTGTTCCCTTCGGACCGGCGGCGGCTCTGCAAGCTGTCGAGTATGTACGGCTTATCAATGCAGCCCGTTTCGGCAATGATCTGGTTAACCAGCGTTTGCAGATATTCATTGCTTACAGGGTGCTGGACTCTGAAGAAGTTATCTATACGACAGAGCCGTTGACGCTGGAAATCACGCCTTAGCCTGAGAGAGGTTTATGAAAGCATTCAATCGCATAGGGTTGGTTGGGCGTCCCGGACATGCAGGTGTCGTGGAATCCATGCAACGACTTGGCAATGTCCTGCAATCCCTTGGTCTGCAAGTCATTATTGAAGAGAACAGTGCACCGTTGCTGCCGGGCAATCGCCTCGAAAGGGTATCGCGAGACAAGCTTGGTGCATACTGCGATCTGGTGATTGTAGTGGGCGGCGACGGCAGCATGCTCAGTGTCGGGCTCACTCTCGCGGCGCATGGTGTACCGGTGCTTGGCGTTAACCGAGGAAGACTTGGGTTTCTCACCGACATCCTCCCGGACGAGATCGAGTCCCGCATCGGGCCGATTCTGGCCGGTAAATATACCGAAGAAAGCCGCTTCCTGATCGAGTGCCAGCTGCAGCGCGCGGGCACCGTCATCAGCAGTGGATGTGCGTTGAACGATGTGGTCCTTCACCCCGGCACCGCCGCGCGCATGATCGAATTTGAACTCTTTATCGACGAGCAGTTCGTCAACAGTCAGCAGTCTGACGGCCTGATTGTGGCGACGCCGACAGGTTCTACCGCCTATTCTCTGTCCGCAGGTGGTCCGATCATGCACCCCAGCCTCAACGCGCTGGTACTGGTGCCGATGTATCCCCACTCCTTGAGTAGTCGTCCTCTGGTGATCGATGCTGGCAGTACCATCCGCATCTTGGTAGGTGAGCAGCGCTCGATCCTTCCGCAGATCAGCTGCGACGGTGCCATCAGTTTCAGCACTACGCCGGGCGACTCCGTGATTGTGCGCAAGAAAGCCGAGCCTTTGCGCCTCATTCATCCTCTGGATCACAATTTCTACGAGACCTGCCGCAGCAAGTTGGGCTGGGGCAATCGTTTGGTGCAGGCGAATGATTAGAGCGGCCGTCGTGGATGTCGGTACGGATTTACGACCTGTGCTGGCGGCCTTGGCGCAGCAGGGAATCCGTTGCCGCATCAACGAAGAGAGTGGCCAGCAGGTGATCTGGGTCGCCAGTGAGCAGGAGGCGGTACATGCGGCTGCGCTGGTTGAACATCTGCAGCAACTTCGCGCGCAGGGGGCGATTCCCGAGGCTACGGTGACTAAAGCGGGAGGCCTGACAGGTTATTTTCCGGTAGGGGAATATGTCGGCAATCTTCTGCTGGCTATACGGACTGCGCCAGTGACCATTATTCTGATCGCTGCCGCATTGCTCGTTGCCGCCATCAGTCAATTAGGCACCAATCTGGAGCCCGTGGACAGTCTCTTCTATCCCACGTTGAACCCTGGTCCCAACGCTGGGCTGGCGACTTTGCTGTCCATCCTTGGTGACATCTCTGGACCCACCGACCTCTTGCGGACTTTGAGTCCGGCACTGCTGCACTTTGGCGCTGTCCATCTGATCTTCGATACCCTGTGGCTCTGGTATTTCGGGCGCATGATTGAGGGGCAGCAGTCGAGCTTGTTGTATTTTATCGTGGTGCTTTTCGTCGCCTTTGTCTCCAATACCACGCAATACCTGTGGGAGATGTCGCCCAATTTTGGGGGGCTGTCTGGTGTGGTCTACGGCTTGCTCGGCTATATCTGGATGTGGCAGACAATGATTCCGTGGGGAAGGCTGCGATTGCCCCCGGCGATGATCGGTTTCATGCTGGTCGCACTGGTACTGATGGAAGTCTTTGCTTCCGGTTGGATAGCCTCAGCCGCGCACGCAGGAGGCTTGATCGCTGGTATGATGGCAGGCCTGTTGACCGCGTCATGGCGACGTTTTAAATAGTGTCTTTTTGATCCCCCAGGAACAGCTCCTATGTTCGATAAATTTGAGTCACAGCAGTTTGACTCCCTGCAGGCGCTGATCGACAGCATCACGCCAGAGATCCACGAAAATCTGAAGACTGCCGTCGAGATCGGCCGCTGGGCCAATGGCGACAGACTGACGCCGGAGCAGCTCGAACACAGCCTGCAGGCGATCATCGCTTACGAGGCTCGCCATCTCAGTGAAGATCAGCGCATCGGTTTCATCGACACCAGCGGGCTGAAGAAATCGGCGTGTGATGCGCCCGATCCTGCGCGGGACGATGATCACCACTCGTCCTGTGGGAGCGAGCCTGCTCGCGATTCATCTCTGATCGCCACCACCCGAGATCATTTGCACTAACGAGGCAAGGACGACAACGTGAATTCTGCAGCCCGCGGCATTGCCCGCAAGATGACGACTCGCCTGAGTGCTCCAGTCAACTACAGCCTGCCGCTGGGTGACACACAGGTACCGCTCAACCCTCTGCTCGGCACCTATGTGCGCCTGCAATTCAGCGGTCAGATCAACTGCGTGCACTGTGGCCGTAACACTGCCAAGAGTTTCAATCAGGGTTATTGTTATCCCTGTTTCATGAAACTCGCGCAGTGCGATTCCTGCATCATTCATCCCGAGAAGTGTCATTTCGAGCAGGGCACCTGCCGCGAGCCGGAGTGGGGCGAGCAGTTCTGCATGCAGGACCATATTGTCTATCTCGCCAACTCCTCTGGCGTGAAGGTCGGCATCACGCGCGCCACGCAGGTTCCCACGCGCTGGATCGATCAGGGCGCCGTGCAGGCGCTGGCCATCATGCGCGTGCGCACTCGTCTGCAGTCGGGCACGCTGGAGATGCTGTTCAAACAACACGTGGATGACAAGACCAACTGGCGCGACATGCTCAAGGGCGGTGACCACCTGACCGACCTGCATGCCGAGAGCGCCCGCCTGCGCGAAGCCTGCCGCGTGGACATCGACGAGCTGAAACAGCGCTTCGGTTTTCATGCCATCAGCGAGCTGACCGGCATTGATCCGGTGCTGATCGAATACCCGATTCTTGCCTACCCCGAGAAGATCAATTCCTTCAATTTCGACAGCGATCCTCTGGTCGAAGGAACTCTGCAAGGGATCAAGGGGCAGTACCTGATTTTCGATACCGGCGTAATCAACATGCGCCGCTACGCTGGCTACAACCTAGAACTATTCAACTAAAAAATCCTGTATGAGCCTGCCTGCAGGCGACCAAAGCGAAGACTATCATGAAAAACGCCCAACCCAAAACCATCTACCTGAAAGACTATCAAGCCCCGGCCTTCCTGATCGACGAAACCGATCTGCGCTTCGAACTAGGCGAAGACTTCACCCTGGTGAGTTCGCGTCTGGAGATGCGCCGCAATCCGGTATTCGCCGAACACAGCAGCGTGCCGCTGGTGCTGGACGGGCAGGACATGGTGCTGGGGCGTGTGCTCATCGATGGCCGCGAGCTGCAGCCAGACGAATATCGAATCGATGAAGAGACGTTGACGATTCACGCGCTGCCCAAGGCGGTAGATGAGAACGGTGCGCGCTTCATTCTGGAATGCCAGACCCGCATCAAGCCGCAGGAGAACACCAGCCTGGAAGGCTTGTACAAATCCAAGAAAATGTTCTGCACGCAATGCGAAGCCGAGGGCTTCCGCAAGATAACCTACTATCTGGATCGCCCCGATGTGATGTCGCGTTTCACCACCACCGTGGTTGCAGAAAAGTCGCGCTACCCTGTGCTGCTCTCCAACGGCAATGCCATCGACAGTGGCACGGAAGCTGATGGGCGTCACTGGGTGAAATGGCAGGACCCGTTCCGCAAACCCTGCTATCTCTTTGCGCTGGTGGCCGGTGATCTGGAGTATGTCGAGGACACCTTCGTCACCTGTTCTGGCCGCACCATTACGCTGCGCATTTTTGTGGAGAGCAAGGATCTCGACAAGTGCGCGCACGGCATGTTGTCGCTGAAAAATTCCATGGTCTGGGACGAAAAAGTGTTCGGCCGTGAATACGATCTGGACATCTTCATGATCGTCGCCGTCGATGACTTCAACATGGGCGCGATGGAAAACAAGGGACTGAATATCTTCAATACCTCCTGTGTGCTCGCCAATCCTGCCACCACCACCGACGTCGCATTCCAGCGCGTCGAAGCGGTGGTGGCGCACGAATATTTTCACAATTGGTCGGGCAACCGCGTAACCTGTCGCGATTGGTTTCAATTGAGTTTGAAAGAAGGTTTCACCGTGTTCCGCGACGCAGAATTCTCCGCCGACATGGGCTCGCGTACCGTCAAGCGCATCGATGATGTCAGCTTCCTGCGCACCACCCAGTTCGCCGAAGATGCCGGACCGATGGCGCACTCGGTGCGGCCGGATTCCTACATGGAAATCTCCAACTTCTACACGCTCACCATCTACGAGAAGGGCGCGGAAGTCGTGCGTATGATCAAGGAATTACTCGGTGACGAGAGTTTCCGCAAAGGCAGCGATCTGTACTTTGAACGGCATGATGGTCAGGCGGTGACGACAGAGGATTTCGTGAAGGCGATGGAGGACGCCAGTGGTGTCGACTTGACACTGTTCCGGCGCTGGTATTCCCAGGCGGGTACACCGCAACTGCATATTCGTGATCAATACGATGCGGCGGCTCGCATCTATACGCTGACGGTCGAACAAACTTGCCCGCCCACGCCGGAGCAACCAGTGAAATTGCCGTTCCATATTCCGCTGCGCATGGGGCTTCTTGATCGTGATGGCAACGAGCTGGCAGTGCAACTTGCAGGAGAACAGGGCAGTGCAGCGACAGAACGTGTGTTGAATGTCACTGCGCCCGTGCAAGACTTCGTGTTCACCGGCATTGACAGCAAACCCGTGCCATCGTTGCTGCGTGGTTTCTCCGCGCCGGTTAAGCTGGCCTTCGACTATGCACGCGATGACTTGCTGTTCCTGATGACTTACGACATCGATGGCTTCAATCGCTGGAACGCCGCGCAGCAGCTTGGTGTCGAGGTGATGGAAGAACTGCTGCGTGACTATCAGGCGGGCAGGGCGCTGGTTCTCGATCAGCGCGTGATCAGTGCATTCGCCAGTATTCTGCGGACCTGCATCGAGCACTGCCGCAATGGGACGACTCAAGACAAGGAAATGGTCGCGCAGTTGCTGACGCTGCCAGCGGAAGCCTATCTGAGCGAACTCGCTGCCGAGATCGACATCGCAGGCATCCACGCTGTGCGCGAATTTGTCGCCAATGAAATCGGACTCACTCTGAAAGACAGTTTCTTCGCGCTCTATGAATTGAATGCCGACTACGAACCCTATCGTGCCGATGCCGCCGGTATCGCTCGCCGTGCGTTGAAGAACACCTGCGTAGCGTACCTGATGCGCACGAACGATGTGCGCTGGTTGAAGGTCTGCCAGTATCAATACAGCACGGCCGACAATATGACTGACGTCGCTGCAGCCTTGCGCCTGATGGTCAACAGCGAGATAAAAGGCGCCGCCGAACTGAGCGCTAATGCGTTGGCCGACTTCTACCAGAAGTGGCAGCACGAAGCACTGGTAGTCGATCAGTGGTTCAGCGTGCAGGCGACTTCCGTGCTGCCGGGAACGCTGGCGCGTGTGAAGACGCTGATGCAACACCCTGCGTTCGACATCAAGAATCCGAACAAGGTACGTGCACTCATCGGTGCTTTCTGCGGCCAGAACGCGCTGCATTTTCATGACATATCAGGTGCCGGTTACGAGTTCCTGGCGGATCGCATTCTGCAGCTGAACCAGCTCAATCCGCAGATCGCGTCGCGCCTGGTGACACCGCTGACACGCTGGAAAAAGTACGACGCCACACGGCAGGCGCTGATGCGTGCGCAGCTTGAACGCATTGCAGCGGATACGACGCTGTCGAAGGATGTGTACGAGGTGGTGGTGAAGAGTTTGAAGTAGAGAATGACACCAGAGCCGAGCTGATTTCATGGAAGAAGTCAGTCAGCTTTCAGGCACTTCCCTGTGCCTTGTCTGCAAAGGCTCACGCTGTATTCGTCTTCAAGGTCCTTGTTGCCGCCACATCTCCCTTCGCCACATTGATGATCATATCCGTCGTCACCGGCACTCGGTTGAACAGATGTCCCCCCATGGCGTTGGAAATGGCACACACCAACGCAGCCGCTGCACAGCCTTGAATGGGCTCCCCGACACCTTTGGCGCCGACTGGATTTTGCGGATCTGGAATTTCTACAGCGGCCCAGCTCATCGTGGTTTTCACATCGAGATATGAAGGCGGTTTGGCCTGGTGGAGCCAGACATTGGCGGGCAGCCCATTCTGCGGATCATAGGTGTGGCGTTCAAAACCGGCCAGTCCGAAACCCATGATTGCGGCGCTCTTCATCTGCGCGCCCAGTCCTTGCGGATGCAGGATGGTGCCGCAGTCGGCTACGCCCATGTAGTCGAGAATGTCGTACTTGCCAGTGTCCGGGTCCAGAGCGATCTGCACGAAACCGGCGGCGAGTCCTGCCACAGCGCCCTGACGCGGAATGGTGTCCTTTGCCACACCGATCAGCCCGGTTCCGGCGAGGCCTGCGACTGAAGCGGTGGTCATGGCGTTAATGCCTTCGGGGGCGATTTGACCGCTGAACTCGCCGCCCAGGGCGATAGCCCGCTGCGCCGCTTCGGCATAGCTCATGGAGCGGGTGGGGTCTGCGCGCAGGAAGACGCGCTCGTCACCAATCTCGAAATCCTCTGGCGTGCCGCCCAAGTCCAGTGCGGCAATGCGCAGCAGCTTGTCCAGTGCATCCATCGCTGCTACATAGTTGGTGCGTGTCATGGTGAATGAGGTGTTGCTGCCGAACTGGCCGAGGTTCCACGGCAGATGATGGCGGCTGTCTCCACGCTCCACCACGCAATTTTCCCAGCGGCACTTCAACACCTCGGCGGCGACGCGGGAGGTGGTGGCATAGGAATAGGTGCCCAGATTGCCCACGCCGGTGTGGATGTGCAGCACGCCGTCCGGCGTGATACGCACAAGGCCATCGAAGCCATTGGCGCCTGCGGAATGGTAAGCCTGACCGATGCCGACCCCGATCAGTTTATTGTCCACGCGCTGGCCATTGCGGGCGAATTTTTCCTGCCAGCCGAAGGCTTCTGCTCCGATCCGCAATGCCTCCGGCAGATAAGCGCTGGTCACGGCCCCTTGCGTGTCGCCAAACAGAGCATCATTGCCCGGCGCGTTGATGATGCGGATGTCCAGCGGGTCGATGCCCAGTTCGCGCGCTGCTTTGTCCAGCAAGGGTTCTATGGCCACCGCGAGCTGGTTCTGTCCGGGACCACGCTGCGGCCCTTTGGTGGGAGTATTGGTGAAGACGGGAATACCGCGAAAGCGCATGGCCACAGGCGTGTACACCAGGGACATGGCTTCACCGGCCGACAGCCAATCCGAGAACCCGGCATTGCCGCCGTTGTCCTGAATAATATAAAGATCGGCGGCCAGCAGGCGTCCGTCGGCGCGAAAACCGAGCTTCGCACGGCCCTGAAAGCCGTGGCGAGCCGAGCCGATGCCGTATTCTTCCTCGCGGGTGATGCGCATCATGACGGGCTGGCCGATTTTCTTGGCGAAGTGTGCGGGGATCACCATCGAGGGGTAACCCGCGCCCTTGGAACCGAAGCCGCCGCCGCAGAATTCGGCGATGAAGACGAGGTCCTGTGGCGCGATACCGATATAGGAGGCGATTGTCGGCACCGGGAAACTCTGGCTCTGGCTGGAACCATAGAGGAAACACTTGCCGTTCTCCCAGTAGGACATCGCCGAGCGCGGCTCCATGGAGTGGTGCGCGTTGCTCGCCGTGACGAAGCTCTCGTCGAGGATATAGGTGGCTTGCGCGAAACCGGCGTCGAGATCGCCGATCACCCATTCCTCGGTCGCCTCGCCCTGTGGCAACTGACCGGCATCCATGGAGGCAAATTCTTCACGCGTCCAGTGCATGGCGTTGACGCCGGGGTTCAGCGTGTCGTTGTCGAGGCTGCCTTCCACCAGCGAAGCGCCGGGCACATTGCCGCCGATGCGGGCATGAGCGCCATCGGGCTGCAGACTGCTGAGCGGGTCGACGGAGAAGGGCAGGCGCTCGAAATTGATAATGATGGCGGCAATCGCGTCCTCGGCCGTCTTCTCGTCCACCGCCGCGACGGCCAGTATCGGCTCGCCTACATAGACGGGTTCATTGGTAAGAATCTGCCGTTCCACACCGGGTAGCCGGGGCACGTCATCGGCGGTCAGGACTCCGATGACACCGGGGATGCGCATTGCCTCAGACGTATCGATGCTGACGACGCGGGCATGGGGGATGGGGCTGGTGAGGAGGCGACAATAAACCATGCCGTCCACTTTGAAATCTTCTGCGTATTTTGCTGCGCCGGTGACTTTGGCGTGCAGGTCAGGGGGAGTGTAGTCCTTGCCGATCAGGGAGTAAGCCATGCTGCGTCTCCTGTGTTGTTCTTATGCATTGCGGTGATTGCGGGCAGTTCTTGAGCCTGAGGATAGAGGGGCCGGGGGAGGATGTCCACCCTGCATTGAGCAACGTACGGGCGCGACACGTTCCGTCGATTCCACGTTGATTTCAGTGTCCGATAGAGGCTACTGCCGTTATAGTAGTGGCGTTTCAGATCGTCGCGTACGATTTCGGGAAATAAAAATAACAGGACCGGAAGATGTTGATGACAGAGCTTGCCTTATTCCTTTCGATTTCCCAAGCTGTATTTCTGGCGATTGCAGCCTTCATGTTCCAAAGAAAAACCTACGTCGGCAAGCTGCTCATCGTCTTCGCATTCAGCATGTTTGCCTACTTCTGTCTCATCCTGATGTCCCCGGACTTGACTCCATGGGAGGGGTATTTCCTCGCTCGGGTGAGTTACTTGATTCCCGGTGTCATCTGGCTGCTTGCGTTTGCGCTCTTTCAGCATGAGAAGCCAGTTCCTTTGTACGCCTGGGTATTGATCGCGGCGTATTTTTGTTTGAAAGCAACGGGCGCTGCCTGGTACATAATCGATCCTGAGGGCTTCACACTCGGTCCGTTGCATACCGCCACCTTCATCGTTCCGCAACTGATCAATATCGGCATCTACATCCATACTCTGGGCCTGGTCGTTCTTGAATATCGTCAGGACCTGATCGAGGAGCGCCGCAGTTTGCGCGTTCCCTTTGTGGCCGTTCTGGGGACTTTCTGGCTGCTGGTCGCCATTGATGTTTCGTTCTCCGTGTTGTGGGACATGGGCTATGAATCGATTGCCGCGTCCCAGGCATTCATCAAGGACTTGCGCAGCATCCTCAGTTTCCCAGTCATCCTGGCTCTGAATCTCATTCTGTTCCGTATCAACACCATTGGCTTTGGCATGACAGCGCCCCTGTTTTCACGCCAGCGCAGCGTGTCTGAGGCCACAGATGTTTTCGACAGCAAGGATCTGGCATTGAAAGAGAAGCTCCTGAAGCTGATGGAGACAGAGAAGGTGTATTGTCAGGCCGGTTTGACGATTGGAGAGCTGGCGAACCGCATGAATGTGCAGGAACACAAGTTGCGATCCGTGATCAACAGGGTTCTGAAATTCAACAACTTCAGCCACTTTCTGAACAAGTACAGAATCCACGAAGCGGAAACGCGGTTATTGAACACCGATGATTCGATATTCAGCATTGGCATTGATATCGGCTACACCTCCTTGTCTTCCTTCCACAAGGCTTTCAAGGAAACCCACGGTACGACACCCAAAGAATACAGAATTCTCAATCGCCGCCCCGAGCTGACTGCGGACAAGAAAAACCCGGTACTCGCTTGATCGTGGCCACTCTCTCTTCCTGTCTGATGACACAGTGTCAATTTCGAAATCCGTAATAAATCTCCCGTTCTCCGCAGTAAGTAACTCGAATCCCGCACTTGCCGTCATCCCGATGTTGCTAGGATCAGCCGCGTCCTGAATTTCAAATCCAGCAAGCGGGAGACCTGCAATGAGATCGCACTATTCGAGGTGGCTGCATCGTGTCGGCCTGATCGCCATCAGCCTCATGGCCTCTGGTGTCGCAGTCGCGGACACCACCCTGAGTTTCCACAAAGACATACAACCTATCCTGCAGGAGAAATGCGTCCATTGTCACCGCGTCGGTGGGGCTGGGCCCATGCCGCTGATCACTTACGATGAAGTGGCACCCTATGCCGGATTGATCATGTACAAGACAGGTCTGAAGGACAAGATGGGGGCCATGCCGCCGTTTTATCTGGAACGCGATAACGGTATTCAGGACTACAAGAGCAATCCGGCTCTGAGTGAAGAGCAGATCGCGATGATTGCCGAGTGGGCACAGAATGGTTCACCTCAGGGTAATCCTGACGATGCGCCGGAGCTGCGCAAGTTCGACGAAGGCCCCGAATGGCGAAGCGGCACGCCCGATCTCGTGATTCGCAGTGCGGCCATTGCCATGAAGGCTGGCCAGCCTGACTGGTGGGGCGCTATCCCGGACATCCCCATTCCTCTTGACGAGCCACGTTACATTCGACAGGTCGAGATCCGCGAAATCAATGATGTGGACCGCAGCAAGATATCCACCAGTGTGGGTGGTCAGTTCATCGTGCACCACATGCAGTGGGCCATTCAGGCCTTTGATGACGAAGGCAACCCAATCGATGACGCCAGAACCAACATGCCGATCCACGAACTGGGTCGCATGCCGGATATCTTCGATCCCAAGGCAGGCAGGTTGTTGCCCGCTAATGCCCGAGCTATCAGCAACAACACTACGCACCTGCACTCCAACGGCATTGATACCACCGCCCATATCGAGATCGCGTTCTACTTCCACCCGCCAGGGTATGAACCGTCCTATCAACTCTCCCGCATGATCATGGGCGACGGCATCAACATGAGCATTCCGGGCAACACCACCACGACGGAACTGCATTCTTACGCCACGCTGAGAAAGCCAACGAAGATCTCTGCCTATGAACCGCACCTGCATGGCCCTGGTTCGCGCATGTGCCTGGAAGCTATCTGGGGAATGAGCGTGGAGACACTCTCTTGTGTTGGCTATGACCACAACTGGGTCATCAACTACACCTATGCGGATCACGCGCAGCCGCTGTTACCAGCAGGGACGATCCTCCATCTCACCGCATTCATGGACAACTCCACGACCAATCCCAATGTCCCTGATCCGCGCAACTGGCAGGGGGCAGGCAACCGGTCGGTGACCAATATGTTCATTGATCTCGGCATCCAGCTGGAGATGACAGATGACCAGTTTCTGGACGAAATGACGACTCGACGTGAAGTGCTCAACCTCACTGAGAATGACAGTGTTCGAGGCTGCCCATTGTGCATGATGCCAATCGTCAACCCACTCGAACTCACTGAGGAAGAGAAGAAAACGATGACTCCCGCACAAATTCGCTACTGGGACGTGAAGCAATGATGAATGGTATTGGAAGTAACAGTATTGGCAGAATTTTGGTGACGGTGTGGCTGGGATTGCTGGGTGTGTGTTGTGCAGTGCCTGCCCTGGCGCAGAACAACTATGACAGAGACCAGCACATAGAAGTGGCATTCGAGGGCTGGGAGGCAATGCCGGATGGCACCTTCAATCTGCACTTTGGATATCACAATGAGAATTGGGAGGAAATGCCGAACATTCTGGTGGGCGAAAACAACTTCTTTGCTCCGGGGGAGCAGGACAGGGGGCAGCCCACGTTCTTCCAGCCCAGGCGCAACCGTTTCGTCTTTACGGTGAATGTGCCGGCGGATTTTGGTGACAGCGAGCTGGTGTGGACCTTGACCTCTCCAAATGGTCAGACCCGCAAAGCCTATGGGTCCATTACTCCTGACTATGTGGTGAACAAGGATCTCATTCAATCCGAGACTGGGGCCTTTGGCGGTGCAGGCGGGTCTCTCGATGGCGACATGAATCAGCCTCCGCGCGTCACGGTGCTGGAGAGCAGCACGCGCTCTGCCAAGGTCAACGAGCAGATCACTTTGCGGGCGCTCGTTGAAGATGATGGTTATCCGAAGACACGCCGCGGCCCCTCCAAGCGTTCAGCAACTTCCGAATGGGAGCGGATCATAAGACCGCCGCTGATCGCGACAGTCAACAAGATCAATGGACTGCATCTGTCATGGGTCGTCTACCGTGCTGCCGATGGCGGGGATGGCAACACTGTCGCATTCAGTCCGCCGCAGGTGAAAGTCTGGGAAGACACCCGTCCCGCCAATAACTCTCCCTGGAGTCTCTACTGGGTACCACCGCCTGTTCCCGAGGACGGCGTCTATGAAGCCTCTGTCGCTTTCCAGGAGCCGGGCACCTATGTACTCGTGGCGAGAGCCGACGATGGAGGTTTGTTTCACGACCAGTACGTGACGGTGGAGGTGACAGGCGACTAAGGGATAGTCAGCAGGTAATGGCGAGCAGTGCAGGCAGTTGCAGTGGATGTTGTTAGATCAGTAGTTCAATAAAAATACATAAGAACTCATTCGTAAGGGACATCACAAATGTATAACAAGAAAAAAGCAAAGACATTCTGTCGTACCACTCTTGCAGCCAGCATCGCCTTGGCCCTGTCTTCCGGTGTCGTTTATGCGCAAGACGGTACCGATGTGGAAGAGATCGTCATTACCGGCTCGTTTATCAGGGGCACTCCGCTTGATGCACCTTCTCCCGTGCAAGTGGTGGATCGTGAGGCCATCGAAGCCCAGGGCGCCGCCCTCGTATGGGACGTTATCAAGAATCTGGGCGTGAATTCCGGTTCGTTTGCCGAGGGTGGTTCGGGAGAAGTGACCGGGACGATCGGCACGGCCCAGGTCAACCTTCGCAATCTGGGCGAGAATTCCACCCTCACTCTGGTCAACGGCAAGCGTCTGGTGCCATCGGCCGCGCTGACGCACAGCGGGGGCGAATTCGTGGACTTGAATTCCGTGCCACTGGTGATGACCGAGCGGGTTGAGGTGCTCACGGACGGTGGATCGGCGCTCTATGGTGCTGATGCGGTAGCAGGGGTGGTCAATGTCATCATGCGCACCGACTTTGAAGGATTGGAAGTTTACGGAGACTTGCAGAAAGTACAGAAGGCGGATGATGTTTATGACTCAACGGTCAGTGCCATCTGGGGTTGGGCGACTGAAGATGACAATACACACTTTGTGCTTTCCGGTGAACGTTTTGATCGCGATCTCCTGCCTGCCACCGACGGCAATTTCTACGACGATAGCACCACGCTGATCACCGGTAACGTGAGCGCCCTGGGTGCTCCGATCACCTCGGCTGCTTTCGGTGCGCGGCCTAATCCAGCCTACTTCAATAATGGGCTGCGTGATCGCAACCTTGCCGAATGGTCGACGCCCTCCACAGTCTATTCTGATCCGCTGTGCAAGAGCGGGCTGACGGACGAAAGTGGCAACGAGTTTTTCATTCTGGGTGAGCACCCTCTGCAAAGAGGAGCATTGGGTCTGCGCAGTGGCACCTGCGTCGTGGACGAATCCCAGTGGGCTGCGCTGTCTTATGACACCACGCGTGACAGCGTCGCCGGTTCCTTCGATCACACCTTCGAGAATGGCACAGAGTTCTACTCTTTTTTCCAGGCATCGCAGCAGGAAACCATTCGGTCGAGCAGCGGTTATGCACGCTCCTTCAGTAACTTTTTCCTACCGTCTCCCGGTGCCTACAGCAACGCGGCTGGCAATGTGTTTGAGCTGGGGCATTACGCGCCGATGTTTGGCAAGGCACGCCCCACCAACATCACCAGCAACCCTACCGACTTGATCAATGGCGGCCCGAATGTGGCTCACTACACCAGTCTGGCTTACGGGAATACCCGACCTGGCAACGACGAGAACCGTAACAATTCGGAAAGTCAGAGTGTGCAGATGGGGCTGAAAGGTGAATTGCAAATTGCCGAGCGCACCCTCGAATGGGATCTAAGCTACAGCGCAGGAAGTTCCAGTTCAGAGAAGCGTGTTCGCGAGTTCAGCCGTCAACGCGCCCACCTGGCGTCGGTCGGCCTCGGAGGGGAGGGGTGTGTGCCCAATGGGGTGCCGAACTTTGATTTCGTGAAACAACCAGCACCCAATGGCTGGGGTCCCTATGCCAGCTATTACCGATTCATTTTCGAAGGTTTCTTCGCTCAGCCCTACGAGCCAATTTCCTATGCATTGACCAGCAACAATCATGGGCAAGGCAACTGCAAGTTCTATAACCCCTTCCTGACGTCCATAACCAACGCCAACGTGGCGAACTCTGACGAGCTGTTGAACTGGATTTCCCAGGTGCACCTCAATGACGATCGTCGCAACAAGCTGGGTGTCTGGGATGCCACCGTCACGGGAGAATTGTTTGAACTCAGTGGCGGCACAGCGGCCTTTGCGGCCGGCGCACAACGTCGTGAGCGCAATGCCAAATCGCGCTCCTCTTCATTGAGTGCGGGCTATGAAAATGCGATTGTCGCTTACCAGAATGGCGTGGTGTCCGAGCGCGGCTGGATCGACAACAACCTCAGTTGTGCGTCGTGCACCAGCTCCTACGATCTTGATCAGAACACCAATGCCCTGTTCATGGAGCTGTCGCTGCCGTTTATCGAGAATGTCGAAAGCCAAGTGGCACTGCGTTGGGAAGATTACGGTGGCGCGATTGGCGATGAGATATCGCCCAAGCTGGCGATGAGCTGGAGGCCCATCGAGCAACTGTTGGTACGCGGTTCGTGGTCGCAATCTTTCCGTGCACCCAACCCCGGTATTATCGGCGACGGTCTGGATGCATCGTCAGCTACCTTCCTCGATCCGCTGAAGAACCAAGCGGTGCGGGCAGGTCTGCTGCCACCGACTATCGCCAATGCCCGCCTGGCCAGCACCTATACTCTCGGCGCGCCTGCGCCGAATGTCGGGAACGAGTACGCGGATACGTTCAGCACTGGTTTCATGTGGACACCTGGAGGAAGGCTGGAAGGGTTCCATCTGCAGGCTGACTTCTGGCGCTTCGAGGTCGAAGATCGTGTTCTGCCAGAGACTGCGGGCTCTGCCATGACAAGACAAGTGGAAGCGTTTCAGGCTGCTGCCAGCAATACCAGTAATTACATTTTGAATACCAGTCTGGATACGGCCGCTGCGCAACTCTACGTGGCCTGTGATCCGAATGCATTGGCAGCTCAGTACGGTGCCAATTCTTCGCAGAGGCTCAACTGCGTGGTCGATCCCCGCAAGTATCAAGTCACCGGCGTTGAGGAAAGTCTGCTGGCGCCGAATCGCGGTCTGATTCAGTTGCGCTTGAGTGCGATCAATGCGGGTGAGATCACATCGGACGGCGTGGATATCAAGACTGGTTATCGCTGGGAGAATGACTGGGGCAGCTTCGGTGTGAATCTGGACTACACCTTTGTCAGTCAATACACGCTGTCGAATGTTCCGGGTATGGACAATGGTTTGCTCGATGTCGGCATCTATGACGCGGCGGGGACCACAGGTGATGGCAATCTGGTGCGTTCATTGCCGGACCACAAGGCATTGCTGACGATGTCCTGGAATCGAGGCAATCACGCCGTCAGCGCGGTTGGCCACTACACAGGTTCCTATGAGGACATCACGGTTGAGCAACGTCTGAAAGATCCGCAGTTCAATGCCTTTGCGCGTTCACTGCTGAGCAGAACGATCGATGCTTATGACAGTTGGGATCTGCAGTATCGCTACACGCACGCCTGGGCGAATGCGAGTCTTGGCACCACAGTGGTTACTGCCGGGATTCTGGATGTGTTCAACGCCAAGCTGCCCTACCGTGAACCGGTGAGCGTCTTTGACTCAATCTCGTTGAATTATGACGGGACGGTGTTTGATCCGCGTGGTCGCCGCTTGTATGTACGAGCGCTCTGGCAGTTCTGATGGATGGCTGAGTCGGAATGCTCAGATGCTGACAGGAGTTAGCAATTAGAGAAGGGAGAATCGCGAGCAGGCTCGCTCCCACAGGGAGCGAGCCTGTCGTCAATCAGGCTGCTACTACGCGCACGTCGACCAGCGGGATGGTCTTGGCGTGTTCTGCCGCGTCCATGTACGACTTGATCTCGTTGAAGTTCAGGTAGCGGTAGATCTTGTCGGACATGGTGTCCACGTTCTTCATGTACACCATGTACTCTGCCATCGTCGGAATACGACCCAGCACGGAGCTGACCGCTGCCAGTTCGGACGAGGCCAGGAATACATCAGCGCCTTCACCCAGACGGTTGGGGAAGTTACGAGTGGAGGTCGAAACCACTGTCGAGTTCGGTGCCACACGTGCCTGGTTGCCCATGCACAGTGAACAGCCCGGCATTTCGGTGCGTGCACCGGATACGCCAAACACGCTGTACACGCCTTCTTCCACCAGCTGGTGCTGGTCCATCTTCGTTGGCGGAGACACCCACAGACGCGTCGGAATTACACCCTTCACCTGTTTGAGCACTTCACTCGCTGCACGGAAGTGGCCGATGTTGGTCATGCACGAACCGATGAACACTTCATCAATCTTGGTGCCCTGTACGGCAGAGAGAGGTTTGATGTCGTCCGGGTCGTTCGGGCAGGCCAGCAGGGGCTCCTTGATCTCGTTCAGGTCGATCTCGATGATCTTGAAGTACTCGGCATCGGCATCCGGCACCAGCAGTTGCGGGTCTTTCAACCACTCTTCCATCGCGCGGGCACGACGTTCCAGCGTGCGGGCGTCGCCGTAACCCTGGTCGATCATCCAGCGCAGCAGGGTGATGTTGGACTTGAAGTACTCGATGATCGGTTCTTTGTTCAGGCGGATGGTGCAACCACCGGCAGAGCGTTCGGCCGATGCATCGGACAGTTCAAACGCTTGTTCCACTTTCAAGTTCGGCAGACCTTCGATTTCGAGGATGCGGCCAGAGAAGATGTTCTTCTTGCCTTTTTTCTCGACGGTCAGGTCGCCGGACTGCAGCGCCGCGTAGGGGATCGCGTTCACGAGATCGCGCAGGGTGATGCCGAGCTGCATCTCGCCCTTGAAGCGCACGAGTACAGACTCGGGCATATCGAGTGGGATCACGCCAGTGGCGGCAGCAAACGCCACCAGACCGGAGCCGGCCGGGAAGGAGATACCGATCGGGAAGCGGGTGTGAGAGTCGCCGCCGGTGCCGACAGTGTCAGGCAGCAGCATGCGGTTCAGCCAGGAGTGGATGATGCCGTCGCCCGGACGCAGCGCGACGCCGCCCCGGGTCTGAATGAAGTCGGGCAGGGTGTGCTGAGTCTCAATGTCCACGGGCTTCGGATACGCAGCCGTGTGGCAGAAGGACTGCATGACCAGATCGGCAGAGAAGCCGAGACAAGCCAGATCTTTCAGCTCGTCGCGGGTCATCGGACCAGTGGTGTCCTGGGAACCCACGGTGGTCATCTTCGGTTCGCAATAGCTGCCGGGACGCACGCCTTTCACACCGCAGGCCTTGCCGACCATTTTCTGGGCCAGTGTGTATCCCTTGGTGGAGCTTTCCGGATTGAATGGCAGACGGAAGATCTTTGAGGCTGGCAGCCCAAGAGAGGTGCGCGCCTTCTCGGTCAGGCCACGGCCGATGATCAACGGAATACGGCCACCAGCGCGGACTTCGTCGAGCAGCACTTCGGTCTTCAACGTGAAGGTACTGATGACTTCGTTGCTGCCATGAAGGGTAATTTTGCCTTCATAAGTGTAGATGTCGATGATGTCGCCGGTGTTCAAGTTCTCGACATCGCACTCGATCGGGAAAGCGCCTGCGTCTTCCATGGTGTTGAAGAATATCGGGGCAATCTTGCTGCCGATACACACACCACCATCACGTTTGTTCGGGATGTGAGGAATGTCGTTGCCGATGTTCCACAGCACGGAGTTGGTCGCCGACTTGCGTGATGAGCCGGTGCCCAGCACGTCGCCGATCAGTGCCACGGGGAAGCCTTGTTTCTTCAGCTCTGCAATCTGTGCCGCCGCATTGGTGACGCCTTCGCGTGGCATCTTGTACATGGCCAGTGCGTGCAAGGGAATGTCGGGGCGTGACCAGGCATCCTGAGCCGGGGAGAGGTCGTCAGTATTGGTTTCGCCTGGCACCTTGTAGACGCTGACGGTCAGGACTTTCGGCAATTCCGGCTTGTTGGTGAACCACTCGGCATCGGCCCAGGATTGCAGCAGTGCCTTGGCGTGTACGTTGCCTGCTTGTGCACGCTCTTCGACATCGTGGAAGGCGTCGAACATCAGCAGTGTATGCGAAAGCTCCTTTGCTGCCTGCGCAGCCAGTGCGGGGTTATCCAGCAGCTTGACCAGAGTCACGATGTTGTAGCCACCGAGCATGGTGCCCAGCAGTCGAGTCGCGAGTGTCTTGTCGAGGATGGGAGAAGAGGCTTGGCCGTTGGCGATGGCGGACAGGAAGCCAGCTTTGACATAGGCGGCTTCATCCACGCCCGCAGGCACGCGATTGGAGATCAGGTCGAGCAGGAAGGCTTCCTCGCCCTTGGGAGGATTCTTCAGCAACTCCACGAGCGCAGCGGTTTGCTCGGCATCCAGCGGCTTGGGAACGATGCCTTGAGCAGCGCGTTCGGCAACATGTTTACGGTAAGCTTCTAACACAGTATTTCCCTCGTGAATTGAGACCAATCAAAGTGCTTTCAGGGTTCTGATTAGCTGGTAAAATCGGGTGGCTAGTTTAGGCGATCAGGCGTTGGAACTCCAGTTGAAAGCTGATTGGCAGGGGACTCCGATGCGAGTGGCATCACTGAGAATTCACAAATAAAGGACACACGATTGAGCGCGACTGACCTCTCAAACACCGCCAGAACGCCCTGCATTGGGGTCTGCTCCACCACCTCTGTCGGGGATTCCATTTGCCGGGGTTGCAAGCGCTATGCGTTCGAGGTGATTCGCTGGAATGGTTACTCGGATACTGAGAAGGTGGCGGTATTGCGTAGAATCGAGACGCTCACCGTGCAGATCATGCAGGACAAGTTTGTTATTCACTCCGAAGTGCTGTTGAAAGAAGGCCTGCAGGGGTGCCGATTGCCGGTCAATGTTTCTTTATCGCCCTGTTGCTGGTTGCATAACCTGCTGAAGAAAGGCCCAACCGATAGCCTGGTACCGGAAGATTTCGGTTTTGCGATCAAGGAAGCGTACAAATCGATGTCATTGGCGGCTCTGGCTGAATTGGTTGATGACGAGTTGTTGCGCTTGTGTGGCGCGCATTTCGCGCGGTACTACCGGCTGACGGATAGTCTTTCCTGACGGCCAGCTGTGTCTGAGAAGGTGGGATGGGTCGCCCGCAGGGCGGGCTCGTACAGGGCAGGTCTTACGTTGCTGTGTGGGGGAAATGCTTCAGATCGTATCCCTCAGCGGTGAACTCCACGACCCAGCCCTTGCTGTCCCAGCTTCCGAGCACAATGCGATAGGCTTCGTGGAGTCCGTTGATGGGGTCTTGCAGGCGAATAGTGTGAACGGAAGGGCGATGAGTGTGGCCGTGGATCATGAAATTGACCTGCTTTTCATGCAGCAGATTGAGCACTTCCTGATGGGTGACATCCATGATCTCGGATGCCTTGCGGCTGTTATGCTCCTTGCTCTGCTGGCGGGCCTGTTGCGCGATCATGTGGCGTTCAACCAGCGACTTCTCCAGAAAGTCATTTTGCCAGCGTTCTGAGCGCACCATTTTGCGGAACTTCATATAGTCAGCGTCGCGCGTGCACAGGCTGTCGCCATGGATCAACACCACCTGGCGGCCGTAACAATCGATAATGACCGGCTCCTCCAGCAGAGTCGCGCCGCAGCGTTCGGCAAAGTCCTTACCGAGCAGGAAATCTCGATTGCCGTGCATCAAGAAGATGCGCGAACCGCTGGCACTGAGTGCCGCCAGGGCCTTCGTCACCGTTTCAGTCAGTCGGGTATGATCGTCATCGCCAACCCAGACCTCGAAAAGGTCGCCAAGAATGTAAAGCGCCTCACACCCCACCGCTCTCGTGGAGAGGAAATTCAGGAGGCTGGCCGTGATCACCGCATTATCGGATTCCAGGTGCAGATCAGAAATGAACAGTGTCTTGGTGGGTGCTGACATGTTCAGCTGTTACTGTCTGGAGTGGTTTTGGAGGTCGCTTCCGGATAGTTAACAACAGTGGAGGTCACAATAATCTCATCGACAGGAACGTCCTGGTGGCCGGATTTCGAGGTGGTGCGACACTGCTTGATCTTGTTGATCACGTCCATGCCTGCCACGACCTTGCCGAAAACCGCATAGCCCCAGCCTTGCGCCGTTTTGCTCTTGTGGTTGAGAAAAGTGTTGTCGCTGACGTTGATGAAAAATTGTGCAGTCGCTGAATGCGGGTCAGAAGTACGCGCCATTGCCAAGGTCCCAATGGCATTGGTCAGGCCGTTGTCTGCTTCATTGACGATGTGCTTGCCCGTTGGTTTCTGGTGCAGACCGGACTCGAACCCGCCGCCCTGAATCATGAAATTGTCGATGACGCGATGAAATATGGTGTTGTCATAAAATCCGCTCTTTGCATACTGCAGAAAATTGGCGGAGCTGACCGGTGCTTTCTCGAAGTCAAGCTCGACAGTGAAATCACCATAATTCGTTTTGAAGACAATCATTGCGCACAACCCTGGATAGAAAGCGGCTCTCGCCTCTTATGAGAAACACATGGAGCGGTTATAATACGTCCTTTGCAACTTGTGAGAAAGCAGAAACGACGATATGAAATCTTCCGATACTTTCAGTGCCAACAGCAGTGTCAATAACAGCGCCAATCACAACGGTGACGCTGTTGCAGGATCAACTGCTCCGGCACCTTCGAATTTTATCCGCCATATTATTGAGCAAGATCTGCAAACGGGCAAGCATAACGGGCGTGTGCAGACGCGCTTTCCGCCGGAACCGAATGGCCATCTGCATATCGGTCACGCAAAATCCATCTGCTTGAATTTCGGGGTCGCCAAAGCCAACAACGGTTTTTGCAATTTGCGTTTCGATGATACGAACCCAGAGAAGGAGAGTCAGGAATTCATCAATGCCATCAAGGCTGACATCGAGTGGCTGGGCTTTCATTGGAACGGTGAAATACGCTATGCATCAGCCTATTTCGATGCGCTGTATGAATTTGCATTGCAACTGATCCGTGCTGGTAAGGCCTATGTCTGCAGCCTCAGTCCTGATCAGGCCAGAGAGTATCGCGGCACATTGACAACACCTGGGACACCGAGCCCTTATCGCAATCGTAGTGTCGAAGAGAATCTCGATCTCTTCACACGCATGGCGGCGGGGGAGTTTGCAGAAGGTATGCACAGTTTGCGTGCAAAAATCGACATGGCTTCGCCCAATATCAATATGCGCGACCCCGTAATCTATCGTATTCGTCATGTGCATCACCATCAGACGGGTGACAAGTGGCCAATTTATCCGATGTATGATTACGCACATTGCATTTCGGATGCCATCGAGTGCATTACTCACTCCCTGTGCACACTGGAGTTCGAAGATCATCGTCCCTTGTATGACTGGATTCTACAGAATCTGGATATTGCCACTCTGCATCGCGCCAGCGACAGCAAAGCCGGGGTTGAATCCTATGTGCTGCCTCGACAGATCGAGTTCGCAAGGCTCAATATCAATTACACCGTAATGAGCAAGCGTAAGCTGAAAGAGCTGGTGATGCAGGGCTATGTTAACGGCTGGGATGACCCGCGTATGCCGACCCTGTCCGGCCTGCGTCGTCGAGGTTTTACGCCTGCATCGATCCGCAACTTCTGCGAACGGGTTGGTATCAGCCGCAGTGAGGGGGTTGTCGATCTGGGGATGCTGGAGCACAGCATTCGCGATGATCTGGACAAGTCCGCGCCGCGCGCCATGTGCGTGCTCAGGCCGCTGAAAGTGACGCTAACCAACTACCCACTGGATTCCGCCGAGGTGTTGGAGCTGTCCTGCCATCCCAAGGAAGAGTCCATGGGCAAACGCGTGCTGCCTTTTGCACGAGAACTCTTTATCGATGCAAGCGACTTCGAAGAGATTCCCCCTCCGCAATACAAACGTCTGAGTCTTGGCACGGAAGTACGTCTGCGTGGCGCCTATGTCATACGCTGTGATCAGGTGATCAAGGATGCTGATGGCAAACCTGTGGAGCTGTTGTGCTCCTATGATGCAGCGACTCTTGGTGTGAATCCACAGGGCCGCAAAGTGCAGGGAGTGATTCACTGGGTTCCAGCTCGACAGGCCATTGATGTCGAAGTACGCATTTATGATCGTCTGTTCAGTAAAGAAAATCCTGACGATAAGACTGTTGGCGATTACAAAGAGTGCCTTAATCCGGAATCGCTCGTAACACTGACCGGCTGCAAAGCGGAACCGAGCTTGAAAATAGCTGCTCCCGAAACAAGTTTTCAGTTTGAGCGGGAGGGCTATTTCTGCGTTGATCGATATGATTCGACTCCCGAGAAAATGGTATTCAATCGCACGGTCACTCTGCGCGATTCCTGGGCAAAAATTTCCAGTTGAGTAGATAAGTGCTACAGATATACAACACGCTGACGCGCAGTAAAGAAGAGTTCGTGCCGCTGGAAAGTGGCAAGGTCAAGATGTACGTCTGCGGTCTTACGACTTACGACTATTGCCATATTGGCCATGCGCGTATGTTTGTCGCATTTGATGTCGTCGTTCGTTACCTGCGCTTTCGTGGTTATCAGGTGACTTATGTTCGTAATATCACCGATATCGATGACAAGATTTTGCGGCGTGCCAATGAGAACGGCGAACTCTTCTCTGATCTGACACAGCGTTTTATCGATGCGACACGCGCAGATGAAGAAGCGTTGTTTGTATTGCGGCCGGATATGGAGCCACGTGCCACTGCGCACATCGATCAGATCACTGCGCTCATTCAAAGGCTGATTGCCGCGGACTTTGCTTACAAGGTTGTCAATGGCGATGTTTACTATTCAGTCTCGCAGTTCTCGGGCTACGGCAAACTTTCCAACAAAAATCCCGAAGAATTGCTTGCCGGTGCACGCATCGAGATTGGTGAACTGAAACGTGATCCACGGGATTTTGCACTCTGGAAAGCGGCAAGCGATGGTGAGGTAGGCTGGGATTCACCCTGGGGTTATGGTCGTCCCGGTTGGCATATCGAGTGTTCGGCAATGTCGACTTGCTGTCTGGGCGACAGTTTCGATATTCATGGCGGTGGTTCGGATTTGATGTTTCCGCATCATGAAAATGAAATTGCCCAGTCGGAAGCAGCAACCGGCAAACAGTTTGCGCGCACCTGGATGCATAATGGTCCGGTGCGTGTCGACAATGAAAAAATGTCCAAGTCGTTGGGTAATTTTTTCACGGTGCGCGAGGTGCTGCAAAAGTTCAAAGCCGAAATCATTCGTTATCTTCTGATCGCCAGTCATTACCGCAGTCCTATCAATTATTCGGATCAGAGTTTGCGACAAGCGTCCGTGGCGCTTGAGCGTTTCTACAATACCGTGCGGGGTCTGGACACACAGTCTGCTCGTGATCTTGTGAACAGCCGCTTTGAGAAAGCTTTCTGTGCAGCAATGGACGATGATTTCAATACCCCGGTTGCACTCGGAGCGCTCTTCGATCTGGCGCGCGAAATCAATCGACAACGAGAAGGAAATCCAGAGCAGGCGAATCAACTGGGGCGATTGTTGATTCGTCTCGGCGGTGTGCTCGGTATTCTGCAGTCGACGCCGGACGAGTACCTGCAGAGCCAAGGTGAAGAGCAGGTCGATGCCAGCGAGATCGATGCGTTGATTGTGCGTCGACGCGAGGCCAGAGCCTCCAGAAACTGGGCGCTTGCCGATGAAATTCGCGACAAACTGGCGGCGATGAAAGTAGTCGTTGAAGATACCGCAGAAGGGAGTAGTTGGCGCATTGAGCGTTGAGGGCGCGGAATTATTAAAAGTGTAAACAGTGATTGACTGTCCTGGATGCCGTGAGTATTATGCCGACCCTGCATTTGGTTGCAGTTTGTCGGGGTATAGCGCAGTCCGGTAGCGCGCCTGCTTTGGGAGCAGGATGTCGGGAGTTCGAATCTCTCTACCCCGACCAAATCTATAAAGACATAGTTCTAAAAGACGATGTTCTAAAGACAATGGTTCAATGGTGATCGTAGCTCAGTTGGTAGAGCCCCGGACTGTGACTCCGGTTGTCGTGGGTTCGAGCCCCATCGGTCACCCCAATTCCCTTGCCACTGAAGACCTGCTGTCGGTGCTCGGATACTTCTCTGGGGGTATAGCTCAGATGGATAGAGCAACGGCCTTCTAAGCCGTAGGTCTCAGGTTCGAATCCTGATACCCTCACCATAATTCCCCGCGAGTAACTCCTCTCTGTAAAAGTTTATTGCCCGCTGTTTTCACAGCGGGTTCCCGAAGTTGTTTCCTCAGTTCAAAGATGCTTTTCCGCATAGGCTGCCAATAGCGAACGTGGGACGCCCTGCAGTTGCAGGCTGCCGCCATGATCGAAATTCTTGAAGCGCTCTGTCAGATAGGTCAGCCCGGAGCTGGTGGGGGTCAGATAAGGCGTATCAATCTGGGCAAGATTGCCCAAACAGATTACTTTTGAGCCGTTGCCGGCGCGTGTGACTATCGTCTTGATCTGATGCGGTGTCAGGTTCTGGGATTCGTCGATCAGGATCAGGCTCTGTTGAAAGCTGCGCCCGCGTATGTAATTCAATGATTTGAATAGCAGAGGCACCTTTTCCAGTACGTATTCAATGCTGCTGGATCTGTTGTCATCGTCCCAATGCAAGGCCTCCAGATTGTCGGTGATTGCTCCCAGCCAAGGCTCCATTTTTTCCGCCTCGGTGCCCGGCAGAAAACCGATGTCTTCATCCAGTCCCTGAGTGCTTCTCGTCGCGATAATGCGTCGATAAATCTTGTGCGGCACGGTCATTTCGATAGCAGCCGCAAGCGCTAAAATTGTCTTGCCTGAGCCTGCTGCGCCAGTCAGATTGACCAGATGAATATCAGGGTCAAGCAGCAGATTGAGTGCCATTGCCTGATAGGCGTCGCGTGGCTGCAATCCCCAGGTTTCTCGTTCCATCAGTTTGTCGAGATCCAGATGACGCAACACGATTCGGTCTTTGTTCACCTTGACGACTCTGGCGAGAAAGCCGGTTTTGTCGTAGAGGAACTGGTTCGGGTAAACATCCTGTTTGATGACGTCACGAGCGAGATGGTAAAGCGTACGGCCATTGCTGTGTTCTGTCTGTACGTCCTCGATCTCACCCCAGAAACTCTCCTGAAATTCGATATAGCCCTTGTTGAGATGGGTAATATCACTCAACAACTGATCGCTGTGGTAATCCTCGGCTTCTATGCCGCATCCGCGTGCTTTGAGTCGCAGGTTGATATCTTTGGTGACCAGAACGGCGCGACGTCCAGGATGACGTTGCTTGAGATGTGCGACTGCGTTGAGAATTTTATTGTCGTTCAGATGGGTCGGGAGGAGGACTACGTTATCGGGGGTATCGGACATCAGGATGGAGAGGCTGCCGCAGGGTTTCAACTTCTTGCCGCGTTGTATCGGCACCCCCTGCTCGACGGCTTCAGGGGACGCCCGGCCCAATAAATTATCGATCTCCCTGATCGCTTGCCGACAATCTGCGGCGACGGCAACCTTGCCGCTTTTCAGTTTATCGAGTTCTTCCAGAACGGTCATGGGGATGACGACATGATGTTCGTCGAAGTTTTTGATGGCGGTGGGGTCGTGAATCAGGACATTGGTATCGAGGATGTAGAAGATGGGGCTTTCATTTTGCGGCACAACTTGCGAGCTACTCACGAGTCTAACATCGCCCATAGGGATACACCTTTCGTTAACTACGGTTGTTGGAAATCATAGTCGAAAATAATGCGTCACGATGACCAGAGTGTGACAATCAAAAACCGTTTCGGCAATAGCTGCAGCAAAAAATGACAACAGGCTGGGGTGGCTACAGGCTGATATGAATAGGAGAGCGGGGGAGAAGATCCACTTTCTCTTGTGGGCAGGCAATGACATCGTCCTGTCCTGATGGCAGCATCGTCGTATAGGGGATGATTCGATACTCGCCCGTGACCCGACTTCTGGCGTCACGTCGACGTGCCTTCGTGCCGTCGCTCTTGCGTTTGTCGAAAGTGAACAGCGCGTAGTTTTCCGGCAGATGTTGCAGCAACTCTTCGACAGACTGAAAAGACAGAGATTTTCCGTAAGTGATTTCGCAGACCAGCACCGGGCGTGTTTTGTTGAGCGTCCCGTACAGTCCGTGCAGAGCAGGCTTTTCGAATCCTTCCACGTCAATCTTCATGACATCAATAAATTCAATCTTGTGGGTCGTGAAATAATCGTCTCCCTTGACCAGTTCCAGCTCACCAATGCTCACATTGCCCTTGCTCGTGGTGCTGGCATCGAACGAACCGATTCCTTCATTGCGCCCCGTCGGCGCAAAGAATGGTAATCGCGCATTCTCATTGCTCAACCCCACCGGATGCACGCTGACATGGTGGAGTTTGTTTGCGTCTATCTGCAATTGCAGTCGACTGCGGACTTTTTCGAAAGGTTCAAAAGAGTGCACTGTGCTGCCATGGGCGGCCATGAACACAGAGTGCTGCCCGATGTTAGCCCCGACATCGACGAACACCGGCTGTTCGGGGTTCAGATTGGCCATGGTGTCTCTGAGAAAATACAGAAGGGGTTTCTCAAAAGCGCCGTAATAATAGATATTGAAATCGATGTTGTTGCTCAGATTGCCCTGATAAGAAATCCCGAAAAAATTCTTGGTAAATGCAAAATCAGGTGCCTTGCCACTCTTCGCCATGCGTTTGTAGAGAACGCGTGCCAGGCCCGGGGTAATCCAACTCTGTCGCCAGAGCAGATGGCAGAACTTGTAGGTGAGGCTCACTGATGGTTTCCCGTGGTTGGAAGCGGTCGTAACAAAAGGCTGAGGAATAGTCCGAAGCGCTGGGAACCAGCCTGCAGCGGAAACATGGCGCACATTCTACCGTGAAAGACTCGGTTGGCAACCTGCTGCGGGGTGCAATAGGGTGGGAGTGGTGGTGATGCAATCGGGAAAACGGCGGATATTTTGTGAAACGTATTCCACTTTTCCGACAAACTCACGGCGATTTGTAGACAAGAATCATTCGCAGCGCATAATGAAACTGTCAATTCCTATGTTCCTCGCCAAGTCTTGAGTGGCTCGCCTGGAACGGTTTGCCCGGAGCTAGCGTCTGCGCTTCTCCGGGTTCTTTTATTCCCATGTCCTGTCTTCAAATCAGTAGTGTCTATTTCTGGATAATAGCGATCTACCTGAGCGATGACTGATTCCATCAAATTTCTCATGTTGTCCGGTGATAGAGTGCGTGAGCGCACTAGCTGGACCATGTTTTGCTGCAATTTCACAATCACTGCACGCGGGTAGCGTGGAGCGCTGCCGACAGGTTCTGTTGCGACAGGTGTCTGTGGCGCGATTGTGGTCGGTGCGACAGCAAGTGTGCCGGGCGTCCCTGGTTCTTGTGTGCCCGAGGTTCTCTTGAGAGTGTTCAGGAACAGTTTTCTCCAGAACAAGCTGAAAGACCTTCTACTTGGTTGTGCACGGTAAATTCCCACAATACTTTCTGCCAGTGCCTGAAAGCGATGGCTGGCCTGTGAAGAGGGAAAACCCAGTGTCACAGGTACCTGCTTCTGGACAGAGAGTCGCAGATAATCGTCGCGCGGAATGTAACCGAGATAATTAAGTTCGGTCTGCAGGTAGCGCAGTGCTGCAGAGGACAAGCGCTTGTAAATATCCACACTGCTCAGGTAGTTATCCACCATATTGGTCAGGATATGAATTTTGGTATCACAGTGACGCTTGCGCATGACCTTCATTAAAGCGAAAGCATCGGTGAGTGATGTGGGTTCCGGTGTCACAATCAACAGACAATGCTCGGTGGCTTGCAGAAAAGTGGTCACATTTTCGCTGATGCCAGCGGCTGTATCGATGATCAGATAGTCGTAACGCTGCTCCAGGATACTCAGGGCATTGAGCAGGATTTTCTGCTGTTCAGCGTTGAGAGCGGCAAACTCTGCGATGCCCGACGCGGCGGGCACGATGCTGATACCACCAGGGCCGTTCACGAGGATTTCTTCAATTTTGCGGCTGCCATCCAGCAACTGTTCCAGCGTGTACTGAGGTCGGATGTTCAGCAGAATATTCACGTTTGCCAGGCTGGTGTCGGCATCGAACACACAGACCTTGCTGCCTTTCTGCGCTAGTGCAATGGCCAGATTGACACTGATGTTGGTTTTCCCTACACCTCCTTTACCGCTGCTGACGGTTATCACGCGTCCGCGCTCCGAAGCTTTCTGTGTTTCTGTCACGGTTGTTGCCCTGTTTGGCGAATCATTAGTCTGCTGAAGCGATTATCGTGCCATCTTCAGATTGCCAGAGGTGGCCTTGCCTGCGTGATGTTGCCGAAGGCAATGTCCTTGCAGCTATAATGCGGCGATTCCGGCCACGGGTGCTGGATTAATCGAGGGGTTCAGCATGATCGGTATCATTGGCGGCACGGGTTTGAGTGAGCCTGCTTTCCTGACACAGACCGAGACCCGGCAAGTCATTACCCCTTTCAGCGCGCAGGAGGTGCAGATTTTTACCGGTCTGCTGCAAGGTGTGGAGCTGGCGTTCCTGCCGCGTCATGGCAAAGGTCACAAGGTGCCACCGCATCGCATCAACTACCGGGCAAATCTGTGGGCGCTGCACAGCATCGGTGTACATTCTGTCATCGGAGTAAACGCTGTAGGGGGGATACACCTTGAGATGGGGCCAGGTCGCATTGCGGTGCCTGATCAGATCATCGACTACAGTTGGGGCCGTGAGCATACGTTTTTTGCCGATGGGCTGGATACGGTCACGCATATTGATTTCACCTCTCCCTACGATGAAGCATTGCGGCGTCTCTTGATTGAAAGTGCTGGTAATCAGCCGATCTGGCCGCAAGGGATCTATGCCTGTACGCAAGGGCCTCGACTGGAGACAGCGGCGGAAGTGGCGCGTTTACGGCGAGATGGTTGCGACATGATCGGGATGACCGGTATGCCTGAAGCGTCTTTGGCGCGTGAGCTTGGACTGCGCTATGCGTGTCTGGCGGTGTCGGTGAATTGGGCTGCTGGGTTGACACAAGACGCCATCACCATGGAAGCAATCGGCGCGGTGCTGCAATCAGGGATGGGAGCAGTGCTTGACGTCATCGGGCGCTGCGCTGCACGCCACACCCAGATTATGGGATCGCAGGAGTGAGCGAAGCAGGGGCTGCTGCGGGTGCTGTTTCAGGCACAACCACTGGCTCGGGCACGGTGTATGGAGTGATCTGCACTAGTACTCCCAGTGCCGGGTGATCCATGTAGTGCAATTCCTGTTCTCGCATCTCACGGATTTCTCTGAGCTGCACAATCCTGTGCACGAAGTAGGTTGCCTGCTGTTCTCCTGTCCCTTCGTTAGCATCGGCCAGCAGGCCCGGCACCACTGGCAGCGTCCACTCTTCTACATTGTTTTCGGTACTTCCTAGCCCGTCCACGCGGATGTCCTGCGTGCTGAAACTGCTCAGCCAGAGATTGCCATTGAAAACGACACGGTCCCCGGCATTGTTGAAGTAGAAGGTGACACTGCCCTCCAGCTCACTGTGTTCATTGTATTGACGTCCTCCGATGATCCCGATTGCCTCTGCAGTAGTACGGCGTGTCATGGGCTGACGCCAGGCATTGTGAAAGAGGATGCGATACTGGGCTGCCTGGTTCAGCGCCCGATTGGTCGCGGTCAACCGGTGTGCATCAGGTGGCAGAACGAGGAAAGGTTCGCGGGCAAAGTCAGGCAGGCGGAAGCTTTCTCCCGGCAGGAAGGGCAGGGGGCCGACGAGAGGGAGCAGAGGTGTTTCGGTTTCAGGCATTTGGTTCGCTGTTGCCATTGGCGCATTGGCGTCGATCCCTGATGGCGGAGTGTTCGCAATCGTGGGGCTGATAACAGTCCCAGCGACTATCTCTGCGGGTATCAGTGCTGAAGTTAATGCAGGGTTTAATGCAGTCCAGTCATCTAATTGCAGGATTTCACTAAGGCTACTCAGGCCTTGCAGTCGCTCGGGATACCCGAGGCTGAGTTTTCCCGGAGACCACAACTCCTGGGTGAGATCGCTGTTTTCGTGTGTAAACACTGTCATCTCGATCTGAAACCAGCGCTCGACCGGTGCCTCGGCGGCCAGACCGTTTTGTGCCAGCAGCAGGCTGCCCATGAGCAGGTTGCCTATGAGGAGCGGGGCAGCGAAGAGTCGTGAGGTGGCGCGTGCTGTGATCATGTGGATGCGCTCATCTTCAATTGTCCAAGCATGCTGTTGATAAATTCGATGCGCTTGTCGCCAGCGGCGGCGTTGTGCGTGAACTGCAGTTGTGCCGGCCCGGTCAGTTTATAGAGTCTGGGCTGCTGTTGCACCAGCTGCACTATGGAGCGCGGATCGACCCGCGTATTCTGTGCGAACGACAGCTTGCCGGTGACCGTATTGGCGTCGATCTTGCTGATCCCCATTTTTTGAGCCCGCAGTCGTAAAGACGTCAACTTGAAGAGCAGCTTGGTCTGCTCTGCCAGCAGGCCGAAACGATCTATCATTTCTATCTGCAGCTCGGTGAGTTCGTCGTCGGTTTTGGCTCCGGCGATACGCTTGTACATGATGAGTCGGGTGTGGATGTCCGGCAGATAGTCTTCGGGTATCAATGCCGGAATACGCAGACTCACTTCGCTGCTGGCATTCTGCAGGGCGGCTTCGATGTTGGGTGTACGTCCTTCGCGGATAGCCTTGACGGCTTCCTCCAGCATTTCCGTGTAGAGCGTGAAACCGATCCTCTGCATGTGCCCTGTCTGCTCTTCGCCCAGAAATTCTCCGGCGCCACGAATCTCGAGGTCGTGACTGGCGAGTGTGAAACCGGCTCCCAGCGTATTGGCGGCACTGATGGCGTCGATGCGTTTGATGGCATCAGGGGTCATATTGTTTTTGTTAGGTGTCAGCAGGTAGGCATAAGCCTGGTGGTGCGAGCGGCCGACTCGTCCGCGCAGTTGATGCAGCTGCGCTAGGCCGAGTTTATCGGCGCGATCCATGATGATGGTGTTAGCGCTCGGGATGTCGATGCCGGTCTCGATGATCGTCGAGCAGACCAGAATGTTGTAACGCTTGTGATAGAAGTCAGCCATGATCTGTTCAAGATCGCGTTCGGGCAATTGGCCGTGAGCGACGCAGACGCGCGCCTCCGGGATCAGCTCGTGCAGGTGTTCGGCAGTCTTCTCAATGGTCTTGACCTCGTTGTGCAGATAGAACACTTGACCGCCACGTAACAGCTCCCGCAGCACGGCCTCCTTGATCAGGCTGTCCTGGCTTTCGCGAATAAAGGTCTTCACCGACAGGCGTTTCGCTGGCGGTGTGACGATCAATGACAGATCCCGTACTCCCGACATGGCCATATTGAGCGTGCGAGGAATCGGGGTCGCTGTCAGAGTCAGAATGTCGACATCGGCCCGCAGCGCTTTCAGTTTTTCCTTCTGCTGCACACCGAAGCGATGCTCTTCGTCAATGATCAGCAGACCGAGATCTTTGTACTGGATGCTGTCTTGTAGCAGCTTGTGAGTGCCGACGATGATGTCGACCTTGCCACTGCGGATGCGCTCCAGTGTCTCCTGGACCTGCTTGGTCGAGCGGAAGCGGGAAATCAGGTCAACGCTGACGGGCCACTCGGCGAAGCGATCCTTGAAACTTTCGTAGTGCTGTTGGGCGAGCAGGGTGGTTGGCACCAGAATGGCCACCTGTTTGTTGTTCTGCACGGCGATGAAAGCGGCGCGCATCGCTACCTCGGTCTTGCCGAAACCCACGTCGCCGCATACCAGACGATCCATGGCCCGTTTTGAACTCATGTCACGCATCACCGCAGCGATGGCATCCTGCTGATCAGGCGTTTCCTCGAAGGGGAAACCTGCCGCGAAACTCTCGTAATCGATGTCGGTGCAACGATACTGGAATCCCTGCCGAGCTTCGCGACGCGCATAGATATCCAGCAGCTCCACGGCAACGTCGCGAATCTGCTCGGCGGCCTTGCTCTTGGCTTTTTGCCACTGGTCATTGCCAAGCTGATTGAGCGGAGCAAGGTCCGGCTCGCTGCCGCCATAGCGGCTGATCAGATGCAATGAATACACGGGCACGTAGAGCTTGGCGCCCTTCGCGTATTCCAGTGTCAGGAATTCGGTTTCCTGATCTTCGATGATTAGTGTCTGCAGTCCCCGGTACCGACCAACCCCGTGCTCGATATGCACGACCGCCGCACCAATGTGCAGCTCATTGAGGTTGCGGATCAGAAACTCGGTGTTGTCCTGTGTTCTGCGGCGGCGTCGACGTTGTGCAACCCGTTGCCCGAACAGCTGAGTTTCGGTGATCAGCAGTCGTGACGGTTGCTGCAGCCAGAGTCCCTGATCCAGAGGAGCGACTGTGATGGCAAAGGGTTGTTGTCCTTGCAGGAACGCTTCCCAGGAGTCGATGGCGACAGGGGCGATATTGATGGTCTTGAGTAGCTCCAGCATGTTTTCGCGGCGACCCGCTGATTCGGCACAAAACAGAACACGGCTCTGTGGGTGCTCCAGCAATAGACTTTGCACGGTTTGCAAGGGATTGTGCTGGACCCCAGTATTCAACTGTGGTGGTGGCAGCACATCCACCTCCAGTGCGCGCCCGCCTGCACCGTGAACATGCAACTCAATACCCGGATAGTTGCGTAGACCTGCGAAAGCTTCATCGGGACTCAGGAACAGCTCGGAGGGTTTGACGATAGGGCGTTGCCGGTCGTGGTTACGGTCCTCGAAGCGCGCTTTGATGTCATTCCAGAAGCGCGATCCGGAGGCCTCCAGGTCACCACTGCGCAGCACCAGTGTGCGCTTGGGCAGATAGTCGAAGACGCTTTGCAGCTGCTCGAAGAACAGAGGCAGGTAATATTCAATGCCGGCGGAATGCAAGCCCTGGCTGATGTCCTGATAGACACTGCACTGACGCAGATCCACGTCGAAACGATTACGAAAATTGCTGCGAAAAAGGCTGATGCCCGCTTCGGTCATCGGATATTCCTTGCCGGGCAGCAGTTGCACATTCGGCACTTTCTCAAGCGAGCGTTGCGTCTCCGGATCGAAGGTGCGCAGACTCTCGATCTCGTCGTCAAAGAGATCGATCCGGAAAGGCACGTCGCTGCCCATGGGAAAAACATCCATGATCGATCCGCGTACGGCAAATTCGCCATGTTCATGCACGGAGTCTACGCACTGGTAACCCGCAGCGAGCAGATTGGTTCGCATGATCTCGGGTTTGAAACGGGCGCCCACTTTCAGTACCAGGCTGTTGCCTGCCACGTATTCGCGCGGTGTGAGCCGGTGCATCAGGCTGGTCATGGGCATGATCAGGATGCCGCGTGCCAGCAGAGGCAGGTGATAAAGCGTGTTGAGACGATCCGACACAATGTCCTGGTGCGCGGAGAAATTGTCGTAGGGCAGAGTCTCCCAGTCCGGCAAGGTATAAACCGGGATGGCGTCAGACTGTGAGCAGAAAAATCCAAGCTCCCTTCTCACCAGTTCGGCTTCCTCGGTATTCGCCGTGATCAGCATCACGACACCCGGGTGTGTCTTGGCGATGTTGGCCACAGCCAGACTCAGGCTGCTGCCCTGCAGACCCGACCAGCGTCGCAGGTCACCGACTTCTTGCGGAAGCGCGGGTGTGAAAAGATCGATTTTTTGCATGAGGTCGCTGACCGGAACTTTTGAGGGCGTGAATTCTGGCATAAAACCAGCAATCTTGTCAGAGCAAAAGTAGAGGATACCTCATGGTTTGGGGCCGTTTTGCGGCCTGCCACAGGCCTTCCGAGGTTGCAGAAGCCGGGTATTCCAAAGATAATACCGGCCTCCTACATCAACCGTATTTTTGAAGGTGCTGCCAGTGACTCGACCCAGTTTGGATGATTATTTTGGCGATTGGAAACAGCGTGAAGCTCTCGCTCAGGAGATGATTCCGGTCGTAGGCCGGCTCTACAGCGAACGCAACGTCGGTATTTTTATCTACGGACGTGCCCTGCATAACCGCTCTGTCGCCAACATCATGAAGTCCCACCGCTTCGTGCGTCAGGTAGAGCGCAACGAGATGTCAGAGTTTGAGACGCATCCCGTGCTGATGGCTCTGTCCAAGCTGGACATTGCGCATGTACATATCGATCTCGGCAAGCTCACTGTGAAATACATGGTGCAGCAGGCAGAGCTGGGTGATGCGGCGCTGTCTGTGGAAGCGTTCGTTGCCAATGAGCTTGGCTATCTGGTGGGGGACAAAACCAAACCTATCGATAAACCACAAGACGTTGTGCTTTATGGCTTCGGCCGTATCGGGCGGCTGATTGCCAGGCTGCTGGTGGAGCGCACCAGTACCGGTGAAGTGATGCGTCTGCGTGCGATCGTCGTCAGACCTGGCAAGGAAGGGGATATTGAGAAGCGTGCCAGCCTGCTTACCTCTGACTCTGTTCATGGTGCCTTTCAAGGAACTGTGCGCATCGACAAGGAGAATCAGTGCCTGATCGCCAACGGTAATGTCATCAAAGTGATCTACGCCAATCGTCCTGACGAGATCGACTACACCAGTTATGGCATCAATGATGCGCTGATCATCGACAATACCGGCACCTGGCGTGATGAAGCCGGACTTTCGCAGCACCTCAAGTGCAAAGGCGCGAGCAAGGTAGTGTTGACCGCACCGGGCAAGAGCCCGCTGAAGAACATCGTCTTCGGCATCAATCACGACCAGATCAACCCCGAAGACAAGATCATTACCGCAGCGTCCTGCACCACGAATGCGATCGCTCCTGTCCTGAAGGTGATCAATGATCGCTACGGAATCGAGCATGGCCACGTGGAAACAGTGCATGCCTATACCAACGACCAGAATCTGATCGACAACTACCACACGGGGAATCGCCGTGGTCGCAGTGCCGCTCTCAACATGGTGCTGACTGAGACTGGGGCGGCGAAGGCGGTTGTGAAGGCTGTGCCGGAACTGGAAGGCAAATTGACCGGCAATGCCGTGCGTGTCCCGATCCCCAACGTCTCAATGGCAATTCTGAGCCTGCACCTGACCAAGCCGACCTCCAAGGAAGAATTGAATGAGTTCCTGAGGCTGATAGCGCTGCATTCCAACCTGCAGAATCAGATCAGTTATACCCAGGACCCCGACGCAGTATCGAGTGATTTCGTTGGCTCCCGTGAGGCCGCCATCGTCGATTCGACAGCTACGATTGTGCAAGGCAACAACTGCGTGCTGTATCTCTGGTACGACAACGAGTTCGGCTACTGCAACCAGGTTGTACGAATGGTGTACAAGATGGCCGGAGTGAATTATCGCGTCTATCCGATTGCCGAATAGATGACGAAAGAGGTCCGATTTGCTAAGGAAAACCGATAGCGAATCGGGCCTCTTGTCACTATAATGGCCCGCGTTCCGGCTCCCAGTTCGCGATGCTATCCAATATTTAGGCTTGGTGAATGATAAAAATAACCCGTGGTTTGGATATTCCCCTTGATGGTGTTCCGCAGCAGCAGATTGAAAGCGGGCAGAGGGTCGAAACTGTTGCTCTGCTTGGTCGTGATTATGTGGGGATGAAGCCCACCATGACGGTAATCGAGGGAGAACGGGTCAAGCTGGGTCAGCCGTTGTTTGAAGACAAGAAGACGCCCGGAGTCATTTTCACTTCTCCGGGTAGCGGTGTGGTCAAGCAGATCAATCGCGGTGAAAAGCGGGTCTTTCAATCGATTGTGATTGCTCTGGATGAGAGCGATGCGGACCAAGTCAGTTTTGCGCGCTATAGCCCCTCAGATTTCAGCAGTACGGACCGCATTAAAGTCGTCGAAAATCTCGTGAACTCGGGACTCTGGACTGCGTTGCGAACGCGTCCATTCAGCAAGGTGCCAGCCCCCTCTGCAATACCTCACTCAATTTTTGTCAACGCCATGGATACCGACCCACTGGCAGTCAATCCAGAATTAATCGCCCGCGAATCTGCCGATGATTTCATCAACGGTTTGAATCTGTTGTCTCGCCTTACTCCGGGCAAACTCTTTCTGTGTCGCGCGCCAGGTAGCTTTGACGGAATTGAGAAGCAGCAGATTGCCGCGAATGTCAGTGTTGAAACATTTGCGGGTCCACATCCCGCCGGGTTGTCTGGCACGCATATTCATTTCCTTGATCCGGTCACCCTGAGCAAACATGTCTGGTCCATCAATTATCAGGATGTGATTGCGGTTGGCAAATTGTTCACCACCGGTCATTTGAGTGTAGAAAGAGTGATTGCGCTGGCTGGCCCACAGGTCAAGAGGCCGCGGCTGATTCGTACCCGTATCGGTGCCGACCTTCAGGCATTGACGGCAGGTGAATTGAAAGACGGTGAGAATCGTGTCATTTCCGGCTCCGTACTGTCTGGCCGCACGGCGGTCGGCGTTGAAAGCTTCCTGGGACGCTACCATCAGCATATTACTGTCCTTAGAGAGGGGCGCGAACGTGAATTGTTCGGCTATCTTTCTACAGGCGCGCAGCGTCACTCCGCTCTGGGTATCTATGTTTCCAGTTTCCTGAAAGGGAAAAAATTACCCTTCACCACTACGACCAACGGCAGCCCCAGAGCCATGGTGCCGGTCGGAAGTTATGAACGGGTCATGCCAATGGATATCCTGCCGACACAACTGTTGCGTTCTTTGATCGTAGGCGATATCGAAGTGGTGCAGAGTCTCGGTGGACTGGAGCTGGATGAAGAAGATCTGGCGCTGTGTACCTATGTGTGTCCTGGCAAATACGAATACGGTCCAATTTTAAGGGATAATCTCACCCGCATTGAAAAAGAGATTTAGTGGATTCAGACGCTATGGGTTTGCGCAAAAAACTAGATGATATGGAGCCGCAATTTGCCAAAGGCGGCCGCTACGAGAAGTGGTATGCGCTGTATGAGGCGGTGGATACTTTGCTGTACAGCCCCAGCCGAGTGACGGTTTCTGGAGCACATGTACGCGATGGAGTAGACCTCAAGCGCATCATGATCACGGTCTGGCTGGCCGCTTTCCCCGCGATGTTCTATGGCATGTACAACGTGGGCTATCAGGCCACTTCGGCGATGGCCAATATGGGGCTGACCAGCACCGGTGACTGGCATGCCTTCTGGATAGAACTTTTCTCCTCCTATAATCCCGCCAGCGTCTGGGACTGTTTCTGGTACGGCGCCGTTTATTACCTCCCCATTTATGCTGTCGTTTTCATCGTCGGCGGGTTCTGGGAAGTCCTGTTTGCCACCATCCGAAAACACGAAATCAACGAAGGTTTCTTTGTTACCTCCATTCTGTTTTCTTTGATCGTGCCGCCGGATCTCCCGCTCTGGCAAGCCGCACTGGGTATTACTTTTGGTGTTGTGGTTGCCAAGGAATTGTTTGGGGGGACGGGCAAGAATTTCCTCAACCCTGCATTGGCTGGTCGCGCTTTCCTCTTCTTTGCTTATGCACCGCAGATGTCTGGTGATGCAGCCTGGACAGCTGTAGACGGTTTCAGTGGAGCGACGACATTGGGGCAGCTGGCTTCGCAAGGCCTGCCTGCTGTGTCACTCGCCACCGGTCAGGAATTGACCTGGGTAGACGCGTTCATAGGACGTGAGCAAGGGTCTATCGGCGAAACATCGACACTGGCAATATTGATCGGTGCTGCGATCCTGTTGATCACCAAGATTGCCTCGTGGCGCATCATGCTGGGCGTATTCCTGGGTATGGTCGGCTTCTCCACACTGTTGAATTTTATCGGATCTGATACCAATCATCTGTTTGCAACGCCTTGGTACTGGCACTTCGTCATGGGGGGCTTTGCGTTCGGCATGGTCTTCATGGCGACGGACCCGGTGTCTTCGGCGATGACCAATACCGGCAAGTGGATCTTTGGCGCGCTGATTGGTTTCATGGCGGTGATGATCCGTGTCATGAACCCCGCCTATCCTGAAGGGATGATGCTGGCGATTCTGTTTGCCAACCTGTTTGCACCCTTGATCGACTATACGGTGGTGCGTGCCAATATCAAACGGAGGGTCGCGCGCAATGGCGTTTAATAAAGACAGTGTCAGCGGTACCGTCAAGGTCGCACTGATTGTCTGCGTGGTCTGTTCGATTTTCATCTCCAGCGCAGCAGTCATTCTCAAACCTTTTCAGGTCGAGAATAAAATTCTTGATCGCAATATGAATATCCTCATTGCCGCTGGCATGTTCGACCCGGCATTGAACAGTCAGGCGGAAATCAACAGCCTGTTCGCGGAGTTCACTCCCAGAGTCGTCGATCTGGATTCCGGCACGTTCATGACCAATGAACAACTGACGCAGCTTGGCATTGACCTTGAGACCTACGATGACAGGGCTGCGCAGAGTGATCCGGATTTTTCCGATGCACTGACTGAAGATGAGGATGTTGCTGACATCAAGCGCCGCGTGAGGTATGCCACAGTCTATCTGGTGGAAGCGGCTGACGGGGCGCTGCAAACAATTGTACTGCCAGTGAGTGGTTATGGTTTGTGGGGCACGATGTACGGCTACCTGGCATTGGAAGGGGACGGCAACACTGTCACCGGCATCGGGTTCTATGACCATAAAGAGACTCCAGGGCTTGGCGGAGAGATTACCAATCCGCGCTGGAAGGCGCTGTGGCCAGGCAAACAGATATTTGATGCCGATAGTGAAGTGGCACTGAGGATCGTGAAAGGCAACGGTGCAGGCGTCCACGAAGTGGATGGATTGTCTGGCGCCTCTTTGACGACTCGCGGTGTCGGTAATCTGATTGCATTCTGGATGGGGCCCAAAGGCTTCGGACCATTCCTCGCAAACGTGACCAAAGGTTGATAGGGCGGTAGCAAAATGTCATCAGCAGTCAAGGCAGTACTGACCAAGCCAATAATCGCTGAAAATCCGATTACCATGCAGATTCTCGGCATCTGCTCATCTCTTGCCGTGACGACGAGTCTCAATGTCGCGATCGTGATGTGTGTTGCGTTGACGGTCGTCACCGGGTTCTCGAATTTCTTCATCTCGCTGGTGCGCAACTACCTGCCCAGCAGTATTCGCATCATCATGCAGATGGCCATTATTTCGGCACTGGTGATCGCGGTCGATCAGCTTCTGCAAGCCTTCGCATACGAGACCAGCAAACAGCTCAGCGTGTTTGTAGGCTTGATCATCACCAACTGTATCGTGATGGGGCGTGCCGAAGCGTTTGCGATGAAGAACCCTCCCGTTATCAGTTTCATGGACGGGATCGGCAATGGCCTCGGATACAGCATCATTCTGCTTCTGCTCGCCACTATTCGTGAGCTGTTCGGTTCCGGCAGTCTGTTCGGGATTGAGATTCTGCCTCTGGTCGCCAATGGTGGCTGGTATCAACCGAACGGGCTGATGCTGTTGGCGCCGAGCGCGTTTTTCATCATCGGTTTCCTGATCTGGATGGTGCGTACCAAGCGCACGGAACAGATGGAGAAGAATGAATTCCGCCTCGCCCCCCACACTGCCCAAGAGGTTGCCCACTAAATGGAACACTATCTCAGTCTGTTGGTGCGTGCTGTATTCGTCGAGAACATGGCACTGCAGATGTTCCTCGGCATGTGTACCTTCATTGCCGTCTCCAAGAAGATTGAAACGGCGGTGGGGCTTGGCATTGCAGTGACTGCAGTGCAGGTCATCACGGTGCCTTTGAACAATCTTGTGTACCAATATCTGCTGAAAGCAGGGGCACTCACTTGGCTGGGTTTCCCCGAACTGGACCTGAGTTTTCTGGGGTTCATCTGCTACATCGGTATCATCGCTGCCGTAGTGCAGGTGATGGAAATGTTCATGGATAAGTACATGCCTGCGCTCTATAACGCCTTGGGTGTCTTCCTGCCACTGATCGCTGTGAATTGCGCGATCATGGGTGGTTCGTTGTTCATGGTTGAGCGCAGCTACAATTTTCCGGAGAGTGTAGTGTACGGGATCGGGTCGGGTTTTGGTTGGGCACTGGCAATAGCAACAATGGCCGGTATTCGTGAAAAACTGAAATACAGTGATGTGCCGCTGGGCCTGCGTGGCATGGGAATCACCTTCATTACTACTGGCCTGATGTCCCTGGGTTTCATGTCATTCAGTGGTTTGTCTCTGTAGCAACGGGTTTCTGCAAATGATTGATATATCAGCAATAGTGGCCGGCGTCGCGATGTTCACCGCAGTGGTGATGTTCTTCGTTGTGCTGATTCTGGTGGCCAGAGCTAGGTTGGTCAGTACCGGCAAAGTGCGCATCGAGATCAATGGGGATGCAGCGAAGTCTATCGAGGTGCCTGCCGGTGGCAAGTTGCTGACGACGCTCGCGGATGCCGGCATTTATCTGTCCTCTGCCTGTGGTGGTGGTGGTACCTGCGGTCAGTGTCGCTGCCAGGTAGTCGACGGTGGTGGCTCCATGCTGCCCACCGAGCAAGGGCATTTCACTATGGGCGAGGCAAAAGCGCACTGGCGCCTGTCCTGCCAGGTGGCCGTCAAGCAGGATATGAAGATCGAGGTGGAGCCGGAGTTCTTCGGGGTGAAGCAGTGGGAATGCACCGTTGTCTCCAATGACAATGTGGCAACCTTCATCAAGGAACTGGTGCTGGCGATTCCCGATGGTGACAGCGTGGATTTCCGTGCCGGTGGTTACGTGCAATTGGAGATACCGCCTCATGAAGTGCAATACAAGAATTTTGCGATTGCTGATAAATATCGTGGTGACTGGGAAAAATTCGGCTTGCTGAATTTGGTTTCCAAGTCTGACAAGACCACAATCCGCGCCTACTCGATGGCCAATTACCCTGATGAGAAAGGCATCATCAAATTCAATATTCGTATCGCCACTCCTCCACCCAAGTCCAGTTTTCCTCCCGGGGTGATGTCGTCTTATGTGTTCAATCTGAAGCCGGGTGACAAGATCAAAGTGTTTGGTCCATTTGGAGAATTCTTTGCCAAAGATACCAATGCCGAGATGGTCTTCATCGGCGGTGGTGCTGGTATGGCACCGATGCGCTCGCATATCTTCGATCAACTGCGTCGCATCAAGACCAAACGCAAGATCACTTTCTGGTACGGTGCTCGCAGCCTGAAAGAAATGTTCTATGTAGAAGACTACGACATGCTGGCTGCCGAAAACGAGAATTTCGCCTGGCATGTCGCGTTGTCTGATCCGCAACCTGAGGATAACTGGAGCGGTATGACTGGGTTTATCCACAACGTGGTCTTGCAGCACTATCTCAAGGACCATCCGGCTCCGGAGGATTGCGAATTCTACATGTGCGGTCCTCCCATGATGAACGCTGCCGTCATCAAGATGCTGAAAGATCTGGGTGTCGAAGATGAGAACATTGCGCTCGACGAATTCTCTTGATGTGAGGCTGTCGCACAGATGATTGAAATCCTGCGACGCTACCGCTATTCCATTGCAGTAGCCGTTCTCCTCGTTATCGCAGTCCGCTTTTATTCCCCAGGGGACATCGAGATCCACGAGTTTGGTGGTGCCACCATGGGTACCACCTACAGTATCAAACTCGTGGACCTGCCCTCGGAGCTCACAATCGGCGCATTGTCGCAATCTGTTACCACTTTGCTGCGGCGTGTTGACCAGGAGCAGATGTCGACGTATGCAGCCGAGTCTGAACTTTCCCGCATCAATCGCAGCCCCGTCCAGACCCCTATCACTGTCTCGGCAGAGATGCTGGAGGTGTTGGCGCTAGCCATCGAAATCAGTGAATTGACCGATGGCGCATTCGATGTGACGGTTGGGCCCTTGGTAAATCGCTGGGGATTCGGTCCGCCCATCTCTCTAGACAATATCTTGGATGGTCGTATTCCTACCCAGGCAGAGATTGACGCGTTGCTTGCGCGTGTCGGGTATCGTCACCTGCAGCTCGACAGGCAGAACTCGACACTGATGAAATCCACTGATGTCTATATCGATCTTAGCGGCATCGCCAAAGGCTATGCAGTGGACAAGGTGGCAGAGTATTTCGATGAGTTGGGTATTGCCAGCTACTTCATCGAAATCGGCGGTGAGCTGCGCATCAAAGGGTACAAGCCGGGCGGACAGACCTGGGTTCCTGCTATGGAGAAACCCGTTGATACAGCGCCGCAGGTGCACAATATTTTCTACTCTAACGGCGAGTCAATCGCGGTCGCGGGGTCGGGTGATTACCGCAACTATTTCGAGGCGAACGGCGTACACTATTCTCACGAGATTGATCCGGACACAGGCCGTCCGGTGAACCACAATCTCGCGAGCGTCTACGTGATTGAGTCTACGGCAGCCCGTGCCGATGCAATGGCCACCGCCTACATGGTGCTTGGCGCAGAAAAAGGGTTTGAATTGGCGCAGCGTTTGAATAAGGCGGTTTATTTCGTCACGAAGAAAGTCGATGGTGATGGTTTCGAAGATCGTTATACCGAGAAATTCGAAAGTTATCTGCAGGTTCAATGAGGTGTGAAGTGGCAACTGTCATAGCAAGTTTTGTCGTGCTGGTGCTGGTGGTGGCCGGCATGGCCATCGGGGTCATGTTTGGACGTCAGCCTCTCAAAGGCTCCTGCGGTGGCATGAGCAGTGGAACCGCAGATACGAGCTGCAGTCTCTGTGGCGGTAACCCTGCCAAGTGCGAAGAGCAACAGCAATCGTGAAATCCAGGGATGTGATGCGGCAGAATCATTACGACATAATCGTGATCGGCAGTGGCCCGGCAGGTGAATCAGCGGCCATGAACTCTACCAAGAAGGGGCGACGTGTTGCTCTGATCTCGGATCGTGAGCAGATTGGCGGTAACTGTGCCCACGTCGGAACGATCCCATCCAAGGCTTTGCGGCACTGTGTGAAACAGGTGATGCAATTCAATAGTGATCCCTTGCTGAGAGAGTTCGCCACTCTGCACAAACCCAGCTTCCCCCAGATCATGAAGCACGCTGCCCGCATCATTGACGAGCAAGTTCACCTGCACAGTGGCTATTATGAGAAGAATGGCATTGAAATTCTGCAGGGCATTGCATCCTTCATCGACACGCATTCCATTCGCCTTGGCAGTAAAGGGCCGGTGCTGACCGCAGATCATTTCATCATTGCTACTGGCTCCAGGCCTTATCGGCCAGCTAGTGTTGACTTCTCTCACCCCCGGATTTTCGACAGTGACACCATTCTGGGGCTGGATCACTCACCACGGAAAGTGACCGTAATCGGTGCGGGGGTCATTGGGTGCGAATATGCCTCCATCTTTGGAGGGCTCGGTGCCAAAGTGGAGTTGATCAACCCTGCGGATACCTTGCTGTCCTTTCTCGACTGGGAGATTTCCGACGCGCTCAGCTATCACCTGCGCAATGCCGGTGTCAGGAGTCGCCACAGCGAGGAGTACGAGCAGCTCGAATATTTCGACACCCATGTCGTGACCCATCTGAAATCCGGCAAACGCATCAAGAGCGATATTGTGCTGTGGGCGAATGGTCGTACGGGCAACACCGATCAGTTGAATCTTCAGGCTGTCGGTCTTGACCCTAATTCACGCGGACAGCTGGAGGTCAATGCTCAGTACCGCACCGCCGTGGCAAATGTTTACGCGGCAGGCGATGTGATCGGCTGGCCGTCACTGGCAAGTACGTCATACGATCAGGGCAGGGCGGCTTCCAACGCGATCGTCGATCCGGAAGCCTGTCGTCAGATCAATCGCTTCGCCTCGGGCATCTACACGATTCCCGAGATCAGCACGCTGGGGAAAACCGAGCGCGAGCTGACGGCTGAGAAGATTCCCTATGAAGTGGGCAAGGCCTTCTTCAAGAACACGGCTCGTGGCCAGATCACCGGCGAGCAGGTTGGCATGCTCAAGATCCTGTTTCATTTCGATACGCTGGAGATTCTGGGTATTCATTGCTTCGGCGATCAGGCTTCCGAGATTGTCCACATCGGACAGGCAATCATGCTGCAGGAAGGCAAAGCGAACACCATGCAATACTTCCTCAACACGACTTTCAATTATCCAACGATGGCAGAGGCTTATCGCATAGCCGCCCTGGATGGTTTGAACCGGGTGTTTTGACGCCCTGAAGGTCACCTCACAATAAAAACCACTGGAGTATTTTGAATCATGTCGATGAGTACCGTTTCCGTTCTGGGCGGGGGCAGTTTCGGGACTGTCATCGCGAATATCATTGCGGAAAATGGCTATCGCGTTAACTTCTGGATGCGCAGTGAGGCTTTGGTGGCCGAGGTCAATCAGACTCACGAGAACCCGCAGTACCTGCCTGGCTATCGTCTGCACGAAAATGTGGTGGCCAATCACAATATGCAGGAAGCCGTGGCCAATGCGGAGGTTATTTTCGTGGCTGTGCCCAGTGCCTACTTCCGGGCTGTCGTGCAGGATGTCGTCAAGGTCTGCAGAAGCGACGCCATCCTGATCAGTACGACCAAGGGTATAGAGGCCGGCACCTTCAATCTGATGAGTGAGATATTGCGGCAGGAGTCTCCGGGCGCACGCATAGGCGTGTTGAGCGGGCCGAATCTCGCCAAGGAGATCGCGGCCAAGAATCTGACCGGCACAGTGATCGCGAGCGAACATGCCTCGGTGCGTGAATTGGTCCAGAAGGTTCTCAAGTCCGAGTATTTCCGCGTCTACACGAATGATGATATGTTCGGCGTGGAGTTGGGCGGTGCTCTGAAGAATATCTACGCGATTATCGCCGGTCTCGCGTCGGCAATGGGCATGGGGCACAACACCAACAGCATGCTGGTAACGCGCAGTCTGACCGAGATGGCCCGTTTTGGCCGTAGACTGGGTGCCGACCCGATGACGTTTCTCGGTCTGTCCGGCGTGGGTGATCTGGTAGTGACCTGTTCATCTCCTCTCAGTCGTAATTTCCGGATCGGCGTTGCGCTGGGGCAGGGGTTGACCATCGAGCAGGCAGTCGTGGAAGTTGGTCAGGTCGCAGAGGGAGTCAACACGCTCAGATTGGTCAAGGAGAAGGCTGACGAACTGGGAGTGTATATGCCGCTTGTAAAAGGCCTCTATCAGATTATTTATGGCGGTACTTCCGTCAAGAACATCGTGGCCTCGCTGATGTTGGGCGAGCAGGCTCTGGATGTTGAATATGAAGCAAATCAGACCAAAACCCTGAATCCCAAGGAGTGAACATGTCCGACGATATAGTGGAAAACCTGACTCAACCCTCACAATGGTTGCGAGTTCTGTTCATGATTGTATTGGTAGTCGCGTTGTATGTGGTTGGCCTGATGCTCACGCTGGTGACAGTGGGGCAGGTCGGGTTCAGCCTGGTGACTGGCAGCAACAATGACAATCTGCGTGTTCTGGGCAAGAGTCTGACACTCTATGTGCAACAGATACTGGACTTCCTGACCTACAACAACGAAATCAAACCGTTCCCGTTTTCTCCTTTCCCAGACAGTCATGCCACCGATATTGATAGCGAGACGACCGAGCTGGGTGGCGACGATGATCTTGAGGTGTGGGTGAGCGAAAGTGCTGCTGCCGAAGTCAAACCGAAGCCAGCAGCGCGGAAGCGCTCGCCCAAAAAGCCTGACGTCATCGAGCCCGACGCCGACACAGAGCAATCCTGAGTTCTGGGTATGGCGATAATGCGCGCATTGCTGATTATCCTGCTCTTGCCGCTGCTGCAGGCCAACGCCTGGTCCCAGAGTGGGGTAGATGTCGCTGGCGCAGCTGATTTTCCTGGCATCAGTCGCTTTCCCGGTGCTCGTATTGTCGACTACCGCGAGGTGAGCGATACCAACTACAGACTGGCGCTGGGACGTCTTCAACGCATCAGCGGCCGTGTAATGGCCGGGCGTGAGGAGCGTGTTCAGGGAGCGCTGACCCGTATTACCTACGAAATTCCTTCAAGTTATACAGGGGCTGATGTATTTGCGCGGCTCTCGGCACAGCTGCTGAGTGAAGGCGGGGAAGAACTGTTTCGCTGTCAGGGGCGCGCCTGCGGCAGCAGTAACTTCTGGGCGAATGATATTTTTGCTAATCGTGTTCTCTACGGCCCGGAGACTGACCAGTTCTACCTGGCCAGTACTCAAGCTGCCAATGTCGATAGCCCCGGCCTCTATACCGCACTGTATGTCATCACCCGAGGTAATCGCACCGTACTCGCGCATCTGGATATTCTGGCCTTGCCCGTCACTGGTCAGATGCCACCGATTTCAACATCAGAAGCATTGCTCGCCAGACTGCAACAAGACGGCGTCGTTGTGGTGCCGGGGCTGCGGTTTGACGAACAGGATCAGCTGATTGACGACGGAGGGGTCGCACTGTTGATCGAGACTCTGCTAGAGAATCCGCAGTTGCGGCTCTATATCGTGGCGCATCTGCGCGCGGAAGGGTCGTTGGAGGCTCAGGTGGAGCGGTCTCGGCATCGCGCTGCGTTGATCACTGCGCAGATCGCTGACGGAGGGATTGCCGCTGAACGCATCAGTGCACAGGGCGTAGGGCCGCTGGCACCTGTCTGCAGTACCGCTTCCTGTAGTGAGCGGGTGGAGCTGGTACCGCAATAGAATATCAGGCAAAAGATTTAATAACTGTCGTTACTTGCTGATAAGTGAGAGAAATTCGTTACGAGTGCTCTGGCTGTTACGGAAAGCTCCCAGCATGCAGGATGTCGTCATGACAGAATTCTGTTTCTCCACTCCTCGCATCATCATGCACATGTGCTGCGCCTCAATGATCACTCCCGCTCCCGTTGCGCCAGTCTTGCTGACGATGGTCTCGGCGATTTCTTTGGTCAGGTTTTCCTGAATCTGCATGCGGCGGGCAAACATGTCGACGATTCTGGCGATCTTCGACAGACCGATGACCTTGCCTCGCGGAATGTAGGCGACGTGACATTTGCCAATGAACGGCAGCATGTGGTGTTCACACATCGAGTACAATTCGATGTTCTTGACGATCACCATTTCATCGGAGGTTGAGGGAAACAACGCGTCGTTGATGACCTCGTCGATATTCTGGTGATAGCCGCGCATGAGGAATTCCATCGCCTTGGCGGCACGCTTCGGAGTGTCTGCAAGGCCTGGGCGCGTGAGATCCTCGCCGATGGCGGCAATGATTTCCCGGTAGGCATTTTCCATAATCTGGGTCATGAGGGAGCGGGTCTTTCCTGAATGTTGATCGGGCGCTTACCGTACGATATCGGGCGGGGTGCGGTAAAGTAATTTTTCCGGGACCGGGGCAGACTTCCCGGCATGAGAATTGTAAAAAGGCGACACAACAATGGGTTTGAAGGAAGAGCACGGCATGACGCTGGCAGAATGTCTGGAAGAGTTAAGTCTACAGTTTGAGGAAGCTGATCTTTTCTACGGTCATGGCACTGATAATGCCTGGGATGAGGCTGTCTACCTGGTTTTCAGCGCGTTGGGCCTGTCATTTGACGAAGATGACAGCATTATGTCACGTGCTGTGACGCCAGAAGAGTGGGAACGGATGCAGATTCTGGCAAAACGGCGCACTGATGAGCGTTTGCCGGTGGCCTATCTGGTCGGTGAGGCCTGGTTCGCCGGTCTGCCATTCAAGGTTGACAGCCGTGTGCTGATTCCTCGCTCCCCCATTGCAGAATTGATTACCGAGGAGTTTGCCGGACTGCTACCCGCTGAACCACATCGCATTCTCGATCTTTGCACTGGGAGCGGCTGCATTGGTATCGCCTGCGCACTGGCCTTCCCAGACGTTGAAGTGGATCTGGCCGATATTTCCGAGGATGCGCTGGTTCTGGCACTGGAGAATGTGGTGCGTCACGGGGTGGAGGAGCGGGTGCGTATCATTCAGTCCGATCTGTTTGCAGGCCTGGACGAGAAATATGATCTGATTGTGACCAACCCGCCGTATGTTTCCCGGGAGGAAGTCGGCGAATTGCCCGAGGAATATCGCCATGAGCCGGAGTTGGGGCTGGTTTCCAACGAGGACGGATTGGAAATTCCATTGCGCATCCTGCGCGAGGCGCCACAGTATCTCAACGACGATGGGGTGCTGATCATGGAAGTGGGCTATTCGTGGCAGGCATTGGCAGAAAGACTGCCACAGGTGCCCTTTCTCTGGCTTGAATTTGCGCACGGTGGTGAAGGGGTTTGCAAGCTGACTGCACGCCAGTTGCGGGAAGCAACCTCACACCTGAATTGAACATTTCCCGACCGCAAAAAGTGCTCCTACATGTAAAAGTGTGCAGATTCGTAACCCGAAATGCTTTGGTGTACAATTCGCCGCCCTTGGTTCAGGGCGTGCAGACACCCACAGGATTGAGCAATGTCCGGAAACTCGATAGGTAAGCTCTTCACCGTCACCTCTTTTGGTGAAAGCCATGGCGCCGCGCTGGGTTGTATCGTCGACGGTTGTCCGCCCGGGATGTTGCTCACCGAAGCAGATCTGCAACGAGATCTGGATCGCCGCAAGCCCGGCACCTCTCGTTTTACGACTCAGCGTCAGGAAGCCGATCAGGTGCGCATTCTCTCGGGGGTCTTCGAAGGCCGCACTACAGGAACGCCCATAGGCCTGCTGATCGAAAACACTGACCAGCGCTCCAAGGACTACGGCAAGATCAAAGATCAGTTCCGTCCTGCTCACGCGGACTATACCTATCAGCAAAAATACGGCATTCGTGACTATCGCGGCGGCGGTCGCTCGTCTGCCCGCGAGACCGCCATGCGAGTTGCCGCAGGCGCCATCGCCAAGAAATATCTCTTTGAACAGTTCGGTGTGCAGGTGCGAGGCTATATGAGTCAGCTCGGTCCGATTCGCATCGACGGTTTTGACTGGGATGAAGTGGACAGAAATCCTTTCTTCTGCCCGGATGCCAGCAAGGTGCCGGAGATGGAAGCGTACATGGCTGCTCTGAACAAGGAAGGCAACTCGATCGGTGCCCGTATCAACGTGGTGGCTTCCGGGGTGCCGGTGGGGCTCGGTGAGCCGGTTTTTGATCGCCTGGATGCCGACCTCGCGCATGCTCTGATGAGCATCAACGCAGTCAAAGGGGTGGAAATTGGGGCGGGTTTTGCCTGTGTAGAACAGAAGGGCACGGAGCATCGTGATGAGATGACCCCCGCAGGGTTTCTCTCCAACAATGCAGGCGGGGTGCTCGGCGGCATCTCATCGGGGCAGGATATTCTGGCGAGCATTGCGTTGAAACCGACTTCCAGTTTGCGGATTCCCGGTCGTTCCATCGACATTCACGGCAATCCAATCGAAGTGATCACCACCGGCCGTCACGATCCATGTGTCGGCATCCGTGCGACGCCTATTGCCGAGGCCATGATGGCCATCGTGTTGATGGATCACCTGCTGCGTCACCGTGCGCAAAATCAGGGGGTGGTGTCCGTAACTCCAGTCATCGGAGCGACATCCGGTTGACGCTCAGAATTACTAATTTTTATGCAAGTAATAAAATAGTTTCATTTTGGTTATGCGGTGCGGGCGAGTATAGTTTTTTCTACCTACTATTGTGACTGTTCAATTGGTAATTTCTTATGACTGGCAAAACCTTGTACGACAAACTCTGGGATTCTCATCTGGTCAAGCAGCGTGACGACGGTACTGCGCTGATCTACATCGACCGGCAGCTGATTCACGAAGTGACCTCTCCGCAGGCCTTTGATGGTTTGCGTCTGGCGGGTCGACGTCCCTGGCGTGCGGAATCCAACTTTGCGACTCCGGACCATAACATCCCCACGACGAAGGAAGAGCGCAGTCAGGGGCTGGAAGGCATTCGTGATCCGATTTCCCGCATTCAAGTGACGACTCTGGACGATAACTGTCGCGAATTCGGTATTTTCGAATTGGACATGAATGATATTCGTCAGGGCATCGTGCATGTAGTTGGGCCTGAGCAGGGCGCAACACTGCCCGGCATGACTATCGTCTGTGGCGACTCCCATACTTCTACGCACGGCGCACTGGGCGCATTGGCCCATGGCATCGGCACGTCCGAAGTCGAGCACGTCATGGCCACACAATGCCTCTTGCAGACCAAGATGAAGAACATGCTGATCCGTGTGGATGGGCGTCTGAATCCGGGCGTTACTGCCAAGGACATCGTGCTGGCCATTATCGGTGAGATCGGGACTGCCGGTGGCACTGGCTACACCATTGAGTTTGGCGGTGAAGCCATCCGCTCTCTGAGTGTCGAAGGTCGCATGACTGTCTGCAACATGGCAATTGAGGCGGGTGCTCGCGCCGGATTGATCGCTGTCGATCAGATAACATTGGATTACATCAAAGGTCGCCCCTTTGCGCCCAAAGGTGACATGTGGGAGCGCGCTGCCGCTGCCTGGCGTAGTCTGGTCAGTGATTCCGATGCCCATTTTGACCGCGTAGTCGTCATGGACGCCGCAGAGATCATTCCGCAAGTTACCTGGGGAACGTCTCCTGAGATGGTCGCGCCGATTACGGGTGAAGTGCCTGACCCGGAAAAGGAAACTGATCCAAGCCGCCGCGACAACATGCGGCAGGCACTTAAATACATGGGGTTGACTCCCGGTACACGCATGACTGACATCCAGCTCGACGTCATTTTCATCGGTTCCTGCACCAACTCGCGAATCGAGGATCTGCGTGCCGCAGCAGCTGTCGTCAAGGGCCGCAAGGTCGCAGCCAATGTTGAGATGGCGATGGTCGTACCGGGCTCAGGCTTGGTGAAGAAACAGGCAGAAGCGGAAGGGCTGGACAAGATTTTCATCGAAGCAGGGCTGGAGTGGCGCGAACCCGGATGCTCCATGTGTCTGGCGATGAACGCAGACCAACTGGGCGCTGGTAAGCACTGTGCGTCGACTTCCAACCGCAATTTCGAAGGCAGGCAGGGTTTCGGTGGGCGTACTCACCTTGTCAGCCCTGCGATGGCGGCAGCGGCGGCCATTCACGGTCACTTTGTTGACGTTCGGGATATCTTGCTGACTCTTAATAGATAAGCTTGTGAATATTTAATATCTAATTGAAATTAAACGAATACTGAGCATAAAAGATGAGAAAATTTACAATGCAATCCGGCTTGGTGATGCCGCTGGATAGAGCGAATGTCGATACCGACTTCATCATCCCGAAGCAGTTTTTGAAGTCGATCAAACGCAGTGGTTTCGGTGTCAACTTGTTTGATGAACACCGCTACATGGACAAGGGAGAGCCGGGGCGTGACAACAGTGGTCGTCCGCTGAATCCGGATTTCGTGATGAACCAGCCGCGCTACAAGGGTGCCTCAGTCCTGTTGGCTCGGGAAAATTTTGGTTGCGGATCGAGTCGTGAGCATGCGCCCTGGGCGCTCGATGACTACGGTTTTCGTATCATAATCGCGCCGAGTTATGCTGACATATTTTTCAATAATTGCTTTAAAAATGGGATATTACCCATTGTTATTGATAGGAAAATCGTTGATGAATTGTTTATCGAAGTGGAAGCTCAGGAAGGTTACGCTCTGACGGTGGATCTGGAGAAACAGATCATCACACGCCCATCAGGAGCGACGATTTCCTTCAATGTCGACAGCTTCCGCAAGTACTGTCTGCTCAATGGCCTGGATGATATCGGGCTGACTTTGCAGGACTCCGGTGATATCACCGCGTTCGAGAAGCGCTGGAAAGAAGCATCGCCCTGGTATTTCGGGGTTTGATCGGCTATCAAGACAACAAATGTAAATGAACGGGAAGATGGAAATGAAGACGTTTAATGTGGCAGTAGTCGGCGCAACAGGTGCCGTGGGTGAAGCGTTGATCAGTATTCTGGAGGAGAGAAACTTCCCGGTTGGGCAGTTGTTTCCGCTGGCGAGTGAGCGATCGGCTGGCAGCAAAGTGATGTTCAAAGGCAAACCCATCACGGTGTTGAATTTGGCCGACTTTGACTTCAGCCAAGTACAGATTGGTCTGTTCTCTGCCGGAGGCAGTGTGTCTGCAGAGTATGCGGAAAAGGCTGGCAAGGCAGGTTGCGTCGTCATCGATAACACCTCCCACTTCCGCTACGAGGACGATATTCCGTTGGTTGTGCCGGAAGTGAACCCGCACAAGATAGCGGACTACAAGAATCGCAACATTATTGCCAACCCGAATTGCTCGACCATTCAGATGCTGGTGGCGCTCAAGCCTATTCATGACAAGGTGGGTATTACCCGTATCAATGTCGCGACTTATCAAGCGGTGTCGGGTACAGGCAAGGAGGCAATTGAGGAACTGGCGAAACAAACAGCCGATCTGCTCAATGGTCGTCAGGTCACCTGCAGCGTGTATCCCAAGCAGATCGCCTTCAATGTGCTGCCCCAGATTGACGTATTCCTGGACAATGGCTATACCAAAGAAGAGATGAAGATGGTCTGGGAGACCAAGAAAATCCTCGGTGACGATAGCGTTCAGGTGAATGCCACCTGTGTGCGTGTGCCGGTTTTCTATTCACACTCCGAAGCAGTGCATTTCGAGACGCGCACGCCGATTACGGTAGATGAAGTGCGTGCGTTGTTGGCCAATGCGCCAGGGGTTGTGCTGATGGATGAGCGTAAGGCCGGCGGTTATCCAACACCGGTAGGGGATTCAGCGGGCAAGGATCCGGTACTGGTTGGTCGTATCCGCGCGGACATCTCCCACCCGAATGGCATGAATATGTGGGTGGTGTCGGACAACGTACGCAAAGGTGCGGCATTGAACTCAGTGCAAATAGCCGAAGTGTTGATAAAAGACTATTTATAATGAATACTTGCACGCACTATTGAAGCGTATTTCTGAGAGTTCTGCCGCCTGTTGGCGGCAGAATTGCCTCAGGAATGCGTAACCTCTCCCCGCCCGTAATCCGGATTCAAGGCGAGGCAGCGGAGACAGCCATTTAAAAGGAATGGATTATGGTAAGAAAGCTGGTGGTGATTTTCACCTCGGTGGTCCTGTTTACTGCTGCGCATGCCAAGGCGTTGGGGCTGGGGGAGATCACTATTGATTCTGCTCTCAACCAACCTCTTGCAGCCCGTATCGAGTTGTTGCAACTCGGTGGTGTAAACCTCGATCAGATTACCGTCCAGCTGGCTTCCGAAAATGACTTTGAGCGCTTCTCCATCGATAGAGAAGGGTTTTTAGGCGCCATACGCTTTGATATTGAATCTGCCGGTACCGGTGCCTATGTGCACCTGACGACGGTTGATCCTGTTCGCGAGCCTTACCTCAGTTTTGTCCTCGAAACCAGCTGGCCCAGTGGGCGTCTGCTGAGTGAACATACGGTGTTGCTGGATTTACCCGCGTTCGCAGGTAATGCCACAACTGTCGCTATTCAGCAACCTGTGCAGACCGCATCATCTGCTAATAGTTCTTCTGTTAATCAACAAGTTGATTCACAAACTTCAGGCGTTGTGCCAGCTCCTTCGATGCGTCTTGCGGCTCCCACTGATCCTGTTTCACCGCCTGCAGACAGCGATGCTGTTCTGGCTTCCGATGCTGATAACGATGACGTAGTACAACCTGCCGCTGATGTGCTGGCGGCCCCTGCACCTGCTCAGAGCGCTCCGGCATCGGCGCCAACGTCCACATCTGTACCTCTTGCGAACAACCAGGATGCGTCCTCGGACTCGGTCACTATTGGGGCTGACGACACCCTGTGGGATGTGGCCATGCAGGTGCGCCCGGACAGCTCGGTCTCCGTTCAACAGACGATGTTGGCACTGCAGCGCCTGAACAGTGAAGCCTTCATCGCCGACAACATCAATATGGTGCGTCGTGGTCAGGTGTTGCGTATCCCTGATATCGAGCAGATTCGTTCGCTGAGTACTCGTGAAGCCATGAGTGAGGTTTCACGGCAGAACCAGCTTTTCGAGAACAGACGCAATGTGCCATTAAGTTCGCAACCAGTGTCCGCTGCACCAAGCCAGGCGCCTGCGGACGCTGCAAATGGTCGTGGCGAACTGAGTGTTGTCAGCATTGATGCTGACGAGCCGGCGACGCCGTCCGTATCGGGTGGGCAGAGTGCAGAGCTGGATGCCCGTATTGCAGCGCTTGAAAACGAATTGGCTGTGCAGTTGGAAGAAGCGGATCGTGTGGCCAGGCAGAATGCCGAATTACAGGCTCGGCTCAGTCTGCTTGAGGAGCAGATAGTATCTGCGCAGGAAATCATCCGTCTGCGTGACCTGGAGCTTGCTCAGCTGCAACAGACTCTGGCTCAGACACCTGATGCCGTCACCCCGGAACCGGTAGACCCGCCGACGGTGATCACCATGGCGCCGCCCAAGAGTTTCGTGCAAACGCTGCTCGATACACTGATTGAGAACACGTTTGCACTGCTGGCTGTTGTGGGATTGCTCATTCTGATTATCGTCTACGCATTGCTGCGTCGTAACAGATCGGCTGAGCAGGAAAATTTTGCTGATCTTGACGATATTCAGGAATCAGAACAGGCGACTGACAAACCTGCAGCATCGCAGACCGTGGCGGGTAGTGCAGGCATTGTCGGCAACGCCATGGTGGCGGATATTGATCCTGATCTGCAGGACATCTTCAATATTGAGGACTCCGACGAAGTCGATATGCCGCAACATCGCCACAGTATGGGTAACGGGCCTGATGCCGGCGCGGTAGAAGAGTTGCTTGAGGAGGCGGATGCACTGTTGGCTTATGAACGCTACGACGAGGCTGCCAGCTTGCTGCAGGATGCTATTGTCGCCGAACCTGAACGTGCCGATTTGCGTCTGAAGCTTCTTGAAGTGTGTGCTGCCCGGCAGGACGTCATCGGCTTCAAGCTGCAGGAAACAGAATTGCGGGATCTTGGCGATCTGTCCGTGATGCCTAGAATTGCCGAATTGAAAGCGCAGCTGCGCGGTGAGGTCGATCACGACGCTCTCGAAGATATCAGCGACGAGCTGATTGATCAGGATGCTCTGCAGGAAACCTTGGACGACGGTGAAGATATCTTCCTTGCTGAACTGGATGCCATGGATGATATGGAGCTGTCGCTGGATCTTGAGGCGGCAGCGACAGTAGACGACGATTTGGTGCGCTCCGGCTACAGTGTTGACGCGCCGAGCAAGTCTGCAGAGACCACCCTCGCGAGCGCAGCGATCGCTGGAGCCGTAGCTGCCAGTGTTACCGAGCCTGACGAAGATGACAGACTGCTGGAATTCTCTTCTGCCTTTGATCTGTCAGATGATGAGGAAATCACTGCAGAGCCAGCCAATTCAGATTTGGCCAGTGCGGCTGTGGCGGAGGAGGTTGAATCCTCTCTTGCCGATGAAAACCTGCTCGATTTTGATTTTGATTTTGCAGTTGAAGATGCCCCTGCGGATACGGTAGAGCCTGCCCAGCAGGTGCAAGAACCCGAGCTGAGCGAGGATGACCCGGATCACAGCATCGATTTCGACTTTGCCATGTTGATCGATGATGAGGATGCGAAGACGACGGCAAATACTGCTGTAGATGCTGGCGAAGACGTCACTGATGAAAGTGGTATGGCGTCGGTCGTTGAGGCAGACAACAGTTTGGAATTCGAGTTCGATACCAGCCAGTTTGATATCGGAGCCGTGGATGTAGACGAGGAGATCGCTGAGATAGCAGTAGAGACTGCGGTTGAAACGGAAATCGCCAGCGACGATGATTTCGATGATCTGCAGTTTGTCGATGACAGTCTGCTGGCAGAGAAATCTGCTCAGGAAGACGAGTCTGGCGACGATGATATCCTCGAGTTTCTGGCCGATACTGACGAGGCGGCCACCAAGCTGGATCTCGCGCAGGCCTACTATGAAATGGGTGACTATGAAGGTGCCCGCGAAATCCTCGAAGAAGTGGTGAGCGAGGGTAACGAAGAACAAATCAAGGATGCGCAACGTCTGCTTGCGAAAATCTGAGTCCTTCCTTGAACAACGACAGTCCTTCTTTGCATCGAATTGCTCTCGGCGTCGAGTATGACGGCGCCGCATTTCATGGCTGGCAAAGGCAGGGCGATCCGATCATGCCAACCGTTCAGGCAGCCCTTGAGACCGCCCTTGCGAAGATAGCGGCCCACCCGGTGAGTCTCGTCTGCGCCGGGCGGACTGATACTGGCGTACATGCCACCGCGCAAGTCGTGCATTTCGATTGCCTGATCGATCGCGGAGAGAAGGCCTGGTTGCGTGGAACCAACAGCTTGTTACCGCCAACGGTGCGAGTGCGCTGGGCGCGTGCAGTGCAAGACGATTTCCATGCCCGCTTTTCGGCGCAGTCCCGACGTTATAATTACGTGATTCTCGATAGCTCTGTTGAACCTGCCATTCTTGCTCGTCAATTGACCCATACACGTCTGAACCTTGATATCGAACGTATGCATGAAGCGGGGCAGCACTTGCTGGGTGAGCACGATTTCACGTCCTTTCGTGCCGCTGGCTGTCAGTCCAAAACTCCTTTCCGTGAAGTCATGCAGCTGCAGGTGCGGCGCCATCATCGTTTTATTGTGCTTGATATTGAAGCGAATGCCTTCTTGCAGCACATGGTGCGGAATATCGCCGGGGTGTTGATGGAGATCGGTGGTGGACGACGAGAGCCGGACTGGGCGCGCGAAGTATTGGAGCGCAGAGATCGCAAGCTTGCCGCCATCACGGCTCATCCCTTCGGACTCTATCTGGTGGCTGTGCGTTACCCCGAGCATTTCGCGTTGCCCATAGAGCCGGCAGGGCCTGCTTTTTTACAGCCTTTTGCGTAGGCTCTGCCATGGAACTTTGGTAGAATCCCTCGCTTTTGCGGATACCCGTACCAGGTGCCTGTTAACATGCTCCAGAGAACCCGAGTCAAGATTTGCGGGCTGACAAGTCCCGAAGACGCGTTGCTGGCTGCTGAGTGTGGTGCGGACGCGGTCGGGCTGGTGTTTTACAGCAAAAGCACCAGGGCGGTGACTGCCGTGCAAGCCCGCAGTATTCGCCGTGTTTTGCCAGCTTTCGTCAGTGCGGTAGGCCTCTTCGTCAATCCGACAGAGGAAGAGGTGCGCGCGGTGCTGCAATACGTACATCTGGATTGCCTGCAGTTTCACGGCGAAGAATCAGCAGAGTTCTGCGCCTCCTTTGACATGCCTTATATGAAGGCGATCAGAGTGCGACCGGAACTGGATGTCATAAGTGCGATAGCCAGGTATTCAACGAGTTCGGCAATACTACTCGACAGTTATGACAAACATTCCGCCGGAGGAACCGGGATAGCCTTTGATTGGCGTATTGCCAGGCAATGCGTTGCAGAAGCGTCGGCGAAGATTGTCCTGGCAGGCGGCTTGAACGCCGTCAATGTGGCTGAGGCCATTCGTCTGGTAGCACCTTATGCCGTTGACGTCAGCAGTGGTGTGGAGTCAGAACCCGGGCGCAAGAGCGGGGAGCGCATGAGCAGTTTTTTCAATGAGGTATACAGTGTCTAAGTCTTCAGTATCCAAGTCTTTAAACGTCGACATCGTCAGCGGTCTCGATACATCACACTCGGCCGACCAGTTCAGTGGGCCCGATCTGCACGGTCACTTTGGTCGTTACGGTGGCGCCTTCGTCGGTGAGACGCTGGTGGCCGCAGTGGAGGAGTTGGATCGTGTCTACCAGAAGCTCTCCAAAGATCCAGCGTTCTGGGCGGAATATGACAAAGATCTGAAGCATTACGTGGGCAGACCCTCGCCGCTGTATTTCGCTGAGCGTCTGAGCAAGCGTTACGGGGGAGCCAGGATTATTCTGAAGCGTGAAGACCTCAACCATACCGGTGCTCACAAGATCAACAACACCATCGGCCAAGCGTTGCTCGCCAAATTCATGGGAAAGCCGCGCATCATCGCGGAAACCGGTGCAGGGCAGCACGGAGTTGCTAGTGCGACCGTGGCAGCGCGACTGGGGCTGGAGTGTCATGTCTACATGGGCGCCGACGACATCAAACGGCAGTCTGCCAACGTCTACCGCATGAAGTTGCTGGGAGCCAATGTCATTGCCGTGGAATCAGGTTCGCGCACTCTCAAGGATGCGCTTAATGAAGCCCTGCGCGATTGGGCAACCAATGTCGACAACACCTATTACATCATCGGCACTGCCGCTGGTCCGCATCCCTATCCCATGATGGTGCGCGACTTTCAGGCCATTATCGGCCGTGAGGCCCGTGCACAATCCCTCCAGGAATACGGTCGCTTGCCCGATGCACTGGTCGCGTGTGTCGGGGGTGGTTCCAATGCCATCGGACTGTTTCACCCCTTCCTGCGTGATGAAGGGGTCGCGATGTATGGCGCTGAGGCCGGCGGTGATGGTGTCGAGACAGGCCGTCATGCTGCATCACTGAGTGCTGGCCGCCCTGGTGTTCTTCATGGCAACCGAACCTATCTGATGACAGACGAGGCCGGGCAGATCATTGAGACTCACTCGGTGTCTGCGGGGCTGGATTATCCGGGGGTTGGTCCAGAGCATGCCTGGCTGAAGGATATTGGGCGCGTCAATTATGTGCCGGTGACCGATCAGGATGCGTTGACCGCATTCCGGGAGCTGACGAGGCTGGAGGGCATCATTCCTGCCCTCGAATCCAGTCATGCGGTGGCCTGTGCCTGCAAACTGGCCGCTGACATGTCTCCTGATCAATTCATTGTGGTGAATCTGTCCGGGCGTGGTGACAAGGATATTCATACTGTCGCTGCCATTGACGGCATCACGGTGTAAAAGCAGGCCTATCAATACAGCGGACATATCAATACAGGCAGGCAAATATTGCTGCAGGAACAAAGGTCGAAAATTCATGAGTCGTATCAGTCAGACTATTGCCGGGTTGCAGGCGCAAAACAAGAAGGTCCTGATCCCGTATCTGGTTGCAGGAGATCCGCATAAAGGGCTTACCGTTGCGCTTATGCATGCCTTGGTGCGCGCTGGTGCGCATATCATCGAACTCGGTATCCCCTTCAGTGATCCGTCTTCCGATGGCACTGTAATACAGTTGGGCGCTGAGCGCGCTTTGCGTCAAGGCACCACATTAACCGATGTGCTGGCCATGGTGAGTGAATTCCGCCGCAGCGACAAGAAGACGCCAGTTCTCCTGATGGGTTACCTCAATCCAATCGAGATCATGGGTTACGAGACGTTCGCGGCCGCCGCAGGGGCAGCGGAAGTGGACGGCTTGCTCATTGTCGATTTGCCGGCGTATGAGTGCGAAGAGCTTTTCAGCGCTGTGCGTCCACGCGGAATTGACACTGTCTTTCTGATCGCGCCGACTACCACTGAGGACCGTACAGCTTCTATCTGTGCTAACGCCACTGGTTGGCTGTACTACGTGTCTTTGAAAGGAGTGACTGGCGCAGCCATCAGTAACAAGAGCGAGATTGCCGACAAGATTACGCATCTGCGCACGATCAGCGATCTGCCGATTATGGTCGGTTTCGGCATCAAGGATGCACAGTCTGCCTGTGAAATGGCAGCCGTCAGCGATGGTGTTATAGTGGGCAGCGCTTTGGTCGAGAAGATCGGTCTGCTGCCTTCGCAGCCGACTTGCTCCAGCGCACAACTGGATGCTGCAGTGGCAGTGATTTCCTCTATCAGTGAAGCGTTGAAAAACTTGAAGTAATGTTTATATCTTCATAATTTATAGAGAACTTTTAGTGGCTGTTATCGGCCTCCAATTGAACAGGACAGTGATATGAGCTGGATTAACAAAATCCTCCCTTCCATTCGCAGTGGCGGTGATACTGCGACTGCCAAGACGCGCGCCAGTGTGCCTGAAGGGCTGTGGAAAAAGTGCCCACGTTGTGAAGCCGTCCTCTACCGACCGGATCTGGAGCGCAATCTGGAAGTGTGCCCGAAGTGTGATCATCACCTGCGCATTACGGCTCGACGTCGCATTGAACTGTTCCTTGATCCCGAAGGACAGGTGGAGCTGAACAAAGACATGGAGCCGGTAGACCTGCTCAAGTTCCGTGATTTGAAGAAGTACAAAGACAGGCTCTCTGCGGCGCAGAAGAGCACCGGTGAAAAAGACGCGTTGATTGTTGTGCAAGGCCGCGTCAATGGGGTGGAGATGGTCGTTGCTGCCTTCGAGTTCGGTTTCATCGGAGGATCAATGGGCGCTGTGGTGGGGGAGAAGTTCACCCAGGCCGTCAATACCTGTATCGCCAACAAGTTACCTCTCGTGTGTTTTTCCACCAGCGGTGGTGCGCGTATGCAAGAGGCTCTGATCTCTCTCATGCAGATGGCGAAAACCTCGGCTGCGCTGGCGCGTCTGCGCGAGCACGGCTACCCCTATATTTCTGTTCTGGTAGACCCTGTCTACGGCGGTGTTTCTGCCAGTCTGGCCATGCTGGGGGATATCAATATTGCCGAGCCCAATGCGCTGGTCGGTTTCACCGGGCCCGACGTGATCCGTCAGACCGTCCGCGTGAAATTACCGGAAGGCTTTCAGCGCAGTGAGTTCCTGTTGGAGCATGGTGCCATCGACATGATCGTGCATCGCAAGGATATGCGCGAGCGTGTGGCCTCTTTGGCCGCCAAACTGACTCATCGCTAGTACTCTCGCTGAACGGCAGACATTGACACTTTCCGGCCCGCTGAAGGCCGATTCGAGGCCGGGTGTGACCCGGCCGGGCAGGCATGCGGCGTGACTCTCTCCCAGTGGCTTGACACTATTCAGGCCTTGCATCCCAGCGAGATCGATCTTGGCCTGCAGCGCGTGCGCGCCGTGGCCACCCGGCTTGGGCTGACCAGGCCCGCGCCGCTGGTGATTACAGTGGCCGGTACCAATGGCAAAGGCTCTACGGTCGCCATGCTGGAAGCCATTTTTAGCGCCGCTGGTTATCGGGTTGGCACTTATACTTCTCCGCATCTGCTGGTTTATAACGAACGTGTTCGCATTCTTGGTCGTGTGGCGACAGACGCAGAACTGTGCGACAGCTTTGCGCTGATCGAGGCTCGACGTGGCGATATTTCACTGACCTATTTCGAGTTCAGTACCCTGGCCGGGTTGCTGCTGATGGAGCAGGCGGGGCTGGATGTCGCTGTGCTGGAAGTAGGGCTTGGGGGTCGTCTTGATGCGGTGAACATAATCGACGCCGATCTGTCCATCGTCACCAGTATTGGGCTCGATCATCAGGATTGGCTTGGCGACAATCGCGAAGATATCGGTCGCGAGAAGGCAGGAATTTTTCGGGCTGGCGTTCCGGCTGTCAGTGGTGACATAGACACTCCGCAGAGCATTGTGCAGGAGGCAGAGCGACTGGGTTTACCACTTTCTCTGCAAGGCAAAGATTTTGGTTTCACGGCGCGTGCGATGGACTGGGATTGGTGGGGAGAGGACAGGCAGGGCAAGTCATTGGCACTGCCAGGTTTGCCGAGGCCAGCGCTCGATCTGGTCAATGCCGCCACTGTCTTGCAGGCAATTGCGTTGCAACCGCTGCCCGTCACGCGGGAGGCGATTGCGGCGGGTCTACAGACTGTCGTGCTGGCAGGGCGCTTTCAGGCATTGCGGGATCCCCGCACCGGTGTCGCCGTGCGGGTTGATGTGGCGCATAATCCGCACGCCGCCGTGCTGCTGAGCGAGAAGCTGGCGGCTCTGCGCAGCAGAGGGGAATTGCGCGGGCAGGTGCGGGTAGTGCTGGCGATGATGTCCGACAAAGATCAGGTGGGTTTTTACGGCGTCTTAGAATCTGCCGTCGACATTTGGTATATTGCCGCATTCGCGCAGCCTCGCTGCCAGGATGCACAGACTCTGCATGATCGATTGGGTGGGGCGGGTGCCACCGTCAGTGGGCCCTACGACTCGGTTGTTGCTGCTTATCACGCGGCATGCGAACAAGCAGGACAGGATGACTTGGTGTTGGTCACCGGATCGTTCGGTACCGTTGCCGATGCAGTGCAGTACATCGCGAGTAGCGAAGCAAATTCTTGATGGTTGTCACGGACTCGGGTTCGCGTACGACCACCACACATAGGGGCAGCACTGGTTTGGACCAGAACACTAAACAGAGAATTGTCGGCAGTGTGGTGATAGTGGTCGCCGCCGTCGTTCTACTGTCGGCCCTGTTCGACGGCCAAGGCAGTTATGACTTGCCGCTGGAGAGCCGCATCCCGGAATCCCAGGCATTTCCTGAGCCACCTCGCATTGTGCCTGAGCGTCCTGTCGTGATTGCCGATACCGATCAGATTCGCGTGGATGCGACAGCAGCTGTCACCACCCCTGCCGAGGAAGAGATTGTCGTAGAACCTGCCTCCGCGTCCGTCGCTTCTGGAGACAGCACTACGGTCGTTGCTGTGACAGAACCGCCGGTCGTCGCTGCCGTGGTGACACCGGCTGCTGAAGCACCCAAACTCGACAATGTCGGCTTGCCAGAGGGTTGGAGCGTCCGTCTGGGCTCTTTCTCCAGTCAGGCCAATGCTCTCAGCCTGGTGCAGCGCTTGCAGACACTCGGTCATCGCGCTTACACCCGTGCTGTGAGTTCGGAGCAGGGGACCTTGACAGCGGTGTTCGTGGGACCCGGTGTTGACAGGGCCGCAATGCAGCAGTTGCAGCGACAACTGCTGGATGAGGTTGAATTGTCCGGCATTGTGGTGCGCTATGAGATCGAAGGCCTATGAGAATCTTCATCCAGATGTCTGATCAATCCATTACTGGCGTTCTTTTCCACCCCCGTTTCGCACCAGGGAGCCTGCGCGTCTGATGCATTGGGTCGATCTGACGATTCTGTTGATTACCGCTGTGTCATGCCTGTTCGGCTTGTGGCGGGGTTTTGTCCGTGAGGTGCTGTCACTGCTGGCGTGGATTGCGGCCCTGTTGCTGGCACGCGTCTACAGTGAAGATCTGGCGCCGGTACTGGGCAGTTGGATTGACGGCGCGGCGATGCGTCAGGTGTTTGCTTTTGCACTGCTGTTCATAGCCACGCTGCTGCTGGGAGCGCTGGTGAATTTCCTGGTGGCCAAGCTCATCGATGTCAGTGGCTTGAAGCTGACTGACAGGCTGCTTGGCGGGCTGTTCGGCATTGCCAGAGGCGTAGTGATCGTCATGGTGTTTGTGTATTTCGGAGGCAACTTCTTTGCGACCGAACCCTGGTGGCAGGCTTCGCGCTTTATTCCTTACGGAGGTCAATTGATCGAGATGTCGCGGATGTTTGTGACGGATCTGCCTTTGCCTGCTGGTTCGATATGAGTTTTTTGTGAGTGATTGTCTGTTTGTCAATTTGTGTGTCTTAACGGAGTGTATTGCATGTGCGGTTTAGTAGGTGTCGTTGGCAAATCTGATGTTGCTGTTTGTTTATATGACACATTGACGGTGTTGCAGCACAGGGGGCAGGATGCGGCTGGCATTGCCACCAGTGACAAGGGTCGACTGAATCTGCGCAAGGACAATGGACTGGTCAAAGACGTATTTCGGACCCGGCACATGGAGCGTCTGGCAGGAAACATGGGGATCGGACATGTGCGCTATCCCACCGCTGGCAGCTCCAGCCCCGCACTCGCACAACCCTTCTATGTGAACTCTCCTTATGGTCTGAGCCTGGCCCACAACGGTAACCTGACCAACGCGGCAGAGCTGAGTCGCGATCTGTTCAAAGAAGATCTGCGCCACATCAATACCGACTCCGATTCCGAAGTGTTGCTCAATGTGTTTGCCCATGAGCTGCAGCAGTTGGCGAAAATGGAGCCTGCTGCCGAGGATGTGTTCACGGCGGTGCGCGGTGTACATCGTCGCTGTCGTGGCGGTTATGCGGCGCTGGTGATGCTGGGTGGCTATGGCATCGTGGGATTCCGCGACAAGCACGGTATTCGCCCGTTGGTGTTCGGCAAACGGGAACGCGATGGTTTTACCGAGTACATGATGGCCTCCGAGAGTGTGGCGCTGAATTCCCAAGGCTTCACCCTGATTCGGGATGTCGCCCCCGGTGAAGCGGTTTATGTGGATGTACACGGTCATTTGCACACCCGCATCTGCGCTGGCCCCGCCGAGTACACTCCCTGCATATTCGAACACGTTTATTTTGCCCGACCGGACTCCTTGATGGACGGCATCTCTGTGTACAAGGCGCGCCTGCGCATGGGGGAGAAGCTCGCTGACAAGGTCAAGCGTCTGCGTCCTGACCATGATATCGACGTGGTGATACCGATCCCCGATACCAGCCGTACTTCGGCGCTGGAGCTGGCCAACCATCTGGGCGTGAAGTACCGTGAAGGCTTCGTCAAAAATCGCTACATTGGCCGCACTTTCATCATGCCCGGCCAAAGCCAGCGCAAGAAATCCGTGCGTCAGAAACTGAATGCCATCGAGCTGGAGTTCAAGGGCAAGACCGTGCTGCTGGTGGACGACTCCATCGTGCGTGGCACGACCTGTCGTCAAATCATCCAGATGGCTCGCGATGCCGGGGCTGCGAAGGTGTATTTCGCGTCCGCAGCGCCAGCGGTGCGCTACCCGAACGTGTATGGCATCGACATGCCCGCCGCCAGCGAATTGATCGCCCATGGCCGCACGGACGAGGAAGTGCAGGAGCTGATTGGTGCCGACTGGTTGATCTTTCAGGATTTGACTGATCTGGTGGCTGCGTCCATGGAAGGCAATCCGAATATCCACCGTTTCGAGTGTTCTGTGTTCGATGGCAAGTACATCACGGGTGATGTGGATGCAGCTTATTTGAAAAATCTGGAAGACAGCCGCAGCGATGCTGCCAAGAAGGCTAGCAAGTAAGCCAGCAAGTAGGGCAACTGCAGGCCGAAAATCCGACCGGTGCATCCGCTGACGACAGGCAGGAACTCTTCCGATGGAAAAGAGAATACAGGTGGCAGTGGACGAAGTAGGGACTGTCCTGCTGGGCAAAGAACGGCAGATCAGGCTGGCACTGTGCTGCCTTATCGCTGGCGGGCACTTGTTGATTGAGGACCTGCCTGGCATGGGCAAAACGACACTGGCCCATGCGCTGGCCCGGGTATTCGGGTTGGATTTCAACCGCATCCAATTTACCAGTGACCTGTTGCCGGCCGACATTCTCGGCGTCTCGATCTTTGATCAGCAATCCGGTCGTTTCAGCTTCCACCCCGGCCCCATTTTTCGCCAACTGATTCTGGCCGACGAGATCAATCGTACGACACCGAAGACGCAGAGCGCGTTGCTGGAAGCGATGGAAGAAGGGCAGGTGTCTGTCGAAGGCGAAACACGCCGTCTGCCTTCCCCTTTCTTTGTGATTGCCACCCAGAACCCTGTCAGTCTGGCGGGGACTTTTCCGTTACCAGAATCGCAACTGGATCGCTTCCTGATGCGGATCGGCATCGGCTATCCCGACCCGCGTGCCGAGCGACAACTGTTGGAGGCGGCCGGGGACAGAGATCGAGGCGAGCGTGTCCGGCAGCAGTTGGATATCAGTGATCTGATCGAGATGCGCAAGGCAGCCGCTGCCGTCACGCTAAGCCCGCAACTGCTCGATTACATCCAGCGCCTGATTGCACGTACCCGAGATGCCGATGAATTCCATTTTGGTTTATCGCCCCGTGGTGGCATTGCGGTGGTGCGCGCGACTCGCAGCTGGGCGTTGATGGAAGGGCGTCACCATGCTGTTCCTGAGGATGTACAGGCTGTGCTCGCCGCCGTGCTCGAACATCGATTGCGCTCAAGCACTGCCGGAGATGGGCGTACCGGCAATGCGCTGACACAGCGTTTGCTCAGCGAGGTCGATGTTTTCTGAACCCACCATGAGCCCTGTCAACGCAGTCAGTTTCTGGTTTTCAAAACGGGTTCAGCACTGGCTGGCCAGAAACGTACCTGCTGTCAGCAGCGTCGTCCTGCACCGCAGGAACATTTTCATCCTGCCGACCTCCCACGGTCTCCTTTACATCGCCGCGACCGCACTCATCTTCATCACCGCCATCAACTACGTTCTCAGTCTTGCCTTTGGGCTGGCCTTTCTGATGGTCAGTCTGTTCATCCTCTGTATCCTGCACACCTTCCGCAACCTGCAGTACCTGATGGTGAAAGGCATTGGTGGCGATGCGGTATTTGCGGGCGAAGACGCAAGCTTTACCGTATTGGTGCAGCGTCAGTCAGGGCGTCTGCACGAGGCGCTGGAGCTTAGTTTCCCCAAGGGTTTGATCACTCACGCAGATCTCATCGACGGTGAGCAGGCACGAGTCAACATCTACCTGCCTACGCGTCGTCGGGGCGTGCTCAAAGCCCCACGGCTGCTGGTGCAGACCCGCTTTCCACTGGGGTTGTGGCGTGCCTGGTCGATGCTCGACCTGGACATGCACTGTCTGATTTACCCCACCCCCGTGGCCGGTCCCCTCCCGGGTGCCGTCAGCACTGGCAGCACGGGCACAGGTAGCGGCACGCAGCCGGGCAGTGAGGATTTTCACGGCCTGCGGAATTATCAGCCCGGGGATTCTCTGAAACAGGTGGCCTGGAAGAATCTGGCCCGGGGGCAGGGGCTCAAAGTGAAACAGTTCGTCGACAGCACCGATGACCGCTTCATGCTGGACTGGGCCATGTTTGCCGGGTTCGATGCTGAAGCCCGCCTGTCACGCTTGTGTTATTGGGTGCTGACGCTGGCACAGGGCGACCTCGACTACGGGCTAAAGATTCCCGGAGTGGAGATTGCGCCTGGGCGGGGAGAAGTCCATCACAATCACCTATTGAGTGCACTGGCACTATGGCAACAGGGCGAGCAGACCAGGGAGGCCGGGTAATGGACATCCATTATCAGATTCCCCGCCTTGCACTGCTCTGGATTCTGGCGGCGTTGCTGCTGGTGATATTGCCGAGCATGCTGCGCCTGCCGCCCTGGATACTCATGCTGACACTGGGGTGCATGGGCTGGCGTCTGCTGATCTTCAAGGGGCGGGCGAACTATCCGGGCAAACTGGTGAAGATGCTGATTGTCTTTACGGCCTTGCCGTTGACGCTATTCCAGTTCCGCACGCAAGGTGTCGGCTTGGATGCGGCGGTCTGTCTACTGATTCTGGGGGTCGTGTTCAAACTGCTGGAAATGCAGTACAAGCGCGACATCATCATTGTCATCGTGCTTGCCTACGTGCTCACCATGATCGGGTTTATCTACTCGCAAACCATTCCGAGCGGTTTGCACGCGGTGCTGGCCGTGGCGGTCATCACGGGTACTCTGATATCACTGAGTCGTGACAACGCTCGCAACAACGTTCGACAGAACTCACGGCTGGCGTTCCAGCTGGTGCTGCAGAGTATTCCTCTGACACTGGTGCTGTTCGTGTTGGTGCCTCGCATCGCGCCGCTGTGGACCATGCCGCTGCCGGTCCCTTCTAACACGACCGGCGTCACGGATGAGATGACGCCTGGTGACATCAGCAACCTCAGCCGCTCGGGTGAATTGGCGTTCCGGGTCAGTTTTGAAGGCGAAGCCCCGTCTCACGATCAACTTTATTGGCGCGGATTGGTGCTGGATAATTTCGATGGTCAAACTTGGCGACGCGGGGGCAGAGGGCTGCTTGATTACGGCATGATCAGTCGCTATCCGAGTGAGTTTCGGGGTGTTCCGCTGGGCGAGCCGATCGCTTATGACGTGATTCTGGAACCTACTCAGCAGACCTGGGTTTACGGCATGCAGCTCGCGGAAGTTGCGGCAGGAGACATTGTGCAGGACCGCAACTATTCCTTGCATACGCAGACCCCGATCACGCAGCGTTTGCGCTACCAGTTACAGTCCTGGTCGGACTATCGCACTGATCTGGACTTGCCCGGAGTGCTGCGTGCGCGTGCCCTGCAACTGCCTGAGGAGGACCTCAACACCCGCAGTCTCGCATTGGCGCAGGCACTGCGCGCTGCTGCCACCGACAACAGAGATTACGTCACCCGTGTGATGCAGCACTTCCGTGAACAGCCTTTCTACTACACCTTGAATCCTCCTCTGCTGGGGGAGGCGAGAATTGATGATTTTCTGTTCGAGACCCGGGAAGGATTCTGTGAGCATTATGCCGGCAGCTTTGTGTATCTGATGCGTGCAGCAGGCATCCCGGCGCGGGTAGTGGTCGGCTATCAAGGGGGCGAATCGAATCCCTTTGAAAATTACACCATGGTGTATCAATACAACGCGCATGCCTGGGCGGAGGTCTGGTTCGAGGGAGAAGGCTGGCTGCGCTTTGATCCCACAGGCGCCGTGGCCCCGGAGCGCATCAGCCAGGGGGTGGAAGCAGTATTCGCCAATCAACCCGGTTTCATGGAGGACTCGGGATTTTCGATGATGCGATTCCGCGATACCCAATGGCTCAACTCGCTGCGTTTGCGCATGGACGCCGTCGATTATGCCTGGAACCGTTGGGTAGTGAGCTATGACGAAGACATGCAGCTGGCGTTTCTGGAGGATATTTTTGGGGAGCGGGCGCGCTCATCGTTGTTGGCGGCATTGGGTTTCTCGACGGCCCTGATTTTCGCGATTGCCGCATTCTTTCTGTTGCGTGGCGGGCGGAGCCAGCCTCGTGATCCGGCGACTCGCGGTTTTCTGGCACTGAGCGCTGATCTTGCGGCGGTGGGTTTGCCGCGTCAGCGCGGAGAAGGACCACTGGATTATTGTGTTCGCGTCGGTGTCGCACGTCCCGAGCTGGCTGCTGGAATGCAGAAAGTGACGCAGCTCTATGTGCAGCTTTGCTATGCAGGAGCGGGCAGTGACGAGCTGCGTCAGGAGTTTCGTCTGGCATTGCAGACATTGCGTTTGCGGGTGCTCTCACGGGCGCGGCGGGCAGGGTTGGTCGCACTGTCGACCTTCAGCCGCTGACGCGGATTTGGGGTTCAACCGCCAGCGAGCTTGACCTTGTAGCCGCTTTGCTGCAGCTGTTGTTTCAGGAGTTCGCGGTGATCTCCTTGTATCTCGATTATCCCGTCTTTCACGGTACCACCGCTGCCGCAGCGGGCCTTCAGAACCTTGGCGAGCGCATTGAGTTCTTCTGCAGCGAGCGGCAACCCATCGATCAGTGTCACACCTTTGCCCTTGCGCCCCTTGGTGTCACGGCGAATTCTGACGATACCGTCGGTTGTCGGCGTGCCTGCCTGCTGGCGTTTACACTGGCAGGCGGCAACTGGATGAGCACACTCGGGGCAGACTCGACCGGATTCGGTCGAGTAGACACGGACGGAGGCTTTGGGCGTACTCATTTACAGACTCAAGCCTTGTAGAGCGGGGGCAGGGTATATTCCTGCTCCTTCGCAGCGGTCACCAGCGCCTGTTTGCGTTCTGTGCGCAACTCAGTCACCAGTGCCAGCAGACGCTGGATATCGTCGGTGACGGAGTTTCCAGAAGTCGCCTCCTGACCATACAGAGCCTGCTGCAGACGCAAGCAGAGCCGGTGGATTTCCGCACTGCCTGTGCGCTGCGCCAGATCATCCAGGTTGTGCAGATCAGGGGCTGAAAAATACTGACGTCCCCAGCCGATCAGAGCCAGTCGCAAAGCGGGCAGATGGTTCTGCTGACAGGCCCGCGTGAATTCCTTGAAGGCGATTGCCTCCGCTGCCGGGGCGATGTCCTGTTGGTACATGGGCGCACTGACAACAGGAGGTTTCTTCACAACGACTTTTTTGGCAGCACGACGTTTGTTGTTGAACTTGCTGCTGAAGTAGGTCAGCACGCCGAGCAGTGCTGTCAGTGCAGCCGCCAGGACGATCACCCACAAGGGGGTAGAAGGCATGGTGACCAACGAGTTTTCGTCGCCATCCGCAGCGTCTGCGGTGCCGAAGTCAGGCTCTCCTTCTTCCTCAAAAGTCATCGCGGGTTCTGCCGCCGTCGTGCGCACCGGGCCAACCCGAATCGCGGTGTCTGCCAGAGTGGCATACTTGATCTCTTCGGTATCGATGTCATACCACGGGATGGTGACGCCTGGGACACGCACGGTGCCGGTGTCGGTCATCAGCAGGGAGTTGGATTCGATGCGGCTGCCGACGATGTTGCCGTCGACATAGGTGCGCTCGATGGCCGGATTCTCCGGGTAGACATTGACAGTCTCGATGACCGGCAATTCCAAAGGCGGCAGTGCCGCACCGTCGAGACCGAAGGCCTTCATGCTGATAACGCGATTGACCGCATCACCCACGCGCACATTGGTAAAGTCATTGTCCCAGCTTTCTTCGATGGTCAGTTCACTGGCGGGCAACCACACTGCATCCACTGGGAAGTCAGCCGGTTTCTCGCGGACTTCAATCTCGAAGCCTTCCGAGAATGAGGTGATTGTGCGGGTATTCAGGTTGCGGAACACATAGTTGCTGGAGCCATCCGTCACTTCCCCCCGGAACATGATGTCGGGAATCTGCAGTGTGCCACTGCGCTGCGGGAACACGGCGTATTGTTTCTCATAAACCCCGTAGCGCACCCCTTCCACCAGGGTTTCGTACTGATTGGGCGTGCCTATCATCTGGATGACCGTGTCGGGCAGCTCCAGGTCGGTAAAGATGGGGTTGCGAATACCGTTGATCGTGTAATACAGACGGATGCTGAACAAGAGTTGTTCCTGAACATAAATACTTTCCTTGTTCACCACCGTTTCCATGAACAGCTCTTGCCCGACGACGCTATCCTGCGTCTTCGGCAGCACATTCACTGTCAGGCTCTGGGTATAGGCGCCAGCGACAAGCAACGCAGGAATTGCCAGCTGTCCTTCTCGCAGAGGGAAGAGGGTGAGGTGGTAGTCGATCCAGGATTCCACACGATTATTGGCACTGCGCATCTGGCTGGATGTGCGGGTGGAAACCACCTGGAAGTCCGACTCCAGAGGAGTCAGGTCCATTTCCACGCCACCTTGCTGTCCGTCTACTCGCAGTGTCAAAGTCACCGTCTCACCACGAATCAGCTCGTTGCGATCTACAGTTGCCGTCACGGGCTGGGCATAGCTCAATGAAGAGAAGAGGGTGAGTGCCGCTGCGAACAGGCAGGCCAACAGGTTTACCATATTTGTGTTTCCGCTGACTGGTTGTTGGAACGGCTGTCGACCTGACGCCGCCGATACTCGAATTGGAACTTGCGCTGAAGCAGTTCACCCGGATCATCGTCGATCCTGCGCAACCACTGCTCCAGCGATTCCTGGCTCTCATTCTCGGCATTGCTCAGTTGCGGTTCTTCGCCCTGATTCTCTTCCTCGCTCTCTTGCTGTTCCCCGTCCTGAGGTTCGTTCTCTTCCTGCTCCTCTTCGTCGCCGCCTTCCTGCTGTTCCTGCTGTTCTTCCTCCTGAGGCTCGGATTCTTCCTCTTGCTGTTCCTGCTGCTCTTCCTGCTGTTCCTGTTCCTCTTCGTCAGTCATCTGCTCTTCCTGTGACTGCTCCTCTTCCTGTTGCTGCTGTTCTTCGAGCAGTTTTTGGACGATGTCACGGTTATGGATGGCATCGGCGTGGTCGGGCTCCAGCGCGATGGCGACGTTGTAGGCGGAGATGGCCTGCTCGAAATTGGCAGACTTGGCGTAGGCATTGCCCAAGTTGTAATGGCTGTCGGCGTCTTCGGTACTCAACGCGGCCGCGAAGGCCTGGGCAGCCGAGGGATAATCACCTGCATGATAGGCCGCAGAGCCCTGCCATTGCGGGTCACGGAACAGACCAGCGGCACTGATAGGGTCTTGATTGGCGTAGGCATCTGCCCCTTGCTGGTCGCGGGTTTTCCACAAGTCGAGCCATCCAGCGGCCTCGGCCGGTGCGGTTGGCACCAGTGCAGAGAAGGTCACCACAGTGGCGGTTGCGGAGAGTATCCAGCCACGTCGGAAGACCAGAGCACTGAGCGGCAGTACCAGCAACAAGAACCAGGGACCGACCTCGTACCAGATATCAAAATTCTGATCGACATCCTCCAGCTCCTCTTCGCCGAAGAAGTCATCCTCTGCCAGGAGGTAATTGATGTCATCGGCCGCTATCTGCATGCTGACATAGCGACCATTCACGAGACCTGCCAGATCCTGCAAACCCTCTTCGTCGAGGCGCGGGACGATGATCTCGCCGGTATCGGCGCGCAGGAAATCTCCCCCGGCCGCAGGAATCGGAGCGCCGTCTTCAGTCCCGACACCGAGAATGGAGAGGCGATAGCCAGTCTGCTGCAACAGTTCAGCAATCTGGGCATGATCGCGACGCTCGACACCGTCCGTCACCAGCAAGATGGTTCCTGAGGCGGCCCCGGCGTCCGTCAGCAAGCCTTTGGCGCGCTCGATGGCGGCAACGGTGTTGCTGCCGAAAGCGGGCATCATGTTGGGGTTGATCGAAGGCACTAGTGAGCGGATGGTGACAGAGTCTTCGGTCAATGGCGTCACTGTATGGGCATCACCGGCATACACCACCAAGGCTGTCTGGCCTTCAGTCCGCAGGTCCAGCACATCGAGAATTTTGCGCTTGCTGACTGTCAGGCGATTGGGATCGAAATCGGCCGCGTACATTGAGAGAGACTGGTCGTACACGATCACCAGTGCGTCCTGGCGCTGTTGCACTGGCTGCGCGATTTTCTCCCATACCGGTCCAGCGAGGGCCAGGATTGCCAGCGTCCACAGTGTCAGCAGCAGTATCAGAGGAGTACGTTCTGCGGCACCTTTGCTACCGTCCAGCAGGTAAGGGAGCAAATCTTTGTCGATGGCCTTGTCCCAGGAACTGGCCGACTCATTGATGCGCCACAGGTACAACACCAGCAACAAGGCAGGGATCAGCGCCAGCAGCCAGAGTGGGCGCAGGAAGTGGAAATTCTGTTCCATCAACATCCACAATGAGGATTCGTTCATGACTGACCTCCTGTGACAGCGGCGGAATCAGTGGAGGCATCGTCGGCCCTGCGCGCAGGAGCACGCTGCAACAGAGCGCCCCAGGGCAGGGTGGCCAGCGCCAGCAGAAAACTGAGCAGTACTGCCGTGCCAAGGGGCCAATAGAAGAGTACGTTGATAGGGCGGAAGGTTTGCTCATCCTGCTCGATGGCTTCGAGTGTATCGAGTTCGGCGTAGATATCCACCAGGTCTTCGACATCACGTGCACGGAAGTATTTGCCACCGGTCGATTCAGCGATCAGGGTAAGATTTTCCTCATCCAGTTCCGCAGACGGGTTGATGGAACGGGCACCCTGGAAGGAGCGTTGCACGAGGTTGTCGGCGCCCATGCCGATGGTGTAAATCTTGATCTTTTCAGTCTGTGCGAGCTGGCCTGCCTGCACCGGGGTAATAGCACCGGCATTGTTGACTCCGTCGGTCAGCAGTACGAGCACACGGCTGTTTTCCGGCCTTTCGCGCAGATGCTTCACGGACAAGCCAATCGCATCGCCAATCGCGGTGGCAGACTCTTCGATCATGCCAATTTCGAGTTCGGTGATCAGCTTGGCAACGGTCGTGCGGTCAAAGGTCATCGGGGTCTGGATGTAGGCATGCGCGGCGAACAGAATCAGGCCGAGACGGTCGCCCTCACGGCGTTCCGCGAAGTCACTGACCACGACCTTCATCACTTCGAAGCGCGAGAGCTGCACATTGTTGATGACCATGTCCCGCGCTTCCATACTGCCGGAGATATCTACGGCCAGCATGAGATCGCGGCCATTGGAGGGCAGCAGAATAGGTTCGCCTACCCATTGGGGACGGCTGGCGGCAACGACGATGCACACCCACATCAGGATGCAGCAAATAATCTTCAACAAGCGGTTGGCGTCAACACGATTGGAATCGGTTTGCAGTTGCGAGAGTCGTTGATAGAAAGGCACAAACAGCGCCGCTTCCTGCCTGGCTGCCCGCGTAATGAAGCGGTAGACCAGCAGTGGCAACGGAAGGGCAGCGAAGGCCCAGGGCCAGGTAAACTCAAGCATGGTCGGAAACCGGTGTTGAAGTGGATGTGTTCTCAGACGCTTTGCCTGAGCCGAGTTTAGCCAAATACAGACTGGTTATCCATTGGTGTGCCATGCGGTAGAGGCGTTCGTCGTCGACGTCCCAGCGGCGCGCGAAACGTCCCTGAATCAAGGTATTGGCGAGGGCATCATCCAGCAGTGAAGCGTCACCTTTGTCACGCAGATAGGTGATCCACTGGTCACCGCTCAAGCTGGCCGGCAGCTCCTGCGGAAAGTGCTTGAGCGCTACGCGTCGGAGCACGGCGTTAACCTCATTCACGAAATTCAACTTCAGCAGGTCGACATCCGCTTGTGCATCCGCCGCCTTGGCAGCGCGGAACTCGTTGACGCACTTGTCCAGTTCGCGAATCGCGAAACTGCAGATGCGGCGTTGTTTCCAACCCGCGTAATAACGACGTAGCAGGATCGCCGCCGTGATCAGGACGATGACCAGCAATATCCACCACCCCGGCGCGAGAGGCCACAGACCGACAGGCTCGGGCAGGTGGATGTCAGCTAACTGGCTTAAAGGGTCTGTGCTGTCCATTGTCTTATCTGCTCAACAACCAGTTGGTTGGTTCGTAACTTGAGGAAAGGAATCTGCAGCTTGATCAACTCGGACTGCAGCGCGCTCATGCGCTCCTGGAAATTCTGCTGGTAAGCGATTCTGGCAGTCTGACTGTAAGAGTTCAGAGTGCCTTTGCGCTGACCATCGGTAATGCTGTAGAAACCGGGGACAGGCAGGTTCTCTTCCAGTGCATCATAGACGAAACAGCACACCACGTTGTTGTGGCGGGACAACTGGTAGAGGTACTGCATCGCGGTGTCGTCGAGCGTCGTAAAGTCACTGAGCACATAAAGCGTGCTGCCCGGTTTAGTGATGCGACGAATCTGCCCCAGCGCCCCGGCAAGCCCGCGCTGGTTGGCAGGGACGCTCGGCGGAGCCTGGCGGTTGGCGGCGTCGGTCAGCCGGTTGTTGTACATATGAATCTGATTCAGCAGGTGCAGGGCCGAACGCCGACTACGCTTCGGACGGACCAGCGCATGACCACTCTCGGAGTAGACCAATCCTCCCACACGATCACCGTTGTCGATGGCCATCCAGCAGAAAATGGCAGCGGCTTGTGCGGCGATCACCGACTTGAAAGCGACCTGGCTGCCGAAGAACATGCTGCTGGACTGATCGACTGCGATGATGACCGGGCGCTCGCGTTCCTCACGGAAGACTTTGGTAAACGGTTTGCCGGTGCGTGCTGTCACACGCCAGTCGATAGTCCGGATGTCATCGCCTTGCTGATAAGGACGAAACTCTTCGAAATCGATGCCACGGCCGCGCATCTTGGACATGTGCAGGCCGGAGATGCCGGCAATGGAGCGGGTGTAAGGCACGTACTCAACAATCTTGGCAGCGTGGCGCTGGATCAGCAACTGCTGCAGACTGATGACCGCACCCTTGCTCTGATAGAGCGCCACCTGTGAGTCAATCTGCGGAATCATGGACATAAAGGTGCTCAGGCGGCCGGGACGCGTTCGAGGATAGTAGTCAGCACCTTGTCCGGGGTGACGCCACTGGCCTCGGCTTCGAAGCTGAGCAGTATGCGGTGACGCAAGACGTCAAAAAATACAGCCTGAATATCATCGGGGCTGACGAAGTCTTTGCCCTGAATCCAGGCGTGAGCACGGGCGCAACGGTCCAGCGAGATCGTCCCGCGCGGACTGGCACCATACTCAAGCCAGGACGCCAGGTCGTCACCGTACAGCGCAGGATGGCGGGTCGCCATGATCAGCTGAATGATGTATTCCTCGACAGCAGGGGCCATGTGCATGGCGAGAATTTCCTGACGTGCCGCAAACAGTATTTCCTGACTGATGACGCGTGGTGCTTCTGGCACCTTGTTTTGCGCTTCATTACGAACCAGTTGCAGAATTCGACGCTCTGCTTCTGTGGATGGGTAGCCAATGGCCACATGCATCAGGAAGCGGTCGAGCTGCGCTTCGGGCAATGGGTAAGTGCCTTCCTGTTCAATAGGGTTCTGAGTCGCCATCACCAGGAACAGGGGAGGCAGCTGGAAGGATTCGCGCCCCACGCTGACTTGATGCTCGGCCATGGCTTCGAGCAGTGCTGACTGCACCTTGGCGGGAGCCCGGTTGATTTCGTCGGCCAGCACCAGGTTGTGGAAGATCGGACCAGGCTGGAAGCGGAAGGAGCCATCTTCCGGACGGAAGATTTCGGTGCCGGTGATATCGCTCGGCAACAGGTCTGGCGTGAACTGGATGCGGTGAAAGTCTCCTTCAATTGCGCGTGACAAGTCTTTGATTGCTTTTGTTTTTGCCAACCCTGGAGCGCCCTCGACCAGCAGGTGTCCATCGGCCAGCAACGCGATCAGCAAGCGGTCTACCAGACGCTCCTGCCCTATGATCTGTTGAGAAAGCCAGGTCTTGAGATCTGTGATTATTGCGTGGTGACTCATAATTATTTCTCTGGTTCTTATTAGTTAAATGCTTGATCTATTAGGGCGAAAGCCAAGGATTGTAACCGTTTTACCTGCGATGTCTAGGGACGATTTGTCGCAGAGTGTGGCGGTCCCGTGCGGTCATGCAGGGCTGGTTTTGCCGCAGACTTGCAGGACTTCTTCGCCTATAATTCCGGCCTCGACACGCCTCTCCGCCGGAGAGGGATATCAACCTCGGGATTGGCATGCAGCGATTGACACTCGACCTGAATATTTCCGCAGATCAGTATCAGGCTCTCTATGGAGGGACTGTGCGCGATGTGCAGGCTGTTTCCCGGGAAGGGTTGCGGGTCCGATTTCCGGGTCGCATCCTGCAACGCTTCCTCGACCATAAGGGGATATCCGGAACCTTCGTGATCGAGTTCGATGACACCCACAAATTCAGAGCGATTACCAAAATTGTATAGTCTGTTGCGCAACCTGCTGTTCTGTCTGCCTGCCGAGGCTTCTCATACTCTCACCTTGCCTTTGCTGGATGCTGCACTGACCACTGGTCTGATTGGCCTAGTGGCTGCGCGTCCAGCGGTCAGCGCGTCGACCTCCGTGATGGGATTGAATTTCCCCAACCCGGTCGGATTGGCCGCCGGGCTGGACAAAAATGCGGATCACATCGATGCGCTGGCGGCACTGGGATTCGGATTCATTGAGGTCGGTACCTTGACACCTCGGCCGCAGCCTGGAAATCCTAAACCGCGTCTCTTTCGTCTGCGCGACCAGCGGGCGATCATTAACCGTATGGGTTTCAACAACAAAGGCATTGATCATGCGCTGGCCAGCATCATGCGCAGCAAATACCGGGGAATACTCGGAATCAACATTGGCAAGAACTTCGATACCCCAGTCGAGAAAGCCGCCGATGATTACCTGATCTGCATGCGCAAGTGCTACAGCGTCGCGAGTTATATCGTCGTCAATCTTTCGTCGCCCAATACACCGGGGCTGCGCAGTCTGCAATTCGGCGACGAGCTGCGGCGTCTTCTGGCCTTGCTGAAGGCGGAGCAGGCAACGCTGACCGAGCGACATGGGCGCAAGGTGCCGCTGGCGGTCAAGATTGCTCCTGATCTGGAAGATCATGAGATAGGGTTGATCGCTGCAGCGCTGATAGAGAACGAGATTGAATGTGTGATTGCCACGAACACCACGCTGGATCGCAGCGCAGTGCAGGACAGTCCCTGGAAAGATCAGGCGGGTGGGCTGAGTGGGGCACCGTTGGTCGATAAATCGACCCATGTGATCAGTGTGTTGGCCAAGGCCCTGCAGGGCAAGCTGCCGATTATTGGAGTCGGTGGCATCATGAGTGGTGCGGATGCTGCTGCCAAGATCGAGGCGGGCGCTGCACTGGTGCAGGTCTACAGTGGTTTTATCTATCGCGGGCCAGCGCTGATCAGTGAAGCGGTCGAGGCCATCGCCCGGTTGCAGAAATGACCGAGCTGCTGCTCTACGGTTCTGTCGGTTGCCATCTTTGTGAACAGGCGGAGGAAGTGCTGAAACCAGTGCTCACGCATATCAACGAGCAACTGGTCCGAGGTGGTATGGCGGATGCTGTAGTGGTGTTGCAGCTGGTGGAAATTACCGATTTTCCCGAACTGCTGGAGCGTTACGCGGTATGCATACCCGTCATCAAATTGACTGCAGGAGCGGACGAACTGGGTTGGCCGTTTGACGAAGCCCAGGTCTTCGATTTTCTCGTCACTCAGCTCTCGTGACGTCTTCACTCATGCTTGGCAGACCGAACAGGCGCCGAGCGTTCTCCGAGGTTTGCTGCGCGATCTCCGTTTCAGACCGTCCGGTTGTCAACGCCACTACTCGCAAGACTTCAGTCAGATAGGCCGGTTCATTGCGTCGACTTTTGGGGCGTGGGCGCAAAGTCCGAGGTAACAGGTAGGGCGCATCCGTCTCCAGCAGCAATCGATCAGCAGGGATGTCGCGCAACATCTCCAGCAGGTGGCTGCCACGTCGCTCATCACAGGCCCAGCCCGTGATGCCGATGTACATGTCCAAGTCCAGATAGTCGTAGAGTTCATGCCGCTCGCCAGTGAAGCAATGGACGACGCCACCGGCCTGCAGATCATCACGGAAGCTTTTCAGCAGCGGCAGGAAACTCGTGTGTGCATCACGCTGATGCAGAAACACAGGTTTGTTGATCTCGCAGGCCAGCGCCAGGTGTTGTTGAAATACCTCTTCCTGAACAGGGCGTGGTGAGAAATCGCGATTGAAATCCAGCCCGGTTTCGCCTACCGCGCACACGCCACTCAGCCGTGCCAGCGTGCTGATGCGGGCGAAGTGCTCCGGGGTGCAGGCCTGCGCTTCATGGGGATGGTAACCGGCGGTTGTGGACAGAAAGCCGGGATGCCCACTGGCGATTTCCAGCGCTCGTTCAGTCGAGGATAAACTGGTGCCGGTGACCAGCATATGCACAACGCCGTTGGCGCGCGCCCGCTCAATGACCGCATCAAGATCATGTTCGAAAGACTCATGGCCAAGGTTGGCGCCGACATCGATCAACGGCAATTCGTGACACTGAACCTTATCTGACATTGCCGACCACTGCCCGCATTTCTCCGGCCCAGCGAATGCTGTCCAGGTACGCTTTTTCGATTTCTTTCTCGCCCACATTCAACTCTCGCAGGCGGCTCCAGTCGATCTCTTCCCAGCTCGCTCTTTCATTGGCGATCACGGAGGCGAGTATCAGGCCGATCTTGCCTTCTCCGATCAGCAGGCCATCCATCACGTCTCTGGACAGCGGCATGGTGGTGAGAATGTCTTGCAGGTCCATGTCGAAGAAAGCATCGAGATTGGAGAGCAGGCCACTGGTGAAATAGGCCTCGCTTTCTGCTGGCGAGGTGAAGCACTCGGCCACCAACTGGCACATCTTGGCTCTGGTCATGGTGTGCAGTGAGAGAGCGTGAGGTTTATCCGCCATGCTGCTCAGCGACAACAGTGTCGTCCAGCTTTTCACCTGGCGCAGTCCGAGCAAAGAGACTGCATGTTGCAGAGAAGTGATTTCACGTCGTGCCGAGAAAGCTGCGGAGTTCACCAGGCGAATGAGCTTGACGCTCAGCACCGGATCTTTCGCAATCAGGCCTGCGATTTCGGTCAGCTCAACCGCCGGGTTCTGGATTTGTGTGAGCAGATTCATCACCACCAGTTTGTTGGCCGGTACTTTGCGACCTTTGATGTGTTCCGGTCGACTCAGGAAGTAACCTTGGAACAAAGTGAACCCAAGCACTTTGCAGGCGTGGAACATCTCGTGGGTCTCCACCTTTTCGGCCAGCAATTGCACATTGAAAGGCTGCAATTGCTGCACGTGTCGCTGCAACGTCGCCTGATCAAGTGCCAGGACATCCAGCTTCACGATGTCGGCTATTCGCAAGATTGGGTCCCACTTGGCGTCATAGACGAAGTCGTCGAGCGCGATGGTATAACCGTTGTTCTTGAGGAGCTGCAGATGGCGAATCAACTCATCATCCACTTCGACAGTCTCCAGCACTTCAATGACGAAACGTTTCCGGTCAAAGGGTGGGGGGTTGAGAATCAGATTGCGTGTGAAGTTGATGTAGGCTGGGTGGTGCTGAACGACCTCTTCGATATTGAGTTCATTGAAAGCATTCAGCATGACCTGCGAGGTGGCTGCGTCACCATCCAGAAAGATTGCCTGATTATTGAGATCGGAGCGAAACAGGAGTTCGTAGGCGGTAATATTGAGATCTTTGTCGAAGATGGGTTGTCTGGCCAAAAGGGTATGTTGCACGGTCATGACGTCGACAGATTCTTATTGTGATGAGGCATTGTAACTCAGCACGTGCCGATTAGAAGGGGGCTTTGTAGACCTGTGGAATCTAATCCACCATAATAGCCCGCCATTAGTGGCCTGGCTCGGCTCGGTCATATAAATCAACAGTGAAATTGAAGGTGTGAAGTGGGTATAACAACGGCAAAGAAAGAGCTCAACTGGGCTGATCTGGGATTTCAGTATCGGCAGACCGATTTCCGCTTCAGTGCGACGTTTACCGACGGCGTCTGGTCACAAGGAGAGCTGGTGAGTTCGCCTATGATTGCTGTACATGAAGGTGCCCCGGCTCTTCACTATGCTCAGCAATGCTTCGAGGGTATGAAGGCACAGACAGCCCCGGATGGCCGGGTTCTGCTGTTTCGCCCGGACCTGAACAGTGAGCGCATGAATCAGGCTGCCGGACGTCTGCTGATGCCGGAGGTTCCCTTTGAATTGTTCTTGCGCGGAGTCGAAGAGACAGTGCGAGCCAACTACGCCTGGATACCTCCGCATGGTTCCGGCGCCTCCTTATATATCCGCCCAATGCTCATCGGGGTCGGGGAGAATCTTGGGCTGCGTCCGGCCAAGTCCTTTGAGTTCCGTGTGTTCTGTTCCCCTGTCGGCCCGTACTACAAGAGTGCGGGGCTGGCCGTGATTTCTCTGGCGGTGTCGGATATTGATCGTGCAGCACCTGCGGGCACGGGTGCCTTCAAGGTTGGCGCCAATTATGCCGGTGGTCTGTTGGCGACACGTCAGGCGCAAGCCTTGGGTGCGAATGAAGCGCTGTATCTGGATTCTGCCACCAAGACCTTCATCGACGAAGCCGGTTCGGCCAACATCATTGTCGCCATGACAGGCAACCGCCTGGTGTCGCCAAAGTCCAATGCGATTTTGCCGAGCGTGACGCGCCGCTCGATCATGACGCTCGCGGAGCAGCAGTTGAACATGCAGGTAGAGAACCGGCCCATCAACCTGCGCGAAGAACTCGCTGAGTTTGAAGAGGTTGCTGCCTGTGGGACCGCTGCTGTTCTGTCCCCGGTCGGCAAGATCTGGGTCGATGGGCAATGGCAACGATTCTATGGAAATGGCGAGGCGGTCGGCCCCGTTATGCAGAAAGTTTATGACCTGTTGGTCGGCATTCAACGCGGCGAACTGGCCGACGCGAACGGCTGGACTCACGAGGTCAAATTAGACTGATAAAACACCTCGCCGTGCTATTTTAGAGATGATGTTTGCCTGGCTTGTGCGCCGAGCACAAGCCAGGTTTCTTCCTGTGATCGTATTACCATCTGATGAATCTCCCTGCAACAAACGCTTGACCCTCGGGCGCCGAGCACTTATATATGTCGCCTCTTTTTTGTCCCGGCGGCTCACAAGGCTTGTGTGCCGGGCTTGCTCACGACTCGCAGCTGTATTCAGGAACCGTTCAAAACAATGAGTAAATCGTTGGTGATAGTGGAGTCGCCCGCCAAGGCGAAGACCATTAACAAGTACCTTGGCAAGGAGTTTGTCGTCAAATCGAGCGTTGGTCACATCCGTGATCTGCCGGTCAGCGGCAATGGGGCTGCAGTCGATACCAAAGAACGTGCGAAGGCGGCGGCGGTCACCCGCAAGCTCAGCGCCGATGAAAAACTCGAACACAAGAAATCCAAAGCGAAAGGCCAATTGCTTGCTCGCATGGGCGTCGATCCCGACAACGATTGGCGTGCTCAGTACGAAATTCTGCCTGGCAAGGAAAAGGTCGTCGCCGAATTGAAGCGTCTGGCCAAGACCGCTGACATCATCTATCTCGCAACCGACCTTGACCGCGAAGGGGAGGCCATCGCCTGGCACCTCAAGGAAGCCATTGGTGGGGACGAGAGCCGCTATAAGCGTGTGGTTTTCAACGAGATCACCAAGAAAGCGATCAACGAAGCGTTTTCCCATCCCGGCGAGCTGGACATGAAGTATGTGCAGGCTCAACAGGCGCGTCGCTTTCTGGATCGTGTCGTGGGCTTCATGGTGTCGCCTTTGCTGTGGGCGAAAGTCGCTCGCGGTCTGTCAGCGGGGCGTGTGCAGTCGGTCGCGGTCCGCTTGGTGGTGGAGCGCGAGCGTGAGATTCGCGCGTTCATCCCTGAAGAGTATTGGGAAGTCTTTGCCGATCTGAAAACTGCGAAGCGCGACGAACTACGCTTTCAAGTGGCCAGGCAGGCCGGCGAGAATTTCCGCCCTGTAAACAAGGCTGAAACTGACAAGACGCTGGCTGCGCTGCAGAGCGCGACCTATGTAGTCAGCAAACGCGAAGACAAACCGACATCTTCCAAGCCCAAGGCGCCTCTGATCACTTCCACTCTGCAGCAGGCGGCCAGTACACGCCTCGGTTTCGGGGTGAAGAAGACGATGACGCTGGCGCAGCGCTTGTATGAAGCGGGCTATATCACCTACATGCGAACAGACTCGACGCATCTGAGTGAAGACGCGTTGACCATGTGCCGAGACTACATCGGCAAGAAGTTCGGCAAACGTTATCTGCCCGAAGAGCCATTGCGCTACAGCGCCCGCGAGGGGGCCCAGGAAGCGCACGAAGCGATTCGTCCGACCGAGGTCAACACGTCAGCCACTGATCTGCAGAATATGGAGCGTGACGCTGAGCGTTTGTATGCCCTGATCTGGCAGCACTTTGTGGCCTGTCAGATGCCCCCGGCACAGTATCTCAGCAGCCTCATTTCCGTGACAGCAGGTGACTGCGAGTTGCGCACAAAAGGCCGCATCATGCAGTTCGATGGTTACATGCGCGTGCTGCCGACCAAGGAAGAGGATGTCGTTCTCCCAGCTGTTGAGGTCGGAGAGACACTCGCACTCCAAAAGCTCGATCCGATCCAGCACTTTACCAAACCATCACCGCGTTACACCGAAGCGAGCCTGGTCAAGGAGTTGGAGAAGCGCGGTATCGGCCGACCTTCGACCTATGCGGCGATTATCTCGACGATTCAGGAGCGCGGTTACGTCAATGTCGAAAACCGCCGTTTCTACGCACAGAAGATGGGCGATATCGTCGCTGAGCGTCTCATCGAGAGTTTCTCGGACCTGATGGATTACGACTTCACCGCCAAGATGGAAGATGAGCTGGATCAGGTCGCCGCTGGCAGCCTGGACTGGAAACAGGTACTCAACAACTTCTATGCCGGATTCTCCAGTCAGCTCGAAGTAGCGTCGGCAGACGACACAGGCATGCGGGAAAACAAGCCGACTGATACTGATATTCCATGCCCCAAGTGCGGACGTCACATGCAGATCCGTACCGCCTCCACAGGCGTGTTTCTGGGATGTTCCGGTTATTCGTTGCCGCCCAAAGAGCGTTGCAAATCCACCATCAATCTGACGCCGGGTGAAGAGGCCATCAGCACTGATGACGCTGACGAAGCCGAAGAAGTGGAAAACCAACGTCTGCGCGTGCGCAAGCGCTGCAAGCTCTGTAATGCCACGATGGACAGTTACCTGATCGATGACAAGCGCAAGCTGCACATCTGCGGCAATAACCCCGATTGCGCGGGTTATGAAGTAGAAGAGGGTGGTTTTAAGATTCGCGGTTATGAAGGTCCACTGATCGAGTGCGACAAATGCAGCTCCGATATGCAGTTGAAAACCGGCCGTTTCGGCAAGTATTTCGGATGCACCAACGAGGCCTGCAAGAACACCCGCAAATTGCTGCGCAGTGGTCAGGCAGCGCCGCCCAAGGTGCCGCCAGTCGTCATGGCGGAGCTGCGCTGCGAGAAAGTCGATGACCATTACGTGCTGCGTGATGGCGCGGGCGGTCTGTTCCTGGCCGCGAGCAAATTCCCCAAGAATCGCGAGACTCGCGCGCCGTTGGTAGCGGAGTTGGTCGCCCACAAGGACGAGCTGGATCCGAAGTATCAGTTCCTGGTGAGTGCACCGCAGACCGATGCCGCTGGCAACAAGTCAGTCATCCGCTACAGCCGCAAGTCGGCCGAGCAGTATGTGCAGACGGAAGTCGATGGTAAGCCTACTGGCTGGAAGGCGTTCTACAGGAACGGTCGTTGGGTTGTTGATCAGTAGACCTGTCAGTAAAAGATGGCGCTTTGCGCTGGAAGATAGCTGGCGGGCAGCGATGAAAGTGCATCTTCATCGCTGCCCGGACCACCGCAATCCTTTGCTAAAACTCTTGTTACAATCCTCGCCGGATGACCCCGACGCTGATCCCCTCAATCGTGAATTGCTGATAGCGTAAATCCACGTCTATTGGTGCGAAATCATCATTCTCAGCAATGAGTTGCAGCTTGAACTTGTTGCGTCCCTTCAAGAGCCGTTTGACCGTCACATCCTCGTCAATGCGCGCTACTACGATGTCTCCCGAGTCGGCATCGGTGGTCTTGTGCACCGCCAGCAGGTCGCCATCGTTGATACCGATCTTGATCATGCTGCTGCCTTTGACGGTCAGCAGGAAATCGGCACGAGGGCGAAAGAAATCCGGGGGAATGTCGCAGTAATCGTCAATCGACTCGATCGCCAGGATCGGACTGCCAGCGGCGACCTGCCCAATGATCGGCAGTCCAGTATGTTCCACGGCGGGAAGGCGAATGCCGCGCGACGTGCCGGGAATCATCTGGATAGCTTGTTTCTTCTCCAGTGCACGCAGATGCTCCTCTGCCGCGTTGGGCGACTTAAAGCCCATCTTCTTGGCAATCTCCGAGCGCGTCGGGGGAAAGCCGGTTTCCTGCTGATAATCCTTGATGTAGGCGAGTATTTCGGCTTGACGCGGGGTGAGATTGATCATGGTGTCATCGCCTGCAGAGTGGATGGAAGTGCTGTAAGTATATACAGCTTGATCCGGATGACAAGTGCTTTGCTCGGCCTGCCTGAATTTGTGATAATCCCGCGTCCCGATCCACCCTGGCCCCGGAGGCCACGCTAACCACCATGACTCAGCCAAGCACACACAACAGCCCTGCCGTTTCGACCCGCGCACCGGGGGTTCTCATGCTTGATCTGCAGGGTTTGCAGCTGCAGGCGGAGGAGCGTGATCTGCTGCGCTCGCCACAGGTGGGCGGGGTCATCCTGTTTGCACGCAACTACGCGGACCCAGAGCAGCTGCGGGCGCTGACGGAAAAGATTCGGGGTTGTAATCCTGATCTGCTGATCGCGGTGGATCAGGAGGGGGGCAGGGTTCAGCGTCTGCAGAAGGGTTTCACGCGTCTGCCGCCGATGCTGCGTTTCTCGCGCTGCTGGGATGAAGATTCAGGTTATGCGATTGAACAGGCCATGCAGTGTGGTTGGCTCATGGCGGCCGAGGTGCTGGCCAGTGGTATCGATTTCAGTTTTGCTCCCGTCCTCGATCTGCACACGGGCTTGAGCCAGGTGATTGGCAATCGTGCTTTTGCCAGTGATCCGCAGCGCGTTACTACACTGGCCAGCGCCTTCATGAGCGGTATGCACGACGCTGGCATGGCGACTACGGGCAAGCACTTCCCCGGGCATGGTAATGTCGCCGCAGATTCGCACACCGATATCCCCGTCGATACCCGCACTATTGCCCAGATACGCGAACAGGACCTGCAGCCTTTCGCACGCTGCGTCGCGCAGCTGGATGCCGTGATGCCTGCCCATGTGATTTATGAAAAGGTGGATCCTGCCTGTGCCGGGTTTTCGCAATACTGGCTGCAGACAGTGTTGCGCGGTGAACTGGGCTTCGATGGCGTCATTTTCAGTGACGATCTGGTGATGGCGGGCGCGGCAGCAGCAGGGGGCATGGAGCAACGCATCGATGCCGCGCTTGGGGCAGGTTGTGACATGATTCTGGTGTGCAATGATCGGGAGCAGGCGCTGCGGGCGCTGGCCCATCTGGAGCGTCTCGATGTGCCTGGTAATCCGCGTCTGATACGCATGCGCAGGCGGCAAATCTGGACACCGGCGCTGTTGACTCAGACAGAACACTGGAGCAGAGCAAAGACGCTGGTGGCAGCGTTGACCCAGGAGGCATCGTGATCGAGGAAATACAACGCGTTCTGCAGGAGGCTCGCTGTCTGTTCACTGCACAGGAGGTTGAGGCGGCGCTGGACCGCATGGCCGCCGCGATCAGCAGTGAGCTGGCTGACTCGAATCCCCTGATATTGAGTGTCATGACGGGCGCTGTGGTGGTGACCGGCAAGCTGTTACCGAGGCTCTCTTTTCCCTTGCAGGTCGATTATCTGCATGCCAGCCGCTATCGCGAGAGACTCACGGGTACCGATCTGCAGTGGAAGGCGTATCCGACGCTTCCATTGCGCGGACGCACCGTCTTGATCGTGGATGACATTCTCGATGAAGGTGACACGCTGGCGGGCATCATCAATTACTGTCTGCAGGAGCAGGCGGCGAGCGTCAGGTGTGCGGTGCTGGTCGACAAGCAGCATGAGCGCCGGACGCCACTGTTGCCGCAGGCCGACTTCACCGGGCTGGTGGCGCCAGACAGTTACCTGTTTGGCTATGGGATGGACTACAAAGGCTACTTGCGCAATGCCCCCGGCATCTACGCAGTGGCAGGAACCTGAGCCCAGTCGAGGAATTCCTCACCACTGCCTTCGAAGCGAATGACCGGCTGACGTTTCGTCAATTGATACGCATACATCGGATCGTAGTAATGCTTTAGCAGTGTGGTGATCCAGACGACGTGTGCGTCGGTACTGCCGGTTTCAGCCTGTATCCGCAGAGCTTCCTGCATGTCATTGGCCACCTCTTGATACCGATCTCCGCCCAGACGCCGTTGAATGCGCGCCAGGCTGCCCAGCAGATACTGTGAAAACTGCTTGAAACCGAGCGCCGGGTCGAGCTGTTGGAATTCCCGCAGGTTCTCCCGAATGTAGTCATTCAAAATGGTGTTCGCACGAGCCTCCAGAGAGGCTCGAATCAGGGCAAGCGGGGATTGCCGCATGGCTTCGTAGAGCCGGTGTGGAACGGACAGTGAGCCGATCGCCTTGCTCTCATCCTCCAGGTACCACTCCTTGGCACCCAGCGCTGCCAGTTTCAGGAAGCGAATGGCCAGCCTGTTCTCGAAGTCGATCTGCGCGGGCTGTCCGCCGAGCTGGCTGCCGAAAGCCGAGCCTCTATGTCCGGCATAGCCTTCCAGATCTGCCGAAGCAGCAAGCTGCCGCAACAGTGCTGTCTTGCCGGAGCCGGTGGGCCCGGCCACGACGACAAAGCGCTGTGTACTGCAAGTTTCTTCCAGCGTCTCTGTCAGAAATTGCCGCAAGGCTTTGTAGCCTCCTGGTACGCGTGGAATCTGCACACCGACATCCGCGAGCCATTGTTGCACGATCTGCGAGCGCAACCCTCCTCGGAAGCAATAGAGCCAGCCTTGCGGGTGTTCCTGTCGCCATGCCTGCCAGGCAGCCAGCCGCTGTTCTTTCGTCTCACCACCCACCAGACGATGCCCCAATTCAATCGCTGCCTGTTGCCCGAACTCTTTGTAAGCGGTGCCGACACGGCGGCGCTCATCGTCCTCAAGGAGCGGCAGATTGTTGGCCAGCGGAAATGCGCCCTTGATGAACTCGATAGGAGCGCGGACATCCAACAGCGGAATGTTGTCGAGAAAGAGCGAGCGATACAGATCGTGTGTCGCCTCCTCGGAGGAGAGATTGCCTGTTCGGGTGATGTTGTCGTTCAAGGTCTGCCGTTTTAAGTCTGTGGTTCAAGCTATCAGGGAGGCGGTCGATATATCACGGATAGAAGCACAGCGACAAGGGGAATCCGCGACATGACGAATGTCAGGATAGCAAGCATACGCGCAGAGAACCGGATATGAGGGAAGTTGCCAACGTCGCGCGCGCACCGGGCTGGTGGTGGCCATTGCGCGATTACAGAGGATGGCTGCTGTGTGGAGGATTGCCTGTCGCCGGGGCAGTCGCTGTCCTGCTATTCATGTTGGAGCCGGTTTTCGAATCCCGGGCTTTGGTGGAGGTGCAATTGGCAGGCTCTGTTCAGGAGGCCGACGCTTCCAGGATGGGTGTCTCCAATGCCGAAGGGATGGTGGCAAGCGCCAGACTCCTGCATGCTGAATTCATGAACACGCAGCGCGAGGTTATGGCGTCGGCAACCGTGGCAGGTGCCTGGCGTCAGTCTCTGCGAGTCGAGGTGTTGCCGCAAACCCGGATTCTTGCTGTGCATTATCAGGCCCATGACCCGCAGTTGGCCCGGGAGGGGGCAGACTCTGTGGTCAGAGCCTATGTCGATTACACGGCGAGAACGCAAGTTGCTCAGATCTCCGACGCTGCTGCGTTGTTGATCAGAAAGCTCGAAGGTGTGATCGGCGCTCCGGGATTGGAACTCCAAGATGTCGGCATGGTTGAGGAACCCTTTGCAGGGCTGCCGACAAGTGCGGAGTTGTTGCCAGCGGATTTGCCACTCAGCGCCCAGCTGCAGGCACTCGAAGATTCTGCGGCGCTGGGTGACTTGTTGGGTACCACACTCGTGCAGCAGGTCGTTGCGAGCTATGACGAATCGCTGGCCAATCTGACCAATGTGCGTGTCATCGATCCTGCCAGCTTGCCGCAACAGCCTCTGGAAGGCCCGCATCCCTTGTGGATTCTACTTGGCTATTTCAGTGCGGTGGCCATACCGGCAGCGGTACTGGTCGCCAGATTCCGTTGGCGTGACACACTGGACTTTCCCCATGACATCCAGCGTCAACTGCAGGTGCCGTGTCTTGGCGGCTTGCCCGCTGTCGCGGGTGGCCTGACTGTTCCGCTCGGCCCTGAGACGCTGTTCTCCACGTCTGTCCGCAGTCTGCGTACCGCGCTGCAATTGCTGCGCCCGCCCCGCGAAGCGCTCGAACAATTCCCGCGTGGCAGAATTGTTCTGGTGACTTCCGGATGTCGGGGCGAAGGCAAGACGACGGTTGCAACGTCTCTTGCCCTGGCTCTTGGGCGTATGGAGAAGGTGTTGCTGATCGATGCCGATATGCGCAGTGGTCGTCGTTGTCTGGGTGTGCCTGCTGGCGCACCGGGTCTATCACATCTGATCGCGGGAGCGGCGCAGCTCAGAGATTGCGTCCACAGCCGGGCTGACTTGCGAGTCGATGTCATTCCTGCAGGAGTAATGCCGCCCAATCCGCAGGAGCTACTGGCCAGCAAACGGTTTCGCAGGGTATTGGATGTACTCGAACGTCGCTATGACACGATTGTGGTGGATACCCCCGCTCTGAATGATGCCAAAGACACTCTGCAGCTCGCCCGTTACTGCAGCGACCTGCTGTTCGTCATAGCAGCAGGGGCGACTCACGTGTTAAGTGCGAAAGAACATTTACAGCAATTGGAGGATAACGGTGTGAGGGTCAGTGGGGTGGTGCTCAATCGGATCAAGCTTGGCAGCGAGTCTGCCGGGAGCGGTTTGGGGCAGGAAGCGTCTGCAGTTGGCGCAAGGGTTTTTGCATGAATCTGGATGAATTGCAGGCCATGCTGGATAGCAGTGGCAGTGTTGTGCAGCGTCAATCAGCCCAGGTCGCTGGTGCTGGAGTCGGCGTTGCCGTCGTCAATGCCAATGTCTCCCGCGTGCAAACGCCTGTGCGACTGGTGCCACGACCGGCGCAGACTGACGTGGCGGAACCTCAGCAGTTGCTGACTCCACCAGCATCGTTGCAGGAGCGCATGCAGGAGATCGAGATGGCCCAGAAACTGGGCTATCTGTTGTGTCGTTGCAGCTGGCCGCCGCAGATCATGGTGTTGACGGGGTCTGATCATGTCTATCGTTGCCGCCGCTGTGCCCGGGTTCGTGAAATGTAAGGAAGTTCAAGCTTGGCAAGTAAAGTGCTAGATACGGGTATCCATTGCTCTACCGGCAATCTGTTGCCGGGCGCCATTTGAGAGCTTTACGAAGAGGAATCCCGATCATGCTGAAATTCTCACTCCTATCCGTCTGTGCCATGTCACTGCTGTCCTGTACAGGGTTGCAGACACTCTACAACGATAGTCTGGCTGTTTCAGGCAGTGCCGGACTGACTGCCGAGCACCGGATTGAGCGCAACTCCCACTGGGTACTGCCTCAGGATACGAGTTTCTATGTAGCGATGAGCGGCATCAATGATGTGCTGGTGTTGAGTCCTCCCCTTGAGCCTGTCCACGACGAGTCTCTTGAGCAACAAACGTCTCGTGATCTGCGGAATCCTCCCGATCAGGTCAGTGATTTGCTGATCGATGAAATCAGTTTGCGTTTTCCACGGGTACTGCGAGCTGGGCAAACGGAGTCGCTTTTCAACGCTCGCCAGAGTGCGCTGAGCAATGGTCTGGATTACGTCGTCTATCCCCGGTTGCTGGTCTGGGAAGATACGGCAGGCACCTGGTCAGAAATTGCCGCGACGCTTCGCTACACCGAAGGCCAGGCATTGTTGGATGGTTTTGGCCTTGACCGTGCGCGTTTGCAATTGACGGTGCTGGAAACCAACAGCGGTCGCATCATGGATGTGGTTTCCATCGACAGCCGAGGCGGTGTGCTGGCGCTCTATCAGGAAAACCCGCAACGTCTTCTTGCCTCTGCGCTTGGTCGTTACGTCGATAGTCTGGTACCTTGAATTCGTATGTGCTGCCTTGTCAGGGTGGCGCCTGAACGGATCCCCCTGCAATGACCACATCGTCGGCTGACTCTCCTCCCAGCGAGCCGCAGCGCTTGCTGCGTGCCTTGGACTCCGTGCCGGGGCCAGCCCCCGTTCATCTGTGGAATCCACCGTATTGCGGTGCTATCGACATTCGTATCGCCCGCGACGGGCGCTGGTATCACGAAGGCAATCCCATCCACCGTCATGAGCTCGTGCAATTGTTCTCGACCTTGCTGCGTCTGGAGCCCGATGGTCGCTACATGCTGGTGACGCCGGTCGAGAAGCTCAGTATCCGTGTGGAGGATTGTCCGTTCGTCGCCCAGTTGCTGGAGGTCGTGGGGGAGGGAGAGCAGCAGGAACTGCAGTTCATCCTCAATACCGGCGAACGAGTCAGCGCTGGGCCCGATCATCCCCTTGTGGTGGAGCAGAGCAACAACGAGCCACACCCGGTGTTGATGGTGCGAGACGGGTTGCGGGCACTGTTGGCGCGGAATGTCTTTTATGCGTTGGTGGAGTTGGCACAAGAGCAGGAAATTGCGGGGCGACCCGCTCTGGCGATCTGGAGCCGGGGCAGTCGCTTCATACTCGGGAGTCTCTGACAGTAGTTCTCTGGGGGTAGGTCAGGGGGCTCCAACTCTGGTAACAGGACCAGGTTGCCGATCACTTTGCGTTGCCCTGACCGTACTCGGCCGCAGGCCATCGATGGCCGTCTGGGTGGCCGAGATTGCCGTTTGCGTGACAATTTTTGCCGCTTCCTTGCCGTGTGCAAGACCGGCATCGGCCCCTTTGACACTCAGTTGCGCGACTTTGGCGGCGCCGTGCTGAGCCGGGGCCATGATGAAACCACATCCCGCAAGGCCTGTAGCAAGCCCCAGCAGCAATAGCCATCGTCTTGTTGTACTGGCTGTCATGATGTTCCTCGGTTTGGATTGATCTGCGTTAAGTGTGCGTTGGATCTGCTTTATGCGTACACAGCAATTCTTGTGCCGCACAGGGGGGCGGCTTTCCAAGAGCAGAGACTTTCTCCTGACAATGCCTTGTCAGATTGCGCTGGAAAGCCGCGTTGCAAGGGTTGCAGCCAGCCCGCGATTGTTGACGCATGGGGGCAAACCCGGCATCATTACCAGCCTTTTACGGACCCTCCAGCGCGGCCTGAACACAGCGGAAATGTCAGCCTGCAGCGCGAGTTACGGCGTCTTTTATTACTTCTATCATCAAATTTGGAGAATCCATGAAGATTCTTGTGGCTGTCAAACGTGTTGTCGATGCGAACGTGAAAGTGCGCGTCAAGACAGATAACAGCGGGGTCGAATTGACCAATGCCAAGATGGCGATTAACCCGTTTTGCGAGATTGCCGTAGAAGAGGCGATGCGGATCAAAGAGAAAGCTCAGGCGGATGAAGTGATTGTCGTCTCTATTGGCGACAAAGCCTGTCAGGAGCAGATTCGCACGGCTCTGGCGCTGGGTGCCGATCGTGGTATTCATGTCGATGCAGCAGATGGTTTGCAGCCCTTGGCCATTGCCAAATTGCTGCACAGTCTGGTCAAGAAAGAGAGCATTGATCTGGTGATCGTTGGCAAGCAGTCCATCGACACTGACAACAACCAGGTGGCGCAGATGCTGGCCGCACTGGGTGGAATGCCGCAAGGCACCTTTGCGTGCGGAGTTGAAGTGGCAGATGGCAAGGTGCGGGTGACGCGCGAGATTGACGGGGGTGAGCAAACAGTGCTGCTGAGTTTGCCTGCTGTGATTTCGTCGGACCTGCGTTTGAACGAACCGCGTTATGCGTCCCTGCCCAATATCATGAAAGCCAAGAAAAAGCCCATCGATACGCTGACACCGCAAGAGCTGGGCGTTGACGTCAGCTCGGGTCTGCGAACGGTGAGTGTCGAACCTCCGCCTTCACGCACTGCAGGTGTGCGAGTCGGTAGCGTCGATGAGCTGATCAGCAAACTCAAATTCGAAGCCAAGGTCATCTGAGCCTCACCTCTTCCCCTGACAATTTTCAAGTGCATGAACATATAGGTCCCTCATGAGTGTATTAGTCATTGCAGAACACGATAACGTCGCGCTGAAACCGGCTACTTTAACGGCGGTTACGGCAGCCCTGGCCATCGGACAAGAAGTGGTGGTTCTGGTTGCTGGTGCGGGTTGTGCGGGCGTCGGTGCGGCGGCTGCCGCTGTCGCTGGTGTCAGCAAAGTGCTGGTGGCAGATAACGCTGCTTACGAGCATCAATTGCCAGAGAGCGTTGCTGCGCTGGTGGTGGAGATAGGGAGAAGTTATTCGCACATCCTGGCGACCGCCACCACCAACGGCAAGAACCTTCTGCCGCGTGTGGCCGCGTTGCTGGATGTTGCGCAGATCTCCGAGATTGTAGCCGTGAAGAGCGCGGATACCTTTGTCCGTCCGATTTATGCTGGCAACGCGCTGGCAACGGTGCAGTCTTCTGACCCCATCAAGGTAATTACCGTGCGTGGCACTGCGTTTGCCGAAGCAGCACTCAGTGGTGGAGCGGCTCCAATTGAAATGCTGAGTGTCGTCAAGAGTCAGGCCATGTCGACATTTGTCAGCCAGCAGCTGTCGGTGTCTGAACGTCCGGAATTGACGGCGGCGTCCATTGTCATTTCTGGTGGTCGTGGTATGCAGAGCGGCGAGAATTTTGTCCTGATCGAACGTGTGGCTGACAAACTGGGGGCTGCTATCGGTGCTTCGCGCGCAGCAGTGGATGCTGGTTTCGTTCCGAACGATATGCAGGTTGGGCAAACGGGCAAGATCGTGGCGCCCGAACTTTACATTGCCGTGGGTATTTCTGGCGCTATTCAGCATCTGGCCGGCATGAAGGACAGCAAGGTGATTGTGGCGATCAACAAAGATGAGGAGGCGCCGATCTTCCAGGTTGCCGACTATGGTCTGGTGGATGATTTGTTCAAAGTCCTGCCCGAGCTTGCTGAGAAACTCTAAGGCGGTACTCGACTCCGAAGTACGCACAGAAGTACGAACAAGAGCGTGAAAACAAGAACGCCCCGTGGCAGGTTGATGCCACGGGGCGTTCTTGTTTGTCGAGCCTGAAGTTCGAGCGGGTTATTCGCCAGTCTTCTCCGCTGCTGCTGCGGCGGCCGCAAGTATCTGCTGCCGACGTTTGATTTCGCGCGGATCGTTGGGAGCGCGACCTGCCAAGGTCGGAATGACCAGTTCTGTGGGGGCTGCAACTTCCGGTGCAGCGGCTACTACAACCCCTGCCTCCACGACTTCCTGTGTTGTGACGTTCACAGGTTCTGTAATTGCTGCAGCGGCTTCGGCAGGTGCCTGGACCACTGGCGAGGCTTGCTCGTCAAACGGTGCTACTACTGCGGTGGCTGCCGTTTCCTCGACGCTGGGGATGTCGAAGGATTCCTGCACCATGACTTTGGCTGGCGATTGGCGACGGCGGGTCGGTGCGGCAACAGGCGTTTCTATTGCCTCTGCTGCGGTCTCTGCAATCTCCGGTAACGCCTCGTCCAACATTACAGCAGGAGCAGTGCTTTCGTCGGCTTCATGACTGTCGCTTGCTGGGCTAGCTTCTACCGGGGAACCATCTTCGTTCAGAGCCGGTGCTGCATTTCTGGAGCGATTGCGGCGTCGGTCGGATGGGCGACGGTTGCGACGCGAAGAGCGTGCGCCTTCTGCAGGTGAGTTACCGTCGGCCGCCGTGCCTTCCAGTTCTTCGCCCTCTGCAGGTTCTGCGGCATCAATCAGCTCGACTGGTTCGGCATCCGGCAGCTCGGCCGGGCGTACGCGTTGTGGGCGCACTACAGCTTCCAGCACGTTGCCGTTCGCATCCTCGGTTGTCGCTGATTCTACCCCTGACTCGTCGTTCAGTTCACCGCCTTCGGCCTCGCCGGGGCGTGGGCCACGGCGTCTCTGATTGGTGTTCTTCGGACGACGATTACCGCTGCGACGCTGAGCGTTGCGCGCGTCATCATCGGTTCCGGTTTCAACATCGCCGTCAACACGTGGCTCTTCGGCGCGCGGCTCGTCGCGACGGGCACCGTCTCGACGTGCATCATCACGGCGTGGTTCGTTGCGGCCTTCGCGTTTCTCGTCTTTGCGATCTTCACGGTTACCGGGCTGAGCCGCTGCACCTTCAGTGTTGCGGTTGCGATCGCGGTCTCTGCCACCGCGTTTGCGGCCTTGACCACCTTCGCGTGCTGGTGCTGCCGGATCAGCTGCGACACCAGCTTCTGATTTGCCCTCGACCTTGGGTTCTTGACCGTCTCTGCGCGTTGCGGGTTTGCCACCACGACGTTGATCACGATCACGGTCGCCGCGCTCACGACGTGGATCGCGATTACGATTGGGTTTGTTCTGTGCTTCTTCTTTTGGCGCTTCTTCTTCCTCCTCACCGAAGATGCTGCTGACAGCCGCAATCAAGGAACCAAACAGGCCTTTCTTTTTCTTCTCGACTTTCTCTGCCTTGTTACGAGCCTCGGGTGCTGCGACCACAGGGGCAGGCGGCATGGACAAAGTAGGGGCCTGCACAGCTGCTTGTTGCTGCACCGGCGCTGGCTTCACATGTTTGTGATGGTGATGGTCTGGTGAATCGACATGAATCTCGATTTCATAGCTGGCCGTGGCCGTGCCATCCGTCTGATTGACACCCTGGATTTCGTAATGCGGTGTCTCCAGCGCGGCATTGGCGACAATAACCAGCTTGGTGCCGCTTTGAGCCTCGATGGCGGCGACAGCAGCACGCTTCTCGTTGAGCAGATAGGACGCTACGGTGATGGGTACGATGGCGCGGATTTCATTATTCTTGCGCTTGTTGGCCTCTTCCTGCAGTACGCGCAGGATGGACAGTGCCTGTGATTTCACGTCGCGGATGGCGCCCTGACCGCTGCAACGCGGGCAGACAATAGTGCTGGTCTCTTCGAGTGAAGGACGCAGACGCTGGCGGGACATCTCCAGCAAACCGAAGCGCGAGATACGGCCAACCTGCACGCGCGCACGGTCCGCTTCCAACGCATCACGCATGCGGTTTTCCACTTCTTTCTGGTTGCGGGCGGAACTCATGTCGATGAAGTCGATCACGATCAGGCCGCCCATGTCACGCAGACGCAGCTGGCGGGCGATCTCGTCGGCGGCTTCCAGGTTGGTGTTCAGCGCAGTCTCCTCGATGTCGGAGCCACGCGTCGCACGGGAGGAGTTAATGTCGATGGACACCAGTGCCTCGGTCGGGTCGATCACGATGGACCCACCGGACGGAAGCTTCACTTCGCGCTGGAATGCCGTCTCGATCTGGCCTTCGATCTGGTAGCGATTGAACAGCGGCAGAGATTCCTGATACAGCTTGATGCGCGCTTCGTAGTGCGGCATGACCTGGCGCACGAAGGTGATGGCTTCGTCGAAGGCTTCCTTGGTGTCGAAGAGCACTTCGCCGATGTCCTGGCGCAAGTAGTCACGAATGGTACGGATGATGACGTTGCTTTCCTGATAGATCAGGAAAGGAGCAGCTTTCTGGGTAGACGCTTCGGTGATGGAATTCCACAGGGAGAGCAGATAGTCCAGGTCCCACTGTAGCTCCTGCTGCTGTTTGCCGACGCCTGCGGTGCGCACGATCATGCCCATGCCATCGGGAATATCCAGACCGCTGAGCGCTTCACGAATCTCGGAACGCTCGTCACCTTCGATGCGACGAGAGATGCCGCCGGCGCGAGGATTGTTGGGCATCAGCACCAGATAACGGCCAGCGAGACTGACGAAAGTGGTCAGTGCAGCGCCCTTGTTGCCGCGCTCTTCCTTCTCTACCTGCACAATGACTTCGGTGCCTTCAGCAACCGATTCCTTGATGTTGACGCGGCCGCCTTCGCCACCGCCACGCTTGGTAAAGTACTGGGGAGAGATTTCCTTGAGGGGCAGAAAGCCGTGACGCTCAGCACCGAAATCCACGAAAGCGGCTTCCAGGCTGGGTTCAACGCGGGTAATGCGGCCTTTGTAGATACTGGCTTTTTTCTGGATTCTGGAGCGGTTCTCGATGTCCAGGTCGTAAAGACGCTGACCATCAACCAAGGCTACGCGCAACTCTTCTTCTTGAGTCGCATTGATTAACATTCTTTTCATGATGAGGTTCACTTTTCTGTTGAGCCAGAATCGTAAACCCGGGGTACATCAAACTTGCAGGCAGCGCATTACTGAAAGCGGATTTGCTTTCTTTTCAACAGAACCATGGCGAGATATTAACTGCATTGCCGACCTTGGTGAGCTGGGAACTGAAATCCGATAACGAAAATCTCTGACTTTGCTGTGGCGCAGCGTCGCGGCGGCACATTGACAGAGAGAGGCGTGTGTTGCCTGGCTCTGTCGGAAAGTCGATTCATGTAAACCTGACTGCTTCCAGTGCTGCCTCATCTGTTAATGGCGTGAGACGGCACCTTCCTGAATTTGATACGACCCGAATTTATCTGGCTGTATTTTTTTTCGTACCGGCGCTTATTGCCAGTACTCCGTATGTTTTCAACACCGTGTTTCCGGTGCTTTGTTCACTGCTTTGGTCTTTCCTGAAATCTTGTCGCGGCACAGCGCCTGCCTGGGCCCTAATGACTGATTGACATGGCGTCAGAAGGTCAGAAATTTCGCATGTCGGGGAGTGGGCCAACTGGGCCGATGTTCCCCATACTCTGCAGCGCCCGCGAAATATAACAGTAAATACTTTTTAATTCAAACACCTGGAGAACTTGCTCACGGTTTGGGTGAGGGTCTAGAATGGTTCTCTGCGTGGCATTGCACAAACAAGGACACAGCTGATGACTATTTACCTCTATATACGCACTTCCGAGTTTGAAGGGGCTGTTGTTTCGCGGCAGTCGTCAGCAGAATCGAGCGATCCGCTTGGCGCTGAGCGGCAGGCGCTGAATCAGTACTGCGAGGTCCGTGGCTGGGATGCGGCAGAGACAGTTACCGATTACGGCGTGACCTGGATTGCGGATTTGGCCGCACGCGCTGGTGGCAGCAGATTGCTGGAGAGCCTCCAGAGTGGTGACGCAGTCGTGGTGTATACCTTGGAGCGCTTGTTCAGCTCCTGCTATGATGCGGCCACCACGCTGGAACGGTTGAAGACTGCAGGTGTGGCGCTGCATGTGGTCGCTCTGGGCGGGGACGCCACTGATTCGGCCATGCAGTTTGATATCCTCAGTGCCGCACGCCTGTTTGCGACACTGGAACAGCGACGCTCTGTGGAGCGCATCAAGAACATCAAGAAAGATCAGCGTGGCAAAGGACGTTTCCTGGGAGGGAGTCGCCCCTTTGGCTATATGATTCATTCGAATGGTCGCCTCATCGAGAACCCCATGGAGCAAAAGGTGTTGAAAAAAATCATGCAGCTGCGCGAACAGGGTCTGTCCTTGCGCAGCATTGCTGCAGAGGTCAGTACGCCCGTCGCCCCGGTGAGCTTCAAAACTGTGCAAAGGATTCTGCAACGTAATGTTTAAACCCGTCGCACTCTTCATTGGCCTGCGTTACACACGGACGCGCAAGAAGAGTCAGATCATCTCTTTCGTTTCCATCGTCTCGACACTGGGCATCACAGTGGGAGTGCTTGCGCTCATCGTCGTGCTCTCGGTCATTAACGGTTCGACCAGTACTATGCGTGACGAAACCCTGAAGTCCGTACCGCACGCCAGTATTGCTGATGGCAATGGTTTGGCGACGCGCTGGCCGGAGTTGCTGGCGGCGGTGCAGGCGCACCCGGAGGTGATCGGGGCCGCGCCCTATGTCGAAGGCGAAGGGTGGCTGCGCTACGACGGCGGGGGCGAGTTTCTGCAGATTCGTGGTGTTGACCCTGAGTATGAACCAGACGTGCTGCAGGTGGAGAATCCCGTTTTCCTGACTTTGCTGGAGCGGCTGAGCGAGACCGACAACGGCATTATTCTCGGCCTCAGTATGGCGAATCGTCTGGGCATGTATCAGGGGGACGAGCTGACCTTGATGTCGCTGAACAGCCTGATCGGCCGCAATCTGAGTGATGTCATGAAATTTCAGGTCGTGGGTGCCGTCGATTTCGGTTTTTATGGCAACAACAATACGGTGATGATCGGCTTGTCTGCGGCTCAGACTTTGTTTGGTGGTTCTGCGCCACCAAGCAGCGCACAAGATGTCCATCTGCGCCTGCGCGTCACAGATGTTTTCAATGCGGGCGCCATTGCACAGGAAGCGTTGAACACCTTGCCGGTGGCTCTCAGCAGTGATCAGCTCAGTAGCAGCAGCTGGAGCGAGACCCAAAGCAGCCTGTTCGATGCCCTGCGACTGGAGAAAACGCTGACCGGCTTCATGTTGCTGATGATCGTGGTCATCGGTGCCGTCAACATTGTGTCGACTCTGGTGATGGTGGTGGCCGACAAGAGTGCCGACATCGCTATCCTGCGGACCATGGGAGCGAGCCGCGCCACCATCATGACCGTGTTCGTGACGCAGGGGACGACCGTGGGTGTCTTTGGTACTGCACTCGGCGCCGTGCTTGGCGTTCTGCTCTCGCTCAATCTGACCCGGGTGATGCAGGGCATAGAGTCCATGCTGAATGCCGCGTTTTCCCCGGACGATGTCTATATGATTTCCTATCTGCGCGCTGAACTGCGCGCGGAAGACGTAGTGCTGATCTGCATCAGTGCGTTGGCGGTGAGCTTTCTCGCCACTCTTTACCCTGCTTACCGGGCAACCCGCATTCAGCCTGCCGAAGTGCTGAGGTACGAATAAACATGAACTCAATCCCTCTGTCCGCGTCGGCTGCTTCGGTCGATGGCACCGCCAATCATGATCTGGGCCCTGAACTGATGCTGGAGTGTCGGCATCTCGGCAAGGTCTACTTTCAGGGTCCGGAAGAGGTCAAAGTCCTGGAGGACCTGAATCTGCAGGTGTACGCCGGGGAGCGTATCGCGATTGTTGGTAGCTCAGGCTCGGGAAAGACGACCTTGTTGAATCTGCTCGGTGGACTCGACTTGCCTACGCAGGGGGATGTGCTGGTCGCCGGCATGAACCTGGCGTCGCTCAACGAAACGCAGCGTGGCCAGATGCGTAACCGTTATCTCGGCTTCGTCTATCAGTTTCACCATCTGCTGGGAGAGTTCACGGCGCTTGAAAACGTCTGCATGCCTCTGTTGATCGCCGGGCTGGATGTACGGCGTGCGGCACAGAGAGGCAAGGCCATCCTCGTGCGTGTCGGGCTTGGGCATCGTTTGGAGCACAAGCCGTCGGAGCTTTCCGGAGGCGAACGTCAGCGTGTCGCTATCGCCCGGGCGCTGGTCACAGAGCCGCGCTGTGTGCTGCTCGACGAACCTACCGGTAATCTTGACCGCCACACGGCACGCGAGATTCATCTGTTGATGGCGGAGCTGAATACCCAGCTGGCGACCAGCTTCATTGTTGTGACTCATGACGAGGAATTTGCACGCTCACTCGACAGGGTGTTGTTGCTGCGCAACGGTCGCCTTGAGCCGCAGAGTGTGGATGGGGATGCGCATGGCCGCTGAACCGCGCAACTCCTCTGCCATAGGCGCCCTCGCGGCAAGCTCGTTCTCCGCGTGGATGGCATTGCGTTACGTCAGCGTAGGGCGCCGCAGCCAGCTGGTCTCTTTCATGTCCTTGCTGACCATCAGTGGTCTGGCGCTGGGCATTACCATCTTGATCACCGTGTTGTCGGTGATGAATGGTTTTGATCGGGAAGTGCGCGAGAACATCCTCGGCATATTGCCGCACGCCACTATCAAGGCGCAGGTACGGCAGACGCCGGAGCAGTGGCAGCCCATTCAGGCCTTGCTGGACAACCATCCCAGAGTGCTGGCTACGGCCCCACTGATTGAAGCGACTGGAGTGTTAGCAGTGCCGGGCTATTCCAAAGGCGTCCTTGTCAACGGCATCGATCCGGAGCAGGAGGGGCGCATCTCCATCATCGACCGTTTCATGCTTACTGGCAGCCTGGCAGGGCTGAACGACGGCCGTTTCAACATCGTGCTGGGTGCCACTCTGGCAGAAAATCTGGGGGTTGGTCTGGGTGACAAGGTCAGTCTTTATTCCCTGAATGTGTCGGTCAATCCGCTGGTGCCACTGCCGACCCAACGCCAGTTTACGGTGGCGGGCATTTACCGTGTGGGGACCTTGGAGCTGGACAGCGCCATGGCGATGATCACGCTGCAGGATGCGCAGGCCTTGTACCGTTACCGGGACAGTTACACTGGCCTGCGCTTCCGCATCGACGACCTGTTTGCGGTGCGTGAGCTGCGTGCTGAACTGCAGGAGCAGTTGTCAGTGGATTTTGAAGTGCAGACCTGGACGCAGCTGTTCGGCAATATCTACGAGAACATTCAATTCTCGCGCACCATCGTCAGCTTCTTGTTGTGGTTGCTGGTGGGCGTCGCGGCGTTCAATTTGGTGGTCAGCCTCATCATGATCGTGCGTGACAAGCGTGGGGATATCGCCATCCTCAGAACCCTTGGTGCCAGCCCGCAGACCATCGGCCGCATCTTCATGACACAGGGGTGTGTGGTCGGGCTGATTGGTACCGGATTGGGTGTTGTGTTCGGGGTGTTTTTCTCACTGACCATCAGCGATATCGCAGCCTTGATTGAGTCCGCGCTGGGGGTGAAGCTGCTTAGTGCTGAGGTTTACCCTGTGGATTTCCTGCCTTCGCAAATCCGTCTTGCCGACATCGTTGGAGTCAGCATTGGCGTATTCATGCTGTCAGTATTGGCAACCGTCTATCCCGCCTATCGCGCGTCGCGGGTGCAGCCCGCCGAAGCCCTGCGCTTCGAGTAGAAACTTGGGGTCAGAGTAAAAATACAGTAGTGCAAACTACTGTATTTTTACTCTGACCCCAAGTTTCACCCCCACTGTTCTGGGATTCGCTTCTATACTCCAAGGTGATGCCTTAATTGGATTGCCAAACCATGCGCTCACGGATGATCGCGTTCTGCAGCGGCACTGCCGTTGTTTCTCACCTTTCTGATTTGCCCGCGCTGCACTTCATATGGCTGATCGCGCTGGCGGTGCCCTTGTGCGTGACAGTGTGGCGTGCCCCTGCACCTGTTGCTGTCGCTGCTGCTTTGTTGCTGGGGATCGGCTGGGCAATCGGGGTAGGCAGTGCACGTCTGGCAGCATTGCTTCCTGCTGAGTTAGAGGGTGAAGACTTCTGGGTCACTGGCGAGGTGCGCGGTCTGCCACAAAGCAACGGGCGCTCTCAGCAGTTCACGTTTCAGGTGGAGAGCAGTTGTTTCACCCTGTTGCCGCGCGATTGTTCCGACCAGCCTCCGGAGTTCAGCTCCCGCTTTAATGATCGCAAAATTCTGCTCAACCACTACGGCAGTGTCGATCTCATTCCCGACCAGCGCTGGCTGCTGCGTGTGCGTTTGAATCAACCTCACGGTTTCGCCAATCCCGGTGGTTTCGACTACGAGGGCTGGCTGTTTCAACAAGCCTATGCGGCAAAAGGGTATGTGCGGGAGAACCCGTTCAATGTGCATCTGGAAGATGGTCCGCTTTCAATCTCCTTAGTGCGTTTCCGGCTGCGCGAGAAAATGCTGGCAGCGATGCAGGACTTGCCCCACGCCAGCATCATCCTGGCCTTGGTGCTGGGCGATCAGGAGCAGATCAGCGCCGAGAGTTGGTCGTTGTTCACAGCAACCGGAACCAACCATCTGATTGTGATTTCCGGAATGCACATCGCCTTCGTTGCCTTGCTGTGCTACGGCTTGTGTAACCGCTTGGTGCGCGTGAGCCCATGGTTGTTGCTGCGTATTCCTGCGCAGAAATGCGGGGCACTTGGGGCGGTAACGGGCGCTCTTCTGTACGGTGTGTTGGCAGGATTTTCAGTGCCGACGCAACGCTCCTGCATCATGGTGCTGGTGTTCATGAGTGGCCAGCTTATGGGGCGGCAATTGCCGGTGTCGTTCAGCTTTTGTCTGGCGCTGACACTGGTGCTGTTGATCAATCCGCTAAGCCTGACAGGGGCGGGATTCTGGCTGTCTTTTGGGGCAGTTGGCACCTTGTTGCTGGCCTTCGGTGGCATTCGACATTTGCGCGGTGCTGATCGTCACCCCGACACTGGCGAGCACGAACGCTGGTCTTGGCAGCGTCTGTGGCAACAGCATGTGCAACCGCAGTACGTGGTCTTCATCGGCATGATCGTGCCGCTGGCCATCATGATGCAGCAGCTGTCCCTGCTCTCGCCATTGGCCAACGTGCTGGCGATTCCTTTGGTCAATATTCTGGTGGTGCCGGTGGCTCTGCTGGGCACCTTGTTGCTGGTGATCCATGCTCCGCTTGGCGCACTGTTATTGACGGTCGCCGACCATGTGCTGGCAGTGGTGATCTGGTTGCTGCAGGCATTGACTCGTCAGAGTGGGGAGCTGGTGCTCTGGCAATTCTTTGGTCTGACGATAGCGGCATTGGTGTTTGCCGGGTTCGGTACTTTGCTGCTGTTGATGCCGCGTGGCTGGCCTGCCCGTTGGCTGGCACTGGTGATGTTTCTGCCATTGCTGTTTCCGCAGCGCCAACGTCTCGACCCTGGTATTGCCGAGATCACTGTACTGGATGTAGGGCAGGGCTTGGCAGTGGTCGTGCAGACGGCAGAGCATGTGCTGGTCTATGACACCGGCCCGCGTCTGAGCGAGAGTTTCGATACTGGCAGCGCGGTGGTCTTTCCGTTTCTGCGCCGCAACGGATTGCGGCGTGTGGACAGGCTCATTGTCAGCCATGGTGACAACGACCATGCCGGTGGGGTGGAGTCATTGCTGAAACTGATGGAGATAGGCGACATAGCAGGTAGTACATGGCCAGCGCTGGGGAAAGCACCGGAGAATTTCGCACTGTGCGAACAACACCAGCGCTGGGAATGGGACGGAGTACAGTTCGAGATTTTGCACCCGCCTGCTGGGTTGCCCTACGATGGGAATGACAGCTCCTGTGTCTTGCGCATCGAGGCTGCTGGTCAGAGTGCATTGCTGCCGGGCGACATTGAAGCCGAGGCCGAGCGGCGGTTGCTGCAGGCTTACGGCGCTGCTCTGGGCAGTGATGTGTTGGTCGCTCCGCACCATGGCAGTCGCACTTCCTCTTCGGCAGCGTTTCTGACAGCGGTACAACCGAGCGTCGTGCTGTACTCGGCAGGCTATCGCAGTCAGTTTGGCCACCCGGCGCCCGACGTCGTGGCGCGCTATGAGTCGCTCGGAGTGGCGCCCTACAACACTGCCCTGTCAGGTGCACTCACGCTGCGCCTGGGAGAGACGGCAACTCTGCTGCCACCGCAGGAATTTCGCAGCCATGAACGGCGCTACTGGTTCACGCGTCCTTCGTCAGAGTCCGCGCGTTTGCACGGGCTTGACACTCACAGTGTTCAGAAGGTGGCGCCAGACCGATAGTCTTCGCTGCCAAAGGTGGCTAACTGGCGCTCACGTGGTGGTGATTGAGTATGGTAAAGTAGCCGCCGTCATTACCGGAGGTAGATTGTGGTTGAAATAATCAAGGCAGGCGGTTGGTTGATGCTGCCCATCATTCTGAGTTCGATCGTGGCCATTGCCATCGTGATCGAGCGTTTCTGGACACTCAGCGCAACGCGGATCTCCCCTCGCTACACCCTCGGCCAGGTCTGGACCTGGATCAAGAACAACGAACTCGACGCCGCTCATCTGCGCGAGTTGCGACTCGCTTCCCCCCTCGGACAAATCCTCGCCGCTGGTCTGGTCAATGCCAAGTACGGACGCAGCGCGATGACCGAAAGCATCGAGCAGGCGGCAAGCCTTGTAGTGCACGATCTCGAACGCTACCTCAATACCTTGGGCATCATTGCCGCCATCACCCCTTTGCTGGGCTTGCTGGGAACTGTGTTCGGCATGATTCAGGTGTTCAGCGAAATCATGGTGCAGGGCACCGGGGACCCGAGTGCGCTGGCCGGGGGTATCTCGCAAGCGTTGATAACGACAGCTGCCGGCTTGTGTGTCGCCATTCCTGCGTACATGTTCCACCGCATGTTCATGCGGCGTGTCGATACGCTGGTGCTCGGTCTGGAGCAGGAGTCCATCAAGCTGGTGGATGCTCTGCACAGTGATCGCCGTGTCGAAATCAAAGAGATCGGAAATCCGTGAAGTTTCAGCGTCGCATTACACAGGACCTGGAGATCAACCTGACACCGTTGATTGATGTGGTCTTCCTGCTGCTGATCTTCTTCATGGTGTCTACCACTTTCACTCGCGAATCGCGTCTTGCCGTCAACCTTCCGGAGGCCGATGGTAACGCGGTGCAACAAACCGCCCGCACTATCGAGATTTCCGTCAGTCAGGGCGGTGCCTACGCGATTGACGGCCGCCCGCTGGTGAATTCAGAGCTCAGCACCCTGATGCAGGGGCTGGAAGAAGTGGCACTGGGCGACCGGGATGTGGCACTGATTCTGATTGCTGATGCGGAAGCCTCCCATCAGTCGGTAGTCACGGCCATGGATGCCATTGGCAAATCCGGTTTCAGCAAGCTCAGTATTGCGACGCGCCAACCGGACGACGACAACTGAGTCCCCGCAGGAGGCTGACGTCCTCCGCATTCACCGAACAGACGACATCACAGTATGGCAAAACAGAAGATGGATAAGCGGGGCTGGGAGCTGTACAAGCGCCTGCTCATGTACGTGAAACCTCACCGTATGGTGTTCGGCGTCAGCGTGCTCGGCTACATCATTTTTTCAATCACCGGCGTGGCCACGGCAGAGTGGCTGGGCTGGACGGTCGATCAGGTCAATGCCGGCAATCCGGATGCTCGTATCCTCAGCCCGCTGATCTGTGTGGCGATTGTGGTGGTGCGCGGGATTGGGGGTTTCATGGGGGGGTATTCGCTGGAGTACATCGCCAACCACATTGTGCACAAACTGCGCTGCGACCTCATGAACAAGATGCTACAGCTGCCTGTGCGTTATTACGACAACAGCACCGCTGGGCGTCTGGTGTCCAAGGTAACTTACGATGTGTCGCAGATCAGCGGCGCCGCTACCAACGCCGTGACTGTGATCTTTCGCGAAGGGCTGACCGTGATCGGTCTGCTGATCGCGTTATTCTGGAGCAACTGGCAACTGAGTCTGGTCTTCCTGCTGGTGGCTCCCTGCGTCGCTCTGGTGGTGAATTTCGCGTCCAGCAAGTTCCGCAAGTACAGTGCGCAGATGCAAAACTCCATGGGAGACGTCACCCAGATCACCAACGAATCCATCAAGGGGCAACGGGTCGTCAGGACTTTCAACGCCAGTGACTTTGTGCTGGATCGCTTTCGCTATGCCAGTGAGCGGAATCGTCGTCAGAACATGAAGATGGTCGGCACGCAGTCAGTGGCAATTCCCACCATCCAGTTTCTGATCGGCGTTGCCATGGCAGTGCTGATCTGGTTCGCCATGTCGCCAGAGTTGTTTGCCAGTGCCTCTGCCGGTGACTTCGTCTCCTTTCTGACGGTGGCAGGATTGCTGGCCAAACCCATTCGCCAACTCTCCCAGGTCAACTCCGTGGTGCAGCGTGGCATCTCCGCAGCCGACAGCATCTTCTCGCTGCTGGATGAGACACCGGAACAAGACACTGGCACTCACACGGTCGCTCGGGTGCGAGGTGAGGTGAGCTTCGAAGACGTCAGCTTCGCCTACAAAGAAGGTGAGCCGGTGTTGTCACACATCAATATCACGGTGAAACCTGGGCAGAGTGTGGCCTTGGTAGGTAGATCCGGCAGTGGCAAATCCACGCTGGTGAGCCTGCTGCCGCGTTTCTACAACATCGAATCCGGTGTGCTGAAGATCGATGGCGTGCCGGTGCAGGACTACACCCTGCAAAACCTGCGTCAGCAGATTGCCGTCGTCAGCCAGGATGTGGTGCTGTTTGAGGGGACAGTGGCGGACAACATTGCTTACGGCAGTGATGGCAGCATCAGCGATGAGGCCATTATCGCGGTGGCAAAAAATGCGCACGCCATGGAGTTTATCGAAAAACTGGGGAATGGCATTCACTCTATCGTCGGCGATTCCGGCCTGATGCTGTCGGGCGGACAGCGGCAGCGCGTCGCGATTGCCAGAGCCTTCCTCAAGGATGCGCCGATCCTGGTGCTCGACGAAGCGACTTCGGCGCTGGACTCTGAGTCCGAGCAGCACATTCAGCAGGCGCTCAGCACGCTGATGAAGGGCCGCACTACCTTTGTAATCGCACACCGTCTCTCCACTATCGAAAATGCCGACATCATCATCGTGATGGACAAGGGTAGCATCGTCGAATCGGGGACCCACCAGGAGCTGCTTGCTTTGAAAGGCCACTATGCCAACCTGCACAAGATTCAATTTACCGAACCAGAGCAGGGTGATGAATGACGATTGTCGATGCCTGGTACCGGAAACACCGCTGGCTCTGGTTGCTGTGGCCGTTCTCCGTTCTGTTTACTCTGCTGGCCTGTCAACGTCGTGCGCGTTTGCAGCGTGCTGTAGCAATTGAATCTAAGAATCCCTCTGTCATGCCACCCGTGGTGGTGGTAGGCAATATCACTGTGGGGGGCACGGGCAAATCACCGTTCGTGATCGCACTGGTCAGGCAGTTGCAGGCTATCGGTCTACGGCCCGCCATCATTACCCGTGGCTATGGGGGGCGAGCGCCCCGTTATCCCTATTTTCTCGACGCGGCTTCCACCGTAGAGGAAGCCGGAGATGAGGCCATCATGATCCGGCGCAGTGTGTCATGCCCGGTGGTGGTGGACCGTCAACGTGTCCGCGCCATCGCCGCCCTGCACAAGAGCCAGACTTGCGATGTCATCATCAGTGACGACGGTCTGCAGCATTACGCCATGCCACGTGCTCTCGAAATCGTCATGCTCGATGCTGAACGTCTGCTGGGCAATGGGCTTTGCCTGCCCGCGGGGCCCTTGCGAGAGCCGGCCTCACGGCTGACAGAGGTCGACTATGTGGTGCTGAATGGCGAGCCGGTTGATACCGCCCAGACTCCAGGAACGAGCAGCACACTCGCCTCCGGGCGTTTTGGGCGCAAACCGGTCATGCAGCTGCGGCCGGCCGCCTGGGTGAATCTGCGTAGCGGTGCGCGGGTTGATCTGCACAGTTTGCCGCTGGCGGGAGCGGGGCGCTTGCATGCTTTCGCTGGCATCGGCAACCCGCAACGCTTCTTCGCGACAGTGCGCGCGCTCGGCTATGCGCCACTGTGCCATCCGTTTCCGGATCATTACCGGTTTGGCGCCCAGGACCTGCGCTTTGCCAGCGGCAACACGGTGGTGATGACACAGAAAGATGCCGTGAAATGTGAGAGTTTTGCCGAGGCCGATTATTGGTATCTGGCCGTGGAGGCGGAGCTGGATTCGGCCTTCAGCGCACACCTGTTGCAGGATATCAGTGCCAGAATTGCGAGCGTAAAAGTGCTCCAAAATCAGACTTGAGGAGGGATCAATGGACCAGAAATTATTGAGTATTCTCGCGTGCCCGCTCTGCAAAGGCCCGCTCAAACATGACCGCCAGGCCTCGGAACTGGTTTGCTTTGGCGATGCGCTGGCATTCCCAGTCCGCGATGGCATTCCGGTGATGCTGGAATCCGAGGCCCGGCATCTGACTCTGGAAGAGCGGGAGAAGCGCTGATGTCATTCGTGGTCGTCATTCCAGCGCGTTATGCCTCCACCCGGTTGCCGGGGAAGCCACTGCTGGATATCGCGGGCAAACCGATGTTGCAGCATGTCTATGAGCGTGCGCTGCAGAGTGACGCCCGCGCTGTGTACATTGCCACGGATGACGAACGTATTCGCGAGGTGGCTTCCGGCTTTACCCGCAATGTCTGCATGACTCTTTCCACGCATCAGTCCGGTACAGACCGTATTCAGGAAGTCGCACGACAGTTACAACTGAAACAAGATGAGATCGTTGTCAACGTGCAAGGGGATGAGCCCTTGATCCCACCTGCTGCCATCAATCTGGTGGCGCAGAACCTGCGGGAGCACTCCGACGCAGGCATCGCGTCGCTGTATGAGGATGTCCACAGTATTGACGAATATCGCAATCCCAACGCCGTGAAGGTGGTCACCGACCTGCAGGGTTATGCCCTGTATTTCAGTCGTTCACCCATCCCCTGGCGCGCAGCCGATGCTGTTTCCACAAGCGATCTGCCGTTCGGCAAACGTCATATCGGCATCTATGCCTATCGCGTGGCGACTCTGGACAGTTATGTCACTTGGCCGCAGGTGGCATTGGAAGTGTCGGAGCGGCTGGAGCAACTGCGTGCCATGAGCCACGGTGTCCGCATTCATATGGGCCGTGCCGCTGAGAAAATGCCCGCTGGTGTCGATACGCCTGAAGATCTGGAAGCGGTTCGTGCTTATCTGCGAGCAACGCAGGGCGCAGCGTAACGCGCATCGGCAACCGGAGCGGAGAGGGTGCATGGAGAGAGGGCACATCGTTGAGACATAGCAGCAGTACGCCAGTCCGGGTTTTGATGGTCTGTCTGGGCAATATCTGTCGTTCGCCGACCGCGCACGGGGTCTTCCAGCACCGTATCGAAAACGCTGGTCTGACCGCAATGATCGAGGTGGATTCGGCGGGGACCGGTGATTTTCATATCGGCGAAAAGCCCGATATGCGCTCCCGCAATGCGGCCCAGCAGCGCGGCTACAACCTCAACGGCTTGCGCGCCAGACAGGTGCATAGCGATGACTTTGAGCGCTTCGACTACATTCTTGCCATGGATGACAACAATCTGCGCGATCTCCAAGCCTTGTGCCCGGCCGCCTTGCAATACAAGCTGCGCCTGTTCATGGATTTCGTGGACAACAATTATCTCTCGGTCCCCGACCCTTACTACGGAGACGGGGAAGGGTTTCAACTGGTTCTGAATCTGGTCGAAGAAGCCGCCGATGCGTTGCTTACCCACATCAGAAAACAGAATCTGCAAGGCTGAATAGCGGAAGGATTCATGACAGGATTTGTACCGGCAGGCATGCAGGAGAACGTTGATCTTGGCTCCCGCAATACCTTTGGCATCCACGCCAGGGCCCGCTATTTTTGCGCGGTACACACCCTGCAGGAGCTACGCGTGGCATTGCAATTCAGGCGGGTGAAGAAGCTGCCATTGCTGGTGCTTGGAGGGGGCAGCAACGTGTTGCTGTGCAGCGATTATCCTGGTGTGGTAGTGCAGATTGCCCTGCACGGTATCGAATTACTGACTGGAACGGGTGATGAACAGGGTGATCCGCAAGGCAGTGAACTGCTCGTGCGCGCCGCCGCCGGAGAGAACTGGCATGAGTTTGTGCAGCATTGTCTGCACAAGGGTTATCACGGACTGGAAAATCTCGCATTGATTCCGGGCAGCGTGGGCGCTGCCCCGATTCAGAATATCGGGGCCTATGGGGTCGAGATACAGGAGTGGCTCAGCGCGGTGACAGTGCTCGATATCAACACGGGCGAGGTGGAGACTTTGTCCTCTGCACAGTGTGAATTCGGCTATCGGGACAGTGTTTTCAAAGGGCGTCTGCGGGGCCGGAAGATTGTGCTGGATGTGACCTTTCGCCTGCATCGTCACGCGCAGGTCAATCTCTCCTATGCGGCGCTTGCACAGGCGCTGTCGGGATTGACCGACCCTCAGCCCGCCGATGTTTTCAATGCAGTCTGTGCGATTCGCCGCAGCAAATTGCCAGACCCGGCCGTGTTGGGTAATGCCGGGAGTTTTTTCAAGAATCCGGTGATTCCCCGGCTTCAGTATGATGCCTTGGTGCGAATCCATGCCGAGTTACCCTCTTACCCCGTACAGGACAAGGCTGGCCAGCCATCTGCCGTCATGGTCAAGGTGCCTGCCGCATGGTTGATCGAGAAAGCTGGCTGGAAGGGCCGGATATGCGGGCAAGCAGCGGTCTACCAGCAGCAACCGTTGGTGCTGGTCAATCGGGGTGGTGCGACAGCTGCCGAAATCGTGACGCTGGCCCGGCAGATCATGGAAGCAGTGGAACGACTGTTTGACATTCGTCTGGAGCCAGAGGTGCAGTGGATTCCTGCCGAGCCGCCTGGCTGAAAGCTCGCTGGCATGGAGGAGTTGGACGTCTCTTTGCAGATGTACTTGATTCCACGGCTGTGGTAAAAATTGCCTGGTACTTTCCACCCCACATTTCATGAGATGAACCAAAATGCGGACATCTGAACAGTCTGACGCCACAGGGTTGACAGCCGCCGCTGTCAAGCCGATCAGCGTGATGCTGGTCGACGAGCACGAACTGGTGCGTTGCGGCATCGCCAGACTGATTGCTGACGAAAGTGATATGCAGGTTGTCGCCCAGGCAGTGTCTGGTGACGAAGCATTGCAATTGCTGGAGACGGTGCAACCGGAGATTGTGCTGGTGGATGTGAAGATGTCCGGTCTGGTTGGAGTCGATACCATTCAGCGTATCGTCCGTGCCATGCCGTCGACGCGCGTGATCGCGATGTCAACATTGGAGGTCGGGCTGATTCCGGCGCGTATGCTGCGAGTAGGGGCGGTCGCCTTTGTCACCAAGTGTGTGTCTGTGCAGGAGTTGTTGCGCGCAATCCGTCTGGTGCATGCTGGACAGCGCTACATCACGAAGAAAATCTCCCGGCATCTGGCGCTCAATCCGTTTGATGAGCCACGTCGAACTCCTTTTGATTCACTTTCGCAACGTGAATTGCAGGTTGCGTTGATGTTGATCGACTGTCAGAAGGTCAATCGAATCTCCGGCGAACTCAATCTGAGCCCGAAGACTATCTACAGCTATCGCTACCGGATTTTCGAGAAACTGGGGCTGAGCAGTGATGTCGAGTTGACCATACTTGCTGTCAGGCATGGACTGAGTGATGCCAGTGTCCTCGATAGTGTCTCCTGAGATAGTGCCTTCTGATCCCGCGAGCCCCTCGCAGGTTCCTCCTCGGTTTGACCCCAAGGCTCTGATTGCGACGCTGAGTTCGCGGCCAGGGGTCTATCGCATGTTCGATACGGCCAGCGCGCTGCTCTACGTGGGCAAGGCTAAAAATCTCAAAAAACGCGTCTCCAATTATTTCCGTGCCTCTGGTCTGGATACCAAGACCATGGCGCTGGTAGCGCGTATCCAGAGCATCGAAGTGACCATCACCAGCACCGAAACCGAGGCGCTGCTGCTGGAGCAGACCCTCATCAAGCAACACCGTCCGCCCTACAATATCGAATTGCGCGACGACAAGTCTTATCCCTACATCATGCTCACCAGCAAGGACGAGTATCCACGATTGGCGTTTTATCGTGGCAGCAAAAAACGAGATGCGACTTTCTTCGGGCCGTATCCGAGTGCGAGTGCGGTGCGTGAAAGTCTGGGAATTCTGCAGAAAGTTTTTCGTCTGCGGCAGTGTGAAGACAGCTACTTTCGCAATCGCTCGCGTCCTTGTCTGCAGTATCAGATTCAACGCTGCACCGGACCGTGTGTCGGACTGATCTCAGCGCAGGACTACGCACAGGATGTACATTTTTCAACGCTGTTTCTGAATGGCAAGAGCGACACCCTGATCAAGGAGCTGACGCTGAAGATGGAGAGCAAGGCCGAGGCGCTGGACTTCGAGCAGGCCGCCGTGATTCGTGATCAGATTGGTGACCTGCGGCGCATTCATGAACAACAGTATGTTTCCGATCAAGGCGGCGACGCCGATGTACTCGCAGCCTCCTTGTCAGCGGCCTACGCCAGCGTACACCTGATTGTCATCCGTGGTGGTCGGTTGATTGGCAGCAAGAATTTTTTTCCGCGTGACCGGCTTGCTGGTTCCGAAAGTGAACTGCTTTCGGCGTTCATCGCGCGCTATTATCTGCAGGATGATAATGCTGCGAATATTCCGCGCGAAATCATCATCAGCCCGGCCATAGAAGATGAGAAAAGTCTCGAAGAGGCATTGAGTTTTTGCGCGAACAAAACTGTCAAGATCAGTGCGTCTGTGCGCGGTCATCGTGCCAGGTGGCTTGCAATGGCGGTCACGAATGCACAACAGAGTCTGCTGAGTTTTGTCAGCAACAAACAGAATGTTCAGCAACGTTTCGAACAGTTGCAGAAAGCATTGCATCTTGAGGCTTTGCCGCTGCGCATCGAATGTTTTGATATCAGCCATACCTCGGGCGAGAGTCCAGTGGCGTCGTGCGTGGTATTTGATGTTAACGGTCCGCTCAAGACCGACTATCGGCGTTTCAATATTGAAGGCATTACCGGCGGCGATGACTACGCAGCGATGGACCAAGCGCTGAGCCGTCGCTTCATCCGCGTGGCGCGCGAAGCGGCAGAAAGTGTGGACGATGGCAAGGTGCCTGACATATTGTTAATTGACGGAGGCAAAGGTCAATTGGCACAAGCGCGTCGCGTGCTCGATGAATGTCAACTCGGCAGCGTGCAATTGATTGGTATTGCGAAGGGGATCAGTCGCAGGGCAGGGCAGGAGACTTTGTTTCTTTCCACACGTGGTAATGTCACAGAGAGCGGTGATAGTACCGATATTGTGACGGAAATCGTTCTGCCAACGGAATCGATTGCCCTGCATCTATTGCAGCAGATTCGTGATGAAGCGCATCGTTTTGCTATCACGGGGCATCGTGCGCGCCGCGCAAAAACTCGCAATACCTCTGAGTTGGAACAGATACCGGGGCTGGGGCCCAAGCGGCGCAGAGAATTGCTGCGTCATTTCGGTGGGCAGCAGGAAGTCCAACGTGCCAGCCCGGAACAATTGGCGAAAGTGTCGGGCATCAGCAAAAAGCTGGCAGAAGACATTTATGCTCACCTGCATAACGAGTAGAATGCGTCCATGAATATTGCCAATATCGTGACATGCTCCCGTGTACTGATGATCCCTTTGGTCATCGCGCTGTACTATTCGTCGCTTCCACATGGCACGCTGCTGGCGGCAGGGCTCTTTGCAATTGCCAGCCTGACTGATTGGCTGGATGGTTATCTGGCCCGCAGACTCAACCAAACTTCCCCTTTTGGTGCGTTTCTCGATCCGGTGGCCGACAAGTTGCTGGTCGTCATGGCACTGGTGCTGCTGGCAGCCAATTTCCCGAGTCCCTGGTTTGTGATGCCCACCGCGATCATCATTGCCCGTGAAGTCTTTGTATCGGCATTGCGTGAATGGATGGCCAACTGCAACAAGCGCGACCTCGTGGCCGTGGGGTACATCGGCAAGGTCAAGACCACAGTACAGATGATCGCAATCACCATTCTGATTGGAGTGGATGCGAGCACACCGCAAATTTTTACACAGTTCGGCATTGTGCTGATCTATGTGTCTGCGGTGTTCAGTCTGTGGTCAATGATCAGTTATCTGCGTGCAGCATTGCCCACTTTGACCATGAAATAACAAGGACTTTCGTGACGGATTCAACGGTTGATGTCGCGTAAATTCATTAGAAAAAATCCGTACCTAATTGCTTGACATAGTTTGTTATGGCATTAGAATAGGCGCCTCTTTACGGCCTCGGGGCTTACCAGCAAAGGGTAAGATGGCAACCAGAAGTACGAAAGAGTCCGGGTGGAAATACGCATTATCAGCCGGAATGACAGAAATAAAGCGGGAATAGCTCAGTTGGTAGAGCACGACCTTGCCAAGGTCGGGGTCGCGA